>NZ_CALSFU010000019.1 GCF_943737005.1 Achromobacter sp. Marseille-Q4962 | reverse complement strand
CTTCCCCCACCCCATCCCATACCCCTTAAACTCCTCTCCAAAACCACAACGACACCGGAGGAGCGAGATGCGCATTCTGCTGGTCGAGGACAACCTCGACCTGGGCGACGCCGTGGAAAGCAAGCTGCGCCGCGCCGGCCACAGCGTGCAATGGCTGCGCGACGGCTCGGAGGCGCTGCGCTGGGCGCTGGACGAAGACTGGGACGCGCTGGTGCTGGACATCAATCTGCCCGGCAAGGACGGCTTCACCCTGATCCGCGAACTGCGCGCCGCCGGCATGGACGCGCCCGTGCTGGTCGTGACCGCGCGCGCCGAAATCGAAGACAAGATCGACATGCTGGACCTGGGCGCCGACGACTACCTGGTCAAGCCCTTCGATCTGCGCGAACTCGAGGCGCGGCTGCGCGCCTTGCTGCGCCGCCCGGCCGGCCAGACCAGCAGCGTGGCGGTCTACGGCAACCTGAGCCTGGACCTGGCCGCGCGCACCGCCAGCATCGGCGCGCAGCACGTGGACCTGGGCCGCCGTGAGTTCCGGCTGCTCGAAATCCTGCTCGGCCGGCAGGGCCAGACCGTGGCCAAGGAGCGCCTCATGAACCAGCTCTTCGACCTGGACGACGGCTCGCTCAACGCGCTGGAACTGCTGATCTCCCGCCTGCGCAAGAAGCTGGCGGGCAGCACCGTGGACATCATTACCGTGCGCGGCGTCGGCTATCAGGCGCGCAGCCATGAGCCGGGCTGAATCCTTCTCCATCCGGCGGCGCGTCTTCGCGCTGGGGGTGGCGCTGCTGGCCTGCGCGCTGGCGGCCACGGTGTTCTTCCTGCACGACTATGCGCGCCGGGCCGCCGAACAGGCGTTCGACCGGCTGCTGGCGGCGTCCGCGCTCACCATCGCCGGCTCGGTGCAGATCGAGGACAACTCCATTACCGTGGAACCGCCGGTTTCCTCGCTGGCCATGCTCTCGGGCAGCGAGCGGGTGTTCTACGAGGCGCGCGCCTCCAACGGCAGCCTCATCACGGGCTATGGCGACCTGGCGCCCGGCCTGCCGCTGGCGCAATCGGCCACGCCGGTGTTCGCCTACCTGCGCTATCACGACGAACCGGTGCGCGTGGCCACGGTGGGCCGCCTGGTGTCGGCCAGCCGGCACGCGGGCTGGGTGACGGTGCGCGTGGCCGAGACCCTGGGCTCGCGCCAGGCGCTGGCCGGGGAGATTCTGCAGCGCAGCCTGCTGCCGCTGGTGGGGCTGGCGCTGGTGGCGCTGGGCCTGCTGTGGTTCGGCGTGCAGCGCGCATTCGCGCCGCTGGCGGGGGTGGAGCGCGAGCTGCGCCGCCGCGCGCCCGACGACCTGGCGCCGCTGGCGGCGCCCGTGCCGCGCGAAGTGCGGCGGCTGGTGGAGGCGCTCAACGCCTTCATGCAACGGCTGGCCGGCATGATGGACACGCTCAACACCCTGGTGGCCGACGCGGCGCACCAGGTCCGCACGCCGCTCGCGTCGCTGCGGGCGCAGGCGGAAGTGGCGCTGGAAGAAACCGATGCGGACCGCCTGCACGAGCGCGTGGCGCGCATTCACCAGAACGCCACCCACGCCAGCCAGCTCATCAACCAGCTCCTGATGGACGCCACCATCACGCACCGGCTGGGCAAGGGCGCGCGCACGCTCGTGGGCGTGGCCGAGACGATCAACGAGGCGCGCCGCCACATCGGCCCGCTGGACGCGCAGCGGCTGCGCATCGCCATCGCGCCCGAGGTGCGCCGCGCCCGCGTCGCCGGCGACCGGGTGGCGCTGCGCGAGATGCTGCGCAACCTGGTGGACAACGCGCTGCGCTACGCGCCGGACGGGCCGGTGGACATCCAGGCCACGCCCGTGGCGGGCGGCCGCGTGGCGCTCACGGTGTCCGACCGAGGCCCGGGCATCGCCGACGACGAGAAAGACGCGGTGCAGCAGCGTTTCGCGCGCGGGCGCGCCGGGCAGGCGCAGCCGGGTTCCGGACTGGGCCTGGCCATCGTGCGCTCGGTGGCGGCGGCGCATGGCGGCGCGCTGTGGCTGCAGGACCGCCCCGGCGGCGGGCTGTCGGCTCGGGTGATCCTGCCGCTGGCGCGGCGCCAGGCGGGCCGCTCGCTGGCGGCCGGCGCGGCGCTGGCGTTGGCGCTGGCCGCCGGCCTTTCGACGCCCGCGCCGGCGCGGGCGGCCGGCGGGGCGGCCGGGCCGGTCACGGAGTACCCCGCGCCGCAGCCCTCGGCGCGCAGGCTGGTCGTGGCCGGCCCCACCGATACCCCGGTGGTGGCGCCGCTGATCCTGGGCTTCCAGGCGCAGCACCCCGACGTGTCGGTGCAGTACCGCGAGATGGGCAGCCGCGAGCTCTACGAGGCGGCCGTCGCCGGCCGGCTCGAAGACGTGGACGTGCTGATGAGCTCGGCGTCCGACCTGCAGATCCGGCTGGCCAACGACGGCTACGCGCAAAGCTACGCCTCGCCGATGGCGGCGCGGCTGCCTTCCTGGGCCGTGTGGCGCCACGAAGTATATGGTTTCACTTTCGAGCCGGCCGTGATCGTCTACAACCCGCGCCGCTACACCGAAGACACCGTGCCGCGCTCGCGCCAGGATCTGCTGCGCAGCCTGGAACAGGATCAGGTCCGGCTGCATGGACGCGTCGGCACCTATGACATCGCTACCAGCAGCGTGGGCTACCTGATGGCCGAGCAGGACGAGCTGGTGTCCTCCAATTTCTGGGGGCTGGCCAATGCCTTCGGCAAGGTCGGCGTGCGCCTGTCGGCCACCAGCGCCGAGATCCTGGACGCCATCGAGCGCGACGAGCTCGACCTGGGCTACAACGTCCTGGGTTCCTACGCGCTGTCGCGCCAGGCCGCGGGCGCGCGCATCGGCGTGGTGTTTCCGCAGGACTATGTGCTGGTGCTGGCGCGCTCGGTGCTCATCGCCCGCCATGCGCCGCATCCGCAACTGGCGCACGCGCTGGTGGACTGGCTGCTCTCGCCCGCCGGGCAGCAGGTGGCGTCCAGCCACGCCGCGCTGGGCTCCATCATGGAAGACACGCCCGGCCGCTGGACCTCGGAGGCGGTGCTGGCCCGCTCGCAAGGCATCGTGCAGCCCGTGGTGCTGAGCCCGGCCCTGCTCGTCGGCCTGGACCAGCGCCGGCATTCGCGCTTCGTGCAGAACTGGATCCGGCTGGTTACGGATACGCCGAGGTAGGCCCCCCAGCGCCTTCGGCGCCCGACTTGGCGGGGCGGAGTCCGTTTTTTCCGGGAAGGGATTGCGGGATTTCCCCTAGGAGAGGAATGCGGGATGACAGGACGGCGACAGACGGGGGCTCCTAAGATGGCTGGCAAGCGGGCCGCGAGCGTCCGCCACTGACCCTATTCGGAGACGAGATCCATGCTTGCCCATTCCAGACTGGCGGCCGCCTGCGCCGCCGCATTCGCCCTTGCCGCCGGCGCCGCCTATGCGCAACCAGTGCCCGCCGGCTATCCTGCCGATTATCAGAAGATCATCGACGGCGCCAAGAAAGAAGGCAAGGTCGTCATCTACTCGACCACCGACACCAAGGCGGCCGGCCCCATCATCCAGGGCTTCGAGGCCATGTACCCCGGCATCAAGGTCGAGTACAACGACATGAACAGCACCGAGCTGTACAACCGCTACATCAGCGAGCAGGCCGCCGGCGGCGGCAGCGGCGACGTGGTGTGGAGCTCGTCCATGGATTCGGCGCTGAAGCTGGCCACCGACTACTCGCTGCAGTACAAGTCGCCCGAAACGCCGAAGCTGCCGGCCTGGTCCGTCTGGAAGGAACGCGCCTACGGCACCACCTACGAACCCGCGGTGTTCATCTATAACAAGCGCCTGATCCCGCAGAACGAGGTGCCGACCACCCACGAGGCGCTGGGCAAGCTCATCGCCAGCCAGCCGGACAAGTTCAAGAACAAGGTCACCACCTACGACATCGAGAAGTCTGCCGTGGGCTTCATGCTGGCGGTGCAGGACAAGGCCAACGATCCCCACTACTTCGACACGCTCAAGAACGTCGCCAAGGGCGGCCTGGTGGTGCAGTCTTCCACCGGCACCATGATGGAGCGCGTATCCTCGGGCGAGAACCTGGTGGGCTACAACATCCTGGGCTCCTATGCCGAGACGCGGGCCAAGAAAGACCCCTCGCTGGGCGTTTCCTATCCCACGGACTACACGCTGGTGCTGTCGCGCGTGGCCTTCATCAGCAAGAAGGCCAAGAACAAGAACGCCGCCAAGCTCTGGATGGATTACCTGCTCTCCAGGAAGGGCCAGGAAATCATGGCCAACCAGGCCGACCTCGCTTCGGTGCGCGACGACATCGAGGGCGACAACGACGTGGACGGCATGACCAAGAAGCTGGGCAAGGCGCTCAAGCCGATTCCCGTGAACGAATCGCTGCTGGAGTACCTGGAGCAGAACAAGCGCCTGGAATTCATCAAGCAGTGGCGCGCGGCCGCAGGCAAGTGATACGCCCCGCGCCGGCGTGGGGCAGGCAGGCCCGCCCGGTGCAAGGGGGGCGGGGCCGGCGGCCCCGCCCCGGCGCGATTTACCCAGACCACAGGATTTCCCATGCAGTCCATGCGCAGAAAATGGCAGTCGCTGCCGCGCGGCGTGGTGGTGCTGATCGCGGCGCTGGCGATCTACGCGCCGCTGTCGTTCATCATCATCCAGAGCTTTCTGTCGGCGCCGTTCTTCCAGCCGTCCAAGAGCTTCGGCCTGGACGCGTTCCGCTTCATCTTCGCGGACCCCGATTTCTACAAGGCGCTCAGGAGCGGCTTCATCCTGGCTTTCGGGCTGGCCGCCATCGCCATCCCGCTGGGCGGCATGCTGGCCTTTCTCATGATCCGCACCGACCTGCCCGGACGGCGCTGGATCGAGCCGCTGATCCTGGTGCCCGTATTCGTCTCGCCCATGGTGCTGGGCTTCGGCTACGTGGTGGCCGCGGGGCCGGTGGGCTTTTTCTCGACCTGGGTGCAGAGCGTGCTGGGCTTCGTGCCCTGGAACGTCTACTCGCTGGCCAGCATCGTCATCATCGCCGGCCTCACGCACGTGCCTCACGCATACCTTTATATTTCGTCGGCGCTGCGCAGCATGGGCTCCGACGTGGAAGAGGCCGCGCGCGTCTCGGGCGCGTCGCCGCTGCGCGTCATGGTGTCGGTCAGCCTGCCCATGGTGCGCCCGGCCATGCTGTACGCCACGGTGCTGCTGTTCTTCCTCGGGCTGGAAGTGTTCGGCCTGGTGCTCGTGCTGGGCGACCCGGAAGGCAACCTGGTGCTGGCCACCTATCTGTACAAACTGACCAACAAGCTGGGCATTCCCTCGTATCACCTGATGGCCGCCGTCGCGGTGGTGCTGATCTGCATGACCGTGCCGCTCGTCATGCTGCAGCGCCGGCTGATGCGCACCGCCAACCGCTTCGTCACGGTCAAGGGCAAGGCGTCGCGCGCCCGCCCGCTGCCGCTGGGCAAGTGGCGCTGGGCGGCCGGCGCGGTGGTGGGCCTGTGGCTGCTGGTGGCCGTGGTGGTGCCCCTGCTGGGCGTGCTGCTGCGGGCCTTCGTGTCCAACTGGGGCATGGGCGTATCGCTCTGGGATGTGCTCTCGCTGGATGCGTTCCGCAATGTGTTCGCCCAGCCCAACCTGATCCGCGCCATCGTCAACTCGGTGGCCATCGGCGTGTTCGGCGGCGCGCTGGCCGTGCTCTGCTACCTGTTCGTCGGGCTGGCCATGCACCGCAAGCAGGACAACGTGACGCGCTTTCTCGATTACAGCGTGCTGGTGCCGCGCGCCGTGCCCGGGCTGCTGGCGGGCCTGGCCTTCCTGTGGGTGTTCCTGTTCGTGCCGATGTGGCTGGACAACGCTCTGGACGTGGACGAAGGCGGCTGGCTCTCGGCCCTGCCTTTTGCCGAGTGGCTGCGCGACAACGTCGTGGAATGGCTGCGCGCGGTGCGCAGCACCATCTTCAGCGTCTGGCTGGCCTACACGGTGGTCTGGATGGCCTACGGCCTGCGCCTGATCTCCTCCACCCTGCTGCAGGTGGGGCCCGAGCTGGAAGAGGCGGCCCGCAGCGCCGGCGCGCGCAGCGGCCAGGTCACGCGGCATGTGACCGTGCCGCTGGCCAAATACGGGCTGATCGGGTCGTGGCTGCTGATGTTCCTGATCTTCGAGCGCGAATATTCGACCGGTGTGTACCTGCTGTCGCCCGGCACCGAGACTATCGGCTCCATGCTGGTGTCGCTGTGGGCCTCGGGCGCCATCGACATCGTGGCCGCGCTTTCCTTCATCAATATCGTTCTGGTCGTGATCGGCCTGGGCATTGCCCTGCGATTCGGAGTCAAACTTCATGATTGAGCTTTCCGTCGAAGACCTGCACCTGGATTACGGCGACAACCCCGTGCTCAAGGGCGTGTCGATGCAGTTGCGCCAGGGCGAGGTGGTTTCCCTGCTGGGGCCGTCGGGCAGCGGCAAGACCACGCTGCTGCGCGCCGTGGCGGGCCTGGAGGCCCCCAAGCGCGGGCGCATCGCCATCGGCGAGCGCACCGTCTACGACGGCGCGGCCGGCCGCGAAGTGCCCGCCGAGGACCGCAACCTGGGCCTGGTGTTCCAGTCGTACGCGCTCTGGCCGCACAAGACCGTGTTCGACAACGTGGCCTATCCGCTCAGGCTGCGCAAGACGCCCTCGTCCGAAGTGCGCGAGCGCGTGCAGAACGTGCTGAACCAGCTCGGCCTGGGCGCGCTGGGCGCGCGCCATCCGCACCAGCTCTCGGGCGGCCAGCAGCAGCGCGTGGCCATCGGCCGCGCCCTGGTCTACAGCCCCCCCGTCATCCTGCTGGACGAGCCCCTCTCCAACCTGGACGCCAAGCTGCGCGAGGAAGCGCGCGCCTTCCTGCGCGAGCTCATCATCCGCCTGGGCCTGTCCGCGCTCATGGTGACGCACGACCAGAGCGAGGCCATGGCCATATCCGACCGCATCCTGCTCCTGAACAACGGGAAGATCGAGCAGCAGGGCACGCCGCAGGAAATGTACGGCTCGCCCGCCACCCTGTTCACGGCCGAGTTCATGGGCAGCAACAACCGCCTGGACGGCCGGGTCGCCGAAGTGCGCGACGGCCGCGCCCGCATCGAGGGCGCGGGCTGGGCGCTGTGGGGCCGGGCCAGCGCCGGCGTGGTCGCGGGCCAGGACGCCACCGCCGTGATCCGGGTGGAGCAGGTGAGGCTGGCCGACGACCCTGACGGCAACCACCTCGACATGCCGCTGCTGACCAGCATGTACCTGGGCGACCGCTGGGAATACCTGTTCCGCACGCCCGGCGACGACCTGGCGCGCTCCCTGGCCCTGCGCGCCTACGGCGCGGAAGGCCGCGAGCCGGGTCCCTGCCGGCTGGCGCTGCCGGCCGACAAGGTGTGGGTGTTCCCGCGCGAGACGGCCGCCCGCTGACAAGGACGGCCGCCGTTGCGGGCGGAGCTGTTACAGAGTCCGCGTCCGCGCGCGGCGCGAAGGGAGTCGCTCTACAATGCGTCTCGTGCGTATCCATGCTGACACTCCCTCCGCGCTGGGCGCCTGCCTGCGGTGGCTGGGCGAGCCCGCCCAGCACTACCTGCGTATCGGCCTGGCGATCTCGCTGCTGGTGCACGCCGCTGCGCTGGCGTGGCGCTTTGGCGCGCCCGCGTGGCAGCGGCCGCCGGCCGCCGGCCTGGAGGTGGTGCTGCTGAACGCGCGCAGCGAAACGCCCCCCGATGCCCCCCGCGTCATCGCGCAGAACGCCATGACGGGCGGCGGCAACGCCTCGCAGGGGATGGCTTCCACGCCGCTGCCCCGCACCGGCCAGTCTGCCGAAACCATCGTGCTGGAAGCCACGCGCCAGCGCCAGATGCAGCTCGAAGCCGAACAGGCGCGCCTCATGACCCAGCTGCGTTCGGCCGACAAGGCGGGCGTGGAGCGGCCGGCGGTCAATCCCTGGCCCGAGGGCAGCGAGCCCGGCAACGACGCGCAGGACCAGGCCAGCGTGATCCAGAACGCCCAGGTCGCCGCGCTGGCCGCCCGCGTGCGGCAATACAGCGCCGAGCCGCGCAAGCAGTTCGTCGCCCCGTCCGCCGAGGCGTCGCGCTATGCCGCCTACCTGGACGCCTGGCGCAGCCGCATCGAAGCCATCGGCACGCGCAACTATCCCGACGAGGCCCGGGGACGCATCTACGGCTCGCTGCGCATCACCGTCACCGTGCGCAGCGACGGCAGCATCGGCGGCGTCGAGATCGACCAGCCCTCGCCGCACGCGGTGCTCAACCAGGCGGCGCGGCGCATCGTACAACTGGCCGCCCCCTTCCCGCCCTTCCCGCCCGACATCGCGCGCGACACCGACGAGCTGGTCATCACCCGCACCTGGCATTTCATCAACGACACTCTGGAAACCGAAGCCCCATGACCGAGGCGTCCCCTCCCGCCCGCTATGCCGTCATCGGCAACCCCATCGCGCACAGCCGCTCGCCTCAGATCCACGAGATGTTCTCCCGCCAGACCGGCCGGCCGCTGCGCTACGAGCGCCTGCTGGCTCCGGTGGACGGCTTTGCCGCGGCGGCGGCCGCCTTCGCGGCGGAAGGCGGCCAGGGCATGAACGTGACGGTGCCTTTCAAGCAAGAGGCGTACAGGCTTTGCGGCGCGCGGCTGTCCGACCGGGCGCGGCTGGCCGGGGCGGTCAACACCCTGACCTGGCGCGGCGGCGCCTGGCACGGCTGCAATACCGACGGCGTGGGGCTGGTAGGCGACCTGCTGCGGCTCGGCGTCGCCCTCGACGGCGCCTCGGTGCTGCTGGTGGGCGCGGGCGGCGCGGCGCGCGGCGTGCTGCTGCCGCTGGCGCAGGCGGGCTGCGCGCGCATCCGCATCGTCAACCGCACCGCGGCGCGCGCGGCGGAGCTGGCGGCCGCCTGGGCGGCCGCGGATGCCGGACTTTTCACCGAAGTGAGCGCGGGCGGCCTGGACGACGCCGCCCGGCCCGGCGGCTGGAACCTGGTCATCAACGCCACGGCCAGCGGCCTGCAGGATGCGGCCCCCGGGCTGCCCGGCGGGCTGTACGCGCCCGGCGCGGCGGCCTACGACATGATGTACGGGGCCCGGCCCACCCCCTTCATGCGGCAGGCCGAGGCCGACGGCGCGGCGCTGGCCGCCGACGGCCTGGGCATGCTGGTGGGCCAGGCCGCCGAGAGCTTCCACATCTGGCACGGCGTGCGGCCCGACCCCGCGCCGGTCCTGGCGGCGCTGCGCGAGGCGCTGGCGTCGGGGCGCTGAGGCATGGCGCCGCGCGCCAGGGGGCGGTCCGCCAGGGGCGGGCGCTCGTGGTTCCGCATCGTCACCGGCCTGCTGATGGCGCTGGCCTGCGCCGTGCTGCTCTACCAGTTCTGGCTGTTCGCCCAGGTAGTCTGGTACCGCTACCAGGATCCGGGCAGCAGCGCCATCATGCGCGAGGAGCTGTCGCGCCTGCGCGAAACCAATCCCGCCATCCAGCTGAAGTACCAGTGGGTGCCCTACGACCGGATCAGCGACAACCTCAAGCGCGCCGTGGTCGCCTCGGAAGACTCCAACTTCATCGAGCACGACGGCGTGGAATGGGACGCCATCCGCAAGGCCTGGGAGTACAACCAGCGCCAGGAGGCCAAGGGCAGCGGCAAGGTGCGCGGCGGCTCCACCATCACCCAGCAGCTCGCCAAGAACCTGTTCCTGTCCAGCTCCCGCAGCTACCTGCGCAAAGGACAGGAGCTGGTGCTGACCTACATGCTGGAACACGTCATGACCAAGGAGCGCATCCTGGAGCTGTACCTGAACGTGGCCGAATGGGGCGAAGGCGTCTTCGGCGCCGAGGCGGCGGCGCAGCATTATTACAAGATGCCCGCGTCCCGGCTGGGCGCCAGCCAGGCCGCCCGCCTGGCCGCCATGCTGCCCAACCCGCGCTTCTACGACAGCCACCGCAACACCCGCTACCTGAATTCCCGCGTCTCCACGCTCACCCGGCGCATGCGGCTGGTGGAGATTCCCTGAGCGGCGCCGGCCCGGCGGGCGGCGAATGTCCGCCCGGATTTGTTAAGCTTTCACGTTTAGGCGTTACCCCTCACTTTCATGCGCACCGCACGCCGCTACCTCGCCCGCGAGATCTATCGCTCCTGCGCAGTGGTCCTCACCGCCCTGCTGGGCCTTTTCACGTTCTTCGCGCTGGTGGACGACCTCGACAACGTGGGCGACAAGTTCACGATGACGGCGCTCTTCTACCTGCAGGCGCTGGCCGTGCCCACCCGGCTGTACGACCTGCTGCCCATCGGGCTGCTGATCGGCGCCATCCTGGCCCTGGCGGGCCTGGCGCAGCGCAACGAGCTGGTGATCCTGCGCGTGTCGGGCGTGAGCGGCATGAAGCTGCTGCGCATGCTGTGGATCATCACCATCCCCCTCATGATCGGGGCGGCTCTGCTGTCGGAATACGTCACGCCCTGGGCGGAAATGAAATCCGGCGAGGCCAACCTGCTGCTGCGGGGCAAGGCCGGCGGCGAACGCCTGGAAAGCGGCTACTGGTTCAAGGAACCCACGCCCAACGGCGGCACGCGCATCATCAACATCGCCGAGCTCAAGGGCGACGGCGAGGTGGGCGCCATCTCGCTGTACGAATTCAAGAAAGACCTGACCCTGAGCGCCATGTCCACCGCCCCCAGCGGCGTGTTCGCCCATGGCGACCTGGTGCTCAAGAACGTGGTCGAAACGCGGCTGGACGACCAGGCTGCCGACGCCCTGGCCGACGCGCGCCCGCCCAAGCATCCGCCGGCCAGCGTCGTGCGTCTGCCCGAACGCACCATCGACACCACCCTCAGCCCCGAGCGCCTCATCGCGCGGGTGCTCACGCCCGAGCGCATGTCGCTGGCCACGCTGCTCGACTATGTGGATTACCTGCGCAACAACCAGCTCCAGTACGGTCGACAGATCGTCGCCTTGTGGCGCAAACTGGCGTATCCGTTCACGCTGCTGGTCATGATCACCATCGCCGCGCCCATCGGCCTCATGCAGACCCGGCGCGGCGGCGTGGGCGCCAAGGTGTTCATGGGCATTCTGCTCGGGGTGGGCTTCTTCATGCTCAACCAGCTGGCCCTGAACGTGGGCATGCTGGGCAAGTGGCCGCCCTGGTTCACCGCGCTCGGCCCCAACATCGGCGCCATGATCGTCGCGCTAGGCGCCATGTCGTACATGGAGTACCGGCACACCATCAGCCGCTTCGTTCAACAACGCTGGCCCTGGAGCAAGAGTCCCGCATGAACGGCAGTATCTGGATGATCGGCGACGTGCAGGGCTGCTGCTCGCCGCTGGATCGCTTGCTGTCCCATCCCGACCTGGTCGGCGATCCCGACTCGCGCTTCTGGTTCGCGGGCGACCTGGTGAACCGGGGGCCGCAGTCCCTGGCCACCCTGCGCCGCATCATCGACCTGGGCGAGCGCGCCACGGCGGTGCTCGGCAATCACGACCTGCACCTGCTGGCCGCCGCGGCCGGCGTGCGCAAGCCGTCCAAGTCCGACACGCTGGACGAGATCCTGCGCGCGCCCGACGCCGCCGACCTGATCGACTGGCTGCGCTGGCGGCCGCTGGCCCATTTCGAGCAGAACCACCTGCTGGTGCATGCCGGCACGCTGGCCAAATGGGACGTGGCCAAGACGCTGTCCCTGGCCGGCGAGGTGCAGGACGCCCTGCGCGGGCCGAACTGGCAGAAGGCGCTGCAGAAGATGTATGGCAACGAGCCCGCGTCCTGGAAAGAAGACCACAAGGGCGGCAAGCGCATGCGCGTCATCATCAACGCGCTCACCCGCATCCGCCTGTGCACGCCCAACGGCCACATGGAATTCGCCACCAAGGTCGCGCCCGGCGCCTGGCCGCCCAACCTCGTGCCCTGGTTCGACGTGCCCAACCGCGCCACGCGCGACATCACCACGGTGTTCGGGCACTGGTCCACGCTGGGCCTGCTCATCCGGCCCGATGTCATCTGCCTGGACACGGGCTGCGTCTGGGGCGGCTCGCTCACGGCGCTGCGGCTGCAGGACCGCAAGCTGGTGCAGGTGCGCTGCGCGCAGGAACAGGACCCGCTGGCGGATTCCTAGGGCCCGCGCACCCTGGGGCAGACTCCCCCTAAAGCGCCGACCGGATGGCGTCGCGCGCCTGGTGCGACAGCTCCAGGCGGGTGGGCAGGCTGCCGTCCGGATGGCGCGCGGGCAGCGGCGGCAGAAACACCGCCTCCACCGACAGGCCCGTGGCGCCGAGCACGCGCCAGAGGTTCATGACCAGCGTCTCCTCGCCCACGAACGCGGCAAAGCCGCTGCGCTTGCCGTGATGGAGGAACCGCAGCGCCACCGGCTGGATTTCCACGGCCGCGGCGCGGGCCGGCTCGAAAAGACTGGCATGGAAGGGACGCAGCTCCATCCCCTCGGTCGTGGTGCCCTCCGGAAACAGCCCCACCGCGTCGCCCTGCCGGAAGCGCGCCTGCATGGATTCGCCCATGGCGTGCACGGCATGGCGCTGGCCCCGCTCGATGAAGAGCGTGCCCGCGCCGGCCACGAGCCAGCCGATCACCGGCCAGCTGCGTATCTCGCTCTTGGCGACGAACGCGGTGGCGCGCGCCGAATTCAGCACGAAGATGTCGATCCAGGACACGTGGTTGGCCACCATCAGCACGGGGCCCCGCAGGCGCGGCGTGCCCTTCAGCACGACGCGCAGCCCGCAGAAGGCCATGAGGCAGCGCGACCAGTTGCGGTTCAGCCACGCCCGCGCGCGCGGGCCGATCAGCGGATAGATCAGGCCCACGCACAGCAGGCCGAAGGCGATCCAGGGCAGGACGAGAACGAGCCGGAGAACGAAGCGCAGCAACTTCAAGCAGGAGTCTCCCAGGCCATGCGGCCACCGACCACGGTGGCGCGTACGCGGCCGGGCAGCATCATACCCGCGAACGGGCCGGCTTCGCTGCCGGCCTGCGGCCCGCCCGGCGCCATCCACTCGGCGTCCAGATCGACCAGGCAGAGGTCCGCCGGATCGCCCTCGCCCAGGCTGCCGGCCGGCGCCTGCGCGGGCGCCGCGGCGCGCAGCACCGCCGCGGGGGCCGATGTCAGGCGCGCGAGCGCCTGGACCAGCGGCACCCCCGCATCGCGCGCCCACTTCAGCACGAACGACAGCAGCAGCTCCAGTCCGGGCGCGCCGGGCGCGGCGTCCGGAAACGGCGCATCCTTGTCGGTGCGCGGGAGCTGGGTATGGTCCGAGCAGGCGGCGTCGGCCACGCCCTCGGCCAGCGCGCGGCGGATGGCCTCGCGGTCGCGCTGGCCGCGCAGCGGCGGCTGGACGCGGAAACCCGTGTCGAAGAAGCCGACGTCCAGATCGGTGTAATGCAGGGCGCGGGCCGCGACGTCGCAGGTAAGCGGCAGGCCCTCGGCCCGCGCCGCGCGCGCCAGCGCCAGGCCCGCCGCGCTGGACAGGCGCGCCAGATGCACGCGCGCGCCCGTGGCGCGCTGCAATTCGAGAATCGTGTGCACCGCAATGGTTTCGGCCTGCTCGGGCAGGCCGGACAGGCCGAGCCGGTCGGCGTAGGGCCCGGCCGCCATGCAGGCGCCCCGCGCCAGCCAGGGATCCTGCGGGCGCAGCCACAGCGTGAGGCCCAGCCCGGCCGCATAGCGCATCGCGCCCCACAGCACGCGCGTGTCGGCCATGCCCTCCTCGCCCTGCGAGAACGCCACGCAACCCGCCTCGGCAAGCAGGCCCAATTCGGCGAGCATGTCGCCGCGCAGCCCCAGGGTCAGCGCGCCCAGGAACAGCACGCGCGGCTGGCCGGGCGCGTTCTGGGCGGCCAGGGCGCGCACCTTGGCGGGATCGTCCAGCGGGGCCTGGGGCGCCACCGGCAGCACGAGCGTGGTCACGCCCCCGGCGAGCGCGGACGCCAGGGCGTGCGCATCCAGCGCGGGCGCCTCCGCGCCGGGCCGCGCCGCCCGCGCGCCCAGGTCGATGAGGCCGGGCAGCACGGCCAGGCCCGCGGCGTCGAGCACGCGGTCGGCCCGAAAGCCCGGCGGCGGCGCGCCGACCGCCGCCACGCGGCCGTCGCTCAGGTAGAGATCGTGCCGGCCGTCGATCCCGCGCGCGGGATCGATCAGGCGGCCGTTCGCGATATGCAGTCTCATGCCGCCTCCGCCAGCAGGCCCAGCGCGGCCCGCCGCAGCGCCTGCTCGTCGCGCGCGATTTCCTCGTGCAGCAGGGGCAGGGCCGCGGCGGCGTCGGCCTCCACTTCGAGGCCGGGCGTGAGCGGGCCGGCCGGCAGCAGCAGCGCGCCCGGCGCAGCCTGCCGCAGCATGCCGGCGGAAAGGCCCCAGAAATGCGCGTACTCGCGCGCCGAAGGCAGCCACGCGCCGTTCACGCGCTCGATGTCCAGCGGCAGCGCGACCACGGCGTCGGCGCCGGCGAGCGCGCTGCCGCGGTCGGGGCAGACGCGCACGCCCAGCTGGGCCGCGCCTTCGGGCAGCAGCGTGCCCGGCCCGGCGGCGCGCAGCTCGGGCACGCCCAGCGTGGTGAGCGCATGCGCCAGCGAGCGGCCCACGGCCGAATGCCTCAGGTCGCCCACCAGGGCAACGGTCAGGTTGAAGAGTTCGGGCCGGCGCCGGCGCAGCGCCCGCGCCAGCGCCAGGGCTGGCAGCGGATCGGCGTGCGCGCCGTCGCCCGCGTTGAGCACGCGCAGCCCTGGCGCCGCATAGCGCCGCACGCAATCCGCCGCGCCGCTGCTGGCATGGCGCAGCACCAGGATGCCGGGCGGCAGCGCCGATGCCGCCCTCGCCAGTCCGGCCGACGCGTCCAGCGGCTTGGCGGCCAGGCCCAGGTCGCGCGCCGCGCCGGCATAGGCCGCGCGCAGCGCGTCGGCGGCCGGCGGCAGGCAGAGATGGACGCGGACGCCCACGGCAGGGCCGGACAGCGGAGCCGGCGGCGCGTCGGCCGCTTCGAGCAGGCGTTCGAGCAGCCGGCGCGGCATGCCCTCGGTGTCCAGCAGGTGCAGCAGTTCGCCGCGGCGGTCGAGTTGCGGATTGAACATGGGAAGGGAACCGGCCGCCTCAGGCGGGCAAGGCGTCCAGGTAGCGTTGGAGGATGACGGCCGCGGCCATGGCATCGTCGGGCGCGTTCGTGCCCAGCAGGCGCTGCGCCTCCATGCTGGAGCCGCGCTCGTCCACCAGCTCGACGCTGACGCCGAAGCGTCCGTGCAGTTGATTGGCGAAGCGCCGGCAGCGCGCGGTGGCCGGCTGCTCGCCGCCGTCGGCGTCCAGGGCCAGCCCCACCACGACCCGCTGCGGCTGCCATTCTTCGAGCAGCGCCGCGATGCGGCCGAAGCGCACGTCGCGCACCTCGCTGAATATGATTTCCAGCGGGCGCGCCTGGCGGGTCAGCGTGTTGCCGACCGCGATGCCGATTTTCTTCTCGCCGAAGTCGAAGGCCAGCAGCGTCTCTTCAGGCATGGCCCGCGTCGCCGGCCAGCATCACCGGATCGATGCCCAGCAGCTTGAGCGCGGCGGGGTAGCGGTCTTCGGGGGGCACGTCGAAAATGATGTGGGCGTCGGCGCCTACGCTCAGCCAGGCGTTCTGGGCCATTTCGCTTTCGAGCTGCCCCGCGCCCCAGCCGGCATAGCCCAGCGTGACCAGCAGGCGCGACGGGCCGTTGCCCTCGGCCACGGCCTGCAGCACGTCGCGCGAGGTGGTGAGGGCCATGTCGCCCAGCTTGATGCTGGAGTTGTATTCGCCGGGCGGCTCGTGCAGCACGAAACCACGGTCGGTCTGGACCGGCCCGCCGAAAAACACCATGGTGTCCTTGACCGGGCCGATTTCCAGCTCGAGGTCGATGCGCTCGAACAGCGTGCCCAGCGTGAGATCCGTGGGCCGGTTGATGACGAGGCCGAGGGCGCCGCGCTCGGTGTGCTCGCAGATATAGATGACCGAACCCGCCAGGCTGCCGCCGACCATGCCGGGCATGGCGATCAGGAACTGGTTGGCGAAATTGGCCGATTGCGTGGTGGCGTCTTCGTGGTGAGTTTCCGTCATGGCGACCCCTTGAGTGGGTAGTCCGTGGAACCGCGGGCGCCCGCCCCGGCGGGCGGACGTCCGTGCCTGAAGGCGGGGGACATGCGCGCCGGCCCGCGTTGCGGGTCCGGCACGAGCCCATCTTACGAGCCCTGGCGGAATCCGGTCGCGCCGTGTATCAGATTTCCATCAATTCGAAATCTTCTTTCCGGGCGCCGCATTCGGGACAGACCCAATTCGGGGGCACGTCCTCCCAGCGAGTGCCGGGAGGAATACCCTCGTCGGGCAGGCCGGCTTCCTCATCGTAAACCCAGCCACAAATCAGACACATCCAAGTTCGCATAGTTCTCTCTTCACATCTCGTGGCCGCCCGGGCCCGGCTGCGCCAGGAGCCGGCTGCGGCGGCGTCTATCCATTAGAATGGGGACAATCTTACCGAAACCCAATAGGGGTTCCCCTGATACATCGCAATCGCCGGTGCATCCTGGGCCCCCGCCAATGTACGCTGTCCCAAGTGGCTCCCCTTACTCCCCCTCTCGTTCTGGTATTCGGTCCCGTGGATCCGTCGGGCGCCGACGGCCTGCCGGCCGACGCCGTCACCTGTGCCCGCCTCGGCTGCCATGCCGTCGGCGCGGTGACCGCGCTCACCGTACAGGATACCGCCGGCATCGAAGACATCCACCCGGTTTCGCCGGAACTGCTGGACGACCAGGCGCGCTGCCTGCTCGAAGACATGCCGGTGCAGGCCATCAAGATGGGCGGACTATACACCGCCGAGACGGCCAGCGTGGCCGCGCAGATCGCCGCGGACTACAGCCAGGTTCCCCTGGTGCTGCACCTGGGCCAGCGCGCCCGGCCGCCGGCCGACGCGGTGGCCGAAGACGAGGCCGGCGACCTGCTGGCCGCCACGCTCGAACTCGTGCTGCCTCAGACGGACCTGCTGGTCATCGAGCACCTGCGCCTGGCGCAGTGGCAGGCCGATGGCGACATCGACATCGGCGAAGCCCCCACCCCCATGCACGCGCTGCTGTCGGCGGGCGCGCAATGGGTGCTGGCGCTGGGCAGCCCGCAGCGTCCCGGCCATTACGCCAACCTGCTGCTCGGCCCCGGCGGCCAGACCCACACCCTGCCCTGGCAGGCGCCGCCCGACCGCAACAGCGACACGGGCGGCGTGGCCGCCGCCGCCATCGCCGCCCTGCTCGCGCGCGGCCTGGACATGCCCGAAGCCGTGCGCCAGGGCCTCGCGCATGCCGAGTCCTGCGTGGCGGCCAGCTTCCTGCCCGGCATGGGCCGCCGCATTCCCAACCGGATTTCCGCGCCATGAAAGCCCTGCGCTTCCCCGCCGGCCTGTACGGCGTGACCCCCGAATGGGACGACACCGAACGCCTGCTGCGCGCCGTGCGCGAAGCCGCCGCGGGCGGCATGCGCGCGCTGCAACTGCGCCGCAAGAACGCTGCCCGCGAAGTGCGCGCGGCCCAGGCGCGCGCGCTGGCGCCCCTGTGCCGCGAGCTGGGCCTGGTGTTCCTCGTCAACGACGACTGGCGCCTGGCGCTGGAAGTCGGCGCCGACGGCGCCCACGTGGGCCGCGACGACGAGCCGCTGGCGCGCGTGCGCGCCGAGGCGGGCCCCGATCTCATCATCGGCGTATCCTGCTATGACGAACTGGCGCGCGGCCGCCTCATGCTGGAAGGCGGGGCCGATTACATTGCCTTCGGCGCAATGTTCCCCTCGCGGGTCAAGCCCGACACGGTCCGCGCGCCGCTCGAGGTGCTGACCCAGGCGCGCGCCCTGGCCGACGCCCGCCCGGCGCCGCGGCCGGCCATCGTCGCCATCGGCGGCATCACGCCGGCCAACGCGCCGCTGCTGGCGCAGGCCGGCGCCGACGCCGCCGCCGTCATCACCAGCCTGTTCGAGGCGCCCGACATCCGGGCCGCCGCCGCGGCGTGCAGCGCCGCCTTTTCCGCAACCCCCAACCACCAGCCCTGACCGCCATGTCCCGTAACGCCCAGCTTTTCGAACGCGCCTGCCGCAGCATCCCCGGCGGCGTCAACTCGCCCGTGCGCGCCTTCCGTTCCGTGGGCGGCACGCCGCGCTTCATCAAGCGCGCGCAGGGCCCCTACGTCTGGGACGCCGAAGACCGCCAGTACATCGACTACGTGGGGTCCTGGGGGCCGGCCATCCTGGGCCATTCGCACCCCGAGGTGGTGCGCGCGGTGCAGGAAGCGGCCGTGCACGGGCTGTCGTTCGGCGCGCCCACCGAGGCCGAGATCGAGCTGGCCGAAACCCTGATCGCCCGCCTGCCCTCGCTGGAGCTGGTGCGCCTGGTCAGCTCGGGCACCGAAGCCACCATGACGGCCATCCGCCTGGCGCGGGGCGCCACGGGCCGCGCCAAGATCGTGAAGTTCGAAGGCTGCTACCACGGCCACTCCGACAGCCTGCTGGTCAAGGCCGGCTCCGGCCTGCTGACCTTCGGCAACCCCAGCTCGGCAGGCGTGCCGCCCGAGTTCGTCTCGCACACCCTCACGCTGGAATACAACAACCTGGAAGCCGTGCGCCAGGCCTTCGCCCGGCACGGCTCGGACATCGCCTGCGTCATCGTCGAGCCGGTGGCCGGCAACATGAACCTCATCAAGCCTGCGGCGGGCTTCCTGGAAGGACTGCGCGAACTCTGCACGCAACACGGCGCGCTGCTCATCTTCGACGAAGTCATGACGGGCTTTCGCGTGGGGCCGCGGGGCGTGCAGGGCCTGACCGGCATCACACCCGACCTCACCACGCTGGCCAAGGTGATCGGCGGCGGCATGCCGGTGGGCGCCTTCGGCGGCCGCGCCGACATCATGAAGCACATCGCGCCGCTGGGCGGCGTCTACCAGGCTGGCACGCTGTCGGGCAACCCCGTGGCCGTGGCCGCCGGCCTGGCCACCCTGCGCCTGATCGACGAACCCGGCTTCTACGACCGGCTCTCGGCCCAGACCGCCAAGCTGGCGCAGGGCCTGCAGGAGCGCGCCCGCAAGGCCGGCGTGCCGTTCTCGGCCGATTCCGTGGGCGGCATGTTCGGGCTGTATTTCAGCGAGGCCGTGCCCACATCGTTCGCCGAAGTGTCGGCCTGCGACACCAAGGCCTTCAACCGCTTTTTCCACGCCATGCTGGACGAAGGCGTGCATTTCGCGCCCTCGGCCTTCGAGGCGGGCTTCGTGTCGGCCACCCACGACGACGCGGTCATCCAGTCCACGCTGGACATCGCGGAAAAGGTGTTCGCCTCGCTGTAGGGTCCGCAAGGCCGGGCGCGGGCATCACTGCGTCCGGTATTGCTCGTAGAGCGCGATGACGTCTTTCACGTACTGCTGGGTTTCGGCATAGGGCGGCACGGCGTCGTACTTGCGCACCGCCCCCTCGCCCGCGTTGTAGGCGGCCAGCGCCAGGTCCAGCCGGCCCGGGTACTGGTCGATCAGCCGCCGCAGGTGGCGCGAGCCGGCCCGCACATTGGTGGCCGGGTCCACCAGGGCCTTTTCCACGTCGGCCACGCCGAGCAGCGCCGCGGCCGTGGCCGGCATGAGCTGCATCAGGCCCAGCGCGCCCTTGGGCGAGCGCGCGTCGCTGCGGAATCCCGACTCGATGGCGATGACGGCCGTGAGCAAGGCCCGGTCCACGCCGGAATCCCTGGCCGCGCGGTCGATCAGCCCGTCGTGCGCGGGCGGCGGCTTGAGATCTCCCAGGCGCAGCGCGCGCGAAGCGGGACGCGCGGCCGCCACGGCGCTGGCGCCGTCGCCCGGCTGCGGTTCGCAGGTCACGCACAGCTCCACCGCCGCGCCCCTGCCGGCGGCCAGGCGAGCCCTGGCCTGCCCCCTCTTGTACAGCTTGGCGTAGCCGTTGGGCACCTTCATCGAGCGCCAGACGCCCGAAGGGTCCTTGTAGCGGTAGATTTCGGCCGCCTGAGCCGCGCCGGCGGGTGTGAGGACCGCTGCGACGGCCAGTCCCGACAGCATCGCCGCCAGGGCCGCCGCGCCCGCGCCGCGCGCCGCGAGGACGCGCAAGGCCGGGGACGTGGAGGTGGGCGGACAGGTCATGCTGGCGGGGCTCCGTAAACGCGTGGCAGGGCTCAGGCGAGCTCCCATGCTGCCGTCCGCGGGCCGGTTTGTCGCTCCGTCCGATGCCGTAGTGCGGCCGTCCGTTCGTAATATCCCTTCCTGTCTGTTCGCAACGGTTTGCGTTAATATATGACGTTATATTTCGTACAATTACTAAAAACTGGACCCGGCCAGACCGGACAGGAGAGGGAAACATGCAGGCCGACAGCGTGCTCCAACTATTGGCCGATGCCGACACCGGCCAGTTGACCGCCGTATATACCCCTCCCCCCGAGTGCGCTGCCCCGCCGGCCGACGCGGCCGGGGACGGCGTCCAGAACGGAGACGGCGCGCAGGCCCCGGCCGCGCTGCCCGCCTGGGACCAGATCGCCGCGCTGGCCGAAACGCGCGGCATCGGCCGCGAGGCGCTGGACGACGGCGCCATCGCCGCCTTCATCGGACAGTGCCGCGAAGCCGCCGGGCCCGTGCAGGCCGTGGTGGGCCGGATCGAGGACGGCGCATTCGAGCTCGAGATGGACGCGGCGCGCATGAGCGTGCTGCTCACCCTCACGCCGCCCAAGGGCGGCAAGCCCGTCACATTGGAAGACCTGCGCGCCGCCCTGGCCGCCCAGGGCATCGTGCACGGCGTGCAGGACGCCGCGCTGGCCGCCGCGCTGCTCGAAGGGCGCTGCGAGGCGGTGGAAATCGCGCGCGGCACCCCGCCCACGCCCGGCACGCCCACCCGCTTTGAAAGCCTGCTCGACCGCCTCAAGCCCCGCGCCAAGGAAATCGACGAGCTGGCCCAGGTGGACTACCGCGAGCTGGGCAGCCTGCTGCTGGTGTCGCCGGGCACGCTGCTGATGCAGCGCCACCCGCCGCTGCCCGGCATCGACGGCCGCAACGTGCTGGGCGAGCCGGTGCTGCCGGCCGAGCCGCCCGACATTCCCTACGCGCGCGACCTGGCGGGCGTCGCCCTGGACCCGGAAAACCCGCTGCTGCTGCGCGCCGCGATCGCCGGCACGCCCAAGCTGGTCGCCCATGGCGTGCAGGTCAACCCCATGGTCGAGGTCGATGCCGTGGACCTGTCCACGGGCAATATCAACTTCCAGGGCTCGCTGCTGGTGCGCGGCGACATCGCCGCCACCATGGAAGTGCGGGTGACGGGCGACGTGGAAGTGCACGGCGCCATCGAAGCCGCTCTGGTCGAGGCCGGCGGCAACGTCTCGGTGCGCGGCGGCATCATCGGCATGGCCGATACGGCGCCCGTGGGCAAGGAGGCGTCGCGCAACGCCCACATCGTCTGCGGCCAGTCGCTCAAGGCGAAATTCATCGAAAACGCCATCATCAGCGCCGGCGCCGATGTCCTGGTGGAACGCGAAATCCGCCAGAGCAGCATCGCCGCCGGCGGCAGCGTGACGGTGGGGCCGCCCAACTCCCAGCAGAGCGCCATCACCGGCGGGCAGACACGCGCGCTGCACGCGATCCGAGCCGGCACCATCGGCTCGCCGGCGGGCATTCCCACCCTGGTGCAGGCCGGCCTGGACCCGCATGCCGACCTCAAGCGCGGCGCGCTGGTGCAACGGCGCGCCCGAATGAACGAAGAAAAGGCCAAGCTGGAGCAACTGCTGATGTTCCTGCAGAAACACCCGGAACGCGCCCAGGGCGACGTGCTCGAGCGCGCCCGCAACACCCACACCCGGCTCAGCGCCGACCTGCTGCAGCTGGACCAGGACGAAGCCCAGCTCGCGCGCGACCTGCAGCCCCTGCAGACCGCCACCATCGGCGCCGCCCGCCGCTTCTGCGGCGGCGTGACCCTGCAGCTCGGCAACAAGGTGCAGCAGTTCCTCGAAGACCAGATCGGCGGCAAGGCCGGCCTGGAAGAAGGCGAGATCGTGATCCGCTAGCGCCGCGGGCGGGCAGCGCGCTCCCCGCGCGGACGCCGCGGCGTGGGACGGCCCCCGCCTACTTCGCTGCGCTTTCCTTCCAGCGCGCCATGAGCGTGTTGGAAGGCAGGGTTTCGTCCAACAGCTTGCGCGCGGTTTCCGCGCCCGCCACCGGCAGGCCGGCCGGATCGAGCAGACCGATCTGCACCAGCACGCTGGCCTGGTCCCAATAGATGTGCTCGTGGCAAAGCTTGTCGCCGCGGAACTTCACGATGGCCACCAGCGGAATCTCCACGTATTTGCCGGTGGGCGGCACGCCGGGCAGCATCCAGTCGATCTCGGTGGTGTGGGTGAAACAGAACAGCACCTCGTCCACGATCTGCGTGGCGCCCACGGTGCGCGACAACAGCACCAGGCGCGTGTCGGGCGGGTTGCTGTTGACGAAGTGGTGCTGATAGAAGCGGCTGAGCTCCTTGTGGCCCACGCCGCCCGTCATGGTGGGAATGTGGTTGACGTAGGGCTCGGCCACCATGGTGGACATGGTGGCCGGCACGTCGCGCGTGCCGAATTCGTACTCGCAGTGCGTGTCCCACAGCGCCGAGTAATCGAACTCCGGCCCGATGGCCTTTTGCAGCGCCGCCATGCTGCGCTGGTGCGCCATCAGCGCAGCGGGCTTGTCGTAATGCGCGCCGCCGGTGCGCGCGAAGGCGTGATCCGCCCCCGGGTACACGTACAGCTCCACGCCGGGCCGGCCGCCCAGCGCCCGCAGGATGCGCTCGCGCGCGGCGGGCGGACAGTAGCCGTCCTGCTCCGCGATGTGCAGCACCAGCCTGCCGCGCAGGCGGTCGGCCTCCTGCAGGCTCTGCTCGATGCCCACGCCGTAGTAGCCCACGGCCACGTCCACCTCGCAGCGGCAGGCCGCGAGATAGGCCAGCTTGCCGCCCAGGCAATAGCCCAGCACGCCCACGCCGCCTTCCTGCTCGGGCAGCGCGCGCAGCGCGGCCAGCGCGGCGTCGACGTCGCGCACGCCCAGGTCCTGGTCGAAGCCCTGGTAGAGCGCGAAGGCGCGCGGCATATCCTGCTCGCCGTCGGTGAGCTGGATGCCGGGCTGCTGGCGCCAGAACAGATCGGGCGCCAGCACCACGTAGCCTTCCTCGGCCAGGCGCTCGGCGCTCTGGCGCATGAAGGCGTTGACGCCGAATATCTCCTGGCACAGCACCAGGCCGGGCCCGCGGCCCGAGGCGGGCACGGCCAGGTAGGCGTTGAAAGTGCCGCCGTCGTGCGCAGCGACGGCGATCTCCCGGGTGGTTACGGCGGTGTCGGCCATGCGTCTGTCTCCTTGGTGCGCGCATGCGAAAGCGCGTGCGCGGGGCCGTCCAGTGTTAACAGACCCGGACGCACGCGGCAAGCCGCGCGTTCAGCCCGGCACCACCGCCGTGACTTCGATTTCCACCTTGGCGCGGTCTTCGACCAGGGCGGCCACCTCGACTGCCGTCATGGCGGGGAAATGGCGTCCGATGATTTCCCGGTAGTGCTTGCCGATCTCGGGGTAGGCCGCGACGTAGGCCTGCTTGTCGGTCACGTACCAGGTCATGCGCACGATGTGCTCGGGCCGGGCGCCGCCCTCGGCCAGGATGGCCACGACGTTCAGGAGCGCCTGGCGCACCTGGTCCGCGAAATCGTCGGATTCGAACTGTTGCCGGCCGTTCCAGCCGACCTGTCCGCCCACGAACACGATCTTGCTGCCCACCTGCATCTCGGCGAGCACGCCGTTCGAATACCCTCGGGGCGCCATCCAATCCGGCGGTTGCAGAATCTTCATAACGTCATCCTATTCAGAAGAACAATAAAAACCATTGCGCGTCGTCGGCCCGCCGCCTTCACGCTTCGGGAATCAGGTACGCCTGCATGCGCTCGCGCAGGTCGGCGGGCAGCGGCGTCGATTTCATGGCGCGCAGGTCCACCGTGACGATGGTGAGCCGCGCGCGCAGCCGAGGCTGCCCGTCCGGCCCCTCGAACCGCACGTCGGCGCGGAACGAGGCGCCGCCGATGCGGCGCACTTCCAGCACCTGGCGCAGCCGCTCGTGCCAGCGGCTGGGCGCGGTGAAATCGCACTGCACCGAGGCCATGGGCGTACCGATGTGGCGCTCGACGTGCAGCGCATGGAAAGGCAGTCCCATGCCCTTGTCGAACCATTCCTCGACGAAGTCGTTGATCATCTCGAAGTAACGCGGGTAGAACACGATGCCGGCCGGGTCGCAATGCCGGAAACGGACTTCCACCTCGCTCACGAACGGCGCTGCCATCTCGTTTCCTCCCCGCGTCCGCTAAGCCATGTTGCGCAGCGCGAAACGCTGCAGCTTGCCGGTTTCGGTGCGCGGCAGCGCGCTCACGAACTGGATGGCGCGCGGGTACTTGTACGGCGCGATAGCGGCCTTCACGAAAGCCTGCAGCGCCGCCGCCATCGCGTCGTCGGGCGCGAAACCGGGCTTGAGCACGACAAACGCCTTGACGATCTGGCCGCGCTCTTCGTCGGGAGCGCCCACCACGCCGCATTCGGCCACGGCCTCATGGCGCAGCAGCGCGTCCTCGACCTCGGGGCCGGCGATGTTGTAGCCCGCCGAGATGATCATGTCGTCGTTGCGCGCCTGATAGAAGAAATAGCCGTCGTCGTCGCGCACAAAGGTGTCGCCCGGCAGGTTCCAGCCCTGCTGCACGAAGCGGCGCTGCCGCTCGTCGGCCAGGTAGCGGCAGCCGGTGGGGCCCTTGATGGCCAGGCGGCCCGGCGCGCCGTTGGGCACGGGGCGCATCTCGTCGTCCACCACCTGCGCGACATAGCCCGGCACCACCTTGCCGATGGCCCCGCGGCGCACTTCCCCGGGCGGACTGGAGACGAAGACGTGGATCATCTCGGTGCCGCCGATGCCGTCGATCATCTCGATGCCCGTGGCCTGCTTCCAGAGCTGACGCGTGGCGTCGGGCAGCGCCTCGCCCGCCGACACGCTCTTCTTGAGCGAAGACAGGTCGAATTCCGGGGCCCGCGCCGCCATCTGGCGGTAGAAGGTCGGCGCGGTGAACACGATGGTGGCGCGGAATTCCTGAATCAGCTCCAGCAGCCCTTCGGGCGTGAGCTTCTCGGCCAGCACCGCGCTGGCGCCCACGCGCAGCGGGAAACACAGCAGGCCGCCCAGCCCGAAGGTGAAGGCCAGCGGCGGCGTGCCGCAGAAAATGTCGTCCGGCCCCGGCTTGATGATGTGGCGCGGGAAGAGGTCGCACATGGCCAGCACGTCGCGGTGAAAGTGCATGCAGCCCTTGGGCGAGCCCGTGGTGCCGCTGGTGAAGGCGATCAGGCACACGTCGTCGGCCGCCGTGTCGCAGGCCTGGAAATCGTCGGGCTTGCCCGCGGCCAGCGTGTCCAGCGAATCCGGGCCGGCGTCGTTGAAGAACACCAGCGTGGACAGGTCCTTGCAATAATGCTCGTGGTCCGGCCGGGCGCAGAATTCCGCCTCCTCGCGCAGGCGCACGTCGCACAGCACCGCCTGCACCCGGGCCTTCTCGATGATCTGCCTGAGTTCCTTGGCGCGCAGCAGCGGCATGGTGGGAACGGTAACCAGGCCCGCCTTGATGGCAGCCAGCCACGAGGCCGCCATCATGGGATTGTTGGGGCCGCGCAGCAGCACGCGGTTGCCGGGCACGAGCTTCAGGTCTTCGGCCAGCACGCGGGCGATGCGGTTGGTGAGCGCCCGCAGCTCGCGGTAGGTCATGACGGCCGGCTTGCCGTCCTGGCGCCAGCGCAGCGCCGGACGCTCGCCGCAACCCCGCTCGACCATGGCGTCCACCAGTTCGGCGGCGCAATTGAATCGTTTGGGATAGGCCACATCGGGGCCGTCCAGCAGGAACTCGGGCCAGAGTTCCTCGGGCGGAAGATTGTCCCGGGCGAAAGTGTCGACGTGAGCGGAGGCTTCCATGGTTTTCCCCTTGTGCTGTGCGGTGGTTGGAAGATCTGAAGGACGGGGCTCGGCGGCCCCTGCCTCTTATGCCTTCAGCAATTCACGGGCGATGATCAGCTTCTGCACCTCGGTGGCGCCCTCGTAGATGCGCAGCGCGCGGATCTCGCGATAGAGCTTTTCCACCGGCATGCCCGACACCACGCCCGCGCCGCCGAACATCTGCAGCGCGCGGTCGATGACGGACTGCGCCGACTCGGTGGCCGTCATCTTGGCCATGGCCGCCTCGCGCGTGGTGCGCTGCTTGCGCACGTCGCGCAGCCAGGCGGCCCGGTAGGTGAGCAGCGCCGAAGCGTCGATGGCGGTGGCCATGTCGCCCAGCGCGGCCTGCGTCAGCTGCAGGTCGGCCAGCGTCTGGCCGAACATGCGGCGCGAGCGGGCGCGCGCCAGGCCTTCGTCCAGCGCGCGCTTGGCGAACCCGAGCGCGGCGGCCGCCACCGAAGCGCGGAAGATGTCCAGCGTCATCATGGCCAGCTTGAAGCCCTGCCCGGGCTCGCCCAGGCGCTGGGTGGCCGGGATGCGGCAGTTCTCGAACGAGAGCGTGCCCAGCGGGTGCGGGGCAATGAGATCGATGCGCTCGCTCACGGAGAAGCCCGGCGTGTCCGCGTCCACCACGAACGCGCTGATGCCGCGCGACCCCGGCGCCTCGCCGGTGCGCGCGAAGACGCAATAGAAATCGGCGATGCCGCCATTGGAGATCCAGGTCTTGACGCCGTCGAGCACGTAGTGGCCGCCGTCCTGGCGCGCCTCGCACGCCAGCGCGGCCACGTCGGAGCCCGCCTCCGGCTCGGACAGCGCGAATGCCGCGATGGCCTGCCCGCGCGCCACGCGCGGCAGGTAGCGCTCGCGCAACGCATCGGAACCCATCAGCGAAATCGCGCCGCTGCCCAGGCCCTGCATGGCAAAGGCGAAATCGGCCAGGCCCTCGTGCCGCGCGAAGGTTTCGCGCAGGATGCAGACCGAACGCGAGTCCACCTCGGGCAGCGCGCCGCCCCAGCCCCCTCCGGGCCCGCCAGCCACCGCGTAGCGCAGCCAGCCCGCCTCGCCCATGGCCTTCACCAGCTTGCGGCACGCCGCGTCCGCGTCATGATGGTCCACCCCGGCCAGCGCCGTCCCGCACCACTCATCCACCTCCCGCGCCAGCGTCCGGTGCCGCTCCTCGAAAAATGGCCAATCCAGCCAGCTCATGTCGCTCATCTCAGTCATCTCCATCGCATCCCGTACGTTCGCTCCGCCCGCAGCAAGCCGGCGCCTCCGGCCCCGGGCCCACCCAGCATAGCCGGAGGGGCCGCCCGAATCCTCCGCGCACCTGCACACATGCACGCACCCCGCCTCCCTCCAGCGGAGCGCCGCAGGCGCTCCGCTGGAGGGAGGCGGGCTCAATCAATCTCCTTCGAACACCGGCTTCCGCTTCGCCACGAAAGCCTCGTAGGCGCGGCGGAAATCGCGGGTCTGCATGCAGATGGCCTGGGCCTCGGCTTCGGCCTCGATGGCCTCGTCCACGCCCATATTCCATTCCTGGTGCAGCAGCTTCTTGGTAACGCCGTGCGCAAACGTGGGGCCGGCGGCCAGCTGGGCGGCCAGGGCCTGGGCGGCCTGCTGCAGCTCGCCCGGCTCGTGCAGGCTGTTGAAAAAGCCCCAGTCGGCGCCTTCCTGCGCCGTCATGGCGCGGCCGGTGTACAGCAGCTCGGAGGCCCGGCCCTGCCCGATCATGCGCGGCAGCAGCGTGCAGGCTCCCATGTCCGCGCCCGCCAGGCCCACGCGCGTGAACAGGAAAGCGGTGCGCGCGGCCGGCGTGCCCAGCCGCAGGTCCGAGGCCAGCGCCACCATGGCCCCCGCCCCCGCGCACACGCCGTCCACCGCCGCCACGATGGGCTGCGGGCAGGCGCGCATGGCTTTGACCAGGTCGCCCGTCATGCGCGTGAAGTCCAGCAGCTCGGGCATGCTCATGCGGGTCAGCGGCCCTATGATCTCGTGCACGTCGCCGCCGGAGCAGAAATTGCCGCCCGCGCCCGTCACCACCACCACCTTGATGTCGGTGGCGTACACCAGCGCGCGAAACAGGTCGCGCAGCTCGGCATAGGAATCGAAAGTGAGCGGATTCTTGCGCTCGGGGCGGTTCAGGGTGATGGTGGCCACCTTGCCGTCCGCCGACACCCGCCACAGGAAGGTCCGGGCCTCGTAGCCGGCCATCGGCCGCTTGTGGTGCTTCATGGTGTGTGCTTCGGACTGCGTGCTCATGGTGTCTCCGTTCGTGAATCGTTCAATGGGCGTGCGGCTCAGCCGGTCATGACTTCGCCGCCGTCGACGGCGATGGCCTGGCCGTTGACGGAGGAAGACGCGGGCAGCGCCAGCCAGGCCACCGTCTCGGCCACTTCCTCCGGCCGCACCAGCCGGCCCTGCGGATTGCGCTCGGCCAGTCTGGCGCGGGCCGCCTCCGGCGCCATCCCCGTCTTTTCGACGATGTTGGCCACGGCGCCGCGCACGATGTCGGTGTCGGTGTAGCCCGGGCACACCGCGTTGACGGTAATGCCCTTCTGCGCCGTCTCGAGCGCCAGCGCGCGCGTGAGGCCGATGACGCCGTGCTTGGCCGCGCAGTAGGCGCTTACATAGGCATAGCCGGTCAGGCCCGCCGTGCTCGCCACGTTGATGACGCGGCCCCACTTCTCGCGCAGCATGCCGGGCAGCGCCGCCTGGATGCAATGGTAGGTGCCGGTCAGGTTCACGGCCAGCATGGATTGCCACAGCGCCGCGTCGGTGCGGTCGAAGCGCTGGCTGACCGCCTGCCCGGCGTTGTTCACCAGCACCAGCACGGGGCCGGACTCCGCCTCGGCCCGGGCGAAAGCGGCGCGCACCGAGGCTTCGTCGGCAATGTCGGCGCTTGCCGTGCGCACCTCGCCTTCGGCGGCCAGGTCGGCCGCCGCCGCGGCAAGCGCGGCCGCGTCGCGGCCCAGCAGGGTCACGCGCGCGCCGCGGCGCAGCAGCGCGCGGGCCGACGCCAGGCCGATGCCCCGCGCCCCGCCCGTGACCAGCGCGTGGCGTCCCGCCAGCGGAAGCTGATTCGTGCTCATTTGATGTCCAGTTGCGCCATGGCCGCGGCGCGTTCGAAGTTGGTTTCGAGCTGGCGCTTGCCCGCCAGGTACTGGTTCGGCCAGCCCACCTCACGGTAACCCACGCGCGCCGATTCGCGCAGCGTCCAGGACGCGTCCGCCAGGTGCGGGCGCGCCAGGGCGCAGAGGTCGGCGCGGCCCGAGGCGATGATGCCGTTGGCGTGATCGGCCTCGAAAATCGCGCCCACCGCGATGGTGGCGATGCCGGCCTCGTTGCGCACGCGGTCGGCGAAGGGGGTCTGGAACATCCGGCCGTACACCGGCTTCTCGGCCTTGCTCACCTGGCCGGAAGAGCAGTCGATCAGGTCGGCTCCGGCCGCCCTGAAGCGGCGCGCGATCTCCACCGCGTCGTCGGCCGTGATGCCGCCCTCCACCCAGTCGTGCGCCGAGATGCGCACCGACATGGGCTTGTCCGCCGGCCACACCTCGCGCACGGCGCGAAAGACCTCCAGCGGGTAGCGCAGGCGGTTGTCCAGGCTGCCGCCGTACTCGTCCTCGCGCCGGTTGGTCAGCGGCGAGATGAAGCTGGACAGCAGGTAGCCGTGCGCGCAGTGCAGTTCGAGCCAGTCGAAACCGGCTTCCACCGCGCGCCGGGCGGCGGCCACGAAGCTGTCGCGCACCTGGTCCATGTCGGCCCGCGTCATGGCGCGCGGCACCTGCGATACGCCCTCGATGTAAGGCAGCGCCGACGCCGAGAGCAGCGGCCAGTTGCCTTCGGGCAGGGGATGGTCGATCTTCTGCCAGCCGAGCTGCGTGGAACCCTTGCGGCCGGCATGGCCCAGCTGCATGCCGATGCGGGCATCGGAATTGGCGTGCACGAAATCCACGATGCGCTTGAAAGCGCGCGCCTGGTCGTCGTTCCACAGGCCGGGGCAGCCCGGGGTGATGCGGCCCTCCGGCGTCACGCAGGTCATTTCCACCATGACCAGGCCGGCCCCGCCCATGGCGCGCGCGCCCAGGTGCACCAGGTGGAAATCGCCGGGCACGCCGTTCTCGCAGGAATACATGGCCATGGGCGACACCATGATGCGGTTCTTCAGCCGCACGCCGCGCGCCTGGAAGGGCGTGAGCATGGGCAGCGGCGGCCGCTGGCCGGCGGGCGCCGGCGCGCCGGCGCGTTCGGCCAGCCAGCGCTCGTAACCCTCCAGCCAGGCAGCGTCGCGCAGGCGCAGGTTCTCATGCGAAATACGCTGCGAACGGGTCAGCAGCGAATAGGCGAACTGCTCCGGCTCCAGGCCGGCGTAGCGCGCCACGTTCTCGAACCACTCGGTGGAGTTGCGCGCGGCGTTCTGGATCTTCAGCACCTCCACGCTGCGCACCTCCTCGTAGCGCGTCAGGCCGGCCTCGACCGAACCCTCCGCGCCGCTCAGGCAGCGCGCCAGCTCGATGGCGTCTTCCAGGGCCAGCTTGGTGCCGGACCCGATCGAGAAATGGGCGGTGTGCGCGGCGTCTCCCATGAGCACCACAGGCACGCGCCGCTCGCCGCGCGCGGTGTCCAGCGTGTTCCAGTGCACCCAGGTGTTGCAGATGACGCGCGGAAAGCGGATCCAGATGGCCGAGCCGCGCAGGTGGGCCGCGTTGCTCATGAGGCGGTGGCCGTCCAGCCAGGGCGCGAACAGCTTTTCGCAATAGGCGATGCCGTCTTCCTGGCTCATCTGGTCGATGCCGGCGGCTTTCCAGGTTTCCTCGGGCGTCTCCACGATGAAAGTGGAAAGCCCTTCCTCGAACTGGTAGGCATGGGCCTGGAACCAGCCGTGCTCGGTCTGCACGAAAGCGAAGGTGAAGGCGTCGAAGGTCTTGGTGGTGCCCAGCCAGACGAAGCGGCAGCGGCGCTGGTCGATGTCGGGATGGTAGGTGTCGGCGTAGCGCGTGCGGATCTGGCTGTTGATGCCATCGGAAGCGATGACGAGATCGGCGTCGTACTGGCGGGCCACCGCCTGGTCGTCCTGCACGAACTCCTCGAACACCAGCTTCACGCCCACGTCTTCGCAGCGGGCCTGCAGAATATTCAGCAGTTTCTTGCGGCCGATGCCGATGAAGCCATGGCCGCCGCTGCGCAAGGTGCGTCCCTTGAAATGGATGTCGATGTCGTCCCAGCGGTTGAACGCCTCGCCGATGGTGCGGGCCGACACCGGATCGGCCTCGCTGAGGTTGGACATGGTGGCGTCCGAGAACACCACCCCCCAGCCGAAGGTATCGTAGGGCCGGTTGCGTTCGATCACGGTGACTTCGTTGGCCGGATCCCGCAGCTTCATCAGCAGGCCGAAATACAGACCGGCGGGGCCGCCGCCTATGCAGACTATCTTCATCGCCGTATGCGCTCCGTGGTAGGCGGCTACCCTGCCGGGCTGGTGCCGGACGCCGCAGATTTTAGGTCTGGATAGTTTAGGCTTGAAATATATACCCGAAGTTGATCCGCCGCAAATGGGGAAACCGAGATGGGTCGGAAATTAAATAGGGACGGAAATCAGCGCGGGGCCCGCGCCCATTCCACGGACGCGGGCGCCAGCATCCGGCGCAGGGCCCGCACGTCCTCCGGGGTGTCCAGGTCCGTCACGTAGGCCGGCTCGTCGCTATGGAACGGCGCCACGCTGCCGGGATGCAGCGCCATCCACTTCCGGATGCCGCAGCCCGGCGGCAGCCGGTGCGCCGACGCCGCGCAGTGCGACGACATCAGCACCGGATGCCCGCGCACGCCCGCCACGACGGGCTGCATGAGTTCGACTTCCGGCGGCCTGGCCCGCCAGCCGCGCACCAGGGCCCGCACCGCGCCGGCATCCAGCAGCGGCAGGTCGCCCAGGACCACCAGCAGATCGTGGGCAGGGTGCATCCGCGCGTGCGCGGCCAGCGCCAGCCGCTGCGAATCGACGAGCGTGGGCGCGTCATGCGGGTGCCGCAGCGCCCGGACCCCGCAGCGCCCGGCCAGGGGAAGCAGCGTGGACGCATAAGGGCCGATCACCGCGCCGATGGCGCCCACCCCCGAGCCGCGCAGGGCCGACGCCAGCCTTTCCAGCAGGCTCGCGCCGTCGATCCGCAGCGCGGGTTTGGGCCGGCCGCCCAGCCGCGAGCCCTGGCCCGCGGCCAGAATGACGGCGGCGATGGGGGTGTGCGTATCCATGATGCGTGCGCGCCGGACGCTAGTAGCGGCAAGAACCGTCTTCCAGGGCCGGGACGGCGTCCTCGCCGTGGGCGAGCCGCGCCTTGCCTTCGGCCACCGTTTCCAGAACGTCATCGCGGACGCCATTCTTGGCGGCAACCACTTCCGCCATGATGGACAGGGCGATCTCGGCCGGCGTCTTGCTGCCGATGAAAATGCCGGCCGGGCCGCGCAGTCTCGCGAGCATCGCATCCGTCAGGCCGAAATGCTCGCGCAGCCGCGCCCGGCGCAGCCGGGTGTTCCGGCGCGAACCGATGGCCCCGACATAGAACGCATCCGATTGCAGGGCATCGATCAGCGCGAGGTCGTCCAGCTTGGGATCGTGGGTCAGCGCCACGACGGCCGTGCGCCTGTCGGGCCCGAGCCTGAGGATCAGGTCGTCGGGCATTTCACGCGTGAACGCGATGCCCTCTTCCTGCCAGGGCGCCTGCTGCGCGTCGCGCGGATCGCAGACCACGATTTCGAAGCCCAGGGTCAGCGCGATCCGGCACAGGTAGCGCGACGTGTCGCCCGCGCCGATTACGATCATCCGCGCCCGGGGGCCGAAACAGGCCGTAAACGCGGATGCCGTCAGCCGGGGCGCGCCGCCGGGCGGGCCGTCGCGCAGCACGGCCCGCCCGGATTGCAGATCGAGGCGGCGCTCCACGCAACGCCGTTGCAGGCAGGCTTGCAGCAATGCCGGCAGCCCGCTGTGAGGCGCCGCCCGCTCCACCACCAGTTCCATGGTTCCGCCGCAAGGCAGGCCGAAGCGGCGGGCCTCGTCGGCAAGCACGCCGTAGCGCAGCACCTCGGGACGAGCGCCAGGGCCGGCATTCAGGGCGTTCTCGCGCGCCCGGCGGGCCAGGTCGTCTTCGATGCAGCCGCCGGAAACCGAGCCCTCGGCCTCGCCCCGCGCGTTCAGGGCCATGACGGAGCCCGGCGGCCGGGGCGACGAGCCCCAGGTGCGGGCCACGGTGACGAACCATACGGGCATGCCGGCGTGCTGCCATTCGACGGCCTTGCGCAGAACCAGGGTATCGATGTCGGTCATGGACGCCTCATGCGGCGAGCGCGGCCCGCACGGCCTCGGGAGTGAACGGCGCTTGGCAGAACCGCCGGCCGGTGGCGTCGAACAGCGCGTTGGCGATCGCAGCCGGGCCGGGAACGGAAGCGGATTCGCCCGCGCCCAGGGGCGGCTCGTCCTGGCGCGGCATCAGCAGAACGTCGATGGGCGGCAGGTCCCTGAAGCCCAGGATGGGGTAGCCGCCCCATTCGCGGCTCGCCACGCCCGCCTCGTCGAAATCGACCCGCTCGACCAGGCAGCGGCTCAGCGTCTGGTTGACGTTACCGTGGATCTGGTGGCGCACGCCATCGGGATTGACCACCATGCCGGTGTCCTGGCCGACGACCACGCGCCGGACGTCGATGCGGCCGCTGTCCGGGTGCACGCACAGGTCCACCACCCAGGCGGCCCAGGCCGCTCCGAAACCGGGAAACTTGCTGTGCACGTAGCGCGCGTAGGCCATGCCCCGGCCATGCAGCAGGCCGTCCGGCGCGGGCCGGCCCCGGCTGCCGGCCGCGTGGCGGCGCCAGCCGGCGCGCGCGGCCGTGGCCTCGATGAGTTCGATGGCGCGCCTGTCGTCCAGGTGGCGCAGGCGGTAGTCCACCGGATCGGCGAGCGCCGCGTGCGCCAGCTCGTCGATCATGCAATCGTGGGCAAAGGAATTGGGCAGGGCCGAGACGCCGCGCAGCCACGAGGAGCGCACCAGCGGCGCCATGTCGTGGCACACGATGCGCCGGTTCGGGCAGCGGTACGGCGGCACGGCGGTGCGGTCGCCCATTTCGAGCGTGCGCGGGCTGGCGGGAATGCTGCCGGTCAGCAACAGCGCCAGGAGCGGCGCGTCGTTGGACGGATAGCGCACGGCGAAGTCGTAGGCCAGCAGGCCGCCGTCCGCGCCAATGGCGGCTTCCACGTCCATCAGCTGGCCCGTGCCCTTGGGCTCCCACTGGTGTTCCTGCTCGCGCGTGAGCTGCACCCGAACCGGCCCGCCCACGGCCATGGACAGCAGGGCGGCGTCCGCGCAGACATCGTCGGCGCAATTGCGGCCATAACAGCCCGAGGCTTCCATGCGCACGATGTCGATCCGGTCTTCGCCCAGTTTCAGCAGGCGGTCCAGGTCGATGCGCAGCATGTGCGGGTTCTGGCTGCCGGACCAGACCGTCAGCCGGCCGTCGCGGAATTCGGCCACCGCGCACGACGGGCCGATGGAAGCGTGCATCTGGTACGGCCACACATAGCTGCGCCGGACGCGGGCGGCGCCGCGGCCGCAGGCGGCCTCCACGTCTCCTTCCTCGAGCAGCAGCCGGCGGCTCGCGGGGTTGGCGCGGATAGCGGCGGCCAGGTCCCGCAGGTCCGGCGCGGGCGGCACCGGTTTCCACCGCAGCTTGAGCGCGCGCATGGCCGCAACCGCCTGCTCCTCGCGGTCGGCCACCACGCCGACGAAGTCGCCCCGCACCACCACCTGCACGCGGCCCGGCAGGTGGGCCACCGACTGGCGGTCGACGCCGATCAGGCAGCGGCCGATGAAATCGCCCGCGTCGCGCCCGGGATGCGGCGGCCGGATGACGCGGCCGTGGCGCATCCCCGGCAAGCGCACGTCGTGCACGAAGGCGAGTTCGCCGGCGGCCTTGGCCGGAATGTCCACGCGCGCGACGCCGCGCCCCACGATGGTGTAGTCGCGCGCGGGCTTGAGCCGGACTTCCTGTTCGGACGGGGCCAGGGCCAGCCGGACATGCCGCCCCCGGACCAGCCGGCCGTAGTCGAGCCGGCGCGGGTCGTCGCCGTGGGCGAACCGCACCGCCCCGTCGCGCGCGCACAGCGCCTGCGGCGCGACGCCCCATTGCCGGGCCGCGAGCATCAGCAGATGCTCGCGCGCCTGGGCCGCGGCCCGGCGCAGCGGCACCGCCGATATCTGGATGCTCGCGCTGGCGATGGTCGGACCCTGGTTCGGCGCGGCGCCGGTATGGCCGAGCACCATTTCCAGCCGAGACATCGGCACGTCCAGCTCTTCGGCCACGATCTGCGCCAGGGCGGTGCGTATGCCCGTGCCCAGGTCCACGTGGCCGTTGAAGGCCATGACGCGCCATCCGCCCTGCCCGCCCGGCGGGACGTCGTGGGCGAGCACGGCCACGAAAATCTCGGGCGTAGCCTGCACGTAGTCCGACGCCGCGCCCGGCTGGCCCGGGGCCGGACGCGGCGGAGCCGAAGGCTCGCGCACGACGAGCAGCGCGCCGGGATGGGCGAGCAGCGCATCGTGCAGGGCTTGGGGCTGGGGCAGGTTCATGGGGCGAGGATTGCCGGACAGACGCCGATTATGCCGGCATTCCCGGCTGGGAGCGGCCCTCAGGGCGCCAGCGCGCCGGTGTCGGCGATGGCCTGTTCCAGCGGCATGACGGCGGCGTACTTCTGCGCCATGTCGAAAAGGTTGGCCTCGTGGGGGCCCAGGGCGCGGTCGCCGCAGCAGTCGGACACGACCAGGGGCCGGAAACCCGACTGCATGGCGTCCACCACGCTGGCGCGCACGCAGCCGCTGGTCACGCAGCCGGCGACCAGCAGGGTCTGGACGCCGCGCTGGGCCAGCCAGGGCGCCAGCATGGTGCCGAAGAACGCCGACGGCGTGTTCTTGCGCACGACATACTCGCCGGGCACCGGCGCCAGCTCGGCCACGATGGCGCTGTTGTGGCTGTGCTCCTTGAGGGTCAGCATGCCGGGCACCTTCAGGCAGAAGATATTGCCGTCGGCGTCGTCGTCCGAGAAGACGATACGGCTGTGCGCCACCGGCCACGCCCGCGCGCGCGCATGGGCCAGCAGGAGGCGCGTGCGGTCGATGGCCCGGGCGATATTGCCGCCGCCGAATACCTCGGGGTCGGCAAAGCCGTTGACGAAATCGATAATGAGCAACCCGAAGGGAGGCTTGAGCGGCAGCGGCGTGCCGAAGCCCTGGCGGGCGTAGGCCGAGATGTCGCCCGCCACGCCGGCGGCCGGGACGGCCTGCCGGCCGCCGGCGCTATCGGTTGCGGTGTTCATTGCGGCCTCCATTGCCGTGTTCATACGGCCTCCTTGCGGCGCGCGGCGCGGGCCAGGCCGGGCTCGTCCTGCACCACGCCTTCGATGACGGCCGGCCGGCCGTCGAGGGCGACGCTGCAGTTGCGCATGGGAATGTCGATGTGGCAGGCGGTGGTCCGGCTGCCTCCGGCTTCGTTGTTCGGCCCCATGGACCAGAGGAAATTGCCCTCGAAGGCGCGGGCGTCCATGCCGATGTGGGCTTCCTTGTCGTAGTGGGCCAGCATGGACCAGTGGGCGCGCGGCTGCAGGCCCCAGCCTATGTGCGACACCGCATAGGCCTCGGGGTCTTCATACGAGGCCATGTATTCGCGCAGGATGTCCGCCTGCAGCCCGCCCGCGATGCGGGTGACGTATCCCTTTTCCACGGTGAGTTCGATGGGCTCGGTCACGTAGTCTTTCAGGGGCAGCAGGATGTCGCCGCGGTCCAGCACCACGCGCCCGTTGCTTTCTCCTTCGTCGGGCCAGGTCAGCACGAAACCGCTGGGCCAGTGGTCCCAGCGGCCGGGCTCGTCCACGAAACCGTACTCGCAGATCGCCGGGAAACTGCCTAGCCGGCAGCGCAGGTCGGTGCCGGCCGCCGAGGTGATGCGCATCTCGCGGGCGTCTTCGATCAGCCTGGACGCGGCCCGCACGCGGTCGCGGTCCGCCTCGGTGGGCACCAGGCGGCACAGGACTTCCGGCGGCTCGATGGCCAGCAGGATCTTGGCGCCCGTCTGCAGGATCTCGTGCTGCTCGGGCGAGAACAGCAGGGTCATGAGGTCGAGCACCAGATCGCTCGCCTTGAGCGCGGCAATGGCCGCCGGGTTACCGGTGAGCGGGGTGGCACCCAGATAGGCCAGCGCGTCGCGGCTCAGCGACTTCTCGGCATTGACGGGCGGCAGGTCGAGCCGGTTGACGCGCGCGCCCATGGCGCCGGCCGCGGCAAGGGCGCAGCGCAGCGTCTGCGGATGCGTGTCGGCGCCGGTAAGCACGGTGACCACCTGGCCGGCCTCCAGCCTGGAAAGCGAGAGCACCTGCTTCCAGGCGCGGATCAGATCGGTATCGCTGACGGACATGGCGTGTTCCTTGGAGCGGCAAGAGAAATCGAAAAGGGGAATCGACGGGCCGTCAGTCCACCCGGCAACCCAGGAAGTCGCCCAGCGCGGCGTAGAACCCCGCCTCGTTGTCCCAGGGAATCATGTGGCCGGCGTCCGGCACGCGCACGTGCAGGGTCTGCGGAGCCAGGGCCTGCCACTCCGCCGCGTCTTCGTCGCCCACCACGCCGCCGCGCCCGGCGGTGACCAGCAGTTGCGGCACGGCGATGCGCGGCAGGTCGGCATGGATGTCGTCGCGGCCGAAGTCCTCGAAGCTCCGGACGATGGCCGGCTCGTGGCACGTATGCAGCCATTGCGCGCGCAGCTGCCGCTGCTCCTCGGTCCAGGTCGGGCAGAATGCCCGCATGTCTTCCGCGTTCATGCCGCGCGTGGCCTGGCGGATGGAATCCACGTACCAGGACAGCTTGGCCGGATACGGCCGGCGGCCCGGGCCCGAGACCGGGGGATCGACGAGGACGAGGCGCGCCAGCCCTTGCGGCCGGCCGGCCGCGGCGCGCACCGCGATGCGGCCGCCCATGGAATGGCCGAGCAGCGCATAGCGCGCCAGCCTCAGCGCCCCGGCGAACGCGGTGACGTCGGCCGCCTGCGCGTCGAGGCCGTAATCCAGGTCCGGCCCGGAAGACGACAGGCCGCGCCCGCGCACGTCCAGTACATAGGTGTCGAACTGGCGGCCCAGGCGTTCGGCCACGAAGCCCCAGGTCACGGCCGGGCTGGTAATGCCGGGGATGACGATGAGCGCATCGCGCCCGGCGCGCCGCCCCCCGGCGCCGCCGTAGCGCAGGTAATGCTGGCGTATGCCGTTGGCGTGCACATGGCCGCCATAAAGATAAGTGCTGGATGCAAGGCTCATTTTGCGTTCCTGGAAAGTCGGGGCGGCGGACCGTGCCGGCCGCTCACGCCCGTTGATGGGGATAGGCGCCCGACAGCAGCGCGCCGGCGCCGGGAACCACCGGGTCCAGGCCCAGCTCCCTGAGGATGGCGTAGGTGGTGGCAATGGACGCGGTGAGCACGGGCTTGCCCGTCTCGGCTTCCACCTGGGCAACGGCCGGCAGCGACGGCATCTGCACGCAGGCCGAGAGCACGATTACGTCGGCGTCGGCGTAGTTCATGCCGGACACGATGCCGGGCAGCCTGGCCGGGTCGTGACGGCCTACCTCGAGGTTGTCGGGAATCTCCAGCGCGCGCCAGTCGACGATCTCGAAGCCCTCGGCGGCGATGTAGTCCATGACCAGTTCGGTCAGCGGAATCATGTAGGGCGCCACCAGCGCGATCTTCTTCGCCCCCATGACCTTGAGCGCCTCGACCAGCGCGCCCGCGCTGGTGATGACAGGCGCGGACGCGCCGTTGGCGGCCGTGCGTTCGGTCAGGCGCTGCTGGGACACGCGGTGGTAGCCGCGTCCCATGGCCATGATGGCCACCAGGCAGGCGTAGCCCAGCACGTCGACGCGCGCGTCGCTGAGTTCCAGTGCGCAGCGGTCGCTTTCAGCGTCCATGGCCGCGAGCTCTTCCTTGCGCACCTTCTTCATCCGCATGCGGCTGGAATGGAAGGTGAAGCGGTCGTTGGGGCGCAGCAGCGAATGGGCCTGCAGCATCGCCGGCACTTCAGTCTCCATGGTGGTGTTGGAGCTGGGAACGATCTGGCCGATCCGGAAAGTCTTGGTCATGTGGGAGCCCCGAGGTAAAGGCTAGGGTTTTCGATCAATTGAAAAACAATGTATACGCTCTATTCTTGCAAACACACCAGCGAATCGCAAACATCATTCTTCTAGTGGTTTTCACCTATTTTTCCGAGAAAAATTGCGCTCTAAAGGAAATTTCCATGCAAAATTCCCGGCAGTTCGAATGCCTGCATTTCAGGAAAATTAAAGTGTGTACTTTGCAAATCGGGCGTTGCCGGAACATGTTCCACACCGCGCCGCCGGCGGCGCATCCCGCCGATCCCTTTATCGATCCATCCCCATCCCGCTAGGAGAAAACCCGTGTCCAAATCCCCTCGTATCGCAGTCGTCGGTGCCGGTCTCGGCGGTGCGGCGACCGCCTCGCTGCTGCTCCAGGAAGGCCTCGACGTCCGCGTCTACGAGCAGGCGCCGAATTTTTCACGCCTGGGCGCCGGCATCCACGTAGGCCCCAACGTCATGAAGATCCTGCGCCGCATCGGCATCGAGGACGCGCTGAACGCCCAGGGCTCCCACCCGGACTACTGGTACAGCCGTCACTGGCAGACCGGCGACGTGCTGGCGCAGATCCCGCTGGGCGACCACGCCGTCAAGACCTACGGCGCGTCCTATCTCACGGTGCACCGCGGCGACTTTCACGCCCTGCTCATCGACGCCCTGCCGGACAGCGTGATGTCCTACGGCAAGCACCTGACCGGGGTCGAAGACCGCGGCGACGGGGTGGCGCTGCGCTTTGCCGACGGCTCCACCGAAGAGGCCGACATCGTGATCGGCGCCGACGGCGTGAATTCGCGCATCCGCGAAGCGCTGCTGGGTCCGGAGCCGCCCAAGTACGCGGGCTACCTGGCGCACCGCGCGGTGTTTCCCACGCCCGAAGTCAAGGCAGGCATGCTGCCTTTCGACGCCTGCGTGAAGTGGTGGAGCGACGACCGCCACATGATGACCTACTTCGTCACCGGCAAGGCCGACGAGCTCTATTACGTGACCGGCGTGCCGGTGGATCAGTGGGACCTGAAAGACCGCTGGCTGCCCAGCAGCAAGGAAGAAATGCGCGAGGCTTTCCAGGGCTGGCATCCCACGGTGCAGGCGCTCATCGACGCCACGGTGGAAGTGACCAAATGGTCGCTGCTCGAGCGCGACCCGCTGCCCCTGTGGAGCCGGGGCCGGCTGGTGCTGCTGGGCGACGCGTGCCATCCGATGAAGCCGCACATGGCCCAGGGCGCCGCCATGGCCATCGAAGACGGCGCCATGCTGGCGCGCTGCTTCCGCGAAGTGGGCGCCCACAACCACGAACTGGCGTTCGCGCTGTATGAAGCCAACCGGGCCGAGCGCGCCAGCAAGGTGCAGCGCATTTCCCACGACAACACCTGGCTGCGCACCAATGAAGACCCCTCGTGGTGCTTCGGCTACGACGTGTTCGCCGTGCCCCTGGTCGAGCCCGGGCCCAGGAAGGCGGCGGCCTGATATTTTCTAGGTCCCGTCGAACCTCCGCCACAGGCCACGCACAGCATGGAAAGCCCGACCCGCCCCAGCCCGGACAGCCCGGTCAGCCTGCACGTCAACGGATGCCGCCGCGAAGCGGCCGTCGCCCCCGGGACGGCCCTGCTCTATGTGCTGCGCAACGACCTGGCGCTCAACAGCCCCAAATACGGCTGCGGGCTGGGGGAGTGCGGCGCCTGCACCGTGCTGATCGACGGCGTGGCGGCGCGGTCGTGCGTGATTCCCGTCAAGGCCGCGCAGGGCCGCCGCGTGACCACGCTGGAGGGCCTGGGCACGCGGCAGCGGCCCGGTCCCGTGCAGCAAGCCTTCATCGACTGCCAGGCGGCGCAGTGCGGCTACTGTCTCAACGGCATGATCATGACGGTGGAAGCCCTGCTGCGCCGCAACCCCCACCCCTCGGACCAGGAACTGCGCAACGAACTGCAGCACAACCTGTGCCGTTGCGGCACGCACGTGGAAATCATGCAGGCGGCGCGCCGCGCGGCGCGGTTGCGCGCCGGCGCCGCGCAAGGACGACTGCCATGAACGGGGCCCTGCGTTCCGCCGGAGCGGGCCTGCCCGAGGCGCTTCCGGGCGACGTGCTGCACGGCCTGGCGCTGCGCCCGCCGGAAGCGGGCTGGGACGGCCAGCGCTATCGCGGCAGCGAACTGGCCAGCGTCCGCCTGGCCGAGGCGCGGTCCATGGCCGGCGTCGTGGCGGCCGTGCGGCGCGGCCATTTCGTGGGCGTGGTCGCGGTAAGCCCGCTGTATGCCAGGCAGGCGGCAGACAGCCTGGCCCCCGTGTGGCAATCGCCCGCCGGCCATCGGGCGGCCGCGGCCTGCGGCGGCGCGGCGGGCGCAGCCGCCTACACCTGGCGCATGGCGCCGTCTCCGGCGGCGGCCGGCGTCAGGGTGGCCGCGTGGAGCCTGCCGGGCCAGACCCGCGTGTGGCTGCCGCCCTGCCCGCCGGATGCGCGGCGCATGGCGCGGCGCGAGCTGGCCGCCTTGCTGCGGCAGCCCGAAACCGCAATCAGCCTGGACAGTTGGCAAGACGCCGGGCCGGACCGCGGCCTGCCCGGCGACGGGCCCATGTTCGCGCATCCGCTCGACCTGCTGGATGCCGTGGCCGATGCCGCCCTGCTGTCGCAGGCCGTGGGCCGGCCCGTCTGCGTGGCCTGCCGGTCCGGGCCGGCCGGCGAGCTCGTGCTGCGGCCGCCCGAAGCGCCGGTGCTGCGCGCCGCGGCGCCCCCTTCCGGCGACGCGGCGCGGCCGGACGGCGCCGGGCACGGAGCTCCGCCGCTGGCGCTGCGGTCGGATACGCCCTGGGCGGTGCGTCCGAGCCTGGCGCGCCTGCTGAGCCGGCCCCGGCAGACGAATGCGTGCCTGCACCCCACCGTGCATGCCGATTTTGCTGTGCAGCCGGCGGCGCGGCCCTGCGCTGCGCCGCATGCCGGGGTGCAGGATCTGAACGCCGCGCAGGTGTTCGCCCAGGAAAGCCTCTGGTACGAGCAGGCGCTTGCCCGGGGTGTCGATCCCCTGGCGTGGCGGCTGCGGCATCTTCCCGAAGGCCGGGGCCGCGATCTCGCCCGGCAGGTGGCCGAGCAGGCTCGCGCGTTCGCCTCCGGCGACGCCGGCAACGCGCCGCGCGCCGGCGGCCTCCTGCGGGGCAGCGGATTCGCCGCGGCACAGGCGCAATGCGTGGACGAAAACGGCGACTGCCGCACGGTGTGGAGCGCTTGGGTGGCCGAAGTCGCCGTGCAGCCCCAGACCGGGCATATCGAAGTCACGCGCGTCGTCGCCGGCCACGACAGCCAGCACCTGCGCGCCGCGCAGAGCGCGCCCTTCGTCCGTGAAATCGTGCATCAGGCGCCCGAACTGCTGGCCGGCGCGCGCCGCCTGCTGGCTGGTCCGCCGGCCTTCGACGACTGGGCCGGCCTGACCGCGCCGGCCGCCAAGGCGCGCTCGACCGTGCTGGCCGCGCGGGAAGGGCCCGGGGACCTGCGCGAGCGCGCGCCGGCCGGAGACGGGGCGCTGGCGCACGGCATGCTGGCCAGCGACGGCGTCCTCACGCTGCCGGCCGCCGCCGCCATCGCCAACGCCATCCAGGACGCAACCGGCGTGCGCCTGCGGCAGGCGCCGTTCGACGCGGAACAGCTCCGGCGGGCATGCGCCGCAAGCGGCCGCGCACGCGCGCGCAACCCGCTGCGGCGCGCCTGGGGCTGGCTGGCCGCCGGGGCCGCGGGCGTCGCCGGCATGGCCGCCATGATCTGGCCGCTCAGGCCGGCCATGCCGCCCACGGCCGGCCCCGACGTTTCCCTGTACTCGCCGCAGGCAATCGAACGCGGACGCCTGGTGGCCGCGGCCGGCGACTGCGTGGCCTGCCACACCGCGCCGGGCGGCGCGGCCAACGCCGGCGGCCTCGCGCTGGAAACGCCATTCGGCACGATCTACTCCACCAACATCACCCCCGACAACGAAACCGGTATCGGCCGCTGGTCCTATGGCGCCTTCGAGCGCGCCATGCGCCAGGGCATCCACCGCGACGGACGCCGGCTCTATCCCGCGTTTCCGTATACGGCCTTCGCCAAGCTCAGCGACGCGGACCTGCAGGCCCTGTACGGCTACCTGATGTCGCAGCCGGCCGTGACGTCCAGTCCACCCGAAACGCGGCTGGCTTTTCCATTCGGCCTGCGCCCCCTCCTGGCCGGCTGGAACCTGTTGTTCCACAGCGCCGGACCGTTCTCGCCCGACCCCGCGCGCAGCGCCGAATGGAACCGCGGCGCCTATCTGGTGGAAGGCGCCGGCCACTGCGCGGCCTGCCATTCGCCGCGCAATGCCCTGGGCGCGGAAAAACGCGGCCCGCACTATCTCGCCGGTGGCCTGGCCGAGGGCTGGACCGCGCCCGCGCTGGACCGGCTCGCCTCGGGCAAGCTGCCCTGGAGCCGGGACGAGCTCTACCAGTACCTGCGCACCGGCTACTCGCCCCGCCACGGCGTGGCGGCCGGCCCCATGGCTCCGGTGATCCACGGCCTGGCCGAGCTGCCCGAGAGCGACGTGCTCGCCATCGTCGCCTATCTGATGGACCTGCCGAAACCGGCGGCGGCCGTGGCGCCCTCCGCCGCGCCGCCCGCCTCGGCGCCGGACGCGGGCCTGTCCATCGCGGGCAGGCGCGCGAACGGCGAACGCATCTACCGGAACGCCTGCGCTGCCTGTCACGAGGCCGGCAGCGGGCCGACGCTGTTTGGCGTGAAGCCCCCGCTCGGGCTCAATACCAACCTGCACGCCGCAACGCCCGACAACCTGGTCCACGTGATCCTGAACGGCATCCAGGCTCCCGCGAACGACGAGCTGGGATACATGCCTGGGTTCGGGCACAGCCTGGACGACAGGCAGATTGCGGATTTGATCGACTATTTGCGCGGACGGTTTGCGCCGGAGGAAGAAGCCTGGACAGTTGACACGACGACGATCAGCAGGCTGCGCGCGCATGCGCAGCAAGAGTAGCAAGGGGAAAACAGGGGCAACGGCCCCTGTGAGCCACCCATGAGCCGTTCCCCCCGGCCCGGCGCGCGGCTTGCATGCCCGGAAACGCGCGGAATCGGCAATTGCGGTGATGACAAAAAGGAAATCTACACATGTCAGCTTCATTCATTTCAGTGGAACAGGGCATCCAGGCGGCGGGCGTCGGCAAATTCCAGTACCGGCTCTTCGTGATTTTCGGCCTGGTGTGGCTGGCCGACGCGATGCAGGTGCTGTCCATCGGCTTCAGCGCACCGACGATCGCCAAGACCTTCGGCATCACGGTGCCCCAGGCGCTGCAGACGGGCACGTCCTTCTTCGTGGGCATGCTGATCGGCGCCTTCGTATTCGGCCGCCTGGCCGACCGCATCGGCCGCCGTCCGGTGCTCATGATGGCCGTCATCGTCGACGCCTGCGCCGGGGTGGCCTCGGCTTTCGCGCCCGAATTCGGCTGGCTCCTGCTGCTGCGCTTCCTGACGGGGATCGGCGTGGGCGGCACGCTGCCGGTGGACTACACGATGATGGCCGAGTTCCTGCCCAGCGACCGCCGCGGCCGCTGGCTGGTGCTGCTGGAATCGTTCTGGGCGGTGGGCACCATCTGCCTGGCCGTGCTGGCGCTGGCTGCCGCGTCGCGGGGAGACGATGCCTGGCGCATGATTTTCTTCGTGACCGGGCTGCCTGCCCTCATCGGCGTGGCGCTGCGCTTCTACATTCCCGAATCGCCCATGTACCTGAACCGCAGCGGCCGGCCGGGCCAGGCGCGCAAGGTGCTGGAACGGGTGGCCCGCGTCAACGGCCGTTCTCCCGAGATCCCTGAAATCAAGCCCGAACTGCTGGAGCGCAAGCCCCTGTCGGCGCTGTTCTCCTCCGGCTACCGGCGCCGCAGCGTTTCGCTCTTCCTGGCCTGGGCGCTGATCTCCATCGCCTACTACGGGGTCTTCGTCTACCTGCCCATCAAGCTCAGCAGCGCGGGCTTCGCGTTCATGCGCGGGCAGGAATTCCTGGTCGTGCTCGCTCTCGTGCAGCTGCCCGGCTTCGCCCTGTCGGCCTACGGGGTCGAGCGCTGGGGCCGCAAGCCCACGCTCATCGGCTTTCTGCTGCTGAGCGCCGCAGGCTGCATGCTCTACAGCCTGGGCACTTCGCCCGTGGTGGTGGTCGGCTCCACCCTGCTGATGAGCTTTTCGCTGCTGGGCACCTGGGGAGCCCTGTATGCCTTCACGCCCGAGGTCTACCCGACCGACCTGCGCGCCAGCGGCATGGGCATGGCCGGCGCGGTCGCCCGTTTCGGCGGGCTCTTCGCGCCGGCGATCATCGCGCCCATCATGAGCAGCCACTTCACGCTGGCGCTGGTCGTGCTGTCGAGCATGCTGGCGGCGGGCGCGCTTTCGATCTGGGCCGTGGACGTGGAATCGCGCAACCGCGCGCTGGACTGAACGGCGCCGGCAACCGGGAGCCGCGCCCCCGGGCGCGGCTCCCGGCCCACCGGCCGCTCATTCCGTCTCGTCGCTCTCCAGCATCTTCTTCAAGAGGAAATCGAGCGCCACGCGCTCGGCCGGATTGAGCTTGCCATAAGTGCTTTCCGTGATCTGCTTGGCGAACGGCTCCATCTGCTCCACCAGCCCGCGCCCGACGGGCGTGAGGTTGACGACCAGCTTGCGGCGGTCGAACGGATCGTGATCGACCTGGACCAGCTTGCGCTGCTTGAGCCGGTCCACTACGCCGCGTATGGTGGCCTGGTCTATCACCGTGGCCTTGACGATGTCGGCCAGGGAACTTCCCTCGTTGTCGCGCACGGAGCAGAGCACCACGAACTGCGCCGCGGTGAGCTGGGAGTCGGGAATGTACTGCTGGAAAAGCGCGGTATGCCGCTGGTAGGCGCGCCGGAGCAGGTGGCCGATCTGGTCGGAGAACAAATAGTCGTCTTCGTTGGAGGCGGACTTGCCTTTCGTATTTCGCATGAGCCTATCCGAGCGATGCAATGGACACTGTGATTTTTCTCAATGGATGTTTGCGCAGTGTACGAGGCCCGGCGGCGCCGCGCTGTGCAGCGGCGCCGCGCCCGCCCGGCGCGCCTTCCGGGCGCGCGCCCGGAAGGCGGATGCCTACCCCCGCTCGCGCAGCCAGGCTTCCAGCTCTTCGGCCGGCAGCGGCGGCGAGAACAGGAAGCCCTGTCCCGCGGCGCAGCCCTGCTCGATGAGAAAACGGCGCTGCTCCTCGTTTTCCACCCCTTCGGCCACCACCGGCAGGCTGAGGCTTTCGCCGATGCGGATGACGGCGCTGGTGAGCGCGCGCGCCGCGTCGTCGCTCTCCAGCCCCTGCACGAAGCTGCGGTCGAGTTTGAGCTCGTCCACGATGAGCCGGCGCAGGTGGCCCAGGCTGGAATAGCCGGTGCCGAAATCGTCCATGGACAGGCGCACGCCCAGCCGGTGCAGCTCCGCGATGGTGCGCAGCGTGCCGGCGGTGGCGTCCAGCACCACGCCTTCGGTGATCTCGAGCATGAGATCGCCCGGGGCCAGGCCGAATTCGGCGAGATTGTCCGCGATCAGGCGGGGCAGGTTGAGGTTGTGGAAGTTGGTGGCCGACAGGTTGACCGACACCGACGGCACGCGCAGACCCCGGCCGCGCCACGCCGCGAGCTGGGAGCAGGCTTCCCGCAGCGCCCAGTGGGCCAGGTCGCCGATCAGGCCGCACTCCTCCGCCAGCGGCACGAAGCGCGCCGGGGAGATGTCGCCCAGCGTGGGGTGGCGCCAGCGGGCCAGCGCCTCCACGCCGTACAGGCTGCCGTTCTTCAGGCCCACCTGCGGCTGGTAGTGCAGGCGCAGCGCCTTGGCTTCCAGCGCGTCGCGCAGGGCGGCCTCCAGCGCCAGCCGTTCCTGCGCCTGGCGGTTCATCTCGGCGCTGAAAAAGGAAATGCGGTTGCGGCCCGCCGTCTTGGCCTGGTACATGGCCATGTCGGCGTGGCGCAGCAGCGTGTCCATGTCGCGCCCGTTTTCCGGAAAGACGCTGATGCCGATGCTCACCGAGGGGTTGAGCGTGATGCCGCCGACGCCCAGCGGCTGGGCCAGCGCCACGAGGATGTGCTCGGCGGCGGCGGTCAGCCGGCCGTGCTCGAAATCCGGCATGAGCATGACGAATTCGTCGCCCGAGAGGCGGCCCACGATGTCGGTGGCGCGCGCCAGTTTGCGCAGGCGCAGGGCCACTTCGCGCAGCAGGGCGTCGCCGATGGGGTGGCCCAGCGTGTCGTTGACCTGCTTGAAGCGGTCCAGGTCCAGGAACAGCACGGCCACGCGCTTGCGGTCGGGCTCGGCCCGCGCGATGGCCTGCTCGGCCTGGGCCAGCAGCAGGTTGCGGTTGGGCAGGCCGGTGAGCTCGTCGTAGAAGGCGAGCTGCCGGATGCGGGCGCGGGCCTCTTCGCGCTCCAGCGCCAGCGCGCATAGATAGACGCAGACATCCACCAGGCGATGATGGAAGTCGTCGGGCAGGCGGCGTTCGCGGAAATAGAAGCCGAAGGTGCCGATAACGCGCCCGTCGCTGGACTTGATGGGCGAGGACCAGCAGGCCTTGATGTCCGCGGGCAGCGGCAGGTGCCGGTAGTCGCGCCACAGCGGGTCGGTGGCGATGTCGGGCACGATGACGGGCCGGCCCAGGAAGGCCGCCGTGCCGCAGGAGCCGGCCTGCGGGCCGATGGGCAGGCCGTCCAGCGCCTCGGCGTAGGCCGCGGGCATGGAGGGCGAGGCCAGCGTCCGCAGCCGCCCGCTTTCGTCCACGCGCAGCACGGTGGCCAGCACTTCGGGCGCCAGCCGCTCCACCTCGCGGCAGACCATGTTCATCACCTCGGTCACGGAGGCTTCGTTCACCATGGCCTGCAGCACGCGGCGCTGCAGCACTTCGTGCACCTTGGTGGGCGTGATGTCGGTGAGCACGTCCACGATGTTGACCAGCGTGCCGCGCTCGTCGAACACGGAGTTGGCCATGACCGAGACCCACAGAGGCTTGCCCCCGCGGTCGTAGACCAGCACGTCCTTGTGGAAACCGTCGCGGCAGGCGATGCGGCGGTCCAGCTCTTCGCGGGTGCCGCCGTCCGGCCGGCCGCCGGCCAGCAGCTCGCCCAGTTCCTGGTCCAGCGCATCCGCGCGCGAAAACCCCAGCATGCGCTGGAAGCCGTCATTCACGTACACGATGCGGCCGTCGGCGCCGGACACGGCCACCGCGTTGCCGGTTTCGTTGATGCCCAGCATCAGCAGGCGGATTTCTTCCAGGCGCTCGGCATCGGCGATGGACTTGCGCGAGATGACGGTGATGCGCCGCACTTCGCCGGCGGCATCGGCGATGGGCAGATAGGTGGCCTCGATCCAGAGGAATTCGCCGTCGGCGCGGCGATAGCGGCAGGTGCCCGAAAAATGGCCGCCGCGGCGCAGCCGCGCCCAGACCTGCTCGCTGCTGGCGCAGCCCTGCCCCTCGTCCATGCTGTCGCACAGCATGTCGTGGCGCATGGCGGTGATTTCGTCGCGGGAATAGCCCACCGCGGCGAGGAAATTGGCGTTCGCGTGCAACACGTGACCGGCGGGGTCGAAGTCGAACAGCAGCAGTGCCCGGTCCATCGACGCCAGATAATTGCCCACATGCCACATATCCCCTGGCGGGGACGCGCTCGAAACGCCGAGATGAGAATCAAGCATACAGGGCTCCATGCCGGAAGACTGCGGTTCCGGTTTCATTCAGGGCCGGGGAAACCCGAGCGCGACGCGGTCGCGCCCGTCCTGCTTGGCCAGGTAGAGCGCCTGATCCGCCCGGCTGAGCGTTTCCGAAAAGGTTTCCCCGAGCTGGTGCGACGCCATGCCGATGCTGACGGTCAGCCGCAGCACGTCGCCGTTCACCTCGACCGCCAGGCCGCGCACGGCCGCCACCAGGCGGTCCATGACGCCCTGCGCGGCCTCGGGCGGAGTGTTGGGCAGCAGCACCAGGAACTCTTCGCCGCCCCATCGCCCGCACAGGTCGTACTCGCGCAGGCTGGCGCCCAGCACGCCGGCCAGCTCCACCAGGACACGGTCGCCCGACTCGTGGCCGTAGCGATCGTTCACGGACTTGAAATGGTCCACGTCCAGCATGGCGACCACGAAAGACTGGCCGCTGCGGCCCGCCCGCGTGACTTCCTGCTTGATCATATCCATGAGCGCACGGCGGTTATACAGGCCGGTCAGCGGATCGCGGCTGGATGTTTCCTGCAGCGCGGCGTTGAGGTCGCGCATCATGCTCTGGTAGTGATCGGAGATGCGCGCAATGCGCGCGAGCCGGCGCAGCTGCCGGTCGAAGCGTTCGCACAGGCCCAGCTCGCGCTCGTGGGCCATGCTCTGGAAGGCGTCCGAAAGCTGGGTCACGCGCTCGATGCGCGTCATCTGCTCGGCGTTGTGCCGCCACAGCGATTCCAGCGCATCGCGCAGCGGATGGCCGAAATGCGCCGGATCGGCGAGCAGCGCCGCGATGCGCTGGTCCAGTTCGGAGGAGCCGGTTTTCATTGCCGCCCGACGACCGAGAAGGGGAAGGTGCAGTCTTCCTTGAACTCCTCGGCCAGCTCGCCCACGCGTTCGTTGCGCATGTCGTAGTACCAGATCACGCCCACCTCGCGGCCCTTGCCGTGGGCGGCTTCCAGCAGGTCGAAGATATCCATCATGGACTTGATGCTGCTGGTGTTCAGGTAGAGCAGTTCCAGCTCCAGGCGCAGCGGCGCCGCGGACGTCGCCAGGTACGATTCCACCCACTCGATCACGGGGCCGAACAGCTCGAAGGAATTTTCGGGATAGGAATCGCCGCGCATCGCCAGCACGCCGGTCGCGGCGTCGGTCGAAATGGCGGGCGTGGACTGGGTGCCCGGTATGTTCAGGTCGTTCATCAATGACTCCGATAACGCCCGCGCGGGCGGCACGGCGCGCGCGCCGCCGCCCGCGGCCGCCAGGGGCCGTTGCGGGTTTGCTGATTCAGGAAACGGTGACATGCGCGCCATCGCCATTCAGATGACCGCGCTCAGGCTGAAGAAGGCCAGGCCCTGCGCCTCGACCGGCTTCAGGCTGGCCTCCAGCGGCGCGCCGGCGCGCCGCTGGATGTCGATCAGGCCCAGGCCCGCGCCCGAGGCCACGCCCTGCGCCCGGGGCTTGTGCAACTGGGCCTTGTATTCCGCCTTCAGGGCGGGCTTGTCGAGCGCGGCCAGCTCGCGGATGCGCGCCACGAGCTGGTGCCCGTCCTCGAGGCGCACCAGGTTGCCGGCCGACACCACGTAGCGGCTGTCCTCGTTGCGGCCGATCACCACCGTGGCGGCGGCGTCGACCTGGCCGCGCAGGGCCGCGTACTGGCGGATGTTCTGGATCATCTCGATGTAGACCGAGAACACGTCCATGGCCTCGGCCGGGCGCACGTGCTCGGCGGTCAGGTAGTTCTTCAGCGCGTTGCCGATCTCCTCGATCAGGCTGCGGGAAATCGGCCCGTTGAAGCACAGCAGGGTGCGGCTCTGGGTGAACCGTTCGCCCAATGCGTAGAGATCGGAGGCATTCATGGGGGGTTACCGCCTTGATAACGTTTATTCGAATCGGAAAGACAGCAGGGTAATGTCGTCGCGCTGGGGCTGGCCGCCCTGGTACTCGGCCAGCGCCTGCGTGAACGCGGCCGCCTGCTCGGTTAACGGCCGCCCGGCATGCCGTTTGAGCATTTCGGCGAACCGCGTGTTGCCGAAGCCGAAGCCATGCTCGCCGCCCGCCTGGTCCAGGAAGCCGTCGGTCGCCAGGTAATAGGTCCAGCCCGGCTCCATGGGCAGTTCGATATTCCGGTACTCGCCGGCCCGCTTGTCGCCCAACGCGCGCCTGCCGCCGGGGATTTCGCGCAGGTCGTGGCCATTGCTTGCGTACAGGCTGATCTTCGCCCCTGCGTACAGCAGCCTGCCGGCCTGGCGGTCAATATATACCAGCCCCGCATCGGTATTCGTCGCCAGCGCGCGCGGCAGCTGCGCGTCGGCGAGCATGGCGCGGATGGCGTTGTCGGTGCGGGCCAGCACGCCGGCCGGATCGCGCGGCCCGGCCTCGGAAACCGCCAGGTCGATGGCCGCGCGCGCCAGCATGGTCATGAGCGCGCCCGGCACGCCGTGGCCGGCGCAGTCCATGATGCCCAGCAGGCAATTGGCGCCGTCGGAATGGAACACGTAGAAATCGCCGCCCACCACGTCGCGCGGCTTCCACAGCACGAAATGGTGCGCGCCCAGCGACTGCGTCAACTGGCGGTCGGGCAGGATGGCGCGCTGGATCAGGCTGGCATAGTCAATGGAATCGCCGATCTTCTTGTGCGCGGCCGCCATGGCGCGGTTGGCGCTCTCGAGCTCGGAGGTGCGTTCGCGCACCTTGGTTTCGAGCTCGGCCGTGTGCTGGCGCACCTTGTCGGCCATGATGCCGAAGGCGCGGCTCAGATCGCCGATCTCGTCCTGCCCGCCCGGCGGCAGGCGCACGTCGTAGCTGCCGTTGGCGATGGCCCGGGCCGATTGCTGCAGGCGGCGCAGCGGCCGCAGCATGAGGCGTTCGACCGCATAGCCGAAACACAGCAGCAGCGCCGCGAACAGCAGCACCAGCCCGGCGGCGGCGGGCCACAGCCAGCGCGTGTCCAGCACGCGCGCCGCCCCCAGGTCCACCAGCGTCAGCACGTGCCAGTGCAATTCCGGCATATAGGCCACGGAAACGAGCTGCTTCACGCCCTTGACGTCCGCCCAGCCGCTCTGCACCGACTGCGGATCGGCCTTCGCCGCCCGCATGGCCGAGCGCAGCGCGTCGCGCCCCGGCCCGTCGTCCACCAGCCGGAACACGGTGTTGGCGTCGCTCGCGCCGCCCGCGCCCGAATTGTAGGCAATGAGGGACGCGTCGGAATACGCCTGGATCGCGCCGTTTTCGTCGACGATGACGGGCGTTACTCCCGGCTGGCCGCTATTGACGAACTCGCGCAGGAACCCGCCCACGTCCAGGCCGCCGCCCGTCAGCCCCAGCACCTTGCCGCGGTCGCGGACCTGCACGTTGATCCAGACCCGCGTGGTCTTGAGCTTGAGATCGGGATTGACGTTGATGTTGTACGGCGCGGACGACTTGATGGTGTTGTAGAACCAGCCATCGTCCGGCGCCGTGGGGCTGAGCGTATAGCGCGGCGCCTCGGACAGGGGCTGGTCGTCGTTGAAGTAATAGTTGCCGGTGGCGGCGCTGGCGATGAAATAGGCGTGGCTCAGCAGATCGCGCCGGTAGCCGTCGGCTTCGACGAAAAAGAGCTCGCGGGCGGCCGGGTCGCTCTCGTTGCGCAGCCAGCGCCGCGTGACTTCGCTGTCGGCCAGGCGCTGCGACAGCGCCAGCTCGCGCGAAATCGGCGCCAGGATGCGCTGCCGGTTGAGTTGAGTGAAGTTGTCGGCAAATGCGCGCCCGAAGTGCTCGCGCACGCCGTCGAGCACTTGCCAGCCGATGATCACGGCCGGCGCCAGCGCGACCAGGCACGCCAGCAATAACGCCAGCAACGATTTCCTGCGCAAACCCCATTTCGCCATGCGAAGTCTTCCCAACCGCCAATCAAGACATCGGCCCGTCCCGAAAACCGGGTACGGACCGGCTGCATAAATCAAATCAGGGCGCGCGCGCAGCCTTGCACAGGCACGCTGGACCGGCCGGGCGCGGGGGCCGGTCTGGACCGGCCGCCTGCCGTGCGCCCACGCGCACCGCCCGCCGCGTGCCAGGCAAGGCACGGAGTGCCGGCGCGCCCGCGCGGCACGTCCGGCGCGCTAAGTGTAGAGAACAGTCAAGGGAATTGAAACAGGTGTATACGAGCGCCCCGCGGACGGCCCGCTTTCATTGCGAAGACGCAACATATATTTCAATTTATTTCTCTTTGTTTCTCCGTGCGGTCCGGACGGGCGCGCATTCTGCGGCTTTCCCGCTACACCCCCAGATACCGTTCCCACAAGCCCCGGTCGGCGTCCAGGGCGGCCGAATCGCCCGCCCACACCACCTTGCCGCGCTCCAGGATGACGTGCCGGTCGGCCAGCCGGAGCAATCTTTCCACATATTTGTCGATGACAAGAATGGTTTGTCCCGCCTCGCGCAGGCGCGCCAGGCAGTTCCATATTTCTTCCCGGATGCGCGGCGCCAGGCCCTCGGTGGCCTCGTCCAGGATCAGCAATCTCGGGTTGGTGACCAGCGCCCGGCCGATGGCGAGCATCTGCTGTTCTCCGCCCGACAACTGGTTGCCCATGTTGCGGGCGCGCTCGGCCAGGCGGGGAAAAAGCTCGAATACGCGTTCGGGCGTCCAGGGCCGCCCGATGTCGGGGTTGCGGCGGTCGGCGAACGCCGTCAGGTGTTCGCGCACCGTGAGGTTGGGAAAGCACTGCCGCCCCTCGGGCACGATGGCCATGCCCAGGCGCGCGATGCGGTCCGGGCTCCAGCCGCCGATGTCCTGGCCGGCAAAGCGCATCCTGCCGCCGCGCAGCGGCAACTGGCCGAACAGCGTGCGCAGCAGCGTGGTCTTGCCCATGCCGTTGCGCCCCAGCAGCGTCACCACCTGCCCGGCGCCGATCTCCAGGCTCACGCCGAACAGCACCTGGCTGGCGCCGTAGCCGCTTTGCACCGATTCAATGGCCAGCATCAGGCGGTCTCCTTGGCGTCGGTTTCGTCATCGCCCAGGTAGGCCTGCCGCACTTCGGGATTGGCGCGGATCTCGTCCGGCGTGCCGGTCGCGATGACGCGCCCGTACACCAGCACCGAGATCCGGTCGGCGAGCCGGAACACGGCCTGCATATCGTGTTCCACCAGCAGCATGGCGGCCTGGCCGCGCTGGGTTTCGATGAGTTCGGTCAGGCGCAGGGTTTCGTCCGGCCCCATGCCCGCCATGGGCTCGTCCAGCAGCAGCACGCTGGGCCGGGCCGCCTGCGCCAGCGCGAACTCCACCTTGCGCTGCTCGCCGTGCGGCAGGGTGCCCGCCGGCCTGCCCAGCAGGGCCGGGTCGATGGCGCATTCGCGCGCCAGCTCGCGCGCCTGGTCGTACAGCGCGGTGTCGGCCGCGCGCGGCCTCCAGAAGCGGAAGCTGCTGCCCGAATGCGCCTGCACCGCCAGCGCCAGGTTGTCCAGCACGCTGGACTGCTTGAAGATATGGGTGATCTGGAACGAACGCGACAGGCCCGCCGCCACCCGCTGGTGGGCGTTCAGAGCGGTGATGTCCCGCCCGCCCAGCATCAGCCGGCCCTCGTCGGCCGCCAGGGTGCCCGACAGCAGGTGGATGAGCGTGGACTTGCCCGCGCCGTTGGGGCCGATGAGCGCATGGATCTCGCCCGGGTTCAGCGTGAGCGAGACATGGTCGGTGGCCACCAGCGCGCCGAAGCGGCGCACCAGGCCGCTGGCCTGCAGGGCGGGCGCGGAGGAAACGGCGGCGTTCATGGGCCCGCCTTTCCGGATCGCGGCGCCGCGCGCCCGGCGAACAGCGGGCCGAACAGCCCGGCCAGCCCGCGCGGCGCGCCGAACAGCACGCACAGCAGCAGAATGCCCAGCGGCAGATGCCAGTATTCGGTCCAGAGCCTCAGGGCTTCCTCCAGCACGAGCATGACCACCGCCCCCGCCACGCCGCCGTAGCGCAGGCCGATGCCGCCCACCAGCACCATGATCAGCAGGTTGGCCGACTGCGTCCAGTGCATGATGCTGGGCGAGATGAAAAGGTTATGGTTGGCCAGCAGCGCGCCCGCCAGGCCGGCCGCCGCGCCGCTGATCGTGAAGGCGGTGAGCTTGATGCGGTAAACGGGATAGCCCATGGACTCCATGCGCGACTCGTTTTCGCGCACGCCCTGCAGCGCCATGCCGAAGCGCGAGGCCGTCACGTGGCCGAAGGCCCACATGGCCAGCGCGAAAATCGCCAGCACGAGATAGTAGAAGGACACGTCATTGGCCAGGTCCAGCCCCGGCAGCGTGGAATAGCCGGGCAGGTTCAGGCCGTCTTCGCCGCCGTACTGGCGCAGCGAAATGAATATGTAGAACAGCATCTGCGCGAACGCCAGCGTAATCATGATGAAGTACACGCCCCGCGTGCGCAGCGAGACGGCCCCGGTGACGAAGGCCAGCAGCGCGGCCAGCGCCACCGCCGCCGGCCAGCTCACCAGCGCCGAATCCACCCCCAGGGTGCCCAGGATGCCCACCGCGTAGGCGCCGGCGCCCACGAAGGCGGCGTGGCCCAGCGCCACCATGCCGCCATAGCCCAGGATGAGGTTCAGGCTGGTGGCGGCCAGCGCGTAGATCAGCACGCGCCGCACGAAGGAAACGTAGAAATCCAGACCGAGCATGGGCGCGACCAACGGAAACGCCGCCAGCAGCGCCAGCAGGGCCAGGGACCAGACTGTGGTTCTGCTCATGGTCAGCCGCGCGCCGGAAACAGGCCGGAAGGCCGGAACACCAGCACGACCGCCATCAATACGTAGATCGCGATGGCGGCCAGCGTCGGGCCGACGCTGGAGGCCACCGCGGGAGAAAACACCTGGCGCAGCAGCATGGGCAGGAAGGCCCGGCCCGCCGTGTCCACCATGCCCACCAGCAACGCCCCCACGAACGCGCCGCGGATCGACCCGATGCCGCCGATCACAATGCATACCAGCACGAGGATGAGGATTTCCTCGCCCATGCCGATCTGCACCGAGGTCAGCGGCCCCAGCAGCGCGCCCGCCACGGCGGCCAGCATGGCGCCCAGCACGAACACGCCCAGGAACAGCAGGGGCACGCGCACGCCCATGAGCGTGGCCATCTGCCGGTTGGAGGCGCCCGCCCGCACCAGCACGCCGGCCCGGGTGCGCGTCACGAACCAGTACAATCCCGCCGCCGCGAGCACCCCGAACACGATGATCATCAGGCGATAGGCCGGGTACAACAGGTCGGGCAACAGCCGCACCGGCCCCGACAGGGCGGCGGGCATGTTGAGCATGACGGGGGCCGGCCCCCAGATCATCTTGACCAGGTCGTTGGCGATGAGAATGACGGCGTAGGTTCCCAGCACCTGCGCCAGGTGGTCGCGCAGCGCCAGCCGCCGCACGAGCGCCAGCTCCAGCGCCAGGCCCACCGCGCCGGTGGCCAGCGCGGCCACCAGCACCGCGGCGGTGAAAGAACCCGTGCGCTGCATGGTTTCGGCCGCGACGTAGGCACCCGCCATGTAGAGCGAGCCGTGCGCCAGATTCATGATGTCCATGATGCCGAACACCAGGGTGAGGCCGGCCGCGATCAAAAACAGCATCAATCCGAATTGCAGACCGTTCAGCAGTTGCTCGAGGATGAGCGTGAACGTCATGAAGCTTCCCCTTGCCGCGGGCCTGTTTGCGGCCCGCGTGCCTTCGATGCCTGGTCCGCGCGGAAGCAGGCGGGCGCGAGCCCGCCGGCGGCGCCCGGTCAGAGCTTGCAGTCGCCCACGTAGACGTCCTGGTACTGGTCGAACACCTTGCCCACCAGCTTGTTGGTGATGCGACCGTCGGCGTCCTTGTCGACCACGCGCAGGTAGTAGGCCTGGATGGGATAGTGGTTCTTGCCGTAGGTGAAGCTGCCGCGCACCGAGGGGTAGTCGGCCTTTTCGAGCGCCTTCACGATGGCCTGGCGGTCGGCGGCCTTGCCGCCGGCCTGCTTGACGGCCGCATCCATGGCCATGATGACGTCATAAGCCTGGGCGGCGTACACCGACGGATAGCGGCCGTTGTATTCCTTGCGGAAGGCCGCGACGAAAGCCTTGTTCTGCGGCACGTCCAGGTCGTGCGCCCACTGCGCCGTGTTGTACATGCCCAGCATGGGCTCGCCCACCGCCTGGATGACGTCCTCGTCGGCCGAGAAGCCCGGGCCGATGAGCTTGATGCTCTGCGACAGGCCGGCCGACACGAACTGCTTGACGAAATTGATGCCCATGCCGCCGGGCAGGAAGATGTAGACCGCATCGGGCTTGGCGGCGCGGATCTGCGCCAGCTCGGCCGCGTAGTCGATCTGCCCGAGCTTGGTGTACACCTCGTCGGCCGGCGGCGTCTTGTAGCCGCGCTTGAAGCCCGTGAGGGCATCCTTGCCCGCCGGGTAGTCCGGCGCCATGATGAACATCTTCTTGTAGCCGCGGTCGGCCGCCACCTTGCCCGCCGCCTCGTGAAAGGCGTCGTTCTGGTACGACGTGCCGAACCAGTAGGGGTTGCACTGCGCGCCGGCGAGCTGGCTGGGGCCGGGATTGTTGGACAGGTACGGCACCTTGGCCGCGAACAGCGCCGGGCCCACGGCCAGCGCCACGTTGGAGCCGATGGGGCCCGTGAAGAAATCGATCTTCTCGCGCTGGATGTAGCGGGTGACGAGCTGGCGGGCCTGGTCGGGGTTGCCGCCCATGTCGGTCTGCAGGAATTCGGCGGGCTGGCCGCCCAGCTTGCCGCCCAGCTGCTTGATGGCGAGGTTGAAACCGTCGCGGGCCTCGGCGCCCAGCGCCGAGAAGGGGCCGGAGATGTCGTTGGCGATGCCGACCTTGATGGCGTCCGCCTGCGCGAGGGCCGGAACCAGCGCGGCGGCGGCGAGGAAGGAAGTGATGAAACGCATGGTGGTTTTCTCCGTGCGCGAGCCGCGCAGAGGGGTGTTCTTGTAAATTGCGGTTCGAAAGACTTCTGCCGGCCCGGCGGGGCCTGCAAGACCCTGGCAAGACCGGCGCCTGCAACACCGCTCCCGCATTGCGGCATGGGGAAAAGTGGCGCGCAGCATAGTTTAGGTTTAAAGTATCAGGCAAAACAAGTCTAGGGTTTTTACCAATAAACTACCGTCATGGTTACCCTTTTCGCCTTCGCTGTCTCCGCCTTGCGCCATGGCGCTGGTCGGACAGTACCCGACATCCCGCCCGCGCTCAAGCTTCGCGATCCGCGCGCGCCCTTCCGCTCCCACGGTACGGACCCACGCCATGATTGACGCTCCCGATCTCGAATCCCGCGCAGCGCCCGACGATCATCATGCGCTGCGGCTGTGGCTGCGCATGCTCACCTGCTGCAATCTCATCGAAAGCGAGATCCGCAGCCGGCTGCGCAACGAGTTCGACACCACGCTGCCGCGCTTCGACCTCATGGCGCAACTGCAGCGCGCGCCCAAGGGCATGAAGATGGGCGAGCTGTCGCGCCACATGATGGTCACCAACGGCAACATCACGGGCATCACCGACCAGCTCGAGAAAGAAGGGCTGGTGGTGCGCACCAAGGTCGAGTCCGACCGCCGCAGCTCGCTCATCAAGCTCACGCCGCAGGGCAAGAAGATCTTCGCCCGCATGGCGCGCGCCCACGAGTCCTGGGTGAAAGGCATGCTGGGCGACATGCCCGAGGCCAGCCGCAACGCGCTCTACCAGGCGCTGGGCGAGCTGAAGCTGCAGGTGGTGGCCACGCGCTCCGAATCGTCACGCTCCTGAGCGCCGCGCCTCCTGGGGTTTGGCGCATAATTGCCGCCATGATCCCGGTTTCACTTCCTGGCGGCAATTTCTACGTACTGATGGCGGCCTCCCTGGCCTGCCTCAGCACGCTGCTGACCTGGCTGGCCGTGCTGGCCACCAGCCGCAGCGCCCGGCTCTGGCTGGGCGGGCACCGCCGCGCCGGCGGGCTGCTCATGGCGCTGCTGGCCCTGGTGGGCCTGGTCTTTCCCTATCAGCAATTCAGCCTGTGGCTCGCGGCGCAACGCGACGCCGAAGCCGACGCCGGGCGCAGCGCCCAGCTCGCGCAGGCCACCCGCCTGGCCGGCGTGGACATGCCGGCCGGCAGCACGCTGCGGCTGGCCCGGCCGGGCGACCTCTCCTCTTTCGACCTCGCCGCCTTTCCCGCCGGCCAGCCCGCGCGCATCGGCGGGCTGGAAGCCACCCGCCTCTTCCATTACCCGCCCAGCGGCAAGCGGCCCGAGATGCTGTCGGCCGAGATCGAGCGCGACCAGGCCCAGGAGGGCTGGCTCTGCGCGCACGGCCATCGCGTCGAATTCGTGATGCGCGGCGGCGAGCCGCGCTTCGAAAGCTGCCACCTGGCCATCGGCAACACCCTGGACGGGCAGCCCGTGCCCGCCGGCGCCTGGCTGAAGCTGCGCGACGACGCCATCGGCGGCGCGCCCGACCCCGCCTCGGGCGCGCCGCGCTGGCTGCTGCGCACCGAGGGCAGCGAAGCGCTGGACATCGGCGGCATGCCGCTGCTGAAGGTCGACCTCGAACTCGACGCCAGCCGCCGCAGAACCCGCTTCGAGGGCCTGCTGGCCCGCGAAACCACGCTGGGCGACCTCACCTATCCCACCGGCACCCGGGTGCTGTCGGCCGCGCCCGGCCTGGCCGGCGCGCAGGCCGGCGACCTGCTTTTCTCGCCGTCGCGCGGACGCGCCGCGCGCCAGGCGGGCGGCGGCGACGTGGCGGCCGGGAAGTCGGTGCTGCAGTCGCCCGACGGCACGCTGCGGGCGGTGCTCACCAACCGCGAGGCCGGCGTGCTGGACGTGGCCACGGTGCGGCTCGCGCCCTGACCCGCCGCCGCCGGCCCCCCGCGCCCGGCGGTGGGATAATACGAAGCTTTCCCCCGCGCGCCGCCCCTGGTCCGGCGGCGTATCCGTCCTGCTCATTCATGAGACGAAGTCATGGCCGTTAACCTGCAGATCCCCTCCGAGTCCGAAATCTTTCCAGTCGCCGGCGTCGAAATCGGCGTAGCCGAGGCGGGCATCCGCAAGGCCAACCGGCGCGACCTGACCGTCTTCCGCCTGGCCGAAGGCGCCAGCGTGGCGGGCGTGTTCACGCGCAACCGCTTCTGCGCCGCGCCGGTGCAGGTCTGCCAGGCCCATCTGGCCAAGAACGGCCCGATCCGCGCGCTGGTCATCAACACCGGCAACGCCAACGCCGGCACCGGCGCCGAGGGCCTGAAAAAGGCGCAGGACACCTGCGCCGAGCTGGGCAGGCTGCTGGGCGTGCCGGCCGATCAGGTGCTGCCCTTCTCCACCGGCGTCATCCTCGAACCGCTGCCGCTGGACCGCCTGGTGGCCGGCCTGCCCGCCGCCATCGCCGACCTGGGCCCCGACCACTGGTTCGCCGCGGCCCACGGCATCATGACCACCGACACCCTGCCCAAGATCGCCTCGCGCAAGGCGGCCATCGGCGGCAAGACCGTCACCTTTACCGGCATCAGCAAGGGCGCGGGCATGATCCGCCCCAACATGGCCACCATGCTGAGCTTTCTGGCCACCGACGCCGGCATCGCCCAGCCGCTGCTGCGCAAGATGGCCGGCGAGATCGCCGACGCCTCGTTCAACCGCATCACGGTGGACGGCGACACCTCCACCAACGACTCCTTCATTCTCATCGCCACGGGCAAGTCGGGCCTGAACATCGACGCCGAAACCGACCCCGGCTATGCCGAGGTGCGCGAGGCGCTGGCCGCCGCCGCGCTGGAACTGGCTCAGAAGATCGTGCGCGACGCCGAAGGCGCCACCAAGTTCATGACCATCCGCGTCGAGGAGGCCGGCAACGTCGAGGAGGCCCTCAAGGTGGCCTACGCCGTGGCGCATTCGCCGCTCGTCAAGACCGCCTTCTACGCCTCCGACCCCAACCTGGGCCGCATCCTGGCCGCCATCGGCTACGCCGGCATCGACGACCTGGACGTCTCGCGCATCCGGCTGTGGCTGGACGACGTGCTGGTGGCCAAGGACGGCGGCCGCAACCCCGACTACCAGGAAGCCGACGGCCAGCGCGTCATGAAGCAGCCCGAGATCCGGGTGCGCATCGCGCTGGGCCGCGGCCAGGCCAGCGACACCGTCTACACCTGCGACTTCTCGCACGACTACGTGTCCATCAACGCCGACTACCGCTCCTGACCGCGCCGGCGGCGGCCCGCCGCCGCCGCTCCATTGGAAGACACCGTGACCGCAACCGACTATTCCTCGCTCCTGCAGCGCGCCGAACGCGTGCTGGCCCAACTGGAAGCCTGGCTGCCGCCGGCTCCCCCCGACATCGACTGGACCGCCCACGCCTTCCGCTGGCGCAAGCGCGGCTCGCGCGGCTGGCTGGACGCCGTGCGCCACGTCGCGCGCATCGAGCTCGACGACCTGCAGCACATCGAGCGGCAGAAATCCATCATCGACCGCAACACGCAGCAGTTCATCGAGAAGAAGCCCGCCAACAACGTGCTCATGACCGGAGCCCGCGGCACCGGCAAGAGCTCGCTGGTCAAGGCCATGCTGGCAGCCTACGCCGGGCGCGGGCTGCGCCTGATCGAAGTGGACAAATCCGACCTGGGCGACCTGGCCGACATCGTCGAGCTGGTCGCCTCCCGCCCCGAGCGCTTCATCGTGTTCTGCGACGACCTGTCCTTCGAGGAAGGCGAAGCCGGCTACAAGGCGCTGAAATCGGTGCTGGACGGCTCGGTGGCCGCCTCGGGCGACAACGTGCTCATCTACGCCACCTCCAATCGCCGCCACCTCATGCCCGAATACATGAGCGAGAACCTGCAGGCCAGGCACCAGGCCGACGGCGAGATCCACCCCGGCGAAACCGTCGAGGAAAAGATTTCCCTGTCCGAGCGCTTCGGGCTCTGGCTGTCGTTCTATCCCTTCAAGCAGGACGACTACCTGGACATCGTCTACCACTGGCTGCGCGAGCTGGGCTGCCCCGAGGAGCACGTGGAGGCCTCGCGCACCGAAGCCCTGCAATGGACGCTGGAGCGCGGCTCGCGCTCGGGCCGCGTGGCCTACCAATTCGCGCGCGACTGGGCGGCCCGCCATGTCTGAGAAGATCGTCGACGTAGCCGCCGGCCTGATCCTGCGCAGCGACGGCAAGCTGCTGCTGGGCCAGCGCCCCGAGGGCAAGCCCTGGGCCGGCTGGTGGGAGCTGCCGGGCGGCAAGCTCGAGCCCGGCGAAACGGTGCTGGAGGCGCTGGCGCGCGAGCTGCAGGAAGAAATCGGCATCCGCGTGACGCAGTCGCGGCGCTGGGTCACCTACGTGCATGCCTACCCGCACACCACGGTGCGCCTGGCTTTCTGCCACGTCACGGGCTGGGAAGGCGAACCCAAGGGCCTGGAGAACCAGCGCCTCGAATGGGTGGACCCCGCGCGCGCGGCCGAGGTCGGCGACCTGCTGCCCGCCGCCCTGCCGCCGCTGCGCTGGCTGCAATTGCCCACCGCCTACAGCATCAGCTCGGCCGGCTCGCGCGCGGGCGCGGCGGCCTACCTGGGCCGGCTGGACGCCGCCCTGGCGCGCGGCGTGAGGCTCTTCCAGTTCCGCGAGCCCGCATGGCCGGACGGCCCGGCCGCCACTTCGCTGCATGAATTGCTCCAGCAAGTGCTCAGGCGCTGCAAGGCGCAGGGCGCGCGGGTGCTGGTCAACAGCGCGCACCCCGCCGCCTGGTGGCGCGAAGCCGACGGCGTGCACCTGCGCGCGGCCGACGCGGCCGGGCTCTCCGCCCGCCCCGCCCTGCCCGATGGCGCGCTGGTGGGCGTGTCCGCGCATGACAACGCCGAGGTCCTGCACGCCCGCGACCTGGACGCGGACTTCGCCGTGCTCGGCCCCGTGCTCGACACCGCCTCGCATCCCGGCGCTCCCACCTTGGGCTGGGAGGGGTTCGAGGCCGGCATCCGCGATGCGGGCCTTCCCGTTTTCGCGCTGGGCGGCCAGTCGGCCGCCACCCTGTCCCAGGCGCTACGCCATGGCGGGCATGGGATTGCGGGGATACGGGGGGTTTAGGGGAGCCCACCCCCGAAGCGCCTGCGGCGCTTCCCCCTCAAAGGGGGCGCGCCGGCGGACCGGCAAAGCCGGATCCGCGCTGGTGGGAAAGGCGCCGTTGTTCGGTGACGGGGGATTTGCGGTGGGGCGCTGCATTCTCCCCGGTCGTTGGGACGGGGTTCTTCTGAAAAAGGGGCAAGGAGCCGGCCGCTGCTGAGGCGGCGTGGCGGTTACTCGGGCGCGCAGGCGCCGGCCATCAGTTCTTCCAGCCAGCCGGCGAATACCTGCACGCGGCGCGAGGGCGGGTGGCGGTGGGTGTAGAGCAGGGTCATGGGCATGGGCGCGGCGCGGTGGGCGGGCATGACTTCCACCAGGTCGCCGGCGCGCAGCGCGTCGCGCACGTCGTAGGCCGGGATCTGGATCAGGCCCAGGCCCGCCAGACAGCAGGCGATGTAGGCTTCGGCGTTGTCCACGATGACGCGGCCGGGCAGCGGCCGGGTGCGCAACGCGCCGTCTTCCATCCATTCCCAGGGCGCGGGCCGCCCGCTTGCCGGCGGCGCATAGTGCACCGCCCAGTGCGCGTCCAGCTCGGCCGGGTGCGCCGGCACGCCGTGCCGCGCCAGATAGGCGGGGCTGGCCACGTTGATGAGCGCGAGTTCGCCCAGCGGCCGCGCATACAGGCCGGAGTCGCCCAGCCGGCCCACGCGCAGCGCGCAGTCCACGCCCTCGCCCACCAGGTCCACGGGGCGGTCGCTCATGCCCAGGGCCAGTTGCAGCCTGGGATGGCGTTCGAGAAAGTCCGGCAGGGCCGGCGCCACGATGAGCCTGCCGATGCGGCCGGGCACGTCCACCCTGAGCAGGCCCGCCGGGCCCGCGTCGCGGCGGAACAGGCTTTCGGTTTCTTCCATGTCGGCCACCAGCCGCAGGCAGCGTTCGTAGAACAGCTCTCCTTCGCGCGTGGGCGCGACCTGGCGCGTCGTGCGGTTGAGCAGGCGCGCGCCCACCCGGCCTTCCAGCTCCTGCACGGCGGCGGAAACCGTCGAACGCGGCAGGCCGAGCGTGTCGGCGGCGCGCGTGAAATTGGCGCACTCCACCACGCGGGCGAAGACGCGAAAAAGATCGATGCGGTCCACAGCGGGCTGTTTTGTTCGTAATTTCTGTATAGAGCAACCAGAAATACATGATTTATGCCATTTTTCTGGAATATATCATCGAAGCCATGCGGGCACCGCGCAAGGCGGCCCGCCTCTCTCCTGAACCGAAGCGGAGCCCGACATGGCAGACCACAGCATTCAAGGCAAGACCGTCCTCATTGCGGGCGGCGCGAAAAACCTGGGCGGCCTCATCGCCCGCGACCTGGCCGCGCACGGCGCGCGCGCCATCGCCATCCACTACAACAGCGATGCCGCCCGCGCGGACGCCGAGGCCACGGTGGCCGCAGTGCAAAAGGCCGGCGCGCAGGCGGCCGCCTTCCAGGGCGACCTGCGTTCGGCCGCCGCGATGACGCGGCTGTACGACGAGGCGCAGGCCGCGCTGGGCCAGTTCGACATCGCCATCAATACGGTGGGCAAGGTGCTGAAGAAGCCCATTGCCGAAGTCACCGAGGCCGAGTACGACGAGATGTCCGACGTGAACGCCAAGACGGCGTTCTTTTTCCTGCAGGAAGCCGGGCGCCGGCTGCGCGACAACGGCAAGATCTGCACCCTGGTGACTTCGCTGCTGGGCGCGTTCACGCCCTGCTATGCCGCCTACGCCGGCACCAAGGCGCCGGTGGAGCACTACACCCGCGCGGCCGCCAAGGAATTCGGCGCGCGCGGCATTTCGGTCACGGCGGTCGGGCCGGGCCCGATGGACACACCCTTCTTCTATCCGGCCGAAGGCGCGGACGCCGTGGCGTATCACAAGACCGCGGCGGCGCTGTCGGCCTTTTCTCGCACCGGCCTCACGGACATCGAGGACGTGGCGCCCTTCATCCGTTTCCTGGTGTCCGAAGGCTGGTGGATCACCGGGCAGACCCTGCTCATCAACGGCGGCTACACCACCAGGTAGGCCGCCGCGGCGCGTCCGCCCTCAACCGGCGGGCGAAGCGGGCGGCGGGGCCGCGTCCGCCGGCGCGGCGGAAGCGGCGGGCGGGGCGGCCGACGCCGCGGAGGCCGCAGCTTCCAGCCCCTCCCAGCCGCCGCCCAGGGCCACGATGAGATTCACGCTGGCCACCAGCCGGTTGCTCAGCAGGCTGAGCGCGTTGCGCTCGCTGCTCAGCGCGGCCGCCTCCACGGTGGCCACGCTCAGGTAGTCCACCATGCCGGCCTGATACTGGTTCTGGATCAGGCGCAGCGATTCGCGCGCCGCCTCCAGCGCGCGGCGCTGCACCGTCTGCTCATCGGCCAGCACGCGCAGCTGGATGAGATAGTCTTCCACCTCGCGCAGGCCGGTGAGCGCGGCCTGCCGGTAGGCGGCGGCCTGCGCGTCGTAGGCCGCCCGCGCCTGCTCGATCTGCGACTGGCGCGCGCCGCCGTCGAAGATCGTCATCGCCAGCGCCGGGCCGAGCGACCAGAAGCGCGCCGGCGCGGTCAGCAGCTCGGCGAACTGCCCGTTGCGAAAGCCGCCGTCGGCCGACAGCGTCAGGCTGGGAAACCAGGCCGACTGCGCCACGCCGATCTGCGCGTTGGCCGCCGCGGCGCGCCGCTCGGCCGCCGCCACGTCGGGCCGCCGCTCCAGCAGTTCCGACGGCAGGCTGAGCGGAATCTCGGGCAATTGCAGCGTAAACGGCCTGGCCGCCAGCGAAAAACGCGAAGGCGCCTGCCCCATCAGCACCGCGATGGCGTGCTCGTACTGGCCGCGCTGCCAGTCCAGGTCCAGCGACTGCGCGCGGGTGCTTTCGAGCTGGGTGCGCGCCACGGCCACGTCCGACAGGCCGGCCACCCCGGCCGCGTAGCGGTTCTGCGTGAGCTGCAGCGAACGCTCGTAAGCGGCCACCGTGTCTTCGAGCAGGCGCTTCTGTTCGTCGAGCACGCGCAACTGCAGATAGGCCGTCACCAGCGCCGCCTGAGCGCTCAGGCGCGTGGCGGCAAGGTCCGCCAGGCTGGCCGAGGCGCTGGCCTGGGATGCCTCCACCGAGCGCCGCACCTTGCCCCAGACATCCAGCTCCCAGCTCACGCTGCCGGCCAGGGTGTACTGGTTGGACACCTGGCTGCCCGACACCGACGAGGAGCCGCTCTGCCCTCCGCCGCTGCCGGAGCGGGTCACGCCCGCCGACGCGCCCACCGTGGGGAAGAATCCGGCGCGCGCGTTGCGCACCAGGGCGATGGCCTCGCGGTAGTTGGCTTCGGCCTGCGCGATGGTCTGGTTCGAGGCGTTGAGCCGGTCCACCAGGCTGTCGAGCACCGGGTCGTCGTACACCCGCCACCACTGGCCGCGCTCGGCCTGGTCGCGCGGCTCGGCGCGCTTCCAGCCCGGCACCGCGTCCTGACCCTCCTTGTAGGCGGCGCCCACGTCCAGCACGGGCCGCTGGTAGTCCGGCCCCACGGCGCAGGCGCCCAGCGCCGCGCACAGCGCCGCGGCCAGGACGGCCCGCGTCAGCGCGGTCCGGGCAGCGCCGGCCGAAGCGGCCCGGACGGAAGGAGTTCGAGGTTGCGGCTTGGCGTGGTCGATCATGGTTGTTCTGGTGTTGCGGCCGCGCCGTCCTGGCGGGCGCGCCCGCGCGCGGCCCACAGGCGGAAACGGTCCAGGTAGAGATAAACCACCGGCGTGGTGTAAAGCGTGAGGATCTGGCTGAGCACCAGGCCGCCCACAATGGTAATGCCCAGCGGCTGGCGCATCTCCACGCCCGCCCCGGTGGCCAGCACCAGGGGCAGCGCGCCGAAGATGGCGGCCATGGTGGTCATCATGATGGGACGGAAGCGCGTCAGGCAGGCCTGGAAGATGGCCTCGCGCGGCGCCATGCCCTGCCCGCGCTCGGCCTCCAGCGCAAAATCCACCATCATGATGGCGTTCTTCTTGACGATGCCGATGAGCAGGAACACCCCGATCAGCGCGATCAGCGTGAAATCGTAGCGCAGCACCTGCAGCGCCAGCAGCGCCCCCAGGCCCGCCGAAGGCAGCGTGGAGAGAATCGTGAGCGGATGCACGAAACTCTCATACAGAATGCCCAGCACGATGTACATGGTGACCAGCGCGGCCAGGATCAGCCAGGGCTGCTGCGACAGCGTCTGCTGCAGGGCGGCGGCCGTGCCCTGGAAGCCGGCCTGGATCTGGTCGGATGGCAGGCCCAGGCGCGCCACGGCGGCGTCGATGGCGGCCGTGGCCTGGCCCAGCGACACGCCGGGCGCCAGGCTGAAGGACACCGTATCGGCCACGAACAGCCCCTGGTGCTGCACGCTCAGCGGCGCGTTGGCGTACTCGAAGCGCGTGAAGGCGGACAGCGGCACGCGCGCGCCCTCCGAGGTGATCACCTCGACCTGCTTGAGCGAATCGATGTCCTGCGCAAAGCGCGGCTCCACGCCCATCACCACGTGGTACTGGTTGAGCGGCCCGTACATCACCGAAACCTGCCGCTGGCTGAACGAGTTGTTCAGCACGGCCGAGATGGTGGCCATGCTCACGCCCAGCCGGGTGGCCGCTTCGCGGTCGATGACGAGGTTGATCTCGCGGCCCTTGTCTTCCACGTCGGTGTCCACGTCCGTGATCTCGGGCAGCCGCGCCATGGCCTGCTGCACCTTGGGCATCCAGGCGCGCAGGAGCTGCAGGTCGCCCGACATGAGCGTGTAGGAGTACGAACCCTGGCTCTGGCGCCCGCCGATGCGGATGTCCTGCTGCGACACCAGGAACATGCGCGCGCCCGGCATGTTCTGCAGCCGGCCGCGCAGGCGGTTGATGACCACGTCGGCCGACACCTTGCGCTCCTCCAGCGGCTTGAGCTGAATCTGCATGAAGCTGCTGTTGCTGCCGCCGCGCCCGCCGGCATAGCCGGTCATGCTCTGCACGGCGGGGTCGGCCAGCACAACCTGGCGCAGCGCGTCGAGCTTGGGCACGGTGGCCTGGAACGAGGTGCCCTGGTCCACCCGGAAGAAGCCCAGGATCTGGCCCGTGTCCTGCTGCGGAAAGAACCCCTTGGGCACCACGGCGTACAGGTAGACATTGAGCCCGATGGCGCAGGCCAGCGAGAGCATCATCAGGCGGCCGTGCGCCAGCGCCCAGGCCAGGCTGCGCCGGTAGCCGTCCTGCATGGCGGCGAAGCCGCGCTCGGCCCAGCGCGCCAGCGGGCCGGGCGGCCGGTGCTGTTCCGGCTCGGGGCGCAGCAGGCGCGCGCACATCATGGGCGTGAGGGTGAGCGACACCACGAGCGACACCATGATGGCCGCCGACAGCGTGACCGCGAACTCCCGGAACAGGCGCCCCACCACCCCGCCCATCAGCAGGATGGGGATGAACACCGCCACCAGCGACAGGCTCATGGAAAGCACGGTGAAGCCCACTTCGCGCGAGCCCCGCAGCGCCGCCCGCATGGGCGACATGCCGTTCTCCACGTGGCGCATGATGTTCTCGAGCACCACGATGGCGTCGTCCACCACGAAGCCCGTGGCCACGATGAGCGCCATCAGCGAAATGGTGTTCAGCGTGAAGCCGCACAGGTACATGATGCAGAACGTGCCGATCAGCGACACCGGCACCGCGATGCTGGGAATCAGCGCGGCGCGCCAGCGCCGCAGGAACAGCAGCACCACCAGCACCACCAGGCCCACGGCGATCACCAGCGTCAGTTCGGCCTCGTGCAGCGAGGCGCGGATGCTGGGCGTGCGGTCCTGCGCCACGCTGAGCGTCACGTCGGCCGGCATCAGCGCCAGCAGCGTGGGCAACTGCGCGCGCACCGCGTCCACGGTTTCGATGATATTGGCGTCGGCCTGCCGGCGCACGATCATGAGAATGGCCTTGCGGTCGTTGTAGAAGCCGGTCTGATACAGGTCTTCGACCGAGTCCTCGACCTTGGCCACGTCCGACAGCCGCACCGGCGCGCCGTCGCGCCAGGCCACGATGAGCGGCCGGTACTGCTCGGCGCGGCTGAGCTGGTCGCTGGCCATGATCTGCCAGTGGTAGCGGTCGTTCTCCAGCACGCCCTTGGGCCGGTTGGCGTTGGCGTTGGACAGCGCTGTACGCACTTCGTCGAGCGAGACGCCGCGGTTGGCCAGCGCCCCCGGCAGCACGGTGACGCGCACGGCGGGCAGCGAGCTGCCGCCCACCGTCACCTCGCCTACGCCGTCCACCTGCGACAGCTTCTGCGCCACGATGGTCGAGGCCACGTCGTAAAGCTGGCCCAGCGACAGCGTGTCGGAGGTCATGGCCAGCGTCATGATGGGCGCATCCGACGGATTGGCCTTGTGGTAGGTCGGATTGCTGCGCAGGCTGGTCGGCAGCAGCGAGCGAGCCGCGTTGATGGCGGCCTGCACGTCGCGGGCCGCGCCGTCGATGTCGCGGCTCAGGTCGAACTGCAGGGTGATGCGGGTGGACCCCTGCGAGCTGCTCGACGTCATTTCCGTCACGCCCGCGATGCTGCCCAGCGAGCGCTCCAGCGGCGTGGCCACGCTGGACGCCATGGTTTCCGGGCTGGCGCCCGGCAGGCTGGCCGACACCGAGATCGTGGGGATGTCCACCTGCGGCAAGGGCGCGACCGGCAGCAGGAAAAACGCCAGCATGCCGGCCAGCACGACCGCCAGGCTCAGCAGCGTGGTCGCGACCGGCCGGGCGATGAACGGCGCCGACAGGATCATGAAACCTCTCCGGCGCGACCGGCCGCCGCCGCGCCGCTACGCCGCGCGAAGCGGTCGAACATCAGGTAGATGACCGGCGTGGTGAAGAGCGTGAGCACCTGCGACACCAGCAGGCCGCCCACCATCACCAGGCCCAGGGGCTGGCGCAGCTCCGCGCCGGTGCCGGTGGACAGCATCAGCGGCAGCGCGCCGAACAGGGCGGCCAGCGTGGTCATGAGAATCGGGCGAAAGCGCAGCAGCGCAGCCTCGTGGATGGCTTCGCGCGGCGGCAGGCCGCGCTTGCGCTCGGCGTCCAGCGCGAAGTCGATCATCATGATGGCGTTCTTCTTCACGATGCCGATCAGCAGGATGATGCCAATGATGCCGATCATGTCGAGCTCGGTGCCGCTGATGAGCAGCGCCAGGAGCGCGCCCACGCCGGCCGAGGGCAGCGTCGAGAGAATGGTGATGGGGTGGATGTAGCTTTCGTACAGCACGCCCAGCACGATGTACATGGTGACGACGGCGGCCAGGATCAGCAGCAGCGTGCTGGACAGCGAATTCTGAAACGCCAGCGCCGCGCCCTGGAAGCGCGTCTCCACGCTGGCGGGCAGGCCGATTTCCGTCTCGGCCGCCTTGATGGCCTCCACCGCGTCCGACAGCGAGGCGCCGGGCGCCAGGTTGAACGACACCGTCACCATGGGGAACTGGTCCAGCCGGTTCACGGCCAGCACGGTCTTGCCCTCGGTGATGCGCGCCACCGACGACAGCGGCACCTGTCCGCCCGAGGAAGTGGGCACGTGCAGCTGGCCCAGCGCGGAGGGCGTCATCTGGAACTGCGGCTGCACTTCCAGCACCACGCGGTACTGGTTGGACTGGGTGAAGATGGTGCTGATGAGGCGCTGGCCGAAGGCGTTGTACAGCGCCTCGTCGATCACGGAGGCGGTGATGCCCAGGCGCGAGGCGGCGTCCCGGTCTATTTCCACCCAGGTCTGCAGGCCCTCGTCCTGGAGGTCGTCGGTCACGTCCTTCAGGCCGGGCAGCTGGCTCAGGCGCTCCACCAGCCTGGGCGTCCACAGGCTCAGCACCGACAGGTCGGGGTTGGAAAGCGTCATCTGGTACTGCGTGCGGCTGACGCGGTCTTCGATGGTGAGATCCTGCACCGGCTGCATGTACACCGTGAGGCCGTTCTGGCGCGAGAGCGACTGGCGCAGGCGCTCCATGACTTCCGCAAGGTTGCCCTGCCGCTCGGCCTGTGGCTTGAGCGCGATCTGCATGCGGCCCGCGCTCAGCGTGGGGTTGCTGCCGTCCACGCCGATGAACGACGACACCGCCTCGACGTCCGGGTCTTCCAGCACCAGGCGCGCCGCCTCGCGCTGCCGCTCGGACATCGCGGTAAACGAGATCGACTGCGGCGCCTGGGTAATGGCCTGGATGAGGCCGGTGTCCTGCTGCGGGAAGAACCCCTTGGGAATGAGGATGTACAGCAGCACGGTCAGGGCGAACGTGGCCAGCGCCACCAGCAGGGTCAGCGGCTGGTGGCGCAGCACGACCTGCAGCATGCGGTCGTAGCCCGCGATGACGCGGTCGATGAAGGCCCCCGTCATCTGGTGGAAGCGCCCGTGCTTCTGCTCCGACTCGGCGCGCAGCAGCCGCGCGCACATCATCGGCGTGAGCGACAGCGACACCACCAGCGAGATCAGGATGGCCACGGCCAGGGTGACGGCGAACTCGCGGAACAGCCGGCCCACCACTTCCTGCATGAAGAGCAGCGGGATCAGCACCGCGATCAGCGAGAAGGTGAGCGAGATCAGCGTGAACCCGATCTGCGAAGCGCCCTTGAGCGCGGCCTGCAATGGCGTCTCGCCCTCTTCGATGTGGCGCGCGATGTTCTCGATCATCACGATGGCGTCGTCCACCACGAAGCCCGTGGCGATGGTGAGCGCCATGAGGGTGAGGTTGTTGATGGAGAACCCCGCCAGGTACATGATGCCGAAGGTGCCCACCAGCGACAGCGGCACCACCACGCTGGGAATCAGCGTGGCCGTCAGGCTGCGCAGGAAGACGAAGGTCACCATCACCACCAGCGCGATGGCCAGCAGCATCTCGAACTGCACGTCGTCCACCGAGTCGCGGATGGTCTGGGTGCGGTCGGACACCACGGTGAGGTCGAGCGTGGCCGGCAGCGCGGCCCGCAGCTGCGGCAGCAGCGCCCGCACGCGGTCCACCACCTCGATCACGTTGGCGCCGGGCTGGCGCTGGATGTTGAGCAGGATGGCCGGCTTGTCGCCCACCCATGCCGCCTGGCGCACGTCCTCCGCGCCTTCCACGGCGCGCGCCACGTCCGACAGGCGCAGCGGCGCATTGTTCTTGTACGCGATGATGAGATCGTTGTAGTCGGTGGGCGTCTTGAGCTGGTCGTTGGCGTTGATGGTGGTGGAACGCAGCGGCCCGTCCAGATTGCCCTTGGGCTGATTGACGTTGGCGCCCACCACGGCGGTGCGCAGGTCGGACAGCGACAGCCCGTTGGCGGCCAGCGCCTGCGGATTCACCTGCACGCGCACGGCGGGACGCTGGCCGCCCGCCACGCTCACCAGCCCCACGCCGGGAATCTGCGACAGCTTCTGTGCCGCGCGCGTATCCACCAGGTCGCGCACCTGGGGCAGCGGCATGGTGGGCGAGGTCACGGCCAGCGTCAGCACCGCCGCGTCGGCCGGGTTCACCTTGTTGTACGTGGGCGGCACCGGCAGATCGCCGGGCAGCAGGTTGGACGCCGCATTGATGGCCGCCTGCACCTGCTGTTCGGCCACGTCCAGCGACAGCGAGAGGTTGAACTGCAGGGTGATGACCGACGCGCCGCCCGAGCTGGTCGACGACATCTGGTTCAGGCCGGGCATCTGCCCGAACTGCCGCTCCAGGGGCGAAGTGACCAGCGAGGTCATCACGTCCGGGCTGGCGCCCGGGTACAAGGTGACGACCTGGATGGTGGGGTAGTCCACCTCCGGCAGCGCCGACACGGGCAACAGGCGGTAGGCGATGAACCCCGCGATCAGGATGGCCACCATGGAAAGCGTGGTGGCCACCGGCCGCAGGATGAACAGGCGCGACGGACTCACGGCGGCTTACCTGGAAGCGGGCGCGTTGGTGTTGGCCGGCGCGTTGCCGGCGGCCGGTGCATTGCCGCTGGCCGGCGCGTTGCCGCCCGGGCCGGCGCCTCCCTGGCCGCCCTGGGGCCGTTCGCCCGCCCCATGGCGCGAGCGCGGCCGCGTGGCCGGCGTGGTGCCCGCCGGCGCCCCGGCGCCCAGGTTCTGGTCGGAGGACGACGGGATCACGTCGGAACTGGTCACCACCTCGACCTTGGCCCCCGCGCGCAGGCGGTCGGTGCCCTCGGTCACCACGCGGTCGCCCGGCTTCAGCCCCTCGTTCACGGCCACCATGCCGCCGTTGATCGGCCCCAGCTTCACCTGGCGCACCTGCACGGTGTTGTCTTCCTGGACCAGGAACACATACGAGCCGGCCGAGCCCTGCTGCACGGCGGCCACGGGGATGGCGGTGGCGTTCTTGCGCGTGGTCACGTGCAGGCGGGCGTTGACGAACTGGTTGGGAAACAGCGCATCGTCTTCGTTGTCGAAACGCGCCTTGAGCTTGAGCGTGCCGGTGGTGACGTCGATCTGGTTGTCCAGGGTTTCCAGCGTGCCGGTGGCGATACGGTGCGTGTCGGCGCGGTCGTAGGCGTCCACCGCCAGCTTGCGGCCGGCCGCAAGCTGCTCGCGCACTTCGGGCAGCTGCGTCTCGGGCAGCGTGAACACCACCGAGATCGGCTGGGTCTGGGTAATGACCACCAGCCCGTTGGTGTCGGCGCTCGACACCAGGTTGCCCTTGTCGACCTGGCGCAGGCCCAGCCGCCCGCTGATGGGCGCGGTAATGCGCGCGTACTCGAGCTGAAGCTTGGCATTGTCCACGTTGGCCTGGTCGCTCTTGACCGAGCCTTCGTACTGGCGGACCAGCGCGGCCTGGGTATCGACCTGCTGCCGCGCAATGGAGTCCTGCTTGTAGAGGGTCTGGTAGCGCTGCAGGTCGCGGCGCGCGTTCTCGAGCTGGGCCAGGTTCTGCATCTGCTGCCCCTGCGCCTGCGCCAGCGCCACCTGGAACGCGCGCGGGTCCACCTGGGCCAGCAGGTCGCCCGCCTTCACCTTCTGGCCTTCCTGGAAAGCCACCTCGACCAGCTCGCCGCTCACCCGGCTGCGCACCGTCACGGTGTTGTAGGCCGTCACCGTGCCCAGCGACTTCAGGTAGATGTCGATGTCCTGGGTGACGGCGCTGGCCACCCGCACCGGCACCGCCATGCTGGGCATGCCCGCCATGCCGCCCCGCGGCCCGAATCCCTGCCCCCCGGAGCGGGACGAAGGCCGCAGCACCAGCCAGGCAATGCCGGCCACGACGAGCAGGACCACGAGCAGGCCGACGATGCGGCCTCGGCTCCAACGGCGGGAAGGGGTGTCAACAGAACGGCTATCGGACATCGCTTGCGTATGGGCTCGGTCGGAGAAAGCCGTATTGTCTACTACCCGATCCTGAATTGCCCCGCCGCGCTCCGTCGCTGAAATACCCCGCAACAGGAATCCGCCCCCGCAAGCGGCTGAAAACACAAGAAAATTGGGGACACTCTATCCGCCGACCCGCGCATGCCCGCTGCCGACCGGCTCCCTCAAGAATGACCGACCCGGAACTCCGCAGAGCGCCAGTGTCTTCCCGCAATTGCGCATCCCGTCCACAAGAACCGGCGCCGCCCTCGGGGGGTGGGGGGAAGCACCGAAGGCGCTACGGGGCGGGCCCCATTCACACCGCGCAAAGCGTCATCTGGAATGGAATGTCGCGCGCGACCTGCTGGGGCTTGAACTCGCCGTCCTGGGTGGAAAAGCGTATCCAGACCATGTACTTGTTGGCGCTGATCTCGGGAAAGGCGCCGGTGGCGCGGTCGACCCAGACGCGCAGGAGCTGGTACTGCTTGCCGCCCAGCATCTGCTGGTATGCGCCCGCCTCGGCCACCACGTCCGTCTTGCGGCCGGATTCGCGCAGCAGCCGCAGGGCCAGCGTCAGGCCGTCGTACAGGGGAATGAAGGGAGCGATCCAGTTCTGCAGGTCGGCGCAGCGCGCGGCCTCGGATTTGTGCTGCCAGGCATAGTAAGAAGGCATGTCGACCTGGGTGGCGGCGCCGGGCACGGTGAGCCGCCCCCGCAGGCTGGTCAGCCATTCGTTTTCACGCAGCGACTGGCCCGTCTTGCCGGGCGCGGCCAGCGCGGCGCTGACTTTTTCCATTTCGCGCAGCATGCTTTCGAGCGCGTCCTGCGCCACGCCGGGGTGCTCGCGCAGCCCGACCAGCGCCAGACGCTGGCGCTCCAGGTCCTGCAGCAGCGCGCTTTTCACGTCGGTGCGCTCGCAGGCGTCGAGCAGATCGAAAAGCGAGGCGACCGCGACCTGGTGCTGTCTGGAATCTCCCTCGCGCGCAAAGAAGAACAGCCTGTCGAACAGGTATTCCAGCCGCAGATACGCACGGATGCGCTCATTGAAGGGGTATTCGAAAACAATCACGCTTGATACAGGCCCGTCAGTAGTGAATCGGCCGGCAGCCGGAGGTCGAGATGAGAGCCCGGCCGAACCCGCGGTTCACCGGCCCGTGGCGCTCGCCAGTGTCAACCAGCGGTCATGCAGGTCTTTTGCCTGCGCGCGCAATTGCTCCGGCGTGGTGGCGCCATCGTTGACGATGATGTCGTCGGCGGCTTCCAGCCGGCTTGCCCGCGCAGCCTGTGCCGCCATGATACGCCGGATGGCAGCCTCCGTCAGCCCGCTGCGGGCCCGCACCCTCGCCACCTGCGTGTCGGGGTCGCAATCGACCACGCAGATGCGGTCCAGCCGCGGCCTCCAGCGCGGCAGCGACTCCACCAGCAGCGGCACGACGAACACCAGGTACGCGCCGCGCGCGGCCTGCGCCTGGCGCTCGGTTTCGTGGCCGATGAGCGGATGCAGAATGCCTTCGAGCCGTTGCCGCGCCTGCGGATCGGCGAATGCGCGCTCGCGCATCCAGGCCCGGTCGAGCGAGCCGTCGGCAGCCACCGCGCCGGGGCCGAACTCGCGCGCCAGGGCGGGCATGGCCGCGCCGCCCGGCAGGGTCAGCGCGCGCGCGATCTCGTCGGTATCCACGATGGATGCGCCCCATTCGCCGAGCATGTCCGCCACGCGCGTCTTGCCCGATCCGATGCCGCCCGTCAGGCCGATCTTGTACATGTGTCCTCCCGCTACGTCAGAGAATGCGCCACAGGCCGGGCTCGCCGCCCAGGAACAGCACCGCCAGCCCCGCCAGCGCCAGATACGGCCCGAACGGCAGGGCCTGCCCGCGCGCCGCGCGGCCTTGCAGCGCCAGCGCGCCGCCTCCCAGCACCCCCGCCAGCGACGCCACCAGAAGCAGCAGCGGCAGTGCCTCCAGGCCGAACCAGGCGCCCAGCGCGGCCAGCAGCTTGAAATCGCCGAATCCCATGCCTTCGCGGCCCGTGCACAGGCGAAAGACATGGAACACCAGCCACAGGAACCCATAGCCCGCGGCCGCGCCCAGCACCGCCATGCGCAGCGAGGTGAACCCGCCGTCGAGGTTGACCAGCAGTCCGCCCCAGAGCAGCGGCAGCGTCAGCGCGTCGGGCAGCAGCGAGGTTTCGATATCGATCCAGGCCAGCAGCAGCAGCGCCGCCACCAGCGCCATGGCGCACAGCGCGATGGGCGCCGGGCCGAAGCGCCACGCGCAGGCGGCGAACAGCAGGCAGGACAGCGTTTCCAGCACAGGATAACGCCAGCCTGCGCGCGCGCCGCAGCCCGGGCAGTCTTCACGGCGGCGCCAGCTCGCCAGGGGCAGGCGCGCGCCCCAGGGCCTCCAGGATTCACATTGCGGGCAAGGCGCGGGCGGCGCGCAGCGCGCAGCGGCGGCGCGCGCCGCGCCTCCCGCCGCCTCGTCGATCTGGGCCTGCCACTCGCGCTCCATGGCGCGCGGCAGCCGGCGGCTCAGGACGGCAAGGCCGTTGCCCACTGCCAGGCCGAGCAGCGCGGCGGCCGCGACAAACCAGGCAAGCGGGACGGCGGCTTCGTGCCAGAGCGTCATTGCGCCCACGCCGCGCGGGCCGCCGCGCGCGCCCGCTTCGAGCCGTTGCGCGCAACGGCGGGACCTCCCGCCGGCGCGTGTCGTAAATTGTGCATACAGGAGAATGGCGTAAGCCCGCGGACCTCGATTGCAACGGGGAAATCTCTCCGAATCTTCGCATAAATGCGTAAAATCGGAGACAGACTCAACTCACCGGACAAGCTGCCATGACCGCGCGCGCAGAATACCTTACCCGCCCCCGCAAACCAGGCATTACCGGACTGCTGCTGGTGGGCGCGGCGCTGGGCATGACAGGCTGCGCCCAGCAAAAGACCGAGGGCTATTATGACCCGCCGGTCGAAAGCACCGTGACCGATGCGCAAGCCCAGGGTTCGGGCGCCAACTACCGCAGCGTGATCCGCGCGCCCTCGCAGGTGCAGATCGCCCTGAAGCCGCCCGCCCCCAACAGGCAGCAGCAGAACGCCGCCGCCGCGGCGGGCGCGCCAACCACCGAAGACGGCACGGCCGTGCCACAAGGCGCTAACGAAACCGAGCCGGCGCCCGCGCCGGCGCCCAGCGTCAATGCGGCGGCCCAGGCGCTGGTGCCCCAGCCGCAGACCTACATGGGCACCCTGCCGTGTTTCTCGCCAGCCATGCAATGCACGGCGCAGCGGGTCACGCTGACGCTGGCGCCCAACGGCCGCTGGCGCGGCCGCGTGGCCTACCTGGACAACGACCCGAAGAAGGGGCCGCCCCTGGCCGAGCAAGGCTGCTGGGACGCCACCGCCGAACACCCGCCGCGCGTCATTCTCATGGACGGCCAGGGCAACCCCCGCGCCGAGTTCGTCGTGTCGCAGAACAACGTGCTGCGCGTGCGCTCGGTGGCCGGCCAGGTGCCCAACCTGAACTACACCCTGACCCGCCAGCCCGACCTGGACCCCATCGACGAGCTGGCGAAGGCGCCCGCGCTCAAGTGCCCCTGAACCCGCCACGCGGGCGTGGGCCGTGCTGAAAGGCGTCGGCCGCAGCCGCTGCGCCGATCGCGGCGCAGCGCCCGGCCTCATGCCCTGGCCCGCGGCCCGAACCGCGGCCCGACCCATGGTCTGCCCCACGGCCGCAATCAGGGGCGTGAGCGCGGCAACGTGCGCCATGGCGCCGCGCGCTGCGGCGCACGCGCGCCGGCCCTCGGATTCGCCTCCGCGCCGGCCTCGATATTCGTCCTGGCGTTTTTGCCGTCCGCGGAGCGGGCCCGGCCAGGCGCGGGCGCCCCATCGCCATGGGATTCAGCCGCGTCCGTGGACGTGGCTGCGCCCGGACGGCTGCAGCCTCGGGCGGCATAGCCCCGCGCCACGGGTTCGTGCAGGCGCATGGCGGAAAGCGAGGACGGATTTGCGGGCGGCGCGACACCGAACCGCATAACATCGGGCTGCGTGGCGTCGGGCTGCGCGGGGCCGGGCGGCTCCAGCATGCGGGCATGCGCGCACAGGCGGCAGGCCAGTTGCATGGCGTTGCGCACCTGCAGCTTGGCGAAGATGCGGGCGCGATGGGCTTCCGCCGTGCGCAGCGAAATGCCCAGATCGATGGCGATGACCTTGTTGGGACTGCCGGCGGCGACGTAGGCGGCAATCTGCCGTTCGCGCGGCGTGAGCCGGGCAAGGAATTCGGAAAGGTCGGGACGCGGCTGCATGGGAGGCCCTTTTGCAATGAACGATTGCAGGCAGTCTGCCGGGCCCGGTCTTTCCGCGTAAGCTGGCAATTCTGCCAGGGGGCGCCCCGCCGGCGGGGCGCCCGGGCGGCATCCGCCGCCGCAGGCCAGGGCGCGTCAGCCCTGCCCCAGTTCGAGGTTGTCGATGAGGCGCGTGGCGCCCAGCTTGGCGGCGGCCAGCGCCACCAGGGGCTCGCCGGCCTGCAGGTCGGCGGCCTGCGGGCGCTTCAGGTCGCGCTGGCGGCGCACCGCCACGTAGTCCACCTGCCAGCCCCGGCGCGCCAGCTCGGCCGCGGCATCGCGCTCCAGCGCGGCGGCATCGCGTTCGCCCGCGGCCAGGCGCTGGTCGATGCGCCGCAGCTCGGCGTACAGCGCGGGCGCCTCGGCGCGCTCGGCGTCCGACAGGTAGCGATTGCGCGACGACAGAGCCAGGCCGTCGTCCGCGCGCACGGTTTCATGCGCCAGCACGTCCACGGGAAGCTGGAACTGGCGGCACATGGCGCGCACCACCATGAGCTGCTGATAGTCTTTCTTGCCGAACACCGCCACGCGCGGCTGCACGCAGGAGAACAGCTTGAGCACCACGGTGCTCACGCCGGCGAAGAAGCCCGGACGAAACTCCCCTTCCAGGATGTCGCCCAGGTCGTCGGGCGGCTGCACGCGGAAGTTCTGCGGCTCCGGATACATTTCGCGTTCGTCGGGCGCGAACAGCACATAGACGTCGCGCGCGCGCTCCAGCTTTTCGATGTCGGCCGCCAGGGTGCGCGGATAGCGGTCGAAATCTTCGTTGGGACCGAACTGCAGGCGGTTGACGAAAATGCTGGCCACCACCGGGTCGCCGTGCTGGCGCGCGAGCTTCATGAGGGCGAGGTGCCCTTCATGCAGGTTGCCCATGGTGGGCACGAAAGCGACCCGGTTCTGCCCGCGCAGGTGGTCCCGCAATTCCTGGATGGTGTGTACGACTTTCAAGGGGTTTCTCCGGAGAGGGAAACGGCGGCCGGCCGGGTTCAGGCGGCGGCCGTCACGCTGGTGTAGGCCAGGCGCACGTAGATGGGCGCGTAGGGTTCGGCCTGGGTGATTTCCAGCAGGGATTCGCGCGCGAGCTCCAGCATGGCGATGAAATGCACCACGACGACGGCGGCCGGCGCGCCTTCGCGGATGCGCTCCATGAACAGGTCGCCGAACTCCATGAAGCGCACGTCGTTCAGGCGCCGCAGGATGTGCGTCATGTGGTCGCGCACGGACAACTGCTCGCGCGTGATGTGGTGGTGCTGGTTGAGCCGGGCCCGCTTCATGATGTCGGCCCAGGCGGCGCGCAGGTCGTCGACGCTGACCTCGGGCAGCGCGCGCTCCACGTTGAGCTCGGCCACCGCCTGGCTGCTGAGGAAATCCCGCCCCAACTGCGGCAGGGCGTCAAGCTTCTGCGCGGCGAGCTTCATCTGCTCGTATTCGAGCAGGCGGCGCACCAGCTCGGCGCGCGGGTCTTCGGGCTCTTCGCCGGTGTCGGTCTTCTTGACCGGCAGCAGCATGCGCGACTTGATCTCGATGAGCATGGCCGCCATGAGCAGGTACTCGGCGGCCAGTTCGAGGTTATGGATGCGGATCTGCTCCACATACGACAGATACTGGCGCGTGACATCCGCCATGGGGATGTCCAGCACGTTGAAGTTCTGCTTGCGGATCAGGTAGAGCAGCAGGTCCAGCGGCCCCTCGAACGCTTCCAGGAACACTTCCAGCGCGTCGGGCGGAATGTACAGGTCGGTCGGCAACTGGAACAGCGGCTCGCCGTACAGGCGAGCGAAGGCCACGCTGTCGACGGTGTCGGGCGTGCTGTCGATCTGCGGTTCCACTAGCGCGGCCAGGGCGTCGCCCGGAACGGACGAGGGCAGGGACATGGCGGCCGGCGCGTATCAGTCGGCCTGATACACATAGGGCTTCTGCGGCACGCGGGCGGCGCGGAAACCCTCCAGCAGCTCCTGGTCCTGGGGCTTGTCCCAGAGGCGGGCGCGGCCTTCGCGCTGGCGCTCTTCGGTGCCCGGGTGGGACTTCTTGTACTCGTTGAGGAACTGGGTGATCTCGGATTGGTAGTTGTTTGCCATGACACCAATTTCAGCGGGTTTCAGATGGGGGGAGTTTACTGCACGCGGGCCCCTTCCCCGGGCGTTACAATCGTCAGGCGCCCCTCTCAGATCGTTCCCGCACCGCTTCCGCCCATGCCCGCAGAATCCGCAGCAGCCCCCCGTCCCGGCCAGTCCTCTCCCCCGGACGCGGCGCGCGCGGCACGGATGATTCCATTCATCGTGGGCTGCGCGCTTTTCATGCAGATGCTGGACGCCACGGTGGTGGCCACCGCGCTGCCCGCCATGGCGCGCGCGCTGGGGTCCACGCCGGTGCGCCTGAACGTGGCCATTACCTCTTACCTGCTGTCGGTGGCCGTGTTCGTGCCGGTGAGCGGCTGGGCGGCCGACCGCTACGGCGCCCGCCGCGTCTTCGTGGCCGCCATCGGCCTTTTCACCCTGTCGTCGGTGGCCTGCGCGCTCTCGCAAGACCTGGTGCAGCTGGTGCTGGCCCGCATCGTGCAGGGCATGGCGGGCGCCATGATGGTGCCGGTGGGCCGCATCATCCTGCTGCGCACGGTGCCCAAGGAAGACCTGCTCAAGGCCATGTCTTTCCTGTCCATCCCGGCGCTGCTCGGCCCCGTGATCGGCCCGCCGCTGGGCGGGTTCATGGTCACCTATATGTCGTGGCACTGGATCTTCCTCATCAATATTCCCATCGGCGTGCTGGGCATCGCGCTGGTGATGCGCTGCGTGGCCGAGATCCGCGAGGAAGGCACCCCGCCGCTGGACTGGCCCGGCTTTCTGCTGAGCGCCATCTGCCTGGCCTCCCTGGTGAGCGGCTTCGAGGCCATCGGCCGCGACGTGATGCCGCTGCCCCTGCTGCTCGGCCTGATCGCGCTGGGCGCGGCCTGCGGTCTGCTGTATGCGCGCCACGCCCGCCGCAGCGACCGCCCCATCATCGACCTGTCCCTGATGCGGGTGCCCACTTTCGCCATCGCCACCCTGGGGGGCAACCTGTGCCGCTTCGCGGTGGGCGCCACGCCCTTCCTGCTGGCCATGCTGCTGCAGGTGGGCTTCGGGCTCACGCCGTTCTCGGCCGGCCTGATCACTTTCGCCAGCGCGGCCGGCGCCCTGCTCATGAAATTCGTCGCTACGCCCATCGTGCGCCGCTTCGGGTTCCGGCGCGTGCTGACCGTGAACGCGGTGCTTACCGGCAGCTTCATCGTCCTGTGCGCCGGCTTCACGCCGCAGACGCCGGTATGGTTGATGATCCTCATTCTTTTGGTGGGAGGCTTTTTCCGGTCGCTGCAATTCACGGGGGTAAATACGCTAACCTATGCCGACATCCCCCCGGCCATGATGAGCCGCGCCAGCAGCTTCGCCGCCATGGCGCAACAGCTCGGCATCAGCCTGGGCGTGGGGGTGGCCGCGGTTACGCTGAACATCAGCATGGCCTTGCGCGGCGCCGACAGGCTTGCCGTGGGCGACGTGGTTGCCGGATTCATCGTCATAGGCGTGCTGTGCGCAGCATCGGTCTTCTCCTTTAGACGCCTCGAGCCGCTGGCCGGGGCACACCTGAATGGCGCCAAACAAAGTGACGACGAATGAATTTGTCCTCGCCCTGGACCAGGGCACGACCAGCTCCCGCGCCATCGTCTTCGACCGCGAGGGCACGGTGCGCGGCGTCGGCCAGCGCGAATTCCGCCAGTTCTACCCGCGTCCGGGCTGGGTCGAGCACGATGCCGCCGAAATCTGGCACAGCCAGCTCGACGTGGCGCGCGAGGCCCTGCGCAACGCCGCCGTCTCGGCCGCCGACGTGGCGGCGCTGGGCATCACTAACCAGCGCGAAACCACCCTCATCTGGGAGCGCGCCACCGGACGGCCGCTGGCGCGCGCCATCGTCTGGCAAGACCGCCGCACCGCGCCGATGTGCGACCAGCTGCGCGCGGACGGCCATGCCGATTTCCTGCAGTCGCGCACGGGGCTGGTGCTGGACGCCTATTTCTCGGGCACCAAGCTTGCCTGGCTGCTCGACCACGTGCCCGGCGCGCGCCAGGCCGCCGAACGCGGCGAGCTGGCCTTCGGCACGGTCGACACCTGGCTGATCTGGCAGCTCACCGGCGGCGCCGTGCACAGCACCGACCCCAGCAACGCATCGCGCACCATGCTGTTCGACCTGCACACGCAGGACTGGAGCGACGACATCCTGGCGCTGCTGCGCATTCCCCGCAGCGTGCTGCCGACCATCGCGCCCAGCAGCGCCGTGGTGGGCCGCACCCAGCCCGAATGGCTGGGCGGCGCCATTCCCATCGCGGGCGTGGCCGGCGACCAGCAGGCCGCGACCTTCGGCCAGGCCTGCTTCGCGCCCGGCATGGCCAAGAACACCTACGGCACCGGCTGCTTCATGCTGATGAACGTGGGAGACAAACCCGTGGCATCCGGCCACAACCTGCTCTCCACCGTGGGCTGGGGCCTGCCGGACGGACAAGGAGCGGGCTGGAAACCCACCTACATGCTGGAGGGCGGCGTCTTCGTGGCGGGCGCGGCGGTGCAGTGGCTGCGCGACGGGCTGGGCATCATCCAGCGCTCCGAGGAAATCGAATCCCTGGCCGGCAGCGTGGCCGACACCGACGACGTCTTCATGGTGCCCGCCTTCGCGGGCCTGGGCGCCCCGCACTGGGACCCCTATGCGCGCGGCACCCTGGTGGGCCTCACCCGCGGCACCACGCGCGCCCACATCGCGCGCGCCACGCTGGAATCCATTGCGCTGCAAAGCGCGGAACTGCTGGCCTGCATGAACGCCGACAGCAGCATCGACTTCACCGAGCTGCGGGTCGACGGCGGCGCCGCCCGCAACGACCTGCTCATGCAAATGCAGGCCGACCTGCTGGGCGTGCCGGTGGTGCGGCCCCGCGTGCCCGAATCCACGGCGCTCGGCGCGGCCGGACTGGCCGGGCTGGCGGTGGGGTTCTGGGCCGACCAGGAAGAATTCGCTTCCAAATGGCAGGCCGAACGCCGCTTCGAGCCCACCTGGCCGGCCTCGGTGCGCGAAGCCCGCATGCGCCGCTGGCGCCAGGCGGTGGAGCTGGCGAAAGGATGGTCCCGGCCTGAATAGCAGGCCCGCCCAGGGGGGGGGGCCGCCCAAGGGGCCCGTCCAGGGGCTGCGCTGGCGGACCGGCGGAGCCGGATCCCCGGTGCCTGGCCTGGGGACGGCTCGGGTTGGAATGTTCGCTTTTCGCGGAGCAAGTGGCGCGCGTCGGCGCGGCGGGGCTATAGCCGTTCGGCCAGGAAATCCAGGAAGCAGGCGATGCGCCGGGCCAGCGGGGTGTTGCGGTAGTACACGGCGTGCATGGGCTGGAGATAGTCGGTGTAGGCGTGTTCCATGACTTTCACGAGCCGGCCCTGGGCCAGATCGTGACGCACCATGAATTCGGACAGGCAGGCCAGGCCCACGCCCTCCAGGGCGAGCAGGCGCTGGGTTTCGCCGGAAGACGTGGCCAGGGTGGGCGTGATGGGGTAGCTCGAGCCGCCCTCGTGCCTGAGCGGCCAGACGTTCAGGGTTTCGGGCTGGGTGAAGCCCAGCAGTTCATGGCCGGCCAGGTCTTCCACCCGCCGGGGTTCGCCGCGCCCGGCCAGGTAGCGGGGGCTGGCGAGCAGGAAGCGGGGCGAGGGGCGCAGCGGACGGGCGTGCAGGGAGGAATCGGTGAGCGGGCCGGCGCGCAGGGCCACGTCGGTGCGGTGCTCCAGCAGATCCACGATGCGGTCGTTGCTGGTGAGTTCCAGCAGGATGGCCGGATAGCGCTCGCGGAATTCCCGCACGTGCGGCACCACGCAATGCAGCATCACCGGCGCCGACGCGTCCACGCGCAGGCGTCCGGCGGGCTGCTGGTGGATGATGCGCATGCATTCCTCCGCTTCTTCCAGCGACTCCACAATGCGGCGCGCCTTTTGCAGAAACTGGCTGCCCTCCTCCGTCAGCTCCATGCGCCGGGTGGTGCGCGACAGCAGGGTCACGCCTAGCTGCTCCTCCAGCCGCGACAGGCCGCGGCTCACGCCCGAAGCGGTCTGGCCCAGCATTTCGGCGGCGGCGCTCATGCTGCCGCCGTCCACCACCGCCAGGAACAGCCGCAGCGCGTCGGAATTCAAGGCCATCATTGAGTCCAAGTCATAAGCATTTTTTCTTTATAGCTGTTTTTCTCACGAATCAGCCGGCGCAGAATGCGAGTCCTGGCTTGCGGGCCCGCGCCTGGCCGTCCCGCCGCGCGGACAGACCCGCCCGCCATGGGCCTACCCCGCCCGGGCTGGCCCGCCTCCTTCCCGTTCCGTTTCCGGAGGTTCACATGCCTGTCGCCTTGTGGGCGCCCGCCGTCGGCGCCTTTGGCATCGGCACCACCGAGTTCGTCATCATGGGCCTGCTGCCCGAGGTGGACGCCGACCCGGGCATCTCGCTGTCGGGCGCCGGCCTGCTCGTTACCGGCTACGCCCTGGGCGTCACGCTGGGCGCGCCGCCCGTGGCCATCCTCACCACCCGGCTGCCGCGCAAGACGCTGCCATCGCGCTGATGTTCACCGGCCTGGCGGTCGCGCTGGCGAGCTGGAAGCTCGACCGGCGGCCCGCCCGCGCGGCCGCGGCCTGCGCATAGCCCGCGCCGCTCCCCATGCATGACGGTGACGGCCTGTTACGGCATGGCCGACGGCAAGGTGCAGGACGCCGGCGCAGGCGGCCCTGCGCTGGCTGGAGCGGCAGGACAACGCGATGGCGCTCATCAGGCCCCTGCGCTGCGAGCGCCGCCGGGCCCAACGGCCGGCGGGTGGCGCCTCCCGGCCTGGAACTGAGCCGCGGGCTCAGGATCCGGCCAGCTTGCCGAAGGCGGCATCCAGCCGCTGCTGCGCGGCCTGCAGGCGGCCGCGCGCGTCCTGCGACCATTTGCGGTCGGCCTCCAGGCTGGACTGCGCCTCCTTCAGCATGCGCGCCACTTCCGCCGGCTGCGGACCGCCCAGGCCCTTGCTGGAAGCCACCATGTTCTCGGCCGTGAGCGCCTTGCGGAATGCCGCCTCGGTCAGCGGCAGCCTGGCGTTCTCGATGCCGAAGCTGCGGGCCGCCTCCGTATAGATGCGCTGCACCTCGGCAAACGGCAGCTCGGCCGGCTTCAGCCCGTTCTGCCGGCCATAGGTTACGAGGTCGGAGGCGAAATGGTGGCCGATGCGAAACGGCACATCGGCGTCGCGCTGCAGCACGTCCGCCAGCTCGGTGGTGGTGGAGTATTCGGCGTTGACCTCCTCCAGCGCGCGCCCGGAGTTGAGCACCAGCCCGTCCAGCATGGCGCTCAGACGCCGGTACATCTCGGTGGCGGAATCCACGGCCTCCTGCGCCTGCGCGCGCTTGTAGTCCGGCATGCCGGGCGTGACGTTGTGCGCCACCACCAGCGCGGTCATCGCGTCGCCGATAGCCTGGCTGGCCTGCAGGCGCAGCGTGTTGAGCGCATACGGGTTGCGCTTCTGCGGCATGATGCTGCTGGTGCCCGTCAGCTTGCCCTCCTGCAGCATGAGCCAGGGGCGCGTCTGGTGGTATTGCGTGTGCACATCCTGCACGAAAGCGCCCACGGTCAGCGCCATGGTGTTGACCAGGCCGGCCGCCTCCGCGCCCACGTCGATCTGCGCGAGCTGGTTGGCGTCGTACGAGTTCTCGGCCACGCCGTCGAAACCCAGCAGGTCGGCCAGGCGCTTGCGGTCCACCGGGAAACTGGAGGTGCCCAGCGCCGCCGAGCCCATGGGGCTCAGGTTCAGGCGCGCGTAGGCTTCGCGCAGCCGCGCCGCGTCGCGCCGCAGCACGGCGCTGTAGCCCAGCAGGTAATGGCCGTAGGTAATGGGCTGGGCCTGCACGCCATTGGTGTAGGCCGGCACGATGGTGTCCGCGTACTTCGCGGCCATGGCGTCGATCTTGCCGCGCGCCTCGTTCAGAGCGTCGTACAGGTCGAGCATGCGGTCGCGCAGCATGACGCGGCGCGTGGTCGCCAGGATGTCCTGGCGGCTGCGGCCAGAGTGCATGCGGGTGGCGTCGGGCCCGGCGATGGCGATAATGAGCGGCTCCAGCTTGAGATAGTCCTGCGGGCGCTTGCCGCCGGGCTTGTCGCCCTGAGCGATGACCTCGGCCACGGCGCGGGCGGTCTTCACGCCCAGGTCGCGCGGCATGATGCCCTGCTCCACGGTCATCACCGTGGAAGCCTTGTTGAACTCGCCCAGCCAGTAGAAGTCGTCGCGCCTGGCGGTGTCCGCGGGCGCCGCGGCGGACGCGGCGGCATACAGCGCCAGGCCCAGCAAAGCCAGGCGCGGCGGTCGGGGAATTGCCTGAATCATCTCTGTCTCCTTGAGGCGGCCGCGTTTGCGGCTCTGGAAAAAGCAGCTTAGACACTTCCCCTACCAACGTAAAATATATGGAAAATCGAAGAACCATATTTTTTACATATCCCATGGACCTGCGCCATCTGCGGTACTTCCTGGCCGTGGCCGACGCCGGCCACATCACGCGCGCGGCCGAGGCGCTGGGCATCCAGCAGCCGCCCCTGTCGCAGCAGATCCGCGCGCTCGAGGCCGAACTGGGCTGCACGCTGTTCCACCGCCTGCCGCGCGGCGTGTCGCTCACCGCGGCCGGACGCCTGCTGGCCGAAGACGCGCGCCGGCTGCTGGGCGACGCCGACGGCCTGCTCGCACGCATGCGGCGCGTGGGCGCCGGAGAAGAAGGCGAGCTTTCCGTCGCATTCACCAGCTCCGCCTCGGCCCATGGGCTGGCCCCGGCCCTGCTGCGGAGGCTGCGCCAGGACCGCCCGGGCATCCGCGTGCAGGTGCGCGAACACAATGCGGCCGAAATCATGGAGGGCGTGAAGGCGGGGCACCTGGACGCGGGCCTGCTGCGCCGCCTGGTGGCCGAACCCGAGGGGCTCAGCGTGGAGACGCTGCTGGAAGAGGAAATGGTGCTGGCGCTGCCGCAGGACCATCCGCTGGCCCGGCGCGCCCGGCCGGGCGCGCCGCTCGCGCGGCTGCCGTCGCTGCCGCTGGAGGCGCTGCGCGACGAGACATTCCTCCTGGTGCGCCGGCCGGGCGCGCCGGGCATGTACGGCGACCTGCTCGCCCTCTGCGGCCGGCTGGGCTTCGCGCCGCGCATCGGGGCCGAGGTCGAGCGCATGATGACCAACCTGAATCTCGTGGCCGCGGGCGCGGGCGTGTCTGTCGTGCCCGCCTCCATGCGCGACAAGGAAAGCGGCAACGTGGCCTATTTCCGCCTGCGGCGCGACCAGCGCCTGGCGGCGCCGCTCACGCTGGTGTATCGCGCCGGCCCGGGCAATGCGGCGCTGGACGCGCTGGTGCAGGCGGCCCGCCAGGCCGCCGCCGCGCTGCGCAAAGCGGCCGGAAACCGATAGCCGACGGGCCGCGCATTGCGCGGCCCGTCGGGCAGGGAAAAACGGAAAGAAATGCGAACCAGCCCGGGCGGGGACACCCGCCCCGGCTCAACGCTTCTGCTTGAGCTGAGAAAGATCGCGCACCGCGCCGCGGTCGGCCGAGGTGGCCAGGGCGGCGTAAGCCTGCAGGGCCTGCGAGACGACGCGCTGGCGGCCCACGGGCTGCCAGGCATCGTCGCGCGCATTCATGGCGTCGCGGCGGCGCGCCAGTTCGTCGGCGGAAACGGCGAGGTGGATCTTGCGCTGCGGGATGTCGATCTCGATCACGTCGCCATCCTCGACCAGGCCGATGGCGCCGCCTTCGGCGGCTTCCGGCGAGGCGTGGCCGATGACCAGGCCCGAAGAGCCGCCCGAAAAGCGGCCGTCGGTGAAGAGGGCGCAGACCTTGCCCAGGCCCTTGGACTTCAGGTAGGACGTGGGGTAGAGCATTTCCTGCATGCCGGGGCCGCCCTTGGGGCCTTCGTAGCGGATCACCACCACGTCGCCCGGCGCGACCTTGTCGCCCAGAATGCCTTCGACCGCGTCATCCTGGCTTTCGAACACGCGCGCGCGGCCCGTGAACACCCATTGCGATTCGTCCACGCCGGCCGTCTTGACGATGCAGCCCTTCTCGGCGAGGTTGCCGTACAGCACGGCCAGGCCGCCGTCCTGCGAATAGGCGTGCGCCTTGTCGCGGATGCAGCCGCCGGCGCGGTCCGTGTCCAGCGTGAGGAAGGTGGCGTCCTGGCTGAAGGCCTCGGTGGTGGGGATGCCGCCGGGCGCGGCGCGATAGAACGTCTGCGCCTCTTCGCCCGCGCCGCCCTTCACGTCCCATTTGCGGATGGCCTCGCCCAGGGTGCCGCTGTGCACGTTGCCGCAGGACAGGTCGAGCAGGTCGGCGCGCGCCAGCTCGCCCAGGATGCCCAGGATGCCGCCGGCGCGGTGCACGTCTTCGATGTGGTACTTGTCCGTGGCGGGCGCGGCCTTGCACAGGCAGGGCACGCGGCGCGAGATGCGGTCGATGTCGGCCATGGTGAAGTCCACGCCCGCTTCCTGGGCCGCCGCCAGCAGGTGCAGCACGGTATTGGTGGAGCCGCCCATGGCCACGTCCAGCGTCATGGCGTTTTCGAAGGCGCTCTTGGTGGCGATGCTGCGCGGCAGCACCGAGGCGTCTTCTTCCTGGTAGTAGCGGCGGCACAGGTCCACCACGAGGCGGCCGGCCTGCTCGAACAGCCCGCGGCGCCAGGCGTGCGTGGCCACGATGGTGCCGTTGCCCGGCAGCGACAGGCCGATGGCCTCGGTAAGGCAGTTCATGGAGTTGGCCGTGAACATGCCCGAGCACGAGCCGCAAGTGGGACAGGCGCTGCGCTCGACCTCGGCGACCTCCTCGTCCGAGACGTTGGGGTTGGCCGCCTGGATCATGGCGTCGATCAGGTCGATCTTGGCGATGACCTTGCCGTCGGCGGGCGACTTGACCTTGCCGGCCTCCATGGGGCCGCCCGACACGAACACCGCCGGAATGTTCAGGCGCATGGCGGCCATCAGCATGCCCGGGGTGATCTTGTCGCAGTTGGAGATACAGACCATGGCGTCGGCGCAGTGCGCGTTGACCATGTATTCCACCGAGTCGGCGATGAGTTCGCGCGAAGGCAGCGAATACAGCATGCCGCCATGCCCCATGGCGATGCCGTCGTCCACGGCGATGGTGTTGAATTCCTTGGCCACGCCGCCGGCGGCCTCGATCTCCTTGGCGACCAGGGCGCCAAGGTCGCGCAGGTGCACGTGGCCCGGCACGAATTGCGTGAAGGAGTTCACTACCGCGATGATCGGCTTGCCGAAGTCGCCGTCTTTCATTCCGGTGGCGCGCCAGAGCGCGCGGGCGCCGGCCATGTTGCGGCCATGGGTCGATGTGCGGGAGCGGTATTGCGGCATGATTTGTCTCAGACTGTTGGCGTAGGCGGCAAAACGCTAAATCATACGCCGGTTCCGGCCGGGCCAGTCGGCCGGGGCCCGGCCCCGCCGGCTTTCGGACGGCCTCGCGCCCATTCAGGCGGCCGCGCCGCCCCGCGCGGCGTAGGCGCTGGGCGTCTCGCCGGTGGCCTTGCGGAACATGGCGGCAAAGGCGCTCGGGCTCTCGTAGCCCAGCTCCAGCGCCACGTCCAGCACGCGCTCGCCGCGCGCCAGCCGCTCCATGGCCGCCAGCAGCCGCGCCTGCTGACGCCAGCGGCCGAAAGTCATGCCCGTGTGGCGCAGGAACAGGCGGTGCACGGTCTTGGGATCCACGCCCAGGCGCCGGGCCCAGTCCGCCGCGCCGGCCGGCTCGCCGGGATGGCGCGCCAGCGCCCGGCAAATGCGGGCCAGCCTGGGCTCGGCGGGCTGGGGCAGGTGCAGCGGCAGGGCCGGTTCCTGGCGCAGCTCGTCCAGCAGCAGCAGCATCAGCCGCCCGTCGCGCGTGCCGAGCCGCCAGTCCGCCGGCACGGCCGAGGCGGCCACGATCAGTTCGCGCAGCAGCGGCGTAACGGACAGCACGCAGCATTGCGCGGGCAGGCGTCCGGCCGCGCCGGCCTCGACGAAAACGGCGCGCACGCGCGCCGCCCCGCTCACGCGGATGCCATGGGGCGTCCAGGCCGGCACCCAGACGCCGCGCGTGGGCGGCGCCACCCAGATGCCGGCCGCCGTATCCACCACCAGCACTCCCGAAATCGCATAGAGAAGTTGGGCGCGCCGGTGGCGGTGCCGCCGCACGCGGTGGCCGTCCGGATAGTCCACGGCCAGCGCCGCCACCGGCCGGGGCGAGGCTTCGTAGGAAAAGAGGTCGGGATCCGCGGGCGCGGCCGGGTCCGTGTCCGGGGCTATGTCCATTTTTCGATGATACTTGCCCGATTGACGTTAGACGGGCACGCCCGGCCCGCCTAGCATGCCTGGACGGATTCCTGCCCCGATTCACCGTTCGCCTGCCCGCTCCATGCCCGCCCTGCCGCCTCCGCATTC
>NZ_CALSFU010000018.1 GCF_943737005.1 Achromobacter sp. Marseille-Q4962 | reverse complement strand
ATCCCGGGGCGGGCCATCCCGGGGCGGTGTGCCGCCATCCTGCGCGCGCAGGTCCAGCGCCGCGGAAAGCGAGGAGTCGTCGGGCAGCCGCGCGTCGGCCCGGACGGACCGGATCACCAGCGGCGTGCGCGGCGCCAGGTCGGCCGAGACGTCCAGCGCCAGCCCCGAGCCGCGCCCTTCGAGTTTGGCCTGGATGCCGTCCAGCGACCCGGCGGCGTCGGCTTGCAGCAGCACCCGGCAGGCGGGCGCGGGCGGGCCGACGAACTCCTGCCCGCGGCCGGCCGGCGCTGCCGCGGACTTGCCGGATGTGGCTGACGCGGCGGCCCCGCCCCTGCCGGCGGGGGCCGGCTGCGCCTTGTGCCCCGCGGCGTAAACTTGCCCGATGCGGTCGGCCTCGCACAGGGGAGACTGCGGGCCCGAGCCGTGCGCGGCCACGTCGAGCCGCGCGACGAACGGCCAGGGGTCGGCCATGGCGCTCAGTTCGGCCACGCCGGACACCGCCGCCGTGCCGGCCTCGTGGCCCACGTCGAGGTTGAGCAGCCGCAACTGCGCGCCGTTCGGCCCCGCCGCCAGCGAGGCGCTGAGCCGGCCCAGGCTCACCGGCAGGGGCTCGCCGCCCTGGGTCAGCGTGAACGCGCCCAGCGCGAGCCGGTCGAGCGCGATCTTCACCGGCAGCGCCGGCATGGTGAAGGGCCCTGCGGCGGTTTCCTCCGGTTCGTCCGGTTGCGCAGCCGGCAGGGACACGCTCACCGAATCGGCCGAGAGGTTCCTCACATGCAGCAGCCGGTCGGCCAGCGCCTTCCAGCGCACGTCCAGGTCCAGGCCGCTGATCTCGACGCGGGCGCCGCCCGTTTCCAGTTCCAGCCGCCCCACCTTCAGGCCGCGCAGCAGCGAGCCGCGCACATCCACCGCCTGGCCGCCGAACTGCTGGGCGGCCGTGGTCAGGAGCAGGCGCGTGCCGTGCTCGGAGGCGGCCAGCCAGAACACGAAGCCCGCCGCCAGCACCGACAGCATGACCAGGCCCGGCAGCCACCACACCAGCACGTGGCGCAGGAATTTACGCAACAGCTTCAAAAAGCGATCCCCAGCGAAAAATGCAGGCGCAGGTCGCGCTCGCGCTGCCCGTACGCCACGTCCAGGAACAGCGGCCCCGCCGGCGTGCGCACGCGCGCCCCCACGCCATAGCCCACGGACATGGACATGTCGCCGAACGACCGGGCCGCGTCGCCCGCGTCCACGAACACGCCCACGCCCCAGCGCTCGTCGAAATAATGGTCGTACTCCACGCTGCCCACCAGCAGCGTGGGCGCGCCGACGACGGCGCCGTCGCGATGCAGGCCGATGCTCTGGTACTTGTAGCCGCGGATGGAGCGCGCGCCGCCGGTCCGGAAGCCGAAGTCGTCGGGCACCTGGGTATCGTCGTTGGCCCAGATGCGGCCCACTTCCCCGCGCACGGTCAGCACATCGCGCTTGCCGATGGGCCACCATTTCTGGCCGCGCAGGCGGACGCGGGCATAGGGTTTGCCGGTGTCCAGCACCACGCCCACACCGCCACCCACGGCAATGAGGTTGCCCTCGCGCGGATCGTATTTATTGTCCACGTCGCGGCGCAGCCACTCGGCCGTGGTGGTGACGGTAGGCAGGGTGTATTCGTCGCCATCCTCGATCTTGACGTGATCCTGCGCCAGCAGCACGCCCCAGCGGGTTTCGTATTCGACGCGGCTGTCGCCCGCGCCCTTGCGCTCCTGCGAGCGCGTCGCGCCCAGCGCGTAGCGCGTCACGTCCAGGCCCTGGATATCGGAATGGTCGTACAGCACGCCCACCGAGTTCTTGTAGCCCCGCTCGTCGGGCGGCAGGGTGAAATCCGTGTAGGCGCGCTGGCGCAGGCGGTCCACGCTCAGGCCCGATTCCATGGTCACGGGCTCGCCGAAGACCACGTTCTGGCGGTAAACGGTTTCGAACCGGACGCCCGCCTCGTCGTCCACCCCCAGCGACACGCTCAGCCGCTTGGGCGGCGCTTCGACGACGCGCACCTCGACCGGCAGCGTGACCTCGCCGTCGGAGTCGTAGGCGGACGGCGGGGCGGGCATGGCGCCCGACACGGCGGGGTCGCCCGCCGGCGCCGACGACGCGGCGTCCGCCGCGCCCGGCGCCCGGGCCCGGTCGGACGCAGGCAGGGGCTGCTGGACGGCGTTGCCGGGCTGCTCGAGCGAAACGAATGCGCCGCGGAAAAAGGCGGTGGATTGCAGATCCTGCTGCCACTGGTCGAGCTTGTCCTGCTCATAGGCCGAGCCGGGCGTGTAGCGCACGTAGCGCCGGATCAGCTTTTCCGGCACGCGCTTCAGGCCGTCGGTCTTGAGCTCGCCCATGTGCACCAGCGGGCCGCTGTCGATGGCCACGCGCAGGGCCGCGGTGGCATCCTCGGCCTGGACCTGGGCCGAGGACGAGGTCATGCGCGCCAGCAGGAAATCGCGCGACGACACGTCGTCCAGCAGCGTGGACTTGGCCTTGTTCCACTCGCTGTTGATGAAGGGCTGCCCCGGCTTGAGCAGCCAGTTCTCGCGCAGCTTGCCCACCCGCTCGGCGTACTCGGGACGCGCGATGCGGCCGGTGAAGACGAGCTCGACCGAGCTGACCATGGTGCGCTTGCCCGGCACGATGCCGATGTCCCAGGTTTCGCCGCCGATGTCGGTGCCGCTCTCGAGCGTCACCGTGGGCGAGAAATACCCTTGCGTGGCCAGCGCGGCCAGCGTGGCGTCGCGCGCGCGGCGCCGCAAGCGGTTGATTTCGCCGCCGTCCTGGTCTTCCGCGAGGCGGGCGATGGCGTCAACCGCCTCGGTGATTGACTGCAGCGCGGCCGGCGGCACGCCGCCGGGGTCGACCACGATCTCGGGGCGCTTGGCCCAGGCTTCTCCCGAAAGCACGCACACTCCGGCCAACAAGGCCCCGGCCGCCCACCGCATGCGTCAGGACGGCTGCTGCACGACGATGGACGGGAACTTGCCGGCCATGTCGCGGGGAAGCGCGGCGACGCCGGCGGCCAGCTTGCGGGCGATGCCGCGGTAAAGGGCGGCCGCCTCGCTGCCGGGGTCGGAAGCCACGGTGGGCCGGCCGGCATCCGTCTGCTCGCGGATGGCCAGCGTCAGCGGCAGGCTGCCCAGCCACGGCGCGTGATACTGCTCGGCCATGCGCCGTCCGCCGCCCTCGCCGAAAATGTGCTCGGCATGCCCGCACTGCGAGCAGATGTGGATGGCCATGTTCTCGACCACGCCGAGAATGGGCACTTCCACCTTCTGGAACATGCGCAGGCCCTTGCGGGCGTCCAGCAGCGCCACGTCTTGAGGCGTGGTGACGATGACCGCGCCCACCACGGGCACCTTCTGCGCCAGCGTGAGGGCCACGTCGCCAGTGCCGGGCGGCATGTCCACGATGAGGTAGTCCAGGTCGCGCCAGTTGGTCTGGCGCAGCAGCTGCTCCAGCGCCTGCGTGACCATGGGGCCGCGCCAGATGGCGGGCGCGTCGGCGTCGATCAGGAAACCGATGGAATTGGCCTGCAGCCCGTGTCCGGTCAGCGGCTCCATGCTTTTGTTGTCGAGGCTTTCGGGCCGGCCCGAAATGCCCAGCATGGTGGGCACGCTGGGGCCGTAGATGTCGGCGTCGAGCACGCCCACGGACGCGCCCTGGGCAGCCAGCGCCAGCGCCAGGTTGACCGCCGTGGTGCTCTTGCCCACGCCGCCCTTGCCCGAGGCCACTGCAATGATGTTGCGCACGTTGGGCAGCGGCTTCAGGCCCTTTTGCACCGCGTGGGCCGCCACCTTCCAGCGCACGGCGACCTGCGCGCCCGGCACGCCCGCGGCGTCCAGCGCGGCGACCGCCGCCTCGCGCACGCGCTCGCAGTCCTGAGCGCTGGCCGGATAGCCGAGTTCCAGCGCCAGCGATACGCGCGCGCCCTCCACCTGGATGTCACGATCTTTTACAGACGCGGCCAGGTCCAGACCGGTTTCGGTGTCGCGCGCGGCGCGCAGCGCGGCGCGGATGGTTTCTATCGTTATACTCATGTCAACAAGGTTCCGTAGGCAGCGCGGCTTTTGCGTGCCGGTATGCCCTAAAGGATAGCGGATACGCGGGAACCTTTCGCTGCGTTTTGCATCCCACCTCCATGACCGATACTCTCTTTCGCTTCTTCCGTGCCGTCGCATTCGCCGTCCTGGGCCTGATCGGCATGGCCATGGCGCTGGTCTTCATGCTGTCCACGGCCATCGCCGTGGCGATCCTCTACGTGGTCGCCAAGGTGCGCGGCAAGCCGTTCGGCGTGCGCGCCTACTGGAGCCAGCGCCAGGGCGCCCGCTCCGGGCCGTTCCAGGCGGCTTCCGCCCCGTTCACGCCGCCCCGCGGCGACGTGATCGACGTCGAGGCGCGCGAAGTCCGCTGAGCGCCGCACCGCCGCGGCCAGTCCGCGGCTTGCGCCAGCCGCCTTCCCCATCCGCCAGGCCGGCCGCGTTCGCGCGCGCCGGCCTCGTTGCTTTCCGGCCCCGGGTTTCCCCGGGCGCGGGCGCGGCGCCGGTTGGCGCCATGCCCTAAAATGGCCGGCTCCCCCCCTTTTCAACCCTCAGACGGCAACCATGTCCCGTACCCTTTTCGTCACCACCGCCCTGCCCTACGCCAACGGATCTTTCCACATCGGCCACATCATGGAGTACATCCAGGCCGATATCTGGGTTCGTTCGATGCGAATGGCCGGGCACACGGTGCATTTCGTGGGTGCGGACGATGCGCATGGCGCGCCCATCATGCTGAAGGCCGAAAAAGAAGGCATCACGCCGCAGGCGCTGGTCGCCCGCTACGCGGCCGAGCGCCCGCAGTACCTCGACGGCTTTCACATCCGCTTCGACCACTGGCACTCGACCGACTCGGCCGAGAACGTGGCGCTGTCGCAGGACATCTACCGCGCCCTCAAGGCGCAGGGCCTGATCGAAACGCGCTCCATCGAGCAGTTCTACGACCCGGTCAAGGGCATGTTCCTGGCCGACCGCTACATCAAGGGCGAATGCCCCAAGTGCCACGCCAAGGACCAGTACGGCGATTCCTGCGAGGTCTGCGGCGCGGTCTATGCCCCCACCGATCTCATCAACCCATATTCGGCGCTCACGGGCGCCACGCCGGTGCTGAAGTCCTCCGACCACTTCTTCTTCAAGCTGTCCGACCCGCGCTGCGTGGAGTTCCTGCAGCAATGGACGGCGGGCTCCAACCGGGCCGGCGTGAAGCATCTGCAGTCCGAAGTGCTGGCCAAGACCCGCGAGTGGCTGGGCGCCGACGACGGGCAGGCCAAGCTGGGCGACTGGGACATCTCCCGCGACGCGCCCTATTTCGGCATCGAGATTCCCGATGCGCCCGGCAAGTACTTCTATGTGTGGCTGGACGCGCCCGTGGGCTACCTGGCTTCGCTGAAGGCGTACTGCGCCAGGCAGGGCATCGACTTCGACGCCCTGCTCGACCCGCGGGGCGACACCGAGCAGGTGCACTTCATCGGCAAGGACATCATCTACTTCCATGCCCTGTTCTGGCCCGCCATGCTCAAGTTCGCCGGCCGCAAGACGCCCGACCAGCTCAACGTGCACGGCTTCATCACCGTCAGCGGCGAGAAGATGTCCAAGAGCCGCGGCACCGGCATCTCGCCGCTGCGCTACCTGGAGCTCGGCATGAACGCCGAATGGCTGCGCTACTACATGGCCGCCAAGCTGAACTCGCGCGTCGAAGACCTGGACTTCAACCCCGAGGACTTCATCGCCCGCGTCAACAGCGACCTGATCGGCAAGTACGTCAACATCGCCAGCCGCGCCGCCAGCTTCATCACCAAGCACTTCGACGGCCAGCTCGCCTATAGCGGCGACACCCAGGCCCTGGCGGCCGAATACGCGCAGCAGGCCGAGTCCATCCGCGCCGCCTTCGAGGCCCGCGAATACAACCGCGCGATCCGCGAGATCATGGCCTGCGCCGACCGCATCAACCAGGCGTTCGACACCGCGCAACCCTGGGTGCTGGCCAAGGGCATCGGCAGCGCCGACGCCGAGACGAAGGCGCGCCTGCAGGATATCTGCTCGCGCTCGCTGGCCGGCTTCAAGGCCCTGTCGGTCATGCTGGCGCCGGTGCTGCCGGCCCTGGCCGAACGCGTGGCGCGCGAACTCTTCGGCGCCGACTCGGAATTCACCTGGGCCGACGCCGCCGTGCTGCCGCAGCGCGTGGCGCCGTTCAAGCACCTGATGCAGCGCGTGGAGCCGCAGATGCTCGAAGACCTGTTCGAGCCGCCCGCCGCGCCCGCGGTGGTGCCCGGCGGCGAACCCCTGGCCGACACCATTTCCATCGACGATTTCGCCCGCGTGGACCTGCGCATCGCGCAGATCGTCAATTGCGAACACGTGGAAGGCTCCACGAAGCTGCTGCGCCTCACGCTGGACGTGGGCGAAGGCCGGCACCGCAACGTGTTCTCCGGCATCAAGTCGGCCTACGAGCCCGAAGACCTGATCGGCAAGCTGACCGTCATGGTGGCCAACCTGGCGCCGCGCAAGATGAAATTCGGCGTGTCCGAAGGCATGGTGCTGGCGGCCAGCCACGCCGACGAGTCGGTGGACGCGGGCATCTACGTGCTCGAACCCTTCCCCGGCGCCAAGCCCGGCATGCGGGTGCGCTGACGGCGCGGCCGCCCCGGCGAGGGCCTCCTTACAGGTCTTTGCTGGGCGCCAGCGCCGGGTCCAGGGAAACGCGTTCGTCGAACACGAAGCACTTGCCCTCGAAACCCGGCCCGCCGGTTTCCTCGAAGTATTTCAGGATGCCGCCATCGAGCTGGTACACGCGCTCGATGCCGGCCTCGCGCAGGTAGATGGCGGCCTTTTCGCAGCGAATGCCGCCGGTGCAGAAACTCACCACCGTCTTGCCCTCCAGTTCCGCGCGGTGCGCATCCACCGCGGCGGGAAACTGCGTGAAGCGGTCGATGCGCCAGTCGATGGCGCCGCGGAACGTGCCCTCGTCCACCTCGAACGCATTGCGCGTGTCCAGCATGACCACCGGCCGGCCCTCGTCGTCCGTTCCGCTCGACAGCCAGCGCGCCACCGTGCGCGCATCCACGCCCGGCGCGCGCCCGGCCTCCGGACGGATGGCGGGCCGGTCCATGCGGATGATCTCGCGCTTGATCTTCACGAGCATCTTGCGAAAGGGCGCCGCCTCGCTGTAGCTGAATTTCACTTCGAGGTCGGCGAACGCCGGATCCTGCCGCAGGGACGAAAGAAACGACTCGATGCCGCGCGCCGCGCCGGCGAGGAACAGGTTGATGCCCTCCCCGGCCAGCAGGATCGTGCCTTTGAGCTCCAGCGCGCGCGTCTGCTCCAGCAACGCGGCGCGGCGCTCGGCCAGGCGGTCCAGGGACACGAATTTGTAGGCGGCGATATTGACGACGGAAGCCATGGATTCAGCGTGCGGGCGAAAAACCGGGGATTTTAAAGCCCCGGCCGGCCGCTCTCAGCGCCGCACGATTTCCTGCTCGACCACGGCGTCCAGCACCCAGCGCGCCGCGGACGCATCGGCGGCGGGATCGGGGTCGCGCACCTCGACCACGCGCAGCCGGTAGCGGATGCCGGGCTGGAACTGGAAGCCGGTGATCTCGCCATGCCAGAGCTGCCAGGGCTGGGAGGCGCTGTCGCGCACCTGGTAGCACAGGGTCCGGCCCGCGCCGGCGCTGCACGGCACGCGCTCCGAATTCACGTACACCAGCTTGGTCGGCCCCATCTGGCCGCCGGCCGCCGGATCGGCGCGGCGCCCGAAATCCAGCGTGTCGCCGCTGGCCAGCACGAGCGTCAGGCGCTGCGGATTGCCGGACTTGTCGAACGCGCTGGCGGTGATGCGCGTGAGCCCGTCCAGGAAATCGCGCTCCAGCTTCATGTTCTGCGGCGCGCAGGCCATCATGGTGGCGACGGGACGGGCGCGCACGATGAGCAGGCCGTTGGCCACGGTATAGGGCGCGTTGTACTGGTTGCAGCCCGCGAAGCCCGCCACGCGCGGCTCGCCGCGGTCGCGGATGAATTCCAGCGTGAGCGGGCGGGAGTTGGAAGAGGGATGCGGAATGGGCCGCAGCGCGCCGCCCGGCAGGCTCCAGCGGGCCAGCTCCCAACCCGTCTGGGCGTAGGCGTCGGAGGCGGCGGCGGGCTGGTAGCGGGGATCCTGCGCGTGCCCGCCGCCCGGCGGCGAGGCGCAGGCTCCCAGGCCGATGACGAGAGCGCAGGGCGCGATCCAGCGCCGGGCAGCGGAAAGCAACATAGGACACCTCCAGGAAAACCGCCGCGGCCGCCGGGGGCCGCGTTTCGTCGGCATTGTAGGCCGCATCGCGGCCGCCGCCGCGCCGCGCGCGAACCGGCTGAAACCGATAGAAATGCCGGCGCGGCGGGCGTCAGGGCGTGGGAGGGTCTTGGCGGCGCACGAACTCCAGCACGTCGCCGCCGCGCAGGTTGAAAGTGAGGTGGCGCGGCGCTCCGCCGCTGTCCAGCGTGAACGTGTCGATCGTGGTCAGGGCGCGCAGGTAATCGGCCTCGAGGGTGGCGCGCTCCCGCGGCACGCACGCCATGCGCGTGGAAGCGGCCGGGGCGATGGAGAGCTTGCCGGCGTCCAGCCTGTAGCTGCCCATGTACTGGTTGCAGCCTGAGAAACCGTTGACGCGGTACTGCCTGGCCTGGGCCAGGAAGGTGAGGCGGATGGGCTCGCCGTTGTCGCCATGGGGAATGGCGCGCAGTTCGCCGCCGGGCCGCGACCAGCGCACCAGTTCCCAGGTGGTTTGGGCCAGAGAATCGGCGCTGCTGGCGGCATTGGCCGCGGCGGCGCCCTGGGCGCGCGCGCCGCCGCCCGTGGAGCCGGCGCAACCCGCCAGCACGGCGGCCAGCAGGCCGAGGCACAGCAGGCGCAGGCGCGAAGACAGAATACGAAGCATGGGCAGGAACTCCAAAAGAATGCGTCACCCTCAACTGTAACCGCTGCCGCGCGCCCTCCTTCCTACAACCGTAAACAAAAGCAGCATTAGGAAAAGGGTCCGATTTACTCCGGTGGCCCGTTCGTGCTGCGTCGTATGCCCCATGGCGGGCGCACGGAGCATGCGCGCAGAATCAATGCCAGACCACAAGCCGCCGACAGAGCGACACCGCGCCGGCACGTCCCTGCCGCACGTCCCGGCAGCGCGCCCACCGCGGCGCGACCTGCAGGCATATCAATCGGAGACGCAGCGATGGGACTACTCAGAACATTACTCGCGCTTTCCGTCGTGCTCGATCACCTGGGCGCGGGCGCCACCGACTATCTCGTCGGCGGACGGCTGGCGGTGCAGCTTTTCTACGTGATTTCCGGCTTCCTGATTTCCTACGTGCTGATCGGCACGGACAGCTACCAGGGCGCCGTCGGCAAGTTCTATGCCAACCGGCTGCTGCGCCTGTTTCCCGTCTACCTGGCCGTGGCCGCCATGACCCTGGCCGCGCACCTTCTGAACGGCGGCGAGTTCTTCCGGTTCTATGACCATCTGCCGGCATCGGCGGAGGGCTTCCTGGCGCTGTCCAATCTTTTCATTTTCGGCCAGGACTGGCTGATGTTCTTCGGCGTCCGAAACGGCTCGCTGGTCTTCACGGGCAGCTTCGCGCACAGCGACATGCCGCTCTACCACGGCCTGCTCGTGCCGCAAGCGTGGACGCTGGGCGTGGAGATGACGTTCTATCTCGTCGCGCCCTTCATACTCGGGTCGCCGCGCCGGATGCTCGCGCTGCTGGCCGCGTCGCTGGCGCTACGCGCCATCCTGATCGTCAACGGCATCGGCACGATAGACCCCTGGACCTACCGCTTCTTCCCGACCGAGCTTGCGCTGTTCCTGCTGGGCGCGCTGTCGCACCAGATGCTGCTGCCCCGCTATACGGCATGGACGCGGCGCTATCCGCGCCTGCCCGAACTGGGCGCCGCCGCGCTGCTCTGCTATGTGTTCGTGCACTTTTCCATCGGCATCCCCCACACCGTGCGCGACGCGCTGGCCGTCACGCTGGTCGTCCTGCTGCTGCCGCTGGCCTTTCTGTTCCAGGCCAGATACCGCTTCGACAAATCCGTGGGCGAGCTGAGTTATCCGATCTATATCTGTCACATGCTGGTCATCATGTTCTTTGACGAAACGCTCAATTCGTTTGAACGGTCGCAGCCGGCGCTCTTCACCGCGCTGGTGGTCGCCGGCTGTGTGGGATTCGCCGCGCTGCTGAACGCCTTCATCGCCGACCCCGTGGAGCGGCTGCGCAACCGGCTGCGCGCCGAGAGAAAGGACGCGGCGGACACCCTCGCCGGCCAGCCCGGCGCGCTGAGCCGCGGGCGGCAGCCAATGGGCTCTATACGCCGCGTCCCCTGATATAGGCGGCCAGTACGAGTTCTATCTGCTGCTTTTCCTGTTCGGTCAGGCGCGAATAGGCCTCGTAGGAAATCGAGGCGAACGGCCATGGCGGCTCGGGACCGCCGGCCGCAGCGCCCCCGGCCGGCGCCTCCGCGCCGCCTTCCTGCATCGGGCCTTCTCCGGTGCTGAGCCAGGCCGGGCTGACGCGCAGCGCGCGCGTCAGCTTGATGAGGGCGTCGCTCGACGGCTGCCGGCGCTGCCCGCTTTCGTAATTGCCGATGGCGCTTTGCGAGAGTCTGCTGGCGGCCGCCAGGTCTTTTTGCGTCCATCCCTGGCGCATTCTCGCGGCGCGCAAACGCTAGCTGAACGTTTCTACTCGATCGACTCGAGACATTTGTGCTTTGGTTCTTGGGTTCAATCCGGAATGTCCGGCCCCCCCGCATGCCGCTGGCGGGCGCCAAAGTTTAGGCTGGTTTGGCCCGCGGATAGCGGGAAACAATGTATCGGCGGCCTGCCTCGCCGGGGACGGAACGGCGGAATAAAACAGCGCTCAATGGGGTTTAGCCGTGGCCGGCGCGGAATGTCTGTTACCGCAAGAAACCGAAGAAACGTATCTTCACAAATAAACACAGCCGTGTTTCAATAATCACGGACGTGAAATTCAGACGATGCCGCGCCCGCCGCGCCACCCTGCCTGCCGATATCGTGCATACGGCCTACAGCCCGGACGGCGAGATCCGCGCTCGCCCCATCGAGCCGTCCGCACTCGAACAACATCGCCAGGCGCCGCGCCCGCCGCCTGGCGCGACGCCAAAGGAAGCATGACGCACCACACATACGGCCCCTCCTGTCCGCCTGCGCGGGCGGGAACCGTTTGCCCCGGTCCGGCGCGCGCCCTTCATCCATCCGAAGCCCGGCATGGCGCCAAGGAAGGCACCGAATGAACAACCTGCTGGATGTTCTTCTGCTCGGCAACAACGAAGACCGGCATGCCAGGCTGGCCGACACGCTGTCCCGGCTGGGCTTCAGCATCCGCGTCAGCCCGGATCTCCCCTCCTTCTACGAGAATTATTTCCGGCAGCCCAGCCCGCTCGTGGTGCTGAACGCGCCGCTGCCCGACATCCATAATGCCGCCGTGCGCCTGCGCGCCTCCGATCGCGGCGTGGGCATCGTGGCCGTTGCCGCCTTTCCCGATTCCGACAGCCGCGTGCGCACACTGCTTTGCGGCGCGGACGCCTGTCTCGCGGCCGACGTGGACGGCCTGGAACTGGCGGCCGCCCTGCAGGCGCTGCTGCGCCGCGGCGCCAGCCCGGATGCGGGCGAAGCGGCCGCCGAAGCGAAAGACGAAGGCCAGGCCGCCGGCCCCTGGCGCCTGGCCAACAAGGGCTGGACCCTGGTCGCGCCGTCGGGCCACGAATTGGGCCTCACCACGGGCGAGCGCGATTTCCTGTGCCGCCTGGCGCGTGCTCCCGACCGCAAGGTCAGCCGCGACGCGTTTGGCGAGCACGCCGAAGACGGCGACGCCCCGGGCACGCGCCTGCGCTTCCTGGACGTCATGGTCAGCCGGCTGCGGCGCAAGGCCGCCGCGCACGCGATGATGCTGCCGATACGGGCCGTGCACGGATGGGGGTACATGTTCGCCGCCGACATCGTGCTGGATGCCCGGCCGGCGCAAGCCGCCAACGAAGCCAGCACGCACCAGGAAAAAAGACCGCCGGCGCAGCGTCGCCCGGCCGTGAAGAACGGGTGAGCGCCGGGCGCGCGCGGCCCGCCCGGGCCGGGTCAGTCCGCGCTCAGCATTTCGCTGACCAGCGCCACGTGCGCCCGCTGGCGGGCCGGCAGATTCACTCTCTCGGGTTCGCCCAGCATCGTCATGACCAGGGCGTGCACCAGCGGAGACAGCAGCAGCCAGGGATGCGCCGCCACGACGCCGTTGCCGCACAGGCCGCGCCGGCGCGCGCCCTCGATCAGCCGGCTGACGTCGCGCTGCTGCGCGTCGGCGGCCGCCCTGCGCCAGCGCGCCGCCAGGTGCGGCACCCTGCCGCTTTCGGCCAGCAGCAGCCGCAGCATGCAGGCGATGTCGGGGCGCGCGAGGCTGGCGTACAGGTGCGACACGATGCGCTCGGCCAGCTCCTGCCGGGTGGCCGCGCCGTCGAGCAGCGCGTCCACGTCCAGCGGCGCGGGATGGAGATGGCGGACGAGCAGGGCCTCGAACATTTCCTCCTTGCTGGAAAAATGCGCGTACACGCCGCCCTTGGAAAGGCCGGCCCGCTGCGCGATGGCGTCCATGCGGGCGCCGGCATAGCCCGACGCCGAGAACTCCAGCAGCGCCGCATCCAGTATCTGCCCGATCCGCACGGACGACGGCAGCCGCCGCCGCTGCATCTCCATAATGTTTCCCTTTGGCGTTGAGTCTTTCGGCCATTAGAAACCGACCCGCCGGTCGCTAACTTGACCTGCGTCAAGGAAAAACACGCTGCGGTGCGGAATAATGAAGCCATCGTAAGGGCCGCGGCGCCCGCCTGGCGGCCATGAGCCGGCGGGCGCTTCCCGGCCGCCCCTGCGGGCCGACCGCCGGAGACACCAGGAAGCCGCCATGCAAAACCGCGCCACCCCCCTTCGCGCCGCCGCCCGCCCCCAGGCAGGGAGGCGCGCCGGGCTCCGCGCGGTTTCCGCCGCCCTGGCGTTGCTGCTGGCGGGCGGCTGTATGTCGCTCGCGCCCGACTACCGCCGGCCCGAGGCGCCCGTGGCCGCCGCCTACCGGGAGCCCGCGCCGGCCGCACCCGGCAATCCCTCCGCCGCGCAGACCGCCTGGCGCGATTACTTCGCCTCTCCCGCCCTGCGGCAGCTCATCGCCGCCGCGCTGGAAAACAATCGCGACCTGCGCCTGGCATTGTCGCGCGTGGAAGAAGCGCGCGCCCTGTACGGCGTGGAACGCGCCGGCCAGTTTCCGTCCCTCGCCGCGCAGGCGCAGGGCGAGCGCGGGCGCGTGCCCGGCGACCTGAATCTCACGGGCGCGCCGCTGACCTCCAGCCAGTACCAGGTGGGCCTGGGCATGGCGGCCTGGGAACTGGATTTCTGGGGCCGCGTGCGCAGCCTGAAAGACGCCGCGCTCGAAAACTACCTGGCCTCGGAAGAGGCCGCGCGCGCCGCCACACTGAGCCTCATCGCCCAGGTCGCCGACAGCTATCTTGCGCTGCGCGAACTGGATGAGCGCCTGGAACTCACCCGGCAGACCATCGCGTCGCGCGAGGAATCGCTGCGCATCTTCCGCCGCCGCTTTGAAGTCGGTTCCATCTCCCGCCTGGACCTGACGCAGGTCGAAACCCTGTGGCAGCAGGCCAAGGCGCTGGGCGCCGACCTCGAACGCACCCGCGCCGCCCAGGCCCATGCCCTGGAACTGCTGGTGGGCGCACCCCTGGCGCTCGCGCCGGACGCCTCCGCGCTGGACGACGCCGCCGTCATGCGCGAGCTGCCCGCCGGCCTGCCGTCCGACCTGCTCGCCAGCCGGCCCGACATCGTGGCGGCCGAGCACCGGCTCAAATCGGCCAACGCCAACATCGGCGCGGCGCGCGCCGCGTTCTTTCCCAGCATCACGCTCACCGGCGCGTTCGGCACCGCCAGCGCCGAGCTGGACGGCCTGTTCGCCGGCGGCAGCCGCGCCTGGAACTTCTCGCCCAGCCTCAACCTGCCCCTGTTCGACGCCGGACGCCGCGGCTACAACCTCGACCTGGCGCAAGCCCGGCGCGACCAGGCGGTGGCCGCCTATGAGCAGGCCATCCAGGCCGCGTTCCGCGATGTCTCGGACGCGCTGTCGGCGCGCCGCTGGCTGGCCGAACAGGTGGACATCTTGCGCGCCACCGTGGCCGCGCAGCAGGAACGCGCCCACCTGGCCCAACTGCGCTACGACCACGGCGCCTCGCCCTACCTGGAAGTCCTGGACGCGCAGCGCGACCTGCTCGAATCGCAGCAACTGCTGGTGCAGACGCGCCGCGCCCTGCTCTCCAGCCGCGTAAGCCTGTATGCCGCCCTGGGCGGCGGCTCGCGCGCCAGCCTCGCCCCTTGAAAGAAAGGATTGCCGTCATGCGCCTGCCCGCAAAGAAACTGATTCCCGTCCTCGCCGTGCTGGCGCTGGCCGCCGCCGGCTATGCCGGCTGGCGGCTGATGTCCGATAACGGTCCCGGCAACGGTTTCGTGAGCGGCAACGGCCGCATCGAGGCCACCGAGATCGACGTGGCCACCAAGCTTGCCGGGCGGGTATCCGAAGTGCTGGCGGCCGAAGGCGATTTCGTCGCGGCCGGCCAGCCGCTGGCGCGCATGCAGATCGACACGTTGATCGCGCAGCGCGAGGAGGCGCGCGCGCAGCACCAGCAGGCCATCAACAACGCCGCCAGCGCGGCGGCCCAGACCGCGCAGCGCCAGAGCGACAAAACGGTGGCCGAGGCCGTGGTGGTCCAGCGCGAAAGCGAGCTGGACGCCGCCCGCCGCCGGCTGGCCCGCTCGCAGGCCCTGTCGCGCGAAGGCGCCTCGTCCATCCAGGAGCTCGACGACGACCGCGCCCGCATGCGCAGCGCGCAGGCGGCGGTCAATGCCGCGCGCGCCCAGGTCCTCGCCGCGCAGGCCGCGATCGAGGCGGCGCGCGCCGCCCAGGTGGGCGCCCAATCGGCGGTAGACGCCACCCAGGCCACCATCGATCGCATCGAGGCCGACATCGCCGACAGCGAACTGCGCGCGCCGCGCGCCGGCCGCGTGCAGTACCGCGTGGCCCAGCCGGGCGAGGTGCTGGGCGCGGGCGGCAAGGTGCTCAACATGGTGGACCTGGCCGACGTCTACATGACGTTCTTCCTGCCCGAGCAGGCGGCCGGCCGCGTCGCCATGGGACAGGACGTGCGCATCGTGCTGGACGCCGCGCCGCAGTACGTGATTCCGGCCACCGTGTCGTTCGTCGCGAGCACGGCGCAGTTCACGCCCAAGACGGTGGAAACCGCGTCCGAGCGCCAGAAGCTGATGTTCCGCGTCAAGGCGCAGATCAGCCCCGACCTGCTGCGCCAGCACCTGAAACAGGTCAAGACAGGCCTGCCCGGCGTGGCCTGGCTCAAGCTCGATCCCGAGGCTGCCTGGCCGGCCTCGCTCGAAGTCAAGGTGCCCTGATGGACACGCCCGCCGTCCGCTTCTCGGGCGTGACGCTGCGCTACGGCAGCCACGTGGCGCTGGACGGCATCACGCTGGACATCCCCGCCGGCAGGATGGTGGGGCTGATCGGGCCGGACGGCGTGGGGAAATCCAGCCTGCTCTCGCTGGCCGCGGGATCGCGCGCGGTGCAGGAAGGCACGGTCGCGGTGCTGGGCGGCGACATGCGCAGCGCCCGCCACCGCTCCGATGTCTGCCCGCGCATCGCCTACATGCCCCAGGGCTTGGGCAAGAACCTTTATCACACGCTGTCGGTCGAGGAAAACCTGCAATTCTTCGGCCGCCTCTTCGGCCACGACGAGGCCGAGCGCCGCCGCCGCATCGACGAACTCACGCGCAGCACCGGCATGCACGACTTCCTCTCGCGGCCGGCCGGCAAGCTTTCGGGCGGCATGAAGCAGAAGCTGGGCCTGTGCTGCGCCCTCATCCACGACCCCGACCTGCTCATTCTCGACGAGCCCACCACGGGCGTGGACCCGCTGGCGCGCGCACAGTTCTGGGACCTCATCGCCGACATCCGCCGCGGCCGTCCCGGCATGAGCGTGATCGTGGCCACGGCCTACATGGACGAAGCGGAGCGCTTCGACTGGCTGATCGCCATGGACGAGGGCAAGGTGCTGGCGACCGGGACGCCCGGCGAGCTGCGCGAGCGCACCGGCGCCTCCAGTCTCGAAGACACTTTCATCGCGCTGCTGCCCGAACAGAAGCGGCGCGGGCACCAGCCCGTGCGGATCACGCCGCTGGCGCTGGGCGAGGACGCGCAGATCGCCATCGAGGCGCGCGACCTCACCATGCGTTTCGGCGATTTCGTGGCCGTGGACCACGTGAATTTCCGCATCCGCAAAGGCGAGATCTTCGGCTTCCTGGGATCCAACGGCTGCGGCAAGTCCACCACCATGAAGATGCTGACCGGCCTTTTGCCCGCCAGCGAAGGCAGGGCCTGGCTCTTCGGCGCGGAGGTGAACCCGCGCGACATCGACACGCGGCGGCGCGTGGGCTACATGTCGCAGTCTTTCTCGCTGTACGGGGAACTCACCGTGCGGCAGAACCTGGTGCTGCACGCGCGCCTGTTCCATGTCCCCGAGGCCGAGATCCCCGCCCGCGTCGAGGAAATGAGCGCGCGCTTCGACCTGGGGGCATCGCTCGACGCCCTGCCCGACAGCCTGCCCATGGGCGTGCGCCAGCGCCTGTCGCTGGCGGTGGCCATGGTGCACAAGCCCGAACTGCTGATCCTGGACGAGCCCACCTCGGGCGTGGATCCCGTGGCGCGCGACGGCTTCTGGCGCCTGCTCATCGAACTCGCCCGCAAAGACCACGTCACCATCTTCATTTCCACGCACTTCATGAACGAGGCGCAGCGCTGCGACCGCATCTCGCTCATGCACGCGGGCAAGGTGCTGGTGAGCGCGCCGCCCGACGAGATCACGCGCATGCGCGGCGCGGCCACCCTGGAAGAAGCCTTCATCGCCTACCTGATCGATGCGGGCGCGGGCACCGGCGCGCCGGCCGCGCGGCAAGCGCCGCAGGCGGCAAGCGGGACGGAAACGCAGCCCGCGACGCCGGCCGCGCGCCCCCGCCGGGGCTTTCGCATCGGACGCGCGCTCAGCTACATGTGGCGCGAGTCGCTGGAACTGCGGCGCGACCCCGTGCGCGCCACGCTGGCGCTGGCGGGATCGCTCATCCTCATGTTCGTCATGGGCTTCGGCATCAGCCTGGACGTGGAAGACCTGCGCTACGCGGTCATGGACCGCGACCAGACCGGCCTCAGCCACAACTACGCCCTCAACCTCGCCGGATCGCGCTACTTCATCGAGCATCCGCCCATCCGGGACTATGCCGACATGGACGCGCGCATGCGCAGCGGCGAGCTGTCGCTGGCCATCGAGATCCCGCCCGGTTTCGCGCGCGACGCCCAGCGCGGCAAGCCCGTGCAGATCGGCGCCTGGATCGACGGCGCCATGCCGCAGCGCGCCGAGACCATCCGCGGCTACGTGCAGGGCATGCACCAGGGCTGGCTGGCCGAGCAGGCACGCGAGCGGCTCGGCGCCAGCGCGCAGCCCGCCGTCGGCATCGAAACGCGGTTTCGCTACAACCCGGACGTGCGCAGCCTTCCCGCCATGGTCCCGGCCGTAATACCCCTGCTGCTGCTCATGATGCCGGCCATGCTCACCGCCCTGGCCGTGGTGCGGGAAAAAGAGCTGGGCTCCATCATCAATCTGTACGTCACACCGGTGACGCGCCTGGAATTCCTGCTGGGCAAGCAGGCGCCCTACGTGGCGCTGGCCATGCTGAACTTCCTGCTCATGACGCTGCTGGCGGTCACGGTATTCGGGGTTCCCATCACGGGCAGCTTCTCCACCCTGGCGCTGGCCGCGCTGATCTACAGCGTGGTCGCCACCGCCATCGGGCTGCTGGCCTCCACCTTCACCCGCAGCCAGATCGCGGCGCTCTTCTTCACGATGATAGGCACGCTGGTGCCGGCGGTGCAGTTCGCCGGCCTGCTCACGCCCGTGCCCTCGCTGGAAGGCGCGGGCCGGCTCATCGGCCAGGTCTACCCCGCCACCCACATGCTGACCATCAGCCGCGGCGTGTTCAGCAAGGCGCTCGGCCTGGCCGACCTGGGCGCGTCCTTCTGGCCCCTGCTGGCCGCCATTCCGGTGGTGCTGGGCGTTTCCACGCTGCTGCTCAAGAAGCAGGAGGCCTGAAATGCGCCGGCACCTCGCCAACATCTACCGCCTGGGCGTGAAGGAGCTGTGGAGCCTGGCGCGCGACCCGATGATGCTGATCCTCATCGTGGTGTCGTTCACATTCATGATCTACACGGCCGCCACCGCCGTGCCCGAGACGCTGCACCACGCCCCCATCGCCGTCGTGGACGACGACGCCTCGCCGCTGTCCGCACGCATCGTCTCGGCCTTCTACCCGCCTCATTTCACGCCGCCGGTGCTGGTGAGCCCGGCCGAGGCCGACGCCGGCATGGACGCCGGCCGCTATACCTTCTCGCTCAACATTCCGCCGGATTTCCAGCGCGACGTGCTGGCGGGCAGGCGCGCCGAGATCCAGCTCAATGTGGACGCCACCCGCATGAGCCAGGCCTTTACCGGCAGCAATTACATCCAGCAGATCGTCAACGACGAGATCAACGAATTCGTCCGGCGCTACCGCGCCGCGTCCGAACCGCCAGTGGACCTGACGGTGCGCATGCGCTTCAACCCCAACCTGACGCAGTCGTGGTTCGGGGCGCTGATGGAGATCATCAACAACGTCACCATCCTCTCCATCATTCTCACCGGGGCGGCGCTGATACGCGAACGCGAGCACGGCACCATCGAGCACCTGCTGGTCATGCCGGTGACGCCCTCGGAGATCATGGTCGCCAAAGTATGGTCCATGGGGCTGGTCGTCCTGGCGGCCGCCGGGCTATCGTTGACCTTCGTGGTGCGCGGCCTGCTCCAGGTGCCGGTGGAAGGATCCGTCGCCCTGTTCCTGGCCGGCGCGGCGCTGCACTTGTACGCCACGACGTCCATGGGCATTTTCCTGGCCACCCTGGCGCGCAGCATGCCGCAGTTCGGCATGCTGCTGGTGCTGGTGCTGCTGCCGCTGCAGATGCTGTCCGGGGGCACCACGCCGCGCGAGAGCATGCCCCGGTTCGTGCAGGACATCATGCTCGCCGCCCCCACCACCCACTTCGTGGAGCTGGGCCAGGCCATACTGTTCCGGGGCGCGGGGCTGGACGTGGCCTGGAAATCGTTTCTCGCCCTGGCGCTGATCGGCGGCATACTGTTTGCATTCTCGCTGGCGCGGTTTCGCAAGACCCTCAGCCAGATGGCCTGAGGCCCGCTGTACCGTCCCGGCGTCCGCCAGCCGCGCCGGACACCGGCAATCGTTGTTCCTTGGTGCACCCTGAAAAAGGACTAATGATGAAAAAGACCTCAGCCCCCGAATCCGCGCCGCAGGGTTATGCGAGCGCAAACGCCGCCTATTGCCAGCGCGTGGCCGATCTGCTCAGGGAAAGCCAGCAGCGCTGGCTGGAACTGGGCCGCAGGATCTACGGCGAAGAAGCGGCGCACAGTCTGGACGCCCTGGCCCCGCTGCGCAAGACCGGAAACTGGCAGGAAATGAACCATGCCGCCGGCGAGGCGGCGCGTCAGCAGTGGCAGCGCCAGCTCGAAGCCAGCCAGGCGCTGACGCATGCGGTGCTGAAGGAGCAGGCGCTGCTGGCCGCGGGGCTGAGCGAAGCCCTGACCACCTGGCTGCGCGACACCGCCGCGGCCGGCCAGGGCCTGGCCGACACGCCGCTGGCCCAGTTCTGGCACACCATGTCCAGCCAGGCCGCCAACGCCTGCGCCGCCATGAGCGAAGCCAGCCAGGCCAGCGAACGCCATCCCCGCCAGGGCTGACCCCGAAACGGCGCGTCAGGTGCGGCCGGCCAGGTGCGGCTGGCGAGGTGCGGCCGGCTGGGGCCGGGCGCCGTGTCGCGCCGCCTGCGCTTCCCGGCGGGCGGAGGCGGCATCGTCACGCAGCGGCACCACCAGCCGGCCGCTGCGGTCAATGGCGCCCCATTTGCCGCCGGCCATCAGCGTGTGCTCGCCGTGGGCGCGCGGCGCGCAGCCCTGGCAGACCACCGCCAGGCCGTCTTCGAACGGCTCCGCCCATTCATACGGCGTGGCCAGCGCCAGGCCGAGCCTGCGATCGTAATAGGCGATGCCGCCGTTCAGCATGCCGCGCGCCAGCCCCGACACGAACTCGTCCGGCCCGTTGTCGTAGGTGAGCACCGGCGCCGAGCGGCCGTCTGGCCGCACCCACCGCCAGCCCTCGCCGGCCAGCGCCACGCCGGCCAGACCCCGGGCATCGAACACGAACCGCCGCAGCACGGCGGGATTCCAGCGCGGGACCCCTTGGACGACAGCCGCGCAGTGCGGCACTTCGGTCAGTTCGTCCGGCGCGGGTCGGACGGCGGCAAGGCAGGCGGTGTCGAAGACCGGCGCGGCGGCGACCGCAAGCGCCGCGGCAAATAGCGAAACAGGCATGCGCGCATTGTAGGGACATGGTTCGCGCCCCGCCATGCGCCGAGCCGCCGCCTCGCCGCCACCGCCCTGCTGTATCGCGCTCGCGGCGCGCCGCCGCCGTCGCACGCGGGCCCGCCTCAGTTGGCGGTAGCGCCGGAATCCTTGACGGCCTTGGCCCAGGACGCCATTTCGCTGGCGATGAACTCGCCGAACCTGGCGCCGCTCAGGCCCGAGGCGCGGGCGCCTTCTTCCATGAGACGCTGCCTCACGGCCGGCGCCGCCAGCGCGCCGGACAGGGCCTGGTTCAGGCGCGCCACGACCGCGTCGGGCGTGCCGGCCGGAGCCACGATGCCGTGCCACGACACGGCCTGGAAGCCCGGCAGGCCGGATTCGGCCATGGTGGGCACGTCCGGCATGGCATCGGAGCGGTCCGGCGAGGTCACGGCCAGCGCGCGCAGCGTGCCGGCCTTCACGTGGGGCAGCACGCCCGGAATCGTGGTGAACATGAAGTCGATCTGCCCGCCGATCAGATCCGTGATGGCGGGGCTGCCGCCCTTGTAAGGCACGTGGGCGAAATGCAGCTTCTCGGCGCTCTTGAACATCTCGCCGGCCAGATGGCCCGGCGTGCCCGCGCCCGCCGAACCCATGTTGGCGCGGCCGCCCTGCTCGCGGACGTAGGCGATCAGGTCGCCGACCGAGGCGGCCTTCACGTTGGGCCCCACCACCAGCACGTTGGGCACGGTGGCCAGCAGCGTGACCGGGGTGAAGTCCTTCGCCGCGTCATACGACAGGCGCGGATAGAGCGAGGGATTGATGCCGTGGGTGCTGGCGGTGGCCAGCAGCAGGGTGTAGCCGTCGGGCGCGGCCGAGGCCACCTGCTTGGCGGCGATGGTGCCGTTGGCTCCGCCCTTGTTCTCCACCACGATGGTCTGCCCCAGGGTCTTGGCGGCTTCGGCCGCCACCGTGCGCGCCAGGATGTCCGAGGTGCCGCCCGCCGAGTGGGGCACCACCAGCGTAATGGGCTTGGACGGAAAATCGGACTGGGCGTGCGCGGCCGGCAGAGCCAGCCCGATACAGGCGGCCAGGGCCGCCCCGGTGAAAAGTCGGGTGCAAGTCATGCGTGTCTCCAGAAAATCGTTATGGCCGCGCGGAACGCGCCAGACGTCCCGCGCGGTGCCGTCGGCCCGTCCTCAGTCGGACCCGAGCTGCAGCTTGTTGGGCTGGCGTTTTTCGATGGCCCACTTCAGCAAGGCCGCGCTGCGGTAGATGCCGTGCGCGAACTTGCCGTAGGGCAGCGTGAGGAACAGCGCCATGACCACGCCCAGGTGCACGGCCAGCAGCAGCGCCATCGCGCCCGTGTCGCGCCCCGCCAGCAGGGCCAGCCCGGTGGCGCTGGTGAGGAACAGCAGCGCGATGAATCCCCGGTCCATGGGTTTCTGGGCCGCGTCGCCCTGCAGCGGATGGCGCCGCAGGTTGAGCCACAGCAGGCCCGCCGGACCGATCAGCAGGCCGATGCCGCCCGCCGTGCCCAGCAGCACCGGCGCGCTCAGGAACGGATACGGCGCCTCCTGGCCCAGCAGGTAGTGGTAGAGCGTGGCCACGCAGGTGGCGGCAAAGCACAGCATGAAGCCGTAGAACGTGAAATGGTGGAAACGGCGCCGCCATGGCGTGAAGGCGTCGTCCGCGTTGTTGCAGCCCTTGCCGTGCCCGCCGTCCAGGTAGCGCAGGCGCAGCGCATCATGGGCGGCCTCGGCCACGGCCGCGCCGCTGGCCTCGCCCGGACTCACGTTGCGCCAGAAACGCGCCACGCCCGCCGCCAGCGCCAGGATGGCGAAGCAGAACACCAGGCCGAACATCAGCGCCAGCAGGTTGTGCGGAAAGATCGCGTAGAAGTTGCCCGCCAGCGGCTCGTGGAAAAGCCCGCCGCCCAGGCCCGCGGCCAGCGCCAGGAAGAAGGCCAGCCCCGCGGCCGTGGCCAGCGACAGCGCCAGGCCGTTGCGCTTGTACAGCGCGCCCAGCGCAGGCGGCCACGCATAGTCGGTGTAGGTCTGCAGCCGCACCTTGGCCATGGCCTGCGGCACGTTCACGCCGAACTCGTGCGGCGGCGCGTACTGGCAGGCGTGCAGACAGGCGCCGCAGTTGTGGCACAGGTTCGCCAGGTAATTGATGTCGGCCTTGCCGAACTCCAGCCGGCGGGTCATGGCGGGAAACACCGCGCAGAACCCCTCGCAGTAGCGGCAGGCGTTGCAGATCTGCATGACGCGCGCGACTTCGCCTTCCTCGGCGCTCAGCTCGGCGGCCTGCGGCCGCGCCGCCCTGTCGTGCCACCGCACGGGCTGTTCGGCCACGGCCTGCGCGCGGGATTCCAGAGCCTGCGCCTCGCGCGCCAGGGCCTCAAGCTGCTTCATGCTGCACTCCCGAAAGACGGCGGGCGGCGGCCGCGGCGCGGGTGCCGGCGATGCGGCCGAAGGCGGTGCCGATGGACATGCCCACCCCCGCCGTGTATCCCTTGCCCAGCACGTTGCCGGCCATCATTTCGCCCGCGACGAAGAGGTTGTCGCTGGGCTGATCGTTGAAACGGACCGCGGCGGTTTCATCCACCTTCAGGCCCAGATAGGTGAACGTGATGCCCGGGCGCAGCGCATAGCCGAAGAAAGGCGCTGTGTCGATAGGGCGCGCCCAGTGCGTCTTGGCCGGCGAGATGCCCTCGGTATGGCAGTCGTCCAGCGCGGTGTGGTCGAACTTGCCGACGCGGCATGCCTGGTTGTATTGCTCGATAGTGCGCACGAAGGCGGACTCGTCCAGCCCGAGCTGGCGCGCCAGCCCGGGCAGCGTATCGGCCCGCGCGCCCGGAAACACCGGCGGCATGAAGCGGCCCACAGCCTTGGCGTCGATGATGGAATAGGCGATCTGCCCCGGCTGCATCGCCGTCAGGCGACCCCAGATGGCATAGCGCTTGGGCCAGAAGTCTTCGCCCTCGTCGTAGAATCGCCGGGCGTCGCGGTTGACCACCACGCCCAGCGACACGCAGTCGATGCGCGTACAGATGCCGCCGTCGTACAGCGGCGCGCGCGCGTCGATGGCCACGCAGTGCGACTGCGACGGATCGCCGATGGCGTCCGCCCCCGCGTCCAGCATGAACTTCAGCAGCACGCCCATGTTGTAGCGCGTGCCGCGGATGAGGAAATTGTCGGCCGGCCATTCGCCGCGCTCATTCTGGCCCCAGGCCTCGCGCAGCCATTCGCGGTTGGACTCGAAACCGCCGGCGGCCAGCACGCAGGCGCGCGCCTCGATGCGCTCGTCGCCGATGCGCGCGGCCACGAAGCGGCCGCCGTCGAGCTCCAGCGAGTCTACCGGCGCGTTGTAGCGGATGCGCACGCCCAGCGCCTCGGCGCTGCGGTAATAGGCATTGACCAGCGCCTTGCCGCCGCCCATGAAGAAGGCGTTGGTGCGCGCCACGTGCAGCGCACCCGACAGCGGCGGCTGGAAATTGACGCCGTGCCGGCGCATCCAGTCGCGACAGGTCGACGACTCGCGGATCACCAGGCGCGCCAGCTTTTCGTTGGTGAGCCCGCCCGTCACCTTGAGCAGGTCCTGCCAGTACTCCTCCTCGGGATAGGCGTCCACCAGTACGTCCTGCGGCGCGTCGTGCATGCAGCGCAGGTTGCGGGTGTGCTGCGAATTCCCGCCTCGCCACTCCTTGGGCGCGGCTTCCAGCAGCAGCACGCTGGCGCCCGCCTCGCGGGCCATGAGCGCCGCGCAAAGAGCGGCGTTGCCGCCGCCGATGACCAGTACGTCTACCATGCCTGTGATTCCCTATTCGAGACAGGCACTGTAGCGAGCGGGCCGGCGCCGCGATATCAGCGGGCCGTCAACGGGTCTTCATGATTCGTGAAGAGCGGTCACCGCCCAGCGGCCCTCCCGGGCCAGCCCGCGCGACACGTCGGCCAGCACCAGCCGGGCGGCCAGCGCCGCCGGCGACAGCTCCTCGTCGGAAAGGCTCACCAGCAGGTTGGAGCGGAACAGTTGCTCGTCGTCGATGCGCACCATGCGGATCTGGCCCGGATGCAGCCGCGCCACGGCCGAGCCGGGCTGGATGGTGGCGGCGCAGCCCAGTTGCACCACGTCCATCAGCAGGGGCAGGCCGTCCACCTCGGCCACGACCTTCGGCGCCTGCCCCAGCCGCGCATAGGCGCCATTGACCAGCGTGCGCAGGCCGTGCCGGGCGCTGGGCAGCACCAGGGGCAGGTCGGCCAGGTCCGCCAGCGCGGCGCGCTCGCCCGGCGGCAGGCCGGGCATGTCGGGCCGGGCACAGAGAAACAGCGGTTCGTCCAGCAGGGGCATGATGCTCCAGCGGCGGGCCGACTCGGCGTGGAACACCACGGCCAGGTCCAGCAGGCGGCCGTTGAGCATGTCGCTCAGGTGCCCCGACAGCGCCTCCACCAGGTGCAGGCGGATATCGGGATAGCGCGCGTTCATGGCCTGCGCGTAGGGCGCGCCCAGGATGGCCGCCGTGGTCGAAGGCAAGCCCACGCTCACGTGCCCGGCCAGGCGCGCCTGCTGGGCCGCCTGCACCGCATCGTCGGCGTGGCGCAGCGCAAGCTGCGCCTGCCGGAAGAAAGCCAGCCCCGCGTCGGTGGGCACCACGCCGCTGGCGCTGCGCTGCAGCAACCGCGTTGAAAGCTCTCCTTCCAGCCGGCTGATCTGCTGGCTGAGCGCGGACGTCACCATGCCCAGCGACATGGCGGCGCGGCCGATGCTGCCCGCCTCGACGACGCGCACAAAATAACGTAGCTGGCGTAATTCCATGACGGCCCCGCACCCGGAGTGATACCCGGCTCCGATTGTAGGGCCGGCCCGGCTTCAGTACCGCGCGTCCTTGGGCTTCTTGCCGTTGGGCCAGTCCTTCTCCTTGCCCGGGAAGTCCGGCCGCGGCATGTGGGTGAAGAACTCGGCGATGTCCACCGCGTCCTGGTCAGACAGCGTGCCGTCGCGGCCCTCGCCCCAGCGGCCATGCGTGGCCACGCCCATGGGCATGTTGTTGCGGATGAAGGCCGCGGCCTTGTATGTGCGCGCCAGGCCCGCCCCGATGTTGAACGACTCGTCGCCCCACAGCGGCGGAAACACGACGTTGCCGGCGCCGTCCTTCTTGCCCTCGCCGTTGGCGCCATGACAAGACGCGCACTGCGCCGCATAGAGCGTCTTGCCGCGCGCCGGGTCGGGCACGATGCCCGTATCGATGGGCCAGGCATTCTTGATCTGGACCTGGGCGCCGTGGGGCACATCCTGCGCCAGCCACTTCATATAGGCGATCATGGCCTGCATTTCCCCGGAATCCCTGGCCAGCGGCTTGCCGTTCATCGACCTCATGAAACAGCCGTTGATGCGGTCTTCCAGGCTCACCACCCTGTCCGCCCGCGGGTTGTATTGCGGAAACGCGTTGTAGGTGTTGATGTAGGGCGCGCCCAGCGGCTTCTTGCCCTGCTGCACGTGACAGCTGTTGCAGTTCATGCTGGCCCCGGTGTTCTGCGGCAGCAAGCGGCGCGTCTCGTTCAGCAAGCGCTGGCCGTACCGGATCTGGTCCGCGTTGGGCTCCCTGTCGATCTCCGTATCGGCGGGAATGGCGTAGGCCGGCAGCGGCTTGCCGTCCTTGTCCAGCACGGGATACGTCTGCGGCGCAGAGCCGCCCGGCGCGGCCAGGGCCGTCAAGACGCCGGCAGCCCCCAGCGCGGCCAGCGCCGCTCCGATCTTCTTCTTGCTCATTGCGCGCCTCCCGCGACGATATTGGGCTGCTTGCCGGCCAGGAAGGCGCGGATATGCGCCACGTCGGATTCGGCCACGGCCGGCGCCTGGTTGGTCCAGGCGGTGCGGATGAAATTGATCACGTCGGCGATATCGCGGTCGCTCAGCCGCCGGAAGCCGGGCATGGCGAACGCCATGGCGTCCTGGCCGCTGGACGGCATCCGTCCGCCTTCCAGCGTGATCTGGATGATGGACTGCGCGTTCTGCGCGTATACCGCCGAGTTGCCCGCCAGCGCCGGGAAAATGCGCGGCATGCCCTGGCCGTCGGCCCGGTGGCAGGCCGCACATTGCTCCATATAGATGACCGCGCCGCGCGAGTCGTAGCGGCCCTCCCGCAGCATGGCCGTGGTGGCGTCCTGCTTGGGCGGGAACGCCGGCAGCTTGCCCTGCGCCGGCGGCAACTGCTTCAGGTAGGCCGCCACCGCCGCGATGTCGCCGTCGGTGAAATGGCGCGTGCTGTGCTCGACCACGTCGGCCATCGCCCCGAAAGCCGCCACCTTGTCGGTGCGCCCCGTCTTCAGGAACATGCCGATTTCGCCCTCGCTCCACGACTGCAGCCCCTGGGCCTCGCCCCGCAGGCTCTTGGCGCGCCAGCCGTCGATGACCGCGCCGCTCAGGAACGCGTCGCCGTCGGCCAGCGACAGCGCCTTTTCCTGGTAGGCCAGCCCGCGCGGCGTATGACAGGCGCCGCAATGGCCGGGGCCTTCCACCAGGTACGCGCCGCGCGCCACCCGCTCGTCCGCCCCGGACGGCGCCGCGAAGCCGCGCTTGGGCGCGAACAGGGCCTGCCACCAGGCCATGGGCCAGCGCATGTTGAGCGGCCAGGGAATCGTGGAGCCGGCGCTGGGCTGCGCCTCAGGCTGCACCCGCGTCATGAAATAGGCGTACAGCGCGCGCACGTCCTCGTCCGGCATGATGGCGTACGAGGGATAGGGCATGGCCGGATACAGCGGCGTGCCGTCCTTGCGGATGCCGTACTGCACGGCATTCTTGAAATCCGCGTAGGCGTAGGAGCCGATGCCCGCCGTCTTGTCGGGCGTGATATTGGACGAATAAATCGTGCCCACCGGCGTCTGCATCGCCAGCCCGCCGGCAAAAGGCTTGCCGCCGGGCGCGCTGTGACAGGCCACGCAATCGCCCGTGCGGGCGATATAGGCGCCAGCCTCGGCCAGGCTGCGATCCGCCAGATCGACCCCGGCCGCGTCCGTCTTGCGCGCCGACGTCAGCACGTGCGCCCCGCCCACGGCGCCCGCCGCCAGCACGGCCAGCGCCGCCACCGCCTTGATCCCGAACTTCTTCATATTCCCTCCGAGTGCGCTGGACGGCGTGCACGTCGGGGTATTCGCGCATCGGGGTCCAGCTCTGGAGGAAATCTTAGTTCTATAAGTAATAAGCTAATTACTTGAGGAAATATTTATTCGACCCCTTTTTGATCCGGCTCAAAAAAGGGGCCGGTTCGTGGCCCGGCCGGCGCGCCGGTGCCGGCGGCGCGGCTCAGCCCGGAATGCCCAGGCCCCGCTGCACCGCCGGCCGGGCCACGAACGCCGCCAGCACGCGCGCCACGTTGCGGAACCTGTCGAACGCCACCAGCTCGCCCGCGCCGTAGTAGCCCACCAGGTTGCGCACCCAGGGAAAGATCGCGATGTCGGCAATGGTGTATTCCTTGCCCATGACCCAGTCGCGCCCTTCCAGGCGCTGCTCCAGCACGCCCAGAAGGCGGCGGGCCTCGGCCGCGTAGCGGTCGCGCGGGCGCTTGTCTTCGTAGTCCTTGCCCGCGAATTTGTGGAAAAAGCCCACCTGCCCGAACATGGGCCCGATGCCTCCCATCTGGAACATCAGCCACTGCAGCGTTTCGTAGCGTCCGGCCGTGCCGGCCGGCAGGAGCTGCCCGCGCTTGCCGGCCAGATACAGGAGAATGGCTCCCGACTCGAACAGCCCGAACGGCTTGCCATCCGGCCCGTCGGGATCCAGGATGGCGGGAATCTTGTTGTTGGGGCTGAGCGACAGGAATTCCGGCGAGAACTGGTCTTGGGCGTCGAACGAAACGCGGTGCGCCTCATAGGGCAGGCCGGTTTCCTCCAGCATGATCGACACTTTCACCCCGTTGGGCGTGGGCAGCGAATAGAGCTGGATGCGGTCGGGATGCCGCGCCGGCCATTTTCGGGTGACGGCAAAGGAATCGAGTGCGCTCATGCAAGGGCTCCTGGTTGGGGTGGCGCCCACTGTAGCGCAAGGCGGCGGGCGCGGAAACGGCGGGGGTACGGCGTCCGCGCGCGCCCTGCGCCTAGCGCTATCATGGCCTCACGCCCCCGCCCCAGGAGACTGTCATGCATCGCGCCCTACCCTGGCTGGCCGCCCTGGCCGCCGCCCTGCTCACCGCCTGTTCCGGCCCCGGCGGGCCGCCGCATCCCGGGGCGGTCAACCCCTACAGCAGCGGCGGGTTCCACGACGCCGGCCCCAATTACCCCGATACGGGCATCTGAGCGCCCGGCTTGCGGCCCGCCGCGTTCCGGACTAAATTGTTGACAATCAGTGAATTCCAAGCCGAAATAATCGGCAAAACGCAGTAAAACTCACAAGATTGTCAACACCATGAGCAAAGTGCTCACGCTGCCCGACCCGGCGGGCGACGCCGAGACGCTGTCCGACCAGCTTTTCCGCAAGCTGCAGTCGGCCATCGTCAAGGGTGAGATCGCGCCGGGCAGCAAGATTTCCGAGCCCGAGCTGGCGCGCGCCTACGGCGTGAGCCGGGGGCCGCTGCGCGAAGCGCTGCACCGGCTCGAGGGGCAGAAGCTGCTCGTGCGCGTGCCGCACGTGGGCGCGCGCGTGGTGTCGCTGAGCCAGCAGGAGCTGTGCGAGCTCTACGAAATACGCGAATCCCTGGAGGGCATGGCCTGCCGCCTGGCGGCCGAGCGCATGCACGCGCAAGACGTGCAAGAGCTGCGCCGCGTGCTCGAGGCGCACGAGCGCGACGAGGCGTTCCAGGCGGGCCGCGGCTATTACCAGCAGGAGGGAGACTACGATTTTCACTACCGCATCGTTAAGGGCAGCGGCAACCAGATGCTGTTTCGCATGCTGTGCGACGAGCTCTACCAGCTCGCGCGCATGTACCGCATCCAGTACTCCAACACGCCGAACCGCCCGCGCCAGTCGTACGCGGAACACCACCGCATCCTGGACGCCATCGCCGACGGCGACGGCGAGCTGGCCGAAATCCTGATGCGCCGGCACATCCGCGCATCCCGTCTCAACATCGAACAGCAGATCGCGCAAGGCAAGCTGCAAAAGAGCGAAGCATGAACCATTCCTACCGCAAGCCCCTGCCGGGCACCCGCCTGGATTATTTCGACGCCCGCGCCGCCGTGGAAGCCATCGCCCCGGGCGCCTACGACGAACTGCCCTACACCTCGCGCGTGCTCGCCGAAAACCTGGTGCGCCGCTGCGAGCCCGCGCTGCTCAACGACGCCCTCCGGCAGCTCATCGAACGGCGCCGCGACCTGGATTTTCCGTGGTACCCGGCGCGCGTGGTCTGTCATGACATCCTGGGCCAGACGGCGCTGGTGGACCTGGCGGGCCTGCGCGACGCCATCGCCGAAAAAGGCGGCGACCCGGCCAAGGTGAACCCGGTGGTGCCGGTGCAGCTCATCGTGGACCACTCGCTGGCCGTGGAGTACGGCGGCTACGATCCCGACGCCTTCGCCAAGAACCGCGCGGTGGAAGACCGGCGCAACGAAGACCGCTTCCATTTCATCGACTGGACCAAGCAAGCGTTCCGCAACATCGACGTGGTGCCGCCGGGCAACGGCATCATGCACCAGATCAACCTGGAGCGCATGTCGCCGGTGATCCATGCGCAGGACGGCGTGGCCTACCCCGACACCCTGGTGGGCACCGACAGCCACACGCCGCACGTGGACGCGCTGGGCGTGATCGCCGTCGGCGTGGGCGGCCTGGAGGCCGAGAACGTCATGCTGGGCCGCGCCTCCTGGATGCGCCTGCCCGACATCGTGGGGGTAGAACTCTCCGGCCGTCCGCAGCCCGGCATTACCGCCACCGACGTCGTGCTCACGCTCACCGAGTTCCTGCGCAAGGAGAAAGTGGTGGGCGCCTACCTGGAGTTCTACGGCGAGGGCGCGGCCGCGCTCACGCTGGGCGACCGCGCCACCATTTCCAACATGGCCCCGGAGTACGGCGCCACGGCCGCCATGTTCGCCATCGACGGGCAAACCATCGACTACCTGCGCCTGACGGGTCGCGAGGAAGAACAGGTGGCGCTGGTGGAAACCTATGCCAAGACCGCCGGCCTGTGGGCCGATACGCTGAAGAACGCCCGCTACGAGCGCGTGCTGCGTTTCGACCTCTCCACGGTGGTGCGCACGCTGGCCGGCCCCTCCAACCCGCATCGCCGCCTGCCGGTTTCCGACCTGGCCGAGCGCGGCATTGCCGGCAAGGTGGCAAACACGCCGGGCCAGATGCCGGACGGCGCGGTCATCATCGCGGCCATCACGAGCTGCACCAACACCAGCAATCCACGCAACGTGATCGCCGCGGGCCTGCTGGCGCGCAACGCCAACCGCGCGGGCCTGGCGCGCAAGCCCTGGGTGAAAAGCTCGCTCGCGCCCGGCTCCAAGGCGGTGGCCCTGTACCTGGACGAAGCCGGCCTTACGCCCGAGCTCGAAAAACTGGGCTTCGGCGTGGTGGCCTTCGCCTGTACCACCTGCAATGGCATGTCGGGTGCGCTCGACCCGAAGATCCAGCAGGAAATCATCGACCGCGACCTCTACGCCACCGCCGTGCTGTCGGGCAACCGCAATTTCGACGGCCGCATCCACCCGTACGCGAAGCAGGCCTTCCTGGCCTCGCCGCCGCTGGTGGTGGCCTACGCCATCGCCGGCACCATCCGCTTCGACATCGAGCGCGACGTGCTGGGCGTGGACGCGGAAGGCCGCGAGATCCGCCTGAAAGACATCTGGCCCAGCGACGAGGAAATCGACGCGGTGGTGCGCAGCGCCGTCAAGCCCGAGCAGTTCCGCAAGGTGTACGCCCCCATGTTCGGCATCCAGGACGAGCGCAAGACGGCCGTGAGTCCGCTGTACCCCTGGCGCCCCCAGAGCACCTACATCCGCCGCCCGCCATACTGGGAAGGCGCGCTGGCGGGCGAGCGCACGCTGCGCGGCATGCGGCCGCTGGCGGTGCTGGGCGACAACATCACCACCGATCACCTCTCGCCGTCCAACGCCATCCTGGCCGACAGCGCGGCGGGCGAGTACCTGGCGAAGATGGGCCTGCCCGAGGAGGACTTCAACTCCTACGCCACCCACCGCGGCGACCACCTCACGGCCCAGCGCGCCACCTTCGCCAACCCCAAGCTCTACAACGAGATGGTGAAAAACGCCGACGGCACCGTCAGGCAGGGATCGCTGGCCCGCGTGGAGCCCGAGGGCAAGGTGATGCGCATGTGGGAAGCCATCGAAACCTACATGGAGCGCAAGCAGCCGCTCATCATCGTGGCCGGCGCCGACTACGGCCAGGGCTCTTCGCGCGACTGGGCGGCCAAGGGCGTGCGCCTGGCGGGAGTGGAAGCCATCGTGGCCGAGGGCTTCGAACGCATCCACCGCACCAACCTGATCGGCATGGGCGTGCTGCCGCTGGAGTTCAAGCCCGGCACGAACCGCAAGACGCTGGCGCTGGACGGCACCGAAACCTATGACGTGGTGGGCACGCGCGAACCGCGCGCCGACCTCACGCTGGTCGTCCACCGCCGCGACGGCCGCACCGAAGCGGTGCCGGTCACCTGCCGGCTGGACACGGCCGAGGAGGTTTCCATCTACGAAGCGGGCGGCGTGCTGCAACGCTTCGCCCAGGACTTCCTGGAGGCCGAATCCGCCGCCGGCGCGCAAAAGGCCGGTTGACGCCCGGCAACGACGGCGGGCGCAGGCCCGCCTTTCCCGTAACCCTAGACACCAGGACTGCGCCATGGCACACGCCCCCCAGATCCGTATTCCCGCCACCTACATGCGCGGCGGCACCAGCAAAGGCGTTTTCTTCAAGCTGGACGACCTGCCCGAATCCGCCCGCGTGCCCGGCCCGGCTCGCGACGCCCTGCTGCTGCGCGTGATCGGCAGCCCCGATCCGTACGGCAAACAGATCGACGGCATGGGCGCGGCCACCTCCAGCACCAGCAAGACCGTCATTCTGTCGCGCAGCGCCCGCCCGGACCACGACGTGGACTATCTCTTCGGCCAGGTCTCGATCGACCAGCCGTTCGTGGACTGGAGCGGTAACTGCGGCAACCTCTCGGCGGCCGTGGGGCCGTTCGCCATCGCCAACGGGCTGGTGGACGCCAGCCGCGTGCCGGCCGACGGCGTGGCCGTGGTGCGCATCTGGCAGGCCAACATCGGCAAGACCATCATCGCGCACGTACCCATGACGAACGGCGCGGTGCAGGAAACCGGCGACTTCGAGCTGGACGGCGTGACCTTCCCCGCGGCCGAGGTGCGGCTGGAATTCATGGACCCGGCGGAAGACGGCGACGGCGGGTCCATGTTTCCCACCGGCAACGTGGTGGACGAGCTGGAGGTGCCCGGCGTGGGCACGTTCAAGGCCACCATGATCAATTCCGGCATTCCCACCATCTTCCTGGACGCCGAGGCGCTGGGCTACAAGGGAACCGAGCTGCAGGACGATATCAATGGCGATGCCGCCGCCCTGGCGCGCTTCGAGACCATACGCGCGCACGGCGCGCTGCGCATGGGACTCATCGGCAAGCTGGAAGAAGCCGCCGCGCGCCAGCACACGCCCAAGGTGGCGTTCGTGGCGCCGCCGCGCGAGTACGTGGCCTCCAGCGGCAAGCGCATCGCCCGGTCGGACGTGGACGTGCTGGTGCGTGCGCTGTCCATGGGCAAGCTGCACCACGCGATGATGGGCACGGCCTCGGTGGCCATCGCCACGGCGGCGGCCGTGCCGGGCACCCTGGTCAACCTGGCCGCCGGCGGCGGCGAGCGCGACACCGTGTGCTTCGGCCATCCCTCGGGCACGCTGCGCGTGGGCGCCAAGGCCGAGCAGGTGAACGGCGAGTGGAAAGTCACCAAGGCCATCATGAGCCGCAGCGCCCGAGTGCTCATGGACGGCCGCGTGCACGTGCCGCGCGCGGGCTTCTGAATCGCGCCGCGGGCGGCGCGCCGCCCGCGGCTATTTGTAGTACACGTCGACGACCACCGTCGCGGAAAACGGTCCCGGTTCGCGGCGTTCGGCCATCCACTTCAGGTGTGTATCGATGCGCGCGGCCGTGCGTGCGTCCTTGCCGGGCGGCAGCAACCGGATTTCTTTGCCCCAAGGTATGGGTAAGCCATTCTCGCCGTACAGAAAAATGCCGACGGACTGGTTCTGGGCAGGGAGCAGCGCGTGATCCGCCAATACCGATCCCTTGGTGACGTTCATGACGGCGGATATCCCGGCCTGCAGCGAGCACTTCCTGTCCACCGTAACAAAAAAGGACCGCTCCGAGATGACGCCGCCTGTGGGGGCAGTGGACATGGAAATCGAGCCGAAGTCGATCACGCTCGGCGTTACGCTGGCCGCGGGCTGGCAATAGGCATAGCGCACCTTTTCCAGCCCTGTAAGAACGAGCTTGTAGGAAGAATTGTTAGGAGTGGGAAGCCCATTCTTGTCGCCGATGCTCATCGCGTCGGCGGCGGTGGCCGCGGCCAGCGGCCCCGACAGGCGGGAGGTGTCCCATGGACTCTGCTTCTTGAACAGAAACAGACTATAGGAAATCTGGAAGACCGTCTTGCGGCCTGAGCAACTAATAAAGAAGCAGGACGACGTCTTTCCGATCGACTTGCGGCAGTACGGGGCGATGACGGGGCAGGGTTCGTCGGTTCCATTCATGCGAATGCCCAGTCCGAGCCCCGGGCTGAAGTGGGTATCGTCGGTGGCGCCCGGATACAGGTATATATAGACATCCTCGCCCCAACCCCAGTGGTCGTGATAGCAGACCAGGGTGAGGTTGATGGTGGGAGAGCGCCACAACACCGTGCCCTCGCGCGCGTTGTTGTCCACCAGGATGACCGGGCCGTCGACGACCATGGACTCGTGGAGAGTCAACGGATCCTTGTAGCACCTGAAAGCAGCGTGGCTGTCTGCGGCAAACAGCGTGGCGGCGAAAAAGAACGAAACCAGCCAGCCTCTCATCGAGTTCCTCCCTGAGGAAGGCTATTGCCGCCGGGTCTTGCAGTGATTCTTCTTTGCATCGCTTGCTACTTGTAGTACACGCTGATTACGGCGGCGGCATGGAACGGGCCCGTCGTGGGCTTTTCCGTCAGCCATTTCGGCCGGACCCTGAAGCCGGCGGTGAAGTACACGTTTTCCGTGGGCGGCATCACGGTGAACTCCTCGTTGAACGGCACGGGAGACTTGCCGTCGGCGGCGTAGATGGAGATGCCCAGCGAGGCGTTATGGTCGGGAACCAGCGTGTACTGGTCCAGCAACCTGCCATTGGTCGGCACGATGATGGCCGACAGCCCGTAATAGCTGATGCAGTTCTTGCCGACGATGATGTAGAAGGACTTCTCGGCGATGGGATCGCCGACGCGCGCGCCGCTCATGGGAAGCGGCCCGAAATCGAGCACGGAGGGATACAGCGCTATTTTGGCCAGGCAGCCCACGTAACGCATGCGGTTCAGCCCCGTGACCGTCATGCGGAAGTTCTTGCCCGGACGCTCGTTGATGCCCCCCTCGCCGTCGATCTGGAAGGCGTCGTACTGGGAAAGCCCCGCCAGCACGCCCTCTTTGTATGCGCTTTGCTCCGGTGTGGATTTCTTGGCGATGAAGAAGTTGTACGCAATCGAGAAACGGGTCTTGAAGTTGGTGCACAAGACGGCGCAAGGCTCGGTCTCGCCGATTTCCATGCGGCACCGCTCCAGGCTGCTGCATGTGTAGTCGACACCCTTCAGGTTGACGCCGAACTCGATGTCGGGCCCCAGCTGGGTCATGCCCTGGTCGGTGGGGCTGAGATAGATGAAGACCTTCTCGCCTTGGCTTATCCAATTTTCCTGCTTGCATTCGACGATCATGTGGTAATTGGGCGAGCGCCATAGCACCGTGCCCCTTGCTTCGTCGTTGGGCACGGCGATGGTGGTGCGGATGTCGACCGAATCCTTGGAAAGGCCGCCCTCCTTGAGACAAATGACGGCAAAGCCGGCTTTCGAAAAGCACAGCAAGGCGACGAGCAGAATCGACTGAAGGAGTTTCACTTTTTCCTCGATATGCCGCGGATGACCGTGGGCCGGGAAGCGCGGAAGACGGGCGGCGCGACGGCTGGATATTTCGCCGCCGGGGAACTCCGCCCGGGGCAACCCGATGCGGCGCCGGCACAGGATTGGGAATCATAAGAAGAGCGCAGGCGCCGCCACCATAGGATGAGACTGACAAGTGCGTAGGAAAAAACTCAAGCTTGTGCAGGTCGCTGCGTCCGCGGCCCGGCCCGGCGCCCGCGCGAGTTGCTCCAGGGCCGGAAAATGGATCAGTTTCTTATTGGTATTTTCCCCTAGAGACGGACGGTCCTCCGGCGCGCTCTTCTCGCCATTCCTCTATGAAAGCGGAAAATACATTAGCAATCCTAATGAATTTCAATGCAACTCTAATTTGAATCGCGCGGTCCGGCTCTTTAAGGTGGGCGCCTGTTTCCCACAAAAGACACGGAGCCCATACGCCATGCAGCAAGCCAACCCGGGATCGGCCCAGATCCGCGCCGCCATCGACCAGATCAAGGGGCTGTTCGAGCGCGGCGGAGAAAACCGCGACACCCTGGCCCAGGTCCTGGACAAACTGGTCGGCCTGGCCGCCCACAAAGACTGGTGGAGCGCCGAGCGCTACCCCGCGCCCGAGCAGGGGGAACTGCAGGCCCGCTACCTGATCCAGGAAGACGAAGACAAGTCCTATGCGCTGTACCTGAACGTCATGCGCCCGGGCAAGAAGATCGTGCCGCACAACCACACAACCTGGGCCTGCATCGCCGCGGTCGAAGGCGTGGAACTCAACTACACCTACGACCGCAAGGACGACGGCAGCGAGCCGGGCCGCGCCACGCTGGAGCAGACCGGAACCGTGGTCGTCGAACCCGGCGCCGGCATCGCTCTCATGCCCGACGACATCCACGCCGTGCACATCGAGGGCCAGGACGTCATCCGCCACCTGCACATGTACGGCCGTGCGCTGGAAACGCTGGACCGCCGCATCGCTTTCGATCTCGAAAAAGGCACCTGCCAGCAGATGGCCATCGGCGTGCAGACCCGCAAATGAGACGCGACATGGCCAAGGACCAGCACGCGCCGCAAGGCGCCTACGAAACCCGGCTGCTGCGCAGCGGCCGGCCCCACCAGGGCTGGGTGAACACGCCGGTAACGCGGGCCAGCACCTATGTGTTCGACAGCGTGGCGCAGTGGCGCGAGACGCGCCAGCGCCGCGGCCAGGAGCGCCTGCGTTCCTACGGCGCGCGCGGCACCGACAGCACCTATGCGCTGGAAGACGCGCTGGTCGAGCTGGAAGGCGGCTACCGCGCCAAGGTGTTCCCGACCGGGCTGGCGGCCATCGCCATGGTGTTTCTCGCCTACCTGAAGGCGGGCGACCACGTGCTCATGACCGACGGCGTGTACGAACCGGCGCGCGCGCTGTGCGCGCAGAGCCTGGCGCGCCTGGGTATCGAGCACAGCTACTACCAGCCCGATGGCTCCGACCTGGCGGAGAAGATCCGGCCCAACACGCGCATGATCTATGCCGAAAACCCCAGCTCGCTCGTCTACGAGATGATGGACCTGCGCGCGGTGTCGGCCCTGGCCCGGAAGCATGGCTGCCTGCTGGCGGTGGACAACACCTGGGGCTCGGGCTTCCTGCACCAGCCGCTGGCGCTGGGCGCCGACATCTCCATCATCGCGGCCACCAAGTACCTGAGCGGCCACGCCGACGTCATGATGGGCACGGTGGTCACGACCCGCGAGGCGTGGCCGGAACTGGAAACCGCGCAGGTCAATTACGGCCAGACCGTGGGCGCGGACGACGCCTACCTGCTGCTGCGCGGCCTGCGCACCCTGCCCGTGCGCCTGCGCGCCCACCAGGCGCACATGCTCGAAGTGGCGGGCTGGCTGCAGCGGCACCCGCGCGTGGCCCGTGTCTATGCCGCCGCCTGCGCCGAAGGCGCGCAGCGCGAGATCTTCGAGCGCGACTTCCGCGGCAGCAACGGCCTGGTGTCGGTGGAGTTCGCGCCCGAGGTCGGCCCCGAGCGCATGGAAGCCATGATCGACGCGCTGGCGCTGTTCGGCATCGGGGCCTCGTGGGGCAGCTACGAGAGCCTGGTCGTGCCCATGAACATGGCTTCCGCGCGCAGCCTGTCGTCCTGGAGCGGGCGCGGTCCGATGTGCCGTTTCCATATCGGCCTGGAAGACCCGGCCGACCTCATCGCCGACCTGCAACAGGCGTTCGACGCCCACCTTTCGTAGTCCTCCGCGCCGGCGCGGCCGGCGCTTCTTCCTGTTGAACCCATGGCAATCACACCCTCGATCCGCGCGCGCGTAGGCGCCGCCACGCTCAAAGACTGGCTGCACGACGGCCACGAGATCGCCCTGCTGGACGTGCGCGAGCATGGCCAGTATGGCGAGTCCCACCTTTTCTATGCCGTCAACGCGCCGTACAGCCAGCTCGAATTCGAAACGCTGCGCCTGGTGCCGCGCAAGACGACCCGCGTCGTGGTCTACGACCAGGCCAACGGCGTGGCGGAACCGGCGGCCGAGGCGCTGCGCGCCCTCGGCTATACCCAGGTCAGCGTGCTGGATGGCGGCGTCGACGCCTGGCGCGGCCAGGGCTATGCCCTCTTCGCCGGCGTCAACCTGCCGAGCAAAACCTTCGGCGAGCTGGCCGAACACGTCTTCCACACGCCCGCCATCACGGCCGAGGAACTGAGCCGGCGCCTGGCCGCCCGGGACAACCTGGTGGTGCTGGACGGCCGGCCGTTCGCCGAATACCAGAAGATGAGCATCCCCACGGCCACCTGCTGCCCCAACGGCGAGCTGGCGCTGCGGGTGGACGAGCTGGTGCCCGACGAGAACACCACCATCGTGATCAACTGCGCCGGCCGCACCCGCAGTATCATCGGTGCGCAGACGCTCATCAACCTGGGCGTGAAGAACCCGGTGTACGCCCTGGAAAACGGCACCCAGGGCTGGTACCTCAAGGACCTGCCGCTGGACCACGGCCAGTCGCGCCGGCATGGCATGGAAACCTCGCAGGCGGCGCTGGCGCGCGCCAGGGAGCGCGCCCAGGCGCTGGCGGCGCGCTACGGCGTTGCCGCTATCGACCCCGCCGCCCTGGCCGCCATGCGGGCCGACGGCGCGCGCACGACCTACGTCTTCGACGTGCGCACGCCGGAGGAATATCAGGCCGGCACCTACCCCGGCGCCGCCAGCGCGCCCGGCGGCCAGCTCATCCAGGCCACCGACCAGTATGTGGGCACGCGCGGCGCCCGGCTGGTGCTGGTCGACGGCGAGGGCGTGCGCGCCCCCACGGTGGCCAGCTGGCTGCGCCAGATGGGCTGGGAAGTCCACGTGCTGGAGGCCGCCGCGCTGGACGCGCCTCCGCCGCCTCCGCCGGCCGTGGAAAGCCGGTTGGCGCGCATCGACAGCGCGCAGGCCCGCGCGCTGCTGGAAGAGGGCGCCGCCTTCGTCGACCTGCGCCCCAGCATGGCCTACCGCAAGGCGCACATCGCCGGCGCGCGCTGGGCCATACGCGGCAAACCCGCCGCGGCCGACCGTCAGACCGTGCTCGTCGCCGAGGATCCGCGCGTGGCCGAGCTCTATGCGCGCGGCCTGCCCGGGAGCCTGGAACCGCTGCTGCTCGCCGATCCGCCCGCCGCCTGGACCGGCGCGGGTCTGCCGGTGGAGTCCAGCCCCGGCAACCCGCCCGACGAAGACTGCATCGACTTTCTTTTCTTCGTGCATGACCGCCACAGCGGCAACAAGGCCGCCGCGCGCAAGTACCTGGAATGGGAAACCAATCTGGTCAACCAGATCGACGAGCGCGAACGCGCCGCTTACCGCTTCGCCCCCTGAGGCGCGGCCGGCGGCGCGGACCGCCGGCGCCGCCATCCACCATCAAGACAGTCCAAGGAGAAAACCATGAAGCCGTCCCTCGCAGTCATTGCCCTGTCCCTTTCCGCGGCCGCGGCCGCCAGCGCCCAGGCACGCGACCTGAAGGAAATCGAGGCCAGCAAGAAGCTCGTCTGCGGCACCCAGAGCGCCAGCGAACCCTATGCCTTCCAGGATCCGGCCACGCGCAGGTTCGTGGGCTACGACGTCGACGTGTGCCAGGCGCTCGCCAAAGGACTGGGCGTGGAACTGGTGCACAAGCCGCTGTCCACCGAAGCGCGCATTCCCGAACTGAAAATGGGCCGCGTGGACGTGGTGGCCGGCTCCATGGCCTACCTGCCCGAACGCGCCGCCCAGGTCGACTACAGCCTGCAATACCTGCAGGGCAGCATCAAGGTGCTGGTGCGCCGCGACGAGAAGATCGGCTCGCTGGCCCAGCTCGAGGGCAAGCGCGTCTGCGCCAGCAAGGGCTCGTCCTCGGCCGCCATCGCCAGCCGCGTGCTGGCCAAGTCGAAAATCGTGACCTATCAGGATCTGGCCACCTGCTACCTGGGCCTGCAGAACGGCAAGGTGGACGGCATCTCGGCCGGCGAGCTCACGCTCAAGCGATTCGAGATCGAATCCGCCAAGACCGGCTCGCCCGCCGTGCTGGTCGACGAACCGCTGTTCACCGAGCGCATGGGGGTGGTGGTGTCCAAGGGCAACACGGGGCTGATGCAGGCCGTGGACAAGGTGCTCGCAAAGATGGACGCCGACGGCGAGCTGGACGCCATCTACGCCAAGTGGCTGGGCAAGGACTCTATCTACAAGCTCACCCGCTCCTTCAAGGTCGAACCGGTCGCCAAGGCCAATTGAGGATGAGGCGGCGGCCTCGCGCCGCCGCCGCTGCCGCTTATGGATCTGGATATTTCTTTTCTGCTGCACGGGCAATACGGCGAGCTGCTGCTCGACGGCCTGAAGACCACCCTGCTGGTGTTCGCGCTGTCGTGGCTGCTGGGCATGGCGCTGGCCGTCGTCATCGTGCTGCTGCGCGCCATACCGTTCAGGCCGCTGGACGCGCTGATGTCGCTCTTCGTGGAGTACCACCGCAACGTGCCCACGGTGGTGCAGATCATGGTGTGGTATTTCGGGATGCCCCAGGTGCTGCCGCCCGGGTTGAAAGCCTATGTCAACGCCGGCAACACCGAGCTGCTGTTCGCCGTGATCGCCCTGTCGCTCAACGTCAGCGCCTACATGTCGGAAGACCTGCGCTCCGGCCTGAAGGCCATTCCGGCCGCCCAGGCCGAGGCGGGCCGCGCCATCGGCCTGGGCTTTCTGCAGAGCATGCGCTACGTGATCCTGCCCCAGGCGCTGCGCATCGGCGTGCCGCCTCTGGTCAACCGCTCGCTCATTCTCTTCAAGGACACGAGCCTGACCATGGTGATCGGCGTGACGGACCTCACCTACCAGGCCAAGAACATCGACAACCTCACCTTCCGGACCTTCGACGTCTTTGCCGTGACCACGCTGATCTACCTGCTGTGCTCGCTGGCGATCATGCTCGTGGGCAGCCGCGTGGAGAAGGCATTTCCGTCGGCCTACAAGGGATAAGCCATGCTCGACATCCTGCAAAAATACGGCGCCATGTTCCTGGTGGGTTCCTGGCCCAACGGGCCGCTGGGCGGCTTTGCGGCCACCCTGCTGCTGGCCGTGCTGGGGCTGGGCCTGGCCTTTCCCATCGCCGTGCTGCTGGGCTTTGCGCGCGTGGGGCACTACCGCCTGCTGCGCATCCTGGCCACCTGCTGGATCACGGCCTTCCGCGGCGTGCCGCTCATCATGATCATCTTCTGGGCGTACTTCGCGGTGCCGCTGGTCACCGGCATGACGATCTCGGCCTTCAAGACGGCGCTCGTGGCCATCGTGCTGTATGAGAGCGCCTTCCTGGCCGAAATCGTGCGCGCCGGCCTGCAGGGCCTGCCGCGCGGCCAGACCGAGGCGGCGCGCGCCGCCGGACTGTCGTACTGGCAGAGCATGCGCTACGTGATCCTGCCCCAGGCGCTGGTCAACATGATCCCGTCGCTGGTGAGCCAGTTCGTGTCCACCATCAAGGCCACTTCCATCGTCTACGTCATCGGGGTGGAGGAAGTCACCTTCGTCGGCCAGCAGATCAACAGCATCGAACTCACGTCGGCCCTGCAGACGTATCTCATCCTGGCCGGCTTCTACTTCGCGGTCTGCCTGGCGCTCTCGCGCCTGGCCGCACGCATCGAAACCCGCATCCAGAAGCGCCGGCTCGGGCTGGCCTGACCATCACAGGGGGAAACCGCCATGATCGAATTGAAGAACGTGAACAAGTGGTACGGCGAATACCACGCGCTGAACGACGTCTGCGGCCGCGTCGAGAAAGGCCAGGTGCTCGTGGTGTGCGGCCCGTCCGGCTCGGGCAAGTCCACCATGATCCGCACCCTGAACCGGCTGGAGAACATCCAGAAAGGCGACATCACCGTCAACGGGGCCAGCATCTACGATCCGCGAAACGACCTGAACAAGCTGCGCGCCTCCATCGGCTTCGTGTTCCAGCAGTTCAACCTGTTTCCGCATTATTCGGTGCGCGAGAACGTGACATTGTCGGCGCGCAAGGTGTTCCGCATGCCGGCGCGCGAGGCCGACGAGCTGGCAGAAAGCCTGCTGGCCAAGGTGGGCCTGGCGCACAAGATCGACGCCATGCCCGCCAACCTGTCCGGCGGCCAGCAGCAGCGCGTCGCCATCGCCCGCGCCCTGGCCCAGCGGCCGCCCGTCATTCTGTTCGACGAGCCCACCAGCGCGCTGGATCCGGAAATGGTCAACGAAGTGCTCTGCGTCATGAAACAGCTCGCCGCCGAGGGCATGACCATGGTGGTCGTCACCCACGAAATGGATTTCGCCCGCGAGGTCGCCGACCGCATCTGGTTCATGGACGCCGGCTGCATTCTCGAAGACAGCACGCCGGCCGAGTTCTTCAGCGCTCCGCGCCATCCCCGCGCCCGCAAGTTCCTCGAGGACGTGCGGCACTGAGGCGGGGCGGCCGCGCCCCGGCGTCGGGCGGGGCGCGGCCGCGCATGCGCCGCGCCCCGATTTGCGCTAAGGTCCGCCGGTATGCCCGACATTCCGAGGATCTTCCATGCGCAACCTGGACCTGGACCTGCTGCGCACGCTGGTCGCCATCGCCGAACACGATTCGTTCTCCGCCGCCGCCGACAGCCTGCACAAGACCCAATCGGCCGTCACGCAGCAGATGCAGCGGCTGGAGCACCTGATCGACCTGCCGCTCTTCGAGAAGCGCGGCCGCAACAAGCGCCTTTCCAGCCACGGCGAGAAACTCGTCACCTATGCGCGCCACATGCTCGCCATCAATGACGAGGCCCTGCGCTCGCTGCAGGACAGCCTGCTGGAAGGCGAGCTGCACCTGGGCTCGCCGCACGACGTGGCCGACAGCATCCTGCCCAGCGTGCTGACGCACGTGGCGCGCACCTTTCCGCGCATCAAGCTGGAGATCCGCGTCGACCGGAGCCCGCACCTGATGACCGCGCTGCGCAACGGCGAGCTGGATCTCACGGTTTCCACCCGCTTCGACCCGGACTTCGAGGGCGTGGTGCTGCGCACCTCGCCCACCGTCTGGCTGTGCTCCGCCGACTACGTGCACGACATGCACGCGCCCGTGCCGCTGGTGCTGGCCGACGAGCCCAGTATCTTCCGCCGCATCGCGCTCAATGCGCTGGAGCAGTCCCAGGTCCACTGGCAGACCAACTACGTGGCTCCCAACCTGGTCGGCATCAAGGCGGCGCTGCGCGCGCGCCTGGGCATTACCGCGCGCAGCGTGGAGCTGCTAGGTTCGGACATGCGCGTGCTGGGCGAGAAAGACGGCCTGCCGCCCCTGCCCGACGTGAACTACTTCCTGTGGATGCGCCGCGACCACATCAACCCGCTCACGCGCCACGTCTACGACATGCTCAAGACCAACCTGCGGCTGTCTTCCAACGGCGCGTAGCGCCGGGGCGCCCGGCCTGGCGGGGCGAGGCGGCCGGCGACCCGTCCTAAGCCGGCCGCAGGCAGTCCGCGTTGCGCGGGTTCTTCAGCGCACGGCGGGCGTAGTACTCGAAGGCGATAGTGTTGCGTCGCGGGCGCAGGATCCAGTCGTGCGCTTCCTTGCCCAGCGCGGGGTCGATGGGCTTGATCTCGCCCGCCGCGCCGGCGAGCAGCTGCATGCGCGCGGCGCGCTCGAACGCAATGGCCAGCACGCAGGCCTCTTCCACCGACGAGCCGGCGATCAGCAGGCCATGGTGCGAGAGCATCAGCGCGCGCTTGCCGCCGAGCGCGCCGGCGATGAGTTCGCCTTCTTCGTTGCCCACCGGGATGCCCGGCCATTTGGCCACGAAGGCCACGTCGTCGTACAGCACGCAGTTGTCCATGTGCGAAACGATGAGCGGCTGCTCCAGCATGCCCAGCGCCGCGGTGTGCACGGCATGGGTGTGGATGATGCAGTTCACGTCCGGCCGCGCGCGGTAGACCCAGGAGTGGAAGCGGTTCGCGGGGTTGGGCATGCCGTCGCCAGCCAGCACATTGAGGTCTTCGTCCACGCGCAACAGGTTGTCTTCGGCGATCTCGTCAAAACCCAGGCCGAGCTGCTGGGTGTAGAACGTGCCCGGCGTCTCGGCGCGCGCCGTGATCTGGCCGGCAAGCCCGGAGTCGTGGCCATTGTCGAAGAGAATGCGGCAGGTCAACGCCAGCTTCTGGCGCAGGGAGTAGGCGCTTTCCGGGAACTGCTGGTCGATCTTGCGGGTGGACTGCGAAACCAGCGTGGCCTTGTCGAGCTTGAAAGTGTCGGTGTTCATGGGTAGACCTAGGGATGTTCTGCGGTGGAGAGATTGCGTTCCGGCTGGCCCGGGAAGAGCGCCTGGTATCCCGGCAGGCGCTCCACGCGCGCCAGCCAGGCCCGGATGGCGGGGTAAGGGTCCAGCGCGATGCCGCCCATGGGCGCCATGCGGGTATAGGGGTAAAGGGCCACGTCGGCGATGCTGGGGTGGTCTTGCGTGGCCACCCACCCCTGCGCGCCCTGCCGTTGCAACTGCGCCTCCAGCACCTGCAGCGCGGCGTGCGCCGCCCGCGCATGGCCGGCGTAAGGCTCGCTTTGCGGATCGCCGCGCCGGTGCAGCGCGAGGTTCAGGCGCAGCTGCGCCAGCGGCTTCATGTGACGGTCCTGCTCGAACGACAGCCAGCTCAGCACCCGGGCCTGCGCCAGGGCGTCCCGGGGCCACCACGGGCTGCCCTGCGCCAGGTAGTGGAGAATCGCCATCGACTCGGCCAGGTGCGTGCCGTCCGGCAGTTGCAGCACCGGCACGTGCGCCATGGGCGCGATGGCCAGGAATGCCGGGCTGGCCAGGTCGCCCCGGTCGATGGACAGCGTGCGGCGCGCCAGCGGCACGCCCAGCAGGCTGGCCATCAGCCGCACCTTCCAGGCATTGCCCGAACGCAGGGTGTCGTAAATCAGCATGTCGTCAACCCTCCTCCCGAAGCCGCGTCAATCGAGGCGCGTGCCCGCGGCCTGGATGACCTTGGACCATTTCTCGGTTTCGTTGGCGACGTGCTTCCGGTACGCCTGGACCCCGGTGGGCAGCGGCTCGATGCCCATCTGCGCCAGGCGCTGCACGAGCTCGGGACGCTCGAGCGCCTGCGCCAGCGCCTTGTTCAGCGCCTCGACCGTGGAAGCGGGCGTGCCGGGCGGCGCGATCAGCGCATTCCAGGAGCCGATCTGGAATTGCGGCAGGCCCTGCTCCACGCTGGTTTTCAGGTCGGGCGCCACGCGGCTGCGCCGCGCATCGGCGATGGCCAGCATTTTCAGCCGGTGCGCCTTGGCCTGCGGCTCAATGACGGGCAGCGCGTCGATCACGATGTTCACCTGGCCGCCCACCGCGGCGTTGACCGCCTCGGCCCCGCTCTTGAAGGGAATGTGCACGATATCCGTCTTCGTGGCCAGCTTGAAGAGCTCGATTCCCAGGTGCGGCGAACTGCCGTTGCCCGCGGACCCGAAATTCAGCCGCGCGGGGTTGTCCCTGGCGTAGCGCACCAGCGACTGCAGGTCGTCCACGCCCTCCACCCCGTTGACCGCCAGCACGTACGGCGAATTGCTGACCAGCGACACCGGCGTCATGGCCGCCGGGTCGTAGCCCAGCTTGCGGTAGAGCATTTTGTTCACCACCTGCGTGCCTACGGTGCCCAGCAGCAGCGTGTAGCCGTCGGGCTTGGCGGCCGACAGCGCCTGCGCGGCGATCGCCCCGCCCGCGCCGGGGCGGTTCTCTATCACGATCTGCTGCGACAGGGCCTCGCCCAGGTATTGCCCGACCAGGCGGCCCGCCACGTCGGTGATGCCGCCGGCGCCGAACGGAATGATCAGCCGGATGGGCTTGTCCGGGTACCGCGGCTGCGCCGCGCCCGCGGCGGAGCCCGCCACGCTTGCCGCGCCGCAAAGCACGGCCATCATGATCGCCCGACAACGTTTTCCGAACGTCATAACATATCCCCTTGCAAGTGGGCGGTTGTGGAGAGGCCGCCCGGTTTTTTGATCTATGACAAGAAACAAGTTGATTTTAGGACACAAGTGTCCAACAGGAAAGCAATGGCCGTCAAATTGAAGTTGTTACGCGTGCAGGCGGGCTTGACGCTGGAAGAGCTGGCCCAGGCGGCCGAGCTCACGCGCAGCTATGTGTCCAAGCTCGAAAGAGGGGTGTCCACGCCGTCCATCGGCGCCGCCCTGCGGATCGCGAAGGCGTTGGGCGTGAAAGTGGAGGAGCTGTTCGCCGAGTCGCCGGAAGACGATCCCATCGTCATCAACCGCGCCCAGCCCGGCGCGGACGCGCCGCGCCGCGCGCCCCGGGTGGTGTCCGGCACGCTGCCCGGGCACCGGATGGTCGCCTTCGTCATGAGCCCCACCGACGAGCCCGTGCGCAACCACCCCATGAGCCATCACCAGGGCGAGGAGATCCTCTATGTGCTCAAGGGCACCGTGAGCCTGCAGCTCGCGCGCCGGCGCGAAACCCTGAACGCCGGCGACAGCGCGCATTTCAACTCCAGCATCCCGCACAAGATTACCTCGGTGGGCAAGCATCCCGCCTCGGTGCTGCTGGTGATCGCGGAGGAGAAGTAGGCGGCGAAGGCCGCCCCTTGCTGCCTTACTGCACTTGCGGAATGCCCGCCTCCTCGATCACCTTCTCCCATTTGGCGATTTCGCTATCGACGAAGGTGGAGAACTCCCGGGGTGTGCTGGAGACGGATTCGACGCCCAGGGCGGCCAGCCTGTCGCGCACGTCGGGCAGCGCCGCCACGCGCGCCACTTCGTCCGCCCAGGCCCGGGCCACGTCCTGCGGCATGCCGGCCGGCCCCATGAAGCCCACCCACGACGTGACGAAGTACCCGGGATACTTTTCGCTGACGGCGGGCACCTGGGGCAGCGATTTCAGCCGCTTTTCGCTCGCCACGGCGATGTACTTGAGTTTTCCGGTTTCCACCTGCGGGTTCATCAGGAACACCGAGTCGAAGGTCAGGTCGACTTCGCCGGCCACGCCCGCCATCACCGACGGGCCGCTGCCTTTGTAGGGCACGTGCACCATGTCGACGCCCGCCAGCGACTTGAGCAGCTCGCCGCCGAGATGGATGATGGTGCCGTTGCCCGACGACGAATAGGTCAGCGAGCCAGGCTTCTTCTTGAGCTGGGCGATAAGCTCGTCCAGCGTGTTCACCGGCGTGCGGGGATTGGCGGCGATGGCCAGCGGGATCATTCCCGCCATGCTCAGGTAAGTGAAGTCCTTGCGCGTATCGTAGGGCAGGGATTTGTACAACGGCGCGTTGCTGGTGATGCTTGCCGTGGCCAGCACGACCGTATAGCCGTCAGGCTCGGCCTTCGCCGCCTGGTTGAGCCCGATCGTGGTTCCCGCCCCCGGGCGGTTCAGCACGATGACGGGCACGCCCCAGTGCTGGGTGATCTTCTCGGCGTACAGGCGCGCGATGGGGTCCACCGCGCCGCCGGGCGGATACGGCACGATCAGGTTGATGGGCCTGCTGGGAAACGGCGCGGCGGACGCCGCCGACGAAAACACGCACAAAGCCAGCAACAGCATTCGGATCATCATGACGCCTCCTCCCTTGTAAGACTCGTTGTCCGCAGCACGGCCGGATCGCCGCTACGCGAACCGCAAGACCGCCTCCGTTTTCCCGAGCAATTCATCCTGGCTCACGCCCGGCGCCATCTCGCGCACGACGAACGCATCGCCGGCGCATTCGAAGATTCCCAATTCCGTATAGACGCGCGTCACGGTGCGCACCGCCGTCAGCGGAAAAGCGCAAGCCTGGACGAGCTTGGGCGCTCCCGCCTTGTCCTGGTGGCGCATCATGACCAGCACGTTCCTGGCGCCCACGGCAAGATCCATCGCACCGCCCACGCCCCCGCCGCCTTTCTGGCCCGGCACTTTCCAGTTGGCGATGTCCCCGGACGCCGACACCTGCAGGGCGCCCAGGATGGAGTAGTCCAGCCTTCCGCCCCGGATCAGCGCAAACGAATCCGCATGATGGACAATGGACGCGCCCGGAATGAGGGTGGCCTGCTTCTTGGCGGCATTGACGACGTCCGGGTCTTCGCGTCCGGGCTGCGGCGCGGGTCCGAGCCCGATGATTCCGTTCTCGGAATGGAAGAAGACGGTCTTTCCCGCCGGGATGTGGCCGGCGACCCGCACGGGCAGGCCGATTCCCAGATTGACGACCGCGTGCTCCGGCAGATCCGCCGCCACGCGGGCAGCGATTTCGTCTTCCGACCATCCTTTAGTCATTTCCCACCTCCACCATCCTGTCCACGTACACGCCGGGAGTATGAATGTCGTCGGGGCCGATGCCGCCCACCGGAACCTTCTTCTTGACCTCGGCGATCGTGGTGCGCGCCGCCATGGCCATGATGGGATTGAAGTTCCGGCTGGCGAGCCGATACCTGAGATTGCCGTAGGGGTCGGCGAGATCCGCCTTGATGAGGGCGAAGTCGCCCCTCAGCGGCCGCTCGAACACGTATCCCCTGCCGTCGATGATGCGGCACTCCTTGCCTTCGGCCAGTTCGGTTCCGTAGCCGGTCGGCGTGAAGAATCCGGCCAGGCCGGCGCCGCCCGCGCGGATGCGTTCGGCCAGCGTGCCCTGCGGCACCAGCTCCACCTCGACGGCCCCGGCCTCGTGGGCGGCGAAATAGTGGTGCGAATCCGGCTGCGAGGGAAACGAGGCGATCAGGCGCGACACCTGGCGGTTCTTGAACAGGCGCGACAGCCCCAGCTCGCCGGTTCCGGCGTTGTTCGAGACAATGGTCAGGTCCCTGACGCGCGTGCGCGCCAGGGCGTGCAGAAGCTCGAACGGAAGACCGATGTCCCCGAAGCCGCTAACCAGTATGGTGGCGCCGCTCTCAATCACGCTGACCGCTTCGTCGGCGGATTCGTATGTCTTGTCGAACATGGCGTTGAACTCGTCGGAAGAAATGGGGCGGCCGTCCGGAGGGCGTCAGGGATGCAGCGCGCGCACGAACTCGGCCGCGCCCGCCCCGCCCTGCATCAGCGCCTTGCCCACCACGCCGTTCCAGTGCGCTTCGGAGCCGTGCGCGAGCCGCCAGGCATGCAGACGGCGCGTATGGAGCTGCAGGTCGTATTCCTCGGTAATGCCGATGGCGCCGTGCACCGCGTGCGCGATGGAGGCGGCCAGCGCCGCCGCTTCGCTGGCGCGGGCCTTGGCGACGGCCGACGGCAGAAGCGCGGGCTGCGTGGCCTGCGCGGGAAACGCGGCGGCGGTGGCGATGCGCGCGGCGGCGACGTGCTCGGCCATGACGGCCAGCTGGTGCTGGATGGCCTGGAACTTGCCGATGGAGCGGCCGAACTGGCTGCGGTCGTTGCCATATTGCAGCGTCAGCTCGAAACAGCGCGTCATGGCGCCCGAGAGCAAAGCCGCGTGCAGCGCCGCCCCCCAGGCCGCCAGGCGGCCATCGGCATTTTCTTCGAGCCGCACGCCCTTGCGCCGCCAGGCGTCGCCTTCCCAGGAAAGGTCGGCGGTGGATTCGCCGTGCAGGCCGCAACCGGCGCGCCGGGCGTCGGCCGCGTCGAGCAGCCAGAGCGCGCCATCGATTTCGGCCAGCACCGCGGCGGCCAGCATCCCGTAGGGCACGCGCCGCGCCGCGAGTCCGCCGCCGGCCCCTTCCGCCGCGCCGGGCGCGAACGTGGGCAGTCCGGCCGGCGGGGACATGCCGGCCGGCAGCAAGGCGCGCAAGGCCATCGCCTGGCCAACCGGCAGCGGCACGGCATGGGCGCCCAGCGCCATGAAAAGCGGCAGCGCGTCGGCCAGGCTGGCGCCGGCGCCGCCGGCGTCCTCGGGCGCCAGCAGCTCCAGGAACCCGGACTGCCCGATGGCGTCCCAGAGCGCCGCGTGGCTGCCGCCCGCATCGATGGCGCGCACCACGGAAGGTTCGCAATGGCCTTTCAGCAGGTCTTCAAAAGCTTCGCTATACATGGGGTTCAAGCTCCACGCGGTTCAACGCAGGCCCAGGCCGCGGGCGATCATGCCGCGCAGGATCTCGCGCGTGCCGCCGCGCAGCGAATAAGTGGGACATACCTGGTTCACATAGGCGCAGGTGCGCAACAGTTCGGTGTCTATTTCCGCCGACGGGTCCGCGCCGAGCGCGGCTTCGATCACCGCCGGGATTTCCTGCTCGAAGGTCGTGCCCAGATCCTTTACCAGCGCGGCCTCCACCACCGGGCTCTCGCCCGCGGCCAGCCGCGACGTCACCGACAGCGACAGGCTGCGCAGGGCCGCCAGATGCGTGGCGAAACGGCCGGCCACCGGCGCCTGGACGGCATCGCCGCGCCCGCGCAGCCAGCGTATCCAGGCGTCCAGCAGCACGATGCTGGAATAGATGCGCTCGGGTCCGCTGCGCTCGAACGCCAGCTCGGCCGTCACCTGCTCCCAGCCGCTGCCTTCGTTGCCGACAAGCGCGTCGTCGGCAAGCGGCACGTCGTCGAAGAACACTTCCGAGAAATGCGCGTCGCCCGCCAGGTCGGCAATGGGGCGCACCGTCACGCCCGGCAGGGACAGGTCCACGATGAACTGCGACAGCCCCTGGTTGCGGTCCTGCGGCGTTCCCGAGGTACGCACCAGCGCGATCATGTAATGGCAGTGCTGGGCATTGGTGGTCCAGATCTTGCGGCCCGAGAGCGTCCATCCGCCGCCCTCGCGGCGCGTGGCGCGGGTACCCACGCTGGCCAGGTCGGACCCCGAGTTCGGCTCGCTCATGCCGATGCAGAAAAACGCCTCGCCGCGGCAGATGCGCGGCAGGTAGAAGCGGCGCTGCGCCTCGCTGCCGAACTTGCGGATCAAGGGCCCGCTCTGCCGGTCGGCGATCCAGTGGGCCGATACCGGCGCCCCCGCGCACAGCAGCTCTTCGATGAGCACGAAGCGCGAGAACGCATCCATTTCCGCGCCGCCGTATGCGCGCGGCAGGGTCACGCCCACCCAGCCGCGCGCGGCCAGCTTGCGGCTGAAGTCCGCGTCGAAACCCATCCAGGAACGCGCGCGGCGGTCGGCCGGCAGCGCCGGCATCTCGGCCTGGAGAAACGCCCGGACCTCGCGGCGGAAGGCTTGCGCCGCCTCGGGCAGCGCGGCCAATTCGAAACGATCGATGAGGGTAGTCACGCTTACAGTCCGATGGTGTAGCCGCCGTTGACCGACAGGTGCTGGCCCGTCACGTAGGAAGCGGCGTCAGACAGCAGGAAACACACGGGCCGCGCCACCTCGTCGGCCTCGCCCCAGCGGCCCAGCGGAATCTGGCTGAGATAGGTGTCGCGGAACTTTTCGCCGCGTATGGTTTCGGTCATGGGCGTTTCCACCACGCCGAAGCCCACGGTGTTGACGCGGATGCCGTACCGGGCCCATTCGCGCGCCGCACACATGGTCAGGCCCAGCACGCCGGCCTTGGCCGCGCCGTAGTTGATCTGCCCGATGGTGCCGCGCCGGCCCGCGTCGGAAGAGATGTTCACGATGGAGCCCGCGCCGTCGCCGCCGGCCTTGGCGCGCGCCAGCAGGTGCCGGCCCAGCGCCTGCAGAAAGAAGAAGGATCCCGTCAGGTGCACGTCGATGACCTGCTGCCAGTCGGCCGCCGACATCTTGTCGATCATGGCCGTGCGCGTGACGCCGGCGTTGTTGACCAGCGCGTTAACGCCGCCGAACGCCGCCACGCCGGCGTCCACCGCCTGCCGGGCCAGCTCCGGGTCGGCCACGTTGCCCGCCACCGTCACGCAGCGCTCCGCGCCCAGCGACTCGCGCAGCGCCGCCAGCGCGTCGGCATTGAGATCCACAGCCACCACGCGGCCGCCCAGGTCCGCGATGGCCGTGGCCAGCGCGCGGCCGATGCCCTGGCCCGCGCCCGTCACGATGACTTGCCGGTTCTCCAGCGAAAGTAGGTTGTTCTGCATCGGGTTCTGCTCCGTTGATATTCAGATCGTGTCTTCGACGCCCAGCACCAGGGTGGCCTGGCTGGACAGTTCGCCGCCGTTGCCGTGCGCCAGCGCCAGCTTCGCCCCCGGCACCTGGCGCTCGCCCGCGCTGCCCGCCAGCTGCTGGGCCGCCTCCACCATGGTGAAAAGGCCGTACATGCCCGGATGCACGCAGGACAGGCCGCCGCCGTTGGTATTGACCGGCAGCTCGCCGCCCGGCGCAATGCGGCCGCCTTCCACGAAGGCCGCCCCCTCGCCCTTGGCGCAGAAGCCCAGGTCTTCCAGAAACAGAATGGTGTTCAGCGTGAAGGCGTCGTACAGCTCCACCACATCGATGTCGCGCGGGGCGACGCCGGCCAGGGCCATGGCGCGCGGGCCGCTCAGCGAGGCGGCCGTGACGGTCAGGTCGGGCATGTTGGTGATGTCCTTGTGCCAGGCCGCGGCCGCGCCGCCCAGCAGGTAGGCCGGCCGCGCGGCCAGGTCCCGCGCCCGGTCGGCGCGCACCATCACCACGGCGGCCGCGCCGTCCGTCACCAGGCAGCAGTCGCGCACCGAGAACGGGTCGCACACCATGCGCGAGGCCAGGTACTCCTCCATGGAAAGCGGCTCGCGCATGAAGGCGTCGGGATTCTTCTGCGCCCATTGCCGCGCCGCGATCGCCACGGCGCCGAGCTGCTCTTTCTTCAGGCCGTACCGCGCCGCGTAGCGCGAAGCCGCCAGCGCGTATCCGCCGACCGGCCGGGCGAGCCGGTACGGCCCTTCGTAGGGCGAGGGCCGCATCGAGCTCACCAGCTTGCCCGCGCCGCTGCGCTGGTTGCTGCCGTAGGCGATAAGCGCCACGTCGCACAGCCCCGCGTCCAGCGCCAGCGCGGCGTGGATGGCGTGCGTCTGGAACGACGAACCGCCGGTGCGGTTGTTGTCGGTGAGACGCGGCGAAATGCCCAGGTATTCGGTGAAGCTCAGGCCCGACAGATAGTCGTCGGGCAGGCCGATAAAAAGGCCGTCCACGTCGGCGGGCGCCAGCCCCACGGCGGACAGCGCCTGCACGCTGGCGCGCACGGCGAGGTCCAGCGAAGTCAGGCCCGGCGCCTCGCCGATGCCGTAGGTGGCCGACGAAACGATCGCGGTCTTGCCGCGCGGGAAACGCTCCTGGCTCATTTCGGCTCCTTTGCGGCGGGATCGAACACCACCAGCGGCTGGCCGTCCTCGTCGCGCGAAATGCGGGCGCGCACGGCCATGCCCACCCGCACCTCGGCGGGGTCCATGCCCTCGACGCGGCTCATCATGCGCGGCCCTTCCTCCAGTTCGACGAGGCACACGTTGTAGGACGGCGCGGGCGGACGCACGCGCATCACCGTGGTGGCATACACCGTGCCCCGGCCCGAGGCCGGCACCCACTCCAGGTCCAGCGCGCCGGTGCGCGGCGCGGCCACGCGCGGAAAAAACACATATTCGCCGCTGGAGCGGGACCGCTGGATCATGAAGCGTCCCTCTGCCAGATGGGCGAAGTATTCCTGCTGCGGCCGCGGCGCGGCCTCCGGATGCGGTCGTTCGGTCATTTCTGCTCCTGCGGCCATTGATACAAAGGAGGCTGCTTTTCCATGAAACGGCGCGCGGCCTCCTGGTGAAACGGGCTTTCGCGGCACAGCGATTGCGCCATGGCTTCCTGCATGTAGACGGTGTGCCGGTCGGACTCGAAGGCGCGGTTCATCACCGACTTCATGATGCCCAGCGCCCCCGCGGGCGCGTGCTCGAAGCGCGCGGCGAACGCCAGCGCCGCGTCCAGCACCGGCCTGTCTTGCTCGACCTGGTGCGCGATGCCCAGCGCCAGCGCCTCCTGCGCGCTCACCACCCGCGCCGAGAACGCCAGCGCCTTGGCGCGCGCCAGGCCCACGGCGCGCGGCAGCAGGTACATGCCGCCCAGGTCGGGCACGTAGCCGATGCGCGCGAACACGGCGCAGAACGTGGCGCGCGGCGAGGCCAGCACGAAGTCGGCAGCCAGGGCCAGCGACAGGCCCGCGCCGTAGGCCACGCCGTCCACCGCGGCGATGACGGGCTTTTCAAGGTCCACCAGCTCGTCGAACCAGCGCTGCATGCCGATGATGCGGCTGCGGCCCTCGAAGACATCGGTCTTGCCCTGCCCCGCCGCCATGGCGCGCAGATCGCCACCGGCGCAGAAATGCCCGCCGGCGCCGGTGAGGACCACCGCGCGGATGGCGTCATCGTCCCGCACCCTGGGCAGGGTTTCGGCCAGCGCGCTGCGCAGCTCCAGGCTCAAGGCATTGCGCGCCTCGGGCCGGTTCAGCGTGAGCACGGCGCAGGCGCCCACGCGGGAAAGTTCGAGTACGGACATAACGGTTCCTGGTAAATCGGCGTTTCATCACGCTCCGGAAGGCAGCCCGGGCGGGCGTCTAATAACGGATCTGCATCAGCCACTCGGCCACCATGGCCGGCCGTTCCGCGCCCTGCACGCGCACGTCCACTTCCCACAGGCAGCGCGCCTCGTTCTCGCGCAGTTCGTCCACCCGCGCCAGCCTGAAGCTGCCCACCAGCGCCGAGCCGCTGGGCACCGGCGCGGGAAAGCGCACCCTGTCGAAGCCGTAGTTCAGCGCCAGCTTTCGGCCCGGAAACTCGAACAGGCGGTGATACCACCCGGTAATGAGCGACAGCGTGAGCAGGCCGTGCGCGATGGTGGCGCCGAAAGGCGATTCGGCCGCCGCCCGCGCCGGATCGACGTGGATCCACTGCCGGTCGTGCGTCACCGCCGCGAAGGTGTCGATGGCGTCCTGGTCCACGACGATGGGCTGGCCCGTGACGGCGGGCTGGCCCACGAAGCCTTTCAGGGCCGCGATCGAATCGAAGCTTTTCTTTTCCATGGCGCTCAGTCCGCCTTCACGCCCAGCGATCTGGCCAGCGGCATCCACTGCTTGCGCTCGGCATCGATGAACTGGGCGAATTGCTGTTGCGACCCCGGCATGGGCTGCGCGCCGATGCGCCGCAGCTTCTCCACCAGCTCGGGCTTTTTCAGCGCCTCGTTGATGGCCCGGTTCATTTCGTCGATGACGGGCTGCGGCGTGCCCGCGCGCGCCATCACGCCGAACCAGGCGGCCGCCTCGAGCCCCGGGTAACCCAGTTCCCTGGCGGTAGGCACGTCGGGCAGTTGCGGGAAGCGCTGGTCGTCCAGAATGGCCAGCGGCACGATGCGGCCGGCCCTGGCCTGCTGCATGCACGAAGGCAGGGCGTCGAACATGATGTCGATGTTGCCGCCCATCATGCTGACGATGGCCGGGGCGCTGCCCGCGAACGGCACATGCGTCACCTTGAAGCCCATCTTGCTGACCGCGTATTCGCCCGCCAGATGCGTGATGTTGCCGCTGCTGGCCGAGCCCATGGTGAGCCTGCCGTCTTCCTTGCTGCCCTGCGCGATCAACGCCTGCACGTCCCGGGCGCCCAGGTCCTTGCGCGTGACCAGCAGCAGCGGCGCCTTGCCCATGCCCGCCACGGGAATGAAATCCTTGGCGGGGTCGTAGGACATCCGGGAATAGATGGCCTGGTTGATGACGATGGGCGCGTTGGCGCCGACGTAGAACGTGGCGCCGTCGGGCGCGGCCTGCAGCACCGTCTCGGCCGCGATCATGCCGGCCGCGCCGCCCTTGTTCTCGACCACGATGGGAACGCCCAGGACGGCCGAGGCGTCGTTGGCCACCAGACGCGTGATCTGGTCGGCCGCGCCCCCGGCGGGATACGGAACCACGTAGCGGATGGACGAGGGCTTGGCCTGCGCCAGGCCGCCGGCGCAGCAGGCCGCCAGGGCCAGCGCCAGGGCGCTGCGGAAAAAGGAACGACGCGGCATGGGTTTGTCTCCTGTGTTTTTTATGTCGAGAGGAATGGACCGCCCGGCGCGCCGCAGCGCGCCGGCGCTTCAGATGGCGCCCGCCGCGCGCAGCTCGGCAATGCGCCCGGGCGGAAGGCCGAGCCGCTCGGCCAGCACGCCTTCGGTGTGCTCTCCCAATAGCGGCGCGGAGCGGCCGTACCGGATCGGGGTGCCGGACATGCGTATCGGGCTGGCGACGGCCGGCGCCTCCACGCCCGCGCCGTGCGGCAGCGACAGCCGCATGCCGCGGTGCCGCACCTGCGGATCCTCGAACACCTGCTTCATGTTGTAGATGGGCCCGCAAGGCACGTTGGCCGCCTCCATGAGCTCCACCCACTCCTGCATGGTGCGCGCCAGCATGGCCTGCGCGATCTCGGGAATGAGCGTGTCGCGATTGCGGTTGCGCTGGCCGGGCGTGGCGTAGCGCTCGTCGGCGGCCAGGTCTTCGCGCCCGATCAGCCGGCAGAACGCGCGGAACTGGCCGTCGTTGCCCACCGCCACGATCACGTCGCCTTCTTTGCAGCGGAACACCTGGTAAGGCACCATGTTCGAGTGCGCGTTGCCCATGCGGCGCGGGATCTTGTCCGACAGGAAATGGTTGATGGCCTGGTACGAGCTGATGCTCACCACGCAGTCGAGCAGCGACATGTCGATGTACTGGCCCTGCCCGCTCACATGACGGTGCTCCAGCGCGGCCAGGATGGCGGTGGTGGCGTACATGCCGGTGAGCAGGTCGCTGATGGCAATGCCCACCTTCATGGGCTCGTCGCCCGGCGAGCCTTCCGGCTGGCCCGTGATGCTCATCAACCCGCCCATGCCCTGGAACACGAAGTCATAGCCCGGCAGCGCGGCGTAGGGCCCGTCCTGCCCGAAGCCGGTAATGGAGCAATACACCAGTCGGGGGTTCACTGCCTTCAGGCTTTCATAGTCCAGCCCGTAGCGCGCCAGCGTGCCCACCTTGTAGTTCTCCACCACCACGTCGGCCTGCGCCGCCAGCTCGCGGATCAGCGCCTGCCCCTCGGGATGGGCGAGGTCCACGGTGATGGACTTCTTGCCCCGGTTGGCCGCCAGGAAGTACGAGGAGTCGGCCGTCTCGCGGCCTTCACCGTCCTTCAGGAAGGGCGGCCCCCAGGCGCGCGTGTCGTCGCCCACGCGGGGACGCTCCACCTTGATGACCTCGGCGCCCATGTCCGCCAGGTTCTGGGTTGCCCAGGGGCCCGCCAGGATGCGCGTCAGGTCCAGCACCCTGATATGCCCAAGCGCCGTCTTCATCTGCCCTGTCTCCTCATGTTTTTCTGCCGTCCAGCTTAGGAGCAGGGTTCTTTCCGCGTCCAATATTATTTATTGATAATTTGATATTCGTTGCATATCAAAAGCCTTGCCGCATACACTTTTCCGACGAATTTCCGGCCGCTGCGGAAAACGGGCCGGCGCAACGCAAATATCAGACTCATCGAAACGATAGCTTCACCATCCCCCAGGAGGCCCGGCCCATGAGCGATTTTCTTTCCTACACGCAGCGCGGCCACGTGGTCACGCTGACCATGAACCAGCCGGAGAAGCGCAATCCGCTCACGGGCAACACCGCGGTGGACGAATTCGTCGCCGCCGTGGCGCGCATCGAGGCCGACCCCGGCGTGCGCGCCGTCATCCTCACCGGCGCCGACCCCGCCTTCTCCGCCGGCGGCGACATCCGCGCCATGCGCGAGCAGTCCGACCCCGCGGTGGAACCCATGCGCATTCGCAACGACTACCGCACCGGCATCCAGCGCCTGCCGCTGGCCCTGTTCAACCTGGAAGTGCCCGTGATCGCGGCGGTCAACGGCCCGGCCATCGGGGCGGGACTGGACCTGGCCTGCATGTGCGACCTGCGCATCGCCTCCGAAAAAGCCAGGTTCGCCGAGAGCTTCATCAAGCTGGGCATCATTCCCGGCGACGGCGGCGCGTGGCTGCTGCCGCGCCTGATCGGCATGGCGCGCGCAGCGGAACTCACCTTCACCGCCGACATCATCGACGCGCAGCGCGCCCTCGAATGGGGCCTGGTGTCGCGCGTGGTGCCGCACGGCGAGCTGCTGGACACCGCCCACGCGCTGGCCGAACGCATCGCCGCGCATCCGCCGCAGGCCATGCGCATGACCAAGAAGCTCATGCGCGAAGCCCAGCACACCCGACTGGACACCTTGCTCGAACTGTCCGCCGCCTACCAGGCCCTGGCTCACAAGACCCCCGAACACGCCGAAGCCGTGTCGGCCTTCCTCGAAAAGCGCGAACCGCGCTTCGACAACCCGCGCCCCGCCCATGGCTGATCCGCGCAAGCGCATCGAGGCCGCCGCCGGCGGCGACACCGCGCCCGATCCCATGCTGGACCTGCGGCGCGTGCGCCAGTTCGTGGTGCTGGCCGAAACCCTGAACTTCCGCCGGGCGGCCGACCGCCTGCACATGACGCAGCCGCCGCTCACCGTGGCCATCCAGAAGCTGGAAGCGGAACTCGGCGCACGCCTCTTCGAACGTGGCGGCTCGGGCGGCGTGTCGCTCACGCCCAGCGGGCACGCGGCCCTGGCCGAAGCGCGCCGCCTGCTCTTTCACAATGCGCAGATGGCGGCGGCCGCCCGCGCCGCGTCGGCCGGCACCGGCGGCGCGCTGCGCGTAGGCTTCGTGGGGTCCACCACCAATGGCGTACTGCAGCGCATCGTGCGGCTGTTCCGGGCGGAGTACCCTGGCGTCGAACTGGTGCTGAAAGAAAGCACCTCGGTGCGCATCGCCGAGCGCGTGGACAGCGCCGACTTCGACGTGGGCCTGGTGCGCACGCCGCTCCTCACGCCTTCGCGCGCGCAGCTCGCGCCCCTGCTCGCCGAGAACTTCGTGGCCGCCCTGCCGCCCGGCAATCCGCTGGCGCGCAAGCCCGACCTGCGCATCGAAGAACTGGCCAGCGAATCCTTCGTGTTCTACACGCGCGAAGAAGCCGCCGGCTTGCACGCCATGGCCATGCTGGCCTGCCAGCGCGCCGGCTTCCTGCCCCGCATCACACAGGAAGCCACTCAGGTGCAAACCCTGCTGTCGCTGGTGGAAAGCGGGCTGGGCGTGGCGCTCGTACCCGCCGTCATGCAGTACAACCCCAGCCCGCGCGTCGCCTACCGCGTCATTGCCGACATTTCGCCCGCGGCGGAGATCGGCCTCGCGCTGCTGCTGGCGGAGCCGTCGAGCGCCGCCGCGCAGCGCTTCCGCGACGTGGCGCTGCATTGCTTCGGCGAAGACTGACGCGCGGCCCGGCAGGCTGACGCCTATGCCCGCTCGGAGATCTCGATCAGATTCAGATCGGGGTCGCGCAGGTAGATGGAGCGGATCGGGTAGTTGGCGCCCGTGCGCAGCACCGGCCCTTCCACGATCTGCGCGCCGCGCGCCTTCAGCGTCTCGATGACCTGGTCCAGCGGCTCGGACGCGATGAAACACAGGTCCAGCGCGCCCGGCACGGGCAGATGCGCCTTGGGCTCGAACTCGCTGCCCTTCACGTGCAGGTTGATCTTCTGCTGGCCGAACTTGAACGCCTTGCGCCCCTGCCCGAAGGTTTCCAGCTTCATGCCCAGCAAGCCCACGTAGAAGTCCACGCACGCCTGCTCGTTTGCCGTGGTGAGCACCAGATGGTCGAGGTGATCGATCATTGCAGCCTCCTTGCCGCTTTCAGATGTCCGGGCCCCGCTATCTGCCGCAGGGATACGCCTTGCCCAACGCCTCCGTCACCCCGGCCGACGCGCTCTCCGTCTGCCGCGCCGGCGGCAGGTCCGCCAGATAATCCAGCACCACGCCGGGCAGCGCGGGCTTGCGGGGCGGCGGGCAGACAAAGACATGGAACACTCTTCGATGCGGACCGAGTCCGGATGGTATCAGCCGCCGGCAACGCGGCAACGGCGCAAGACGGCCGGCGGCCCGGCGCGGACAGACCTGGTTGCTTTTTTTACAAGGCGGCGCGCCCGCCCGTGGCAAGATGGGCCGCGTCGCCACCCCGAACAACAGGCCATCCCGTGACTTTCCTCTTGCGGCGCGCCGCCTCGCCCGACCGCCCATGCGCCCCGCCGCCGGCGCCGGAAGCCCGGCCATGAACGGCGTCAGCATCGAGCCCCTCGAACTGCTCACCTTCTTCGAGGCCGAGCCCCAGAGCGAAGAGCCCGAGGTGCCGTGGTACTACGGCAGCCACACCTACCAGACCCGGGTAGGCGACCACCACATCAGCTTCGGCCTGCTGCCCGCGCACGGCGACGTCTCGCTCACCATCCGCCACCAGGACCGCGACCTCTACCACCTCGTCGCCCTCTCCGTGCGCGACATCCGCTACCGGCGCGACGGCGCCGTGGAAACGCTGGAAATCATTCTCTCCGAACGCGACCGGGTCTTTCTCCGGCTGCGGCCGGACGTGGTGATCACGCAGGACGCCTCCGGGCTGGGGTGAGCCCGCCCTCGCCCCGGTATAAACTCCCCAGACGCCTCAACCCTCCGGCCCCGGGCGCCGCGGACTGGCCGCGCCTTCCGCAGGCGCCAGGCGCCCTGGGCATCGTCAGTGAAATGTCGCAACAAGAAGATTCCTTCGACCTGAAGAAAATCGCCGTTCCCGCTTTCGGCCCCTCTCTCTTCTACGGGCTCAGCAACGGCGCCATCCTCCCCGTCATCGCCCTCACCGCCCGCGACCTGGGCGCCTCCGTCGCCACCGCCAGCCTCATCGCCGCCCTCATCGGCATCGGCTCGCTGTTCAGCAACATTCCCTCGGCCCTGCTCACCGAACGCTACGGCGAGAAGTACGCCATGACCGGCGCGGCCCTGCTGAGCGTCGTCGGGCTCCTGATGGTAATCACCCTGCCCAGCCTCTGGGTGCTGGCGATCGCCATGCTCATGCAGGGGGTCGCCCAGTCGGTGTTCCAATTGGCGCGGCAGAGCTACATGATCGAGATCGTGCCGCTGCAATACCGCGCCCGCGCGCTCTCCACGCTGGGCGGCACCACCCGCATCGGCACCTTCATCGGCCCTTTCGCCGGCGCGGCCCTCATTCACTTCATCGGCCTGGACGGCGCCTACTGGGTCGCCCTGGCCGCCATGCTGGGCGCCGGCCTGATCGCCTTCACCGCCCCCGACATCGAGCCCCGCGCCGTCCACAGCCAGGCCGCCGCCCGGACCAGCATCGGCCAGGTCGCGCGCAGCCACTGGCGCGTTTATCTCACCCTGGGCGTCGGCGTCATGCTCATCAGCGCGCTGCGCGCCTCGCGCCAGGTCGTCATTCCCCTCTGGGCCGACCATCTCGGCCTCGAGCCGGCCACCACCTCCCTCATCTACGGCCTGGTCGCCGCCGTGGACATGTCCGTCTTCTACCCCGCCGGCAAGGTCATGGACCAACGCGGCCGCCTGTGGGTCGCGCTGCCCTGCACCCTGCTCATGGGCCTGAGCCTCATGACCATTCCCCTCACCGGCGGCGCCCTCAGCTTCATCCTCGTGTCCCTGTTCCTCGGCTTCGGCAACGGCATCGGCTCCGGCATCGTCATGACCCTGGGCGCCGACGCCTCGCCGCCCGGCGCCCGCACGCAGTTCCTGGGCATCTGGCGCCTGATGTCCGACCTCGGCACCAGCGGCGGGCCGGTCCTGCTGTCCGGCCTGACCGCGCTGGCGTCGCTCGGCATGGGATCTTTCGGAGTGGGACTGCTGGGGCTGGTGGCGGCCGCGGTGTTCTGGAAGTGGCTGCCGGCCCGATCCCATACGCCGGCCAAGGCGGGCTGAAATGGGCCGGCCGAAACCGGGAATGCGCAGCAGGAATGCCACGCTGGTCGGACTGGTCGCCGTCCTGCTCTGGAGCGCGATCGTCGGCCTGATACGCAGCGTGAGCGAGAGCTTCGGCGCGACCGGCGGCGCCGCCCTGATCTATACCGTCGCCTCGGTTTTCCTGCTGCTGACGGTCGGATTTCCCCGCGTCCGCGAGTTTCCGCGCCGCTACCTCATATGGGGCTCGCTGCTCTTCGTGGCATATGAGCTGTGCCTCGCCCTGTCCATCGGCTATGCCCACACCGGCCGGCAGGCCATCGAGGTCGGCATGGTGAACTACCTGTGGCCCTCCCTCACCATCGTCTGCGCCATCCTCTTCAACAAGCAGAAATCCGGCCTGCTGATCATCCCCGGCTTCATCCTCTCCATGCTCGGCATCTGCTGGGTGCTCGGCGGCGACCAGGGCCTGGATCCGGCCGGCATGCTCGCCAACGTCCAGGACAACCCCCTCAGCTACGGCCTCGCCCTGGCCGGCGCCCTCATCTGGGCCGCCTACTGCACCGTCACCGCCCGGATCGCCAACGGCAAGAACGGCGTCACCCTGTTCTTCGGCATGGTGTCGCTGGTGCTGTGGATCAAATACTTCGCGACGGGCGGCGGCGACATGGACTTCACCTACCGCTCCGCCGCCCACCTCGTCATGGCCGCCGGCGCCATGGGCTTCGGCTATGCCGCCTGGAACGTCGGCATCCTGCACGGCAATGTCACCGTCCTCGCCGGCGCCTCCTACTTCATCCCCGTCTTCTCCGCCGCCCTCGCCGCCTTTCTTCTCAACACCCCGCTGTCCCTCGGGTTCTGGCAGGGAGCGGCCATGGTCTGCGGAGGCTCGATTCTCTGCTGGGTGGCGACGCGGCGGAGGGAGAGAAGCGGAGGGTAGGCTGACGGCGCGGCTTCGTTGCGTCGATGCCGCACTGGGCGACCCGCTGCCGCGCATCGCCACGAGGACGGCGCCCGCCCGCGGCCATGCGCTGCTGTGGCCGACGCCGGACACATTGCCGTCCCCCCGCATCTTCACGCGAACGCCCCCTTCGACAGCGTCGCACATCCTGCCGGCGTCTGTCTCAGCGCTACTAGTGCTTCGGCAGCATCGTCTGCGCATACTGGATGCCGACGCCAAAGGCGCCGCCGAATCTGCGCGAGATGCCGACGGTCAGGTCGTAGGTTTCCACGCGCGCCCAGTCGCGCTGCAGTTCCAGCAGATACGTCAGCGAGGTAATGGGTTTCGCGCCCGCCTGGAGCATGCGCTGGACGGCACGCTCGTGCGCTTCAGGAGTGCAATCGCCGCAAGCGTCGGTCACGACATAGACTTCGAAGCCTTGTTCCAGCGCCGAGATGACCGGACCATTGCAGCAGACCGAGGTCCACAGGCCCGCCATGACCAGCCGGTTCCTGCCCACCGCGTTGACGCGCGCGATGAAATGCTCATCTTCCCAGGCGTTTGACGTCGTACGGTCGGTAACTTCCGCGTCGGGAAAGACGTCGGTAATTTCGTCAAACAAAGGACCGGCAAACGTGTCCTTGGAAATCGTGGTGACGATGGTCGGCACTTTGAAGCCCTTGGCCGCGTTCGCCAGGATCGCGGTATTGGCGCGGAGGTTAGTGACATCGATGGACTTGGTGTTGAACGCCATTTCCGCCTGATGGTCGATCAGAATCAGCGCGTGATCGTTCGGGCTCAATAAGCTTTTTGCAGGCTTGGCGGTCGCGTTGATGCGCATCGGAATCTCCTCGGTGGATCAGGCTGCCCGAAAAGCTGGTTTGCCGAGCTGGCCTGCGGTTGTGTGGTGCGGAAAATTGTAGGAGCCGCCCCGCCAGACTTGTGTGCGGCGACGCCAAACCTTCTTTGCAAAAATGCCGATCCGGGCGCCGGCCCGCTGCCACGCTACGAAGAAGCTCCGCCGCGCGGGGCCCTGCCTTCGATGATGTCGCGCTGCGCCTCGATGGCCCGGCCGCAATGCGCCATGAATGCCTTGACGCGCGGCGATTTGCGGATGTCGGGGTGAGTCAGCAGCCAGAGTTCGTCGTAGACCTCCCTCTCCACCGGGCCGACTCGGACCAGACGGGCGTCCAGATCGCCGTGCATGCAGGGAAGCAGGCCGATGCCCAGGCCGTTGCGGATGGCTGCGGCGACGCCGTAGATCGAGTCGCTGCGGTAACTGACGTTCTGCGACGGCACGCGCTCGCGGACATAGCGGTGCGCCTTCAGGCCGGACAAGCTTTTGCCGTACGACACCCATGGCCGTTCGTGAAGCGTCTGCGGCAGCAAATCCCGGCCCAGGCGGCCGCCGCGCGGGCCGTATACCGCCCAGGCGACAGTGGCCATCCGGCGGCCGCACAGATTGTCCGGCACCGCCAGCGCGGCGCGCAAGGCGATGTCCGAATCGCCGCGGGCCAGGTTCAGGGCCCGGTTGCCGACGATCACGTCGATCTGGATGCCCGGATGCGCGGCCCGGAAGCTGGCGATGACGGGCGTCAGAAAATCCTGCAGCAGTGCGTCGCTGGTAGTGAGGCGCAGCTCTCCCTTGAGCTCCTGCGATTGTCCCGCGACCCGGCGCAGCACGCTCAAAATGTCTTTTTCCATGCGGCCGCCCAGCGCCAGCAGCTCCGCGCCGGCATTGGTGGGCAGGTAGCCCGTGCGGCGGCGCTCGAAGAGCGCGACGCCGAGCGCGCCCTCCAGCGCCGACAGCCGCCGTGACAGCGTCGAATGATTCAGGTCCAGCGCCAGCGCCGCGCTCATAAGGCCGCCGTGCTCGCCGATTGCCTTGATGATGCGCAGGTCGTCCCAGGACAGTTCCTCGGTGGAGTGCTTCATGGCGTCGTCGGAGAAGAAGGCGGCGGCGCCGCCAGGGAAGTGATTTTGTCGCACCGCCATCGCGCCCGCGCCGGCAGTGGCGCGAAACAGCGCCTGGTTGTCCGGATTCGATGCCACGCCGTCGTTGAACGGCCGAGGCGCCGATGCTGAAATTTCTTGGACCGCCGCCGCCCGGCGTTCCGGGCATACCCACCAGGAGGATCTTCCCATGGCAGAGACTATTGCCGGCATCCGGATTCCGGACAGCGCCATTGCGCGCGCCGCCACCGAGCTGGTGCGCGACACCGAAGACGACGTGCTGTACAACCACAGCCGCCGCGTGTTTCTCTGGGGCGCGCTGACGGGAGAACGCCGCGAGCTCCAGTACGACCCCGAACTGCTCTACCTCGGCGCCATGTTCCACGACATGGGCCTGACCGCGCGCTACGCCAGCCCAGACCTGCGTTTCGAAGTCGACGGCGCCAATGCCGCTCGCGAATTCATGCAAAGCCATGGCGTCTCCGAACGCGACATCGAAGATGTATGGACCGCCATCGCCCTGCATACCACGCCTGGCATTCCGGAACACATGCGGCCGACCATCGCACTCGTGACTGCCGGCGTCGAGATGGACGTGCTCGGCATCGCCTATCACGACTTCACGCCGCAACAGCGCGACCACGTGTGCACGCACCATCCGCGCGAACACAACTTCAAGGAGAACATCATCGATCACTTCGCCGAGGGCATCAGAAAGAAGCCGCAGACCACCTTCGGCAACGTCAAGGCCGACGTGCTGGCGCTCAAGGATCCTGACTACCAGCGGATGGACTTCTGCTCGATCATCCTGAGCTCGCCGTGGGCGAACTGACCGGGTTAGCCACGGGTCCGCGTTCCGGCGACATTTCCGTGACCGACAAGCCATTTTCCGGCGCCGCCGCGCCGCAATCCCTCACGCACGCGACCGGCGCGCCGGTCGCCGACAATCTCAATACGATGACCGTGGGCGCGCGCGGGCCGGTGCTGCTGCAGGACATCTGGCTCATCGAGAAACTGGCCCATTTCGACCGCGCAGTCATCCCTGAACGCCGCATGCACGCCAGGGGCTGAGGCGCGGCCGGCGCCGAACGCGACATCCGCGGCTTCGCCGTGAAGTTCCACACCGAGGAAGGAAACTGGGACATCGTGGGCAACAACACGCCCGTGTTCTTCTTCGGCGATCCCTTCCGCTTCCCGGACCTGAACCACGTGGTCAAGCGCGACCCGCGCACGGGACTCCGTTCGGCCGACAGCAACTGGGACTTCTGGTCGCTGCTGCCCCAGGCGCCGCACCAGATCACCATCGTGATGTCAGACCGGGGGATTCCCAGAACCTTCCTCCACCTGCATGGCTTCGGAAGCCACACTTTCTCGATGATCAACGCCGCCAACGAACGCATCTGGGTCAAGTTCCATTTCCGCTCCCGGCAGGGCATCGAAAACCTGACCGGCCAGGAAGCCGGCGCAATCATGGCCGGCGACTACGAAAGCCACGGCCGCGACCTGCTGCAGGCCATCGAACGCGGCGACTTCCCGCGCTGTACGCCGCACATCCCGGTGATGACGCAGGAACAGGCGCGCCGCCACCGGCACAACCCGTTCGACCTGACCAAGGTCTGGCCCAAGCGCGAGTATCCGCTCATCGAGGTGGGCGTCATGGAACTGAACCGCTATCCCGACAATTACTTCGCGGAAGTCGAGCAGGCCGCCTTCTCGCCCGCGGACGTGGTGCCGGGCATCGGCTTCTCGCCGGACAAGATGCTGCAGGCGAGGCTTTTCTCATAGGGCGATGCGCAGCGCTATCGCCTGGGCGTGAACTTCAGGAACACGGCGCACGCGATGGGCGGCGCGCGCGAGTAGGTGAAGCGGCGTCACATCGAAAACTGCGCCAAGGCCGACCCGGCCTGTGCCGCCGGCGTCGCGACAGCGCTCGGCCTGTAGCGCCGCCCGTGCACCGCTACGCCATCGCCCCGCTCGCCGCAGAACAGGCCTGCCGATGGAAACTGGCGCGATATTGCGCGGGCGTCACGCCCAGGCGCTCGCTGAAGACCACCCGCATTCTATCCACCGACCCGAAACCGCAACTGAATGCGACCGACTTCAACGGCCGTTCGCTCGCCTCCAGCATCCTGCGCGCGGCGTCGATGCGCGCTCGCAGCACAAACTCGTGAGGCGTGATTCCGGCCTGCTGCATGAAATACCGCGCCAGATTACGAGGGCTCATGCCCGCTTGCGCCGCCAGCGATTGCAGCGTGTGCCGCTGGCCGATGTTCGCCATGACCAGCGCCTGGACGCGCGCCACGGGCGAACCCGGCTCGCAAGACGCCGCCAGATACGGACTGAACTGAGACTGTCCGCCCTGGCGCTGCGCGACCATCACCAGCCGCTTGGCCACGGCCAGTGCGACGCCTTGCCCGTGGCTTTCCCCGATCAGCGCCAGCGCCAGATCGATGCCCGCGGTAATGCCGGCGGACGTAACCAGGCGCCCGTCGCGGACATAAATCGCGTCCGGCTCGACCTCGGCCTGCGGAAACATCCCGGACAGCTTGCGGGCTTCCTGCCAGTGCGTCGTGACGCGCCGCCCATCGAGCAGGCCCGCATGCCCCAGCGCAAAAGCGCCGGTGCAGACCGACCCATAGACGCCCGCCCTCTCCGTCGCCTTGCGCAGCCAGGCCGTCAAGGCCGGATCGGGAGATGCATCGGGCATGGCCGGACCACCCGCGACCAGCAGGATGTCGAACGCGCCAGCGGCCTGCGCGTAATCCAGGTCGGCCACCAGTTGCATGCCATTGGACGCCCGAACCGGCGCGCGGCGCACAGCCACGAGCGCCGTCTCGTAGCGTTCGCCCGAGGACAGATGCGCATTGGCCTCGTGCAGCGCATCCACCGGCCCGGCCACATCCAGCGCTTGCACGCCTTCGTGTATGACGATCGCCACCCTCTGCACTGTCATGGACGGGTTCTCCCGCAACGTCCGCCCGCGCCGTGTTTCATCCTCTTGGGGCCGGCGCGGCGCGGGCTGTGTCTCGTTGATCGGTTTTCCGATATGGGCTTCAGGCGCGGGCGCGGCGACGTCATACGGGCCACATGCCGGCGCACGCCGACATTAATGCCGTCGCCCCCCTGGCGGCTTCCCGCCCAGAACGGAATCCTACAACGGAGCCGCCCGCCTCGGCGACGAATTGTCGTTGCGGCCGGGATCCGCCGCCGCCATTTCCCCGGGGCATCGTTCCCCGTGGCCAACGTCTCCGGAACGTCGAAGCGCTGTTTCTGCGAGACGGCGATGGCCGCGCCCTGCCCGACGCCGAGTACTACACCCGCGTCGACAAAAGCTGCACAGCCACGGAAAGCGCCCTGCGGTTTCTCCACATCGAAGGCTGCTTCGGCGCCGGGCCGGAAGCGTCCGCCCGCCTTCGGAGCAGCGGCCTGAGGTAAAACAGCCAATACTCCGCATCCCCGGCGACGGCTTCGTGTCGTCGCGCGGATCGTCTCCACTTTTCGACAGGGCCCTTGCCAATGACCTCCGCACCCGCTGCCCCCGACCTCCCTGCCGAAGTCCGGCATCTCATTGAAGCGTTCGAAGCAGTCCCGGGCATTTCGTCCGTCGAAATAAAAAGGCTGTATCTGCCCGACTTGGCGCTTTCCGATCTGTCGCTTCCCGGAGACTATGCTGACCTGCCCACGGCTGCGCTGCGCCGGTCCGGCGGCGGACGGCCCGACGAAACACTGCTGTCCATTCATTTTGAAATCAGCCGCAACGAAGCCGGCCTCGACGGCCTGGAGTTCCTGGCCTGGTGGACCCGCGACCGGGCCCGCGCCGGCGAAAACGTCCAGCTCAGGGCCATCGCCCTGCCGCCTGTCGCCGGCGGCCGCAAGCAATGGGGAACGACGCTCAGGTTCTCCCTCGATTGGTTCTACGTGGACCCGGCGCAGGACATGGCGCAACTGCTGAAAGCGATGGACGAGGCGGCGGGGAGCATCGGCCTGTTCCTGGATCTGTATGGGGAGGCGTTTCGGTAGCGGGCCGGCGACTGGCGAACGTGTCCGCAGTGGCAAGGCGAACTTCGAGGCGGCGGGATTTGACGTTGAAGCACCGACGCCGACCTCCGTCTGCCGTGCCGGGCGTCAGCACGTCCGGCTTTTCCGTGAACGCAAACCGCCTACCTGGCCCGCCGGCGCCAGGCCCACGCCACCGCCGCGACTGGCGCAAGAATCGTCAGCCAGGACAGCGCGTCCCAGACCCCGTCGCCCAGCAGCGCCGACACCAGGCCCACGCCGGAGGCCACGCCCAGCCAGACAGGAATCCGAAACACTTCGCCCGCCGACTGCAGGTGGTCGGTGCGCACGTGCCGGGCTTCGTGCTTGTTCATTGCGCGGCCTCCTTTGCGCGGCCGGGGCGCGGCGCGTCCGCGCGATCGGGCGCGCCATCGGTTTGCACGCCCGATGCCGCGACCGCCTTCGGCTTGCGCAGCCACAGGTACAGCCCGCTGCCCAGCACGACGATGGCGAAGATGTCCAGCACGGCCCACAGCAGCTTCAGCGGCAGGCCGCCGTAATCGCCGAAATGCAGCGGTTGAGACAGGAACAGCGTTTTCACGTACCAGGGCATGTCGCGCGAGTCGGTCAGCTTGCCGGTGGCGGCATCCACCAGCGCCGGCTTGAGCAAACGCGAGGTGACGGGCGTGCTGCCTTTCAGGAAAAACGTGTAGTGATGCGGACTGGAGAACATCGTGCCCGGATACGCCACCAGGCTGACCGTCATGTCCGGCACCGCGGCGCGCGCGGCGCGAAGGGACGCCTCCAGATGCGCGGGTTGCGTCACGGGCGGCAAGCCCCGGTACGGGGCCGTCATCTCGGCCATCTGGTCCATCTGCCACAGGCTCAGCACGATGCGGTTCAGGGTATTGATGCTGCCCGTCACGCCGACCACCAGCAGCCACACGACGGTAACGATGCCCAGCAGGTTGTGCCAGTCCAGCCATTTGACGCGCGCGCTGCGCCGGGTGCGCAGCGCGCCGAACTTCAGGCGGCGCATGAACGGGTAGTACAGCACCACGCCCGACACGATGGCCGCCACCATCAGCAAGCCCATCGCACCCAGGAACAGCATGCCGGGCAGCCCGGCGAACATGTCCGTGTGCAACTTGAGCATGACGTACATGAAGCCTTCATTGGTGGCGGGCTCGTCGAGCACTTTGGCGGTACGTGAGTCCACGATGACGGCGTGGTTCTCTTCGGGCGGCGCGTCGATGGCGCTGGCCATCGACACGTACGTGATGTCAGGATGCTCGTCCTGCTCCCAGAACATGTAGCGGATGACCTCGCCCGGGCGGCGCTCCAGCGCGGCTTGCGCAATCCGGTCCAGGCTGGCGTTGGGCGTGCCCGCCGGCATGGGCGGCGCCTCGACCACGCCCGAAAGGTGCTCGATTTCCTCATGAAAAATCAGCGGCAGCCCGGTCAGGCACAGCAGCAGCATGAATACCGTGCAGACCAGGCTGCTCCACTTGTGTATCCATGACCAGGTGCGCGTCGACATTCAGGCCGCCTCAGAACGCGATACCGGTCGATAGCGTAACCGTGCGCGGCGATCCCACGAACAGATAGCCGGCGGTCGCCGTGCCCCAGTAGTCTTTGTCGAACAGGTTTTCCACATTCAGGCGGAAGGTCACGGGTTTGCCGCTTATCTTCGTTTCGTAGCGCGCGCCGGCATCGACGCGAGTCCAGCTCGGCACCGACAGCGAGTTGGCCGCATCGGCGTAGGTGCTGGCGGTATGGATGACGCGGCCGGTCAGCGTCAGGCCCGGTACGAAGGGAGTGTCCCATTCGGCGCCGAGATTGAATTGCCAGTCGGGAACGCCGATGGCCTTGTTGCCTTTCAGGTCGGACGACACGGCCTTGGTGATGGAGCCGTCGATGTAGCTGACGCCGCCCAGCAGGCGCAGGCCGCGCGCCACTTCGCCGGCAAAGGTGGCCTCGACGCCCCGGTTGCGCTGTTCGCCGAACACGCCAAACGTGTTGCCGGAAATGCCCGAGCTGGGACGGGTCAGCTCGAACAGGGCGATCGTGGCCAGCATCTTGTCGTCCAGGTTGTACTTGGCACCGATCTCCTTCTGCTTGGATTTGAACGGCGACAGGGTTTCTCCCGGATTGGTGATCGCGGCGCTGGTGGGCGCGGTGTCGCCCTGGGACAGCCCTTCGACGTAGCTGGCGTACAGCGAGAGATCGGGCCGCACTTTGAGCACCGCGCCGGCGAACGGCGTGGTGGCGCGCTTGTCGTAGCGGGGGCCGCCGGGTTCGCCGGTCATGAAGTTGTAGCTCTGCCCTTCGACCTGCTGCCGGCGCACGCCCAGCGACAACTGCAATCGGTCTTCCATGAAGGACAGCGTGTCCGCCAGCGCATAGCTCGTGAGCTTGGTGCGCTGATAGCGGCGCAGCGGGTTGTCGATGCCGGAGGTGGAGGGCGTGTCGAAGACATCGCCCGAGTAGATGTTGGAGCTGCCGCCAGGATAGCCCGTGTAGAAGCCCAGCCGGGCGTCCTGGTCCAGCTTGGTGTAGCCGAACGCCACACGGTGGCCCACCGGACCGGTGGAAAAATTGCCGCGCAGCCCGGCTTCGGTGGACCTGCTGTCCACGGTCATGCGCTGCCAGCCGCCAAAATAGGAATAGTCGCCCTGCGCATTCAGCAGGACGGGGTTGGCGGCGATGGAAGCCCAATTCAGTTTGCGCTGGCCATAGCCGGCGTAGGCGGTAAGCTTGTCCGTCAGGTCATACTCGACCTTGAACACGCCCGATCCGTTGCGGCCATCGCTCCAACCCAGTCCGGGATACGGGTTCTTGTTGCTCGGCGCCTCGGGAATCGAAGCCAGGCCCGGGCCAAGCTGGAACTGGCGCACGACATTGTCGATGCGTTCCTTCTGCCACAGCAGGTCCAGCGAAGCGCGCAGCGCCTGGCCGCGGTAGTCCAGCGCCAGGGACGCCAGACGCTCGCGCGTGGACTGGTCCTTGATCGGCGTATCGCCGTCGCGGGTCATGGCGTTGACCCGGATGCCGAAGGCATTGTCCGGCCCGAATCGGCGGCCGATATCGGCATGCACGCCGAATACCGAATCCGATCCGACGCTGCCCGTCACGCGCGTGATCGGATCATCCGTGGCGCGCTTGGGCACCAGGTTGACGACACCGCCCACGCTGCCGCCCGGCGTCATGCCGAACAGCGCCGCGGACGGGCCCTTGATGATCTCCACCCGCTCCAGCGTCTCCACCGGCGCGCGCCAGTATGGGGCCAGGCCGAACATGCCGTTGAACGCGAAGTCCCCCGTCGGCACGGTGAAGCCGCGGATGGTGAGGTCTTCGTTGATATTGGAACGCGCGCTGCCCATGCGCACCGACGAATCCGACGCGGCCACGTCGGCGACCGACCGCGCCTGCTCGTTCTCCATGGTTTGCGCGGTATAGCTGGTCACACTGAAGGGCGTGTCCATGACGGACGTGTTGCCCAGGATGCCCATCCGGGCGCCGCCGCCGATCTGCCCGCCCGCGATGGGCGCGGGCGCTTCGTCCATGGCCGCCTGGGCGCCGGAAACGGTAATGACGGGCAGCACCTTCGGCGCGGCAGCATCCGGGCCGGCCGTCTGGGCCGTTACCGTGGCGGCGTACAGCGCCGCGCCGCCCGCCAGCGCCCGTTTCATGGCCGCGGTTACGCGCCGCTGCGCGCGTTTGCGATGCACCATTGCTTTTTCCACCCCTGGCCCCGAATGTTATTTCATGAAACGCGCATGATAATCATTCCTGTTTCATATGACTATCCGGCGTTTCCAGGCTGTTGCAAGGCAGTCACGGTTCGCGGAACGCGGGGCCGCGCGCGACAGGCCCTGCCGGTCCTTCGATGACCGCCGCAAACAAAGGCCGGCGGGCCGGAAACCCGCGAGGCCGCCAATCCCTGGCCGGCCAGAGCGGCATCGGAGAAAAAACGGGACGGGGCGTATGGCCCCAAAAAAGGGACGGGTATAACCTACGCCGCGATGGCCTGGGCCAGTTTCTGGATGGACAACGGCGCGCAGCCCTCGGCATCGTTGCTGACCGTCACGTAGGCCGGCTGGCCCGCGCCCGTGATGCCTCGGATCGTGCGCGCCAGCACCGCGCGAGTAGGGAGATCCTCGCTGAGAATGGCATTGAACGGATCGTGCTTCTTCTGCGCGTCGGCGTAACCATACGCGCCGAAAACGCGGTTCAGGTTCCACCGGCAGACCAGCGGCCCCGGCCACAGGGCGCGCAGCATCGGCAACTGCGCTTCGATCGGCGGCATCTTGCCATGCAGGCCCAGGCAGAAAGTGGCTCCATGCGCCTTGAGCGTCTCGACCAGTGCCCGGCCCAATAGTTCAGGGTCGCGCACTTCCACCGCGACGATCACCGCGTCATGCCCGGACAAAGCCTGCCGGACAGCCGCCAGCATGCCGCCCAGCTTCTCCAGCAGCGAGGCGGGACGGCTCAGCCAGCCCCAAGGCAGGGGACTCAGCTGAAACACCAGGACGCCGAGCTTGGCGCCCAGACCTTCGAGGACCGGCCGCACGAAATCTGCGACGGCCCGCGACGGGTCGAGAAACCCCGGATTGCGTTCGCGCGCCTTGCCTGTCTCGCCGCGCACCTGGGCGTCGGTAATGCTGGCGGGACATTTGACGACGAAACGGAAGCCGTCATCGACCTGCCCCGCATAATCGGCATACTGGCTTGCCGTCAAGGGACGCCAGAAAGAGCGGTCCACGCAAACCGTGCGCAGCAGCGGGTGCCGGTGGTAGGCGACCAGCCCGTGCCTGGACAGCGTGCTCGAATCGTATTCGCCATCCCAGACCAGCCCTTCCCAGCCCGGATACGACCAGGTAGAGACGCCAAAACGCAGCTGCGCCGGAAGCTGCCGCGCGAGCGCGCGCCAGCCCTCCGCCGCGGGGGCGGGCAGCACCTTGGCCGTGCCTCGCGGGGCAGGGGCATCCGGATTCGCACGGGACGCCGCGCGGTTCGACGCGCGGGCCGGCGGCAGGGGAAGCGCATCTCCAAAAAGATCGTCTTGCATGCGGGTCATACTGGCGCTGAGGTAGGCTAAAGGGTACTTCAATGCCGGCCGTGGCGTCCGGAACGGGCCCCGAGATCGGGGCCGCGCGCAGGACACTGACGCAGGCCCCGCATTGCGAGTAAGGTACGAGCAGAGGCCTCGATTGCCCGGCACTTCGGCCTGTGCCGCCAGCGGGAACCAGACATCATGAAGATCCTTCGTTCAGCCCTGCGCCCTGCCCTCGTCGCCGCCGCGTGCGCTTCGATTGCCGCCTGCGCGGACAATCCGCCCCGGCAAACCGATATGGACTACCGGAGCCGCCCCCCTTCTCCCACGGTACGGGACACCAACAGCAGGCCAGGCTCGCCGGGCCAGCGCTTGACCATACAGTCCGGCGAAGGAGAAAGGTTGAATCTCCCCTGGTTCATCCAGGACACGCAGGACTGGATCAACAGCAACTGATGAAGTCCAGCTGACGACGCGCTCCTGTCGAATCCGTTCCCGCCCTCAGCGCCCGGCTCGCCGTCATCGGCAATGAAAACGCCTCCCGGCGTAGACTTCATCGAGAGGAATACGAAACTGCCCACAAATCGACCGCCATTTTCTGCAACACGACGCCCCCTGATTCGAGTGAATATTCCGGGGATGGCAAGCAGGCCATCGGCGGTTGGAGCGGGCGCATGGAAAGACGGCAGGCAAAGCGGCGGATCGGGGTGGGAAAAAAGGCATATGGCCAGGCCGACGTGCTTGCGGCGGCAAGAGCGCGCATCCGCCTGGTGTTCTCGCATTTCGAGCGCGTCTGTGTCGCCTTCTCCGGCGGCAAAGACAGTTCCGTCACCCTGCACCTGGCGCTCGAGGCCGCCAGGGAACTCGGGCGCGGCCCGGTGGACGTGCTGTTCATCGATCTCGAGGGCCAATACCAGGCCACGATCGCCCACGTGGAAAACATGTTCGCCTCCGAAGACGTGCGGCCCTGGTGGATCTGCCTGCCGATCAACCTGCGCAACGCGTCCAGCATGCGCGAGCCCTACTGGTGCGCTTGGGAACCCGGACGCGAGGCCGATTGGGTCCGGCCCATGCCCACGCACCCCGCCGTGATCTCCGACCCGGCCCGCCTGCCCTTCTACCGCTATCGCATGGAGTTCGAGGAGTTCGTGCCGGCCTTCAACGAATGGCTGGCGCGCGACGTGCCCACCGCGGTGCTGGTGGGCATCCGTTCCGACGAATCGCTGAACCGCTACCGGGCGGTCAAGCTCGGCGCCAAGACCAAGAAGCGCGCCTGGACGCCTCCTGGCGGCGAGGGGCCGGTGGCATGGAGCACCCAGGACCAGCCCGCCAGCCGCGCGATCACCTTTTTTCCCATCTACGACTGGAAATTCCCCGACATCTGGCGCTACATCGCGGACCACGGTCATCCTTACAACCGCATCTACGACCAGATGCACCGCGCGGGCGTGCCCTTTTCCCAGATGCGCATCTGCCAGCCCTACGGCGACGACCAGCGCAAGGGGCTGGACCTCTTCCACCGTCTGGAACCGGAAACGTGGTTCCGCGTCGTGCGGCGCGTCTCGGGCGCGAACTACGGCGCGCGCTACTGCCGCCAGCAGTTCCTCGGCTATCGCGGCGGGCTGGGATTGCCGCCCACGTTCACGAGCTGGAAACAGTATTGCCAGTTCCTCTTGCTCAGCATGCCGCCCGTACTGAGGCAGGTCTATCAGCGGCGCATCGACCGCTTCATCCAGTGGTGGGCCGCGCACAACTACCCCGTGGACTGCTGGCCGGACGCCGGCATTCCCGCGCTGGAAAACCGCAAGGCACAGCCGTCCTGGCGGCGCGTGGGAATGTCTCTCATCAAGTCGGACATGGCCCGCTCGCTGTCTTTCGGCTATGCGCGCCAGGACGTCGAACCGCTGTTGGCCACCAGGCCCGGAACGCCTCGATGACGCCGCCCGGACGCACCGCTTACCCTCCCGCCCGGCACGGCCGGGCGTCCTAGGACAGAAACACATGCAGAGCAAAACGCACCAGGCCGTGCTCGATCTGGCGAGCCGGGCCGAAACCATCTTCCGTGAACTGCCCGACCTGCCGTTGGCCGCGCGCGTCGAAGCCATCAACCTGTTGCGCCGGCTGCTGCACCAGTACAGCCCGTTCTCCGGCGAGCCGGTGGATTGCGTGCAGTGGGTGCCCGGCGACGAGGTCGTGGGCAACGACTACAACCCCAACACCGTCGCGCCCCCTGAAATGCGGCTGCTGGAACGTTCCATCGGCGCCGACGGCTTCACCCAGCCCATCGTCGCCCACCTCGATGAAGACGATCGCAGCATCGTGGTGGACGGCTTCCACCGCCAGCGCGTAGGGAAAAAAACCGGCCCCATCAAGGCCCGCCTGCACGGCTACCTGCCCCTTGCGTACGTCCGGAGCGACCGCGGCGACATCGCCAGCCGCATCGCCGCCACCATCCGCCACAACCGCGCGCGCGGCGTGCACGGTGTTGCGCCCATGACCGACGTGGTGGTGAACTTGCTGCGCTCCGGATGGACGGACGGCGAGGTGGCGCGGGAACTCGGCATGGACGACGACGAAGTCCTGAGGTTCAAGCAGGTTTCGGGCCTGCCCGAACTCTTCCGCGATCACGAATACTCGCCATCCTGGTCCTGAGCGCTCCCGCGCCCGCGCTCAGAAGCGGTGCCGCAGGCCGACGGCCGCGGCAGTGCTGCGCAGATCGTCCTGGAACGCGAAGTTGTCGGCGTAGGACGCGTAGGCGTACAGGTTGGTGCGCTTGCTCAGGTCGTAGGTGTAGCCCAGGCTGTAGACGCTGAACGTCCGGTCGTCGCCCGTCAGCCGGCTATTGCCGGGATCGACGTGCTGCCACGACGCCATGATGGTGTTGGCGCCCAGGGGCAAGGTCAGGCCCAGCAGGTATGAGTTCGCGCGGAAGCCGTCGGCCTGCTTGAAACTGCCCAGCGGCTCGCCCTGGCCGGGCGGCAGGGAGTCGAGATCAGCGCCGGAGAACCAGCCATTGCGCGTCTGCCCGAACACGGCCGACAGCTTGAGCACTTCGAGATCATAGGCGCCGCCCACGATGTACTGCTGGATGGGAACCGGCGAGCCGCCGTCGAACGGGTTGCCGCGGCTGGGGTTCATGCGATCGTACGACGCGGCCAGGGTCAGCGGGCCGTCCAGGTATTGCGCGCCGGCGGTGATCACGCGGTTGTTGTCGCTGGTGCGGAAACCGCCGCCTCGGTTGTCATCGGCGTTGAACGAATAGCCGATGCCGGACCTCAGCCCACCGAACGACGGCGTCTGGTACAGGACCAGGTTGTCCAGACGCATCGCCTTGGCCGAGCCGAAGGCCGTGCCCATGCTGGCCGTCTTGTAGCTCTCGCCGAACGGATCGATGCTGAGGAAGTGCTTGGAGGCCAGGTTGGTTTGCCGGCCGAACTCCAGCCGCCCCCAATCGCCGCTTTGCAGGCCGACGGTGGCCTGGCGTCCGAACAGCCGGCTGTGGTGCGACGGCTTGCCGTTGCTGGACGAGAAACCGCCTTCCAGGTTGAACGTGGCCCTCAGGCCATCGCCCAGGTCTTCCGAGCCCAGCAAGCCGAAACGCGAGGCGCCGCTCACGCCGTCCACGGCGCCGACGCGGCTTTCCTTGAAGCCGTCACGGCCTTTCACCTGGTTATAGCCCAGGCCGGCATCCACCGACCCATACAGCGTCAACGACGCCTCCGCGCAGGCCGCGCCCGTGAATCCCCCGGACAGTGCAACGGCCAACAATATCTTTCTCATTGTCGATTTCCCAAAGCGGTGTAACACGAACGGGCATGCGCAACCCGTTTGTGCGATAGGCGAGAGCCAACGCGCATGTGGGGGTGAAGCTATCACCGCTGGAAAATCCACATAATGACCTCCAGTCTGGTTTCTTGGGCGTAATGGCGTTGCCGCGTCTCTTATCCGGCTTTGGGGCGGAAACAGTGCCGTTGGCGTTGGAAAAGCAAATACTCCGGTGTTCGGGTGTCCGGGTGGCAGCGGCTGCGCGAACGGGAAGCTGAAAACGCCAAGCTCAAGCGCATATCTGCCGATTTGGCGCGGGAGAATACAGCGGTCACCGACATCTTGAATCGAAAATCCTGACGCTGTCGGCCAGGCGCGAAGTGGTGGAAAGCTGGCGCAAGCCACGCTCTCAATCACGCGCGCGTGCCAGATCGCCGGCCTGTCGCGGGCGGCGTACTCCAAGAGGCCAACGCCGGCATTCGAACGGGATGCCCAGGGTCATCCATGCCCTCCATGCCGTTGCCATCCCGCATGGGCCCTGGGGATTCTGGAAGGGTTCTGCCCGGCTGCGGCTCGACGGTCACGGCAGGAATAAAGAGCGCGCTCATCGGGTGCACTGCGACATGCGTCTGAACTTGCCCCGGCGCAGCAAAAAGGGGCTGCCCGACCGGCCGCGACAGCCATTCGGTCCGGCCACAGAGCCCAATCGATGTTGGGCGCTCGACTTCATGTTTCAGACGCCAAACGTGATCGACGAAACGAACCGGGAATGCTTGGCCATCGGGCTAGGCATGTCCATTCCGTCGGCACGCCTGATTCGGATCTTGAGCTTCAGGGATAGACCACCGTGCCATCAGGCCGGACAACCGCCCCCGGCGTCAGGCTCGCAGGATCAATGTGGCCAGGCCCCATGATGTGGAAAACCGCCATGCCCCCGGCCAGGAGATAGTCGGCCACGATGCGCCGGTGGCAGCGCCACCATACCGCCTCGGAACACATCAGCACGATGCGCTGCCGGCTGCCGAGGTCGATAAGATGATCCAGGCCGGCGCGAAACGGGGCCGACATCGCGTAGTCCGCATAGTTGTGGAAGCTGTCGTTTTCCCAGAATCGATTGACAGCGCGGGAAACCGTTTTGGATTTTCCCCGCAGCCCGCCCAGCGCCCCCATATGCTCGTACCCCACCTGCAGGAGAGCCAGCGCGACCGGCAGGACATCCTGATTGAACTGAGGGTTCGCACGCGAACGCGGCACCGTGCGGATATCGGCCACCAGCTCGATGCCGGCCTCTTGCAGCAATCCGGCGAATGCTTCCAGACTGCGGTTCGAATGGCCGATGGTGAAAAACGGCGGCGTCATGTCCGGCCCTTGCCGCGCACGCGCTCTAGCGCCTCGCCCCGGTGGGCGGCAATGTGGCCGGTCTTGTCGCTCTTGATCTCATACTGGGGATGTTCCGGCGATGCGCGATGCACGTGCCCCTTGTAGTCGAAATCCCGGGTATGAATGGCAATGATGGTGCCCGACACCCTGCCTGCCTCGGAATTCCAGGCGACGTAGTCACCGATCCTGAATCTCGTGGCCATTCGGTGCGCTCCTTGTCAGCCAGCAACAGCGTCGATCCATTGTGATCGAATTCTTGGGCCGATGCCAGGACACCGCAATGATAGCGCTCGGCAATCTTGCGCGCCCGGTCATGAACTTCTTCGGTCAGCAGCACGACTTTGCAACACTGCGAACCAGCTCCAGCACCTGCCCGATTTCGTCCCGGCCCATCTGAAAGTTGCGAACGCACACCTGAATGACTTCGTTAAGCACCTGGACGCTGATCACGGGCTGTTCCTGAAGCCAGGCTTCGGCCCGGTCCGCCTTGCTGCTTCCGGTCGGAACGGGTAGTTCACCCTCGCACACGCGACGCCTTGGCCTTTTTGCCTGCTCAGTTCAATGAGCTGGAGTTGATGCCCAAGGAACGCGAGCTGATCGAGATCTGCAAACAGGAGAAGGACGCTGGGCGCAAGACACTGGTCTATTCGGTCTACACCGGCACACGCGATACCACTTCGCGCCTGAAGGGTTTGCTCGAACAAGAAGGCTTCAAGGTAGCGGTGTTGCGCGCAAGCGCGGACGCCTCCCGCCGCGAGGACTGGATTGATGCCTTTGGCCAATAAGGCGCGCGCGTCGTTTCGGCGCACACGCGCTTCCTGCAACGCGACTTCTGGGTACGTCCCCAGCGACATCCGCTTCTGCTTAGTGGCCCAGCAATAGCGAAAGTGCCACGTTTTGCCACCCGTTGGGGGCACCGCCAAGCTGAGTCCGTCCGTATCGGCGACGGTATAAGCCTTGCCCGTGGCTTTCGCCTGTCGGACGGCCAAATCGGAAAGCGCCATGTCTAGCTCCTGACGTCATGTCAGAACTAGATGCTCGTCCGGTCTGTCTCGCGCCCCCAGCAACAATCCGGAACTCGGCCTGTCCGTATTCTGTGGACTAGATTGTGGACTAGAGATGGAGCGGGTGATGGGAACATCACGCCGCACTCAAATCGTTGATTGATAACGGGTTTATTCCGTTGGCGCTACGGAATCAGGCCAGATTATGTACCGGGCGTACCGCGTCGGCAACCAGATCCTGTCCGCATTTGTTTGCTGACATTCACGGTCCGTCATCAACACGCGCTCCAGGCAGACGTGTTTCATTCTATCGTTTGATGTATAAGATCAACGAAATCAAGGAACATCTTTGGAGCGATGGAAAGATCCTCACATGCCCATCGCGCTCTTGCCCTGCTCCACGAGCAGGGCTTCCTGCGCACCAGCGACTTGGACACCATCGGCGCGCCGCGGGTGGTGCTGACACGTCTGTCCACATCCGGGCAATTGGAGCGTGTCGGGCGCGGCCTCTACCGTTTGCCGGGCAACCCCATGTCCGCGCACGAGGACCTCGCCACGATTGCAGTCAAGGTTCCCAAGGCCGTGTTCTGCTTGCTGACGGCACTCCAGTTCCACGAACTGACCACGCAACGGCCTCGCCAGGTCTGGATTGCCATGCCTCGTGGCAGCCACACCCCGCGTATCGAGCACCCGCTGATCAAGATGGTGCAGATGGCGGGTGATGCCTATGCCTCGGGCATCGATGAGCACGAACGCGATGGCGCCAGACTGCGGGTCTACAGTGCCGCAAAAACCGTGGCGGACTGCTTCAAGCACCGCAACCGGATCGGCCTGGACGTGGCCATCGAGGCGCTGAAGGCTGCCTGGAAGACACGCAAGGCTTCAGCCGATGACCTATGGCGCCATGCCAAGGTCTGTCGGGTCGCAAATGTCATGCGCCCTTACCTGGAGGCGGTTTCGCATGAGTGACCACGCCGCCTTGATTCGCGCTTTCTGGGCGAGCCGATCCGTACATTTGGATCGAGACGTCGTTGTCAGCGAACGGCTCGAATAGGCAGCCCATCATGGCACTGGACCACCTCACACTCACGACATACCGCGATCGGCATCCTGCATGGCGATTGCTGGCCTCGCCACATGCGCCATTGGTGGCAAGCTTCCTGTACCGGGTGTTCGTCGCGCCGAACGTGCGGGTGACGAGCGAAGCGGATCTGGCCGAGATGCTGGAAGACGAGTTGTTTGCCCTGCGCGAAGCCCTCGGCGCCGAGGTGTATCCGAAAGCCGCAACCGAATACCTGAATGACTGGTGCGCGCCAGACAAGGGCTGGCTGCGCAAGTTCTACAAGCCCGGCACCGACGAGGCCCAGTTCGACCTTACCCCTGCCACGGAAAAGGCCATCGCCTGGCTGGTGTCGCTGACTGAGCGGCCTTTCGTCGGTACCGAATCGCGCCTGCTGACCTTGTTCGCGCTGCTGGAGCAGATCAGCACCGGAAGCCAGGCTGATCCAGCCAGGCGCCTGGAGGAACTTCGTCGCAAGCGCGACGAGATCGATGCCGAGATCGGACGCGTCCTGTCCGGCGATGTGCCGCTCATGGATGACACGGCCATCAAGGATCGCTTCCTGCAATTTCAGCAACTGGCGCGCGAACTGCTGAGCGACTTCCGTCAGGTGGAGCACAATTTCCGCCAGCTCGACCGCAGCGTCCGCGAGAAAATCGCGTTGTGGGACGGCAGCAAGGGGGCTTTGCTCGACGAAGTCATGGGCGAGCGCGATGCCATCGGAGATTCCGACCAGGGGCGCAGCTTCCGTGCGTTCTGGGATTTCCTGATGTCCAGCCGTCGCCAGGAAGAACTGTCCGCACGGCTCGACCAAGTCCTCGGCCTGCCTGCCGTGGCCGCGCTCAAGCCGGAGCCGCGCACCCGCCGGGTTCACCACGATTGGCTGGAAGCGGGCGAACATACCCAACGCACGGTGGCGCAGTTGTCGCAGCAACTGCGCCGCTTCCTGGATGACCGGGCCTTCCAGGAAAACCGTCGCATCCTCGAACTGTTGCGCAGCATCGAGATAAAGGCGCTTGCATTGCGCGACACGCCACCGGCCGGCGAAGTGATGCTCCTCGACGAGATGGGCGCGGACATCGCCTTGCCGCAGGAACGCCCCCTGTTTGCGCTCCATGCCAAGCCACGCCTGGCGGAACTGATACTTGAATCCGGCGAGGACGACGACATCGACACCGCACGCCTGTTCGACCAGCACGTCGTGGACAAGGCCCGCTTGCGTGAGGCCCTGCGGCAGGCATTGCGGCAACAGTCGCAGATCAGCTTGCGCGCGTTGCTGGAGACTCAGCCGCTGCAACAGGGATTGGCCGAACTGGTCACCTGGCTGGAACTGGCCCACGCGGGAAACCGCGGGCTGGATGGCCTCAGGGCCACGGTGGATGACGATGCGCAGGAGATCGTCGAATGGGCCATGCAGGACAGCGATGGCTCGACGGTACGACGGCGGGCGCGAATGCCGCGCGTGATCTTTACGCGCTGAATGCAAGCTGCGACGGACAGAGCAAAGACCCATGAACGATATGCATCAGGATGATCCAGAAGGCAGTGCCGAATCGCGCCCGCCCGTGGTAGCGGAACTCTCGCAACTGATGGTGCATTTGCTCAAAGGCGTGTTGTACCGCCAGGACGACGAGCGCCTATGGGCCAGTCTGCTGAACCTGCAGGCGCGTGTACGGGAGCAGGCGGCGGTGTTGTTGCTGGATCTGGTGCTGGACGAAGCCGAGGGCTACGCCTTCCTCAAAAGCCAGCCGGAGCCGGAGCATGCGGACGCCACACCTCGCCTGCCACGCCTGATCGCACGACGGCCGCTGTCCTATCCGGTCAGCCTGATGCTGGCCTTGCTGCGCAAGCGCCTGGCCGAATCCGACGCCGGCGGCGGCGATACCCGGCTGGTGCTGTCGCGCGAGGAGATCGCCGAACTGATGCGCGTGTTCCTGCCGGACGGCACCAACGAGGCGCGCCTCATCGACCAGGTCGATTCGACCATCACCAAGGTGGTGGAACTGGGCTATCTGCGCAAGCTCAAGCCCGCTGCCGGTGCAAGTCAGCAGGCACCCCGCTACGAGGTGCGGCGCATCCTCAAGGCGTTCGTCGATGCGCAGTGGCTGGCCGACTTCGATGCGCGCCTGGAGGGTTATCGCACCGCGTTGTCAGGTGGCGATCGCGACAAGGAAGCCGGCCGATGAACGATTTTTCGCCACAGCAGCTCGATTTCGTGGCCGACGACAGCCGCGTCGGCTTTCGCCTGCAGCGGCTGGAAGTCCTGAACTGGGGCACATTCGACCGGCGCGTCTGGCGCTATGAACTCGATGGGCGCAACGGCCTGCTCACTGGCGACATCGGTTCGGGCAAATCCACCCTGGTCGATGCCGTCACCACGCTGCTGGTGCCAGCGCACCGCATCGCCTACAACAAGGCCGCGGGCGCCGAAACGCGTGAGCGATCATTGCGATCCTACGTGCTGGGCCACTACAAGAGCGAACGCAACGAAGCCACCGGCAGCGCTCGCCCGGTGGCGCTGCGCGACACCACCAGCTACAGCGTGATCCTGGGTGTCTTCCGCAACGAAGGCTACGGCCAGGCGGTCACGTTGGCGCAAGTCTTCTGGTTTCGCGAACCACAGGGCCAGCCCGCGCGCTTGTTCGTGACTGTAGAGCGGGAACTGTCCATCACCGAGCACTTTTCCGGATTCGGCAGCGACATCAACGGCCTGCGCAAGAAGTTGCGCGCGATGGGCTGCGAACTGAACGACAGCTTCCCGCCCTACGGCGCCTGGTTCCGCCGCCGCTTCGGCATCGAGCACGAGCAGGCGCTGGAACTGTTCCATCAGACGGTTTCCATGAAATCGGTTGGCAACCTGACCGACTTCGTGCGCAGCCACATGCTCGAACCGTTCGACGTGGGCAGCCGAGTCGAGGCACTGCTCGGCCATTTCGATGACCTCGATCGCGCCCACCAGTCGGTACTCAAGGCCAAGCGCCAGATCGAGCTGTTGACGCCGCTGGTGGAGGATGGCCGTCGCCACGGGCAGATAGCTGCCGAGATCCAGGCGCTGCGCGAAGGACGCGATGCACTGCGCCCATACTTCGCCGGCTTGAAGGCAGCATTGCTGGAGAGGCGCCTGGAATTGTTGACTCAGGATGCGATGCGCTGGGATGCCCGCATCAAGCAACTGGGAGAGCAACGAGACAACGCCCGAATCGAGCAGGGGAAGCTCGAAGGCGCACTGCGCGAGAACGGCGGCGACCGACTGCAACAACTCGCTGCCGCCATTCAGCAGCAGGAGGCAGAGAAACAGCAACGGCAGGAGAAAGCGGACGCCTACACCACGCTATTGACGCGCATTGGAGAAGCAGCGCCGGGAGACGAAGCTGCTTTCATGACACAAAGATCCACCATCGGAGAACACGCCGAAGCGCTGCGCACAAGCATTGCGGACCACGATACGCAGATCAATGAAGACGGATATGCGCTGCGACGGGGTCAGGAAGAACACAAAGCGCTCAGCGACGAGATCGACAGCCTTGCGCGTCGCAAAAGCAATATCGATGCGGCGCAGGTGCGCATCCGCGAAGCCCTGTGCGCCGCTTTGTCCATCGCCGAGGAAGACCTGCCCTTTGCCGGTGAACTGATCCAGGTGCGCGAGGACGAGCGCGACTGGGAGGGCGCGGCCGAACGCCTGCTGCATGGCTTCGGCCTGTCCCTGCTGGTGCCGGATGCGCACTACAAGGACGTGGCCGATTGGGTGGAGCGCCAGCACCTTGGCACGCGACTGGTGTACTTCCACGTGCGTGCACGCAAGTCCACGCAGGCCGTCAGCCTGCACCCCCAGTCGCTGGTGCGCAAGCTGCTCATCAAGCCCGACACGCCGCACTACGACTGGCTGGAACGCGAACTGCACCATCGCTTCGACCTGGCCTGCTGCGACAGCACCGAGCAGTTTCGCCGCGAGACCCGCGCCATCACCCGCGCCGGACAGATCAAGGACCCGAGCGGGCGCCACGAAAAGGACGACCGCCGCCGCATCGACGATCGCAGCCGCTACGTGCTGGGCTGGAGCAACGCCGACAAGTTGCGCACCTTGCGTGACGAACGCGAGGGCCTGGAACAGCGAATGGGCGATATCGGTCTGCGCATTGCCGACGCGCAGCGATTGCGCGGGCAATGCCAGGCGCAACTGGAAGCCTTGGCCAAGCTCGAAGTCTTCACCCGCTACAGCGAGATCGACTGGCAGGCGCCGGCGCGCGAGATGGCCCGCCTGACCGAGGAACGCGACCGCCTCAAGGCGGCCTCCGATACCCTGCGGGAACTGGAAAGCCAACTGGCGCAGGTCGTCGAACGCCTGAAGGAGATCGAAGGCGATCTTGGCGAGGCCCAAGGCAAGCGCGGAGAAATCCGCAGCAAGCACGAAACTGCCTTGGCACAACACGCACAGGCTCTCGAAATCCAGGCGCAAGCCGCACTTGACGACAAGTTGCTGCAAACCCTTGAGGGCTGGCGCGCCGAAGTCCTGGGCGACCACCAGCTCACGGTGGAATCCTGCGACAACCGCGAACAGGACGTGCGCAACGGCTTGCAGGCGCGCATCGATGCCGAAGACAAGCGTCTGACACGCCTGACCGAACGCATCATCAACGCCATGCGCGGTTTCAAGGAGACCTTCAAGGCAGAGACCGCCGAGATCGACATCAGCCTGGCCGCGCTGCCCGAGTTCGAGCGCCTGATGAACGAGTTGCAGCGCGACGACCTGCCGCGCTTCGAGGCGCGTTTCAAGGAGCTGCTCAACGTCAATACCATCAACGAGATCGCCAACTTCAACGCCCAGCTCGCGCGCGAGCGGGAAACGATCAAGGAGCGGGTCGATGCCATCAACCAATCCTTGCAGGTGATCGACTACAACCCCGGACGCTACATCCGGTTGCTGGCGCAACCCAGCCCCGATGCGGAGATCCGCGACTTCCTGCAGGATCTGCGTGCCTGCACCGAAGGCGCGCTGAGCGGCTCGGAAGACGAGCAGTATTCCGAGGCCAAGTTCCTGCAGGTCAAGGCCATCATCGACCGCTTCCGCGGCCGCGAGGGGCTGGCCGAGGTCGACCGGCGCTGGATGCAGAAGGTGACCGACGTGCGCAACGGCTTCCTGTTTTCCGCCAGCGAGCGCTGGCGCGAGGACGATGCCGAACACGAACACTATTCCGACTCCGGCGGCAAATCCGGCGGGCAGAAGGAGAAGCTGGCCTATACCGTGCTGGCCGCCAGCCTGGCCTACCAGTTCGGCCTGGAATGGGGGGCGGTGCGCTCGCGCTCGTTCCGTTTCGTCGTGATCGACGAAGCCTTCGGGCGCGGCTCGGATGAGTCGGCCCAGTATGGGCTGGAACTGTTCCGCCAGCTCAACCTGCAACTGCTGATCATCACGCCACTGCAGAAGATCCACATCATCGAGCCCTACGTGTCCAGCGTCGGCTTCGTGCACAACGAAAGCGGCCGCGAGTCGCGGCTGCGCAGCCTGAGCATCGAGGAATACCGGGCACAGAAGGCTGCCGCCACGGGAGGCGCTGCATGACATGGAGCCGGCCCGCCGACCTTCGCGCGCAAATCGAACGGCTGTGGCAGCGCGGCGAGTTGCTGCGTGCCGTGGTCGGTGACGGCGCGCTGGGCTGGCCGTTGCGGCTGTCGCTCAAGTCGCCTTCCGCTGCCGATCTCAGCAACCGTTTCGATGCCGTGCGCGGCTGGGTGCGCGATATCAGCGCCATGCCACGCGTGCGCATCGAGTGGCGCGAGTGGACGCACCGGGTACAGGGCCGGCAACGCCTGCCGGACACGCTCTGGATCGATACGCTGGAAGACGCTCTGGCGATGATCGGCAAGACCGGAGATGGCCGCCGGTTCCAGGCACTCTGGCAGCAAACTGCCGAAGCGCAACCCGCACTGCTGCCATGGCTGCACAGATCACCGTTGCAGACCCTGGCACTGGCCGAACACTGGCCGCGCCTGCTGGCCGTGGTAGCCTGGGTGCAGGCCCATCCGCGCCCAGGCGTCTATCTTCGGCAGGTCGACGCGCCGGGCGTGGACAGCAAGTTCATCGAAGCGCATCGCGGCATACTGGGCCAATGGCTGGACCTGGCCTTGCCGACTGAAGCCATCGAGCCTGCTGCAACCGGGATGGCCGGGTTTGCCCGTCGCTACGGCTTTCTGGAGAAGCCCGTTCGCATCCGCCTGCGCTTGCTCGATCCGCAGCTGCTCCAGCTTCCCGGCTGCACGGGACTGACCGACATCACCCTGGATGAGGACAGCTTCGCCACGCTCGCCCTGCCTGCGCAGCGTGTTTTCATCACCGAAAACGAGGTGAACTTCCTGGCGTTCCCACCGGTCTCCGGTGCCATCGTCGTGTTCGGTGCCGGCTATGGCTGGGGAGCGCTTGCCCGAGCCAACTGGCTGCATCGCGCCTCTCTGCACTATTGGGGAGACATCGATACCCATGGCTTTGCCATTCTGGACAGCCTGCGCAAGTATTTCCCGCTAGCCGCTTCGTTCCTCATGGACCGCTCTACCCTGATGGCCCACGCACTCCAATGGGGTGAGGAGCCCCTCGACAAACGCCATATGTTGCCCTTGCCCCGACTGGTCGATGAGGAGGCAGCTCTCTACGACGACTTGCGTAATGACCGAATCCGGCCACAGCTGCGGCTGGAACAGGAACGCATCGGCTATCGCTGGCTATGCGCGGCGTTGGCGACAACAGCCCAGGACGATTCTCGGCCGTAGCGGTATGTCCTGCCGATGTCGTCAGGGCGTGGTCGATTCGACGAACGCCGGCTCGAAATCCAGCAGGTCGGTACCGCGCATGCCCAATCCCCGGGCCACTGCGCGCCAGCCCGCCACGGCCTGGGCCACTTCACTCCAGATCGCCTGCGCTTGCACAGCATCCAGCCTGAAATACGACGCGGCGGCCATCAGCATGTCCCGGCTATCGATGACGCCAGTGTCCTCGGTCAGCCAGGTCTTGCTCTCGCGACGGTCGCCCGGCATCGGGTTCAGGTCGAAGGCCGGCGACAGACGCCAGCCGCGCTGGCGTGCGTCGTACAGGAAGCCGGTGTTGCGCAGGTGATCGTCGGTGTTGCAGATCAGGAAGTTGAAGACCAGCCGGCGCCACAACTCATGGATGTCAGCGATCGGATCGGCGCCCGACTGAAGCAGCACATCCACCAGTTCGGTGTAGGCATGCGTCGCATCGCGGCCATCGGACTGGAGCATCGTCGCGGCCGACACGTAGGGGATGCGAGCGCCGTCGTCGGTGCGGTCGAAACGCCGGATGACGGCGACCGCCGTGCTGCCGATCACTTCCACGCGCGCCGGCGCCACCCGGATGCCGGCCTTGGCCGCCAGTTGCATGGCCAACACTTCGCCCCGGATCACGTCGCGCCGATCCGCCTGGCTGGGAAACTTGCCGACCGCCAGGCGTCCATCGATGTCCCGCACCGTGGACTTCGGCCTGGCACCACCCAGCGACGTGCCTTGCCCCAGCAGGTAGCGCAGATCCTGCGCGCTTTCCGTTCCGTCCTCCAGGGCGCGGGCCGCGTGCAGCACCTTGTCCAGTTCCACCAGTGGCGGTACGTGCCGGTTCGCTCCGCCGGCGCGCAGGTAGGCGCGAGATTGCGGATCGAACAGGCGCAGCGCGCCGACGCGCGCCTCGTCGTCCACCCACATCACGAAGTCCACCGGGTCCAGTGCAGGCGTGTCGCGGTCTTCCTGCCGCAGCTTCGCATGGGCGCGCCGGATCACACGCTCGCCCCAGGCGTCGGGCGCGGTGTCCTCCAGCGCGAGGAAGAACACCTGACGGGGATGCTGCACGCCGGCCACCGGCTGGAGATCGGGCGACAGCGTGAAGAACCGGACATCCTGCAGCCAGCCTTCGTCGTAGCTGAACGCGCTGCGCCGGCCGCTGCCCAAGTGCAGGCGCCCCACGACCAAGCCACTTGCCCCCAAGTGGACTTCGAGGTCCGGACGTCGCGCAGGCCGATGCGTTGCCATCAGAAGCCCTCCAGGTCATCGGCAGGCGCGGGCGCATCGCCTTTGTCAACGGGTGCTGCCTGCCGCTTCCTGCCGGCAGAGGTGCGTACCCGCTGCGGCAACTGCTCCCGCACCAGTTCCATGCCGAGCGCATCGTTCTCCAGGGTCATCGCCTGGGCCAGGTCATCGAGCCGGCCCAGCACGTGCAGCGCGCGCAGGAAGGTGTGCAGCGCGGTGCCGGGATAACCATCCTCCATGCGCCTGACGGTGCTCAGGGACGTGCCGATGCGCTGCGCCAGGTCTTCCTGGCTCAGGCGGCGCATGCGCCGCGCCGCCGAGATGTCCTGCCCCAGGCGGCGCAGCGCACGCGCGACGGGCTGCGGCATCGCCACCTGCGCACCAGAGCGCTTTTGCTCGGAAGAAGACATCTTTTAGAACCTCAAATATGAGCTTATTTTTCAAATAAGCGTTCATATTTGAACGCAAAAATGGGGGTCAGTCAACCCAGTCCATGCCTGCCCTTGCAGTTCTGGTAACCGCGCTACTCCATTGCGAGCGGCCCTGTTCGCAGGAGGTATCGCCGGGCTACCAGGACCGGATGAAATCCGACAGGTGATCTCACCTCGTCACCGCTCGATTGTTCGCAGGAGCCACCAAACGGTTCCTACGCACGAGTGGGAGAAACGGGGCGTCATGCTTTGTCGATCTGGGGGCAGACCTCCCGCGTCTTGCCCAAAACCTCGCCGCACTCCGTCGAGGCGGCATCGCCACACCTGTTTCCGCCCGCACTGCGTCTGCTGATAGACCGTCGCTGTCTTGCACGCCGGTAACGCCCAGACTCGAACGCAAGAAGACCGAATCCGTCTTTCGCCGCGATGGCGTCTGTAGCAAAACCTCGTTATCGAGCCATCCCGCCATGGGCAGTCAACCCATTGAAGCATACCGCCACGCAGAGGCTCGGTGCTGGTGGACAAGCGCCATATCGACAGGCGGCTGCTCTGGTGAACATCCGTCATTCCGGCCTTTCTCACAAGCCAAGCCGCCACCGTCTCGCGCCGTGAAGGCGCGTCCCGGCAGCGATTCCAATCAACGAGGGAAGCAGATGTCCTGAATCCGGTTACCAGGGAGCAGTCATGCGAAAGTCATTTTCTTCCGGCGCCCACGCCAAGGTCTTCTACCGCCCAATCGAGGCGGCCATCCAGTGGGCAGGGCTGTCGCGTTTCGAGCGTCGCATCCTCGATGTCGCCAAGGGGATGAACCGCTTGCCGGAGCACCCCGAACTGGCGCGCTGGCCACAGCTTCGCCTGAACGCGGAACGGATCTACGACGCACTGGTGCATCTCGACCTTCCCTACGGCAAGGACGGCATCACGAGCAACGACCCCGCCTTGCTCGATGACCCCAGCCTCACGATCCGACATGTCGATCTGAAGGCCTGGATGATCCGCTTCTATCCCGACCAGCGACCGGCCTTCCTGTTCGATGCCTTCGAGCGTCACCTGCATCCGGCCGTCAGTGTCGATGCTGTGCAGGCACTGGTCATGGATCGCGAGGCATTGAAGCTCCAGCTTGCCGACAGGGTGCAAGCCTGGGATGCGCTCTATGCCCAGTTCCAGACGCTCAGCCAGGAGCACCAGGCACGTACGGAGCGCGAGAAGCGCTCCGGGATGCCGGGCGCCCGCAGTGAGTCCACCTACCTGAACATCGTTGGCGGTCTTTTGACCCTGCTGCTGGGCAAGTCGCCCAATGGCGTTCCCTATTCTTCCTTCGAGACGCTGGAATCGGTCATCAGTGCGCTGGTTGCCCATTACGGCGACAAGTCCGGGATCAGCGAGCGAACGCTGTGGGCGAAGTTTTCGGCAGCCAGGCGTCATCTCGCCACCCAGGACCGCTGACTGCAAGTGCAGACGCCGAGCCTGCACTTGCGGTGACTGCGCGGGAACCGCGCTATTGAATACGGGGCACGTCCATCACCGCCGCTACACAGCGCCAAGGAGTGCCCCTCGTGACTGCCCAGACCATCGCCACCGCGGCGCCGAACGAACATCGCATCCTGCGTCGCGCGGAAGTCGAGGCCAAGACCGGCTTCAAGCGCGCCCACATCTACAACCTGATCAAGGAGGGCAAGTTTCCCAAGCCCCTGCGCCTCGGGGTACGCGCCATCGGCTGGGATTCGGTGGAGATCGATCAGTGGATCGCTGATCGACTCAGGGAACGGGCGTGAGCCCGCGCTCCGTCGGAATCCCTTCCACGAGGAGTCGCGCCATGCAGGTGGTATCCATCATCTCGACCAAGGGGGGCGTCGGCAAGACGACCACCGCAGCGAACCTGGGCGGCTTCATCGCCGATGCAGGGCTGCGCGTGCTGCTGCTGGACCTGGACGTACAGCCCACCTTGTCGAGCTACTTCACGCTCGGCACGCATGCGCCTGCCGGTATCTACGAGATGCTGGCCTTCAACGAGCAGCGTATCGAGCAATTGGCTTCGCAGACCGCTGTGGCAGGTCTCGACCTGGTGGTGTCGAATGACCACCGCGGCGAACTGAACACACTGCTGCTGCATGCACCCGACGGACGGCTGCGCCTGCGTCACCTGCTTCCCGCGCTGGCGTCGCACTACGACCTGCTGCTGATCGATACCCAGGGAGCGCGCAGTGTGCTGCTGGAGATGGCGGTACTGGCCTCCAGCCTGGCGCTGTCGCCGGTGACACCGGAAATCCTGGCGGCGCGTGAGCTGAGGCGCGGCACGCTGCAACTGATCGAGGATATCGCTCCGTATCGGCACCTCGGCATCGAGCCGCCACCGCTGCGCTTGCTCATCAACCGTGTGCATCCGGTTTCGTCGAACGCCCGACTGATCCAGCAGGCCCTGCGACAAGTGTTCCAGGCGCACGCTGGCATACAGGTCCTGAACACCGACGTCCCGGCCATCGAAGCCTACCCACGTGCCGCAACACGGGGGCTGCCAGTGCATCGCGTCGAGTACCGGCAACCAGTGGGCCGTACTGCGCCTGCGGCGTTGGAGACGATGCGTGCGCTGGCTGGCGAGCTGTTCCCGGCATGGCGGGAGCGCTTCGCGTGCGTTACCGGCAGGGGCCGCGCAGGGGGAGCCAGTCATGGCGAACGCGCATGAACTGGCCCGCGGCCATGCGCGGCTGCGCGCGCTGATCGAGTTCGCGCTGGGCGAAGGTTGGCACGTGAAACGCACGCGCGGCGGGCACCTGATGTTCACCAAGCCCGGCTGCGCCGCGATCTACACCAGTTCGACCGCGAGCGATCATCGCGCCAGCCGCAACGCTCGCGCGCAGCTTCGCCGCGCCGATCGACAGGCACTGACGGCATCTCGGGAGAGCAGCGATGGCTGAGCCGACGCCGCAGGACATGGCCGCCAAGCTGCTGGCCAAGGGCTTCGAACGCAGCGGTCCTTCGGCCGCGGCCTTGACCGACCCCATTGCCGACACACCGATGGTGGTGACGCTGGACGAGCTGCGCCCCTATGAACATGACCCGCGCGTGACGCGCAACCCGGCCTACGAGGAAATCAAGGCGTCGATCCGCGAACGCGGGCTGGACGCGCCCCCCGCGATCACGCGCAGGCCGGGCGAGGCGCACTACATCATCAGGAACGGTGGCAATACGCGGCTCGCCATCCTGCGCGAACTGTGGGGCGAAACCAGGGAAGACCGCTTCTTCCGGATCGCGTGCCTGTTCCGCCCGTGGCCGCCGCGCGGCGAAATCGTGGCGCTGACCGGGCACCTGGCCGAGAACGAACTGCGCGGCGGGCTGACCTTCATCGAGCGCGCCCTGGGCATCGAGAAGGCGCGCGAGTTCTACGAGCAGGAAAGCGGCCAGGCGCTGTCACAGAGCGAACTCGCGCGGCGGCTGACGGCCGACGGCTATCCGGTGCCACAGTCACACATCAGCCGCATGAACGATGCGGTGCGCTATCTTCTGCCGGCGATACCGAACCTGCTCTACGGCGGCCTGGGACGACATCAGGTGGAACGGATCTCGGTACTGCGCAAGGCGTGCGAGCGCACCTGGGAGCGGCGTGCGCTGGGCCGCACGGTGGCCGTGGACTTCGCCACCTTGTTTCAGGACGTGCTGACGCAGTTCGACACGCAGCCGGATGACTTCTCGCCGCAGCGGGTGCAGGACGAACTGGTGGGCCAGATGGCCGAACTGCTGGAGGCGGACTACGACACGCTGGCGCTGGAGATCGACGACAGCGAAAGCCGCCAGCGTGCGCTGAGCAGCGAACCGGCGGCGCCGACACCACCGGCAGCGCCCGTCGCGCCTGCTGGTCCTCCTCCGCCGGTCTCCGCGCCTCAGCAGCCACCCGCCTCGTCCGTGCCGCGCGACACCACGCCGGTCGCGCCTCCGGCGCCAGCAGCGACACCGCCTGCATCGCCTGAAGCGCCGGAGGACCAGCACGGGGTACGCGAAGAGCGCCTGCAAGGGCACATCGTGACACCGGCACCGACCACCGAGCGCCTGCAGTCCATCCAGCGGATGGTTGCGGACCAGCTCGGCGACAAGCTGCCCGACTTCGAGACCGACGCGCTGCGTGCGATCCCCGTGCAGGTCGGCGGGCTCTATCCCATCTCGGACGTCTGGTACGTCGAGCCGGCGCTGGACGTGCCGGATCGCCTGCGCGTGCACATCGCGCAGTTCGCGCGCGAGATCGGCGAGGAAGCGGCGGTCGGCGACCACATCGAGGCCAGCGTCGGCGGCATCGGCTTTGTCTGCGTGGCGCCGGCCGTGGGCCAGGCAAAGGCGCTGCCTGCGTTCGCGCGGGCGGTGCTGACCCTGCTGGAGGCGCTGAGTTCGGCGCCACCCGCCGCGAACGGCTTGGACCGTGCACTGCTGGCCGACGAGTTGGCGGCGCTACTGCATGGCCACGGCGGCTCGGCCGCACGGCTGAGCGATGCTGCGCTGGTGAAGCTGTTCCGTCTGCTGCGCCTCGCGCGCCGGCTGCTGGATCTGGAAGCCGGCGTAGCGAGCCAGGATTCCTGAGCGCAGGAGGCTCCCGCATGTCGGCACCGCACCCGCTCAACCAGGCCGTGATCGCCCAGGCCCTGCACGACCTGCGCAACGGCCAGCTGCGCCGCTGCAAGGCCATGGGCTTCGGCGAGGAGGAACTGGATGCGCTGAAGCACCCCGAACTCGTGAGCATGCTGGTGAATGCCACGGTGTCGTGGTGTTCGGTATCGGTGAACCGGGAAGTGTTGAAGCGGCTGCTGAGCCAGGTGCACGACGTAGAGCGGGAGATCGCCACGGTGGACCGCATGCTCCGCCTGGGGGCGAGCACGGAGATGGTCAGCAAGTTCTACGGCCTCACGCATCAGGAAGTGGCGCTGCGCCGCGACATCCTCGGGCTGCCCAAGCGCAAGGGCCGGCATCCGGTGCTCGACGAGGCGCAGGACGTGGCCTTGTGGGAGCGCTGGAAGGCCGGCGTCTCCGAGCGCCACATCGCCCTGACCGACGACATGGCGATGCTGGCGCTGACCATGGATCTGGCCGAGGCCATGACCCTGCCCATGTCGGTGATCTGGTCGGCGATACGGAACTGGATCGACCAGGGGCTGGTGTAGCCATGGCCACGTGCGGCGCACCACGGCGCGATGGCCCGGTTGCGCTGTCGTCGGTGTTCGACGAGGCGCTGCGACACCTTGAGCCGAAGGAACCGGCGCAGGAAACGGCGCCGGCCGCCGACGGTTTCCTCTACAGCGGCAACCGCCATGAGAGCGTGCCGCGCAGGCTGTTCCTCGACCGGCGCCTGACGCCGCTGGAGCGCAACGCCTGGCAGGTGTTCCGCCTGCAGCTCAACGACGACGGCGTGACCGCCTTTCCCACCTACGACCAGCTCCGCCCCTATCTGGCGTCCATGCCCTGTGCGGCGCAAGCCTCGCACGAGACCGTGGCGCGCGCCCTGACGCTGCTGCGGCTGACGCGCTGGCTGAGCCTGGTGCGACGACGGCGCGACCCGAAGACCGGCCGCATCCAGGGCAACCTCTACGTGCTGCACGACGAACCGCTGTCGCCCTTCGAGGCGATGCAGCTCGATGCCGACTACCTCGGCCTGGTCAGCCAGGCGCTGACCCATGCCGCCAAGGCGGTGCAGATCGTGGGCATGAACACGCTCAAGGAGATTGCCGAAGACCCGCTGCTCAGCGGCCGCACGCTGCCGACCCGCCTGCAGGTGCTGGCGCAGCGCATGGCGCGGCATGGCTGGACGACGCCAGGTTATCCACAGGAGGGTGCGGACCACGAATCCGAAGAAGGCCTGGAAGCCCTTCTTCGGAATGCTGCGCACCCGTCTTCGGAATCCGAAGCAGGGCCGAAACCCGCGCCGGACGGCTCTCTTCGGATTCCGAAGGAGGACCGTACAGTACGTAATGATCGTATGAATGAAGTACGTACAGTACCGCGCGCGAGGGCCTTGCAGAACCTGCGGCTGCCAGACCGCTTCCAGCGTTTGAAGCACGAGCAGCAGTCCGGCGCGCTGGTGGCCTTGCGGCAGGTGGACGAAGCCCAGCGGCAGGCGGTGCTGGACGAATGGGAGGCGCGCTGCTGCAACAGCTCGGTGCGCAACCCGGCCGGCTACCTGTTTGGCATCATCCAGAAGGCGATCCGTGGGGAGTTCAAGGCCTGGGCGGGCGACAGCGCCACGGTGCCGCCTGATTCCCGTCCACCCGCGCCGGCACCGGCGCCATCGACACCGCCGGTATCCCCCGAAGTGGCGCGCGCCCACTTGGCGCGGCTGCGGGCGGCCCTGCGCGACCCGTGACCGGCCGAGCTATCCCCAGGGGATAGCTGGGACAGGGAGCCTTCCGGCGGGTCGATCCGGCTGCACCCTTGCCAAGGTCTCAATTGAGATACAAAATAGGGGCTAATGCATAACAGGAGAAGCAACGATGGCCGCACAGACTTCGATGCTGCACATCCGTGTGGACGATAAGCTCAAGGCCGATGCCGCCGAGAAGCTCGCCGGGGTCGGCCTCACCGTTTCGGACGCCGTGCGCATCCTGCTGACCCGTGTGGTCAAGGAAGGCGCGCTGCCGGCTGGCCTCACGGCCGACCCGGAGGCCTACGATGCCTGGTTCCGGGCGAAGGTCCAGGAGGCGCTGGCCGACACACGGCCGCCGGTGCCGCACCAGCAGGTCATGGACGAGGCGCAGGCGCTGATCGACAGGAAGCGGCGTGCGCGTACTTGAGTGGCGGGAAGCCGCCCGCGCTGACCTGCTGGCGATTGTTGAATACATCTCGGACGACAACCCCGATGCCGCGCAGCGGTTGAAGGACGACATCGAGGCCAAGGCCGCGAAGCTGCCGGAGCGCCCGAAGCTCTACCGGCTTGGCCGCGTGGCCGGCACGCGGGAGATGGTCGTGCGTGCGAACTACGTGGTGGTCTACATGGAGGACACCCGCGCGGTGTCCATCCTGCGCGTGTTGCACGCCGCGCAGCAGTGGCCGCTGGCACAGGAGTGAAGGCGGTTTTCCTCACTGGAGATTCACCATGAATGCCAAGGAGCCTGAAGCAGCCAAACTCAAGGCGCTGCAGGAAGCAGCTTGCATGGGCTGGGCCGACATCGCCGCCGGCCGCCATGCCGATGTTGCCGACGGCCAACTCGAAGGTTTCATTGCACAGTTGGGACAGCAGGCGGCGCTTGCCGTCGCTACCCGCCGCGAGGCTATCCCCAGGGGATAGCTGGGACAGCCAGCCTTCCCGCCACCGACAAACCGGGCGCACGCCGATTGCGGTTTGTTGACTGACGGCCTTCCGGGCGGTGCCGATGCTGGCGACTCGTTCCGTTAATGCGAGTCGTCACCCATGGCCAATGAACCCCTGCAACTGAATCTCGGGTCGCTGCGCAGCGCGATGTCGCTGACGCTGCACACGCACCACGCTTCGCGCATCTGGCACGGCCGTGCGCCGACCGAGGGGCGCGCCGGCATCATCGGACTCAACGGCTTCATCAGTGCGATGAACAAGATGAAGCGCGGTTCCGAGCAGGACGATCCGTACTCCGATTTCTGGATGCTGCGTATCGAAGACAAGCTGGAGCAGACCAAGAGCACGCTGCAGGCGCTGCGCGAGCAGGTGGATCAGGCCCTGGCCGATGTACCCCCGGCGCTGTCGCTGGGCGAGAACATGAACGTGCAGCCGGTAAAGCTGCCGCTGTTCGTGAACGCCCAGCTTGGCTTCATGGCGGTGTATCTGCTGGCCGACTACGACGACCTGGCACGCAAACTCATCCTGGCGCACCACACGGCGCTGATTGACCGCAGCACCCTGGAGCGCTGGCTCAATGATGGCGCGCACGCGCTGCGCAGCCTGTTCTCGCTGGCCCAGCAGTACCGCTACTCGGGCACGACGCGCGACGACTTCGCGGCGAAGAACGCTGCGGCGCGAGCGGCGCTGGAGAAGTTCGGCGAGTTGCCGCAGGACGTGCTGGAAGGCACGCGCCGCTCGCGCTTCGCGCCAGCGATCGCGCGGCGGACAACCAAGCCCGGCACGCCGCCTGCTGCGCCCACCATCGAGCCCGATGCGCCGGATCACACCGATGGCGCAGCCGATGGTGCGGCGGGCGATGAGGGTGCAGGCGCATGACGGCATCGCTCCCCATCGGCCATTCCCCGCGCTTCGTGGCGCTGGAACAGGCGGACTTCCAGCGGCTGGAACACGCAGGCTACCTAAAAGGCCTTTTACAGCCCTTTAAGGGTAAGGGAAGTCTGGAGACCTGGGCCAGCCAGTGCGCAGCGCTGCGCGACGACCTGATTGGCCTGGCGCAGCGGCGCGTGCTGCCCCAGGCGCGGGCCTACCCCTTCAGCCTGCTCGACGTGCAACTGGCCCAGCAGGCCACTGGCGCAGGGACGACCTTCCTGCGCTGGCGCAACCTCGACCGTTCCTCCATGGGCGTGGCGTTGTGGGAGGCCCTGCTGGCCAACCCCGCGACGCCGGCCTCGATGATCGACGAGCTGTACGCGATCGAACTGCAGCGCATCGTGCTGAACATGCAGATCAGCCTGACGCACAGCATCGCTCGCCAAGCCCTGGAATGCGCCAGCAAGGCCGCCCAGGCCGAAGCGGCTTACCTGCGGCGTGTCCACGGGCATACCGCGGCCGTTCCACCCACCACCAAGGAGTCACCATGAGCACGCACTTCGTCGGCGAGGGCAACATCGGTTCTGTGCCGGACTACCGCGAATTCCCGAACGGCAACGACGAGCCGCGCCGGCTACTTCGCCTGAACGTCTACTTCGACAACCCGATCCCGAAGAAGGACGGCGAGTACGAAGATCGCGGCGGATTCTGGGCGCCCGTGGAGCTGTGGCACCGCGACGCCGAGCACTGGAAGACGCTGTACCAGAAAGGCATGCGGGTGCTGGTCGAGGGCCGCACCGTGCGCGACGAATGGGAGGACGCCGACGAGAACGAGCGCGTGACGTTCAAGGTCGAGGCGCGGCGCGTGGGCATCCTGCCGTACCGCATCGAGTCGGTGGCGCTCAGCGCCAAGCCGGCCGGCGGACAGTAATTCGCCCATCGCCGTTCCCCCGAGGGCGGCTGTAGCAACCGTCATACGCCCGCGATGCACCAGCGAGCTATCCCCAGGGGATAGCTCCAAGGTCATCCAAAGAGTTCCAGCCGCCCTCCCGTAACGACGCTCTTGCTGTGCCAGCTCCTGCGGTCTATGCGCACTGCTGCGGCAACGGACCGCCTGCCGATCACAAAGCGGTGTCCGCATCGATCGGCTTCCTTGCTGCCGGCATCTCCTGGCCCTGCCAAGCTGGCGCCCATCCGACGAACCGCACATTTTCAAGGAGGCTTCATGCGCGTGTTCCTGTGCGAGAAGCCGTCCCAGGGCAAGGACATCGCCCGTGTGCTGGGTGCCGGCCAACGCGGCAACGGCTGCTACAGCGGCGCGGGTGTCGTCGTGACCTGGTGCATCGGTCATCTGGTGGAGGCGGTTCCGCCCGAAGGCTACGGCGAGCAATACAAGCGCTGGGCCATCGAGCAACTGCCCATTCTTCCTGAGCGTTGGCGTGTCGAGCCCAAGGCGGCGACCGCAGCGCAATTCAAGGTCGTGCAGCAGCTCGTCGCCAAGGCGGGCGAGCTGGTGATTGCGACCGACGCCGACCGCGAGGGCGAGATGATCGCCCGCGAGATCATCGACCTGTGCGGCTACCGCGGGCCGATTCAGCGCCTGTGGCTGTCGGCGCTCAACGATGCGTCGGTCCGCAAGGCGCTGGGTGCGCTCAAGCCGTCCGCCGAGACGCTGCCGCTGTATTTCTCCGCACTCGCCCGATCGCGCGCCGACTGGCTGATCGGGATGAACCTGAGCCGCTTGTTCACACTGCTGGGGCGCCAGGCCGGCTACTCCGGCGTGCTGTCGGTGGGGCGCGTGCAGACACCGACGCTGAAGTTGGTCGTGGACCGCGATCGCGAGATCGCGCGCTTCGTCTGCGTACCGTTCTGGGCCATCGAGGTTGCGCTATCGCATGCAGGCCAGTCCTTCGTCGCAAACTGGACGCCGCCGCAAGGCAGCACCGACGATGCGGGCCGCTGCCTGCAACAGCCGGTGGCGCAGCAGGCCGCCGAGCGCCTGCGCACGGCCGGCTCCGCCCAGGTGCTGTCGGTAGAAACCGAGCGCGTTCGCGAAGGGCCGCCGCTGCCGTTCGACCTGGGCACGCTGCAGGAGGTGTGCTCCAAGCAGTTGGGCCTCGACGTGCAGGAGACGCTGGACATTGCCCAGGCGCTGTACGAGACGCACAAGGCGACAACGTATCCGCGCTCGGATTCGGGCTACCTGCCCGAGAGCATGCTGGCCGAGGTACCGACCGTACTCGACAGCCTGGTCAAGACTGACCCCAGCCTGTGGCCGCTGATCGAGCGCCTGGATCGCCAACAGCGTTCTCGGGCCTGGAATGACGGCAAGGTCACGGCGCACCACGGCATCATTCCCACGCTGGAACCGGCGAACCTCTCGGCGATGAGCGACAAGGAGCTGGCCGTCTACCGGCTGATCCGCGCCCGCTACCTCGCGCAGTTCCTGCCGCATCACGAGTTCGACCGGACGGTGGCGCAGCTCACGTGCGACGGGCAGTCGCTGGTGGCGGTCGGCAAGCAGATCGCGGTGACCGGATGGCGCCAGGTGCCGGCGGCGCCGGAACCCGAGGACGGTGACGGTGAGGATGCACAGCGCGGACAGGTGTTGCCGGCGCTGCAGGCTGGCGCCGCCTGCCAGGTCGGCCAAGTCGAACTGAAGGCGTTGAAGACGCTGCCGCCCAAGCCATACACGCAGGGCGAGTTGGTCAAGGCCATGAAGGGTGTCGCCAAGCTCGTGACTGACCCGCGCCTGAAACAGAAGCTGCGAGATACCACCGGCATCGGCACCGAGGCGACACGCGCCAACATCATCAACGGTCTGATCGGTCGCGGCTACCTGGTCAAGAAAGGCCGCGCCGTCCGCGCTTCCGACGCGGCATTCACGCTCATCGACGCGGTGCCCTCAGCCATCGCCGACCCCGGCACCACGGCGGTGTGGGAGCAGGCGCTCGACATGATCGAGGCCGGCCAGATGACGCTGGACACCTTCATCGAGAAGCAGTCCGTGTGGGTCGGCCAACTCGTGCAGCAGTACCGCGGCGCAACGCTCTCGCTCAAGCTGCCGCCGGCGCCGGCCTGCCCGCAGTGCGCCGCACCGATGCAGCAGCGCACGGGCAAGAGCGGCGCGTTCTGGTCCTGCTCGCGCTACCCGGACTGCAAGGGCACGTTGCCGATCGAGTCCCCGACGGGCCGGCGCAGCGCACCGCGCAAGCGGCGCGCTGCCTCCAAGGCGTCCTGATCCTCGCTTCCCCCTGCCGCGCCGGCCACTTCACTGGCGGCGAGGCAAACGTCCCGCACCGCGCGGGACTCCAAAGCGCGCGTCTCCTTCTGCAACGGTGTGCGCGCCCCGTCTGCCCGCCATCGGGTGACGGGGCGAGAAGGTCATTGCTCCACGAATCGCGCCCGCCGCCATTCCCTTGATCGGTGTGCCTTGCCTCGGCCACGAGGGGCTTCCTGACGCCTTGCCGCCGCGCGAGCCGTGAGGAGGCCCCTTGGGCCCAGGGTATTCCGTGCCGGTGCCCGCCGGCGGAACAATGGGCTCCCTTTGTGCGCGTATGCGTGCCAAAGGTTTCCGGCCCCAGCCACGAAACGGGCCGGGTGCGATTGCTGATGCAGCGAACGGCTTTGACGACGGCCCGCGCTGACGCAGCCCACAGGTGGTTTTCCTTCCTCTCCAGCCGAAGGCCCGCGTGGCCTTCGGCGATTAGTCATTTCACTGATGCACCTCTGTGTCCCGGGATGTCCTTGCGAGGGCACATCACAGTGACATTCGACGTCCAAGCAGCACGGCGCTCGAAGGACAAAGGCTTGCGGCTCGCCGTGTGGCAAGGATGGCCGCCGGTGCGGCGCTGCGCTCGATTGGCTTGAAGCCCGCGCGCTCGAAGAACGGCGCAGCCGTCGTGGTCAGCAACCAGGCGTCGCGCCCGCCCTCGTCGAAGGCACGGCGCAGCAGCAGTGCGAACATTCCGCCGCCGATGCCGCGATGGCGTGCGTGTGGCAGCACCACCAGGGAGCGCACGAGCACGTCTCGGCCCAGGCGCTCGAAGCCGCCGTAGCCCACGCGCTCGCCGGACACCGTGGCATAGGCGAAGAAGCTGCGCCCTGATTCGGCCAGGTCGTCCGTGGGAAGCACGGCCTCTTGCAAAGCCAGGGCGAGGTCCGGGTCGCTGCCGGCGATCGGCGTATCCACCAGCAGCGGCGTGCCATCCTCCTTGCGGTTCTCGCCCGCCGGTCGTTGCGGCAGCAGGTCGATCACCATGTCCGAGGGGCGGCACAGGCGCACGCCCGAGCGCGACACCACGATGGGCCGATTGATGAGGATCGGGTACGCCAGCATCTGATCGATCAACTGGTCGTCGCTCCAATGCGCGGCATCCAGGCCCAGTTCCTTGTAGGGCGTGCCCTTGATGCGCAACACATCCCGCACGCCCATGCCCATCCGCGCGATCAGCGCCTTCAAGGTCTCGCGGTCGGGCGGCGTCTTCAGGTACTCGATGACCGTGGGCTCGATGCCGCTGGCGCGGATCAGCGCCAGCGTGTTGCGCGACGTGCCGCAGTCCGGGTTGTGGTAGATCGTGACGGTACTCATGCCGGATGCCTCGCTGCGTTGCGCGGGGCCTGTTCGTACCAGGCGCGGGAACGGTTGACCACGCGCACCACCAGCAGCATCACCGGCACTTCGATCAGCACGCCGACCACGGCGGCGAGGGCCGCGCCGGAATGGAAGCCGAACAGGCTGATGGCCGCTGCCACTGCCAGCTCGAAAAAGTTGCTGGCACCGATCAACGCCGAGGGACACGCGATGTTGTGCTTCTCGCCGACCCTGCGGTTGAGCCAGTAGGCGAGGCCGGAATTGAAGAACACCTGGATCAGAATGGGCACGGCGAGCATGGCGATCACCAGCGGCTGTCGCAGGATGGCCTGGCCCTGGAAGGCGAATAGCAACACCAGCGTCAGCAGCAGCGCTGCGATTGAGAGCGGGCCGAGGCGCTCCAGCGCGCGGTCGAACGCGGCCTGTCCACGACGCAGCAGCGAGCGGCGCCACACCTGCGCGAGGACGACGGGGATGATGATGTAGAGCACCACTGAGGTCAGCAGCGTGTCCCACGGCACGGTGATCGCCGACAGGCCCAGCAGCAGCCCGACGATGGGCGCGAAGGCGAACACCATGATGGTGTCGTTCAGCGCCACCTGCGACAGAGTGAATACCGGGTCGCCGCCGGTCAGTCGGCTCCACACGAACACCATCGCTGTGCACGGTGCGGCGGCCAGCAGGATCAGGCCGGCGACGTAGCTGTCGAGCTGGTCGGCCGGCAGCCAGTCGGCGAAGACATGGCGGATGAACAGCCAGGCCAGCAGTGCCATCGAGAACGGCTTGACCGCCCAGTTGACGAACAGCGTCACGCCGATGCCACGCCAGTGCTGGCGAACCTGGCCGAGCGCGCCGAAATCCACCTTGAGCAGCATCGGGATCACCATGACCCATATGAGCAGGCCGACCGGCAGGTTGACCTGGGCCACTTCCATGCGGCCGACGGCCTGGAACGCGCCAGGCGCGAGCTGGCCCAGGGCGATGCCGGCGACGATGCACAGCAGCACCCACACCGTCAGGTAGCGCTCGAAGATGCTCATCGAGAACGATGGCGTGGCGGCGACGGCTTCTGTCTGTACGGTCATCGTGCTACCTCACTGCTTGCCGATGACGCGCAGCTCATGCTGCAGCGACATGGCATCGAGCCGTTGGAGCGGCAGCGACAGGAACAGCTCGATGCGACGCTTGAGCGTCAACGCGGCGTCCATGAACGCCTTGCGCTGCTGTTCCTCGCTGCCTTCGACGGCGGCCGGATCGGGCACGCCCCAATGGGCCGACACCGGCTTGCCCGGCCATACGGGACACACCTCGCCAGCGGCGTTGTCGCAGACGGTGAAGATGAAATCGAACACCGGCGCACCGGGCGCCACGAATTCGTCCCAGCTCTTGCTGCGGTAGCCGGTCGTTGGCAGGCGCAGGCGCTCCAGCGTGGCGAGCGCCAGCGGGTGGACTTCGCCCTTGGGGTGGCTCCCCGCCGAGTAGGCGCGAAACCGTCCCAGGCCCAGTTCGTTGAGGATGCCTTCGGCCAGGATGGAACGCGCCGAATTTCCGGTGCAGATGAACAGCGCGTTGTAGGTGGTTTCAGTCGTCATCGATGCCTCGCGTCAGCAGCAAGAAGCAGCCCGTTTCGCGGCGGCGCGACTGTCACTCGGCGCGCAGCAAGCTGGAGCTGTGCTCGGCGCGGGCTGCGGCGCTTCGTTGAACACGGGGATGTTGCCCAGCGTGTGGAAATGCTCCCAGGCCACGCCCTGCGGGTCGGTGACCCAGTGCTTCTCACTGCGTGCATAGCAGCAGGTCGTGGTGCCTTCGTCGAGCAGCGCCATGTCGGCAGCCTGCGCGCGGGCCTTCAGGGCGGTGAGTTCGTCGGCGTCATCGGTCTGGATGCCCAGGTGGTCGATGCCCGGCTTGCTGCCGCGCGTGGAGATGGCGAAGTTGACCGGCGGGTCTTCGAGCATCCACTTCGCGTAGTCGGCCTCGATGCGAGCCGGCTGCGCGGCGAACAGTTGGGAATAGAAGCCGATGCTGCGATTCAGGTCATCGACGTGCAGGTGGACGTGGAAGCGTTTCATGGAGGTTCCTTTCAGCAGGAGGCGCAGGCACGGGTGGATTCATTGGCCTCGCACACGCCACCTTGGCAGCAGTGCTCGGTCAGGTAGCCGAGCAGCCCGTTCATGTGGGCGAAGTCGGCGCGGTAGATCAGGTTGCGGCCCTGTTGCTCGATGGTGACGAGGCCGGCATGGGCCAGCTCCTTCAGATGGAAGGACAGGGTGTTGCGGGCCACGTCGAGCTGGTCGGCCAGGACGCTGGGCGTGAGCCCTTCGGGGCCGGCGACGACCAGGGCGCGGAACACGCGAAGGCGCTGGGTGTGGGCCAGGGCGCCCAGGGCGGAAACGGCTTGGGTCTCGTTCATAGTTCAATAATACAACATCTATTGAATAATTGTGCAAGCACATCGCAATAGAGGACCGGGCGCGCCCGACCCCAATCGGGGACGCCACTGCGCCCGATTGCTGCGTGACGCGGCTATCTGATAGTCCGAAGCTCACCCTCATGCGTTGCTGACCGTCGTCAGCGGCATGCCCTGGCAGTCCCGGTCTTCAAGACTGCAACGCGGTTCGCCGCGTTGACCGATCCAGTCCGCTTCGCATCGCTCACCGCGGACGCTCGCCGGCCAGGCGACGATGCACTTTTCTCAACCACCCGAGGGGAACCCATCCCCTGCGGGATGCGTGCTCCCCGACCCACCAAGGAGCACGGCATGTCTGTACCTTCCGCATCTTCCTCTGCAACCGCAGTGCGCAGTGGTGCGCTGGCGCTGGCCTGGACCGGCAAGCGTTTGCCGCTACAGGTGCTGCGCAGCGCGGCCGGCCACTACATCGGCACGCAAGACGACGAAGGCCCGGTATCGCGGGAGTCCGTCGAGTATTTCCCGAACCACCTCGCAGCACAGCGCGCCCTGGATACCCATGCCTGGACACAGCGCGCTCACCCCTGATTCCCACCCTTCAAGGAGTTCTCTCATGAATCTGTCTTTGCCTGAAGACGTGCTCGATCAGATGGCGCTGGAACAGGCGCACTTCGACGCTGCACCGCAGGCCTTCTTCGAGGCCTGGAAGCGCGGCGCGCAGATCGCCGGCCACGAGTGGTTCGGCGACGGCACACGCGAAGGTCTGCAGCGTGCCACCACCAAGTGGGACCTGCGGCCCAACATGCTGATGCTCAACGACGCCCTGGGCGTGCTGAGCAGCGGTCAACGCATGTTCCTGTCCGCGATGGTGAGCTTCTACAACTCCCGCGAGGGCGGCGCGATGCTCAAGCGTTGCGGCTTCGAGGGGCTGTCCGACTTCGGCGGCCTCGATCTGGAACGGCGCCAGGTCATCGCTGACCTCACGCTGCACTACAACGGCTGGTGAGCCGCGCCTGGCAACCCACCGTCCTTTCATCCCACCCCACGAGGGACATGCATCCCCGTTCGGGGCCATGTCCCTCCTTCCTTTCGCAGGAGCGGCCATGTCCCGAATCAGCATCTTCCACTGACCTGCACCGCCCGCCACCAGGGCGGCCCGACGCCGCGGCCGGCTGACCGGTTGCCACTTCATCCACTCGCTGGGGTTCAATCCCCGGCAGGGGATTGCCTCGGCCATCCTCTGCTGGAGGAATCCCATGTCTCATTCCAAAAACCCCTTCGTCCGCGGCTACGATGGCCTGTCCGTGCAGCGGCTGCTCGCCATTTCCTACGACGACGGCTGCCCGCTGAGCTATCTGCCGCTGCACGTCTCGCAGTCGCACCTGCCGGACAGCCAGGTCGAGCGCCATGCCTGCGTCTTCTGCGACGACTTCGCGCTGATCACGGAAGGCCAGAACGTGCCGCCCGAGCTGGACGCGCAGTGTCCCAGCCACGGCATCGCCCGAAACCTCGTCTACGCCGTCATGGCCGAAGAAGCCGGCCAACCGCTGCACGTCGGCGATACCTACTCCGAGGAAGCCGCGCGCGAGGTGGTGCGGCGCCTGCGCTTCGAGACCGGCTTCTACAGCCGTGCCTGGGAAATCAGTTCGGCGCACATCACCGAGGAGGCCGGCCGCTTCCTCGCCGAACTGGCGGACGTCGCTGCGCCGAGCGGCTTTCTGTTCGTCGCCTTCCGCATTCCCTACAGCCCGGCGGTCGGCGTGAAGCTGATCGCCCCCCCCTGGACGGATGCGAACCTGCAGCATGTCGAGGGCATCACTGCCGAAGAGCTGCGGCAGGAGCACCGGGCCAAGGGCGTGCCGGAGTCCCTCGTGGAGGTGTTGCACCTGGCTGCGCGCGCCGACGTGCGGCTGCTGATCTTCGATGCCGACGCGCCCGTGCTGGACGGACTGACGCTCTACGACGACGAGTAACCCGCAACCCATTCGAGCCCCCACGTCGGGGCTCTTCTTTTTCGCGGAACGCGGTGCCGGCGCATTGCCGATTCCCAACGGACGGCCGCAGCCATGTGCCGCACGCTGGCCGCATGTTCGCTGGCGTTGCCGGCAGCATGCCCAGGCAGTCGAGACCTTCGAGACTGTGGCGCGGTTCGCCGTGCTGGTTGCTTCGTTCTCCGGGCGCCCCCGCGTCCATCCACCTCACCCTCAAGGGATCGACCTCCCTTGAGGGAGGGAGTCCCTTGGTTGCCACAAGGAGTCTCCCCATGGATACCCAAGCCATCCGCGCACAGATGCCGACGCTCGTCGTCGGTCATGTGCCTTCCAACGTCCGTTCGTTCAAGTTCAACATCTTCGACGGCCAGCCCAAGGTTTCGACGCTGGGCTTTCACATCGACCCGAAGCCTTTCGAGGGCAAGGTCATCGCCACCACCGACGAGGCCGTCATAGTCAAGACGGCACGGGCCGAGTTCGCGGTGCTTGATCGCACCCTCGTGACCGAAGTGCCCGACGAGGGCGCCAAGGTGCAGGTCGAACCCTATGTCAGACGCCGCTTCGACGGTCAGCGGGCGGACACGCCCGAGGAGCAGACCGAGTTCACCGCCGACGGCCAGCCCTACACGGTGAAGCGGTTCGTGCTCGGGTCTGCACCGGCGAAGCTGCCGATTCCCGAGCCGCGCTGCCCGGAGCTGCAGGAGTTGGTCGACCAACTTGAACAGTTGCCCGCTCCCGATGGTTTCCGGCGCATCACCCACATGCTGGTGGATGCCGGTGCGCGGGACATCACCTGGGTCGATCCGCTGCCCGCCGACATCATCCGCACGCCACCGGCCATCGGCTTCACCGTCGACACGATGAAGTTCCAGGGTCGCGTCACCGTGCTGTATGAGCGTGGCCTCGACCTCTACGCGGTGGAGCTGCGCCGCGACGGCGAGCTGGTCGAACGGGTCGATGAGGTGTTCTTCGACACCCTCGGCGAGACGCTGGAACGGCTGATCGACGACGGGAGCTGGAGGCGCATCCGCGTGCAGTGCCTGTCGAGTCGCAAGGCTGTCCGGCACTGACCTCTCAGCAGCTTCCCGCCCTCGCGGCGGGAAGCTTCTTTTCCTGCCCCCTGGAGATCACACCCATGACTGTTCGATTCAAAGGCACGGAGCTGCGGCCCGTGCTCGCCGAAGCGGTGGCGAATCAATGCCGCGTCATCCTGGTCAAGGATCAGGGCGTGTACTTCCTGGCCGAGCGCGGCGAGCGCCGACCCGATGGTCGCCAGAAGACCATCGCCTATGCCGCCAGCTGCAACCCGGATGTCGATGGCTTCGACGACTGGTGGGAACTGGCGCGTGCCGAATTCGGCGGCGATGACTTTGGCGAGTTCTTCGATCCGCAGGAGGGCGTGTTTGCGCGCATCCTGCGCAGCGAGGACGACCTCGACGTGTCCGCTACCACGACACACCTGTCGCTGCAGGCGGTTCCTCCCACGCCCAGCGGTAACTGACCGCCCATCCCTGGCCCCCGCTCCGGGAGCCTCATTCTTCCCGGCAATGCGGATAGCCGCGAGTGCCGATTGCCGCTCGCCTGCGCACCGTCCCGGCGCCACGCTTTCGGCCATGTTCCGCTGACGTCCGTCAGCGACATGCCCAGGCAGCCACGATCTTCAAGGCTGCGACGCGGTTCCGACCGCGTTGATCACCCCAGTTCGCACCGGCATCCATGCGCGAACGGCCATCGGTTCTCGATGGCGATGCCACCAGGCTGCTCCATCAACCCACGCGGGGGTTCCACACCTTCCCCGCCTTGGGTCGGGTGTGTCTCCGCCTCATTGTTCCCAGGAGATTCACCATGACCACTTCCAACGAAAAGTCCTACTTCGATCTGCACATCACCGGCCTCGGGTATCTCAATCGCATCCGCGAAGTGAAACCCAGGAAAGGCGATGCGTTCCTGGCCTGCGACATCGCAGCCCTGAACGGTCCCAGCGATGACGTCTCGTATGTGCGTTTCGACACGCGCGTATCGGGATCGGAAGCGCAGCACCTGGTGCGCCGCTGCATTCAGGCGGTCGACACCGAGAAGAAGGTGATGATCGGCTTCCGCCTGGGCGACCTGTGGACCGACACCTTCACCTACTCCAAGGGCAAGCGTGCCGGCGAGCAGGGGGTGAGCCTCAAGGCCCGCCTGCTGTTCGTCAGTTGGATCAAGGTCGACGGCAAGCTCGTCTACAAGGCAGAACCCAAGCCGACCGAGACCGACGAGCGCGAGCCGGAAGTCCCCGTGACGTCCGACGCGCCCGCTGCGCAGCAAGCCTCGGCACCGGAGCCTTCCAAGCCCGTCGCCGATGCTGCCGACGACGCTGCCGATGCCCCCGCATTGGCCGTTGCCGAGTCGTTCTGATCCGCAAGGTCCCATTCCCGGGGCCTTGTCTTCTCTTCGTCAGCAGGAGACCTTCATGATCACCATCCCCGGCCAACTGGTGAATTGCCCCGGGTTTTGCGGAGGCTCCAACCTTTGAGAGAATGGAGCCCTTATGAGCAAGCAGAACAAGTTTTCCCCGGAAGTCCGTGACCGCGCCGTGCGTCTGGTACAAGAGCATCGTGGCG
>NZ_CALSFU010000017.1 GCF_943737005.1 Achromobacter sp. Marseille-Q4962 | reverse complement strand
CCCCAGGGCCCGCGCCAGTACGAAATCCGGCCGGCACCGGCGCCTACGCCGCGTTCCGCAAACCGCAAACCTTGAACCCCGAGCCCCGAGCCCCGAGCCCCGAACGCGAGCGTCAGCGCCGGCGAAAGCGCGGAAGGGACGGCCATCCGGGTTTCAGTGCAATTCCGGCAGTTGGCGTTTCAATGCCTTGAAAAACAGTTCCGATTGCAGGCGCTCGCTCTGGATCTGGGCGGCGACTTTGGCTGCGATGCCGGGCGCGACCGGGGCCAGCGGGCGTCCGGTGGACTGGGCCAGGACCTGGGCCTGGCAGGCGCGTTCGAGGAAGAAGAGATCGTCGTAGGCATAGTCGATGCGGTCGCCGCAGACCACGACGCCGTGATTGCCGAGGAAGGCGATGTCTGCGCCTTGCATGGCGCGGGCGATGCGTTCGCCTTCGCCATGGTCCAGTGCCAGGCCGTTGTAGTCATGGTCGAGGGCAATGCGGCCATGGAAGCGCATGGCGTTCTGCGACAGCGTGGTGTCCAGCCCGCGGTCGGCGGTGAGCGTGAGAGCGGTTGCGTACGGCATATGGGTGTGCAGCACACAGGTCTTGCCCGCGATGCGGTGAATGGCGGCATGGATGAACATGGCAGTGGGCTCGACGGGGTGCCGTCCTGCCAGTTTGTTGCCCTGGGCGTCGATGAGCACGATGTCGTCGGCCTGGACTTCATGCCACATGAGGCCGCGCGGATTGAGCAGGAATAGGTCGGGCTCGTCGGGCAATGCCAGGCTGAAGTGATTGCAGACGCCTTCGCCCAGGCCATGGTGAGCGGCTGCGCGCAGCGCAAGCGCCAGGTCGGCGCGCAAGGATCGGATGGAGGGCGCGTGGAAAAGCGCTTCGGCGAATTCGATATCGTGTTTCATGCGGACGTTTCAGGCTGATGGGAAGAAAGAGAGCTGGTGCGGTGCGGAGCGCGCCGCCTGCTGGCGGATACGGTAGCCGGCTCTCGCACGCGGGGCAAGCCAGGAGGGGGAAGCCGTAAGTCGTAAGCCGAAGTTCGAAAGCCGTACCTCACAAGCCGCCGCACCCGGATCTCCAAACCCTGACCGCCTCTGCGTTCAAGAGTAGAAGCCGAACGCCGGGCGCCCAACATCCAGCGCTCGAAGCCTGAAGCTCAAACCCCAAACCCCAAACCCCAAACCCCAAACCCCAAAGCTCAAGGCTCAAGGCTCAAGGTTCAAGGCTCAAGGCTCAAATTCAAAGCCCACAGCCTGGGTTCCGAGCGAACGCCCGACGCCCATCCCTGTCGGCCATGCACTGGAGATCCATTGGCTACGCTCAGTCGAGCATGTCGCCGTCCACGTAATACCAGCGGCCTTCGGTACGGACGAAGCGGCTGTGTTCGTGCAGGCGGCTGGCGCGGCCATCCTGCCGGAAGCGGGCGACGAATTCCACGGTGGCGTGGTCGTCGTCCTGCTGCCGTGCCTGCTTGACGCCGAGGCCCAGCCACTTGAGGCCGGGAGGATTGGGTTCGAGCGTGCAGGGGCGGGTGTCGGGATGCCAGGTGGCGAGCAGGTAGTCGAGCTTGTCCAGCACGAAGGCGCTGTAGCGGGAGCGCATGAGCGCTTCGGCGGTGGGCGCAAGCAGGGCCTGGGGGCCGTCGTGCCACCGCCCGCAGCACAGGCTGTAGCGCAGCGGCGCGCCGCAGGGACAGGGCGGATCGTGAGGGTGCGGGGATTTGGCCACGGTGTTGCCGAAAACGAAAGAAGAAGGTCAGGGTTTCATGGCGTCGCGCCCGTCCGCCCTGGACGACATGAGCTCTCCGCGGGAGGAAAGCGCTGCCGCAAACGGGGCGGGTCTTCAGGCCAGCAGATCCTGGTACTCGGGGTGGCGCTGCATGTAGACGGCGGCATAGGAGCAGACAGGTTGCACCTTCAGGCCGCGGGTGCGGGCGTCTTCGAGGGCAACGCGGGTAAGTTCGGCCGCGATGCCGCGGCCGCCGACCGCGCTGGGCACGCCCGTATGCACAATGGCCATGGTATTGCCGCGCAGTTGGTAATCGAGCACGCAGACGACGCCGTCGACGGTGGCGGTATAGCGGGTGTGTTGGGGGTCGTGTACGACTGAAATCATGAAGGAGGTTCCTGGGTTGCGGGCATCATGGAGGCGGACGGCGGCCGACGGGGGGCAGCGAGCCGGCGCCGGGAGAACAGAATAGCAGTCCGGGGCGAGGGCGGCCTGCGGCAAACGGAACGCGGCAGACGAATTCGGCAAGTCGCGTCCGGCAAGCCGCACCCGGTTCATCGCATCCGGCAAATCGGGTGCGGCAAAGCGGGTACGGCAAAGCGGGTGCGGCTAACCGAATTCGGCGCAGGATTGCCGTGCTCGGTTGGCCGATTGCGGATGACAATGATCTGCTCGCAGCAAACAGCCAATAGCCAGCGGCAAGCGGCAAGCAACGAGCTGCATGCCGCCGGGGGAGCGCTGCGAGGCTGTCCGAGGTCCGGCTGACGGTCAGCGCTCGAGGGCCTTGAGCAGGGCCGTGAGCTGGGAATCGCGTTGCGCGGCGAGCTCGGCCAGGCTGCGGCCGCCGGCTTCGGCGTTGACGCCGTCGATCAGCTGCCGGCGCAGTTCCGGTGTGACCTCCGGGGCGCCGAGGTCGGCCCACCAGGTCTGGACCGGTCCCAGCAGATGATCCATGAAATGCGAGAGCCCGCCGGCGCCGCCGCCGAGGTTGAAGGTCATGTGCGGACCGAAGAGCGCCCAGCGCAGGCCCGGGCCTTGCGACACCGCGGCGTCGATGTCAGCCACGCTGGCGACGTTTTCGGCGGCGAGGTGGATGGCCTCGCGCCAGAGCGCGGCCTGCAGGCGGTTGGCAATGTGGCCCGGCACTTCCTTGTTAAGACGGATGGGGTGCTTGCCCAGGCTGCGGTAGAAGGCGATGGCGCGCTCGATGGCGTCGGGGCTGGTCTGGTTCCCGCCCACGACCTCGACGAGGGGAATGAGGTGGGGCGGATTGAAGGGATGGCCGATGACGTAGCGTTCGGGGTGGCTGCATTGCGATTGCAGGCGGCTCATGATGAGGCCTGACGAGCTGGAGGCGACGATGGCGTGCGCGGGCAGTGCGGCGTCCATGCGGGCGAAGAGGGCGGTTTTGAAATCTTCGCGTTCGGGCGCGTTTTCCTGGACGAAGTCGACGCCGGCGAGCGCGGCATCCAGGTCGGGCTCGAAACGGAGGGCATCGGGGCTGGCGCCCCGCACGATGCGCCCGAGCTTTTCGAGCACTGGCCAGGCCTCGGCCACGCGCGCGCGGGTCTGCGTTTCGGCATCGGGGGCCGGGTCGCTGACCACCACTTCCAGGCCGCGGGCGAGGAACAGGGCGGCCCAACTGGCGCCTATGGTTCCGGCCCCTACGACGGCCACGCGGCGGACGGAGGGAGTTGCGGTGATGTGGGACATGCAAGGTCTCCTCTATGCGGGGCGAAAGCGCATTGTGAAGCAAACCGCCGGTCGCTGCCATGCGGGCGCGGCCTGGAAGACGGGACGGAAGAAGCCGGCGCGGCCGGCAATCGGGGCGGGCGGCTCCGCACGCAGGCGCGGCAAGCCAGCGCAAGCCAGCGCAAGCCAGCGCAAGCCAGCGCAAGTCAGCGTACGGCCGCTCCAGTCCGGACCTGGGCCGCCGACCCGTTGCGCAGGTAGCGCCAGACCAGCGCAAGGGCGAGGGCGAAGCTCAGGGTGATGACGGCATAGGCGACGGGCAGGGCTTCCTGCCAGCGGGGCAGCGCGTGGAGAATGGTGCCCATGAGGGCCACGCCGATGAGTGCGCCGCATTGCCGGTTGGCGTTCAAGGCGGCTGCCGCGCCGTTGGAATGGACGGCGCCGGCGATCTGCATGACGGTGGCGGTCATGGCGGGGACGGCCAGGCTGACGCCCAGGTTGCTGAGGGCGGCCAGGGCCGCCAGGAGCGGATAGGGCATGTTGGGCGTGATGGCCGCTGCCCCGGCCAGGGCGGCGAGCGTGGCGGCGGACAGACCGCCCAGCATGACGGCCGTCAGCGTCCAGCGCGCCGACAGACGGCCCGACAACAGGCTGCCGAGCGAGAACACGGCCAGCATGGGCACCAGCTGCAGGCCGGTCTGCAGGGCATCGAGATGCCGCGCCTGCTGCAGCAGCAGGCTGAGCAGGAACAACTGTCCATAGGCGCCCAGGTTGATGAGCAGGCCGACGCCGTTGGCGGCGGCGAAGCGTGGCGTGGCGAAGAGCGCGCGCGGCAGGATGGGCGATGCGTGCCGGCGTTCGCGGCGCGCGAGCAGGATGCCGGCGCCCAGCCCCGCCGCGGCGGCGAAGGCGATCGGGGCCGACGTCCAGCCGTAGACGTTGCCTTGGATGAGCACGAAGCACAGCGCGCCCAGCATGGCGATGCCGAGCAGGTGGCTGAGCGGATTGAGCGACCTGGGCCGGCGCGGCGCGGGCAGGATGTGCCGCTGCGCGAGCCAGAGTCCGGCCAGACCCAGCGGGATGTTGACCAGGAAGACGCCGCGCCAGCCGAACCGGTCGATGAGCAGGCCGCCCGCCAGCGGCCCGGCCGCGCCGGCCACCGCGACGATGGCGGACCAGGCCGCCAGCATGCGGTTGCGCAGCCCGTCTTCCTGGTAGGCGTGCGTGAGCAGGCTGAGGGAGCTGGGCATGAACAGGGCGGCGCCCAGTCCTTGCAGCAGGCGGGCGGCGATCAGCGTGGATGCGTCGGGCGCGGCGCCGCACAGGGCCGACGCCACGACGAAGACGGCCAGGCCGGCCAGGTAGACCGGCTTGGCGCCCCAGCGGTCGGCGCAGGCGCCGGCCAGCAGCAGCAAGGCGGCGAAGGCGAGAGTGTAGCCGTCCACGATCCACACCAGCCGGGCGAGGGGCGCGTCCAGGCTGCGGGAGATCTCCGGCAGGGCGACGTTGACGATGGTGACGTCCAGCATGGCCATGACAAAGCCGATGGCCAGGGTGACCAGGGGCAGCAGGGTGGCGGCGGGCTTGGCGGGCAGAGCCGCGGATCGGCAGGCGGTATTCATGACGCGGGCATAGGCGGTGAAAGCGGGGGAGCGTCAGGTTACGGGCTTTGATAGATGCAAAAAAGTAGAATGAATGCAGCATTGGAATGCATATTTGCATCACTGGACGGTGTCGCCGGGTTTGCGTGGCTCATCCGGCGGAGGACGGAACATGGATTGGGACAACGCGCGCATTTTTCTGGCCATCTACCGGGCGGGCACGCTGCGCGGCGCGGCGGCGCTGCTGCAGATCGACCAGGCCACGGCGGGGCGCAGACTGGCGGCGCTGGAGAGGTCGCTGGATGCGCGCCTGTTTCTGCGCACGCCGTCGGGATACGTGCCCACCGCCGCGGGCGAGCTGGCCTATGCCGCGGCGCATCGCATGGAGCAGGCGGCCGACCAGCTCCAGCGCCAGATGCAGGGGCTGGACCACCGCCTGTCCGGCACCGTGCGGGTGGCAGCCTCCGAAACCGTGTCCGCCTTCTATGTCATGGAGGCCGTGCGCCGGTTGCATGCGCAGCATCCGGACATCCGCATTTCCCTGACCGCGGCGATCCAGCTCAGCAATCTGACCCGGCGCGAGGCCGACCTGGCCATCCGCAATGTCCGGCCCGACAGCCCGGACCTCATCTACCGCCACCTCGCGCGCAGGGAGGTTGGCTTGTATGCCTCGCGCGCCTATGTGGAGGCGCACGGCGAGCCCCGGCCGGGCACGGCTTTCGCGGGGCACAGGCTGGTGGCGTATCAGCAGTCCGTGCTGCCGGGGTGGTCGGACACGTTCTGCGGCGAGCCCACCGGCAACGGGCACATCGCGCTGGAGGCGAATTCCGGCCTGATGCTGATCGAGGCCGTGGCGGCGGGCCTGGGCATAGGCGAGGTGCCCACGCACATGGCGCGGCGCTATCCGGGCCTGGTGCGTTTGTGGCCGCAGCGCACCGAAAGCTATGAGCTGTGGCTGGTCATGCACGGCGACCTGCATCGCACCGCGCGGGTGCGGGCGGTGGCGGACGCCATCGTGGACGTGTTCGAGGCCGAGGGCGAATAAGGGCGCGCGGCTTGTGGCCGGCTGGCGCCGGCGCTAAGGTTGACCCGGGCGCCGGGACCGGCCCGGCCACACAATGAGGAGTCTCGCGTGTCCGATCTTTGGCGTTTGTCCGCAACGGAGCTTGCGACGCTCATCCGCAAGCGCGAAGTATCCGCGGCGCAGGCCGCGCGCAGCGCGCTGGAGCGGCTGGATGCGGTCAATCCCCTGATAAACGCGGTGGTGGACTGCCGCCCCGAGGAGGTGCTGGAGCGTGCCCGCCAGGTGGACGCGGCGCTGGCGGACGGCCGGGATCCCGGGCCGCTCGCGGGCGTGCCGGTCACGGTGAAGGTCAACGTGGACCAGGCCGGGCATGCCACGACCAACGGCGTACGCCTGCAGGCGCATACGATCGCGGCGGTGAACAGTCCGGTGGTGGACAACCTGCTTCGCGCCGGCGCGGTGGTGCTGGGGCGCACGAATACGCCCGCTTTCTCCTTGCGCTGGTTTACCGGAAACCGGTTGCACGGCCATACCCGCAACCCGCGCAACCGGGCGCTGACGCCGGGCGGCTCCTCGGGAGGCGCGGCGGCGGCAGTGGCGAGCGGCATCGGCCATCTCGCACACGGCACCGACATCGCGGGCTCCATCCGTTATCCGGCCTATGCCTGCGGGGTGCACGGGCTGCGCCCGACGCTGGGGCGGGTGGCGGCGTATAACGCCTCGCTGCCGGAACGCTCACTGGGCGGCCAGATTACCGCCGTGTCCGGTCCGCTGGCGCGCAGCATCGCCGACCTGCGCCTGGCGCTGGCGGCCATGGCGGCGCCCGATCCGCGCGATCCGTGGTGGGTGCCGGCGCCGCTAACGGGGTCCGCGGCGCCGCGCCGCGCGGCGCTGAGCCTGAATCCGGACGGGCTGGAACCCGAGCCGGCGGTGGTGAAGGCCCTGCAGGACGCCGCGCGCAAGCTGAGCGAGGCGGGGTGGACGGTGGACACGGTGGAGAATATTCCGCCCCTGCGCGAGGCTTCCGAGCTGCAGGTCCGCATGTGGCTGGCCGACGGCTACGAGGCCATGCTGGAGGCGGCGCGCAAGGAGGGCGACCCGGGCGCGCTGGCGGCGCTGGAGGGCCAGCGCGGGCTGGCGGCGGGCATGGACCTGGCCGCGTATACGGCGCTGCTGACGCGCCGCGCCACGCTGACCCGCCTCTGGGAGCTGTTTTTCGCGGAGTATGCCGTGCTGCTGCTGCCCGTGTCCGCCGAGTTGCCGTTCGAGGACGACCTGGACCTGCAGGGCGAGGCCGCCTACGCGCGCGTATGGCGCGCACAGATGCCGCAGATCGGCGTGCCGTTCATGGGGCTGCCGGGGCTGTCGGTGGCCACGGGGCAGGCCATGGGGCCGAAAGGAGCCAGTCCGGTCGGCGTGCAGATCCTGGCGGGGCGCTACCGCGAAGATCTCTGCCTTGCGGCGGGCGAGGCCATCGAGGCGGCCGGGCCGCCGGTGTCCATCGCCGAGCCGCGGGCCTGAGCGCGGCCCGCATCCGGCCCGCGCTCAGGCCGCCATGCGCAGCGACAGGGCGCCGAGGTCGCCGTAGACCAGTTCGATGGCGCGGTTGACGGGCACCTCCAGGAAGCCGGCGTACGAGCCGGTGATGACGTGCTGGCCGGCGCGCAGGCCCAGTCCCTGTTCGCGCAGGAAGTTGGCGAGCCAGTACAGGCCGGCGCGGGGGTGCGCGTTGGGGTGTATGCCCGCGTGCTGCTCGGTTTCCTGGCCGTCGATGCGCAGGGTGATGCTCATGCTGCCGGGCGCGGCGTCCGGGGAGGCGATGCGCGGGCCCAGGATGAGCCCGTGGTTGAACATGTGGTCGGCCAGCAGCTCGGGCAGGCTGGCGTGCTCAGGCGCGGCGTAGCGGCAGCCCAGCACTTCCAGCGCGAGCCGGGCGCCGCCGAGGGCGGCGTCCACCTCGGCCTCGGTGTAGGGCTGGGGACGCGGCGGCAGATCCTGCCGCAGTTCGAAGGCGATTTCGGGCTCGATGCGGGGCGCGGCCGTGTGCGCCGGCACCGGGCCGGCTTCGGCGCGCCAGATCGTGGAGGCGTAGATGGGCGCGACCACGGTTTTTTCCGGCGAGGGCAGGGAGCTTTTCCAGGCGCCGATCGCGTCGCCGCGGCCCAGCAGCAGCTCGGCCGTGCGCTGTTGCACGGCAAACGCCTGGCCCAGGGTCTGCGGACGGCATTCGGCCGGAATGCGGGAGCCGGCGGCGCCGGCATCGCGCGCGGCCAGCAGGTAGCGCGCGGCGTCCAGGCTGCCGGCATAGTCTTCGATGCGGATCTGCATGGCATCAGGCTCCCAGGAAAATCAGCGCCCAGAGGACGATCATGGCGACGATGCCGAGCCAGCAGCCGCCCCAGAATCCGACCACGGGCCATTTGAGCGAGAGCGGAACCTTCTTGGGATCGACGTGGGCCAGCAGGGTGTTGGCATTGCCGATGAGCCAGAAGCGGCTGCGTGGAAACAGGATGCGGAAGAAGTAATCCAGCATGATCGCCGCCTGGATGGACAGCGGATAGCCGCCGAACGGCCGGTGCTGCAGGTAAGGGTGCTTGAGCGTCTCGTTGATCTGCCGCGCCTTGAAGAAGAACAGGACGATGCCGCTGATCGCGCAGGTAATGAAGCAAAGCACGAAAAGGCTGAAAGCCATGGACATGGCGGGAGTGTGCATGGGAATCTCGGTTGGGTGCGGCAGTGCCGGGCAAAGATGGAAATTCGCGGGCTCGCGGCGGGCGCATGCCCGCACTTATTGTAGTGAAGCGTCGACGCACACGCGCCGCGGCCCGCATGTTCAGGCATGTGTCAGCCGGGGCGCGCCACGCGCTTAGCCGCGCGTCTGGCCTTCGCCGGTCAGCACCCACTTGAGCGTGGTGAGCCCTTCCAGGCCGACGGGGCCGCGCGCGTGCAGGCGGTTGGTGGAGATGCCGATTTCCGCACCCAGCCCGTACTCGAAGCCGTCGGCGAAGCAGGTGGGCAGGTTCACGTAGACCGAGCTGGAATCGACTTCGCGCTGGAAGCGCTGTGCCGAAGAGAGGTCTTCGGTGACGATGGCGTCGGTGTGGCCCGAGCCCCAGCGCGCGATGTGCTCGATGGCTTCGTCCAGCGAATCGACGATGCGCACGGCCAGCACGGGGCCGAGATATTCCGTGGCCCAGTCTTCGTCGGTGGCGGGTTTGGCATGCGGCAGCAGGGCCAGGGTGCGCGGGCAGCCGCGCAGCTCGACGCCGTGCTCGGCGAAGGCGGCGGCCAGGCTGGGCAGGATGGACACCGAGGCCACCGCATGCACCAGCAGGGTTTCCATGGCGCCGCAGATGCCGTAGCGGTAGGTCTTGGCATTGAAGGCGATGGCATGGGCCTTGTCGGGGTCGGCCGCCGCGTCGATGTAGACGTGGCAATTGCCGTCCAGGTGCTTGATGAGCGGCACGCGTGCCTCCTGCGAGAGGCGTGCGATGAGGCCCTTGCCGCCGCGCGGCACGATAACGTCGATGTGCTCGGTCATGGTGATGAGCTTGCCGACGGCGGCGCGGTCGGTGGTGGCGACGACCTGCACGGCGTCCTGCGGAAGCCCGGCCGCGGCCAGTCCGGTCTGCACGATGCGGCCCAGGGCGATGTTGGAGTGCAGCGCCTCGCTGCCGCCGCGCAGGATGGCGGCATTGCCGGATTTCAGGCACAGGGCCGCGGCGTCGATGGTGACGTTGGGGCGCGACTCGTAGATGATGCCGATCACGCCCAGCGGCACGCGCATCTGCGCCACGCGCATGCCGTTGGGGCGCACGGTGGTGGCGGTGATGCTGCCCACCGGGTCGGGCAGGGCCGCGATCTGGCGCAGGCCCTCGGCCATTTGCGCCAGCGTCTTGTCGGTGAGGGCCAGGCGGTCCAGCAGCGCGGGTTCGAGGCCGTTGGCGCGGGCGGCGGCCAGGTCTTTTTCGTTGGCGGCCTTGAGGTCGTCGTGGCTGGCCGCCAGGGCGTCGGCCATGGCGAGCAGGGCCTGGTTCTTGGCCGCGCTGTTGGCGCGCATCATGGCGCGGGAGGCCCGGCGGGCGTTCTCGCCCAGGGCGAGCATGGCTTGTTCGATGGAAGACGAGGACATGACAGCGTCGTTCAGAAAAAGGTGACGGCGCGCGGCCGCCGGAGTAAGGAATAGTGTATCCGGCCGCGGGATGGAGCCTGCGGCGGCCGGGCGGCGCAGGGCTTCACGGCCGCCCGCCGGCGGCGGCGACCCGCAGGGCGAGCCGCGTCATTTCTTCCCAGGGGTCGGCAAGCCTGCCGGGCACGGAGAGCCCCTTGATGAGGCGGTCGACTTCGTGCGCGTGCTGCACGGCCGCGGGCCAGACGTTGGGATGCACGCGCGACAGCGCCTGCATGGCCAGGCGTTCGTGGGCGCCGAAAATGCGCAGGCGGCGCATGAGGCCCCCCGCGTCCTGGCCCAGCGCACGCGCTTCGGCCACCCGGGCGAGCAGGCGGATTTCCTCGCCCACCGCCCACAGCACCAGCGGCAGGGCCTCGCCTTCGGCGCGCAGGCCGTCGATCATGCGGATGGTGCGGGCCGTATCGCCCGCCAGCATCGCGTCGCGCAGGCCGAAGACGTCGTAGCGGGCCACGTTCAGCACGGCCCGCTCCACGTCTTCGGCGGCAAGCTGCCCCTCGGGGTACAGCAGGCCGAGTTTCTGGATTTCCTGGTGCGCGGCCAGCAGGTTGCCTTCGACCTTGTCGGCGATCCACTGCAGCGTGGCGTTATCGGTGCGCTGGTTCTGGCGCGCCAGCCGGGCGCCCACCCAGGCCGGCAGCCGGCCGCGCTCGATGGTGGGGACATCGACCATCATGCCCCCGCGGGCCAGGGCCTGCACCCAGCGGCTTTCGCGGGTGGCCTTGTCCAGCCGCGGCAGGGAAACCAGCGCCAGCGTGTCGGCGTCCGGCTGCTTTTCGGCCTGCTCGGCCAGCCGCGCGAGCGTGTCGGCGCCCGCCTTGCCGGGCTTGCCGGTGGGAATCTTGATCTCGAGGATGCGCCGGTCGCCGAAGAGCGAGACGCTCTGCGTAGCGGCGGTGACCGCGCTCCAGTCGGAGCGCGCGTCCATTACCAGCGACACGCGCTCGGTGTAGCCCGCCGCGCGCGCGGCGGCGCGCAGCGCGTCCACTGCCTCGGTGACCAGGAGCGGTTCGTCGCCCGACACGGTGTACAGCGGCGCGAGCCGTCCGCCCGCGCGCTGCAGGTGTTCGGCCAGGCGCTCCGCGTCCAGGGTCTGGGCCATGATCAGCGCAGTTGCGCCGGGTCCATGGTGGACGGCGTGTTCCAGGGCGTGGGCGTGCGGCGCTGGGGCTGCTGGACTTCGTTGGGGTCGTAGACCGGCGCCTCGCCGTTCTCGGTGCGGTCTTCGACGGTTTCCATGGCCTTGTGCACCTCCGGCGCGGTCAGGCGGCGCAGCAGGCGCGACACCAGGTCGCGCTGCATGGCCTTGTACAGGGTTTCGATCTGCCCCTGCTTGGCCTGCACCACCTGGTCGTCGTAGGGCATTTCGCGGTAGATCGACAGGGTGGTGTCGGGGATCAGCGCGCGTCCCTTGGCGTCGATGAGGCGGAACGTGTAGTTGATGCCCAGCTCGTATTCCTCGACGCGGCCCTGGGCGTTGAGGGACACCTCGCGCAGCGTGCGCACGTCGTTGACCTGCTGCAGGATGGCCTGCGCCTCCTTGGGCGTGGAAACCAGCCTGGTGTCGGGCGAGGCCGCCCGGATGGCGCGGCGCACGTCGGCGCCGAATTGCGTGGTGTCGGGCAGCCCCACGTACAGGGTGTCGAAGGGCAGCGGCGTGACGCCGCGCATGGCGAAGCCGCACGCGGTGAGCAGCATGAACAGCGCCAGGCAGGCGCCGCGCATTAGCCAGGATTGGCGGGGGGAGTGCGATTCTTGCCCGGCGAAGTGCATGCTTGACCTCATCAGCCTACGACGTTGACCAGTTTGCCCGGCACCACGATGACGCGCTTGGGCGGACGGCCTTCCAGGAAGCGGGCGACCTCTTCCTGGGCGGCGGCGATGCGCTCGATGTCTTCCTTGGGCGCCTTGGCCGCCACGCGGATGGAGCCGCGCAGCTTGCCGTTGACCTGGAGCACGAGCTCGATCTCGTCGGCGACCAGCGCCGCTTCGTCCACGTGCGGCCAGGGCGCGTCCAGCAGGTCGCCCAGGTGCTGCGCGTAGCCGAGGTCTTTCCAGAGGTGCCAGGTGATGTGCGGCACCACGGGGTACAGCACGCGCAGCAGGATGCCCAGCGTTTCGGCATAGGCCGCGTCGGCGTGCGCGCCTTCGGGCAGCCTGGCGTCTTCGATGGCGTTCAGCATTTTCATGCAGGCCGACACCACGGTGTTGTACTGGATGCGCTGGTAGTCGTAGTCGGCCTGTTTGAGCAGCCCGTAGACCTCGCGGCGCAGGTCCTTGACCGGCGCCGGCGCGTCGGCCCAGCCGGCGCCGTGCGCCATGCCGCGCGCCACGGCCTCGCGATGCTGGTAGCAGGCGGACCAGAGGCGGCGCAGGTAGCGGTTGGAGCCTTCGACGCCGGAATCCGACCATTCGAGGGTCTGCTCGGGCGGGCTGGCGAACATGACGAAGAGGCGGGCGGTGTCGGCGCCCAGCGTGTCGATGAGCGATTGCGGATCCACGCCGTTGTTCTTGGACTTGGACATGGTGCCCACGCCGCCGTAGCTGACCTCGGAGCCGTCGGACTTGAGCTTGGCGCCCACGATGGCGCCGCGCGCGTCATAGACGTTCTCGACCTCGTCGGGCCAGAAGTACTCGATGCCGCCCTGCGCGTTCTTGCGGGAATAGATGTGGTTGAGCACCATGCCCTGGCACAGCAGCTTGGTGAAGGGCTCGTCGAAATCGAGCAGCTTCATGTCGCGCATGACCTTGGTCCAGAAGCGCGCATACAGCAGGTGCAGGACCGCATGCTCGATGCCGCCGATGTACTGGTCCATGGGCATCCAGTAGTCGTTGCGGGCGTCCACCATGGCGCCGTCGTTGCCCGGCGAGGTGTAGCGCATGAAGTACCAGGACGAGTCCACGAAGGTGTCCATGGTGTCGGTTTCGCGGCGCGCGGGCTTGCCGCACTTCGGGCAGGAGCACGAGAGGAAGGCCTCGTTCTTGGTCAGCGGGTTGCCGCTGCCGTCGGGAATGAGGTCTTCGGGCAGCACCACGGGCAGGTCCTGCTCGGGCACGGGCACCGGGCCGCAGTCGGGGCAGTGGATGATGGGAATGGGCGTGCCCCAGTAGCGCTGGCGCGAGATGCCCCAGTCGCGCAGGCGCCAGGTGGTCTGCTTTTCGCCCAGCCCCCGCGCGCCCAGGTCGGCGGCGATGGCGTCGACCGCTTCCTTGTGGGCGAGGCCGTCGTACTTGCCGGAGTTGACGGTGCGGCCGGCCTGCTTGTCGCCGTACCACTCCTGCCAGGCTTCGTCGGAGTAGGTCTTGCCCTCGACCGCCACGACCTGGCGGATGGGCAGGCCGTATTTCTTGGCGAAGGCGAAGTCGCGCTCGTCGTGGGCGGGCACGCCCATGACCGCGCCGTCGCCGTAGGTCATGAGCACGTAGTTGCCGACCCAGACGTCCACTTCCGCGCCCGTGATGGGGTGGGTGACGGTCAGGCCGGTGGGCATGCCTTCTTTTTCGCGCGTGGCGAGCTCGGCCTCGGTGGTTCCGCCCAGCTTGCACTGCTCGATGAACTCGGCCAGCCGCGGGTTGCTTCGCGCGGCGTGGGCGGCCAGCGGGTGCTCCGGCGCCACGGCGCAGAAGGTGACGCCCATGATGGTGTCGGCGCGGGTGGTGAAGACGTACAGGCGGCCGTCCTGGATGAGCTTGCCGTCTTCGCCGGCGATGGCGTGCGGGAAAGCAAAGCGCAGGCCCTCGGACTTGCCGATCCAGTTTTCCTGCATGAGGCGCACGCGCTCGGGCCAGCCCGGCAGGCCGTTCTGCACCGCTTCCAGCAGCTCTTCGGCGTAATCGGTGATGCGCAGGTAGTAGCCGGGGATCTCGCGCTTCTCTACCGGCGCGCCCGAGCGCCAGCCGCGGCCGTCGATGACCTGTTCGTTGGCGAGCACCGTCTGGTCGACCGGATCCCAGTTGACGACCTGGGTCTTGCGGTAGGCCACGCCTTTTTCGAGCATCTTGAGGAACAGCCACTGGTTCCACTTGTAGTACTTGGGATCGCAGGCGCACATCTCGCGCGACCAGTCGATCGCCAGGCCCATCGCCTTCATTTGCTTCTTCATGTAGGCGATGTTGTCGTACGTCCATTTGGCCGGCGGCACCTTGGACTTGATGGCCGCGTTTTCCGCGGGCATGCCGAAGGCGTCCCAGCCCATGGGCATGAGCACGTTGTAGCCGCGCATGCGGAGCTGGCGCGCCATCATGTCGTTGATGGTGTAGTTGCGCACATGGCCCATGTGGAGCTTGCCGCTGGGATAGGGCAGCATGGAGCAGGCGTAGAACTTGGGCTTCTCGGAGCCGTCGGGGTTCTTGGCGTGTTCCTGGACCAGATAGGCGTCGCGGGCCTGCCAATCCTGTTGGGCGGCCGCTTCGACGGCGGTGGGGTGGTAGCGTTCCTGCATGGGCTCGTGCGCGATGGCGAAAAAAGGGACGACCAACCCCGCGCGGGGGCGGCCAAAACCCCTGATTATAGGAGGTGCTAGGTCCGGATAGGCGAAGGCGCCGGTTCGGGAATGCGCGCGTGGGGGGACAGGGCGCCGTAGGCCAGCGAAACCGCGGCCAGCAGCGCGCCGGCGCCGGCCACGCCTGGCCAGCCCCAGTGGCTGTACAGCCAGGCCGAAAGCAGCGAGCCCGACGCGCCGCCCGCGAAGTAGCTGGTCATGTAGCCGGCGGTCAGGCGACTGCGCGCCTCGGGTCGCAGGCGGTAGACCACGCTCGTGTTGGTGACGTGCACGCCCTGGATGGCCAGGTCCAGCGCCAGGATGCCGGCCAGCAGCGCGGCCACCGAATGCTGCCCGAAGGCCAGCAGGCCCCAGGCGGCCAGCAGCAGTGCCAGGCCAGCCAGCGTGGCGAAATTGCCCCGGCCCCGGTCGGCCAGCTTGCCGAAGCGGTTGGCGGCATAGGCGCCGGCGGCGCCGGCCAGCCCGAACAGGCCGATCGTGGTGTTGCTGTACTGATAGGGCGGCCCGGAGAGCAGGAAGGTGAGGGGCGTCCACAGCATGCTGAACGACGCGAACAGCAGGCCGCCCAGGATCGAGCGCGCGCGGAAGTGCGGTTCTTCGACGAAGATGCGCGCGATGGAGCCCAGCAGGCGCGGATAGCTCAGGCCCGCGGGGCTGCGGTAGCGCGGCAGCACGCGCCAGAGCGCGCAGGACATGGCCAGCATGAGGCCGGAGGCCACCCAGTACACCGTGCGCCAGCTCCCGAGATCGGCGAGCGCGCCGGCGGCCGTGCGCGCCAGCAGGATGCCGAGCAGCAAGCCGCTCATCGCCGTGCCCACGGCGCGTCCGCGCTCGTGCGGGGCGGCCAGCGTGGCAGCGAAAGGCACCAGCACCTGCGCCACCACCGACAGCATGCCGGTGACGGCCGTGCCGGCCATCAGCAGCGTGATGCTGGGCGCGAAGGCGCTGAGCAGCAGCGAGGCCGACGAGAGCAGCGTCATGAGCACGATGAGCGCGCGGCGCTCGACCATGTCGCCCAGCGGCACGAGCAGCATCAGGCCGGCCGCGTAGCTGAGCTGCGCCGTGGTGACGATGCCGCCCGCGGCCGCGGTGGACAGGCCGAACTCCTGGCCGATGGTGTGCAGCAGCGGCTGGGCGTAGTAGTTGCTGGCCACGCTCAGGCCGCAGGCGGCGGCCATGAGCAGGATGACGGGGGCGGTAAGCGTGGGCGTGTCGACGGTCGGGGAAGCGGAGGTCATGTCCGGGAATGCAGGCAAATCGTGGGAATCGGGCGGCTCAACTGCCGATGCCGCCCGGGGTTTCGCGGTCTTGCGGCAACAGCAGCTTGCGCAGCAGGCCGGCGAGCTGCTTGCGCTCGGCGGCCGAGAGCGGGGCGAGCAGGGCTTCGAGATCCTTGAGGTAGCGCTTGAGCGCCTGTCGGATGGCGCGCAGGCCCGCGTCGGTGAGCGACACGATGGTGCCGCGCCGGTCTTCCGGATTGGGGCTGCGGGTGAGCAGGCCCGCGTTCTCAAGGCGGTCCAGGCGGTTGGTCATGGCGCCGGAGGTCAGCAGCAGCGTTTCCACCAGCTTCTGCGGATTCAGGGCGTAGGGCGGGCCGCTGCGGTACAGCGTGGCCAGGACGTCGAACTCGCCCTGGTGCAGGCCGAGTTCCTGGAAGCCGCGCGTGACGTTGCGCGTGGCGAAGGCATTGAAGCGGAACAGGCGCGTGAGGACCTGCATGGGGGAAACGTCCAGGCCGGGGCACTGAGCGTTCCATTGCGCGATGATCGCATCGACGGCATCGGAGGCGGCGTGGGGCATATCTTCAGATGAAGTATCTTTACATGAAGATAAATTCTAGCGTCATGACAGGCACGCAGGCAAATAGGGCGAAGAAAGGGCGCAAAAAAAAAGAAAGGCCCGCCTCGTTGCGAGGCGGGCCTTTCCGGCTTGACCGGAAAAACGGCGCGAATTACTGCGCGGCGTCTTTCAGCTTCTTGAGCGGGCGGACCTTGACCTTCACCGAAGCCGGCTTGGCCGGGAACCAGCGCTCTTCGCCGGTGAACGGATCCTTGCCGAAGCGCTTGGGCTTGGCGGGAACCTTCTGCACCGAAACCTTGAACAGGCCGGGCAGCGTGAATTCGCCAGCGCCCTTCTTGTCCACGGAGCCCAGCACCGAGGCTTCCAGGCTGGCCAGCACGGCCTTGACCGACTTGGCCTCGACGCCCGATTGCTCGACCAGGTAGGCGACGAGCTGGGTCTTGTTCAGGGCGGTCTTGATTGCCTTGGGAGCGGCGGCGACCTTCTTGGCCGCGACGGGCTTCTTGGCGGCCGGCTTCACGGCGGGCTTGGCGGCGGTGGCCTTCTTGGCGGGCGCCTTGGCGGCGGGTTTGGTGACTTTCTTGGCAGGAGCTTTAGCTTTCGTGGCCATGGTCAAAATCCGTATGTTGAGGACATGAGGCGGCGCGCGCCGGATATCGGCAATAAACGCCACGCGCCCGATGATAGCGGAAGAGCGCCTGTTTTTGCGGCTTTTCACGGGGTTTCGTGCCGAAGTCTGTTGTTTTCCGCGCAGCGCGGGGCCTGAAAACAGGCATGCGCGCGCGCACGGCCGGATTCCAGGCCCCGCGTTCTGCGCGTGGTCCGGGCCCGCGCGGCGGGCGGTGAACCAAGCGCGCGCTTCGTGTTCCAATGTGCGGCGCGCGTGCGCCGGCGCCCCGCTTGCGGCGGGCCGCGCCGAAGCGCGCGTGGATTTCACTCATGCACGGAAACACGAATATGTTGATGAAGAAGCTGGCGGCGAGCCTGATCGTCGCGGCGGCCTGCGCCTGCGGCGCGGCCGCGCAGACCGTTCCGCAGCCCCCCATGACGGCCAAGGCCTGGCTGCTCCTGGACGAAACCAGCGGACAGGTGATCGCCTCGCATGCCGCCGACGCGCGCATCGAGCCAGCTTCGCTCACCAAGATCATGACCGCTTACGTGGTGTTCGGCGCCCTGCGCGACAAGACGCTCGCGCCCCGGCAGATGGTCACGGTGTCCGCGCGGGCCTGGAAGGTGGCGCCCGGCAGCTCGAAGATGTTCCTGGAGCCGGGTTCGCGCGTGTCGGTGGACGACCTGCTGCGCGGGCTGATGATCCAGTCGGGCAACGATGCGGCCGTGGCGCTGGCCGAAGCGGTGTCGGGCAGCGTGGAAGCCTTCGTGGCGCGCATGAACGAGACTGCCGCGCGGCTGGGCCTGCACGGCACGCATTTCGCCAGCCCGCACGGCCTGCCCGACCCGCAGACGTACTCCACCGCCGGCGACCTGGCCACGCTGGCCACGCGCCTGATCCGCGACTATCCCGATCTCTACCGCACTTACGATTCGGCGCGCGAGTTCACGTACAACAACATCACCCAGCGCAACCGCAACCGCCTGCTGTGGCTGGACCCTTCCGTGGACGGGCTGAAAACCGGCCACACCGAGGCGGCCGGGTACTGCATCATCGCCAGCGCGCAGCGGCCGAACGGCGCGGATCCGCGGCGCCTGATCGCGGTGGTGCTGGGCACGGACTCGGACAAGGCGCGCACCCAGGAAAGCCGGCAGTTGCTGGAATGGGGATTTCATGGGTTCAATACCATCAAGCTCTACGCCAAGGGCCAGGAACTGGCCACGCCCCAGGTCTGGAAGGGCGAGGCCGACATCGTCAAGGCGGGCGTCGCGCGCGACGCCTATGTCACCGTGCCGGCGGGCGCCAAGGTCGAGCGCGTATGGACGCCCCGGGAGCCGCTGGTGGCGCCCATCGCCGCGCAGGCGCCGGTGGGCTCGCTGCGGGTCCTGGTGGACGGCAAACCGGCCATGCAGTTTCCGGTGGTGGCGCTGGAGCCGGTGCCCGAGGCGGGCTTCGTGGGCCGGGCCTGGGATACCGTGCGCCTCTGGTGGCATGGCCACGCGGGGTAACGGACGGACGAACGAGGAGGCAAGGGTATGGTCGTGGGCATTTCCTTCGGGCCGGGGCCTGCTCCCGGCCCCGACGAGCCGCTGGCGCTGCTGTCGGCCTGCCACCAGCGCATCGCGCGCCAATGCGCCACGCTGGAGCGGCTGGCCGCCCATCTGGCGCGGCATGGCAGCGATGCGTCCGCGCAGAGCGCGGCCATGAGCGTGCTGCGGTACTTCGAGACGGCGGCCGTGCTGCATCACGAAGATGAAGAAACCGATCTGTTTCCGGCGCTGATCGAATCCATGGCCGGATCCGACGCCACCTGTCTGCACGGGCTGGTGGACGGGCTGGCGGCCGAGCACCGCGAACTGGAACGGCGCTGGACGCCGTTGCGGGCCGCGCTGGGCGAGATCGGCGCCGGCCGCCCGGCGGCGCTGCCGCCCGAGACGGTGCAGGCGTTCGCGCAGGCCTATGCGGCGCACATCCGGCGCGAAGAGGACGAACTGCTGCCCATGGCGGCGCGGCTGCTGTCCGACGACGCGCTGGCGGAAATCGGCCGCGCCATGCGGGCGCGCCGCGGCGGCGGCGCCGCCTGAGCCGCGACCCGCGGAGAGCTTGCCGGCGGCCCGCTTCAGGGCGCTTCGGTTCCGAGGTAGGCGGCCCGCACGCGCTCGTCCGCCGCGATCTCGGCGGGCGCGCCTTCGGCCAGCAGGCTGCCGCGCACCAGCACGGCGATGCGGTCGGCATGCTTGAACACCACGTCCAGGCTGTGCTCAGTGAACAGCACCGCCATGCGCCGCGTGTCGGCCAGCGTGCGCGTGAGCTGCATGAGCGCGTGCCGTTCCCTGGCCGTCATGCCGGCGGTGGGTTCGTCCATGAGCAGCAGCCGCGGCGCGGCGGCCAGGGCCATGGCCAGTTCCACACGCTTCACGTCGCCGTAGGCCAGCGCGCCGCAGGCGTGGGCGGCCTTGTCCGCCATCTGCACCTGGTCCAGCAGGTCCAGGGCGGCGCCGGCGGCGTGCCGGGCGGCCGGGCGCCACGCCCGGAACATCAGGCCGTCGCGCGCGAGCAGGGCGGTCTGCACGTTTTCGAGCGCCGTCATGGAGCGGAACGTGGCGGCCGTCTGGAACGTGCGCCCCACGCCCAGGCGCGCGATGGCGCGCGGCGGCAGCCCCACGAGTTCGCGGCCGTCGAGCCGCACCGAGCCGGCATCGGGGCGCAGTTGCCCGCCCAGCACGTTGAAGCAGGTGGATTTGCCGGCGCCGTTGGGGCCGATGAGGGCGAGCATCCGGCCGGCCTCCAGGCCGAACGACACGCCGGCCAGGGCGTCGATGCCGCCGAAAGCCTTGCGCAGGCCGCTGACTTGCAGCAGGGGGGCGTTCACCGGCGTCCCCTTGTCCGGCGCAGCGCGCCGGCCAGGCCTTCCGGAAAGGCCAGCACCAGCGCCAGGATGGCCAGGCCCAGCACCGCGTGCCAGTATTCGGTGCTGCGCGCGGCCGCGTCCTGCAGCCAGGTATAGGCCGCCGCGCCGGCCAGCGGCCCCGACAGCGCATGCAGGCCGCCCAGCAGCACCATGACCAGGCCGTCCACCGAGCGCGACACCCCCAGCACATCGGGCGCGATGCTGCCCTTGGAGTAAGCATAGAGCGAGCCGGCCATGCCCGCCGCCAGCGCGGCGGCCACGAAGCCCGCCCATTGGATGCGGCGGGTGTCCATGCCCAGCGCCTCGGCGCGCTGGGCGGAGTCGCGCACGCCGCGCAGCGCATAGCCCAGCGGCGAGAACGCGATGCGGCGCAGCCACCAGATGCCGGCGGCGCACAGCGCCAGCGTCAGGTAATAGAACCACGGTCCCCGCGAGAGCCACGCCGATGGCCACAGGCCGATCAGGCCGTTGCTGCCGCCGGTGACGCCGTCCCACTGGTATGCCAGCGCCCAAAGAATCTGCGCCACGGCCAGGGTGAGCATGGCGAGGTAGACCCCCGACAGCCGCACGCAGAACCAGCCGAACACCAGCGCGCCGATGAGCGCCGCGACGGGCCCCAGCAGCAGGGCGGCTTCCATGGGCAGAGCGGCGAGCCTGAAGAGCAGCGCCGCGCCATACGCGCCCAGCCCGAACCAGGCGGCGTGGCCGAAGGAGGTCATGCCGGCCAGGCCGGTGAGGAAATGCAGGCTGGCGGCAAAGAGCGCGGCGATGAGAATCTCGGTGAGCAGGATGCCCAGGTAGGGCGCCCGGTCCGCCGCCAGCGGCGCGAGCGCGAGCAGCGCCAGCAGCGCCGCGTAAGCCAGCCGGCCGCGCCGGCCGGACGGCGCCAGCGGGCGTTCGGGCGGCGGCGGCAGCGCGGATGGCGCGGGAGGCTGGCCCAGCAGGCCCCAGGGGCGCAGCACCAGCACCACCGCCATGACCGCGAATTCGGCCAGCAGCGTGAGTTTGGAGAGATTGAACGTCCAGGGGCCGAGATGCGCCTGGCCCAGGAAGACGAACACGGCCTTGGCCGAGCAGATCAGCAGCGCGGCCAGGAAGGCCCCGGGAATCGAGCCCAGGCCGCCCACCACCACGACCACGAAGGCGCTGGCGATGACTTCCAGATCGAGCCCGAGCGTGGCGGGCGTGCGCGGCGCGGCCAGCGCCCCGCCCAATCCCGCGAGAAAGGCCCCGAGGGTGAAGGCGGAGGTGAAGAGCCAGGCCTGGTTGACGCCGAGCGCGGCCAGCATCTGGCGGTTCTCGGCGGCCGCGCGCAGCAGCCGGCCCCAGCGGGTGCGCTTGAGCAGCAGCCACAGCGCGCCCAGCACCAGCGGGCCGGCGGCGATGAGCAGCAGGTCGTACTGCGGATAGCGGCGGCCCAGGATCTCGACCGCGCCTTCCAGGCCGGGGGCGCGGGCGGCGAACAGGTCTTCCGGGCCCCACAGGGCCAGCGCGGCGTCGCCGATGATGAGCACCAGCGCGAAAGTGGCCAGCAACTGGAAAAGTTCGGGGGCGCGGTACACGCGGCGCAGCGCCAGGCATTCGAGCAGCCCGCCCACGATGCCGGTGGCGGCGGCGGCCAGCAGCAGTCCTGCCCAGTAGCCCGCGCCGCCGCCCATCAGGCCGGTGAGCGTGCAGGTCAGGTAGATCCCCAGCATGTAGAACGAGCCGTGCGCGAAATTGACGATGCGCGTCACGCCGAAGATCAGCGACAGCCCGGCCGACACCAGGAACAGCGCGCTGGCGTCGGCCAGCCCGTTGAGCAGCTGCAGCAGCAGTCCCGACAGGTTCATCGGTCGGCCGGACGCATCTTGCGCACCTGCTCATCGGGCGGCTGCAGGCGCGCTCCGTCGATGTAGGCGAAGTCTTTCATCACGCCCTTGCCGTCTTCCACGGCCGTGACGCCCACGTACACGCCCATGGTGGACTGGTGATCGATCTTGCGGTACTGGATGGGGCCATAGGGCGTATCCACCTTGAGGCCGGCGAAGGCGTCCACCAGTTTCTCGGTATCGACCTGGCCCGCCGCCTTGAGGCCCTCGACGATGGACATGAGCGAGGCGTAGCCCACCACCGAGCCGACCTTGGGCGTCTCGTTGTAGCGCTTGCGGTAGGCCTCGACGAAGGTCTTGTTGGCGGGGGTGTCTATGGCATACCAGGGATAGCCGGTGACGATCCAGCCCTGCGGCGCATCGGCGCCCAGCGGTTCGAGATATTCGGGCTCGCCCGAGAGCACCGACACCACGGGCATGTCCTTGAACAAGCCGCGCGTGTTGCCTTCGCGCACGAAGCGCGTGAGGTCGGCGGCGAACAGCACGTTGAAAATGGCGTCGGGCTTGGCGTCGGACAGGGCCTGCACCACGGCGCCAGCGTCCACCTTGCCCAGCGGCACGGCCTGCTCGGCCACGAATTCCACGTCGGACTGGAAGGACTTCATCATGGCCTTGAACGTGGCCACGGCCGACTGCCCGTATTCGTAATTGGGGTACACGATGGCCCAGCGCTTTTTGCGCAGCGCCAGCGCCTTGGGCGCCAGGGCCGCCACGTGCATCCAGGTGGACGGGCGCAGGCGGTAGGTGTAGCGGTTGCCTTCCTGCCAGGTGATTTTATCGGTGAGCGGTTCGGCGGCCAGGAAGAACACTTTCTGCTGCCGGGCGAAGTCCGTCAGCGCCAGCCCCGTGTTGGACAGGAAGCCGCCGAACAGCAGGTCCACTTTCTCGCGCGCCAGCAGTTCCTGCGCGGCGCGCACGGAGTCGCCCGGGTTGCCGTTGTCGTCGCGCGAGATGACCTGGATCTTGCGGCCCAGCACGCCGCCCTGGGCGTTGACCTCTTCCAGCGCCATCTGCCAGCCCTTCTTGTACGGGCCCAGAAAGGCCGGGATGGCCTTGTAGTTGTTGATCTCGCCGATGCGGATCGGCGGCTCCTTGTCTTTGGCCTGGGCGGGCGGCGTCAGCGCCAGGGCCAGCAGCGCGGGCGCCAGCAGGCGGCGCGTCAGGGTGAGGCAGGGACGTAACATGGCATGTGTCGCAAGAAGAGGTGAGGGGAAGGCCTGACGCGGCCCGGCCTGCGCGGCCCGGCCTGACGCGGCCCGGCCTGACGCGGCCCGGCCCCATTGAAGCACGCGGGTCGGGTTGCGCCAATGGGTGGCGTCCTGGGGGCGGCGTCCGGGCGGGGCGGTGCGCTGCGGCCGGATGCAAAAAAGCCCTGCACGGGCAGGGCTTTTCGCGGGAAGACCGGCTGAATTACTTCAGCTTGGTTTCCTTGTATTCGACGTGCTTGCGAGCGACGGGATCAAATTTCTTGATCAGCATCTTCTCGGGCATGTTGCGCTTGTTCTTGGTGGTCGTGTAGAAATGACCCGTGCCGGCGGTCGACTCGAGCTTGATTTTTTCGCGGATACCTTTGGCCATGTCGTGCTCCTAGGATGTCAAATGGACGGCGGGCCGATCAGGCCAGTTCGCCGCGGGCACGCATTTCGGCCAGCACGGCGTCGATGCCGTTCTTGTCGATCGTGCGGATGGCTTTCGCCGAAACACGCAGGCGAACCCAGCGGTTTTCGCTTTCGACCCAGAACCGGCGCGATTGCAGGTTGGGCAGGAAGCGACGCTTGGTCTTGTTGTTCGCGTGCGAAACGTTGTTGCCCACCATCGGGCCTTTGCCGGTCACTTGGCATACGCGTGCCATGGATGCACCTCTTTAGTCGTTCTTCGTGCATCGCCGGGGGGACAGACATGGGTGTATTCGCCGCCGGCAGAAGGGGCGCGTTGCGCCTGCCTTGCCAGCCACCCAGTCTTAGTGGATGAGGGGGGAAGCCGTATTCCTGGCGCCCGGCTTGGCCGGAGAACCAGGGCGCTGCCGCCGCCCAGTGCTTATACCCGCTGCCTGCCCACCGCAGGCCTGCCGCCGAATCGCCCGGCCGCGCATGCGAAGCGCCGGATGATTCCGCCCAGGTTGCCTGGCTGCCGCCTGGCTTTGCACGGTGGGGGTAGTAGTGCTGGACCACAAAGCATAGTAGTCCGGCACGGGAAACTTCATGTGAAGAAAGCGATTCTACTACGAAAACAGAAGAAGAATCAAGCGCGTGCTCCGGTTATGCGCGCGGGCGCCACGCGGCCGGCCAGCCACGACAGGCAGGCGCAGGCCGCCAGGGTGGCCGTCAGGGGCAGGGCGCTGTCGGTTTGCCAGGCGCTCACGGCAAAGCCCGCCAGCGCGCCGCAGGACAGCTGCAGCGTGCCCAGCAGGGCCGAGGCCGCGCCCAGGCGCTTGCCCTGTTCGGCCAGCGCCAGCGCGGCCGAGTTGGGGTTCACGAAGCCCTGGCTGCCCATGTAGGCGATGAGGCAGGGCATGAGCAGGGGCAGGGTCATCCAGCCGCCCAGCGCCAGGGCCAGCGCGACGAGGCTGGCGCAGGCCAGCGAATGGAGGGCGCGGCGCTGCAGCTGGCGCGGCGTGTGGGTGCGCAGCAGGCGGGCGCTGACCTGGGAGCAGACGATGAGGGCCGCGGCGTTGGTGCCGAAGAGCAGGCCGTAGTACTGCGGCGGCACGCCGTAGAGTTCGATGAACACGCGCGGCGAGCCGATGATGTAGGCGAACATGCCGGCCTGGCCGAAGCCGCCCGCCAGCGCGTGCGACATGAACCCGCGGTGTGCGAGCAGCCCACGGTAATTGGCGAGGATGGTGTGCCAGCGCAGCGGCACGGCGCGCTCCGGCGCCAGCGATTCGGTCATGATGCGCAGCACCGCGACGAACAGCAGGGCGCCACCGGCCACCATGACCCAGAACAGGCCGCGCCAGGAGCCGTGCGCGAGCAGTTGGCCGCCGGCCAGGGGGGCGAGGATGGGCGCCACCCCCATGATGAGCATGAGCAGCGACATGGCGCGCGCCGCCTCGTGGGTTTCGTAGTGGTCGCGGATCACCGCGCGCGGAATGACGATGCCGGCCGCGCCGCCCATGGCCTGCACCACGCGCCAGCCCGTGAGCGCTTCCACCGAGCCCGCCAGCGCGCACCCCAGCGAGGCCACCATGAAGAGCGCCAGGCCCACCAGCAGCGGCGGCTTGCGGCCGTAGCGGTCGGCCATGGGGCCGTAGACCACCTGCACCATGGCCAGGCCGATGAGGTAGGCCGCGAGCGTGCGTTCGACGTCGCCGCGCGGCACGCCGAGATCGGCGGCGATGGTGGGAAAGGCCGGCAGGTACATGTCGATGGCGAACGGACCGATGGCGGTCAGCGCGCCCATGAGAATGAGCCAGCCGGGCAGGCTGCTGGATGAGTGCTTGGTCGGGGGCATCTGGTTGGATTGCGCGCGGGGCGCGAAGACAGGGCGCGGCGGGAAGGCAGCTTTCGGACCGCGCCAGGGCTGGCACTTTATCACGGCCCGCCTGACAGGCAAATGTCGGACGGCGCGCGTTCGATCCGCTTCAACATTGCGTTCGAAACATTCGACTTCTGCCCGGCAGGCCGGCCGGACATAATTTCCCGGCTGTCCAAAGAAGGAGTAAGTCATGCTTCATCACGCATTGCGGGGCGTGAAGGTCGTGGATCTGTCGCGCATCCTGGCCGGGCCCTGGTGCACGCAGAACCTGGCCGACATGGGAGCGCGGGTCGTCAAGATCGAGCATCCGGAACGCGGCGACGACACGCGCGGCTGGGGGCCGCCGGATCTGGCGGCCGCGGACGGCGGCGCCTCGATGTCGGCCTATTTCATGGCCTGCAACCGCGGCAAGCAGTCCCTGGCCATCGACTTCTCGACCGAAGCGGGCGCCGAGCGCGTGCGCGCGCTGGCCGGCCAGGCCGACATCTTCGTGGAGAACTACAAGGCGGGCGGCCTGCGCAGACACGGCCTGGATTACGAGACGCTGCGCGCGCGCAATCCGCGGCTGATCTACCTGTCCATTACCGGATACGGGCAGACCGGCCCCCTGGCGCAGAAGCCGGGCTACGACTATGTGTTCCAGGGCATGGGCGGGCTCATGAGCTACACCGGGCTGCCCGACGGCCAGCCGGGCGCCGGCCCGCTGCGCACCGGCGTGGCCGTGGTGGACCTGATGACCGGCATGTACGCCACCTCGGCGGTGCTGGCGGCCCTGCGCCAGCGCGAACACACCGGCGAGGGCATGGCGCTGGACATCTGCCTGCTGGACGTGGCGGTGGCGCTCAACGCCAACCAGGGTGCGAATTACCTGGTGTCGGGGCAGGCGCCGCGCCGCACCGGCAATGCCCATCCGAACTGCGCCCCTTACGAGGTCTTCGCCTGCGCCGACGGACACCTCATTCTCGCCATCGGCAACGACGCGCAGTTCGCGCGCTTTGCCGCCATCGCCGGGCACGAGGAATGGGCCAGCGACCCGCGCTACGCCTCCAACAGCGCGCGCCTGGGCGCCATGGACACGCTGCGTCCTGCGATCGCCGAGGCGCTGGCGGGCCGCCCGCGCGCGCATTGGACGCAGGCTTTCGACGCCGCGGGGGTGCCCTGGGGGCCGATACACACGCTGGACGAGGTTTTTTCGCACCCGCAGGTGCGGCACCGCGGCCTGGTGCAGACGGCCGCGCACCCGGTGCTGGGCGAGTTGCGGCTGGTGCGCAACCCTTTGCTGGCCGGCTCGCCGCCGCAGTGCCTGGCGGCCGCGCCGCCGCTCCTGGACGAGCACCGGCCGGATCCGTTCGCGTAACCTGCCCGCGCGGCGGCGCGGCAAGACCAGACATACACAAGGAGAGAGACATGCTACGCAAGTACCGACAATATCCGCGCCGTCCGCGCGCCTGGGCCGGTCTGGCGCTGGCGGCCGCGCTGGCGGGCGCCGCCCCCGGCGCGCAGGCGGACGGCTATCCCGACAAGCCGATCCGGCTTGTCGTGCCCTATGCCGTGGGCGGCACCACCGACATCATCGCGCGGGTGGTGGGCAACGCCATGGGGCAGGCGCTGGGCCAGTCCGTCGTGGTGGAGAACCGGCCCGGCGCGGGCGGCGGCATAGGCTCCGCCTACGCCGCCAGGCAGCCCGCCGACGGCTATACGCTGGTCATGGCCGTGGAGAGTTCGCACGCGGTCAATCCCAACGTGTACACCAGTACCCAGTACGACCCCCTCAAGGATTTCGCGCCCATCAGCAACCTGGCCGACGTGCCCAACGTACTGGTGGTGAACCCCGCGCTGCCCGCGGCCGATTTTCCGGCCTTCCTGGCCCTGCTGAAATCCGCGCCCGGCAAATACGCCTACGGCTCGTCGGGCAACGGCGGCCTGAGCAACATGAACGGCGAACTGTTCATGAACGCCACCGGCACGCGTATGCTGCACGTGCCGTACAGGGGCCTGGGGCCGGCGCTCAACGACCTGGTGGCCGGGCAGGTGCAGGCCGTGTTCGACAACATTCCTTCCTCGTATCCGCTGATCCAGGCGGGCCGCATCCGCCCGCTGGCGGTGGCTGCCCGCCAGCGGCTCGCCGTGCTGCCCGACGTACCCACCTATGACGAGCTGGGCCTGCCCGTGATGAACCAGCCGTCGTGGTTCGGGCTGGCCGCGCCCGCGGGCACGCCCGCGCCGGTGCTGGACAGGCTGAACGCGGCGGTGCGCAAGGCGCTGGCCGATCCGCAGACCGCCGCCGCCATCGAGAAGCAGGGCGCGATTCCCAGTCCGATGAGCCGCGAGGAATTCGCCGGCCTGATGTCGCGTTCGTACGCGCATTGGGGCAAAGTGGTGAGCGACATCGGTTTTCAGAAACTGCAATAACCATCCGGGAGAGACCCCATGCAGAACTTCGATTCCCTGCCTCATGCCCGCGCCGCGCTGGACGGCGACGGCATCGCCACGCTGACCATCGCCCAGGCGGGGGCGCTGAACATCCTGGGCACGCCGGTCATACAGGATCTGCGCCGCGCCCTGGCCGCCCTGCGCGAAGCGCCGGCGGTGCGCGCGCTGGTGGTGCGCGGCGAGAGCGACCGCGCGTTCGTGGCCGGCGCCGACATCGCCGAAATGGCGGCGCTGGACGAGGAAAGCGCGCGCGCTTTCATTTCCGGCCTGCGCGGCCTGTGCGACGACGTGCGCCTGTTTCCGGCGCCGGTTATCGCCCGCATTCCGGGGTGGTGCCTGGGCGGGGGGCTGGAATTCGCGCTGGCCTGCGACCTGCGCGTCTGCTCGGAGAACGCGCAGTTCGGTATGCCCGAAGTGAAGGTGGGCATTCCGTCGGTCATCCATGCGGCGCTCATGCCCCGGCTGATCGGCGCGGCCAACAGCGCCTGGATGCTGCTGACGGGCGAGCTCATCGACGCGCGGCGCGCGCGCGAGTGGGGGCTGGTGCATGAGGTGGCGCGCCCCGAGGCGCTGGACGGGGCGGTGCAGGGCCTGGCGTCGCGCCTGGCCGCCTGCGGCCCGGCCGCGATGCGCCAGCAGAAAACCCTGCTGCGGCGCTGGGAGAGCCTGCCCGTGGACGAGGCCATCGACGACAGCGTGGCCGAGTTCGGCAAGGCATTCAATACCGGCGAGCCGCAGAAGTTCATGCAGGAGTTCCTGGCGCGCAAGCGCGCCGCCCGGTCTTGACGCTCAGCCCCCGCGGGTGGCCGCCACCAGCGGGTCGTCGAGCAGGTATTCGGCCACCTGGGTCACGAACGGCGACAGCGGCGAGGCGGCGCGCGTCACCAGGGTGAGCTCGCGGCGCGCCCAGGGCTCGCAGAGCGCGGCGGCGGCGATGCGCCCCTCGCGCAGCGCCGCCGCGGCCACGCTGCGCGGCACCAGCGCGATGCCCACGCCGGCTTCCACCAGCGACAGCACGGCCTCGAAGCTGTGGGCGTGGATGCGCACATTGAGCGTCCTGCCGCCGAGCTTGGCCATATCGCGCAGGAAGACGGTATTGCTGCTGCCCCGGTCCATGCACACGAAGTCCATGTCCAGCACGGCGGGAAAGCGCAGCGGCCCGTTGGCCGCCAGCGGATGGCCCGCCGGCGCGGCGATGACGAGCTCGTCGCAGGCATAGGGCGCGGCATGGACGCCGTCCGATTCCGCGCGTCCGGCGAAAATGCCGATATCGGCCTCCTGGTTGGCGATGGCGGCTTCGATGGCGTTGCTGGACCGCTCTTCCACCAGCAGGTTCACATTGGGATTGGCCGACAGAAAGCGCCCCAGGCTGGGCACGATGAATCCGTTGAGCGAGCTGCTGTTGGCCAGCAGCTTGACCGTGCCCTTCAGGCCGCTGGCGTAGCGGCTGACTTCGCCGTGCATGCGCTCCACGCCTTCGAGCAGGGCCCGCGCGTGCCTGAGCACGAATTCGCCCGCGGGCGTGAGCTGCATGCCGCGGGCCTCGCGCGTGAAGAGCGGCACGCCCATGGCGAATTCCAGGTTCTTCAGGCGGTAGCTGGCCGCCGACGAGGTGAGGTGAACGGCGTTGGCGCCCTGGGTCAGATTCCGCGCTTCCGCGATGGCAAGAAAGAGTCTGAGATCGGTAAGCTCGTAACGCATGTCGGGTCGGTGGCGGTGGACGGGCGGCGGAGGCGCCCGCCTGCCGATTAGACCTGCCCCGCCGCTCGCGCCGCAACCCGTCGCTCCCGGGACGGGGGCAGGGCGGAATCCGTTCCTGTTCCGTATTCGGGAGAAAAAATTATTAACTAAATATTTCTTCCAAAAATCGCAGTAATCCCTTGGGGAAAACCGATGATTCTCCGTGGGCGCTGCGGGTAATCCCGCAGGGATTCTGGCCGAAAATGTATCGGTTTTTGTCGGCGCAGGCTTGGGTTCGCGCCCAATTTCGTTTAAGATGCTTGCTTCTTCGTTCAGTTTGTTCACTATCTGTGGGTTCTCGATTCATGCGCCAGCCGCATCCGAGCCCCCCTGTCTTGCAAGGCGCCGCAACCCGCGGGCCGTCTTGTTGCTAGTGTCGGTTTGTATTGGCGGTTCTGCCCGTCTTCCGCACAACCCCCTTAGCTCCACGGCACCACCTGCCACCTGGCCGGTGCGTGTCCCTGAACCTATGGAGGCAAAAGCCAATGCGTTTCACCCCTGTCAAGACCCTGGCCGCCGCGGCCGTCTTGTTCGCTTTCGCCGGCGCCGCCCAGGCCGCCGATGCGCCGCAGTGCGAACTCAAGCGTCCCGTCCATTTCGGCGGCATGAACTGGGAATCGAATCTGGTTCTCGTTGAAATCGAACGATTCATCATGGAAAAGGGCTACGGCTGCAAGACCGAAACCCTGCCCACCGAAACCCTGCCCGCGCTGGCCGCCCTCGAGCGCGGCGACCTGGACATCAACACCGAGGTCTGGCTGAACAGCGTGGCCGATCCCTGGGCCCGCGCCGAGCAGACGGGCAAGGTCAAGCGCATCGGCGACCTGTACATGGGCGGCGAAGCCTGGTTCATTCCCCGCTACACCGCCGAGCGTCTGCCGGAGCTGAAATCGGCCGCCGACCTGCCCAAGTTCAAAGACAAGTTCAAGGATCCGGAAGAGCCCGGCAAGGGCCGGTTCTACGGCTGCCCCGCGGGCTGGGGCTGCGAGGTCACCAGCACCAACCTGTTCCATGCGCTCAAGCTGGACGACAGCTACACCCTGTATTCGCCCGGCACGGGCGCGGCGCAGAAGGCGGCCCTGATGTCGGCCTACAAGCGCAAGCAGAACGTGGTGTTCTACTATTGGTATCCCACGCCGCTGGTCGGCTCGCTGGACCTGGTCAAGCTGGAACTGCCGCCCTATGACGCGGAAAAGCACAAGTGCCTGACTTCGCCCAAGTGCGCCAAGCCCGAGCCCAGCGCCTATCCCGACAACCCCGTGTTCACGGCCGTGAGCACCAAGTTCACCCAGGAAGCCCCCAAGCTGACCGAGTTCCTGTCCAAGGTCTCGGTGCCGCTGCCCGTCATCAACGAAACCCTGGCCCACATGGAAGAGTCCGGCGACGAATCGCCCGCCGTGGCCAAGTGGTTCCTCAAGAACAAGGCCGACGTCTGGACCAAGTGGGTCCCCGCCGACGTCGCCGGCCGCGTGCAAAGCGCACTGTAATGCGGTGATGCCGCCGCGCCCTGGAAGCCGGGGCGCGCACCGGCCCGCCGCGGGCCGGGCCTTTCCACCGCCAAGGCGCCCGGGATGGGGCCGGCCGCGAGGCGCCGCCTGCGCCGCCCCGCCCCTGCGCGGCAAGACCGTTCACCGCCGCGCCGGACCGTCCGGCGCCGCGCAACGGCGACGCGCCACAATGGAGTCGTTTCTATGTTCCCTGAAATCATTCCCGCCCGCCAGGTGCGGGGGGCCATCGACGGTTTCGTCGATCACCTGGTCACCAACTACGCCGATACGCTCGAACGGATGTCGCAGCCGGTGCTGCACGCGCTGGTCTGGCTGGAGCAACTGCTGCGCGAATCGCCCTGGTGGGCGGTCGTCGCGGCCACCGTGGCGCTGGCCTGGTTCATGAGCCGCCGCATCGGCCTGAGCCTGGCCATGGGGCTGCTGCTCTGCGTCATCGGCGTGCTGGGCCTGTGGGACGCCGGCATGCAGACGCTGGCGCTAATGATCATGGCCGCCGGGCTTTCGGTGGTGATCGGCATTCCGCTGGGCGTGCTGATGGCGCGCGTGAACTGGCTGCGCTCGGCCATGCTGCCCGTGCTGGACGTCATGCAGACCATGCCCAGCTTCGTGTACCTGATTCCCGTGGTGATGCTGTTCGGCCTGGGCAAGATTCCGGCCATCATCGCCACCGTCATCTATGCCGTGCCGCCGCTGATCCGCCTCACGGACCTGGGCATCCGCCTGGTCGACCGCGAAGTGCTGGAGGCCGCGCGCGCCTTCGGCGCCAATCCGCGCCAGCAGCTCTTCGGCGTGCAGCTGCCGCTGGCCCTGCCCAACATCATGGCCGGCATCAACCAGACCACGATGATGGCGCTGTCCATGGTGGTGATCGCCTCCATGATCGGCGCGCGCGGCCTGGGCTACGAGGTGCTGCTCGGCATCAACCGCCTGGAGGTGGGCCGCGGGCTGCTCGCGGGCCTGGGCATCGTGGTGCTGGCCGTGCTGTTCGACCGGATCACGCAATCGTATGGACAGCGCATGCGCAAGGGAGGCCAGCGATGAGCAAGATCGAAGTCAAGAACATCTACAAGATTTTCGGGCCGCATCCGGCCAAGTGGCTGCAGGCCGCGCAGAACGGCATGACCAAGGAAGCGCTGCTGGCCGAGAGCGGCCATACGCTGGGCCTGCGCGACATCAGCCTGTCGATCGAGGAAGGCAGCATCTACGTCATCATGGGCCTGTCGGGCTCGGGCAAGTCCACCCTGATCCGCCATTTCAACCGGCTGATCGAGCCCAGCGCGGGCCATATCCTGGTCGACGGCGTGGACGTGGTGAGCCTGAACAAGCGCGACCTGGAGACTTTCCGCCAGAAAAAGATGAGCATGGTGTTCCAGCGCTTCGGGCTGTTCCCGCATCGCACGGTGCTGGAGAACGCCGCCTACGGCCTGGCCGTGCAGGGCGTGCCCCGTGCCGAGCGCGAAAAGCGCGCGCGCGACTGGCTGGAGCAGGTGGGCCTGTCCGGCTTCGAGAACCAGTACCCGCATCAGCTGTCGGGCGGCATGCAGCAGCGCGTCGGCCTGGCCCGGGCGCTGGCCACCGACGCCGAAATCCTGCTCATGGACGAGGCATTCTCGGCGCTGGACCCGTTGATCCGCCGCGAGATGCAGGACCAGCTTCTGCAGCTGCAGTCCCGCCTCAACAAGACCATCGTCTTCATCACGCACGACCTGGACGAGGCGCTGCGCCTGGGCAACCGCATCGCGATCCTGAAGGACGGCGAGCTGGTGCAGGAGGGCACGCCGGAAGATATTCTGCTGAATCCGGCCAACGAGTACGTGCAGTCGTTCCTGCAGGACGTGAACCGAACCAAGGTGCTCAACGCCACGCACGCGGTAAACCCGCCGCGGCTCACGCTGACCATGCGTTCGCGTCCGTCGCATGCGGTGGAGCGCATGCGCGCGCTCAATTATGAGTACGCGCCGGTGCTGGACGGCAAGCGGCTGGCGGGCATTCTCATGGCCGAGGCGGCCGGGCGCGCCAGTGCCGAGGGCGCGCGCGACATTTCGCGCTATGTGGAAGACCTGGCTTCGGTGCCGGCCACCGCTGGCCTGGGCGAAGTGCTGGCCCAACTGGTGCACAGCGACCAGCCGGTCGCCGTGACGGGCGAAAACGACGAGTTCATCGGCATGCTCTCGCGCAAGAAGGTGGTGGAGCTGGTGACGCCGGCGCTTGCCGACGCGCCCGCCGACGGCGCGGCGCGGCCCGAGTCCGAGGACAAAGCCGAGGACGGCTCCGAGGCCCGGGACGAGGAGGGCAAGGCGGCCTGACCGCCCTGCGCCCCGATCGCGCTGCCGCTATGATGGCAGGCCGGCCGTGTCGCCGGCCTGCCATTTTTCATTGCCTACCGGAACCCGCCATGCCCATCCTGAACGTCCAGATCATGCAAGGCCATACGGCCGAACAGAAGACCCGCCTGCTGCAATCCGTGTCCGACGCCGTGGTCCAGAGCATCGCTGCGCCGCTGGCCAGCGTGCGCGCCGTGCTGCATGAAGTGCCGCCGGCGCACGTCATCGTGGCCGGCGAAATCGGCAAATCCATGGCGCAGGTGGACGTGGCGCTGATCGCCGGGCGCGACGACGACAAGAAAGAAGCCCTGATCGGCGCGCTCAACCGCGCCGTGTGCGACAGCATCGGCATTTCGGGCGCGGACGTGCGGGTGATCGTCCGCGACGTGCCGAAGATCGACATGGGCGTGGCCAACGGCGTGAGCGCCAAGGCGGCGGGGCGCTGAGCCGCCCCGCGCCGGCTCAGTTGAGCTGGACGTTGGCCGCTTTCACCACTTCGCCCCAGCGCTTGATTTCGCTCTTGATGTAATCGCCGTACTCCTGCGGGGTCGAGCCCAGCGGCTGGGCGCCCTGGGCCTTGAGCTGCTTGAGCATTTCGGGCGAGGCCAGGGCCCGGCGGATTTCGGCGTTGAGCTTGGAGATCACCGGCGCCGGCGTGCCCGCCGGCACCACCACGCCCTGCCAGGCGCCCATCTCGAAGCCGGGCGCCACGGTTTCGGCCACGGTGGGCACGTCCGGCAGCTGCGGGCTGCGCTGGCTGCTGGTGATGGCCAGCGCGCGCAGCTTGCCTTCGCGCACGAAGCCGAGCGAATCGTTGAGCGTGTTGGTCATGAACTGGACCTGCCCGCCGACCAGGTCCGTCATGGCGGGCGCGCTGCCGCGATAGGGCACGTGGGTGGCTTCGATGCCCAGCGAATGCAGCAGCAGGAAGGCGCCCAGGTGCGTGACGTTGCCCGCGCCGGCCGATCCGTACGACAGTTTGCCCGGCTTGCCGCGGGCGTAGTCCACGAAGCCGCGGACGTCCTGGGCGGGCACCGAGGGATGCGCCAGCAGCACCAGCGGGATCACCGCGGTGGACGAGACAGGCGCGAAATCCTTGACCGGGTCGAAGGCGAGCTGGCGGTAGAGATTGGGGCTGAGCGCGATGGACGAGGTGTTGTAGAGCACCGTGTAGCCGTCCGGTTTGGCCGAGGCCGCGAACTGCATGCCGATGTTGCCGTTGGCCCCGCCCTTGTTTTCCACCACGACCGTCTGGCCGAGCTGCCCGGTGAGTTGTTTGGCCAGCACGCGCGCCACCAGGTCGGTGGGGCCGCCGGGCGGAAAGGGCACCACCATGGTCACCGGCCGTTCTGGCCACGCGGCCTGCGCGCCGGGCGCCGTGGCCAGCGCCGCGACGGCCAGCAGGGCCGCCCAAGTCTTCTTGCTCATGTCGTCTCCTGTTTTGTTATGGTCCGCGGCGGCACGGGCGGCGCGCCCGGCCGCGCGCGGCTAGGGCCGGCCGGCCAGCATCCGCGTGGCTGTGTAGGCCATGACGGGCTTGCCGTGCTGGTTTCGCACCTCGATCGCCGACGTGACGACCGCGCGGTTGTGCCTGGATGTGGGGCGGATGTCCGTGACCTCGATTTCCGCCCAGATGGTGTCGCCGGCCACCACGGGCGCCAGCATTTTCTTGTGCACTTCCAGCAGCGCCAGGCCCGTGCCCTGCACCATGCCCTGCATGATGAGCCCTTCGATCAGGCCATAGGTGAGCGCGCCCGGCGCGGGGCGGCCCTGGATGGCGCCATGCTCGTAGGTAGCGTCGATGAAGATGGTTTCCAGCATGCCGGTGACGCTGATGAAGTTGACGATATCGGTTTCCGTGACGGTGCGGCGGAAGGTGTGGAAGCGCTGGCCGACGGCCAGGTCTTGCCAGTAGTAGCCCTGGCCGAGCAGGGCGGGCTGTTGCGTCGGAGTCATGCGGAGGTTTCAGTTCTGGTTGGGGAAGAAGGCGCGGCGGCGGGGGCGCTTTCCATGGCCGAGCCGTCGGACAGCAGCGCGTCGATGCGCGCGGCGTCCAGGCCGGCTTCGGACAGGATGTCGCGGGTGTGCTCGCCCAGGCGCGGCGGCATGGCAGGGGCGACCCGCGTGCGCTCCAGGCGGACCGGGTTGCGGGTGAAGCGGTAGCGCGCGCCGGCGGCGCTGGAGAGCGGCTGGAAGAAATCCACGCTCTGCAGGTGCGGATCGCGCTCCAGGTCTTCGAGGCGGTTGATCTTCGCGGCGGGGATCTCCAGCCTCTCGCACAGCGCCAGCCAGTGCGCCGTGTCGCGGCGTTCGACGATGGCGCCCATGTGTTCGTACAGCGCCTCGATGTGGCGGGTGCGCGCGTCGATGTCGGCGAAGCGCGGATCGGCCGCCAGGTCGGGCCGCCCGGATTCCGTGAAGAAGGCGCGCCAGTGCGCGTCGGTGTAGGGCATGAGGCAGACGTGGCCGTCGGCGGTGCGGCAGGGCCGGCGCCACGGCGTGAGCACGCGCGGATAGCCGGGCGCGCCGTCCCCGCGGTCGGCCAGGTGGCGGCCGTAGTAGTGCTCCACCAGGGCGAACGAGGCCATGGTTTCGAACATGGGCACTTCCAGCCGCTGCCCCCGCCCGGTGCGTTCGCGCTGCAGCAGCGCGGCCAGGATGGCGTGCGCGGCCACCAGGCCGCAGGTCTTGTCGGCGGCCACCGTGGGCAGGTAGCGCGGCGCGCCTGCCTGGCGGTCGACCAGGTCGGCCAGGCCCGACAGGCCCTGGATGATGTCGTCGTAGGCCGGGCGGCCGTCGTAAGCGCCGCCTTCGCCGAAACCGTAGAGCCCCGCATACACCAGCCTGGGGTTGCGCGCGCACAGTGTGTCCGGGTCCAGGCCCAGCGCCGCCATCTTGGCGGGCCGCATGCTGTGCATGACGACGTCGGCGCCGTCCGCCAGCGCCAGCAGCGCCTCGCGGGCCGCTGCGCGCTTGAGGTCCAGCACCACGCTGCGCTTGTTGCGGTTCAGGCCGAGGAAGATCGCGGCCAGCCCCGGCTCCTGCGCGGGGCCGGTGCGGCGAGTGGAGTCGCCGGCCGGCGATTCCACCTTGATCACGTCGGCGCCGTAGTCCGCCAGGATCTGCGAGGCATAGGGGCCGAACACCACGGAAGTGAGGTCGAGAACGCGAAAGCCGCCCAGGGCGGCGGCGGAAGGGGAGGCGGGGGCTGTCATGGCGGAAATCCTATCGGCGTCGCGCATAGCCGTCTAATATGGCTTTGGTATTGCGTGATATGGAAATCGTTATGGCTATCGACCTCCGGCAGTTGCGGCAATTCGTCACCATCGCGGAACTGGGCAGCTTCCGGCGCGCCGCCGACGCCCTGCACATCGCCCAGCCGGCGCTGTCGGTTTCCATCCAGAAACTGGAGCACGCCGTGGGCACGCCGCTGCTGGCGCGCGGCGCCAAGGGGGTGTCGCTCACGCCCGCCGGGCAGGCGCTCATGCACGACGCGCGCCGCGCGCTGTTCCATGCCGGCCAGGCGCGCCAGGCCGCGCGGCGGGTGGCGCTGGGAGAATGGGGCACGCTGCGGCTGGGGTTCGTGGGGTCGGCCACCTACATGCTGCTGCCGCGCTGCCTGCCGGCGTTCCGCGAGCGCTATCCCGACGTGGAGCTGGACCTGCGCGAGGACAGCACGGTGGGCCTGGTTTCCATGCTGCGCGCCAACGATATCGACGCGGGGCTGGTGCGCGGCCCGCTGGTCGAAGACCCGGCGCTGGAGTCATGGGTGGTCGAGCGCGACGACCTGATCCTGGCGGTGCCGGCGGGCCACGCCCTGGCCGGGCTGGCCTGCGCGCCGCTGGCGCAGGCGCGGCACGAAAGCTTCGTCATGTATTCGCCGTCCAAGGTGCCGGGGCTGCACGGCGTGGCGTTGTCGCTGTGCCGCAAGGCCGGCTTCACCCCGCGCATCAGCCAGCAGGGCATACAGGTGCAGACGCTGGTCAGTCTGGTGGCCAGCGGGCTGGGCCTCGCGCTGGTGCCCGGCGTGACGCGCGCCTATTCCACGCCGCACGTGTCTTTCGTGCCCCTGTGCGACCCCGATGCCCGCCAGGCGCTGTCGCTCTCGCTGGTGACGCACCGCGACACCTCGTGCGCCCCGGTGCTGCGGCTGCGCGACAGCATGCTGGACGCGCCGGCCCGATAGTCGGAGGCGCGGATGCGATAGCGTCCGTGTATAGGCCGCCGGGCGGACACCCCGGCGAAACGCTATCGGGGCGGCGCAGGTATGATGGGTTCATTCGACAACAAGGAGGCAACACCATGAACGAAGTCATCATCGCGTCCGCCGTGCGCACCGCCATCGGCGATTTCGGCGGCGCCCTCAAAGATGTGCCGCCGTGCGACCTGGGCGCCGCCGTCATCAAGGCCGCGCTGGAGCGGGCCGGGGTCAAGGGAGGGGAGGTCGGCCACGTCGCGGTGGGGCACGTGATCAATACCGAGCCGCGCGACATGTATCTTTCCCGCGTGGCCGCCATGAACGCCGGCATTGCCAAGGAAACGCCGGCTTTCAACGTGAACCGCCTGTGCGGCTCGGGCCTGCAGGCCATCGTGTCGGCGGCCCAGACCATCATGCTGGGCGACGCCGAGATCGCCGTGGGCGCGGGCGCCGAAAGCATGAGCCGCGCGCCCTACATCGCGCCGGCGCAGCGCTGGGGCGCGCGCATGGGCGACAGCGTCATGCTGGACATGATGACGGGCGCGCTGTCCGACCCCTTCGGCCGCATGCACATGGGCGTGACGGCCGAGAACGTGGCCGAGCGCTTCGGCATCAGCCGCGCCGACCAGGACGCGCTGGCCGCCGAATCGCACCGCCGCGCCGCGGCCGCCATCGACGAGGGCCGCTTCCGCGACCAGATCGTTCCGGTCACGCTCAAGACCCGCAAGGGCGAGACGGTGTTCGACACGGACGAGCACGTGCGCCGCGACGTCACCGCCGAAGGCCTGGCGGCGCTGAAGCCGGTGTTCAAGAAGGAAAACGGCACCGTCACGGCGGGCAACGCGTCGGGCCTGAACGACGGCGCGGCCGCGCTGGTGCTGATGAACGCTTCCGTGGCCGCCAGGCGCGGCGTCAAGCCGCTGGCGCGCCTGGTGGCCTATGCGCACGCGGGCGTGGACCCGGACATCATGGGCATCGGCCCCGTGCCCGCCACCCAGGCCGTGCTCAAGCGCGCCGGCCTCAAGGTGGACCAGCTCGACGTGATCGAGGCCAACGAGGCCTTTGCCGCCCAGGCCTGCGCCGTGTCGCGCGAACTGGGCCTGGATCCGGCCAAGGTCAACCCCAACGGCAGCGGCATCGGCCTGGGCCATCCCATCGGCGCCACCGGCGCCATCATTGCCACCAAGGCTTTGCACGAGCTGCAGCGCGTGGGCGGCCGCTATGCGCTGGTCACCATGTGCATCGGCGGCGGGCAGGGCATCGCCGCCATCTTCGAGCGCATCTGAGTTCGCGCGCGCCCGAGCCGCCACGGCCCCCGCCACGCGCCGGGGGCCGGCCCCGTCACCGGCCCAGGTAATCCGCCGCCCACGCCATGCATTCGGCACGCAGCAGCGCGCCCATTTCCTTGCGGCGGGCGGCGTCCAGGCGGCTGCTGATCGCGCCGAAGCTGAAGGCCACCGAGGTCAGTTCCGACACGGGAAAGGCCACGCCCACGCCCGACACGCCCGGGGTGATGGTGTCCACGATTTCCGAATAGCCGGCCGCGCGCGTCTTGCGCGCGGTTTTCAAGAGCGCCGCCAGGCCGAGGCCAGCCTGCGCGTAGGCCGCCGCGTGGCGGCCGTGCAGGGCGGCGATTTCTTCGTCCGGCAGGCCGGCCAGCAGCGCCAGCCCGCCCGCGCCCACGCCCAGCAGGCGGCGCTCGCCCTGGTCGATGGTGAATACCTTGACCGGAAACGATCCCGCCTCGCGCAGCAGGCAAAGGGCGTAATCCCCCTGGCGGATGACGAGGAATACCGTGTCGCCGGATAGCCGCGCAAGCTTCTGCGCGAACGGCCGCAGCGCATCCAGCAGCGGCGTGCGGCGCAGCGCGGCGAACCCCAGCTGCATGGAATCCACGCCCAGCCGGTAGCGGCGCGAGCCCCGGTCGCGTTCGGCGAACTGTTCTTCCAGCAGGCAACTGAGCAGCCGGTGGGCGGTGGACCGCTCCAGCCCCGTGGCGTTCATGACGCCTTGCAGATCGATGCCTTCTTCCTGGTGCTGCGCCAGCACGCGCAGCAGGCCCAGGGCCCTGCGCATGCTTTGCGTTCCGCCCGTGCTGCCTGGAGTGTTCATAATGTGGGAGTAATTGATTAATTATTTTGTAGTTTAGGATTTCCGGTGCGTTAATTCAATGAAACGCCCCTTGAGGGCCATTGGAGAACGAGGAGACCATGGACTACGCCACTCTTGCCGTGGAGCGGTTCGACGCCGTTTGCCGCATCAGCCTGGCGCGCGAAAGCGCGCGCAACGCCCAGAGCCAGCAGATGCTGGACGAACTGGACCATGCCCTGGACGCCGCCGCCGGCGACGCCTCGGTGCGCGTGGTGGTGATCGCCGGGCGCGGCGCGCATTTCTCGGCCGGCCACGATCTGAAGGAAGCCCAGGCCAGGCGCGCCGATTTCACGGTGGAACAGCGCTGGGAATACGAGTCGCGGCGGTACTACGGGTACTGTCTGCGCATCTGGGATTTCCCCAAGCCGACCATTGCCCAGGTGCAGGGCGCCTGCGTGGCCGGCGGCTTCATGATCGCGAACATGTGCGACCTGATCGTGTGCGCAGACGATGCGTATTTTTCCGATCCCGTGGGGCACACGCTGGCTGCCGCCGCCACCGAAGTGCTGATCCATCCCTGGGTGATGGGCCTGCGCAAGGCCAAGGAAATGCTCTACACGGGCGAGAAGGTGGACGCGCAGGAAGCGTTGCGCATCGGCATGGTGAACCGCGTGGTGCCCGTGGCCGGGCTGGAGCCGGCCACGCTGGCCCTGGCGCAGCGCATCGCGCAGGCGCCGCCTTTCGGCCTGCGCCTGATCAAGCGCTCGCTGAACCGCACGGCCGACGCGCAGGGGTTCCGCACCGCGCTGGCCGCGCATTTCGATACGCACCAGCTTTCGCACCTGAGCGAGGAGTTCCAGGCGGTGCGCGAGCGCGGGCTGGCGCAGGCGATTCAGCGCAACAAGAAAGGAGAGACGGCGTGATGCGCGATCTCCGGCCTCTGCTCGATCCGCGCTCCATCGCCATGATAGGCGCGAGCGCCGACCCCGGCCGCATCGGCGGCATGCCGCTGGACCTGCTTTCGCGCTTCGGTTACGAAGGCAGGGTCTACCCGGTCAACCCCAAGTACGACGACGTGTTCGGCTGGCGGTGCTGGCCCGACATCGAGTCCGTGCCCGGACCCGTGGACCTGGCGGTGCTGGCCATCGGGGCGCAGGACGTGACCGCCATGCTGCGCCGCTGCCATGCGCGCGGCGTGCGGGCCGCCATCGTCTACGCCGCCGGATTCGCCGAGGCGGGCGGCGAGGGCGCGCGCCTGCAGGCCGAGCTGGAAGCCTACGCGCGGCAGAGCGGCATGCTGGTGGCGGGCCCCAATTGCATGGGCTTCGCCAATCTGAATTCCCGCGCGCACACGGCCTTCGCGTCGGTCTTCAAGACCGCGCCGGCCCAGGCCGAGCGCGGCAGCGTCAGCCTGCTCACCCAGAGCGGCAACGTGTGCGCCGCCGTCTATGCCATCGCGCGGCGCCTGGGCCTGCCGTTCTCGCATTTCATCAACACCGGCAACGAAGCCTGCCTGGAGTTCTCCGAGTATCTGGAATACCTGGCGCACGACGACGACACGCAGATCGTGCTGGGCTATATCGAGCAGCTGCGCGACGGCGAACGTTTCGCGCGCGCCTGCCGCGAACTGGACCGGCGCGGCAAGCTGCTGATCGCGCTCAAGGCCGGCAGCACCGACAAGGGCGCGCAGGCCGTGCGTTCTCACACCTCGGCGCTGGCCGGCGACCGGCGCGTGTATGGCGCGGCCTTCCGCCAGCTCAACGTGATCGAGGCGCACGACTTTGCCCAGATGGCGCACCTGGCCGGGCTGGCCGCGCTGCGGCACCGCCAGGCCGGCAAGCGCGTGGCCGTGCTGACCATGTCGGGCGCGCTGGGCGCCATCCTGGCCGATAAATTCATCGGCGGCGGGCTGGAGCTGCCCGACCTGCCGGCCGGATTGCAGGAGGTGCTGCGCGCCGGCATTCCCGACTACGGGATGGTGGGCAATCCGGTGGACGTGACCGGCAACGTGGTCAACGACCCGGAGTTCGTGCGCACGGTGCTCCAGGCCCTGGCCACCTCGGACGCCATCGACACGGTGGTGGTCTATGCGCCCGGCTACATGCTGGACCGCATGGCGGACGCGCTGGCCGGCGCGTCGCGCGCGCATCCGCGCCTGTTCGTGGCCATCGACACCGGACAGGCGCAATGCCGCGCCGCGCTGCGCGAGGCCGGCGTGGCGGTCTTCGACGACCTGGGGCAGGCTGTGTCGGCGCTGGCGCCCTATCTGCTGTGGTGCGAGGCGCGCCGCGGCCGCGGCGGGGACGCCGCGCCGAACGCCGCGCCCGCCGCCTTTGCCCCGCCGCCCGCGCTGCCCTGCGACGAGGCCGGGGCGCGCGCCTGGCTGGCGCGCTGCGGCATGCCCGAAGACGGCGCCCGCGCCGCGCGCGACGCCGACGAGGCGGCCGCGCACGCCAACGCCATGGGCTACCCGGTGGCGCTGAAGATCCTGAGCGCGGACATCGCCCACAAGACCGAGGCGGGCGGCGTGGCCCTGGGGCTGGCCGACGAGCAGGCCGTGCGCGCCGCGTTCGACGCGGTGATGGATTCTGCGCGGCGCGCGCATCCCGGGGCGCGCCTGGACGGCGCGCTGGTGCAGAAGATGGAGCGGGGCGTGGCCGAGCTCATCGTGGGCGCCACGCGCGATCCGGTGTTCGGCCCCGTGCTCACCGTGGGCCTGGGCGGGGTGCTGACCGAAATCTACCGCGACACCAGCCACCGGCTGCTGCCGGTGGACGAGGCCATGGCGCGCGACATGCTGCGCTCGCTCAAGGCCTATGCGCTGCTGGACGGCTACCGCGGCAAGCCCCGCGCCGACGTGGACGCGGCCTGCCGGGCCATTGCCGCCATCGGCAACGCCATGCTGGCCGCGCCGCGCGAGGTGGCGGAAATCGAAGTGAATCCCTTGCTCATTAAAGAGGCCGGACAAGGCGTGGCCATGCTGGACGCGCTGATCCTGCCCGCAACCCCGTAGCGTTGCGCGCGCTGCGTCATCCAAGGAGGAGACACCATCATGATGAAGAGACTTCTGGCTGGCCTTGCGCTGGCATGCCTGGGGGCGGGCGCGCCCGCCCACGCCCAGGACGGCTATCCCAGCCGCCCCGTGCGGATCGTGGTGCCGTTCTCGCCCGGCGGCGCCACGGACATCATGAGCCGGCTGCTGGCGGAAAAACTCACCGCCCGGCTCGGCCAGCCCGTCATTGTGGAGAACAAGCCCGGCGGCGGCACCATGATCGCGTCGGACTACGTGGCCCGCGCCGAGCCCGACGGCTACACCCTGCTCATGGCGGCCTCGTCGCTGGGCATCGCGCCCAGCATCTACGCCAAGGTGAACTACGACCCCATCAAGGATTTCGCGCCCGTCAGCCAGGTGGCCTCGGTGGTGCACATCCTGGAGGTGCACCCCTCGGTGCCGGCCAGGACGGTGGGCGAGCTCATCGCCTATCTGAAGGCCAACCCCGGCAAGGTGAGCTACGGCTCGGTGGGCACCGGCAGCTCCACACACCTGGAGGCCGAGCTCTTCAACAGCATGGCGGGCGTGCAAATGGCGCATATTCCGTACAAGGGCAGCGCGCCCGCGCTCAACGATCTGGTGGCGGGCCGCCTGCAGGTCATGTTCGACGCCTGGGCCTCGTCCGGCCCGTTCGTCAAGGAAGGCAAGCTGCGGGCGCTGGCGGTCACCACTTCCCGGCCGTCCGGGTCCGTGCCGGACCTGCCCACGGTTTCGGCCTCCGGCCTGCCGGGCTATTCGGCCATGCCCTGGCTGGGGCTGGTGGCGCCGGCGCGCACGCCCAGGCCGGTGATCGACAAGCTGTACGGCGCCGTCGCCGGGATCCTGGCGCAGCCCGACGTGAAAGAGAAGTTCGTGGGGCTGGGGCTGGACATCATCGGCAGCGATCCCCAGACCTTCGCGGCCTTCATCGACCAGGACGTGTCCACCTGGGCCAAGGTGGCGCGCGAATCGCACATCCGTCTGGAGTAAGCATGAGCGCAGCGCAGATTTCCGGGGACGGCGACGCGGCCCTGGCGGCGGCCGCCATTCCGGACGACGAGGGCTTCCGCCTGGCGTTGCGCCGATGGCTGGGCCAGGCCCATGCGCGCTTCGTCCGCGAATGGCCCGGCGGCGCGGACCCGCGCAGCCTGGACTTCCGGCAGGCATGGGAAGACACGCTGTGCGCGCACGGCTGGTCGGGGCTGGGCTGGCCCCGGGAGCACGGCGGCAAGGCGCTGTCCCTGGCGCGGCAGGCTATTTTCCACCAGGAGCATGCGCGCTGCCGCGCGCCGCTGGGCGTGAACCTGATCGGCCACGGCATCCTCGCGCCCACGCTGCTGCATTTCGGCAGCGAGGCGCAGAAGCGGCGCTTCCTGCCGGGCATCCTGTCCAACCGCGAGATCTGGTGCCAGGGCTATTCGGAGCCCGGGGCGGGATCGGACCTGGCCTCGGTGCGCACGCGCGCCGAGGCGGCGCCCGGCGGCTACCGGCTCAACGGGCACAAGATCTGGACCTCCTTCGCCGACCGCGCGCACTGGTGTTTCGTGCTGGCGCGCACCGACCCTTGTGCGGCCGCGCACAAGGGCCTGAGCTTTCTGCTGGTGGACCTTTCGAGCCCCGGCGTGCGGGTCGAACCCATCCGCCAGCTGACCGGCGAGGCGGAATTCTGCGAGGTGTTTTTCGAAGACGTGCACGTGCCGGCCGACTGCCTGCTGGGGGCGCGGGACCAGGGCTGGAAGATCGCCATGGCCGCGGCCGGTTTCGAGCGCGGCACCTATTTCATTCCGCGCCTGGCCCGCTTTGCCGACGAGCTGGAGCAGGTGCGCGCCCTGGCCGGGCGCGCCGACCCCTGGGGGCGCGCGCCGGCCGATTCGCCGCCGCTGCGCCACCGCTGGGCCAGGCTGGCCGCCGACAGCCATGTGCTGGGGCTGAAGTCCGAGCGGGCGCTGGCCGCCGCTTCGCGCGGCGACCCGCCGGGGCCCGAGGGCTCGTCCACCAAGATCCACTGGAGCGAGGCGCACCAGCGTCTGCTTGAGCTGTCGCTGGAGATCCTGGGCCAGGAGGCCGCCCTGCCCGCCGCGTCTCAGGACGAGGAGACGGCGGGACTGCTGCACGCCTACCTGTGGTCGCGCGCGGAGACCATTCTGGCGGGCACGTCCGAGATCCAGCGCAACATCATCGCCGAGCGCGTGCTCGGCCTGCCCAAGGGATGAGCCCCGCATGAACCTGCATCTGAGTGAAGACGAACGCCTGCTGCGCGACGCCGCCACGCGCTTCCTGGCGCGGCGGCATCCGCCGGCCCGGGCGCGCGAGGCCTGCCGGCGCGGCGACGCCGAGCGCATGGCGCTGTGGCGCGAAACGGCCGAACAAGGCTGGCCGGCGCTGCTCGCGCCGGAAGCGCTGGGCGGGCTGGGGCTGGGCATGCGCGCGGCCTGGGTCGTCATGGAGGCGGCCGGCCGGCACCTGTACAGCCTGCCGCTGGCGGCCAACATGGCCGTGCTGCCCACGCTGTGCGCCGATGGCGCGGGAGAGGCGGCGCACTGGTTGGGCGACGTGGTCGCGGGCCGCGCCTGCTACGCATGGGCCGTGGCGCGGCCCGACGGCGCGCTGTACGTCGAGGGCGCGGGCCTGCCCGCGCTGGCGTTGCGCGAGCTGGGCGGCGGCCGCCTGCGGCTGGAGCGCTATGCCCCGTGCGCGGGCGGCGGGGGACTGGACCCCACGCTGCCGGTCGCGCGCCAGGCGGGCGCCGAGCCGGAAGCCTGCATCGAGATCGGGGCCGGCGGCGCGGCCTGCGAACGCCTGCGCGCCCGTCTGTGGCTGCTGCGCAGCGCCGAGCTGGTGGGCGCGGCCTCGGCCGCGCTGGACATGGCCGCCGCCCATGCGCGCGAGCGCCTGCAGTTCGGGCGCCCCATCGGGGCCAACCAGGCCGTCAAGCACCGGCTGGCCGAAGACTGGATGGCCCTGGACGACGCGCGCCTGGCCGGGCTGGCGGCAGCGGCCTCCCACGACGAAGGATTGCCCCGCGCCGGCCGCGACGCCCTGTTCGCGCCGCTGCTGGCCGTGGAGGCCGCGCGCCGGGCCGCGCAGCGGGCCATCCAGGTCCACGGCGCGCTGGGCATCACCTGGGAATGCGACGCGCACCTGTATCTCAAGCGGGTGCTGCGGGTGGCGGCGGCGCAGGAAGCCGACATGCCCACGGCGGAGCTGCTGGAGCGCATCTGGGAAACCGCCGCGCCGGCGCGGGCGGCATAGCGCGGCAGGGCGCAGCCGGCCGGATCGTCCCGGCCGCGCATCCGGCCTACAATCGCGCCATGCCGAAATCCGCCGCTCCCACCGAACTCGACCAGCCTACGCTGTCCGAAACCGACGGCATCCGCTATCTGCACTTCAATACCGAATGGGTGCAGGGCGCGATGCGCATCAAGAACCCCGCCGAACTGGTGCTGGAATACACGGCCCAGATGATGGCCTGGCTGCTGTTCCTGGAGCCGCCCAAAGACGAGGCTATCGGCCTGCTCGGCCTGGGGGCCGGCTCGCTGGCGCGGTTCTGCGTCAAGCACACGCGCAGCCCGCTGGTGGCGGTGGAATGGAACCCGCGCGTGACCGCGGCCTGCCATATGTTCTTCCGCCTGCCGGGCGCGAACCGGCTCACGGTGGAGCACGCCGATGCCGCCGTGTGGGCGGCCGATCCGCTCAACGCCGGGCGCTGTCCGGTGCTCATGGTGGACCTGTATGACGCCGCGGCCGAAGGGCCGGTGCGCGACAGCGTGAAGTTCTACCGCGACTGCCGGCGCGTGCTGGGCGAGGTGGGCGTGCTGGCCGTCAATCTTTTCGGGCGCCACGAAAGTTTCGGCCGCAATATCGACAACCTTTCCAAGGCTTTCGACGACCGCATCGTGCTGCTGCCGGAAATCGACGCCGGCAACCAGATCGCGTTGGCCTTCTCGGGGCCGCGCATCGACATCTCGCCGGCCGAGCTGCTGGGCCGCGCCGCCGTGGTGGAGGCCAGGTACGGCCTGCCGGCGCGGCGCTGGGCGCGCGCCCTGAGCGGGCACGCGGTGGACGGCCGGCTGCATTTCTAGCGCCGGGCTTCGGGTTTATCCTGCCCCGCGCGGCGGCGGTTGCCGCTTTACAGGCGTCGGGTTCGGGGGCACTATGGGCCTTATTCATAATTATGAATTACGAATTCGGCGCCCCCTCATGACGACTCCCATCATCCGTCAAGCGCTGTACCTCGAGGTCGCGGACCGGCTGCGCGGCATGATCCATGCGCGCGCGCTGCGCAACGGCGACTGGATCGACGAACTGAAGCTGGCGGGCGAGCTGGGTATTTCCCGCACGCCGCTGCGCGAGGCCCTGAAGGTGCTGGCCACCGAAGGCCTGGTGCGGCTGGAGCCGCGGCGCGGGTGCTTCGTCAATGAACTCTCGGCGCAAGACCTCGAGAACATTTTCCCCCTCATGGCCATGCTGGAAGGGCGCTGCGCCTACGAAGCCGCGCGCAAGGCCAGCGACGAGGAGCTGCGGGCCCTGCAACCGCTGCATGATGAGCTCGCGTCCCACGCCGAGGCCGGGCGCATCGACGCCTACTACCGCGCCAACTATCTCATCCACGAGGCTACGCAGGCGCTTGCGGGCAATCCCTGGCTGGCCGACATGGTGGGCAACCTGCGCAAGGTGCTGAGCCTGTCGCGCCACCGCAGCCTGGCCTGGCCGGGCCGCATCCGGGAGTCCTGCGCCGAGCACCTGGCCATTTTCGAGGCGCTCAAGGCGCGCGATCCCGAGCGCGCCGAAATGCTGGCGCGCCGGCACCTGATGCGCCAGCTCGAGGTGCTGCGCGCCCTGGCCAGCGCGGAAGACGCCGATGCGCCGGCCGCCGAATCCATTCCCGATCCTGTCGTGCTTGAGGAGTCCGACCATGTCCGCACCCGGCAATCTCGTGCCCGCGCGCGCCGCGCGCACGCCTGAGCCCGAACGCGATGCCCCCGAGGCCGCGGCCCCGGAGAGCGCCAGCCTCATGACGCGGCTGGGCCGCCTCTGGGAGCGCGGGCGCCTGCCCAGCGAATCGGAGGTGCGCCGCCTGTTCGAGGCGCGCCTGACCGACGTGGCGGCCAACCGCCTGGCCAGGCGCTGGTGCGAGCTGTACCAGTCGGCCGACGGCAAGGAGCGCCGGCTGATGCTGGCCGCCGTGGCGCAGGTGCGCGGCAGCTACGCCGCCGAAGGCAGCGAAGGGGCGCGCTTCTTCAAGCGTTTCAATGCCTTGCCGCAGGGGCTGGGCTTTCTGGTGGCGCTGCGCGCGGACATGCTGCGCTGGCGCAAGCAGGTGTCCGGCCTGCAGGTGCTGGACAAGGATCTCGAAGGGCTGCTGTCGGCGTGGTTCGACGTGGGGCTGCTGGAGCTGCGCCGGCTGACCTGGGACTCGCCCGCCTCGCTGCTGGAAAAGCTCATCCTCTACGAGGCCGTGCATGAGATCAAGTCGTGGGACGACCTGCGCCACCGCGTCGCGCCCGACCGGCGCTGCTACGCCTATTTCCATCCGCAGATGCCGGACGTGCCGCTGATCTTCGTGGAAGTGGCCTTTGCCGGCCAGATGGCCGACAACGTGCAGGCGCTGCTCGACAGCGAGGCGCCGCCGCAGAACCTGGACAAGGCGCGCTGGGCCATCTTCTATTCCATTTCCAATACGCAGGCCGGGCTCAAGGGCATCAGCTTCGGCAATTTCCTGCTCAAGCGCGTGGTGGAGCAGCTGCTGGAAGAGCTGCCCAAGCTCAAGTCCTTCGCCACCCTGTCGCCGATGCCCGGCTTTGCGGAATGGCTGGGCAAGCTGGGCGGCGCGGACGTGGAGGCCATCGTGCGCGACGACAAGGCGCGCGCCCGCTCGGCCGCGCCCGAGGGCGCGCGCTGGGTGGAGCGCCTGGCCCACGCCGCCGGCCGGGGCAAGGCGTCGGAGGTCCTGCAGCGCGCGGCCTTCCGGCTCGCCTCGCACTATCTGCAGTCCATGAAGAACGGCATGCCGGTGGACCCGGTGGCGCGCTTCCACCTGGGCAACGGCGCGCGCATCGAGCGCCTGAACTGGGCCGCCGACACCTCGCCCAAGGGGCTGCGCCAGTCTTGCGGCCTGATGGTGAACTATCTGTACGACCTGGACGAACTCGACGACAACCTGGCCCGGCTGGGCGAGGGCAAGCCGGCCGTGAGCCGGGGCGTGGCGCGCGTGGGCTGAGGCCCGGCGCGCCCGGAACGAGGAAGAGGAGACATGGACGAGAAGGCAGGCGCCGCGCAAGCGGGCGCCGCGCAGGCGGACGGTGCGCAGGCGGGCGGCCGCGTGCGGCTGGAGCGCGACGGGCCGCTGGCCTGGGTGACGCTGTCGCATCCCGGACGGCTCAACGCCATTACCGTGGACATGTGGCGCGCGCTGCGCGAGACGTTCGGCCGCCTGTCGGCCGACCTGGACCTGCGCTGCGTGATCGTGCGCGGCGAGGGCGGCAATTTTGCCGCGGGCGCCGACATCCGCGAGTTTCCGGCCGAACGCGGCGACATGGCCGGCGTGCTGCGCTATCACCGCGAGGTGCTGGCGCCCGCGCTCCAGGCCGTGGCGCAATGCCCGCACCCGGTGGTGGCCCAGATCGAAGGCGTGTGCGTGGGCGGAGGGCTGGAGATCGCCGCCCAGTGCGACCTGCGCATCGCCGCGGCGTCGGCCCGCTTCGGCGCGCCCATCAACCGCCTGGGTTTTCCCATGGCGCCCGATGAAATGCGGGGCCTGATCGCGCTGGCGGGGCGGGCCGCCGCGCTGGCCATCCTGCTCGAAGGCCGGGTCTTCGGGGCGGCCGAGGCGCAGGGCATGGGCCTGCTCACGCGCGTGGTGCCCGACGCGGACCTGGCGGCCGAGACGCTGCGCTGCGCCCGGCGCATTGCCGGCGGCGCGCCGCTGGCCGCGCGCATCAACAAGCGGCTTTCGCGCCGCCTGGCCGAAGGCGGCCCCTTGACCGAAGACGAATACCGCGATTATTTCTCCTACGCCGAAAGCCGCGACCACAAGGAGGGCGTGCGCGCCTTCCTGGCCGGCGTAGACCCCATCTTCACTGGAGACTAGACAAGGTGAGCAACGCCAATCTCTACGCCGTCCTGCATGACGGTTTTCCCGCGGACGGCCGCAAAGTGGCGCTGGAGACGCCCGACCTGCTGTACACCTGGGACGACATCGACCGCGCCTCGGCGTGCCTGGCCAACCTGCTGGCTTCGCTGAAGCTGCCCGAGGGCGCCCGCGTGGCGGTGCAGGTGGAGAAGTCGCCCGAGGCGCTGCTGCTCTACCTGGCCACGCTGCGCGCGGGCCTGGTCTACCTGCCGCTCAATACCGCCTACCGCGAAGCCGAGATCGAGTATTTCCTGGGCAACGCCGAGCCGTCGGTCGTGGTGTGCGCGAGCAAGAACCGCGACTGGGTGCAGCGCGTGGCCGACAAGACCGGCTGCCCCCACGTGTACACGCTGGACGAGGACCGCACCGGCACGCTGCTGGAGGCGGCCTGCGGCATGCCGCAGGCGTTCGAGACCGTGGCGCGCAAGCCGGAAGACCTGGCCGCCATTCTGTATACCTCGGGCACCACGGGCCGCAGCAAGGGGGCGATGCTCTCGCACGGCAACCTGGCCTCCAACGCGCGCGTGCTCCACGACTACTGGGGCTGGCGTGCGGACGACGTGCTGCTGCACATGCTGCCCATCTTCCACGTGCACGGCCTGTTCGTGGCCTCGCACGGCGCGCTGCTGGCCGGCGCCCGCATGATCTGGCTGCCCAGGCTCGACGTGGACCAGGCCCTGCGCTACCTGCCTCGCAGCACGGTCATGATGGGCGTGCCCACGTACTATGTGCGCCTGCTGGCCGATCCGCGCTTCGACCGCAACGTGTGCCGCAACATGCGCCTCTTCATTTCGGGCTCGGCGCCGCTGTTGTCGGAAACCTTCTCCGAGTTCCAGGCCCGCAGCGGCCACGCCATCCTGGAACGCTACGGCATGAGCGAAACCGTGATGCTCACCTCCAACCCCTACGATCCGGCCCGGGGCGAGCGCCTGGCGGGCACCGTGGGCCGCGCGCTGCCGGGCGTACAGGTGCGCGTGGTGGACGACGCCGGCATCGCGCTGCCGCCCGGCGAGATCGGCAACGTGCAGGTGCGCGGGCCCAACGTGTTCTCGGGCTATTGGCGCATGCCCGAGAAGACGCGCGAGGAGTTCACCGAGGACGGCTGGTTCAAGACGGGCGACGTAGGCCGCTGGGGCGGCGTGTCCGCGGGCCGCGACGTGCCCGCCGACTATCTATCCATCGTGGGCCGCAGCAAGGATCTCATCATTTCGGGCGGCTACAACGTCTATCCCAAGGAGATCGAAACCCTCATCGACGACATGCCCGGCGTGGCCGAGTCGGCCGTGATCGGCGTGCCGCACCCGGACTTCGGCGAAGCCGTGGTGGCAGTGGTCGTGCCCAGGAACGGCGCGGTGATCGACGGCGCCGCCATGGTGGCCGAACTCAAGGCCCGCATCGCCAATTTCAAGGTGCCCAAGCGGGTGCACGTGGTCGGCGAACTGCCGCGCAACACCATGGGCAAGGTCCAGAAGAACGTGCTGCGCGAAACCTACAAGGCGCTCTGACGCCAGCCCGGACCGGCCCCTCGCGGGGCCGGTCTTGCCTTGGACGCCCCGGGGCGTCAAGCCCGCGCGGCGCGGGGCTTTTTTCAAACACACACCGACCGACAGCAGGAGGTTACGCCCACAAACCCGTCCGACCCCAGCAGCCCTGCACAACACCATCATAAGGACGCGACGCACCGCGCCGTCCACGCTGCACCAAAAGAGGAGACATCATGCACATCCGCAACATCGCCGCCGCCGCGCTGGCGGCGGCTTCGCTCGCCCTGGCGGGCCCCGCGGCCGCCGAATGGCCAGAGCGCCCCATCACCCTGATCGTGCCCTTTCCCGCCGGGGGCGGCACCGACACCTTCGCCCGGCCCCTGGCCCAGCAGCTCGGCATCCAGCTCGGGCAGTCGGTCGTGGTCGACAACAAGGGCGGCGCCGGCGGCACGGTCGGCGCGGGCGTGGCGGCCAAGGCCCGGCCCGACGGCTACACCTTTTTCATGGGCGGCGCGCATCATGCGCTCGCGCCTTCCCTGTACAAGAACCTGAGCTACGACATCCAGAAGGATTTCGTGCCGGTGGCGCTGGTGGCGCAGCCGCCGCAGGTGGTGGTCATCAATACCTCGCGCTTGCCGGTGAAGACCCTGCAGGAGTTCATCGACTACGCCAAGAAGCACCCGGGCGAGATCAACTTCGGCACGGCGGGCAAGGGCAGCACGCACCACCTGGCCGGCGAGCTGTTCGCCATGCAGACCGGCATCAAGCTGGTGGACGTGCCCTACCAGGGCGCGGGGCCTATGCTCTCGGCGCTGATCGGCGGGCAGGTGGACCTGGCGTTCGACGGGCTGGGCTCTTCGTCGGGCCACATCCGCGCCGGCGCCATCAAGCCGCTGGCCGTGGCCGCCGAGAAGCGCGCGCCTTCGCTGCCCGAAGTGCCCACGGCCACCGAGGCGGGCGTGCCCAACTATGTGGTGTCGACCTGGTATGCAATCTGGGCGCCCGCCGGAACGCCGCAGCCGGCCGTGGACCGCATGGCCGCCGAGATCACCAAGGCGCTCAACACGCCCAAGCTGCGCGAAACCTGGATCAGCAACGGCTCGGACATCCCCAACCTCACCGGCCCGGCATTCGGCAAGTTCGTCGACAGCGAAGTGACCCGCTGGGGCAAGGTGGTCAAGGATTCGGGCGTGACGCTGGATTGACGCGACCCACGCCGGTGCGCGGCGCGCGCCGGCGCCGCCTCAGCGCCATTCGCTGGCCTGGCTGAGCCGGGCCAGCTGGTCGCGGCTGAGCTCCAGCGTGGCCGCCTTGACCAGTTCGTCCAACTGCTCCAGCGTGGTGGCGCTGACGATGGGGGCGGTGATGCCCGGCTGCGCGATCTCCCAGGCCAGCGCCGCCTGGGCCGGCGTGCAGCCGGCGTCCTCGGCCACCTCGTCCAGCGCCTTGAGAATGCGCAGCCCGCGCTCGTTCAGGTAGGTTTCCACGATCTTCCTGCCGCGGCGGCTCTTGCCGGCGTCGGCGGCGCTGCGGTATTTGCCCGTGAGAAAGCCGCTGGCCAGCGCGTAGTAGCTGATGGCGCCCAGGTCTTGCGCCTTCACGAGGGCCTGCAGGCCGGATTCGAAGGGCTCGCGCGCGTAGAGGTTGTATTCGGGCTGGATGCTCTCATAGCGGGGCAGGTTGTGGCGCTCGCTCGTGATCAGCGCCTCGGACAGGCGCACCGCGCTGTAGTTCGATGCGCCGATGGCGCGCACCCGGCCGGCCTCGATCTGGCGGGCGTATTCGCCCAGGGTGTCGGTAAGCGGCGTGTCGGGATCGTCGGCGTGGGACTGGTACAGGTCCACGTAGTCGGTCTGGAGCCGCCGCAACGAATCGTCCAGGGCGCGGCGGATGTAGGCGGGCGACAGGCCCTTGGCGTCGGGCCCCATTTCCATGCCGACCTTGGTGGCCAGCAGCACGCGGTCGCGCTTGCCGGTGCGCTTGAGCCACTTGCCGATCAGGGTTTCGGATTCGCCACCCTGGTTGCCGGAGGCCCAGCGCGAATACACGTCGGCGGTGTCGATGAAGTTGAGCCCGGCGTCCACCAGCGCGTCCAGCAGCGAGAAGGAGCCGGCTTCGTCGACGGTCCAGCCGAAGACGTTGCCGCCGAAAACCAGGGGAGGAATGTGCAGGCCGGAACGGCCCAGTGCGCGTTGCTTCATGGCGGATGCTCCGTAGGAGGGCGGGACGGCGGGCGGCCCGCCCGCGTCCGGTCCGGGAAGTGACGGCCGGGTGCGGCCGCGCCGTTGCGGGGCGACATGCACCATTTCAGGGATTTCCCCCGACGCGGTCGCGCCGGCGACAAGTTAGACTATACGGCTTTATGGCGGGCCGCAGCGCCGGGAAGCCGGCTCCGCCGCCATAACATCAAACAACGAGCAATGAACATACCAGGTTCAAGGAGCTTACCTATGCTGATCGGAAAAAAACATTTTCTGACGGCCGGCGCCATGGCGCTGGCGCTGGCGATCGGCGCGCCGGCCGTGGCGCAGCAGAAATCCGTGGCGGTCACCGCCATCGTGGAGCACCCGGCGCTTGACGCGGTGCGCGACGGCGTCAAGGACGCCCTCAAGCAGGCCGGCTACGAGGCGGGCAAGAACCTGAAGTGGCAGTACCAGAGCGCGCAGGGCAACAACGGCACCGCTGCCCAGATCGCCCGCAAGTTCGTGGGCGACCGCCCCGACGTCATCGTCGCCATCGCCACGCCGTCGGCGCAGGCCGTGGTCGCGGCGACCAAGGACGTGCCCGTGGTGTACTCGGCCGTCACCGATCCGGTGGCTGCCCAGCTCGTCAAGAGCATGGAGCCCTCGGGCACCAACGTCACCGGCGTGTCCGACCTGCTGGCCCTGGACAAGCAGATCGACCTCATCAAGAAAGTCGTGCCCAACGCCAAACGGGTGGGCATGGTCTACAACCCCGGCGAGGCCAACTCCGTGGTGGTGGTCAAGCAGCTCCAGGACCTGCTGCCCAAGTCGGGCATGAGCCTGGTCGAGGCGGCCGCGCCGCGCTCGGTGGACGTGGCCTCGGCCGCGCGCAGCCTGATTGGCAAGGTCGACGTCATCTACACCAACACCGACAACAATGTGGTCTCGGCCTACGAGTCGCTGGTGAAAGTGGGCAACGACGCCAAGATCCCGCTCATCGCCTCGGACACCGACAGCGTCAAGCGCGGCGCCATCGCTGCCCTGGGCATCAACTACCACGACCTGGGCATGCAGACCGGCAAGGTGGTGGCGCGCATCCTGAAGGGCGAGAAGCCCGGCGCCATTCCCTCGGAAACCATCTCCAAGCTGGAGCTCTACGTGAACCCGGGCGCGGCCGCCAAGCAGGGCGTCACGCTGTCCGACGCGCTCCTGAAGTCCGCCGCGCAGGTCGTCAAGTAAGCCTGCCGGCCCGCGACCCCGCCCCGCCCATCCGGGCGGGGTTTTCGTTATTGGAGCGGCCGGGGCCGAGCCCCGCCGGCCCGCCGTTGCTGGCGAGGCGAGGCCGGCCCGCGCGCCTTGGCAGAAAACCGGCGAAAATCGGGGTCCAGGAAACGTCTATTCCAAAAACGCGGGTAAAACTGACCCCGAAACGCAAGAAGCTGGACGTTTCCTGTCTTTAATATGCTCGTTTTCCATTTCTCTGGATTTGACCCATGTCATTGTTTTCGTTGTTGGGCGCGCTGGAGATCGGCCTGATCTTCAGCCTGGTGGCCTTGGGAGTGTTCATCTCGTTCAGGCTGCTGCGCTTTCCCGACCTGACCGTCGATGGCAGCTTTCCGCTGGGCGGCGCGGTCTGCGCCACGCTCATCGCCTCGGGAACCGACCCCTTTCTCGCCACCATCGCGGCCACCTTCGCGGGCGCGGCCGCCGGGCTGGTCACCGGCTGGCTGAACGTGAAGCTGCGCATCATGGACCTGCTGGCCAGCATTCTCATGATGATCGCGCTGTATTCCGTGAACCTGCGCGTCATGGGCAAGCCCAACGTGCCGCTCATCACCGAGCCCACCGTATTCACCATTCTGCAGCCCGGCTGGCTCAGCGACTACGTGGCGCGGCCGCTCATCCTGGTGGTGATCGTGATCGTCGCCAAGCTGCTGCTTGACTGGTTCTTCGCCACGCAGACGGGCCTGGCCATGCGCGCGACCGGCTCCAACGGCCGCATGGCCCGCGCGCAGGGCGTGCACACCGGCCGCATGATCATGGGCGGCATGGCGCTGTCGAACGCGCTGGTCGGCCTGGCGGGCGCGCTCTTCGCGCAGACCCAGGGCGGCTCCGACATCTCGATGGGCATCGGCACCATCGTCATCGGCCTGGCGGCGGTCATCGTGGGCGAGAGCATCCTGCCTTCGCGCAAGCTGGTGCTGGCCACGCTGGCCGTCATCATCGGCGCCATCGTCTACCGCTTCTTCATCGCGCTGGCGCTCAACAGCGATTTCATCGGCCTGAAGGCGCAGGACTTGAACCTCGTCACCGCGGTGCTGGTCACCATCGCCCTGGTCATTCCCATGCTCAAGCGCCGCGTATTCGGCAAGAAGTAGATCGGCCCGCAGACCCGTCCCGGAAGCGTCCCCGCAGAGGGGCGCCGCGGCGGGGCCGCGAATGGCACACAGGAGTATTGATATGTTGTCGGCAAGAGACCTCAAGATCACTTTCAACCCGGGTACGCCGATCGAGACGCGCGCGCTGCGCGGCCTGTCGCTGGACATTCCGGCGGGGCAGTTCGTCACGGTCATCGGTTCCAATGGCGCGGGCAAGTCCACCTTTCTCAATGCTGTCTCGGGCGACCTGCCGGTGGATTCCGGCCGTATCGAGATCGACGGCGCGGATATGACGCGCCAGCCGGTCTGGGCGCGCGCGGCCAAGGTGGCCCGCGTATTCCAGGATCCCATGGCGGGCACCTGCGAAGACCTCACCATCGAGGAAAACATGGCGCTGGCGCAGATGCGCGGCGCCCGCCGCGGCTACGGCCGCGCGGTCAAAGCCTCGATGCGAGACGGCTTCCGCGAGCGCCTGGCCACCCTGGGCCTGGGGCTGGAGAACCGGCTGTCCGACCGCATCGGGCTGCTGTCGGGCGGCCAGCGCCAGGCCGTGAGCCTGCTCATGGCCGCCCTGCAGCCTTCGCGCATCCTGCTGCTGGACGAGCACACCGCCGCCCTGGACCCGCGCACCGCCGACTTCGTGCTGCAGCTCACGGCGCGCATCGTGGCCGAAAACCGCCTCACCACGATGATGGTCACCCACAGCATGCGCCAGGCGCTGGACGTGGGCGACCGCACCGTCATGCTGCACCAGGGGCAGGTGGTGCTGGATGTGTCGGGCGACGAGCGCAAGGGCATGGACGTGCCCGACCTGCTCGCCATGTTCGAGCGCGTGCGCGGCGAAAAGCTGTCCGACGACGCGCTGCTGCTGGGCTGAGGACGTCGAGGCTCAGCCGTTCAGCAGGCGCTGCGGCCGGAAGGCATGGGCAAGCGCCGCGTGCGCGCCCGCCTGTCCGCTCATCAGCCCGGCCAGCAGCCGGGCCGTGCCCGGGCCCGTGCTGAACCCGATATGCTGATGGCCCAGCGCGAGCCACAGGCCCGGCCGGCGCGGCGCTTCGCCGATCATGGGCCGGCTGTCGGGCAGGGTGGGGCGGCGCCCCATCCAGGGCGTATCGTCCAGTCTGTCGCCCAGCGGAAATGCCCGGCGCGCCTGCGTTTCGGCCAGCCCGAGCTGTTCGGGCCGCGGCGGGGCGTCGCAATCGTCTAGCTGCACGCCCGTGGTCAGCCGCAGTCCGCGCGCCATGGGCGAGAGCACGTAGCCGCCGCCCGTGTCGTACACGGGCCGCCCCAGCGACGCGCCGGGCTGCGCCGCGTAGTGCATGTGGTAGCCGCGCTCGCAGACGAGCGGCACGTCCAGGCCCGCGGTGCGCAGCAGGGCGCGCGACCACGGCCCCAGCGCCACCACCAGCCGGTCCGCCGACAGCGATCCGCTTGCTTCGGCGCCGACCACCGTCCAGCCGCCGGCGCCGTTCGGCCGGATGCCGCGCACCGGCATGCGGCGGAATGCGCCGCCGGCCTGCCGGAACAGCGCGGCATAGGCCCGCACCACCGCTTGCGGGTCGTCCACCGAATACGAGCCCTGGACCCAGAGCGCGCGCTCAAAGCGCGGCGCGAGCGAGGGCTCCAGGGCGGCCAGCTCCGGCGGCGCCAGCGCTTGCGTGGGCACGCCGTATTCGGCATAAACGCGGCGCGCCGCGGCGCCGCCTTCCCAGGCCTGCGCGCTGCGGTAGAGAAAGATCCAGCCCGTGTCGCGCAGCCGGCGGCCGATGCCCGCCTCGCGCATCAGTTCCTGGTGCGCGTCGGCCGACAGGCGGATCAGCCCGTCCAGCGCGGCCACGGTTTCTCGGTAGACGGCGGGCCGGGCATTGAGCAGGAAGCGCGCGCCCCAGCCCAGGTTGCGCAGCAGGAAACCCGGCCGGTAGCGGAACTGCGCCGTGTCGTTGCGCAGCAGGCGCGGGAGCTGGCGCCAGAGGCCGGGATGATTGAACGGGATGAGCGAGCTGCGCGCCAGCACGCCTGCGTTGCCGTAGGAGGTTTCGCTGCCGGGTTCGCGGCGGTCCACCAGGATGACCGACGCGCCGCGGCGCTGCAGTTCGAGCGCGCAGCACACGCCCACCATTCCCGCGCCCAGCACGATGATGTTGTTTCCCATGGGTTCTGGCTCCATTCCGGTTTCGTCTTCCGCGCCGCGGCCTCATGCCGCGCCCGCGGCAGATCCGCCCATTACGCGCGCCGCCGCCGTTACGCCCCACCACGCGGCCTCTTCGAATACCGAGTATCCGGAAAGGTCGGCATGGGCGAAGAGAATGGGGCCGTCGGCCTCGCGCAGCGCCAGCAGTCCCGGGTTGGACAGGTAGCCCGGCGCCGGCGTGGCCATGGCGTGGCCGCGCACGGTGATTTCCAGCTCGCGCGCGTAGCGCCAGAACGCGTCGCCATAGGCGGCCGTCAGGTCGGCCGAGGCCGCCGCGCGCAAGGTCTCGGGGCTGGCGTTTTCCAGCCAGCGCCGGGCCTGCGCGGGCGCCATGCCGGACAGCGCATGATAGGCGGTGAACACGGTGCGCGGCGACGGCGCCACGCGCAGCAATTGATGGGTGGACACCACATAGCCCAGCCCCTGTCCCTGGTAGACCACGTTGTCCCACGACAGTGGCTCGCCCGGCATTTCCGGAGGATAGCCGTCCATGACGAAGTTCGACACCAGCCAGGCGGCGCGCGGCGGCGCGTGCGCGGCGGGGTGGTAGCCGTAGTCCCGGATGTCCGGCAGCAGGCGCTGCGCCACGAATACCGGCATGGCGCAGACGGCGCGGCCGGCCTGCAGGGCATAGGCGCGCGGCGCGCCCGCCGCGCCCGGGGCCGCGCAGACCACGCGCGCGCCCGCCGCCGACGGCTCGATGCGCACGGCGCTGCCGGGCAGCAGCCAGTCGTCGCGGCCCAGGCGCGCGCTGATGTCGGCGCGCATGGCCGCCACCAGCGCCGACAGCCCGCCGGGCCAGGTGAGCACGGCGCCGTCGCCGGCATTGGCGGCGTGGCCGTCGCGGCTGGCGAAATAGTGCAGCCCGGCCCAGGCCGACACGGCGCCGCTGTCCGCGCCGTAGTCGTCGCGGCAGCAGTAGTCCAGATACCAGAGCAGGGCGGGCGCGTCGTAGCCTTCGCGGCGCAGCCACTGGCGCAGGCTGAGTCCGTCCAGCGCGCGCCATGCGGGATCGCGCGAGGACAGCGATACCGGGATCGCGAACACCTTGCGGCCGTCGGCGCCGCGCGCCGCGTGCAGGCCGGCCACGGTCTGCAGGAAGCGGCGGTGCTGCGCCAGCTCGGCCTCGGGCAGGCCGGTCATGGGCAGCAGGCTGTCTTCCCAGCGCCCGCCGCGCAGCAGGCGCTCCTGGGGCGCATGCACGATGACGGCTTCGTCGTACCAGGGCCGCGAGTCGTCCGCGCCGCGCTCCAGGATGCCGAGCGCGGCCAGCATCTCGCGCACGTGGACGGATTCCATCGAGGGCAGCGGCAGATAGTGCGCGCCCAGCGGATAGTCCAGCCCGCGCCGCCGCCCGCCGGCCGCGTTGCCGCCGGTTTCGGGCCCGCTCACGACCACGAAGTCGCGCCAGCCTTCGCGCGCCAGTTTCCACGCGCAGCTCAGACCCGCCACGCCCGATCCCAGGATGGCGACGGCGGCCCGGCGGACGCCCGAGGGCGCGGGCCAGGCCGCGCCCTCGCGCAGCGCGTGGCCCAGTTCGCGTCCGGGGTAGCGCAGCTCGGGCCGGACCTCGACGATGCGCGAGCGGGCCAGGCCCAGCGCGCCGCCGGCCGCCGCGGCTGCCGCGCCCAGCAGGAAATGGCGGCGGCCGGGCTTCATCGGATGACCTTGCGCCAGTCTTCGTCGAAATACCGCACCAGCGATTGTTCGTTGAGGCGGTTGGGCGGCATGGCGAGCCGCGGCATGTCGGCCGGGAAATGGAACAGCTCCCGCAGCGTGTCGGGGTCCAGGTAGCGGGCGGGCACGTCGAGCGCGCGCGGCGGCGCATAGTCGTCGCGCTTGCCCGCCAGGATGAAGCCCCAGTCGCCGAAGGAAGGCACGTAGGCATGGTACGGCCAGGTGTGCAGGCCGGCTTCCTGGAGCGTGGCGTCCACGCTCCAGAAGGAGCGCGGGGCGAAATAGGGCGAGGTGGACTGCACCACCATGTAGCCCTTCTCGGCCAGATGGCGGGCCATGAGATGGTAGACCGGCACCGAGTACAGCCGCCCCAGCCCGAAGTTGGAAGGGTCGGGGAAGTCCACCACGATGAAGTCGTACACCTCGGCATGCGTTTCCAGCCAGCGGCCCGCGTCTTCGTTGACGACGGTGACGCGCGGGTCTTTCAGCGAGCCCTGGTTCAGCGCGACGAGCGGCGCCGAGCGCGAGAACAGCCCCGTCATGGCCGGGTCCAGGTCCACCAGCGTGACGCGCTCCACGTTGCGATGCTTGAGGATCTCGCGCACTGCCAGGCCGTCGCCGCCGCCCAGCACCAGCACGTTGCGCGCCCAGGGCAGGGCCTGCAGGCCCGGATGCACCAGCGACTCGTGATAGCGGTGCTCGTCGCGCGAGGAGAACTGCAGGTTGCCGTTGATGTAGAGCCGCAGGTCGTCGTGCCAGCGGGTGACGACGAGCCGCTGGTAGGGCGTGGTCTCGGCATGCACCACCTCGTCGCCGTACAGGCCCTTCTCGGCCCAGGCCGTCATGCGCGGCGAGGCGATGAAGCCCATGGCCAGCAGGCCCAGCACCACCGCGCCCCGCACGGCGCGTTCGGCCGGCCGGCGCACCTCGGCGCGAAAGAGCCAGGTGGTCCAGAGCGCCACCCCGGCGTTCAGGATGCCGAACAGGAAGGCCGTGCGCAGCAGGCCCAGCCGGGGCGCCAGCAGCAGCGGAAAAATGAGCGAGACGGCCAGCGCGCCCAGGTAGTCGAAGGTGAGCACGCGGCTCACGATGTCGCGGAATTCGGCCTTGCGCTGGTTGAATATGCGCATGACGAGCGGGATCTCCATGCCCACCATCAGGCCGATCAGGAACACGCCCGCGTACAGCGCGGTGCGGAACGGGGCCGACAGCCATGCGAACACCAGGAAGAGGGCGGCGGCCGAAATGCCGCCCAGCAGCGCGACCATCAGCTCCACGTCGATGAAGCGGTTGAGCACGTCGTCGTCGCGGACGTAGCGCGACGCCCACGACCCCACGCCCATGGCGAACAGGTAGCAGCCGATGACGGAGGAAAACTGCAGGACCGAGTCCCCCAGCAGGTAGCTGGCGAGCGCGCTGGTGATGAGCTCGTAGCCCAGCCCGCAGGAGGCGACGATGAGAACCGAGAGGATGAGGACGCGGTCGCGCATGAAGAGTCCGGCAGGAGAAACGCGTTCGCAGTATATAGAACTGGAACGCGCCGTTTATACTGCGGCCAACTGGAGGATCGCCAATCCATGCATCCGGCTCTGACCTATCTGATCTACATCGCCTCGGCGCTCGTCATGCTGGGCGCGTTCACCCTGGTCTATACCGCGATCACGCGCTACCGCGAGTTCGAGCTTATCCACGAGGGCAATATCGCGGCCATGCTGTCCTACGGGGGCGCCCTGGTGGGGTTCAGCTTCACCCTGTGCTCCAGCATCGCGGTGCACGCCACGTTCGTCATGTTCGTGCTGTGGGGCCTGGCCGCGATGGCGGTGCAGGCGCTGGTGTACGCCGTGATGGGGCGCGTCATCCGCGGCATGGACGACGCCATCCAGGAAAACAACATCGCCATGGGCGGCCTGATGGGCTCGATTTCGCTGGCCGCGGGCATCGTCAACGCCGCCTGCCTCACCTGAGGCCGCCGGCGCGGCCATACCGGAGGACCTATCCATGAGCCTGGGCTCTTTCATCCGCAAGCAGTTCATCGACATCCTGCAATGGAACGAGGATCGCGAAGGCGTACTGGCCTGGCGCTACCCCATGCAGGACTTCGAAATCCAGTACGGCGCCAGCCTCACCGTGCGCGAGTCGCAGATGGCGGTCTTCGTGAACGAGGGCAAGGTGGCCGACGTGTTCGGCCCCGGCATGTACAAGCTCACCACGCAGACCCTGCCGGTGCTGACCTACCTGAAGAACTGGGACAAGCTGTTCGAGTCGCCGTTCAAGTCGGACGTGGTTTTCTTCAGCACGCGGCTGCAGCTCGGCCGCCGCTGGGGCACGGCGCAGCCGGTCACGGTGCGCGACGCCGAGTTCGGCATGGTGCGGCTGCGCGCCTATGGCGTGTATTCCTACCAGATCGCCGATCCGGGCAAGTTCTACCGCGAGATCAGCGGCACGCGCGAGGTGTACACGGTCGACGACCTGGAGGCCCAGCTGCGCAACATGGTGGTGGCGGCCATGAGCGCGGCCCTGGGCGGCGCCAATGTGCCGTTCCTCGACATGGCGGCCAACCAGGGCCTGATGTCGCAGCGCATCGGCGCCGAGCTGGCGCCCGTGTTCGAGCGCTATGGCGTGAAGCTGGACAACTTCACGGTAGAGAACGTGTCGCTGCCGCAAGAGCTGCAGAAGGCGCTGGACACGCGGATTTCCATGGGCATGGCGGGCGACCTGGGCAAGTTCACGCAGTACCAGACCGCCACGTCCATTCCGCTGGCCGCGCAGAACGAGGGCGGCGTGGCGGGCATCGGCGCGGGCCTGGCCGCCGGCGCCGCGCTGGGCCAGACCATGGCCCAGGGCCTGGCAGCCGGGCAGGGGCGGCCCGCGCCTGCGGCCCCGGCTCCGGCCGGCCAGGGCGAGGCCGATCCGGTGCAGCGCCTGCAGCAGCTCAAGGCCCTGCTCGACCAGGAACTCATCACCCAGGCCGACTACGACGCCGCCAAGGCCGAAGTCCTGAAGAAACTCACCCGCTGATTCTTTCCCTACCGGTCCGGCTACATGCAGCAGGTATTGTGTCCGCAATGCGGAGCGCCCGTCAGTTTCGCCTCGACCGCCTCGGTCATGGCGGTATGCGGCGCGTGCCGCAGTACGCTGCTCAAGGACGCCGATTCCGTCCGCCGCATCGGCGAGGCCGCGGAAATCCTCGAAGACTGCTCGCCGATCCAGCTCGGCGCCACGGGCGTCTACGGCAAGAAGCGTTTCGACGTGATCGGCCGCATCCAGATGCGCTTCGAGGACGGCTTCTGGAACGAATGGTATCTGTGGTTCGAGGACGGCTCCGACGGCTGGCTGTCGGACGCCTCGGGCCAGTATGCCGTCACGCGCCGGCGCAGCGCCAAGACGCGCAAGGCGCTGCCGGCTTTTGCCGACATCCGGCCTGGCCTGGAAATCAACCTGGACGGCCAGCGCTTCGTGGCCTCGGACGTGCGCGTCTGCCGGGGCGGCGGAGCGCAGGGCGAGCTGCCTTTCGCGCCCGGCGAGGGCTGGCAGGCCCGCGTGGCGGACTTCCGCAGCGTGGATGCCTTCCTGACGCTGGACTATTCCGACGGCGACACGCCCGAGGTCTATATGGGCCATGGGTACGACCTGTCCGGCATGCAGGCGGGGTCGCTGCGCTCGGACGAACAGGTCATGGAAACGGCCGGGCGGTTCCGCGGCCAGGTGCAGGCGCTCGCCTGCCCGCAATGCGGCGGCCCCATCAGTTTCGTGGCCGCCATGGCCACCCAGGTGGTGTGCCCCTCCTGCGGCAGCCAGCTCGACTGCTCGGGCGACACGGCCGTGGTGATCGCGCAGGCCAGGAAGGCCGCGCGCCTCAAGACCACGCTGGCGCTGGGCGAGAAGGCCCGCATCGACGAGGCGGAATACCTGCTCATCGGCCTGATGAAATGCGTCGACCCGGACCCGGAAGACCCTTCCGACTGGATCGAATACCTGCTATTCAATCCCCGGCGCGGTTTTCTGTGGCTGGTCGAGAGCAACGAGGGCTGGGAGCGCGTGCGCGTCTGCGACACCTGGCCCGGCCGGGCCAACGCCGCCAGCGTGCGCTGGCAGGGCCGCGTCTACCGGAAGCTCTACGACTACACCTCGCGCGTGGACGCGGCGCTGGGCGCCTTCAACTGGCGCGTCAAGGCGGGCGACAGCACGCAGATCACCGATTACCAGGCGGGCGACGACAAGCTCACGCGCGAGCTGGCCGAGGCCGAGCTGGGCTGGTCGGCCTCCGCGCCGGTGCAGCCCGCCCAGCTCGCGGCATGGTTCGGCCGGCCCGAACTCGCCAGGCTGACGCCGCGCCGCGAAGCCGGCCGGCCCGGCTCCTACCGCAACTGGGCCAAGGTGGCCATCATCTTCATGACATTCATGAACTTCGAGCGTCTGCTCAGCGGCGGATTCCTGCCCTTCCTGATCGGGCTGGCGCTGCTCTGGTTCCCGGCGGCGATCGCGGACAAGCTCGGGGGCGGGCAATAGCATGGGCAAGTTCCTGTACACCGTGTATGCCATCGTGGTGATCATCTTCGTCACGGGTTCGGGCACGTCCTCCTCGGGCGGCGGCTCGACCTGGGGCGGCTCCTCGGGGCATTCGGGCTGGTCTTCGGGCGGATTCCACAAATGAGCGGCCAGCAAGGCCAGGCGTCCGGTCCGGTGTCCGGTCCGGTGTCCGGTCCGGTGTCCGGTCCGGCGCCGCACGCGGCCCGGGGCCGGCACCTGCTGGCTGACTTCCACGGCGTGGCGGCCGCGCTGCTGGGCGACGCCGCCGCGCTGGAACGCGAACTCGTCGAGGCCGCGCGCGCCGCCGGCGCCCGGGTGCTGGGCGCGCACTTCCACCATTTCGGCGCGGGCGCGGGCGTGACCGGCGTGGTCATGCTGAGCGAATCCCACATCAGCATCCATTCGTGGCCCGAGCATCTGTACGCCGCGCTGGACATCTTCATGTGCGGCGCGGCGCGGCCCGAACTGGCGCTGCGGCGGCTGCGCGCGGCGCTGGCCCCCGCCTCGGTGCGCGTGCACGACGTGGCGCGCGGCTGAGGCCGGGCGGCAAGCGCCCGCGCTTGCGTGACTATGCATACCGGCCTAAGCATCCGGCCAAATTGACTGTCGTTATATAGGTAGATATATTTCGAACCCGGTTACCGTTTTTTTCAATCCCCGAGGAGAAGCCCCCATGGCCCTGAAACCGCTAGTCGCCGCCGCGTTCGCGCTGGCCACCCTGAGCGCCAATGCCGGCGCGGCCGAATTGGTGGTGTCGGCCGCGGCCAGCCTCACCAACGCCTTCAAGGACGTGGCCCAGTCCTATGAGAAGGCGCACCCCGGCGCCAAGGTGGTGCTCAACTTCGGCGCTTCCGACGTATTGCTGCAGCAGATCGTCAAGGGCGCGCCGGCCGACGTCTACGCCTCGGCCGACCAGAAGGCCATGGACCGCGCCGTGCAGGAAAAGGCCGTGCGCCCGGATTCGCGCGTGGACTTCGCCGCCAACCAGATCGTGCTCATCGTGCCGGCCGACAGCACGCTGCCGATCGCGTCGCTGCAGGACCTGACCCGCGGCGAGGTCAAGCGCGTGGCCTACGGCAATCCGGCTTCGGTGCCGGTCGGGCGCTACACCCAGGGCGCGCTGCGGGCGGCCGGCCTGTGGGACGCCGTGCAGGCCAAGGGCGTGCCGGCGCAGAACGTGCGGCAGAGCCTGGACTACGTGGCGCGCGGCGAGGTCGAGGCGGGCTTCGTGTTCGCCACCGACGCGGCCATCATGCCGGACAAGGTCAAGGTGGCCGTGCGCGTGCCGTCCCAGACGCCCGTGACCTATCCCATCGCCGTCACCGCGCGCGACGCCAATGCCGCGCAGGCCCAGGAGTTCGTGAACTACGTGCTCTCGCCGGCCGGGCAGGCAATCCTCGCGCGATACGGCTTCCAGAAGCCCTGAGATTTCCATGGACAACCCCGTCTGGGTGCCGCTGGCCCTGTCGCTGAAAGTGGCGGGCTGGGCCACGCTGCTCGCGGCCGTGGCGGGGACGGCGGCGGCGTATGCGCTGTCGCGCTGGCGTTGGCCCGGGCGCGACCTGCTGGACGCGCTGCTCACGCTGCCGCTGGTGCTGCCGCCCACCGTGCTGGGCTATTACCTGCTGGTGCTGCTCGGCCGGCGCGGCGTGCTGGGCGAGACGCTGGCGCGCTGGGGCATCGAACTGGTCTTCACCTGGCAGGGAGCGGTGATCGCCGCCGCCGTGGTGGCGTTTCCGCTGGTGTTCAAGTCGGCCCGCGCGGCGTTCGAGAATGTGGACGCCCAGCTCGAAAACGCGGCCCGGGTGCTCGGCATCGGCGAGGCGGGGGTGTTTTTCCGGGTCACGCTGCCGCTGGCCTCCCGCGGCATTGCGGCCGGGGTGCTGCTGGGATTCGCGCGCGCCCTGGGCGAATTCGGCGCCACCCTCATGATCGCGGGCAACCTGCCCGGACGCACGCAGACCCTCTCGGTCGCCATCTACGAGGCCGTCCAGGCCGGCGACGATGCCACCGCCAACCTCCTCGTGCTCATTACTTCCATCACCTGCGTGGCCGTGCTGCTGGGCGCCGGACGCCTCCTGCCCCTGGCCGCGGGGGTCCGCAGCGGAGCGCAGAGATGAGCATCGAAATCCGCGTGCGCAAGCTGATGCTGTCCGGCGAGCGCCGTTTCGAGCTGGACGTGGCGTTCGAGGCCAGGGCGTCGCGCGTGGCGCTGTTCGGACCGTCTGGCGCGGGAAAGAGCCTGACGCTGCGCGCGGTGGCCGGGCTGCTGCGCCCCGACGCGGGCCGCATCGCTGTCGGGAACCGCGTGCTGTACGACTCGGCCGCGGGCATCTGCCTGCCGAGCCAGGCCCGCCGCGTGGCCTACCTGTTCCAGGACTATGCGCTGTTTCCCCACCTGACGGTGGCGCAGAACATCGCCTTCGGCCTGCGCCGGGGCTGGCGCAACCCGTCGCGCCGCGGCCTGCCGCCCGAAGCGGCGCGCTGGGCAAGGGCGTTCGAGCTGGAGGCCATCCTGGGCAGCTATCCGGCCGAGATATCGGGCGGGCAGAAGCAGCGGGTCGCGCTGGCGCGCGCGCTGGCGCTCGAACCCGACATCCTGCTGCTGGACGAGCCGTTTTCGGCCCTGGACGCGCAATTGCGGGCGCGCATGCGCAAGGAGCTGGACGCTTTGCAGCGCCAGCTCGACGTACCGATGCTGCTCATCACCCACGACCCCGCGGACGTGAGCGCGCTGGCCGACGAGGTGTTCGAGCTGCACGAGGGCAGGGCGCGGGGCGTGGCCAACGCGCGGATCGCGTAGCGGCCGCGCGGTTTCCGGGCGCGGCTCCGGCGGCAGAGCGGGCCGGGGCCGGCCCGCGCCGCGCCTGTTTCAGTCGAGCACGCCGAGTATCACGCTGGAGGCTTTGAAAATGGCCACGGCGGCCTCGCCGGTTTTCAGCCCGAGGTCGGCGGCGCTCTCGTTGGTGACGATGGCCGCCAGCGTGACGCCTCCGTCGAGCGCGATGAGGATTTCGCTGTTGACCGCGCCCGTGCGCACGTCGGCGATCGTGCCCGGCAGTTGATTGCGCGCCGACAGCCGCAGCCCGGGGCCCGGCGCGCCCACGATCACGGAAGAGGCCTTCACCAGCGCGATGGCCTCCTTGCCGGGCGCGAGCCCCAGCTCGCGGGTGCTTTCGCGGGTGATGGTGGCGGCGATGGTCTGGCCGCCCGCGATGCGCAGCCGGATTTCGTCGTTGACCGCGCCGGGCCGGATGTCGATCACGGTGCCCAGCAGCTTGTTGCGTGCACTGGTCTTGAGCATGAAACGCCTCATAAGGTCGATGTCGCCGCTGGCGTCCACGCCGGCGCGCGCCAGGTTGTCCATGAATTTGCGGTGCTCGGCCTCCAGGACGCGGAAGGTGGCGATGAGCGCGCGCGCGCGGTCGGTGAGCTGCGTGCCGCCGCCGCCTTTGCCGCCGGCCGCGCGCAGCACCAGCGGTTCTCCGGCCAGGTTGTTCATGGCGTCGATGGCGTCCCAGGCGCCTTTATAGCTCATGCCCACGGCGCGCGCGGCGGCGGTGATGGAGCCCGTGGCGTCGATCTGCGCCAGCAGGTCGATGCGGCTCTTGCCGCCCCAGTTCTGGGATCCGGAGCGCAGCCAGATGGAGCCGTCGAGTTCCAGCGCCCGCACGGGCGGAATGGGGGTGGGTTTCACTTCAGGCATTGGCGGGGAAGCGGCGGGAAGACAGCGTGAGTGTAATGGAGGGCGAGGCCGTCGATGAGAATGAGAAATCATTGAAACTTTGCCCGCTTCGCGGCAATATGTCCTGGCCTCGCGACCCCGGAGTCACATGATGAATGCACTGAAGATGCTGGCGGCTGGTTCCCTTTCCTTCGTGCTGGGGGCCTGCGCCTCCGGGCCCACGGTGCGCAGCGACTACGACCACGCGGCCGATTTCGCGCGCTACCGCACGTTCGGGTTCATGTCGCCCCTGGGCACCGACAAGGCCGGCTACAGCACGCTGCTCACCGAGCGGTTGAAAAACGCCGCCCGCTCGCAGATGGAGATGCGCGGCTACGTGTACAGCGCGGCGAGCCCCGACCTGCTCGTCAATTTCAACGCCAAGCTGCGCCAGAAAACGGAAGTCTCGCCCGCGCCGCCGCCCATGGGCCCGTACTACGGCTACCGCGCCGGCTTTTATGGCGGCTGGCCCGGCTACGGCTGGGGCGACCAGGTCTACCAGTACACCGAGGGCACCCTGAACGTGGACATCGTCGACGCGCGCCGCCGCCAGCTCGTCTGGGAAGGCGTGGCGGAGGGCGAGGTGCGCGATCCTGCCGCGGCGGCCTCGGAGCAGAGCGTGGAGAAGGTCATGGCGCAGATCTACGCGCAATTCCCGTTCAGGGCCGGCGTGGCCGCGCCGCAGGTGCCCGATAAGACGCAACGCTGAAGCGGAGGGCCCCACATGACTGCGCGCGCCGCATCGCGTTCCGGCAAGAAGGGCGGCATGCCCGACTACGATACGGTGGCTCTCGTCCTGCAGGGCGGTGGCGCGCTCGGCGCCTACCAGGCCGGGGTCTACGAGGGCCTGCACGAGGCGGGCATCCGCCCCAACTGGATCTCCGGCATTTCCATCGGGTCGATCAACGCCGCCATCATCGCCGGTTCGCCCGAAGACGAGCGCGTGGCGCGGCTGCGCGGCTTCTGGGAAAGCATTTGCCGTCCCACCGGGTTCGCGTCCATCCCCTGGGGCGAGACGCTGGCCGGCATGTTCGAGGGCATTCCGTTCGGCTTCGGCTCGCCTGCCATGAACGGGCAGCTCTCGGCCTTCCAGGCGCTCCTTTCGGGCCAGCCCGGTTTCTTCAAGCCGCGCTTTCCGCCGCCGTACTGGCTGCGCGGGCGCGGCGCCGCCTCCACCAGTTTCTACGACACGTCGCCGCTGCGCGACACGCTGCGGCAGTACGTGGATTTCAAGCTGCTCAACAGCGGGGCGGTCCGGGTGAGCCTGGGCGCGGTGAATGTGCGCTCGGGCAACTTCGCGTATTTCGACACTTCGCGCCATGCGCTGGGGCCGGAGCACATCATGGCTTCCGGCGCGCTGCCGCCCGGATTTCCGTCGGTGGAGATCGACGGCGAGCACTACTGGGACGGCGGCCTGGTTTCCAATACGCCGCTGGCGCATCTGTTCTCCAGCGAAAGCCTGCGCGACACGCTGGCCTTCCAGGTCGATCTCTGGCCCGCGCGCGGGGGGCTGCCCACCACGCTGGAAGAGGTGGCCGAGCGCCAGAAGGACATCCAGTATTCCAGCCGCACGCGCCTGATCACCGACCAGCTGCGCAACGTGCTCAAGCTGCGCCACAGCCTGCAGCGCGTGCTGGAGAAGCTGCCGGCGGCCGAACGCAATGCGCGCGGCCTGGCCGACATCCGGGCGCTGGCGCACACGCCGGCCACCAACATCGTCAACCTCATCTACGAGTCCAAGCACCGCGAGCGCTATTCCAAGGACTACGAATTCGGCACCGAAGCCATGCGGGAGCACTGGGAATCCGGCCTGAGCGACATCCGCCTCACGCTGGCCAAGCCGGGCGTCCTGGACAAGCCCACCGAAGAAAGCTGCTTCATCGCCCACGACATCCACCGCAACGGCAAGCGGAGTTGAGCCCGTGGTTGCCTTCTCAACAAGTTCGCGCGGCCGCTGCAAGAACGCGGTTGTCTCAGTGATTTCCCCAATAACTGAGTTACATTAATGGGCTATTCAGGCGCGGGTCGTCGCGCCTGTCGCCGTGTCCCGGCCCCGGCCGGCACGAAGAAGAACAACGCAGTCTGACGTTGCGATCAAACGTTGCGACAGCGCCCCTGCGATCCGCGGCAGCGACGAACCGTCGCGGCGCGCGCCGCATGGGCATGGCGCGTCTCACTACGCGGGAGTTTTCGATGCGGGTAATGCCTAAACGTGTTTCGGGTCTGGCGGTATGCGGCGGCTTGCTGGCGCTCATGCTGGCAGGGTGCGGCGAGAAGCCGAAAATGAATCCCGGCATGCCGCAGGTAAGCGTCATCACGGTCGCGCCCAAGCGCGCGCCCATCGTCTCCGACCTGCCCGGCCGGGTCGACGCGGTGCGCGACGCGCAGATCCGCGCCCGCGTCACCGGCATCGTCCAGAAAATCGCCTTCGAGCAGGGCGGCGACGTCAAGGAGAACCAGCTCCTCTTCAAGATCGACCCCGCGCCGTACAAGGCCGCGTACGATCAGGCCACGGCCCAGCTCAAGCAGGCGCAGGCCAACCTGTACAGCGCCAAGGTGCTGGCCGACCGCTACGGGCCGCTGGTCAAGGCCAACGCCGTCAGCAAGCAGGAATACGACAACGCCGTGGCTTCGTACCGCCAGGCCGAGGCCGCCGTCGCCGCCGCCAAGGCCAACCAGGAAAACGCGTCCATCAACCTCGGCTATACCGACGTGGTTTCGCCCATCACGGGCCGCATCGGCAAGCCGCTGGTCACCGAGGGCGCGCTGGTCGAAGCCGCTTCGGCCACCCAGATGGCCACCGTGCAGCAGCTCGATCCCATCTACGTGGACTTCACCCAGTCCACCACCGACCTGGCCGAGCTGCGCCGCGCCTTCGCCAGCGGCAGGCTGCAGCAGGTGGGCAAGGACGCCGCGCGCGCCACGGTGGTGCTCGAAGACGGCTCCGAATACCCGCATCCGGGCAAGCTGCTCTTCACCGGCATTACCGTCGATCCCACCACCGGCCAGGTGAACCTGCGCGCCGAGGTGCCCAACCCCGACCAGATCCTGCTGCCGGGCATGTACGTGCGCGTGCGCCTGGAGCAGGGCGTGAACGACCAGGCCCTGCTGGTGCCCCAGCAGGCGCTGCAGCGCACGGCCGACGGCCGCCAGAGCCTCATGCTCGTGAAAGACAACAAGATCGAGCAGGTGCCCGTCACCACCGGCGGCGCCCTCGGGACCGAATGGATCGTCACCAGCGGGCTGAAGGCCGGCGACGTGGTCGTGGTCGAAGGGTTCCAGAAGATCCGCCCCGGCGCGCCGGTGCAGGCGAGCGAATGGAAGAAGGGCGGCCAGGCCGCGCCGCAGCCGGGCGCGCAGCCCGCGGCGGGCCAGGGGCCCGGCGGCCAGCCCGCGCCCGAGAAACCGGCCGAAGGCCAGAAATCGTAAGCGGCGCGCGGCGCGCGAGGCGCCGCGTTCCTCTTTGGTGAGCATCGCTTTCAGAGTCAGCCCACATGCCGCAATTTTTCATCGACAGACCGATCTTCGCCTGGGTAGTCGCCCTGTTCATCCTGTTGGCCGGCATCCTGGCCATTCCGAACATGCCGGTGTCCCAGTATCCGGACGTGGCGCCGCCGGCCATTACCATCACCGCCACCTATCCCGGCGCCTCCGCCAAGGAAGTGGCGGACTCCGTGACCAGCATCATCGAGGACAAGCTCAACGGCGCCAAGGGCCTGCTGTACTACGAATCCGTCAGTGATTCCTACGGCCAGTCCACCATCACGGCCACGTTCGAGCCGGGGCGCGATCCCGACCTCGCCCAGGTCGACGTGCAGAACCGCGTCTCCAACGTGATCGCCCAGCTGCCGACGGCGGTGCAGCAGCAGGGCCTGAAGTATGAGCAGACCAGCACGGGCTTCCTGATGGTGGTGGCGGTGTCGTCCACCGACGGCTCGCTGGACCAGACCGCGCTGGCCGACTACATCACGCGCAACATCCAGAATCCGGTGTCGCGCGTGCCGGGCGTGGGCCAGTTCCAACTGTTCGCGGCGCCGCGCGCCATGCGCGTGTGGGTCGACCCGGCCAAGCTGGTGGGCTTCAACCTCAGCATGGCCGAGGTCAACCAGGCCATCGGCAACCAGAACGTGCTGATCTCGGGCGGCAGCATCGGCGCGCCGCCCAACCCGGATTCGCAGCGCATCACCGCCACCGTGGTGGCCAACGGCCAGCTCAGCACCGTGGAGGGCTTCGGCAGTATCGTGCTGCGGGCCAACACCGACGGCTCGCGGGTGCTGCTGCGCGACGTGGCGCGCATCGAGGTCGGCGCCGACAACTACCAGTTCGGCGCCCGCCTGAACGGCAAGCCCACGGCGGCCTTCGCCATCGTGCTGTCGCCCGACGCCAATGCACTGGCCACGGCCCAGGGCGTGCGCCAGCAGATGGAAGAGCTGTCCAAGTACTTTCCCGGCAACATCACGTATTCGATTCCCTACGACACCGCTCCCTACGTGAAGGTGTCCATCGAGCAGGTGGTGCACACGCTGGTCGAGGCCATGGTGCTGGTGTTCCTGGTCATGTACCTGTTCCTGCAGAACGTGCGCTACACGCTGATCCCGGCCCTGGTGGTGCCGGTGGCCATGATGGGCGCGTTCGCGGTGATGCTGGCGCTGGGCTTTTCCATCAACGTGCTCACCATGTTCGCCATGGTGCTGGCCATCGGCATCCTGGTGGACGACGCCATCGTGGTGGTGGAGAACGTCGAGCGCATCATGGCCACCGAGGGCCTGCCGCCCAAGGAGGCCACCAAGAAGGCCATGCCGCAGATCAGCGGCGCCATCGTGGGCATCACGCTGGTGCTGGTCACGGTGTTTCTGCCGCTGGCGTTCATGAGCGGCTCGGTGGGGGTGATCTACCGGCAGTTCTCCGTGGCCATGGCCGTGTCCATTTTCTTCTCGGCGCTGCTGGCCCTCACTTTCACGCCGGCGCTGTGCGCCACCATTCTCAAGCCGGTGCCCAAGGGGCACCACGACGAGAAGAAAGGCTTCTTCGGCTGGTTCAACCGCAAGTTCGAGGCCACCACGCACGGCTACCAGAACTGGGTGGCGCGCATCCTGCACAAGGGCGGCCGCATGATGCTGGCCTTCCTGCTGCTGGTCGTGCTGCTGGGCTGGCTGTATCTGCGCCTGCCCTCGTCCTTCCTGCCCGAGGAAGACCAGGGCTACGTGGTGAGCAATATCGAGCTGCCCACGGGCGCCACCGCCAACCGGACGGTGGACGTCATCGAGCAGGTCGAACAGTACTTCATGGGCCTGCCCGCCGTGGAGAACGTGATCGCGGTGCAGGGCTTCAGCTTCAACGGCAACGGCCTGAACGCCGCCATCGCGTTCACCACGCTCAAGGATTTCAGCGAACGCAAGTCGCGCGAGGACTCCGCCGGCTCCATCGCCTTCAATGCTTTCCAGAAGCAGCTCATGGGCATCCATGACGCCCAGGTGTTCACCCTGGTGCCGCCGGCCATCTCCTCGCTGGGCAACGCCACGGGCTTCGACTTCCGCCTGCAGGACCGCAGCGCGGCGGGCTCCGAGGCGCTGGCGGCGGCCACCGCCCAGCTCATGGGCGCGGCCATGAAGAGCCCCGTGCTCTCGCAGGTGCGCATCACCGGCCTGAGCCCGGGCGCGCAGCTCAGCCTGGAGATCGACCGCGAGAAAGCCGCCGCGCTGGGCGTGGACTTCAACGAAGCCGCTTCGCTCATCTCGACGGCGGTGGGCTCGGCCTACCTGAGCAAGTTCCCCAACATGGGCCGCATGCAGAACATCTGGGTGCAGGCCGACGCGCCGTACCGCATGCAGCTCTCCGACGTGCTCAAGCTCAATGCGCGCAACGCGCAGGGCGGCATGGTGCCGCTGTCTACCTTCGTGAAGGCGGAGTGGAAGCAGGGGCCGGTGCAGGTGGTGCGCTACAACAGCTACGAGTCCATGCGCATCGGGGGCGACGCGGCGCCGGGCTACACCACGGGCGAGGCCATGCTCGAGATGGAGCGCCTGATGACGCAGCTGCCGCAGGGCTTCGGCTACGAATGGACCGGCCTGTCGTACCAGGAGCGCCAAGCGGGCAACCAGGCGCCCATCCTGATGGGCCTGTCGCTGCTGGTGGTGTTCCTGGTGCTGGCGGCGCTGTACGAGAGCTGGGCCATCCCCATCTCGGTGATGCTGGTGGTGCCGCTGGGCATGCTGGGCGCGGTGGCGCTGATCAGCGCGCTGGGCATGTCCAACGACGTGTACTTCCAGGTGGGCATGGTGACCGTGATCGGCCTGGCGGCCAAGAACGCCATCCTGATCGTGGAATTCGCCAAAGACCAGTACGCGCGCGGCATGGGCCTGTACGAATCCGCGGTGGAAGCCGCGCGCCTGCGCTTCCGGCCCATTCTCATGACGTCGCTCGCCTTCATTCTGGGCGTGGTGCCGCTGGCCCTGGCCACCGGCGCCGGCGCCGCCAGCCAGCGCGCGGTGGGCCTGGGCGTGATGGGCGGCATGCTGGCCGCCACCCCGTTCGCCGTGATTTTCGTGCCGACCTTCTTCGTGGTGGTGCTGGGCCTGTTCAAGACCCGGCCCCGCCTGCTGGGCGCCGAGTTGCGCGCCTTCGAGGCGGAGCAGGCCGAGAAGGCCGCGCGCGCCGGCCAGGAAGGCAAGCCGGCGTCCGATCAAACCCAAGGTGGCCAGGAGGGCAAGGAATGAGCGCCCCGAAGTTGAAACAGACCGCGGTGCACGTGCTGCTGGCCTCGGCGCTTGCCGGGTGCTCGCTGGTGCCGCACTACGAGCGGCCCGAGGCGCCCGTGAGCGGCAGCTACCCCGACCAGCCCAAGGTGCGCTATGGCGGCTACGACCACTCCACCACGCTGGACACGCAGCCGGCCGCGGCGGTGACGCCGCTGGGCGGCGTGCCCGCGGCCGACATCGGCTGGCGCGAGTTCTTCCGCGATCCGCGCCTGCAGCGCCTGATCGAACTGGCGCTGGTCAACAACCGCGACCTGCGCGTGGCCGTGCAGCGCGTGGAAGAGGCGCGCGCCCAGTACGGCATCCAGCGCGGCGAGCAATGGCCCAGCATCGGCGCCGGCATCCAGGGCCAGCGCCAGCATCTGCCGCCCGACATGCGCGTGGGCGGGCCCGACTCCAGCTCCATCAGCAGCTCGTACCAGGCGGGCATCGGGCTGACCACCTTCGAGATCGACCTGTTCGGACGCCTGCGCAGCCTCTCCGAGGCGGCCTATCAGCAATACCTGTCCACCGAGCAGGCGCAGAAGAGCGCCCACATCGCGCTGGTGGGCGCGGTGGCGCAGTCGTACTTCAACCTGCGTGCGGCCGACGTGCAGCTCGAGCTGACGCGCCGCACGCTGGCCTCGCGCGAGGAATCGTACAAGCTGGTGCAGCGCCGCTTCGAGGGCGGCGTGGCGTCCGAGCTGGACCTGAACCAGGCCAAGTCGCTGCTGGACACGGCCTCGTCCAACCTGGCGCAGCTCGCCCGCGCCCGCACCCAGGCCCTCAATGCGCTGGTGCTGCTGGTGGGCACTCCGCTGCCCGACGACCTGCCGCAGGCCGCGCCGTTCGGGCGCGACCAGCTGCTGGCCGCGGTGCCGGCCGGCCTGCCTTCGGCCCTGCTGGAGCGGCGCCCCGACATCCTGGCGGCCGAGAACCAGCTGCGCGCCGCCAAGGCCAATATCGGCGCGGCGCGCGCGGCGTTCTTCCCCACGATTTCGCTGACCGGCCTGCTGGGCGTGGCCAGCCCATCGCTGGGACAGCTCTTCAGCGGCGGACAGGGCTACTGGAGCTTCTCGCCTTCCATCACCACCCCCATCTTCGCCGGGGGCAGCATCCGCGAAGGCCTGAACCTGGCCAAGGCGCGCGACAATATCGCCGTGGCGCAGTATGAGCAGACCATCCAGCAGGCGTTCAAGGAAGTGTCGGACGCGCTGGCGGGCGAGGCCACATACGGGGCGCAGCTCGACGCGCAGCGCGCGCTGCAGAATTCGGCCGCGCGCACGCTGGAACTGTCGAATCTGCGCTATACCAACGGTATCGACAGCTATCTGCAGGTGCAGACCGCGCAGGTGGACTTTTACAATGCCCAGCTTTCGCTGGTGCAGACCGGGCTGGCGGCCCTGATCAACCGCGTCGAGCTCTACAAGGCGCTGGGCGGCGGCTGGGAAGAAAATACGAAAGTGCAATGATAGAACTTGGTGTCAATATCGATCACGTGGCGACGCTGCGCCAGCAGCGCCATACCGACTATCCCGATCCGGTGCTGGCCGCGCTGCGCGCCGAAGAGGCGGGGGCCGACCTGATCACCCTGCATCTGCGCGAAGACCGCCGCCACATCCAGGACAAGGATGTCTACGCCATCCGTCCGCGGCTGCGCACGCGCATGAATCTCGAGTGCGCCGTCACGCCGGAAATGCTCGAGATCGCCTGCGCGGTCAAGCCCGACGACGTCTGTCTGGTGCCCGAGAAACGCACCGAGCTCACCACCGAGGGCGGGCTGGAAGTGGCGGGCGCGCTGGAAGCGGTGAGCGACGCCGTGGGCCTGCTGGCCGAGGCCGGCATCCGCGTCTCGCTCTTCATCGACCCCGACCCCGCGCAGATCGCGGCCGCGGCCAGGGCCGGCGCGCCGGTCATCGAACTGCACACCGGCGCCTATGCCGAAGCCGAGGGCGATGCCGCCCGCGCCGAGCTGGCGCGCATCCGCGAGGCCGTGGCCGAGGGGCTGCGCCACGGTCTGCGCGTCAACGCCGGCCACGGCCTGCACTACGGCAACGTGCAGCCGGTGGCCGCGCTGGAAGGCATTTCCGAACTCAACATCGGCCACGCCATCGTGGCGCGCGCCGTGTTCGACGGCTGGGACAAGGCGGTGCGCGACATGAAGGCGCTCATGGTGCAGGCGCGCCTGGCCGCCGTGCGCGGCCGCTGAACGTCCGGCCGCGCCGCAATCCCGAGGTTTCTCCATGTCAGACGCGTCGTCCGGCGGCCCGGCCGCTTCCGCCATCGCCGGCATCGGCATGGACCTGTTGCGCATCGAGCGGGTGGAGCGCGCGCTCGCGCGGCACGGCGAGCGCTTCGCCGAGAAGATCCTCGGCCCGGAAGAACTGCAGAAATTCCATGCCCGCCGGGCACGCGACCCCGCGCGCGGGCTGCGCTTCCTGGCCACCCGTTTCGCGGCCAAGGAAGCCTTCTCCAAGGCCATCGGCCTGGGCATGCGCATGCCCATGAGCTGGCGCCGCGTGCAGACGCTGAACGCGCCGGGCGGGCGGCCCGTGCTGGTGATCGGCGCCGAGCTGCGCGACTGGTACGATGCCCGTTACGGCGCCTGCCACGTCTCCATTACCGATGAATCCGACATGGCCGCCGCGTATGTGGTGGTCGAGCGCAAGCGCTGAGGCGCGCCGCGCCGCCTGCGCATCAGTATCCACAATAGGAAACCCTTGCATGGCCAAGAAAAAATCCAGGGCGGTATTGCCTCCGGGACCGGTCATGGTCGACGTGGCCGGCCTGACCCTCACCAGGGAAGAGAAAGAACGCCTGCGCCATCCGCTGGTCGGCGGCGTGATCCTCTTTGCCCGCAATTTCAGCGACCGCCGGCAGCTGGCCGAGCTCACGCGCCAGATCCACAAGGCGCGCAAGGAAAGGCTGCTGATCGCCGTCGATCACGAGGGCGGCCGCGTGCAGCGATTCCGCGAAGACGGCTTCACGCCGCTGCCGCCCATGCGGGCGCTGGGCGAGGCCTGGGACCGCGATCCGCTGGCCGCCATGCGCCAGGCCACGGAGGCGGGCTACGTGCTGGCCGCCGAGCTGCGCGCCTGCGGCGTGGACCTGAGTTTCACGCCCGTGCTCGACCTGGACTACGGCGTGAGCAAGGTGATCGGCAACCGCGCCTTCCACCGCGACCCGCGCGTGGTGGCCATGCTGTCGCGCGCCCTGATCCAGGGCCTGGCCCTGGCCGGCATGGCCGCCTGCGGCAAGCATTTTCCGGGGCACGGATTCGTGCAGGCCGATTCGCACCACGAGATCCCGGTGGACCCGCGCCCGCTTGCGCGCATCCTCGAAGAAGACGCCGCGCCGTATGCCTGGCTGGGCGACGCGGTGCTGCCTTCGGTCATGCCCGCCCACGTCATCTATCCCAAGGTGGACAAGCATCCCGCCGGGTTCTCGCGGCGCTGGGTGCAGGACATCCTGCGCAAGCGGCTGGGCTACGACGGCGTGGTGTTTTCCGACGACCTCACCATGGAAGGCGCTTCGGTGGCCGGGGACATCCTGGCGCGGGCCCGGGCCGCGCTGGGCGCGGGTTGCGATATGGTACTGGTATGCAACCGCCCCGACCTGGCCGACGAGCTGCTGGCCCGGCTGGACACGGAGCACCCGGCCGCCTCGGTCGAGCGCATCCGCCGCCTGATGCCGCGCTTCGAGGCGCCCGACTGGGACACCCTGCAGTCCGAAAGCCGTTACCAGCATGCCCGACGACTTCAATCTCAAATCGTTTCTGGCTGACCTGCCGCATTTGCCGGGCGTGTACCGGCACCTGGACGCGGCAGGCGAGGTCATGTACGTCGGCAAGGCGCGCGACCTGAAAAAGCGCGTCTCGTCGTACTTTCAGAAAAACCTCGCCAGCCCGCGCATCGCCCAGATGGTGGCGAAGGTGGCGCGGCTGGAGGTCACCGTCACGCGCTCCGAGGCCGAGGCCCTGATCCTCGAGAACAACCTCATCAAGAGCCTCAAGCCGCGCTACAACATCCTGTTCCGCGACGACAAGTCGTACCCGTACCTGCACATCACCGGCCACGCCTGGCCGCGCATCGCCTATTACCGCGGCGCCACCAGCAAGCGCGGGCAGTTCTTCGGGCCGTTTCCCAATGCCTGGGCGGTGCGCGAAACCATACAGATCCTGCAGAAGGTCTTCCGTCTGCGCACCTGCGAGGACACGGTTTTCGCCAACCGCTCGCGTCCCTGCCTGCTGCACCAGATCGGCCGCTGCTCCGCGCCCTGCGTGGGCGCGATCGCCGGGGAAGACTACGCGCGCGACGTGCAGCGCGCGGTGCGTTTCCTGAACGGCGAGGCCAAGGAGGTCATGGGCGAGATCGAGGCCCGCATGCTCCAGGCGTCCAGCGAGCTGCGTTTCGAGGAAGCGGCCGCGCTGCGCGACCAGATGGGGTCGCTGGCGCGGGTGCTGCACCAGCAGACCATGGAAAGCGCCAGCGGCGAAGACACGGACATCGTCGCCGTGGCCGCCGCCGGCGGCAGGGTCTGCGTGAACCTGGCCATGGTGCGCGGGGGCAGGCACCTGGGCGACAAGCCGTTCTTTCCGTCGCACGCCGAAGGCGAGGCGGCCCCGCAGGTGCTGGAAGCCTTCGTGGCGCAGCATTACGCGGACAACGCCATGCCGCCGGTGCTGGTGTGCAGCCACGCCTTGCCCGACCCCACCCTGGTCGAGCTGCTGGCCGAACAGGCGGGCGGCCGTTCCGCGCGGGTGCTGACCCGGCCCCAGGGCGCGCGCCGCGCATGGCTGGAGCAGGCGCAGAAGAACGCGGAGCTGGCCCTGGCGCGCGTGCTCACCGAATCCGGGGCGCGCGCCGCGCGCACCCTGGCGCTGGCCGAGACGCTGGACCTCGACACCGACGAATCCGCGCTGGACGCGCTGCGCATCGAATGTTTCGACATCAGCCACACGGCCGGCGAGGCGACCCAGGCGTCCTGTGTAGTGTACGAGCACCACGACATGCAGCCTTCGCTGTATCGCCGCTACAACATCGCGGGCATCACGCCCGGCGACGACTACGCCGCCATGCGCCAGGTGCTGACGCGCCGTTTCGCCAAGGTGGCCGACGGCGACGCGCCCATGCCGGGCCTGGTGCTGATCGACGGCGGCAAGGGTCAGGTGGAAGTGGCGCGCCAGGTGTTCGCCGAGCTGGGCCTGGACATCCAGACCCTGGTGGGCGTGGCCAAGGGGGAAGGGCGCAAGGTGGGCCTGGAAACCCTGGTGTTCGCCGACGGCCGCCCGCCCGTGGCGCTGGGCAAGGAATCGGCCGCGCTGATGCTCATTGCCCAGGTGCGCGACGAAGCCCACCGTTTCGCCATCACCGGCATGCGGGCGCGGCGCGCCAAGGCGCGCAACGTGTCGCGGCTGGAAGAGATCGAAGGCGTGGGCGCGCGGCGCCGCCAGCGTCTGCTGGCGCGGTTCGGCGGGTTTTCGGGCGTGGCCTCCGCCAGCATCGAGGACCTGGCTTCGGTGGACGGCATCTCCCAGGAGCTCGCCATCCGCATCTATGAAGCCTTGCGTTGATCCGGCCGTGCGGCAAAGCCCGCGCAAGCCCGCCATTTCCCAGCCTGGGGGCACCCCCCGCGCGCAAGCCGATGTCCTTTTCCCGGGCCAGTCCTCGCGGATCCGGCTCCGCCGAGGCGTCCCCTCGGCGGTCCCCCCTCGCGGAGCAGCGCCGCAGGCGCTCCGGGGGTGGCTCCATGATGTAGCATACGGTCACTATGCCTTTAAACGTACCCATAATCCTGACATGGCTGCGTATCGCCATGATCCCGCTGGTGGTCGGCCTCTTCTACCTGCCCGAGAGCTGGATGAGCGTGCCCATGCGCGATACGCTGGCCGCGTGGGCCTTCATCGTCGCCGCGCTCACCGACTGGTTCGATGGCTGGCTGGCCCGGCGCTGGAACCAGACCTCGGCCTTCGGCGCCTTTCTCGACCCCGTGGCCGACAAGCTCATGGTCTGCGCCGCCCTCATCGTGCTGCTCGACCTGAGCCGGGTGGATGCGTTCATCTCGCTCATCATCATCGGCCGCGAGATCACGATTTCGGCGCTGCGCGAATGGATGGCCAAGATCGGCGCCAGCGCCAGCGTGGCGGTGCACCGGCTGGGCAAGTTCAAGACCGCCGCGCAGATGGTCGCCATTCCATGCCTGCTGTACGACCAACCCCTGCTGGGCATCAGCAGCCGGCTGCTGGGCGACGTGCTGATCGTGGTGGCCGCCGTGCTGACGGTCTGGTCCATGCTGTATTACCTGCAGCGCGCCTGGCCCGCCATCCGCGAGAAATCGCAGTAAACCGCCGCGGGCCGGCTTCGCGGCGGCCCAGGGCGCAATCAGAGCGGGGCGCGCGCACCCGGCGCGCGCAACCCGCCCAGGAACCGGCGCCCCGCCGCGGGGCGCCGCCGGAGACAACCCGCGCGCCGTCCCCAGGACGGCCGTCCGACGCCGCCCGTGGCGGCCCCATGCCATGACGACCGCAGCAACGCCTTCCATTCCAGACCCCGCCATGCTCCGCCGCCGCGATTGGCAGATCATCCTGCTGATCGGCGTGGCGCACGCCAGTTCCCACTTCTTCCAGCTCGTGCTGCCGTCGCTGTACGTGTCGCTGGGCCGCGAGTTCAGCCTCGACTTCGCCCGGCTCGGCCTGTTGGTGTCCGCGTTCTACGTGGTTTCCGGAATCGGCCAGGCGTCCTCGGGTTTCGTGGTCGACCGCGTCGGCGCGCGTCCGGTGCTGTGGTTCGGGCTGGGCTGCTTCGTGGCCTCGGGCGTGCTGATCGGGGCAGCCACCGGCTACCCCATGCTGATGACAGCGGCCGTGGTGGGCGGCATCGGCAACGCCATCTTCCATCCGGCCGACTATTCCATCCTCAACCACCGCGTCAGCCCGCAGCGCCTGGGGCACGCGTTCTCCGCGCACGGGCTTACGGGCAACCTGGGCTGGGCCCTGACGCCGGTGTTCATGACCACCATCACGCTGCTGGCCGACTGGCGCACGGCCGCCTTCAGCGCCGCCGCGCTGGTGGCCGTGGTGTTGCTGCTCACGGTGCTGGGGCGCGACCTGATCGGCGGCGCGCAACCGGAGCACGGCGGCGAGGCGCGCCCCGCCGCCGCGCAGGCCGCCGCGCCGCAACAGGGCGTGCTGGGCACGCTGGGCGCGTTGCTGGCGCGGCCGGCGCTCTGGGGAACGTTCCTGTTCTTCGCCTGCACGTCGATCGCGCTGTCGTCGGTCCAGAACTACACCATTCCCCTGCTCGGCGAGCTCTACGCGCTGTCCAAGGTGGCCGCCAGCTCGGCGCTTTCCGGCTACATGGTGGCATCGGCGCTGGGCATGGCCGCCGGCGGTTTCCTGGTGTCGGCCCATCCGCGCACCGAGCTCACCGTGACCGTGGCGCTCGTGCTGGCCGGCCTGACCCTGGTGGTGCTGGCGCTGGGCCTGGTGCCGCCGGCGCTGGCCGCGCCCGTGGTGGGGCTGGCGGGGTTCTGCTCCGGCGTGGCCGCGCCCTCGCGCGACATGCTGATCCGCCGCGTCACGCCCAAGGGCGCCACAGGCTCGGTGTACGGGCTGGTGTATTCCGGCATGGACGTGGGCTCGGCCCTGGGGCCGCTGGCCTTCGGCCTGCTGCTCGACGCCGGCCTGCGCCAGGGGCCGTGGGTGGGCGCGGGCGTGGCCTTCGCGGCCGCGGCGCTGCTGGCCCAGTGGATCGCCGTGCAGGCGCGCCGCGGCGACGCCGTGGGCGGCCGGGCGCCGGCCCGGTCCTGAGGCTTCCGGCGGCGCGGCGCTTGCGCCGGAGCGGCGGCGCAAGCGCCCGGTTCCGGACTTGACCCGCCGCAAAGCGCCGCTTGCCGCCGCCCGTTGCAATAGCCCTGGCCCTGGCCGCCTTCGAGGAAACGCTGGTACGCCCAATTCGCGCTTCGACAAGTGGCTGCGCGGCGACAAGAAGGCCCTCACGGTGCGCGAGCTGGCGGGCTGCGAGCTCTTCAAGAGCAGCGGCTGCATCGCCTGCCACAACGGCCCGGGCGTGGGCGGCAATTCGTTCCAGAAGACGGACCCGGTCATGCCCTGCCAGACCGACAACAAGGCCGAGGGCCGCGCGGCGGTGACCGGCAAGGATGCCGGCAGGTTCAACTTCAAGGTGCCCACGCTGCGCAACGTGGCGCTGACCTATCCCTACTTCCACGACGGCGCGGCGGCCACGCTGGCGCAGGCGGTGGACGTGATGGGCCGGCCGCAGCTCGGCCGGCGAGGCGCGGCCCGCTATTGCCGGACGGTGCGCACCTCCGGCGGCGGCGCCGCTTCGAAGTTGCTGCGCCAGGGGTTGATGTCCAGGCCGCCGCGGCGCGTGTAGCGCGCGTACACGGTGAGTTTCTCGGGCCGGCAGGTCTGCATGACGTCGGTGTAGATGCGCTCCACGCAATGCTCGTGGAATTCCGCGTGCTGGCGGAACGACACCACATAGCGCAGCAGCGATTCGCGGTCGATGGGCGCGCCGCGGTAGCGGATCTGCAGCGTGGCCCAGTCGGGCTGGCCGGTCACCGGGCAATTCGATTTCAGCAGTCGCGAAGCCAAGGTCTCCTCGACGGGGTCGCCGGGCCGCGTGCGCAGCAGGCCGGCATCGGGCTCGTAGGTGTCGATCTCCACGTCCAGCTTGTCTATATAGATGCCTTCGGGCTCGGCCATGCGCAGCTCGCCGAAGCGCTGCGGCAGGATGAAATCCAGCCCCACCGGCGCGCCCGCCGCCGCGCTCAGGTCGCGCTCGAGCCGGCCGCGCAGCGCGGCCGAATTCACCAGCCGCGTCTGGTTGTAGGAGTTCAGGTACAGCTTGAACGACTTGGACTCGATGATGTTGGGGCTGTCGGCCGGCACGCTGAAGGTGGCCATGGCCACGCGCGGCTTGCCCTTGGCGTCCAGCCACGACAGCTCATAGGCATTCCAGATATCCACGCCATGAAAGGGCAGCGGCCCGCGGTCCAGCGCCAGCGCCGCGCGGTTGTGCGCGCGCGCGATGGGAAAGAGCAGCGAAGGATCGTATTGCGAGGCATAGCTCACGGGTTGGCCCAGCGGGCCGTGCGACAGCGTCATGGCGATTCGGTCATTGCGGGAAATACCGGCATTTTAGGCGCTTGCGGGCTGGCTATTTTCCGGATCGTGAAATGCCGTCTTCAAGATGTGAAAGCGGGTGCTGCGCAGCAGCGCAAACCCATTTCATCCTTGACAACATGCTTTCGTAATGCGAAACGATGTTTGTAATTGATTGATTTTAAAGAAAAATAATTTTTGTCTTATATAAGATATCAGGCCGCTTTGCCCTGCAGCACAGGCTTAGACTTTCTCCAACGATTCAAGCATTGCAGCACCCCGATCCAAGCAAGTCTTCCCATTACCGACAGGAGCATCGCCATGAGCAACCGCGAAACCGAAATCCGCAATCTGCAGAAGGACTGGGCCGAGAACGCCCGCTGGCAAGGCATCAAGCGCGACTATTCCGCCGAGGACGTGATCCGCCTGCGCGGCTCGCTCGCCGTGGAGCACACGCTGGCCCGCCGCGGCGCCACGCGGCTCTGGGAACTGCTGCACAGCGAGCCCTTCGTCAATTCGCTGGGCGCCCTGACCGGCAACCAGGCCATGCAGCAGGTCAAGGCCGGCCTGAAGGCGATCTACCTCTCGGGCTGGCAGGTGGCGGGCGACGCCAACCTGGCCGGCGAGATGTACCCCGACCAGTCGCTGTACCCCGCCAACTCGGTGCCGCAGGTCGTGCGCCGCATCAACAACACGCTGACCCGCTGCGACCAGATCCAGTGGATGGAAGGCAAGAACCCGGGCGACGAGGGCTACATCGACTTCTTCGCGCCCATCGTGGCCGATGCCGAGGCGGGTTTCGGCGGCGTGCTCAACGCCTTCGAACTCATGAAGGGCATGATCGAGGCCGGCGCGGCCGGCGTGCACTTCGAAGATCAGCTCGCTTCCGTGAAGAAGTGCGGGCACATGGGCGGCAAGGTGCTGGTGCCCACCCGCGAAGCCGTGTCCAAGCTGGTGTCGGCGCGCCTGGCCGCCGACGTGATGGGCACGCCCACCGTGCTGCTGGCTCGCACCGACGCCGACGCGGCCGACCTAGTCACCAGCGACGTGGACGAGAACGACCGCCCCTACATCACGGGTGAGCGCACCGTCGAAGGCTTCTTCCGCACCCGCGCGGGCATCGAGCAGGCCATCTCGCGCGGCCTGGCCTATGCGCCGTACGCCGACCTGATCTGGTGCGAAACCTCCACGCCCAACCTGGAATACGCGCGCAAGTTCGCCGAGGCCATCCACCGCCAGTTCCCGGGCAAGCTGCTGGCCTACAACTGCTCGCCTTCGTTCAACTGGAAGAAAAACCTGGACGACGGCACCATCGCCAAGTTCCAGCGCGAGCTGGGCGCCATGGGCTACAAGTTCCAGTTCATCACGCTGGCCGGCTTCCACGCGCTGAACTACGGCATGTTCGAGCTGGCCCACGGCTATGCCCGCCGCCAGATGAGCGCGTTCGTGGAACTGCAGCAGAAAGAATTCGCCGCCGCCGAACTGGGCTTCACCGCCGTGAAGCACCAGCGCGAAGTGGGCACGGGCTACTTCGACGCCGTGACCCAGACCATCGAAGGCGGCAAGTCGTCGACGACCGCGCTCACCGGCTCCACGGAAGAAGCGCAGTTCGAACACGGCAAGGAGCAGAAGGCGGCCTGACGGGGCCACCGCCGGGCCCCTGGCCGGGCCCGGATCGCTGTGCTGTTGTGCTGTAGTTGTTGTAGGGTGGATTCAGGGTGCCTGCGGGCACCCGCTTTTTTTGCGGGCGGTCCGTGCCCGTCAGCGGGCGCGGCGTGGCTTACGGGTTCGCCGCCGCGGCCTGGCCGCCGGCCCTGTCGGCAGCGGTCTCCCCGGCCGCCGATTGCGCGCCATCCAGCAGCGCCTGGACCAGCCGGTTCTCCTGGTCGGCCAGCCGGCTCACGAACGAGATCTGCCGGCAGGGCCCGTTCTTGCCCAGCGGCAGCACGCGCACCGGATGCACGTCCAGCAGGTTGCGGCCGGGCTCGGGCAGAATGCACACGCCCAGCCCCTCGGACACCAGCGCCGTCAGCGCCGCCAGCGACTGCATCTCCAGGCGGCAGCGGGCGTGGGGCGCATGCTGCGCCACATAGCGGGCCGCGATGCGGCCGCCCACCGTGCTCTTGTCGAAGCGTATCCATTCGTGGCGGCGGAACAGCTCGGCCACGGTCTTTTCGCGCGAGCCGGGCGGCGCGATCAGCACGAGGCGCTCGCGAAACAGCGGCGTCCACGCAAGCCGGCTGGACCCGCCCGTTTCGGGCTGCACGATGATGGCCGCGTCGATCTCGCCGCGCTTGAGCTTTTCGACCAGGTCGGCCACGCGGCCGCGCACGGGCCGCACGTCCAGCTTCGGGTAGCGCTCGCGCACGGTGCGCAGCAGCGGCGGCAGCAGCGTGACCTGCAGGGGTTCGATGATGCCCATCCGCACCTTGCCTTCCACGGCCGGGGTGCTGCGCCGGCGCAGTTCGTCCAGGCGCGCCAGCGCCTCCTGCAGCACGGCGTCCACTTCGGCGGCGAAGGCGTTGGGACGCACCTGCAGCGCCGAGCGGTCGAACAGCGGCTGCCCGAAGTACTCCTCCATCTGCTTCATCTGCAGGCTGACCGCGCTGGGAGACAGGTTCATGTCGGCCGCGCCGGCCGCGAAACTGCCGCCGCGCAGCACCGCGTTCAGGGTACGGAAAGACTCGATCTTCATCAGAAATCCTCACGTAGCGTTTTAAGAATCCTCGCTTTATATCACCAGGGGCGGGGCCTAGTATTCGCAACGGACAACAACCGGATCCGCGCCGCGCAGCGGCGGGCCATCGAGGAGTGGAGACTGAAGATGAAAAAGACCCTGGCCGGCCTTGCGGCCGCATTGAGCCTCGGACTGTGCGCGGGCGCGCCCGCGTCGGCGGCCGCCCCGGCGGGTGCGCCCGCGCTGCCGCAGAACATCACCATGGTGGTGCCCTTTCCGCCCGGCGGCAGCAATGACGTGTTCGCGCGCGTACTGGCCGAAAAACTGTCGGACCGCCTGTCGGTGCCGGTCATCGTCGAGAACCGGCCCGGCGCGGGCGGAGCCATCGGCGCGGAATACGTTTCGCGCGCGGCCAGGGACGGTTCGGTGCTGATGCTCTCGTCGTCCACGCTGACGACCAATGCCGCCGTGCAAACCAACCTCAAGTACGACGTGGTCCGCAGCTTCGCGCCGGTGGCCATGCTGGCGCGCAGCCCCATGGCGCTGGTGGTGGGCAAGGATTCGCCGTACCGCTCCGTGGCCGACCTGCTGGCGGCGGGCCGCAAGGATCCGGGCAAGCTGACCTACGGCAGCGCCGGGGTGGGCTCGGTCAACCAGATGGCGAGCGAAATCCTGGCGGGGGGCGCACAGACCTCTTTCACGCACGTGCCCTACAAGGGCATGTCGCCGGCGTTGAACGACCTCGCGGGCGGCCGCGTGGATTTCGTGATCGGCAGCTTCGCCTCCGTGGCGTCCCTGCTCAAGGGCGGCAGGCTGCGCGTGCTGGCGGTGACTTCGCCCGGCCGCTCGCAGTTCTATCCGGACCTGCCCGCCATCGGCGAGAGCGTGCCCGGCTATTCGGTGGAGCTGTGGTGGGGCGTCCTGGCGCCGCAGGGCGCGCCCGCGCCCCTGGTCGAGCGCCTGAACCAGGAAATACGCGCCATTGTCACCGACGACAAGATGCGCGCCATGTTTGCCGAGGAAAGCGCCGTGCCGGCCACGCTGACCGTGCCGCAGTTCGCGGACCTGGTCCGCGCGGATGCCGGCAAATGGAAGCAGGTGGCCGAGGAACGCCACATCTCCGCCCAGTAACGTGCGGCGCGCGGCCGCCGAGATGCGAGTGCAAGCAATGAGAAGCAAACTGTTCGTTCCCGGATCCCGCCCGGAACTTTTCGCCAAGGCGCTGGCCGGCCCCGCCGACGCGCTGTCGTTCGACCTGGAAGACGCGGTGGCCGCGGGCCGCAAGGCCGAGGCGCGCGCCAACGTCGCCGGGCTGCTGGCCGACCCCGCCGCGCGCGCCAGCGGCAAGACGCTCATCGTCCGCGTCAACGCGCTGGATTCGAGCGAGTTCCACGCGGACCTGGCCGCCGTGGTCCGGCCCGGGCTGCACATGGTCAACCTGCCCAAGGCGCAGCGGGTGGAAGACGTGGCCGCCGCCGCGGCGGCGATCGCGCAGGCGGCCTACGCCAACGGCGTGCGCGAGCCCGTCGGCCTGCTGCTCAACATCGAGGCGCCGGCCGCGCTGCGGCGCGCCGCCAGCCTGGCGGCCGCGCATCCCAGCGTGGCGGGGCTGCAGCTCGGGCTTGGCGATCTCTTCGAGCCCGCCGGCATCGCGCGGCGCGAGCCCGCCGCCGTGCAGCAGGTCATGTTCAGCCTGGCGCTGGCCGCGGCCGAGGCCGGCGTTTTCGCCTACGACTCTGCCTTTGCCGACATCGCCGACGCCGCCGGATTCCAGGCCGAGGCCGAGCTCGCCCGGCGGCTCGGGTTTTTGGGCAAGAGCTGCATCCACCCGAGCCAGGTTCCGCTGGCCAACGGAGCGTTCCGCCCCAGCGAGGCGGAAGTCGCGCATGCCGCCCGCGTCGTGGAAGCCGCGCGGGACGCCGACGCGCGCGGCGTGGCCGCCTTCGTGGTGGACGGACGCATGATAGACGGACCGTTCCTGCGGCGCGCCGAGGCCGTGCTGCGCGCGGCCGGCGGGGGGCCGCGATGAGCGCGCCCCACGCTTCGCCGGGCGGGCCGCTCTCCGGCGTGCGGGTGCTGGACCTGAGCGCCTACATTGCCGGCCCCTACGGCTGCGCGCTGCTGGCCGACCAGGGCGCCGACGTGGTGAAGATCGAGCCGCCGGCCGGCGACAACCTGCGCAAATACCCGTCCACGCTGGCCTCCGAAAGCCGCGCCTTCCTGGGCGTGAACCGCGGCAAGCGCGGGGTGGCGCTGGACCTCAAGCGCCAGGAGGGCCTGGAGGTCCTGCTGGCGCTGGCGCGCACCGCCGACGTACTGGTGCACAACTTCCGCCCCAGCGTTCCGGCGCGCCTGGGCATCGACTACGAGCGCCTCTCGGCCCTCAACCCCCGCCTCGTCTATTGCGCGGTGAGCGGCTATGGCGAAACCGGCCCGCTGAAGGACAAGGCGGGCTACGACCAGGTGCTGCAGACGATGACGGGCATGTGCGCGCTGCAAGGCAAGGCGGACGGGCCGCCGGAGATCGTGTACGGCTCGGTCGTGGACTACTACGCTTCGGCCATGGTGGCCGCGGGCGTGGCATCCGCCCTCTACGAGCGCGAGCGCAGCGGGCGAGGCCAGTTCGTGGGGGTGTCGCTGCTGCGCAGCGCGCTGGCCCTGCAGTCGGCCCGCCTGGTGTGGGCGGAAGGCGAGCCGCGCGACATCGGCCGCGACATGCGCTCGGGCGGCATCACCGGCCTGCATCCCACGGGCGACGGCTACCTGTACCTGTCGGCCAATACGCCGCATTTCTGGCAGGCGCTGTGCGCCAGGACCGGCCTGGACGACCTGGCCCGCGACGAGCGCTACGACACCGTGCGCAAGCGCGCCCAGCGCCGCGACGAAATCGTGCCCCGCCTGCGCCAGGCGCTGCGCCGCCGCGGCGCGCTCGAATGGGAAGCCGTGTTCGGCGACGAAGTGCCTTGCGCCGCCGTGCGCGGAGTGGAAGACATGTTCGACTTTCCGCAGGTCGAGGCCGAGGGCATGATGGCGACCTATGCGCATCCGGTGGTGGGCAGCTACCGGGGATTCGCCCAGGCGATCAAGCACGAGCGGGGCCGCGCCGGCGCGCCGCGCGCCGCGCCGGCCTTCGGCGAGCACAGCGACGAGGTGCTTGCCGAAGCCGGCCTTTCGCCGCGGCGCGTGGCCGAGCTGCGCGCGCTCGGCGTGCTGGGCGAGAGCTGAAAACGGGGGCAGCCGGCCCGGGTTTTCAGCGCCGCGCGTCTGCTTCCAGCGCCGCCAGGCAAGCCTGCAGGGGCGGCACGGTTTCGGCCAGCCGGGCCACGGCCCGCGCGTCGACGGCGGCCAGGGGCGGAATCTCGGCCAGCACCCGCACGTTGCCGAAGCGTTCGATGGCATGGCGGTTGCCCGGCGACAGCGGTCCGCTCATGACCACGCCCAGCACCGGTATCGCGCGCCGGCGCAGCGCCTCCAGGCTCAGCAGCGTGTGGTTGATGGTGCCCAGGCCGCTGCGGGCGGCCAGCACCACGGGCAGCCCCAGCCGGTCGATCAGGTCGATCATCATGTGCCGCTCGTCGATCGGCACGTACAGCCCGCCCGCGCCTTCGACCACCAGCGGCGCGCGGGTCGCGGGCGGCGCGATCGAGGCCGCGTCCACCGCGGCGTTCTCCAGCGACGCCGCCGCCCACGGCGACAGCGGCGCCTGCAGCTCGTAGGCCGGCAGGTGCACCCGCTCCGGCGGCAGTTCGGCCAGCGCGGCCACCGTCTCGGTGTCGCCGGTTTCTTCCGCCAGGCCCGTCTGCACGGGCTTCCAGTAGTCGGCGCCCCAGGCGCGGGCCAGGATGGCCGACACCAGCGTCTTGCCGATGCCGGTGTCGGTGCCGGTCACGAATACGCCTGCGGGGCGCTTGTCTTGTCTATTCCACATGCCGTAGGCCAGGTGATAGGTCGCCCTGGCTCCCTGTTCGTCGAATTTCGCCAGCACCCTGCGCAGCGCGGCCGCGTCGAGCGCGGGCCGGCCGGGCGCGGGCAGCGTGGCCCCTATGCCCTTCAGGGACCGCAGGAACCGCAGCCCGTCCGGATAGTCTTGTATCAGGCGTTCTTCGCGCACGCCACCGGCCATATTGCGCATGGCCGGACGGATGGCCGCGGCGGGCGGATAGCGCGGCGTCGCCGCCCGCAGGCCCAGGGCGCGGTGCGCCGCGCGCCACTGCTCGAAAGTGTCGGCGGCCAGCGTGGCCACGGCCAGGTAGCCGCCCGGGGCCAGCAGCCCGGCAAGCCGGCCGAGCCCGGCGTTCAGGTCGCCGAACCACTGCACGGCCAGGCTGGAGCAGACCAGGTGGTAGCCGCCTTCGAGGCCCGCGGGATGCTCGCCGTCCAGCACCAGGCAGCGCGCCCCGGCGGGCAGCGCGCCGGCGCGCCGGGCGGCCTCCAGCATGCCGGGAGAGATGTCGGTGACGGTCCAGTCCGCCGGCCCCAGCCGCCGAGCCAGGGCGCGCGTGAGCAGGCCGGTGCCGCAGCCGATTTCCAGGATGCGCGGGCGCGGCGGCAGCGGCAGGCGGGCGATGTCGCGGGCCAGCCGCTCGGCGGCCGTGCGCTGCACGGACGCGTGCGCTTCATAGCCGCTGGCCGCCGCGCCGAAACGCCGCGCCACCGCTTCTTTGCGCGAGGCGGGGTTCATGGCCGCGCCAGGCGCGCCAGGAAAGCGCGGATGTGCTGCGCGCACCAGGGCGCGTGCGTCGCCGGCAGCAGATGGCCGCCCTCGGGCAGCCATTGCAGTTCGGCGGCCGGGCGCGCGGCGAAGGCGGCCTGCGTGAGGGCGGGGGGCGCGATGGGATCGGCGCCGCCCGCCAGCGCCAGCAGCGGCACGGGCAGGGCGTCCAGGGCATGGCGCAGGTCCAGATCGCGCAGCGCCTGCAGGCCGCCGGCCAGCGCCTCGGCGCGCGGCGCGCCGCCGGGGCCGTCCGCGCCGCAACGCTGCCGGAACTCCCGCACCGCGGCTTCGGGCTCGGCGGCCAGGCGCGCCAGCATGCGGTCCAGCAGGCGGCGCGGTACGCCTTGCGGAAACCCGGGCCCCCCGCCGAAGCGGGCGAAGCCGTTGATCGACACCAGGCCGGCACAGCGCGGCGGCAGGGTTTCCAGCAGCCGCAGCACGCCCAGCGAGTGGCCGATGGCCACCACGGGACCGTCCGGCCGGGGATGGACAGGGGCGCCGTAATAGCCGGCGTCGGCCACCGCATGGGGCCAGTCGCCGAGCCGCAGGCGCAGGCCGTCCCAGAAGCGGGCGTCGAAAGCCCAGCCGTGCACGAAGAGCAGGGTGGGGCGAGCCGGGGAAATCATCGGATCCGCCATGTCCGCTCAGGCCAGCTCGGCGGCGAAGGCGTCGATCAGGCGCGATACGTCGTCGTCGCCGTGGGCCGCGCTCAACGCGATGCGCAGGCGGCTGGTGCCGGCCGGCACGGTGGGCGGGCGGATCGCCACGGTGAGCAGGCCGCGCCGCTGCAGGCCGGCGGCCAGCGCCAGGGCGCGGTCTTCCGCGCCGACGATGGCCGGCACGATCTGCGTCGAGGACGAACCCGTGTCCACGCCCATGCCGCGCAGTGCGGCGCGCAGCCGGTCGCCCGAGGCGGCGAGGCGGGCGCGTTCGGCGTCCAGCGAGGGCAGCAGCTCCAGCGCGGCGTCCATCGCGCCCAGCACCGCCGGCGGCAGGGCGGTGGTGTAGATGAAGCCGGAGCAGGCATTCACCAGGTACTCGCAAAGCGTGCGCGAGCCGGCCACGTAGGCGCCGAAGCCGCCCAGGGCCTTGCTGAAAGTGCCCATGGCCAGGTCGATCCGCCCGGGCGCCAGCCCGGCCAGGCCCGCGCCGCCGGGGCCCAGCACGCCCGTGGCGTGCGCTTCGTCCAGGTAGACGAAGGCATCGTAGCGTTCGGCCAGCCCGGCCAGGCGCGCCACGTCGCTGCGGTCGCCGTCCATGCTGAACACGCTTTCGGTGACGATGAAGCGCCGCGCCGGCCTGTCGCCGCCCTGCGCCGCGCGCGACGCCAGCAGGCTTTCGAGATGGTCCAGATCATTGTGGCGGTAGCGGATCTGCCGCACGCCCGCCGCCTGGCATCCATGGTGCAGGCTGGCGTGGTTGAGCCGGTCGGCATAGACCTGCACGTCGCCGTGCGCGGCCGCGGCGCGCAGCAGGGCGGGCAGTACGGCCGCATTGGCCTGCCAGCCCGAGGCCAGCAGCAGCGCGGCCTCGGCGCCCTTGATCCGCGCCAGCCGCGCTTCGACCTGCTCGTGCAGGTCCAGGTTGCCGCAGACCAGGCGCGAAGCGCGCGCGCCCGCGCCGTGGCGGGCGGCCCATTCCCGGGCCCGCTCGACCAGCAGCGGGTGGCGGGCCAGCCCCAGGTAATCGTTGCTGGAGAAGTCCAGCAGCTCGGTGCCGCCTTCCATGCGCAGGCGTCCCGCGCGGGACGCCGAGGCGGTGCGCAGGCGGCGGCGCACGCGGCGCGTTTCGGCGCGTTCCAGTTCGGAAGAAAGAATCGAATCCAGCTTGGACATCGGGATACCTTGCGGCGGCCTGGGGCGGACCGGGCCGCCGCAGGCCGTAGAATGCGGGCCATTGTAGTAGAGGCGCGGCCCGGCGCCGGTTTGAAAGAGGTGAAACATGCACATGCCCGCCTGGATGGAGAGCGGCCTGCAGCACGTGTGGCTGCCCTACGCGCAGATGAAGACGGCGGCGCCGCCCCTGCCCGTGGTGCGCACCCATGGCTGCCGCCTGGAACTGGCCGACGGCCGCGTCCTGATCGACGGCGTGGCGTCCTGGTGGACGGCCTGCCACGGCTACAACCATCCGCACATCGCGCAGGCGGTCCGGGCCCAGCTCGACGCCATGCCGCACGTCATGTTCGGCGGGCTGGCGCACGAGCCGGCGCTGGCGCTGGCGCGCCGCCTGGCCGCGCTGCTGGGGCCGGGGCTGGACCGCGTCTTCTATACCGATTCCGGCTCGGTGGCGGTCGAAGTGGCCATGAAGATGGCCTTGCAGTACTGGCTCAACCAGGGCGAGCGCGGCCGCAGCCGCTTCCTGGCGTTCCGCGGGGGCTATCACGGCGACACCTTCGGCACGATGGCGGTGTGCGACCCGGAAGAGGGCATGCACAGCCTGTTCCGGGGCATGCTGGCCGGGCACGACATCGTGGACCTGCCGCGCGACGACGCCGGCGAGCAGGCCCTGGACGCCCTGCTGGCGGAGCGCGCGTCCCGGCTGGCGGGCATTCTGGTGGAGCCGCTGGTGCAGGGCGCGGGCGGCATGCTGGTGCACGAGCCCCAGGTGCTGCGCCGCTTGCGGCGCCTGGCCGACCGCCACGGCCTGCTGCTCATCTTCGACGAGATCTTCACCGGCTTCGGCCGCACGGGCACGATGTTCGCCTTCGAGCAGGCGGGCGTGCGGCCCGACATCGTCACGCTGTCCAAGGCCCTCACCGGCGGCACGCTGCCGCTGGCCGCCACCGTGGCCAGCAGCCGGGTGTTCGAGGCGTTCTGGTCCGACGACCCCGCCCACGCGCTGATGCACGGCCCCACGTTCATGGGCAATGCGCTGGCCTGCGCCGCGGCCCACGCCTCGCTGGACCTGTTCGAGGCCGAGCCGCGGCTGGAGCAGGCGCGGGCGGTTTCGGCCGCGCTGGCTGAAGGACTGGAGCCTTGCCGCGAGCTGGAATGGGTGCGCGACGTTCGCGTGCTGGGCGCCATCGGGGTGGTGGAGCTGAACGGCATCGCCGACCGCGACGGCCTGCGGCGGCGCCTGGTCGAGGCAGGCGTCTGGGTGCGTCCGTTCGGCAACGTGGTCTACCTGACCCCGGCGCTGAACATCGCGCCGGAAGACCTGGCGACGCTCACGCGCGCCGTCGCGCGGGTGCTGCGCGGCGGGAGGCCCTAGCCGGGCTCCTGCCCAAGGGACGCCCCCGGGGGCATGCGCTTGATCCAGATCAAGCGGGGGCGCCGGGCCGCCGGGTAGCATCGGCCCATGCGAGCAAGATCGATTTTCGCCGTTCCGGCGGGCCTTTCCGGCGCCGACCGCCAGCAGCGGCGGCACGCGCTGGTGCGCCTGTCGCTGGCGTGGCTCGCCATGATGCAGGTGATGATGTTCGCCTGGCCGGGCTATGTGCGGCACGAGGGCATTCCGGCCGACGCGCTCGCGACGCTGGACTGGGCCATCGTGCTGATGAACTGGGCGAGCCTGGCGCTGACCGTGCCGGTGGTGCTGTATTCGGCCTGGCCGATCTGGCGGCACGCGGGCGCCAGCCTGCGCCGGGGCCGCGCCGGCATGGACGTGCCGGTGGCGCTGGGCATCGTGGCGGCGTTCGTTCCCAGCGCACACGCCACCGTGGCGCGGCACGGCGAAGTGTATTTCGACTCGGTGACGATGTTCGTGGCCTTCCTGCTCACGGCGCGCTATCTGGAACTGTGCGCCCGCCAGTCGCTCGGCGGCGCGTCCGGCGCCGGTCGGCACGCGCGCATCGAGGCCCAGCGCCATGCGCTGGGCGCGCGCGCCGACCGCGTGGCCGCGCGCTTCGTCATGGCCCAGGTGGCGCTGGCGCTCGCGGGCGCCGCGGTCTGGGCCTGGCTGGATCCGGCCCGCAGCGTCGCGGTCATGGTGGCCCTGCTCGTCATGAGCTGTCCGTGCGCCATGTCGATGGCCGTGCCTGCCGCCATGGCCGCCGCGCATTCGGCGCTGGCGGCGCGGCCCGGCATGTCCGACGCGGCGCTGGACGCGCTGCTGGCGGCCTCGGCGCGCCGCGCCAACCAGAATCTGTACGGCTCGCTCGCCTGGCATCTGCTCATGACGCCGCTCGCGCTGGCGGGCTGGGTCGCGCCCTGGCTGGCGGCCATTACCATGCTGGTGTCTTCGCTGGGCGTGGCCTGGCACTCCTGGCGCCTGTGCCGCCTCGACTGGACCGGGGCGGGGCCCGATGCGCCGGCCGGTGCGCTGGAAGCGGCTCCATGACCATTCTCTACCTGCTGCTGCCGCTTTCGCTGCTCTTCGTGCTGGCGATCGGGGTGGCGCTCTGGTGGGCGGTGTTCAACGGCCAGTACGACGACACCGATGCGGCGGGTTCGGCCATCCTGCGCGACGACGACAGCGGAGCCGCCGGCCGCCGCTGAGCGCGGCGCGCGTGTGGCGTTGCGCGCGCACCGCGTTCCCCGATGCGCGTCCGCGCCCTTGATCCATATCAACGCGGCCGCCTGGGCAAACCCTCATCATCCGAACCTGGAGCTATCTGTTTCTTTAGGGGAAGGGTGATGAACGATTGCGCCGCAATCGCAAGCAAGGCCGACACCTTCAACTACAAGGTCGTGAGGCAATTCGCGCTCATGACGGTGGTGTGGGGCATTGTCGGCATGGCCGTGGGCGTGCTGCTTGCCGCTCAGCTCATCTGGCCGCAGTTGAACTTCGATACCGCGTGGCTGAGCTACGGACGCCTGCGCCCGCTGCACACCAACGCGGTGATCTTCGCCTTCGGCGGCAGCGCGCTGTTCGCCACCTCGTACTACGTGGTGCAGCGCACCTGTCAGGCCCGTCTTTTCTGTGACCGGCTGGCCGCCTTCACCTTCTGGGGCTGGCAGGCGGTGATCGTGGCCGCCGCCATCACGCTGCCGCTGGGCATCACCAGCAGCAAGGAGTACGCCGAACTCGAATGGCCCATCGACATCCTGATCACGCTGGTCTGGGTGGCCTACGCCATCGTGTTCTTCGGCACCATCGTCAAGCGCCGCAGCAAGCACATCTACGTGGCCAACTGGTTCTTCGGCTCGTACATCCTCACCATCGCCATTCTCCACATCTTCAACAACATCGAGATGCCGGTGACGCTGTGGAAGTCGTACTCCGCCTATGCGGGCGTGCAGGACGCCATGGTGCAATGGTGGTACGGCCACAACGCGGTGGGCTTCTTCCTGACCACCAGCTTCCTGGGCATGATGTACTACTTCGTGCCTAAGCAGGCCGGCCGCCCCATCTATTCGTACCGGCTGTCCATCGTCCACTTCTGGGCGCTGGCTTTCACCTACATGTGGGCCGGCCCGCACCACTTGCTCTACACCTCGCTGCCCGACTGGACGCAGTCGCTGGGCATGACGTTCTCGCTGATCCTGCTGGCGCCCTCGTGGGGCGGCATGATCAACGGCATCATGACGCTGCAGGGCGCCTGGCACAAGCTGCGCACCGACCCCATCCTGAAGTTCATGGTGACGGCGCTGTCGTTCTACGGCATGTCCACGTTCGAGGGCTCCATGATGTCCATCCGCACCGTGAACGCGCTGTCGCACTACACGGACTGGACCATCGGCCACGTGCATTCGGGCGCGCTGGGCTGGGTGGCCATGATTTCCTTCGGCTCGCTCTACTACCTCATTCCGCGCCTGTACGGCCGCGAGAAAATGTACAGCGTCAAGGCCGTGGAACTGCATTTCTGGATCGCCACCATCGGCGTGGTGCTCTACATCGCCTCCATGTGGATCGCCGGCGTGCAGCAGGGGCTGATGTGGCGCGACACGGCCGCCGATGGCACCCTGGTCTACAGCTTCGTCGAAGAGCTGAAGACGCGCGTGCCTTTCTACCTGATACGGCTGCTGGGCGGCACGCTCTTCCTGTCCGGCGTGTTCGTCATGGCCTGGAATGTGCTCAAGACCGTGGGAGGCGCCAAGGGCGTGGACCCGGCCATTCCGCAGGACGACCCGCAGGCCGGGCGCCGGCCGGCCCCGGCCGCCGCCGCGCCCGCCATCGAGCCCGCCACCGTTTGACGAGGACACCATGGCCAACAAGCAACACGGCTTCTTTTCCCACCAGACGCTCGAAAAGAACATCGGCTGGATGATCATCGCCAGCATTCTGGTGGTGTCTTTCGCGGGGCTGGTGCAGATCGTTCCGCTGTTCTTCCAGCACAGCACCACCCAGGCCATCGCGGGCGTGGAGCCCTACAGCCCGCTGCGGCTGATGGGCCGCGACATCTACATCCGCGAAGGCTGCGTGGGCTGTCATTCGCAGCAGGTCCGCATGCTGGCGGCCGAAGTGCACCGCTACGGACCGTACTCGGTGGCGGCGGAATCGGTATTCGACCATCCCTTCCTGTGGGGCTCCAAGCGCACCGGCCCCGATCTGGCGCGCCTGGGCGAGCGCTATTCCGACGAATGGCACCGCCTGCACCTGCGCGATCCGCGCATGGTGGTGCCCGAATCGAACATGCCGGCCTACCCGTGGCTGCAGAAGACGACGCTCACCGGCCAGAACGTCCAGGAGCGCATGCGCGCTCTGCGCAGGCTGGGCGTGCCGTACACCGATGAGGAAATCGCGGCCGCTCCCCGGGCCATCGAAGGCAAGACCGAAGAGGACGCCCTGGTGGCCTATCTGCAGGGGCTGGGCGTGGGCGTGCGCAAGGCGCGCCAGGCGGCGGCCGCGGACAAGGCCGCCCAGCCGGCCACGGCCGCGCAACCGGCGGCGGGAGGCTGACATGGCCTACCTGAGCGCGATCGTCACCGTCATTTCCATGGCGACTTTCTTCGGCATTGTCTGGTGGGCCTGCTCGCGCGGCCGCCAGGGCGCGAACCGCGAATCGGCGATGCTGCCCTTCGCCTTGCCCGACGAATTCGGGCCCGCACAACAACAGGATGGAGCGAATCGGTCATGAACGATTTCGTCAACGGCTTCTGGGGATATTTCATCGCCATCATCGCGGTGGGCGGCATCCTCTGGTGCCTCTGGCTGCTGTACACGCAGCGCCGCTGGCTGGGCACCCAGACCGTGTCCAGCGAAGTCGGCGACACCGGCCACGTCTGGGACGGCGACCTGACGGAGCTGAACCACCCCGTGCCGCGCTGGTGGACCTGGATGTACCTGCTGCTCTGTGTGTTCGCTCTGGGCTACCTGGCGCTCATGCCCGGCCTGGGCAGCTTCGGCGGCATGCTGGGCTTCACCACGGCGCGCGAGGTCGCCGGCAACCAGGCCCGGCTGGCCGAAGAGATCAAGCCCATTTACGCGCGCTATGCCGCCATGCCCATGCCCGAGGTCGCCGCCGACCCCGGCGCGCGCGAGATCGGCCAGCGCCTGTTCCTGAACAACTGTGCGCAGTGCCACGGCTCCGACGCGCAGGGTGGGCCGGGCTTTCCCAACCTGGCCGACAAGGACTGGCTGGGCGCCGGCACGCCCGAGTACATCCAGGCCACGATCACCCAGGGCCGCACCGGCATCATGCCGCCCTGGAAGGGCGCCATCGATCCGAAGGCGGCCGGCGACATCGCGCAGTACGTGCGCTCGCTGTCCGGGCTGGCGGCGGACCCGGTGCGCGTGTTCCGCGGCAAGCGCGACTTCGACACGTACTGCGTGGCCTGCCACGGCGTGGACGGCAAGGGCAACCGCGACCTGGGCGCGCCCAACCTGACCGACGCCACCTGGCTCTACGGCAGCTCGGAAGCCGCCATCGTGCGCACCATTCTGGAGGGCCGCGCCAACACCATGCCCGCGCATGAAACCATTCTGACCCCCGAGCAGATCCGCCTGCTGGCGGCCTGGGTCTGGGGTCTGTCCAACGCGGCGGGCGGTCAGGCGGGCGCGCAGGGGCAGCCGTAGCGGCGCACTACGCGGAAGGCCGATCGCCTTCCGCATTCATCGGGACAAAGCTCGGAGCAACACAATGAAAGACGGCGCAAGCGCGCAGATGGGCGGCCAGGAAGGGAGCGGTTCTCCTTCCTGGCGGCCGCACGTCCGCGCCGCGCGGCCCGGCGGCCAGAGCGTGGAAGAAGCGCTGGTCGACGTGCGCCGCAAGATCTACCCGCGGTCCGTCAGCGGCGTCTTCGCCCGCTGGCGCATCGCGTTCGTGTTCCTCACGCAGGTCATTTTCTACGGGCTGCCCTGGCTGCAATGGAACGGCCGCCAGGCCGTGCTGTTCGACCTGGGCGCGCGCAAGTTCTATCTGTTCGGGCTGGTGCTCTGGCCGCAGGACGTGGTCTACCTTGCGGTGCTGCTCGTGATATCGGCGCTGGCGCTCTTCCTGTTCACCGCGGTGGCGGGGCGGCTGTTCTGCGGCTATGCCTGTCCGCAGACCGTCTATACCGAAATCTTCATGTGGATCGAGCGCAAGGTCGAGGGTGACCGCGTGGCGCGCATCCGCCTGGACGAATCGCCCTGGACCTGGCGCAAGGCCCGGCTGAAGATCACCAAGCACGCGCTCTGGATTGCCGTGGCCTGGTGGACGGGCTCGACCTTCATCGGCTATTTCGCGCCCATCCGTGAGCTGGGCCACCAGCTTTTCACGCTGCAGCTCGGTCCCTGGCAGTGGTTCTGGATGCTGTTCTACGGCTTCGCCACCTGGGGCAACGCGGGCTTCATGCGCGAGTCGGTCTGCAAGTACATGTGCCCCTATGCGCGCTTCCAGAGCGTCATGGTGGACCCCGACACCTTCGTGGTCACCTACGACAAGCGGCGCGGCGAGCCGCGCGGAGGCCGTTCGCGCAAAGTGGATCACAAGTCGGCCGGCATGGGCGACTGCGTGGACTGCAGCCTCTGCGTGCAGGTCTGCCCGACCGGCATCGATATCCGCGACGGCCTGCAATACATGTGCATCGGCTGCGGCGCGTGCATCGACGCCTGTGCGCAGGTCATGGACAAGATGCACTATGAACCCGGCCTGATCCGCTACACCTCCGAGCGCGCGGTCGAAGAGGGGCTGTCGGCGCGCGGCGCGCGCGCGCGGCTGCTGCGCCCGCGCGTGCTGGTCTACGGCGCGCTGATCCTGGCGCTGGCCGCGGCCTTCGTGGCCTCGCTGGCCCTGCGCAATCCGTTGCGCGTGGACATCATCCGCGACCGCGGCGTGCTGGGCCGCGAAGTGCCCGGCGGCCTCATCGAGAATGTGTATCGCCTGCAGATCATCAATACGTCCGACCAGCCGCTGCGTCTGCGCCTGACGGCCGAGGGCCTGCCCGGCCTGTCGGTGCACGCCGGACGCGAAGGGACGGACGAAGTGCAGGCCGAGGCATCGGCCAACAAGCTCGTGCCCATGGTGATCCGGGCGCCCGCGGGCGCCGCGCCCGGCGCGCACCCCATCACCCTGCGCGCGGCGGCGGCCGACGCCGGCGACGGCCGCGGCATCGAAACCCGCGAATCGGCGAGCTTCTATGTGCCGCAATAGACGCAGCCACGGAAACCGCCCCGGTACGGACCGCCCGGCATGGGCCGCCCCGGCATGGGCCGCCCCGGCATGGGCCGCCCCGCCATCTCATCGAGGACAGATCATGAACCCGACTTCCCAACCTCCCGCCCAGCCCTGGTATCGCGAGCCCTGGCCCTGGCTGCTGATGGCCGGGCCGTTCATCGTGCTGATCGGCTGCTTCATCACCATCTACCTGGCGTTCACGCGCTTCGCGCACGAACCCATCCAGGATCCGTCGGCGGTGCGGCGCGGCCTGCTCATCGAGCAGGTGCAGGCGGAACCCGCCGGCCGGCCGGCCGACGGCCGCGCCAGCGGCGGCCGGCGTCCCTGACACGGGAGGTGGCGGCATGGGCGCGCGTTCCTTGATGTGGATACTCTGGCCGTCGTTCCTGGCGGCCGCGGCGGGCAGCGCGCTGATCTTCGCGCTGATCGATCCGCTGGACGTCACGGTCTTCGGTCATCAGCCCGCCGGACGCATGGGCTTTTACACGGTGTCGTTCTTCGTGCTGTGGGTGATGGCGGGCCTGTCCAGCGCGCTGACGGCATACCTGATGCCGCGTCCGCAACCGGACGACGATATCTAGGGCGTGTCAACGCTGCGCGGTCCCGCCACGGCTGGGCTCCGCACCTTGATGGACACGCATTCGGGCGCTCGTGCGAGGCCCTGGTCAACGCCGGCGCGTCCTGGCCTGCGGCCGCGCCGGCAGCCCCTTCGCGCCCGGGGCCGGCTCGCGCGGGGCCGGGCTCGCGCTGTCGTGCAACAACTCCACGAAATGCCGGGCCGGCGCGCTTAGCGGCCGGTCGCGCGGCACGATGCTGCCGAACGCCGTGAGCGAACTGCCGATGTCGTAGGGCAGGATGGCCAGCAGCCCATGCCGGGCGTAGCGGCTCGCCACCGATTCCGGAATCACGCCCAGCATGTCCGACTTCATGGCGAGGTTGGTCGTGGTCAGAATGGAAGCCGATTCGATCAGGCCGCGCGGCGTTTCGCAGTTGTGGGCGCGGAATTCCTGCTCGATCACGTCGCGCATCGGGCTGCCGTGGGGCTGCAGCACCCAGGGGTAGGCCTGCATTGCCTCGAAGCTGACCCGCTTGCGGCGGGCGAGCGGATGGCCCACCGCGGCAATGACGGACAGGGCTTCTTCGCCGATGGGGCGGAACACATAATCCCGGGCCGACAGCGTGACCATGCGGCCGATCACCACGTCCAGCCGGCCTTCGTTCAGCCTTTCGATGAGCAGATCGCTGGTGCCGGTGGAAATCTCCACCGCCAGCAGCGGATAGGTTCGCTTCAGCCGCAGCAGGGCATCGGTAAGGGGGCCGGGCGAGGCCGCCATGATGCTGCCGATGAAAAGCTTGCCCGCGCTGCCCAGCCGCAGTTCTTCCAGTTCGCGCGCCAGCGAGGACACCGTGCCCCGCATGCCGCGGAAATACTCCATTACGCATTCGCCCGCGGCCGTCAGCGACAGGCCGCGCCCCACGCGCTCGAAGAGCGGCTGGCCGATGGCGGCCTCCAGTTCGTGCAGCATCTTGCTGGCCGCCGACTGCGTCATGTTGAGCTGCGACGCCGCGGCGCGCAGCGTTCCCCGCTCTTCGATGGCCAGCAGCAGCACGATCTGCCGCATGCGCAGCCGGGCGAGCAGGGAAGGCGCCTGGGTGGATGGCGGGCGTGCAGCGGAACCTTCGGGCGTGGGGGACATGCTGCCTCCGTGAATTGATCGCCTGGGGTGAACGATTGGTTAAAAAGTTTCATTTTACGGAAACAGCGGCTCTTTCTAAGATGCGCCTACAACAAACGAATGCGCTTGCGCCCCGGCCGACGGCATCGGGCTCCGCGGCGCCCAACGGACAAACCAGGAGACAGACCATGAAAAACCGGCTCTGGGCCGCGCTTGCGGCAGGAACCCTTTGCATCGCCGCCCAGGGGGCGGCATGGGCGCAACAGGCCGCCTGGCCGACCAAGCCGCTGCGCCTGCTGGTGGGATCGGCGCCCGGCGGCGGCACCGACGCCATGGCGCGCGCCGTGGCCGACAAGCTGGGGCCCCTGCTGGGCCAGACCGTGGTGGTCGAGAACAAGCCCGGCGCGTCCAACACGCTGGCCGCCGACCTGGCGGCCAAGTCCTCGGACGGGCACACCATGGTCATGGGCGTGTCCACGGCCCACGCCATCGCGCCGCACCTGCTCAAGCTTGGCTACGACAACGACCGCGACCTGGCGCCCGTGGCGTTCGTGGGCGCCGTGCCGAACATCCTGGTGGTGAATAACGACCTGCCGGTGAAAACCGTGCAGGACCTCATCGCCCTGCTCAAGCGCAAGCCCGGCGAGCTCAATTTCGCCAGCAGCGGGGCGGGCAGCACCCAGCACATTGCCGCGGAACTCTTCAAGGATGCCGCTGGCGTAAGCATGGCCCACGTTCCGTATCGCGGCAGCGGCCCGGCCATGGTGGACCTGATGGGCGGCCAGGTTCAGATCGCGTTCGAGACGGCCTCCTCGGTCATCCCGCACGTCAAGAGCGGCAAGCTGCGCGCGCTGGCGGTGCTGAGCGCGCGGCGCAATCCGCAGTTGCCCGACGTGCCGACCATGGCGGAGGCGGGCGTGCCGGGCATCGAGATGAGCGCCTGGTACGGCGTCTACATGCCCGCGGCCACGCCGCCGGCCGTGCAGCAGCGCCTGCACGATAGCGTGAACCAGGTGCTGGCCATGCCCGAGACGCGCAAGCGCCTGGAGGCGATCGGCGCCGAGGTCACGCCGATGAGCCAGGCGCAGTTCGCGCAGTTCCACCAGGCCGAGAACGCGCGCTACGCCGCCATCATCAAGAAAAACCATATCTCCGTGGAATGAACATGAACGCATCGCAGAAACCCGTCGTTGCCGTGACCCTGGGCGATCCCGCCGGCATCGGCCCCGAACTCGTGGCGCGGCTGCTCGCGCGCCCGCAGGTCTGCGCGCAGGCCAATATCGTGCTGGCGGGCGACGCATGGCTGTGGGAGGCGGGGCAGCGGGTGGCGGGCCTGCGGGTTCCCACCCGGGCCGTGGGCAGCTTCGCCGAGGCGCGCGCCCGGCAGGACACCGGCGTGCCGGCCTGGCTGGAGATGCAGACCGTGCGCGCCGAAGACGTGACGGTCGGCCAGGCCGGGGCCGCGGGCGGGCGCTCGGTGCTGCGCGTGCTCGACGCCTGCATGGACGCCGCGCTGGCCGGCGAGGTGGACGCCATCTGCTTCGCGCCGCTCAACAAGCACGCCATGAAGCTGGGCGGCATGCGCCACGGCGATGAGCTGCACCATTTCGCGCAATACCTGGGCGTGACCGGCTACTTCTGCGAATTCAACACGCTGGGCGAGCTGTGGACCTCGCGCGTGTCGTCTCACATTCCGCTCAAGGACGCGGCCGCCGCCCTCAGCGTCGAAGGCATCAAGGAGGCGGCGCGGCTGATCTTCCGCTCGCTGCAGGCCAACGGCGTGGCGCAGCCGCGCGTGGCCGTGGCCGCCTTCAACCCGCACGGCGGCGACGGCGGCACCTGCGGGCGCGAGGAGGTGGACATCATCGAGCCCGCCGTGCGCGCGCTCAACGCCGAGGGCCTGCCCGTGCAGGGGCCTTATCCGGCGGACACCATTTTCCTGAAGGCGCAGGCCGGCGAGTTCCAGGCCATCGTGACCATGTACCACGACCAGGGCCAGATCGCGCTCAAGCTGCTGGGCTTTTCGCGCGGCGTCACCGTGCAGGGCGGCCTGCCCATCCCCATCACCACGCCCGCGCACGGCACCGCCTACGACATCGCGGGCCGGGGCCGGGCCAACGCCGACGCCATGGCCCAGGCCCTGGGCATCGCCTGCCGCATGGGCCTGTCGCACCGCGCGGCCCGGGCCGCCGCCTGAGGCCGTCGCGCCGGTTTCGATTCCTCTTTCACCGCTACGCAGGAAACCTCTCCATGAAGATCAAGTCCGTCCGCGCCCGTGTCTACGAATGGACCGGCAAGACCGTGCCGCCGCAAGGCAATTTCTGCTCCAACGCCATGGACCTGCTGTATTCGCCGCAGGAAACCATGAGCACCTTCCGTTTCCACGGCTGGACGGTGGTGGAAATGGAAACCGACGACGGCATCGTGGGCCTGGGCAACGTCGCCCTGGCGCCGCGCGTGGCCAAGGCCGTCATCGACCAGTACCTGGCGCCCCTGGTCATCGGCCACGATCCCTGGGACTACGAGTACCTCTGGCAGCGCATGTACCGCGCCACGCACGCCTGGGGCCGCAAGGGCGTGACCATGGCCGCCATCTCGGCGGTGGACCTCGCCATCTGGGACATCCTGGGCAAGTCCGTGGGCAAGCCGGTGTTCAAGCTGCTGGGCGGGCGCACCAAGGAGAAGATTCCCTGCTATTACTCCAAGCTCTACCGCACCGACCTGAAAGCCATGCAGCAAGAGGCGCAGACCTATCTGGACCAGGGGTTCACCGCCTTCAAGATGCGCTTCGGCTACGGGCCCGCGCACCTGCAGAGGGGCGTTGTGGAAAACCTGAAATCGGTGGAGGCGGTGCGCGAGGTCATCGGCTACGACACCGACCTCATGCTGGAGTGCTACATGGGCTGGAACGTGGACTATGCCCGGCGCATGCTGCCCAAGCTGGAGAAGTTCGAGCCGCGCTGGCTGGAAGAGCCGGTGATCGCCGACGACATCGACGGCTATGCCGAACTCAACCGGCTGGGGTCGATTCCGATCTCGGGCGGCGAGCACGAGTTCTCGCTGCTGGGCTTCAAGCAGTTGCTCGACCGCAAGGCGGTGTCGGTGGTGCAGTACGACACCAACCGCGTGGGCGGCATCACCGCGGCGCACAAGATCAATGCGCTGTGCGAGGCCCACAGCGTGCCGGTGGTGCCGCACGCGGGCCAGATGCACAACTACCACCTCACCATGAGCACGCTGGCCTCGCCCATGAGCGAGTACTTCCCCATGTTCGACGTGGAAGTGGGCAACGAGCTGTTCTACTACATTTTCGACGGCGAGCCCGTGGCCCGCGAAGGCTTCATCGACCTGGAAGACGACAGGCCGGGCCTGGGTCTGACCCTCAAGACCGAATACCTCGACCAATTCAACATCATCGAGTAGCGCCATGAACCTCACGCAAGCGCCGCGGTACCGCGGCATTTTCCCGGTGGTTCCCACGCCCTTCACCGAGTCCGGCGAGCTGGACCTGGCGAGCCAGAAGCGTGCGGTGGACTTCATGATCGACTGCGGGGTGGACGGGCTGTGCATCCTGGCCAATTTTTCCGAGCAGTTCGTGCTGGCCGACGACGAGCGCGAGACGCTCACGCGGCTGATCCTGGAGCACGTGGCGGGGCGGGTTCCCGTCATCGTCACCACCACGCACTTCAGCACGCGCGTCTGCGCCGCGCGCAGCCGCCGCGCGCAGGACATGGGCGCGGCAATGGTGATGATCATGCCGCCGTATCATGGCGCCACCCTGCGCGTGCCGGAGCCGCAGATCGTGGAATTCTTCCAGCGCGTGTCCGACGCGCTGGATATTCCCATCATGATCCAGGACGCGCCCGTCAGCGGCACGCCACTGCCGGCGGCCCTGCTGGCGCGCATGGCGCGCGAGATTGCCCAGGTGTCGTACTTCAAGATCGAAACGGCGGGCGCGGCGTCCAAGCTGCGCGACCTGATCGCGCTGGGCGGCGGCGCGGTCGAGGGTCCGTGGGACGGAGAAGAAGGCATCACGCTGCTGCCCGACCTGGACGCGGGCGCCACCGGCTCCATGACCGGCGGCGGCTTCGCCGACGGCATACGCCCCATTATCGAGGCCCACCGGGCGGGCGAGCGCGACGAGGCCTGCCGCCGCTACGAGCGCTGGCTGCCGCTCATCAACTACGAAAACCGGCAGGGCGGCATCCTGACGGCCAAGGCGCTCATGAAAGCCGGCGGCGTCATCGCCTGCGAGGCCGGCCGCCATCCGTTTCCGCCCATGCGCCCCGAGGTGCGGGACGGGCTGCTCGACGCCGCGCGCCGGCTGGATCCGCTGGTGCTGCGCTGGGGACGCTGAAACGGCCCGCCGCCGGCCATTGGGCCGGCAGGCCGAACACGCTGTTCCTCCTGTACGGATAAACAGCGGCGCATGGCCGGTAAAATGACCCGCTCTCCATTTTCGCGGGGGCTTCAGTGCAGCCGGTTATATCAGTGCAGGGGCTGTCCAAGCGCTACGCGTCGGGATTCCAGGCCCTCAGGAACGTAAACCTGGAGATCCGGCGCGGCGAGATTTTCGCGCTGCTAGGACCCAACGGGGCGGGCAAGACCACGCTCATCAGCATCATCTGCGGCATCGTCAACCCCACCGAGGGCAGGGTATGGGCCGACGGCCACGACATCGTCGCGGATTACCGCGCGGCGCGCTCGGCCATCGGGCTGGTGCCGCAGGAAATCTCCACCGACGCCTTCGAAAGCGTCTGGAGCACGGTGAACTTCAGCCGCGGCCTCTTCGGCAAGCCGACCGACCATGCCTACGTGGAGAAGGTGCTGCGCGAGCTGTCGCTCTGGGACAAGAAAGACAGCCGCATCATGGCCCTGTCGGGCGGCATGAAGCGCCGCGTCATGATCGCCAAGGCGCTGTCGCACGAGCCCAAGATCCTGTTCCTGGACGAACCCACCGCGGGGGTCGACGTGGAGCTCAGGCGCGGCATGTGGGACATGGTGCGCCGGCTGCGCGAAAGCGGGGTCACCATCATCCTCACCACGCACTACATCGAGGAAGCGCAGGAGATGGCCGACCGCATCGGCGTGATCCGCAAGGGCGAGATCATCCTGGTCGAGGAAAAGCACGCCCTCATGAAGAAGCTGGGCAAGCGCCAGCTCGCGCTAACGCTCAAGTCGGCGCTGCCCGCCGTGCCCGAGGCGCTGGCCGCCTACGCGCTGGAGCTGGGCGAGGAGGGCCGCAAGCTGGTCTACACCTACGACGAGCAGGGCGGGGCGGCCATCTCCCGGCTGCTGCGCCAGCTCAACGAGCTGGGCATCGAATTCACCGACCTCCACACCTCCGAAAGCTCGCTGGAGGAGATTTTCGTCAGCCTGGTGCACCAGTCATCATGAACTTCTACGCTATCCGCGCCATCTACCGCTTCGAGATGGCCCGCGCCTGGCGCACGCTGATGCAGAGCGTGGCCTCGCCCGTCATTTCCACCTCGCTGTATTTCGTGGTGTTCGGCTCGGCCATCGGCTCGCACATGGTGCAGATCGACGGCGTGAGCTACGGCGCTTTCATCGTGCCCGGCATGATCATGCTGTCGCTGCTCACGCAGAGCGTGGCCAACGCCTCGTTCGGCATCTACATGCCGCGCTTCCAGGGCACCATCTACGAAATCCATTCCGCGCCCATCTCATATCTGGAGATCGTGATGGGCTACGTGGGAGCGGCAGCCAGCAAGTCCATCATCCTGGGGCTCATCATGCTGGCGACGGCGCGCCTGTTCGTGCCGTTCGGCATCGCGCATCCGCTGGCGATGATCGGCTTCCTGGTGCTGACCTCGATCACATTCAGCCTGTTCGGATTCATCATCGGGATCTGGGCCGACGGCTTCGAGAAGCTGCAGATCATCCCGCTCATGATCATCACCCCGCTTACCTTCCTGGGCGGCACCTTCTATTCCATCAAGATGCTGCCGCCCTTCTGGCAGACCGCCACGCTGTTCAATCCGGTGGTCTACCTGGTGAGCGGGTTCCGCTGGTCCTTCTATGGCGTGGCCGACGTCAGCCTGGGCGTGAGCGTGGGCATGACGCTGGCCTTCCTGGCGCTGTGCATGTTCGTGGTGCGCTGGATCTTCAAGACCGGCTACCGCCTCAAGACCTGATCATGGGCGCACGGCGCGCCAGGCCGTCGAAGGCGTCCAGCAGGCGCTCGCGCCATGCGTACACCGCGTCGCCTTCGTCGAGCAGGGCGTGCGCGCTGGTGCAGCGCGCCCACATGAACATGCCGAAGACGGCATAGTCCGCGTAGGCGGGCTGGTCGCCGGCCAGGTAGGGCTGGCGCTCCAGCGTCTGGCGCAGCGGCTGCAGGGCCTGGCGGAACAGCCCGATCTGCGCCTCGTAGCCGGGCGGCAGCTCTTCCAGCGGGCCGAAGCGCTTTTCGCGCGTGGCGCGGAAATAGTCCTTGTCTTTTTCGTGGATCAGCGCGTGGATGGAGGGCAGCAGCAGGCGCGCCAGGATGGGCACCAGCGTGGCGTCGGCCCAGCCGTTCGCGAAACGCGACACGCCGCGGCCGATGGCGCCGCCGAAGAGAGAGGGGCGGTCGGGGTAGCGGTCTTCGAGATGGCAGGCGATGCGCCAGGAATCGCTCACCGTGGTGTCGCCGTCCACCAGCACCGGCACCAGCTTCTGCTCCGAGAAGGCAATGGCTTCCTTCTCGGTGAAGCGCCAGGGCACGGTGCGCACGGCCAGGCCCTTGTGGGCCAGCGCCATGCGCGTTTTCCAGCAATGCGGGCTGAAGCGCAGCGATTCGTCGGCGCCGGCAAGGTCGTAAAGAATGCGTTCCGCGGTCACGATACAGGGACTCCCGTGATGGATTGAGGGGCTGATGCGCCGCAACAGCATAACGCCGCGACCCTGTATGCGCGACGGCGCCGGGGGAGCCTGGCCCGGCTCGCGCCGGTGCGCGCCGGCCCCTAGCGCGGTGCGGCGCCGCGCCTGCTCAGGTCGATGACGCGCTGCTTGAGCTGCGGATTCTGTTCCACCGCCCGGCTGATGCCGTTGAACTCCTCCACCGACAGGCCGTCGGCCCGCACCAGCTTCACCATCTTGGCGTCGGCCTCCTGCACGATCTTCTGCTTGGCGTCGTCGGTCTTGGCGGCTTCGACCTTGGGCCGGTATTCGTCCACCACGCCGGCCACCTTCTGCGAAGCCGAGGCGAAGCGCTGCAGTTGCTGGTCGGTGGGATTGGGCACCGCCTGCATGGGCAGCGGCGCCTGCGAGGCCGGCGCGTTTTGCGCCGGCGCGTCTTGCGCCGGCGTGTTCTGCGCCAGGGTCGGCGCGGGCGCGGCGCTCAGGGCGGCGGCAAGCGCGGCGGCGAAGGCGGCGGACGTGAGCCCGGTCTTGAGGGAACGCTGCATGAGATCTCCTTGTTGCATGGCAATACCGTGCATCCATGATGGCAAGCAATTGCGCGCCGCTGCAAGTTTCCCGATGTGTTTTCCTGTGTCGGCGGGCCACCACGGCCGCGGCCGCGCCCCCGGGGGCGCCCCGGGAGGCCGCCCGGTAATGTTCTGCGCGATTTCGTAGCCCGCGCTGGCGGGCATGTTTCCGGAATTGTCGATAATGCGGCGCAGCCCGGGGGAGGTTCAGGAGACGGCCCCAGCCGCGAGGCGGTTTACGGGCCGAAATACAGGCGCGCGGGATTTTCCACCAGCAGTCGGCGCAGCGTCTCCGCATCGCCGTAGGACGGCAGGATGTCGATCAGGTCGCCGTCGTCGGGAACTTCGCGCACATTGGGATGTGGCCAGTCCAGTCCCCATACGGCGCGGTCGCCCGCCACGTCGAGGATGCGGCGCGCAATGGGAACAACGTCGGCATAGGGCGGCGTGCTTCGGGACAGGGCGGCCGACAGCCTTTCCGGACCGCTGAGTTTGATCCAGGCGCGCGGATGTTCCAGCACGCGCAACAAGCTGGCCAGCGCAGGTTGACCCAGGCCGCGCTCCGCCATGACGCGGCCCATGTGGTCGATGACGAATGGCACGGGCAGCGCATGCAGAAAGTCTTGCATGGATGCCAGGTCTTCCGCATGGGCATGCAGTTGCACATGCCAGCCCAGACCGGCGATGCGATGCGCCATGCGCATCACCGCATCCAGGTCCGCAGAAGGGCCCAGGTGGGGCATGAAGTTGTAGCGCAGGCCTCGAACTCCCCCCGCATGCAGCGCTTCGAGTTCCTTGCTGTCCGCGTCATCGGCGGCCAGGGCCACGCCGCGGTAGCGCGAGGGATCGCGGCTGATGGCATCGAGCATGGCGCGGTTGTCGGTGCCATGGACGGTAGCCTGCACCAGCACTGCCCGGTCCACGCCCAGATGACGGTGCAGTCGCTGCAATGTTTCGATGGGCGCATCTGGCGGGTCATAGCGCCGTTCGGGGGCATAGGGAAAGCGCGCCGCGGGTCCGTAGACGTGGACGTGGGCATCGCAACTGCCCGGCGGCAGGGCGAAGGCGGGCGCATGCGGCGCGGGATGGGGTGGCGGAACGCGCTTCATGAAAGATCTCCTCTCGGGGGACGTGCGTCGAGTATGCCGGCGCCGCGGCAGGACGGGGTTGCGTTTGAGGAGCCGGGGCGATCGAATCCGTTTATGCGGGGACGGCCAGCAGGGCCTGAGCCCGCACTTCCTGGAGCAGGGCGTGGGCGCCTGGCGACAGCCGAGCGCCCGCACGCACCGTGACGCCAATCTCGCGCTGCATGCCGTCCAGAGGGAAATCGAGCGCCTGCAGGCCCCCGCTGGCGACTTCATAGTGCATCTGATGGCGCGACAGAGCCGTCAACATATTGGAGTGCAGCAACAGTCCGCGCAGCGTGGCCAGGTCGGCCGTTTCGACCGATGGCTCGAGCAGGGGCTGGCCGTAGGCGCGGAAGAAATCGTTCAATTGATAGCGCAGCGGCGAGGAGGCGCGCGACAGAACCCAGGGATAGGCGCGCAGGTCGTCAAAGCCGATATCGCGCCGTGCGGCGAGGGGATGGCCGGTGCGGGCCAGCAGGACGATGTCTTCATGCAGCAGGACTTCGGTGCTGAGCGACTTGTCATGCAGCGGACGAAGCGCGCCGAGAATGAAATCCACCTCCGCGCTCAATAGCCCCGCGCAAAGATCCCCATACGGACTCTCCAGCGTCCGTATGCGCAGGCGAGGATGGCGGGCCAGCACCTCGGCGATCGCGCGCGGCAGCACCAGCGTGCGTATCAGGGGCAGGGCGCCGACGGTCACCACGCCCTCGATGGCGCCATTCAGGGCGGCGACATCGGCCTCGATATTGCGCAGTTCGGCCAGGACGCGCTTGAAGCGCATTACCCAGCGTTCGCCGGCCGGCGTGGGGATCATGCCGCGCGGCGTGCGCTGGAAAATCGGCTGCGCCAGGCATTGCTCCAGCCGCGAAATCGCCGCACTGACGGCGGGTTGGGTCAAGCCCTGCTGGTGGGCGACCGTGGACATGTGATGCACGTCGGCCAGCAGAGCGGCATTGGTCAGCCGTCCCGTGTGATACAGAACGCCCGGATTGCCTGTCCGGCCGCCGCGTTGCCGCGCTTCGTCAAGTACGGCCGCGAGCTCCGTCTGGATGCGTTCGGTGCGCACGCGCACCGTTTCGCCGGCGGCCGTCAGGAGCATGCCAGTGCCCTTGCGCTCGAACAGGGCGACGCCCAAGGCCGCCTCCAGCCGGTTGATGGCGCGGGTGACGGCGGAAGAGGCGCGATACAGCGCCTCGGCTCCGCGTCGCACGCCGCCGGCGGCGGCCACGACATTGAAGACATGGAGGTGGCGCAGGCTCAGGGGCGGGCGATCGCGAGGTTCCATATCGACGGAGAATCAGGGCTCATAAAAATATTAGAACGGTCATTCAGGCACAAGGCAACCCGGCCAATTGCCGGAAAGCCCATACTTTCGCAAAAAACATACTGCTGGATGGCTGGGAATGGAGACATCTGAAACAAACCAAATGCAGCACGCGGTGCCCTGCCTGTTCATGCGGGGCGGGACGTCCCGCGGGCCCTTCTTCAGGGCCCAGGACCTGCCCGCTGACCGTGCCAGCCGGGACGCCCTGTTACTGGCGGTCATGGGGTCGCCGGATGCGCGCCAGATCGACGGGCTGGGCGGAGCCCATCCCTTGACGAGCAAGGCCGGCATCGTGGGGCCGGGCCGCGAGCCGGGCGTGGACCTGGAGTTCCTGTTCGCCCAGGTGGCGGTCGATGAGGCAAAGGTCGATACCACGCCCAACTGCGGCAATATGCTGGCCGCCGTCGTGCCTTTCGCTCTGGAGACGGGCATGGTGGCGCCGCGAGGCCAGGTGAGCAGCTATCGCGTGCTGACCCTCAATACCGGCATGCTGTGCGACATCGAGGTGCAGACGCCGGGAGGCCGCCTGTGCTATCACGGCTCGGCGCGCATCGACGGCGTGCCGGGAACGGCGGCGCCCATTGCCATCAGTTTTCTGGACGCGGCGGGTTCGGTATGCAGGAGCCTGCTGCCCACCGGCAATGTCCTGGACCGCCTGCATCCAGCCGGGATGCCCGATATCGACGTCACCTGCATAGACAATGGCATGCCCATGGTTCTGATGCGCGCTGCCGATCTCGGGCGCCGCGGCGACGAAAGCGTGGCGCAACTCAACGCCGACGAGGAACTCAAGACGCGCCTGGAAGCTTTGCGCCTGCATGCCGGCGAGTTGATGGGCCTGGGCGACGTGCGCCGCAAGCCCTATCCCAAGATGTGCCTGCTTTCGCCGCCGGTTCGTGGCGGCAGCGTATCCACGCGATGCTTCATTCCTCATGTCTGCCACGACGCCATAGGGGTCTTGGCGGCGGTGACCGTGGCCACGGCCTGCGTGTTGCCGGGCTCCGTGGTCCAGGGCCTGGCGTGCCCGCCCGGCGGCACGAGGCAGCGCATATCGGTGGAACACCCTTCGGGGGAGTTCAGCGTCGAGCTCGACCTGGACGCATCGGGCAAGGTGGTTCGCGCCGCGCTGCTTCGCACGGCGCGCCTGTTGATGCGCGGCGTGGCCTACGCGCCGCGCGCCGTTTCTGGAGAATCAATTTGATCATCGATTGCCATGGCCACTACACCACGGCCCCCCAGGCGCTCGAGAACTGGAGAAAACGCCAGATCGCCGGCTTGAAGGACCCGTCGGCAGCGCCTCGCGTCAGCGATCTGCGCATCCGCGATGACGAGATTCGCGCATCCATAGAGATGAATCAATTGCGCCTGATGCGCGAGCGAGGGTGCGACCTCACCATTTTCTCTCCCCGCGCCAGTTTCATGGCGCATCACATCGGCAGTTTGGCTACCAGCCAGACCTGGGCGGCTATCTGCAATGAGCTGTGCTACCGCGTGGCCGCGCTGTTTCCCGATCATTTCGTCGGCGCGGCGATGTTGCCGCAGTCGCCCGGCGCCCCGATTGAAACCAGCCTGGACGAACTCAGGCGTTGCGTCGAGGAATACGGTTTCGTGGCGCTCAATCTCAATCCGGATCCCTCCGGCGGCCATTGGACCTCGCCCCCGCTCTCCGATCGCTACTGGTATCCCCTGTATGAGCGCATGGTGGAGTACGGCATCCCGGCCATGATCCACGTCAGCACTAGCTGCAATGCCTGCTTTCATACAACCGGCGCGCACTATCTGAACGCGGACACGACGGCCTTCATGCAATGTCTCGGTTCGGATCTGTTCAAGGATTTCCCGGATCTCAGGTTCGTCATTCCGCACGGCGGAGGAGCCGTGCCTTATCACTGGGGCCGATTCCGCGGCCTGGCGCAGGAAATGAAGAAGCCGCCGCTGGAAACGTGGCTGTTGGACAACTTGTATTTCGACACTTGCGTTTATCACCAGCCTGGTATCGATCTTCTGGCCCGCGTCATCCCGGTGAAGAACGTCTTGTTCGCCAGCGAGATGATAGGCGCGGTACGGGGCATCGATCCGCAAACCGGATTTCATTACGACGATACGCGCCGCTACATCGAGGCCGCCGGACTGAGCCGGGATGAGCGGCAGATGATTTACGAAGGCAATGCGCGGCGCGTGTATCCGCGGCTGGACGCGGCGCTGGCGCTCAAGGGGCTTTGAATGGAAGAACTGTTGAATACGGTGGGAGTGGTCAAACGCCGGATCGAAAGAGCCGACCCGGCAATGGTCGAGCGCCTGTCGGCCCATGGGGTGGCCACGGTGCATGAGGCCATGGGCAGGGCAGGACTGCTGGACGCTGCCATCCGGCCCGTGTACGAAGGGGCGCGGTTGTGCGGCACGGCCGTTACCGTGCTGCTGCAGCCGGGCGACAACTGGATGATGCATGTGGCCGCCGAACAACTGCAGCCGGGCGATGTGGTGGTGGCGGCCTGCACCAGCGATTGCCGCGATGGTTTCTTCGGCGAACTGCTTGCCACCAGTTTCCGTGCACGCGGGGCGAAAGGCTTGGTGATCGACGGCGGGGCGCGTGACGTGCTGGCGTTGCGCGAAATGGGTTTTCCCGTTTTCAGCAAGGCCATTTGCGCCCAGGGAACGGTCAAGGCGACGCTGGGGTCGGTCAACATCCCGGTGGTGTGCGCAGGCGTCCTGGTGCGGCCGGGCGATGTGGTGCTGGCTGACGCGGACGGCGTCGTCGTGGTGCCGGCTGTCCGGGTCGGACAGATCGCCGACCGCGCCGATGAGCGGCTGGCCAACGAGGCCCGCAAGCGCGAGCGCCTGGCCGCCGGCGAGTTGGGACTGGATATCTACGGAATGCGCGAGTCCCTCGCGCGCGCGGGACTGCGCTATCTGGACTGAGTCTGTCTCGCGCAACGAAAACAATATGGAGGAGACTATGAAGCGACGCGACTTCTTACGCAGCGGCGGCCTGGCGCTGGGCTCGCTGGCCTTGCCGGGGCGGGTGCTGGCGGCTTATCCGGATCGGCCCTTGCGACTGATCGTTCCATTTGCGGCGGGCGGCAACATCGATGCGGTGGGGCGCATCATTGCCGCGGCCATCGGTCCCAGACTCGGCGTGCCGGCTGTCGTGGAGAACAAGCCTGGGGCCGGCGGCAGCATAGGCGCCGACATGGTGGCGCGCGCGCCGGTCGATGGGTACACGCTGCTGGTCGGTTCCAACGGGCCATTGACGGTGAATCCCTTCATCCAGGCCAAGATGCCGTATGACCCTCTCAAGGACTTCGCGCCGGTGGCCATGGTGGGCTATGTGCCGCATGTCCTGGTCGTCAATTCGCAGGTTGAGGCGCGCAACCTTGAGGAACTGGTGGCCCTGTCGCGCAAGCGAAGCATCAATACCGGAACCTCGGGCGTGGGCAGCGCCACTCACCTCACCCTGCTGCGCATCAACGCGGCGACGGGCGCGAAATTGGTCAATGTGCCCTACCGGGGCGGCGGAGCGCTGATTCCGGACTTGATGGGCGGCAGTATCGAGGCCACGGTCACGGAGTTTTCAACGGCCCTGCCTTTGCACAGAGCGGGCAAGGTCCGCATCGTCTCGATCGCGGCCGATCATCGGCTTGCCCTGGCGCCCGAACTGCCAACCCTGGCCGAAGCCGGCTACAAAGACCTGGCGGCGGCCAGCTATGCCGGCCTGCTGGCGCCGGCGCGCACGCCGGTCGATGTCCTGTCGCGGCTGCAGCGGGCCGTGGCCGATGGCGCGCACGATCCGGCGATCGAGGGCAAGCTCAGGGACTTCGGCGTGGAGGCCGCCTCCTCGCAGCAGGAAACCTCCGCGGGGTTTGCAGCTTTTCTCCGAGAGGAATACGCCCGCTCCCGCGATGCCGCCCAGCGCGCCGGCATCCGGCCGGAATAGATCGACGGAATACGGACGGGAGGTCGGCCGAGGCCGACCGGGGAGCATTGCTTGAAAGCGTTCAAGAAACTTTATGTGCAGGTATTGGCGGCGATCGCGCTGGCAATTGTTTTCGGTCTGGTCGATCCGCAGCACGCCAGGGCGATGAAACCGCTGGGCGAGGGTTTTATCGCGCTGCTGAAGCTGATGCTGGGACCCATCATCTTTTGTACAGTGGTGCATGGCATCGGCCATATCAAGGACTTTCGCAAGCTCGGCAGGTTGGGCCTGAAAACGTTCTTATATTTCGAGGTCGTCAGCACCATCGCCATGGTCGTGGGTTACGGCATTGTGAGCTGGCTCAGACCGGGCGACGGTCTGCATGCGTCTGTCCTGGCCGAGGCCGGCCACGGGGTCGACAAGGTGATCGAGGCCGGCGCGGCGGACTTTTCGCTGACGCATTTCTTGCTGTCCATCATTCCGCGCACGCTGGTCTTGGCCTTCGTGACCGGCGACATTCTGCCGGTGCTCTTCGTGTCCTTGCTGGCCGGCGGCGCTCTTGCCGTGGCGGCCAGACCCGACTGGGTGGCGTTCAAGCTGCTGGACGAGGCGCAGACGCTGGTGTTCAAGATGCTGGGCTTCATCATGCGTCTGTCCCCGCTGGGCGCCTTCGGCGCCATGGCGGCGGCCGTGGGCAGCCATGGCGGAAACACCCTGATCTACCTGCTGCGCTACATCCTGACCTATTACGCCGCGGCGCTGTTCTTCGTATTCGTCGTTCTGGGCCTCGTCGCCGCCAGCGCCGGTCTTTCCATCTTCCGGATCCTGTATGTGATCCGCGACGAGGCCGTGCTCGCCATGGGCACGGCGGCCAGCGAAGCCGCCTTTCCCCGGCTGGTCAGCAAACTCGGCCAGGCCGGGTGCGATGAAGCGGTGGTGGGTTTCGTCTTGCCGGCGGGCTATAGCTTCAACATCGACGGCGCCTCTCTGTACATGGCCTGCGGCATTGGTTTCATCGCCCAGGCAACCGACACGCCCTTGCCCTGGTCGCAGGCATTGGCCTTGCTCGCCGTGATGCTGGTGACATCCAAGGGTGGCGCGGGCGCGGCTGGAGGCGCCCTGGTCAAGCTGACGGCCACGCTGCAGTCCACCCGGGCGTTGCCTTTGTCCGGCGTGGGTTTGCTGTTCGGAATCGACCGGATCCTTGCCATCGCGACTTCCACCACCAATGTGATAGGCAATAGCGTAGCGGTGATGGTGCTTGCCAAGTGGGAAGGCCTGTTCGACCGCCAGAAATTCAACGCCTGCGCGCGCCGCGACGATTCAGGTTCGCGCGCGACGCTCAAGGCAAGCTCGTCTTGAGCACCGCATTTCTTTGGAGCGACTCATGCAAGAAAACATTCCGTCCGTGGCCGTCATCGGTTTTGGAGAAGTCGGCCCGATCTTTGCGCAGGCGCTGGGCGCCCGCGGCTGTGCCGTTGCCGTCTATGACATCAAGCTGGACGATCCGGCGGCTGCCGCCCTGATACGGGACAAGGCCGAGCGCGCGGGCGCCCGTGTGGCGGGGAGCCTGGCCGACTGCCTGAGGGGCCCGCAATGGGTATTTTCCGCAGTCACGGCCAGCCAGGCCGGCATCGTGGCGCGCGACGCTGCCGCGCATCTGGAAACAGGCCAGACATTCATCGACCTGAACTCGGTGTCGCCGAAGGCAAAGCAGGACAATTGCGCGCATATCGAGGCGGCGGGGGCGGACTATGTCGAATCCGCCGTCATGGCGCCGGTGCCGCCGCAGGGGGTGCGAGTGCCCATGTTGTTGGGTGGCCGGAGCGCTCGCGAGCTGTCGCCAGCGCTCAATGCCATGGGGATGCGCACCGAGGCTGTCGCCGATGAGGTCGGGCTGGCGTCGGCCATCAAGCTCTGCCGCAGCATCATGATCAAGGGCACCGAGGCCCTGTGTGTGCAATCCATGCAGGCGGCGCTGCATTTCGGCGTGGATCGTCGCGTGCTGGCTTCCCTGGCGGCCAGCTTTCCCGGCGTGGGCTGGGACAAGGGGTATGAGGCTTACCTGATCGGCCGCGTGGCAGAGCACGGACAGAGGCGGTCGGAGGAAATGCGCGAGGCCGCGGCCATGCTGGAGGAACTGGGGCAGGATTCCGGCCTGGCTACCGCCATTGCCGACGTGCACCAGGCCTTCGCAAGGTGCGGACGCGGCTGGCTGGGCGAGATGGACGACAGGGGCAGCCTGCCGGCATGGCGCCGCTTGCTGGCCTAAGCCAGCGCCATGGCCAGCAGCACCGCGCACAGCAGCGCCACATAGACGCGCGCGTGCAGGCGGTCGGGAATGCGCGGCAGCAGGGGCGCGGACAGGCGGATGCCGGCCAGCGAACCGGCCGTGAGCACGGCGAAGGCCAGCAGGTCGACGTAGCCGGCGATCCAGGGAGCGAGCGGGGCCGGCATGCCGCGGCCCGCGGCCAGATAGGCGAGGGTGCCGGCCACCGCCACGGGCACGGTGAGCGGGTTGGCCATGGCGGCCGCCTGCGCCATGGGCAGGCCGCGCCGGCGCAGCAGGGGCACGGTCATGACGCTGCCGCCCACGCCCAGGAATGCCGCCACCGCGCCGATGACCAGACCGCCGCCCGCGGCCTCGGGCAGCGGGAGCGGCCTGGCGCCGGCGGCCGGCTCGCCTTGCAGAAAGCCGCGGCGCAGCAGGCAGTCGAGTATGGTGATGCCCAGATAGGCCATGAAGGCCCAGCGCACCAGCTCGCCGCTGGCGCGGGTGGCGAGCCACGCGCCCAGCAGCGCGCCGGCGGCGATGAAGCCGGCCAGGGGCCAGAGGAACTCGCGCCGCAGATTGCCTGCGCGCCGGTGGCGGCGTGTGGCGGCCAGGGCGTTGACGATCATGACGCAGGTGGAGGTCGCCACCGCGACGTGCATGGCGGCCGCGCCCAGCGCGTCGTTCGCGCCGTGGGCCGCGGTGAGCGTGGCATACAGCACCGGCACCACCACGAAGCCGCCGCCGAACCCGAACAGCACCGCGGTCACGCCGCTGGCCAGGCCCGCCAGTCCCAGGAATAGATAAAGCATGCGATTCCGTCTTCCGTTTTCATCCAGACGGAAAAGAGCATAGGCGGCCGGCGCGTGGCGCGCTTTCGCAGATGCGACAATGATGTTTTCATTTCGGCCAGGCGCCTCGTTTCCGGCCATGCGCAACGCTCACATCGACCTGTACGACGCCGTGGCCCGGCCCGTGGTCGCCATTGGCAACGACTATCCGCCAGGCCATCTGCTGCCCGCCCATGCCCATCGCCGCGGTCAGTTGCTCTATGGCGCCACCGGCGTCATGCTGGTGGGCACGCGCGACGGCGACTGGGTGGTGCCGCCCCAGCGCGCCGTCTGGATTCCGCCCGGCGTCGCGCACGAGGTCCGCATGCAGGGCGTGAGCACGCGCAGCCTGTACCTGGAGCCGGGCGCGGGACGCCCGGGTACGGTCTGCGAGGTGGTGGACGTATCGCCGCTGTTGCGCCATCTGCTGCTGGAGGCGGTGGAGATGCCGGCGCGCTACGACGAGGCGGGCCGCGACGGGGCGCTGGCCGCGCTGCTGCTGCATGAAGTGGCGCGCGCGCCGGTGCTGCCGCTGCATATTCCGCTGCCGCGCGAACCCAGGCTGGCGGCGCTGTGCCGGGCGTTCGTCGGCGCGCCGGACGCCGCGCGCCCGCCGCAGGCCTGGGCCGACGCGCTGCACATGAGCCTGCGCAGTTTCAGCCGAGCCTTCCGCAGGCAGACCGGCATGTCGTATTCGGAGTGGCGGCAACGGGCTTGCGTGGTGCTGGCCTTGCCGCGGCTCGCGGCCGGCGCGCCGGTGACGGCGGTGGCGCTGGATTTCGGCTACCAGAGCCCGGCGGCGTTTTCCACGATGTTCCGCCGCGTGCTGGGGCGCTCGCCCACGGAATATCTGCGCGAACCGTGAAGGCTTCGCGCCGGCGCGGCGGGCGCGCCTTGCGTTTGAACAATTCTGAAGCAAAAAAAGTGACGGCCCGAATGGTTACGCTGTGATACATTTCGGGGCGCAGCCGTTTCCATCAGAGCGGCCGGGGCCGAATCATGGCGCGCAGTTTCAGCAAATTCTTGTTCAGGGCGGCGAAGAAGATCAGCCGGCTGCAGCGCGCCGCGCTGCGCGCCGCCATGCCGCCCAAGAGCGGCAAGCGCGCGGCCGTCCGCAAGCCGGCCGCCCGGACGGCGCGTTCCCGGTCCGAGGCGGATGCCCCGGCGCTGGGCAAGGGCCGCTGGGAAGCGACGCGGCATTTCGTGGACGCCGCGGGGCGGCGCATCTCTTTCGCCCGCTATACGCCCGAAGGCGCGCCGCCCGCCGGCATGCCGCTGGTGGTCATGCTGCATGGCTGCCGCCAGAGCGCCGCCGAATTCGCGCGGGGCTCGCGCATGAATGCCTGGGCCGACGCCGGTGGGTTCATGGTGCTGTATCCGCAGCAGTCGATGGCGCGCCAGGTGCAGCGCTGCTGGCGCTGGTTCCTGCCGGACGAGGCTCATGGCGGCGGCGAGGCCGATCTGCTGGCCGCGCTCATCCGTGCGGAGGTCGAGCGTCATCGGCTGGATCCCGAGCGCGTCTATGTGGCGGGGCTGTCCGCGGGCGCCGGCATGGCCGCGCTGCTCGCGCTGCGCCATCCCGCGCTGATCGCGGCCGTGGGCCTGCATTCGGGGCCGGTGGCGGGCGATGCGCGCAACGCGGCGGCGGGGCTGCAGCTCATGCGCCGGGGCAGCGTGAAGTCGCTGCCCGAGGTGCTGCGCAACGTGGCCGCGCCGGAAGTGTTCCGCCTGGGCATGCCGGCCATCATTCTGCATGGACAGCTCGATCCGTTCGTGGCGCCGCGCAACGCCCGGCAGTTGGCCGAGCAGTTCCGGATCGTCAATGACGTGCATCCGCAGGAAATGCCGGCGGATCGCGTGCTGGGCCTGGGCACCGTGAATTCCTACCGCCGCCTCGACATGCTGCGCGGCCGCAAGGCGGTGGTGAGCCTGTGCGAAGTGACGCGGCTGGAACACGCCTGGAGCGGCGGGGATCCCACGGTGAAATACCATGCGGGCCACGGGCCCGACGCTTCGGCATTGTGCTGGCGGTTCTTCCAGGGGCACCGGCGCAAGCTCGTGCCGGGCGCGGGCGCCGGGCCCTGAGCCGCCGGGCCCGCGAATCCGCGATGCGGCGGGCGGGCTTCGCCAGCCGGCCCGCGCCGCGCTAAGATCGGCGGGCTGGAAGTTTCGCCTGACTGGAGTCTCTCATGCCCTTGACCATGTACCAGGCCAGCGTGCCTGCCTTCGTGCGCGGCCTGAACGTGCTGTCCGCGCTGCTCGAAAAAGCCGCCCGCCATGCCGCCGATGCAGGCATCGACCCGGCCGGACTCGTCGGCGCGCGGCTCGCGCCCGACATGTATCCGCTGTCGGGCCAGATCCAGCGCGCCAGCGACACCAGCAAGTTCGCGGTGCAGCGGCTGTCGCTGGTGGACGCGCCGAAGTTTCCCGACGAGGAAAAGACGCTGGAGGAACTGCGGCAGCGCATCGCCGGCACCCTGGCCTATGTCCAGAGCGTGCCCGCGGAAAAGTTCGAGGGCACCGAAACCCGCCCCATCGTCCTGAACTTCGGCGAGTTCAAGCCCAGCTTCCAGGGCGACGCCTATCTGCTGAGTTTCGCCCTGCCGAACTTCTATTTCCATGTCACGACGGCCTACGCCATTCTGCGCCACGCGGGCGTGAAGATCGGCAAGCTCGACTACCTGGGGCCGTATCCCGCCTGAAGAAGGGCGCTCAGGCGGGCGGGCGCATGTCGGCCATGGCCTCGGCGATGCGCCGCGGCGCGGCGGGGCGCGCATACATGCGTTGCACGTATGCGCGCAGGTTGGGAAAGCCGCCCAGCAGCCCAGCATGCTCGCCCCAGTCCAGCGTGTAGGCGGCAATGCAGTCGGCAAAGCTGATGCGGTCGCCGGCGACGAACGGCCTGCCTTCCATATGGCGCTCGAGTACGGCCGCCATGTCGGCGAAATCTTCCCCGGCCCGCGGAATGTCGGCCGCGATGCGCTTGTGCTCCGGGTAGACGAACGTGTTGCGGGCGATCCGCCAGAGCGGCTGTTCGAGCTCGGTCACCGCAAAGAGCGCCCATCGGTACGCTTGCGCCCGCTGCCCGAGGTCGTCCGGCATGAGCCCTTTGTCGCGGTATTTTTCCGCCAGGTAGATCACGATGGCGGCCGACTCCGTAATGACCTGGTCGCCGTCCACCAGCACCGGCAGCTTGCCCGCGGGGTTGAGGCGCAGGAAGTCCGCACGCCGGTTCTCGCCCGCCAGCAGGTTGACGGGCACGAAATCGAATTCCAGGCCGAGCTCCCGCAAGGCCCACAGCGCGCGCAGCGACCGCGTCGGGCCCAGCCCGTACAGCGTCATCATCGCGCATCTCCCGTTGCGCCGGCGGGCTTGGCGTTTTCCATTTCCGCGCACATGCGGGCCATGCCCTCGCGGATTTCCTCGGGCGAGAGATCCTGCTTGTGCGTGGCCAGCGACCAGCGATGGCCACAGGGGTCCACCACCTGGCCGTAGCGGTCGCCCCAGAACATGTCGGTCGCCGGCATGGTGACCTGGGCGCCGGCGTCGACCGCCTGCTTGATGGCGGCGTCCACGTTTTCCACGTACAGGTGCAGGGTCACGGGCGAGCCCTTGAGCGCCTTCGGCCCCAGGCTGCCGCACGAGGGAAAGTCATCCGACAGCATGAGGGCCGAGTCGCCGATGCGCAGCATGGCGTGCATGACCTTGCCGTCGGGCCCGGGCAGCAGCGAGAGTTGCTCGGCGTTGAACGCCGTCTTGTAGAAGTCGATGGCCGCGGCCGCGCCTTCGCACACCAGGTGCGGCGTCAGCGTATGCATGCCTTCGGGAATGGGGCGGGTTGCGGGTCTGGACATGTCTGTCTCCTTTGGCTGCGGCGCCGCGCCCGGTTCCGGGCCCGGCGGCCGGAATGCGGGCTCAGTCGCCCACCAGTGTGGAAAAGCCGCCCCAGCACATGCGCTTGGCGTCGAAGACGCCTTCGCATTGCGTGCCGGAGATGCGGCTGTCGTTCATGACTTTGGCGTTGATGCGGTCGCGCTCGGCGCGGCTGGCGTAAGTGATCCACGAGAACACCACGCTTTCGCCCGGCTGCGCGCCGGCGGCTGCGGCGAAGGAGGCGCAGCCGTGCTGCGGGTCGAGGTCGACTCCCACGCATTCGCGGAAGTCCAGCGCCCCGTGCTCCAGCCAGACCGTGCGCGCCTGTTCGGCGAGCGCCTGGTACTCCTGCAGCTTCGCCGTGGGAACGCAGAGCAGAAAACCGTCCACGTATTTCTTTTCCATGCTTGTCTCCTGAGGGTCGTATGCGCCGCCGGCGGGCCCCGCGCCCGCCCGGCGGCATTCCGGGATGGCATGGCGTCACTCTATCGGGATTCGGGCGGGACTCCGATAGGCGATTGCGACATTCTTGCGGGTGGATTGCGACAGGCTTGCGGCGTATGCTAGGCGCATGAAAAACGTCGCTTTCCTGCTGCCTGCGGGCGCGAACATCGCTGCGCTCGAAACAGCCAGGCACGGCTTCATCGTCGCCAACGAATACCGCGCCGCGCGCGGCCTGCCGCCCGGCTTCCAGGTGCGCACCCTGGCGGTCGAGCGCGAGGTCAGCCTGGACGGCGGGCGCATCACGGTGCAGGCCGACGCCACGCTGGACGAGGCGGGCGCGGTCGATATCTGCATCGTTCCGCCGCTGCAGGGCGCCATTTCGGATGCGGTGCTGAACAACCGCGAAACCGTCGCGTGGCTGGCGCGGCACCACCGCCAGGGCGGGGAGGTGGCCAGCCTGTGCCTGGGCGCCGCGCTGCTGGCGGCCGCCGGCCTGCTCGACGGGCAGGAGGCGGTCGTGCACTGGGCGGCGCAGAACCTCTATGCCAACCTGTTTCCGTCGGTGCAATGGGTGACGGACCGCGTCGTCATGGCCGGCAACGGCGTCTACACCAGCGGCGGCTCGTTCTCGGCCGCGCACCTCGTGCTGCATCTGGTCGAAAAGTACACCGACCGCGACACAGCGATCTGGTGCGCCAAGTTTTTCCAGCTCGACTGGAGCCGCCAGAGCCAGCTGCCTTTCGCGGTGTTCATGGGCAGCAAAGACCACGCGGACCAGGTGGTGCGCGCCGTCCAGGCGTACATCGAGGGCAGTTATCCCGAAAAGATCGCCGTGGACGAGCTGGCCAGCCGCCACGCCATGGGCCGCCGCACGCTGGAGCGGCGGTTCCGGCAGGCCACGGGGCACAGCATCGTCGAATATTTGCAGCGCGTGCGGGTGGAGGCGGCCAAGCAGCGGCTGGAATCCACGCGCAAGAGCGTGGCCGAGGTCATGTACGAAGTGGGCTACAACGACACCAAGGCGTTCCGCGAAATATTCAGCAAGTATTGCGGCCTGTCGCCCGTGAGCTACCGCGAGCGCTACCAGTAGGGCGGGCCGGCACGCCCGGCGTGCCGCCCGCGCTCAGGGCAGGGCGGAGTCGCGGCTCGGATACCAGCGCGTGAAACGCGCCGCGCCGTACAGGGCGGCGACCGTGGCCGCCACGGCCAGCGCCGGCGAGAGCCAGGGCCAGCGCAGCAGCGCCATGTCGGCCGCCGCCATGACCGCGAACGCCGCCGCCCAGGCTCCCGTCACCACATAGTTCATGCGGCGGTAGCGGCGGTTTTTCCAGACATATTCGGGCTCGCGCTCGCGCGCGTATTCCAGGGTGAACGGGCGCCGCAACAGCATGGTCAGCAGCACGACCGCCAGCATGCCGCCATCGACCCGCAGGCGCGCCTCGGCCACGGACCAGCCGTCGCCGCCGGCCATGGGCGCATAGAGCATCAAGCCGGCCAAGAGCAGGAAGGAGCCGCTTTCCAGCGGCTTGACCCGGCGTTCGGGGCTGACCCAGTCGCGCAGCAGCAGGCAGGCGGCCGCCGCCGCCCCCGCCGCCAGGCCCTCGAGCACGCCCACGCTGCGCTCCAGGACGGCGAACACGGCGAAAGGCGCGAACGCCAGCACGATATCCATCTTCTTTTCCCCCTGGCCCCTTCCTCCAACCCGGCCAGCGTGCGGGAAACGGCGCGATTCGCCTATCGGCCATGCGGCCCTGCCGCTTGGGACGAGGGCGGCATGCCCTCGTCTTTCCGGATGGCGCGCATGCTTACTGCAGCGTCCGCGACGCCGGCACCGGGCGGTCGCCCGAGATGGTGGTGCGGTGCAGCTCGCGGTCGAAGCCGTCATAGTCGTTCATGGCCAGGTGCTGCGTGCAGCGGTTGTCCCAGACCGCGAGCGAACCGGGCGACCAGCGGAAGCGGCAGGTGAATTCCGGGCGCGCCGCGTGCTGGTACAGGAACTGGAGCAGCGGCTCGCTTTCTTCCTGGGTCATGCCGTCGAACCGCAGCGTGTAGGTGCTGTTCACGTACAGCGCCTTCCTGCCGGTGGCCGGGTGCACGCGCACCACCGGGTGCACGACCTCGCTGCTGGCGCGCTCGTCGGTGCGCACGTCCATCTTGTGGGCCGGGTCGCCGTTGTTCACCACCGCGCCGCCGGCGCCATAGGAGCGCACCGCGCTGTGCACCGCGCCCAGCCCGTCCAGCACCTGCTTGAGCCGGTCGGACAGGGTTTCGTAGGCGCGGTACATGTTCGCCCACATCGTGTCGCCGCCGTAAGGCGGGATCACGCGGCCGTACAGCGCCGAGCCCAGCGGGGGCTTTTCCGAGTAGCTCATGTCCGAATGCCACAGGCCGCCGAAATTGCGCCGCGTCTTTTCCGCCTTGCCCTTCATGACGGGCAGAATGGTGGGAAAGCCGTCCAGCGCACGCACGAAGGGCACTTCCAGCAGCTCGCCGAAGCGCGAGCTGAATTCCACGTGCTGCCGCGGCGTGAGGTTCTGGTCGCGGAAGAAAATCACCAGATGCTCGTGCAGCGCGCTGCGCACTTCCTCGAACTGCTCGTCCGGGAGCGGGCGCGACAGGTCGACGCCGCGGATTTCCGCGCCCAGCGCGCCCGCGATGGGGTGGATTTCCAGATGCCGATAGGTGTTCATGCGTGTCTCCTTTCTCATTGAAGCCTGATGTGGGCGGTGCGCACCAGGGCGCCCCATCTGTCGGTTTCGCTGGCGATGTAGCGGCGGAAGTCGGCGGGGCCGGCGGCGGAGATCACGCCGCCCATGTCGGCGATCTGCCTGCGCACGTCGGGCTGCTCGAGCACCGCCCGCAGCTCGCGGTCCAGGCGCTGCACGATGGGCTGGGGCGTGGCCGCCGGCGCCAGCACCCCGAACCAGCCCGAGATCTCGTAGCCGGGCAGCCCCGCCTCGGCCATGGTCGGCACGTCGGGCAGTTCGGGCGAGCGCGCGGCGCTCGTGATGGCCAGGGCCCGCAGCTTGCCCGCTTTCACCAGCTGCAGGGCCGAGGGCATGTTGTCGAACATCATCGGCACGTGGCCGGCCACCGTGTCGTTCAGGCCGGGCGCGCTGCCGCGGTACGGCACCTGCGTCAGGCGCACGCCGGCCGTCGCGGCGAACAGCTCGCCCGCCAGGTGCAGCGACGTGAATTGCCCCGGGTTTTGCGGAGGCTCCAACCTTTGAGAGAATGGAGCCCTTATGAGCAAGCAGAACAAGTTTTCCCCGGAAGTCCGTGACCGCGCCGTGCGTCTGGTACAAGAGCATCGTGGCGA
>NZ_CALSFU010000016.1 GCF_943737005.1 Achromobacter sp. Marseille-Q4962 | reverse complement strand
ATGATAGTGGACGCACGTCTGTGAAAGTAGGTCATCGTCAGGCTTTTATCCCTCAAAACCCCGCAGCCCAACCGCTGCGGGGTTTTGTTTTTGCGCGCGCCGCCACCCCACACCCGGCCACCGACCCATCGGCACGCCCTCCCCAGGGCCCGCGCCAGTACGAAATCCGGCCGGCACCGGCGCCTACGCCGCGTTCCGCAAACCGCAAACCTTGAACCGCAAACCGCGAACGCGAGCGTCGATGCGCCGGAAATCAGTCGGTAGACGAGCCGGGTTGAGGAGCGGCGTAGGCCTGGCGTTCGATGCCATGGCGCTGGAGCTTGTCGTAGAACGTCTTGCGCGGGATGCCCAGCGATTGCAGCGTGGCCTTGACCTCGCCCTGGTGGGCCGCCAGGGTTTCGCGCAGGATGCGGGCTTCGTAGCGCTCCATGCGTTCCGGCAGGCTCAGGCCGGTGTCAGGATCGGGCTGATGCGGCGAGGGAGCGGGGGGCTCGTTGAGGACGCCCAGCACGACGCGCTCGGCGAAGTGGGCGAGCTCGCGGACGTTGCCCGGCCAGTCGTGCGTGAGCACGTGGCGCTGAAGTTCCGCGGAGATTTTGGGAATGTCGCGATGGAAGCGGCGGGATGCCTGGCCGAGATAGTGCGCGAACAGCAGCGGGATGTCGTCGCGCCGTTCGCGCAAGGGGGGGATGCGTATGGTGACGACGTTAAGGCGGTAGAACAGGTCTTCGCGAAAGCGCGCGCGGATGGCGGGGCTGCCCAGGTCTTCCTTGGTGGCCGCCACGACGCGCAGGTCGAGATTGCGCACTTCGTTGCTGCCCAGCGGCGTGATCTGCCGGGATTCCAGGACGCGCAGGAGCTTGACCTGTACGGCCAGCGGCATGCTCTCGATTTCGTCGAGGAACAGGATGCCGCCGCTCGAATGCTCGATGCGGCCGATGCGCTTTTTCTGGGCGCCGGTGAAAGCGCCGGGCTCGTGGCCGAACAGCTCGCTTTCTATGACCGATTCCGGCATGGCGCCGCAATTGATGGCCACCAGCGCGCCGTTGCGGCGCTGGCTGAGGCGGTGCAGGGTGGTGGCCACGACTTCCTTGCCGGTGCCGGTTTCTCCTTCGACCAGCACGTCCACGTCAGCATCGGCGATGTGGCGCAGGGTCTGCTTGATGCGCTGCATGGCGGGCGTAGCGCCGATGAATAGCGGGTCTTCGCCGTCCGCGCTGAAGGCCGCCGCACGCAAGCGGCGGTTCTCGAGCACCAGCCTGCGCTTTTCGGCGGCATGCGTGATGGCGGTGACCAGGCGGTCGGCCGCATAGGGCTTGGCGAGGAAATCATAGGCACCGTCGCGCATGCACTGTACGGCGGTGGGAATGTCGCCATGGCCGGTGATGAGAATGACGGGGATCTCGGGATCGATGTCCCGGAGCCGCTGAAACAGCTGCAAGCCGTCGATGTCGGGCATGCGGAGGTCTGTGACCACCACGCCGTCGAACTCCGGCGTCAATGCAGGCAGGGCCGGGCGCGCGCCGGCATAGGCGTCGACGGCGATGCCGTGCAGCTTGAGCGTCTGGACATTGGCGCGGCGCAGATCCTCGTCGTCGTCGATGAAGACGACGCGGGGCGGGCTTGCCGGCAGGGAAGGGGTGTCGCCGCGGTTGGCGGGCGGATTGGATGGCGGTGCGGGACGGGTCATGCGGATATCCAGACAGAAAGAGGAGCGGGCGGCGGGGCGCTATGCGCCGTTCGAGCCCGCAGCGCCGGATTGCGCCTTGCGCAGCGTCAGGACGAATACGGCGCCGCCCGGCAGGCCGGCGGGCAAGGGCTCGCCGGGCTCGGCCGCGCGCAGTTCGCCGCTGAACTCGGCGGCAATGTCGCGCGAGATGACGAGCCCGAGGCCCAGTCCTTCGGGCTTGGTGGTGAGAAAGGGAATGAAGAGCCGGCCGCGGGCTTCGGCCGTCAGCCCGGGGCCGTCGTCGCCTACGTAGAGGCGGACGGCGTTCTGGTCTTCGCGCACGGCCAGGCCGATGCGGCCGGACGGTCGGTTCTCCATGGCCTCCAGGGCGTTCTGCAGCAGGTTGACCAGCACCTGTTCGAGCCTCAAGGGGTGTGCCTGCACCAGGAAGTCGCGCTCGAGCGGGCGCGGCAGCGCCACGTTCTGGCGGCGCGCGCGCGGCCCGACCAGCAGCAGGGCGCCTTCGAGCGTCTGGTTGAGGCTGGTGGGCTCGAGGCTGTCGCCGGCTTTACGCGAGAAGGCGCGCAGCTCGCCGGTAATGTTGCCGATGCGTTCGGTGAGCGAGGCGATGGCTTCGAGGTTTTCGCTGGCCGTTGCCATGTCGCGGCGCGCGAGGAACTCGCGCGCGTTGTCGGCGTAGGCCCGTATCGCGGCCACGGGCTGGTTGATTTCATGCGCGACGCCGGCGGATATCTGCCCCAGGAGCGCCAGCTTGCTGGCCTGCACGAGTTCGTCCTGCATGGTGTGCAACTGCGCGGTGGCGCGCTGGCGTTCATCCATTTCGGCGACCAGGCGCTCATTGGTTTCCCTGAGCTGGGCGGTGCGTTCTTCGACCTGGGCCGTGAGCTGCCGCTGGATGGCGGCTTGCTCCGAGGCGCGGGTGCGATGCAGGTGCCGCCGGTACACGGCAATGCCGCTGGCCGTGCCGAGCACGGCCAGCGCCAGGAGGACGCCGAGCTGCGCGTTGGCGGTGGCGCGGTTCACGGCCGATTCCACCGGGGTCAGCAGATGCAGCGTCCAGTCAGGCGATTCCGTAATGGGGACCGTGGTGTGCAGCAGGGGCGCGCCGACGGAAATGTGCGGCGGCAAGGGGGCATGGGTATTGACGAGCTGCGCCGCGCTTTCCGGGCGTAGAAGCGGGCTGAACGGCAGCGCGAGAAAAGGCGCGTCGCCGAACTGCAGGCTTGCCCGCAGGCCCCGGGCCAGGTCCGGAGGCAGCGGCTCCAGCACGGAGAAGCGCCATGCCGGGTTGCTGCCCAGGAGCACAATGCCGTGCTCGTCCGTGACGAAAATGGGCGCGCTGGATTGCCGCCAGTCCGCCTCGAGCGCGCGGAAATCGACCTTCAGCACGACTACGCCCAGCATGGCGCCCCGCGCGTCGTCGACCCGCCGCGCGAGGTACAGGCCGGCTTCATGACTGACGGTGCCCAGGGCGAAGTGTTCGGCATAGCCGTGCGTCGCGGCGTTCTTGAAATAGGGGCGGAACTGGTAATCCACGCCCGCGAAGGTGGCCGGCTCCCTCCAGTTGCTGGCTGCGATGGCGTAGCCGGTGTGGTCGAGAACGTAGATGGCCGAGGCGCTGACGCCGCGGCTCAGGGCGTCCAGCTTCTCGTCCAGCGTCAGGATTTGCGCGGGCTGCGGGTTGCGCAGCGTAGCGCGCAAGGCCTCGTCGCGAGCCAGCACGAAGGGCAGCGTGCGGAATTTGTCCAGGTTGTTGCGCAGCAGGGCGGCGTTGAGCTGGCCGGCGCTGCGCGCTTGGGCGGCGATTTCCTTCACGGCGCCCGCGCGAGCCCACTCGGTAGCGAGCCGCAGGGCGACGCCGGCGGCGGACAGGAGCAGCGCGGCCAGCGCCAGCCGGGCGAGCCACGCGCCCGCGCCGGGACGGGGCCGGCCTGCTGGCTGGGAAAAGCGGGGTGGCGTCATAGAGATGTGTGCGAGTTTCCGCACATTCTACTCTGGATGTGTGCGAAATTTCGCCGAAATGCCTGAGGCGGAGGGAGCGAGTGTCGGAAAAATCCCGGGAAAACAAGGGCTTGGAAAAGGCCCCGGCGTTCAGGCGGCCTGGCATGGTCTTTGCATACCTTCTTGCCAAGCCGCCGCCAGGCGGCGAAGCCGGCTCCGGGCATTTCCCGGTGAGCCATAAAAGAGATAACGCTCCAGCCCCGGCCAGGCAAGCCGGCCGGCGCCGGGGCCCTGGTGGGGACAAATCCCAATGATCGACGTGGATCACGGCGCGCCTGCGCGCAAGCTCAAGCTCTATCAAATCCTGTACGTGCAGGTGCTGTTCGCCATTGTGGTCGGCATGCTGCTGGGGTATTTCAAGCCCGATCTCGGCGAGGCCATGAAACCCCTGGGCGACGGTTTCATCAAGCTGGTGAAGATGATCATCGCTCCGGTCATTTTCCTGACAGTGTCCACCGGCATCGCCGCCATGAGCGACCTGAAAAAGGTGGGCCGCGTGGCCGGCAAGGCCATGCTGTATTTCCTGGTGTTTTCGACGCTGGCGCTGGTCGTGGGCATGGTGGTGAGCCACATTGTGCAGCCCGGCGCGGGCATGCACATCGATCCGAACACGCTGGACCAGAAGGCCGTCGCCGGCTATGTCAGCAAGGCGCACGACTCCACCGTGACGGGCTTTCTGCTCAACGTCATTCCCTCCACGATTTTCAGCCCGTTCGTCAGCGGCGACATCCTGCAGGTGCTGTTCGTGGCCGTGCTGTTCGGCATCGCGCTGGCCATGGTGGGCGAGCGGGCCAAGCCGGTGCTGGATTTCCTGACCGCCCTGGCGCAGCCCGTGTTCAAGCTCGTGGCCATCCTGATGAAGGCGGCGCCCATCGGCGCGTTCGGCGCCATGGCCTTTACCATCGGCAAGTACGGCATCAAGTCGGTCATCAACCTGGCCATGCTGGTGGGCACGTTCTACGCCACGTCCGTGCTGTTCGTGGTGGTGGTGCTGGGGATGGTGGCGCGCTACAACGGTTTCTCCATCCTGAAGCTGGTGCGCTACATCCGCGAAGAGCTGCTGCTGGTGCTGGGCACCAGTTCGTCGGAAGCGGCCCTGCCCACGCTGATGCAGAAGATGGAGCGCGCCGGGTGTTCCAAGTCCGTGGTCGGCCTGGTCGTGCCCACGGGATACTCGTTCAACCTGGACGGCACTAACATCTACATGACGATGGCGGCGCTTTTCATTGCGCAGGCCTGCGATATTCCGCTGACGCTGGGCGACCAGATCCTGCTGCTGCTGGTTGCGATGCTGAGCTCCAAGGGCGCCGCCGGCGTGACGGGCGCGGGCTTCATCACCCTGGCCGCCACGCTGTCCGTGGTGCCGTCGGTGCCCGTGGCGGGCATGGCGCTGATCCTGGGCGTGGACCGCTTCATGTCCGAGTGCCGCGCGCTGACCAACCTGGTGGGCAATGCCACCGCGTCCATTGTGGTGGCGCGCTGGGAGGGCGAGCTGGATCGCGACCAACTGAACGCCGCCCTGAACGACGGGGCCGCGGCCCATCCCGCGCCCGAGGCGCCGCAGCCCGGCTTGCCGGCCGAGCCGCGCCGCGCCTGAAGCAAAAAAGCCGGGTCGAGCCCGGCTTTTTTCATGCGGAGGGCATGGCTTCAGTGCAGGTCCGCCGCGCTGTCCACGTACACGAGGCCCGCGGCCCGCAGTTTTTCGCGCATGCCGTAGATGTCCAGGCCCAGTTCTCCCGCCGCCAGCCGCTGGCGCGTAATGGCTTCGCGCGACAGGCGGGCGTCGCTGGCATCGGCGGCGGCGCCAGCGTGGCGGCGCGGCACCACCACGACGCCGTCCTCGTCCGCCACCACGACGTCGCCGGGTTCGACCAACGCGCCGCCGCAGACGACCGGCACATTGACGCTGCCCGGCGTCGCCTTGACGGTGCCCCGGGCGCAGACGGCCTTGGCCCACACCGGAAACCCCATGGCCTGCAGGGCCCGCACGTCGCGGCAGCCGGCGTCGATCACCAGGCCGCGGACCCCGCGCGCCTTCAGCGAGGTGGCGAGCAGCTCCCCGAACATGCCGTCGTGATTATCGGTAGCGCAGGCCACGACCAGCACGTCGCCGGGCTGGCAGAGCTCGACGGCCACGTGCAGCATCCAGTTGTCGCCGGGCTGGGCAAGCACGGTGACGGCCGGGCCGGCTGCGGTCGCGCCCGGCCACACGGGGCGCAGCGAGGGGTGCAGCAGGCCGGTGCGGCCCTGGGCTTCGTGCACCGTCGCCACGCCCGCGGCTTCCAGGCGCCGCACCGCCTCGGCGTCCGGGCGCGGAATGTTGCGCACGGCAACGTGGCGCGGGCCCGCAGGACGGCCGGCGCTCATGCGAACGCTCCCGTCACTTGCGGGAAGACGCGCTGGTAGCCTTCGGCGTGGGAGATCTTCAGGTCCGAATTGCGCGAGGCCTGCACGCCGCGCTGCAGGGCCACACGGGTGTAGTACTCCCAAAGATGTTCCTGCGCCGACATGGATTCGAAAGCTCGGCGCTTGACGTCCCACACCTCGGAGATGTCGAGCAGCACTTCCGGTTTCCAGTCGCATTGCTCCGGCTGGTGCGGTTCGAACAGGAATACCGGCGGCGCGCCGAGCACGGGCTGCGACGGGTTATGCCCGTGCGCCTGCGCGATCACGCGCGCTTCCTGGGCGACGTGCGTGGCCAGCGGGTGGTCGAAGTTATAGGGATCCTTGAGCGAGTGCGTCAGCACGAAAGCCGGGCGCAGCTCGCGGTAGATGTCCACGAGCTGGAACAGGGCGTCGTCGTTCACGCGCAGCGGATAGTCGCCGCAATCCAGGAAGCGCACCGAAGCGCCGAGGATGCCGGCGGCGCGCGCGGCCTCTTCGCGGCGCGCGGCCTTGACGCGCTCCAGCGTCATGCCGGGCTCGCGCCACAGCTTGGCCGATTCGCCGCGTTCGCCGAAAGAGAGGCAGACTACGGTCATGTTCCAGCCCCGCCTGGCGTACAGGGCGATGGCGCCGCCGGCGCGCCAGACGAAATCGGCGGAGTGGGCGCTGACGATCAGGCCGTTGGAAGTGGGAGTGCTCATGCGCTGGTCCTGAAAGAGAGAGGCGCCGCGAGACGCCTGGCGAAGCCGGGGCGCGCCGTCAATCGGCGCGGATGCCGGCCTCCTTGATGACTTTGGTCCATTTCATGGTTTCGCTGGCCACAAAGGCGCCGAAGTCCTGCGCCGAGCCCGGCGTGACAGTGGCGCCCATTTCGGCCATGCGCTTCTCGACGCCGGGGTCGGCCAGCGCGGCCTGCAGGGCCTGGTTGAGCTTGGCGACCACGGGCGCGGGCATGCCGGCCGGGCCGACGAGGCCCCACCACACCGTGGCGTTGGCGCCGGGCAGATTCTGGGAAGCCGCCGTGGGGAGATCGGGCATCAGCGCCGTGGGATGCGGGTTGAGCACCGCCAGTGCGCGCAGCTTGCCGGACTGCACGTGCGGGACGACCTCGAGCGGATTGATCGACATGAAGGTGATGCGTCCGCCCAGCAGGTCGGTGATGGCGGGCGAACCTCCCTTGTAGGGAATGTGCAGCGCCTTGAAGTGGCCTTCGGACTTGAGGATTTCGCTGGCCAGGTGGCCCGAGCTGCCGTTGCCGGCGGAGGCGTAGGTCAGCCTGTCGGGGTGGGCCTGGGCGTCTTTCGCCAGGTCTTGCAGCGAACGGTAGGGCGAATCGGCGCGCACCACGACCACCAGGGGCGCATAGCCGATGGCGCCCACGGGCGCGAAGTCTTTGGCGGGGTCGAAAGCCAGCTTGGAGAAAAGGGCGCCGTTGCTGGCCAGCGTGTTGGAAGCGGTGAGCAGGGTGTAGCCGTCGGGCTGGGAGCGCGCCACGTTTTCCATGCCGATATTGGTGGCGGCGCCGGGACGGTTGTCCACGATGATGGTCTGCTTGAGCGCTTCCGACATCTTCTGCGTGACCAGGCGGGTCACGATGTCCACCCCGCCGCCCGCGGCGTAGGGCACGACGATGCGGATGGGTTTGTCGGGGAAGCCGTCCGCGGCATGGGCGGTCGGCAGGGCCGCGGCCAGGCAGAGCGAAGCCGTGGCGCGGCCGAGCATGCGGGGCAGATTGAACATGGTTGTCTCCTGTGCGGTTCTGATGTGCGTGTACCGGCATGTTGCGGATTCAGTACTAATACTGTCCAATACTTTTTCTGAGGCCGATTTATTTGGCTTCAAAATAAGAAGCTTGAGTCCGCCATCCCAGCCCCCGCAGGAGCCCGCATGGATTTCCGCCAATTGCGTTATTTCGTCGCTGTTGCCGAAGAACTGAGTTTCAGCGCGGCGGCCAGGCGCCTGCACGTGAGCCAGCCGCCGCTCAGCCTGCAGATCAAGGCGCTGGAAGAAGAGCTGGGCGCGGTGCTGCTGGCGCGCAACAAGCGCAACGTGGCGCTGACCGAGGCGGGCGCGCTGTTTCTGGAACAGGCGCGCCATGCGCTGGGCCATCTGGATCGCGCGGGCGAGGTGGTGCGCCTGGCGGCGCAGGGCGACGCGGGCGAGATCCGCATCGCGTTCACGGCCTCGGTGCCCATGGTGGACGCCTTTCCGCGGCTGGTGCAGGCGTTTCGGGAGCGCCATCCCGCGGCGCGGGCGGATCTCATCCACATGTCCACCGGGCAGCAGCTGCACGCGCTGGCGGACAAGGACATCAGTGTGGGGTTTCTGCGGCCCTCGCCGCAATTCTGCCCGCCGCCCGGCATTGTCACGTTGGATCTATGGGCGGATCGCCTGGTGGCCGTGCTGCCGGCCTGGCACCGCCTGGCGCGCGCGCAGGAGCCTTTGCCCGTGACCGCGTTGGCCGACGAGTCCTTCATCCTGTTTCCGCGCGGGCTGGGCTGCGGCTTGTTCGAGCACGTCACCGCGCTCACCAGCCGGGCGGGCTTTGCGCCGCGCCTGATGCAGGAAGCGCGCGAAGGCGCCACCATCGTGGGGCTGGTGGCGGCGGGGATGGGCGTTTCGGTGCTGCCGGAAACCTATGCGCGCACGGGCATCCCCGGCGTGGTGTATCGCCGCCTGGATACGCCGGACGCGGTCAGCCGCCTGATCCTGGCCTACCGGCGCGGGGACGTCGCGCCGCTGCTGCGGCGCTTCGTGGAAACCGTCGAGCGCGAGGCAGGCGCTCAGGGGAGTTCGATGCCCGCCGAACCCAGCAGCTGCGCGGTTTCGTAGACCGGCAGGCCCATGACGCCGGTATAGCTGCCGGCGATATGGCTGACGAAGACGCCGCCCAGGCCCTGGATGCCGTAGGCGCCGGCCTTGCCGTAGGGTTCGCCGCTGTCGCAATAGCGTTCGCGCTCCGCCTGCGAGAGTTCGCGCATGCGTACGGTGGTGATGGAGACGGCCTCGTGGAGGCGTCCGGCGTGCGCCAGCGCCACGGCCGTATGGACCTCGTGCTCGGTTCCGGAAAGCGCGGCCAGGATGCGCAGCGCGTCGTCGCGATCGGCCGGCTTGCCCAGCACCGCGCCGCGCAGGATGACGGTGGTGTCGGCCGCCAGCAGCGGCAGTTCCGGCAGTTCCTGGTCGCGCATCCAGGCCACGCCGCGCTCGGCCTTCTCGCGCGCCGTGCGGCGCACGTAATCGGCCGCCGCCTCGCCCGGCAGTTGCGGCTCGTCTTCGCCCGGCGGGGCCGGCACGCGCAGCACCTCGTGAGCCAGTCCGAGCTGGGTGAGCAGTTCTCGGCGGCGGGGGCTGCCGGAGGCCAGGTACAGGCGGGGAGCGGCGGGGCGGGTCATGGCGTGCCGGGCGTCAGGCCCGGTGATAGGGGTGGTTGGTGAGAATGGCCCAGGCGCGATAAAGCTGCTCGGCCAGCACGACCCGCACCATGGGATGGGGCAGGGTGAGCGAGGAAAGACGCAGCATGCCCGAGCACGACGCCTTGAGGCCGGCGTCCAGGCCGTCGGGGCCGCCGACCAGGAAAGCCACGTCCTGGCCGCCGGCGCGCCACTGCTCGAGTTTTTGCGACAGAGCCATGGTGGTGAGATCGCGGCCCCGCTCGTCCAGCGCGATGCGCAGGGCGCCGGCCGGCAGGGCGGCTTCGATCCGCCTGGCCTCGGCGGCCATCATCTGCGCCGGCGTCTTGCCGCTGGTGCGGGACTCCGGCTTGATTTCGCGCAGTTCGAGCGCGCAGTCCGGCGGCAGGCGCTTGGCGTAATCGTTCCAGGCCGTCTCGACCCAGTCCGGCATGCGCGTGCCCACGGCCACGACGAGCAGTTTCACGGCGGGCTCAGTCTTCGGCGCCGGGTTGCGGGCCGAGCCCGGGAGGCGGCACGCGGGTGGATTCCGGCAGCAGCTTCACGCGCACCGGCTTGCCGCCCCAGATTTCCTCGAGGTTGTAATACTGGCGGATGGCCGGCTGCATGATGTGCACGACCACGTCGCCCAGGTCGACCACGACCCATTCGCCGGTGTCTTCGCCTTCGATGGTGATGCCGGGGATCTTCAGGTCGCGGCCGCGGTCGGCCACGCTGGAGGCCAGGGCGCGCGTCTGGCGGTTGGAGGTGGCGCTCGCGATGATCACGCGGTCGAAAAGGCTGGTCAGGTGCGTGGTGTTGAACACCTTGATGTCTTGCGCCTTGACGTCTTCGAGCGCGTCGATGACGGCGCGTTGGAGTTTTTGTATATCCATAGCTGCGAATGATAACCCGCGGAAAACCCGCGGGAAGGCGGCGCAAGCGGGGCTTGCGCGCGGTTAACGGTACAGGTGGTGCGCCGCAATATAGGCGGCGACGGGTTCGGCCAGCAGGCCGCGGGTCGATTCGCCCGCCGCCAGCTTCCGGCGTATCTGCGAGGCGGACACCGCCATGGGCGCAAATGGCAGGGCCTCCAGCCCGTGCCCGGTCTGCGCCAGCCAGGCGGCCAGTTCGGGCGGCGGCGCCAGGGAGGAGCCCGGCCGGGTCGCCACGGCCAGGTCCACCCGCCGCGCGATTTCCCGCCAGTCGCGCCAGGTGCAGAAATTCAAGAGCTGGTCGGCGCCCAGCAGCCACACGTAGCGCGGCCCTTCGGGCAGGGCCCGCAGCGTGTCGATGGTGTAGGTGGCGCCGCCGCGCTCGATCTCGATGGGGTTCACGACCAGGCCGCATTCGCCCTCGATGGCCAGCTCCAGCATGCGCAGGCGGTGCGCCGGCGCGGCGTGCAGGGCCGCGCGCTGCCAGGGGTTGGCCGCCGGGATGAGCTGCACTTCGGACAGGCGCAGCGCCTGCAGCGCCGTGCGCGCCAGCGCGACGTGCGCCACGTGCACGGGGTCGAAGCTGCCCCCCAGCAGGCCGACGCGCTTCACACCCAGTCCCGCGGCTTGAGGTAGGCCGCAAGCTCCGCTTCCGGCGTGCCGGCCTCGGGCTGCCAGTCGTAGCGCCACTGCGCCATCGGCGGCATGGACAGCAGGATGGATTCGGTACGCCCGCCCGACTGCAGGCCGAACAGCGTGCCGCGGTCGAACACCAGGTTGAATTCGACGTAGCGGCCGCGGCGGTAGGCCTGGAAGTCGCGTTCGCGTTCGCCGTAAGGCAGCGAGCGGCGGCGTTCCACGATGGGCATATAGGCCGGCAGGAAAGCGTCGCCCACCGAGCGGGTGAGGGCGAACGAGGCGTCGAAGCCCGGTGCGTTCAGGTCGTCGTAGAAGACGCCGCCCACGCCCCGGGTTTCGTTGCGGTGCTTGAGGAAGAAGTACTCGTCGCACCAGCGCTTGTAGCGGGGGTAGTAATCGGCCCCGTGCGGCGCCAGCGCGTCGCGGCAGACGGCATGGAAATGCCGGGCGTCTTCCTCGAACGGGTAATAGGGGGTGAGGTCCAGGCCGCCGCCGAACCAGAACACGTCGGCCTCGTCGTGTCCGGGGCGCGCGGCCGCCACGAACATGCGCACGTTCATGTGCGTGGTGGGAACGTAGGGATTGCGCGGGTGCAGCACCATGGACACCCCCATGGCCTCCCAGGAGCGGCCCGCCAGCTCGGGCCGGTGCGCGCTGGCCGAGGGCGGCAGTTTGGCGCCCTGTACGTGGCTGAACAGGACCCCGGCCCGCTCGAAGAGCCGCCCGCCTTCCAGCAGCCGGGACAGGCCGCCCCCGCCCTCGGGGCGGGTCCATTCGTCGGCGCGGAAAGCCGCGCCTTCGGCGGCCTCCAGCGCCTGCACGATGCGGGCCTGCAGGCCGGTGAGGTAGGCGCGCACGGAAGCAACGGGCAGGGTCATCGGCGTGTCCGGGTCAGGCGTGGGTCTTGGATTTCTGCTGCGAGGGCTTGAGCGCGCGCCAGCCGATGTCGCTGCGGTACTGGCGGCCGTCGAAATGGATGCCGTCGATGGCTTCGTAGACGCGGTCGCGGGCCATTTTCACGGAGTCGCCCAGCGCCGTGACGCACAGGACGCGGCCGCCGCTGGTTTTGATGCCTTCTTCGTCCACCCGCGTGGCGGCGTGGAACACCATGCAGTCTTCGGCGTCGGCCGGCAGGCCCCGGATGAGGTCGCCCGTGCGGGGCGTGCCCGGGTAGTTGTGGGCGGCCAGCACCACGCCCAGGGCCGTGCGGCGGTCCCAGACGATGTCGGCCTGGTCGAGCGTGCCTTCGACGGCGTGTTCCAGCACGTCGAGCAGATCGCTTTTCACGCGCATCATGATGGGCTGGGTTTCGGGGTCGCCCATGCGGCAGTTGAATTCCAGCGTCTTGATGGCGCGGTCGGGGTCGTCGCCGGGCGCGATCATGAGGCCGGCGTACAGGAAGCCGGTGTAGGGAATGCCGTCGCGCGCCATGCCCTGCACGGTGGGCAGGATGATTTCGCGCATGATGCGGTGGTGCAGCTCGGGCGTGACGATGGGCGCCGGCGAATAGGCGCCCATGCCGCCGGTATTGGGGCCCTGGTCGCCGTCCTGCAGGCGCTTGTGGTCCTGGCTGGTGGCCAGGGCCAGCACGTTGCGGCCGTCGCACATGACGATGAAGCTGGCTTCTTCGCCCACCAGGCATTCTTCGATGACCACGCGCGCGCCGGCCTGGCCCAGGGAGCCGTCTCCCAGCATGGCGTCGATGGCCGCGTGGGCTTCTTCGAGGGTGGCCGCCACGACCACGCCCTTGCCCGCCGCCAGGCCGTCGGCCTTGATGACGATGGGCGCGCCTTCCTGGTCGACGTAGGCATGCGCCTTGGCGGGATCGGTGAAGGTTTCGTAGCGGGCCGTGGGGATGCCGTGGCGCACCATGAAGGCCTTGGCATAGTCCTTGGAGCTTTCGAGCTGGGCGGCCGCCTTGGTTGGGCCGAAGATCTTGAGCCCCCGGGCGCGGAATACATCGACCACGCCGGCGGCCAGCGGCGCCTCGGGGCCGACGACGGTCAGGGCGATGCCTTCACGCTGGGCGAAGTCGGCCAGCTCCTCGGCACTGGTGAGCGCAATGTTTTCCATCTGCTCGGCCCGTTGCGTGCCGCCGTTGCCCGGCGCGACGTACACCTTGTGTACGCGCGGAGAGCGGGCCAGACGCCAGGCGAGGGCATGTTCGCGGCCGCCCGAGCCAATTACGAGGAGTTTCATTGTTGCGAGATTCTGAAGGTTGCCACGCTAGCCGTGGAAAAGGCGGCGGCGCCGGGCGCCGCCTGCTGCGGCCGCCGGGCCGTGCGGCGCCCGGCGGCCGCCAGCGGGATTACTGCTGCGCTTCGTCGAAAACAACGTTGGTATAGACTTCCTGCACGTCGTCCAGGCTTTCCAGGGCGTCGAGCAGTTTTTGCATCTTGACGGCATCTTCGCCGGAAAGCTCGGTTTCGTTCAGCGCCTTCATGATGATGCCCTCGACCTCGGCCTTCAGGCCGGCGGCGTCGAAGGCCTGGCGCACGGCGGCGAAATCGGCCGGCGCGCAAATGACCTCGACGACGCCTTCCTCGTCGGTGGCGACGTCTTCGGCGCCGGCTTCGAGGGCCGCTTCCATGACCTTGTCCTCGGAGGTGCCGGGGGCGAAGAGGAACTGGCCGCAGTGCTTGAACATGAAGGCCACGGAGCCTTCCTGGCCGAGGTTGCCGCCGTTCTTGGAGAACGCGTGGCGGACTTCGGCCACGGTGCGGGTGCGGTTGTCGGTCATGCAATCGACGATGACGGCCGCGCCGCCGATGCCGTAGCCCTCATAGCGCACTTCCTCGTAGTTGTCGCCGTCGGCGCCGCCCGCCCCGCGCTGGATCGCGCGCTGGATGTTGTCCTTGGGCATGTTGGCGTCGGTGGCCTTGTCCCAGGCCATGCGCAGGCGCGGGTTGCTGTCGGGGTCGGGGCCGCCGGCGCGCGCCGCCACGGTGATTTCACGAATGATCTTGGTCCAGAGCTTGCCCCGCTTGGCATCTTGGCGTCCTTTGCGGTGCTGGATATTGGCCCATTTGCTGTGTCCGGCCATGGCTTCCCACTAAATTGGTCTTCAAAGGCGGCATTTTAGCCTGCCCATGGCCGCGGCGTCCGGCCGCCGGGCCGCTGTGTCCTTCGCGCCACGCACACAAGCCCGTTTCCAGGCTCTAAACTTGGACGTCCCGATTTTCCGGCTGGAGTCCTACATGCCCGATCCCCTCGTCATTGCCAGGAACGCCCAGGGCGATCTGGCGCTGCTTCCCGCGCTGGCCAACCGCCACGGCTGCATCACCGGCGCGACCGGCACCGGCAAGACGGTCACGCTGCAGGTCATGGCCGAGGCCTTCTCCCGCATCGGCACCCCCGTGTTCATGGCGGACGTGAAAGGCGACCTGACCGGCATTTCCCAGGCCGGCGCGGCCAGCCCCAAGCTGGTTGAACGCCTGCGCACGCTGGGCCTGTCCGAACCGGCCTGGGCGGCCAGCCCCATGACGCCCTGGGACGTCTTCGGCGAGCAGGGGCTGCCGGTGCGCGCCACCATCAGTGACATGGGCCCGCTGCTGCTCTCGCGCATCCTGGAACTGAACGACACCCAGGAAGGCGTGCTCACCCTGGTGTTCCGGGTGGCCGACGACGAGGGCCAGCTTCTGCTGGACCTCAAAGACCTGCGCGCCATGCTGCAGAACGTCTCCGACCGGGCCGCCGAGCTCAAGACCCGCTACGGCAACGTATCGGCCGCCAGCGTGGGGGCGATCCAGCGCGCCCTGCTCGCCCTGGAATCCCAGGGCGCCGACAGTTTCCTGGGCGAGCCCATGCTCGACGTGGCGGATCTCATGCGCACCGATGCGCAGGGCAGGGGCATGGTCAACGTGCTGGCCGCCGACAAGCTCATGCAGGCGCCGCGCCTCTATGCGATTTTCCTGCTGTGGCTGCTGGCCGATCTCTATGAAAAGCTGCCCGAGGTCGGCGACCTGGAACAGCCCAAGCTGGTTTTCTTCTTCGACGAGGCGCACCTGCTGTTCAACGACGCCCCGCCCGCGCTGCTGACCAAGATCGAGCAGGTGGTGCGGCTGGTGCGCTCCAAGGGAGTGGGCGTGTATTTCGTCACGCAGAATCCGCTGGACATTCCCGATACGGTCCTGGGGCAACTGGGCAACCGCGTGCAGCACGCGCTGCGCGCGTTCACGCCGCGCGACCAGAAAGCCGTCAAGACCGCGGCCCAGACCATGCGCCCTAATCCGGGGCTGGACATCGAGGCCGCCATTACCGAGCTGGGCGTAGGCGAGGCGCTGGTGTCTTTCCTGGACGCCAAGGGCCGCCCCGTGCCCACCCAGCGCGCCTGGATCCTGCCTCCCGCCAGCCGCATCGGCCCCGCGACCGATGCCGAGCGGCAGGCGCTGCGCAAGGGCAGCCCGCTGGCGGCCAAGTACGAGCAGGCCGTGGATCGCGAGTCGGCCTACGAGGTGCTGGCCGGCCGGGCCTCGGCGCCGGCCGGCCAGTCCGGGGCGGGCAAGCCTGCGCAGGGGGACGAATCCCAAGGCGGGGGCTTCATGGACGGCCTGAACGAAGTGCTGTTCGGTTCCACGGGGCCGCGCGGCGGCAAGCGCGATGGCGTGGTCCAGAGCGTGGCCAAGAGCACGGCGCGCTCGATCGCGCGCGAGCTGGTGCGCGGCGTGCTGGGCTCGCTGCTGGGGTCGCGGCGCCGCTGAAACACGCTGCAGCAGCCATATTTGTAAACAGGGGTGTCCGTCGCGGACCTTTATGCCTATCATCCAGGGCTAAGACGAAATAACAGCAAAACGTTCCCCGCATGTGGCGCGTCCAGGTTCTGTCCGCCGCATCGCGGCGGCTTCCGGCCGCCGGCGGGAACGGTTCCCACGGAAATTCCCGTGCACCGGGTCGCATTGCGGCTGCCGTCGGCTCCGCCCAGGGCGAGCCGCCAGGGGCGCGTGCGCCGCGGACGGCGAACGGCGCATCCGGGCGCGGGATTTCGATGACACAAAAAGGAAGCACAGTGGCAACAAAGCACAAGATCGCGGTGATTCCCGGCGACGGGATCGGCAAGGAAGTCGTGCCGGAGGGACTGAAAGTGCTCGATGCGGCGGCCGCCCGTTTCGGCATCGATTTCCAGTGGGACCATTTCGACTGGAGCTGCGACTACTACGCGCGCCACGGCAAGATGATGCCGGACGACTGGCAGCGGCAGATCGGCGGCCACGAGGCCATTTTCTTCGGCGCCATCGGCTGGCCCGAGACGGTGCCCGACCACGAGGCCCTGTGGGGGTCGCTGTTCAAGTTCCGCCGCGAATTCGACCAGTACATCAACCTGCGGCCGGTGCGCCTGATGCCGGGCGTGCCGTCGCCGCTGGCCGGCCGGCAGCCGGGCGAGATCGACTTCTTCATCGTCCGCGAGAATACCGAGGGCGAGTATTCCAACAGCGGCGGGCGCCTGTTCGCCGGCACCGAGCGCGAAGTGGTCATCCAGGAAAGCGTGTTCACGCGCGTGGGCGCCGACCGGGTGCTGAAATTCGCCTTTGAACTGGCCCGCAAGCGCGGCAAGCACGTCACCGCCGCCACCAAGTCGAACGGCATTTCGATTTCGATGCCGTGGTGGGACGAGCGCGTGGCCGAGATGGCGGGGAACTATCCGGATGTCCGCTGGGACAAATACCACATCGATATTCTCTGCGCCCATTTCGTGCAGCATCCCGACTGGTTCGACGTCGTGGTGGCTTCCAATCTGTTCGGGGATATCCTGTCGGATCTGGGGCCGGCATGCACCGGCACCATCGGCATCGCGCCGTCGGCCAACCTCAATCCGGACCGCAAGTTTCCTTCTTTGTTCGAACCCGTGCATGGCTCGGCGCCCGACATCTACGGCAAGGGGATCGCCAATCCCATCGGCCAGATCTGGAGCGGGGCGCTCATGCTCGATTTCCTGGGTTATCCCGACGCCAGCGCGGCGGTGGTCCGGGCCATCGAAGCGGTGCTGGCCGAAGGGCCCCGCACGCGCGACATGAAGGGCAGCGCGTCGACCGCCGAAGTGGGCGACGCCATTGCCGCGCGGGTTGCCGCCGCCTGACGAGCGAGTGCGCGTTTTGCTGGCGAAAGCTAGGTTTAGATGGACGATTCTGTAATTTCCTCTCCTCCCGTCCGCGTGGGCGGGGGACGGGCCGACCGTTTTGTGCGCAAGCTGTTCCGCTTGTTGCGTTCGCGCACCCAGCGGCACAACCAGCACCTGTGGCCGTTCGTGCGCATCTGGCGCGACCACACCGGCGCGATCAGCGCCTACAAGGCCTTTGGCCGCTCGTTTCCGATTACTCCCCTGTCGGCCGGGTTCGATCCGGCCGACCAGGAGGTGCATCTCATCCTGAGCGGCCCCTCGGTGGCCGAGATTCCCTACGACCGCATGGACATCAAGGTGGCCATGGGGGTGAACGGCGCGATCGCGCTGGCCCGCAAGTTCGATCTGCCGTTCAAGTACTACTGCATCATCGACCAGAACTTCGTGCGCAACCGCATCGACCTGGTGCGGGAGATCGTGTCGCGCGACCTGACGCTGTACGTGATGCCCGAAGTGCTGCGCTACATCATGCAGGGCATCCCGCAGGAAGACATCCGCTGCCGCATCTGCATTATCGAGCTGATTTCCGCGCGCGCCTACGAACGCACCGCCGCGCCGGCGGTGCTCAAGCGCATGGCCGCGGCCACGCCCGACGTGCAGTTGCTGGACGCCAAGCGCGGCCTGGGCTACAGCTTCGACGTGTCGCTGGGCATCTTCGATGCGGACACCGTGGCCTACGCGGCGCTGCAGGTGCTGGTGTCCAACGGCGTGCGCAAGGCGTACGTGCACGGGCTCGACCTGACGACCCAGAACGGGCTGCGCTTCTACGAAGAGAAAAACCCGCAGACCAGCCGGCTGGGCCGCAAGTTCGCCAACCTGATCGAGCCCTCGTTCCGGTTCGCGTCGGAGCTGTGGCGTGCGCGCGGCGTGTCGGTGTTCAATCTCTCGCCCGTCAGCGCGCTGCCGCGCGACATCATGGAAAGGCTGGACTGGCAGACCTTCCTCAAGGACTGAGGCGGGCTGGCGCCCCGAAGCAAAAAGGGCATCCCCGAGGGGATGCCCTTTTTGCGGGGGAGGAACGGCGGAGCCCGTTCAGTGCGCCCCGGCGGCCGCTTCCGCCGCGCCGCCTCCGCCGCTGCGCGCCGACTTGGGCCGGGCCAGCCAGACCAGGCCGGTGAGCAGCAGGAAAATGATCGCGGAGGCGTAGAACACGTCCACCGCCGACATCGTGAACGCCTGGGCATTGATGAGGCCGTCGATGGTGCTGAGCGCCTGGTGATGCGACATGCCCAGCCCGTTCAGTGTCTGCAGCGTCTGGTCGAACGCCTGCTGGCCCGGCCGCGCGGCCTCGGTGAGCTGCGCATGGTGCAGGGTGGCGCGGTTTTCCCAGAGCGTGGTGGAGATCGAGGTGCCGAACGCGCCCGCGGTTAGGCGCAGGAAGTTCGACAGCCCCGAGGCGGCCGGGATGCGCCAGGGCTCGATGCCGGAAAGCGTAATGGAAGTGAGCGGCACGAAAAACGCCGCCATGGCCGCGCCCTGGATGATGGTCGGGACCATCAGCGTGCGCACGTCGGTCTGGGTATTGAAGCCCGAGCGCATGAAGCAGACCAGCGCGAAGATCATGAAGGCCACCGTAACCAGCTGGCGCGGATCGCGCGTGGCCAGCATCTTGCCGACGATGGGCGTGAGCAGGATGGCCAGGAAGCCCACGGGAGCCGTTACCAGGCCGGCGTAGGTCGCGGTATAGCCCATGTTGCTCTGCAGCCAGAGCGGCAACAGCACTACGTTGCCGAAGAACACGCCATAGGCCACGGCCAGCGTGATGGCGCCCACCGAGAAATTGCGTTCCTTGAAAAGCCTCAGGTCGACCACCGGATGCGCGTCCGTGAGTTCCCATATCAGGAAGAAGACGAAGGCCACGAAAGCCAGGCAGGCCAGCAGGATGATGGTGGGGCTGGCGAACCAGTCCAGTTCCTTGCCCTTGTCGAGCATGATCTGCAGCGCGCCCACCCAGACCACCAACAGCGCCAGGCCCACTTTGTCGATGGGCAGCTTGCGCGTGACGGATTCGCGCTCGCCGTAGATGCGCCAGCTGATCCAGGCGGCCAGCAGGCCCACCGGCACGTTGATGTAGAAGATCCACGGCCAGGTGTAATTGTCGGAAATCCAGCCCCCCAGCAAGGGGCCGGCCACCGGCGCGACCAGCGTGGTCATCGACCACACCGCGAGCGCCATGCCGGCCTTGGCCTTGGGAAAGCTCGCCAGCATCAGCGCCTGCGAGAGCGGGATCATGGGGCCGGCCACCGCGCCCTGCAGCACGCGGAATGCGATCAGGGCTTCCAGCGAGGGCGAGAAGCCGCACAGCCACGATGCCAGCACGAACAGCAAGGTGGACATCAGGAACAGCCGCACCTGCCCGAAGCGTTGCGTGAGCCAGCCCGTCAGCGGCACCGTGATGGCGTTGGCCACGGCGAAGGAGGTAATGACCCAGGTGCCCTGGCTGGTGCTTACGCCCAGGTCGCCCGAGATAGTGGGAATGGACACGTTGGCGATCGACGTGTCCAGCACATTCATGAAGACCGCCGTGGACAGCGCCACCGACCCGATGATGCGGGTCGCGCCCTCCAGCGGCGGGTAGGTGCCGGGCGGCTGGGCGGGCGGCTTGGGAGCCGCCGCGGGCTGCGCGCTGGTGCTCATGGAAATGTCCTCAGCCGTTGGCGCGGGCGACCGCCGTGTCGTCCGTGGCCAGGTTGTCCTGGATGATCTTGTTGACCAGGGCGTCGATTTCGTCGTGCGGCGGCTCGAAGGCGCGCGTGGACCATACCGGCTCCTTGCGGCCAGCCGCGGTCAGGGGCTCGCCTTCGTCCTTGCCGACATTCACCTCGACGTCCATCGACAGGCCCACCCGCAAGGGGTGCTTCTTCAGGTCTTCGGGGTCCAGCGCGATGCGCACCGGCACGCGCTGCACCACCTTGATCCAGTTGCCCGTGGCATTTTGGGCCGGCAACAGGGCGAAGGCGCTGCCGGTGCCGGCGTCCAGGCCGGCCACAGTGCCGTGGTAGGTGACCGAGCTGCCGTACAGGTCGGCCGTCATGGTGACGGGCTGGCCGACGCGCATCTTGCGCAACTGGCCTTCCTTGAAGTTCGCCTCGACCCAGACCTGGTCCAGGGGCACCACCGTCATGAGGGGCGTGCCGGGCGCCACGCGCTGCCCGACCTGAGCGCTGCGGCGCGCCACCACGCCTGCGACGGGAGCGGGCAGTACGGTGCGCGAGTTCGCCAGCCAGGCGTTGCGCAGGCCAGCCGCGGCCTCGCGCACGTCGGGATGGTTCTCGACGGAGGTGCCGCGCGTCAGCGCCTCGTTGGTGGCGAGCTTGGCGCGCGCGGCGGCCAGGGCGGCCTTGGCCTGCGCCAGCCCGGATTGTGCGCTCTTCAGCGCGGCCTGGGCGTGCAGGATTTCCTCGCCGCTCACGCCGCCCGACCGGGCGAGCTGCTGGCGGCGCGCGGCGTCGCTCTGCGCGCGCGTCAGCTCGGCCTGCGCGCGCAGGATGTCGGCCTCGCGCAGGGCCACGTCGGCGGCCAGCGCGTCATTCTGCACATAATAGGTGCGCACCTGGCGCACGGTCTGAGCCAGCTTGGCCTGGGCCTGCTGGAGCGCGATTTCCGTGTCGGCCGGGTCCAGGCGCAGCAGGGGCTGGCCGGCCTGGACCGTCTCGGTATCGTCGGCTTCGATGGCCACGACGGTGCCGGGCACCTGCGGCGTGATCTGCACCAGGTTGCCGTGCACGTAGGCGTCGTCGGTGCTCTCGAAATGCGAGCCCACCAGCGCCCACCAGAGGCCATAGGCGACGGCGACGAGGACGAAGGCCCCCGTCGCCATCAGCAGCAGGCGTTTGCGGGCGGGCTTGGGAGCGGGTTTGGCTGCGTTCATGACGTCTGAAATCCGGTCTGTCAATGGGTGGAAGGCGTGGCGTCCGCCGTCGCATAGCCGCCGCCCAGGGCGGTGGCCAGGCTGGCGTCGAGCTGGTAGGCGCGGATGCGCAGGTCGGTGTCCAGGCGCGCCTGGGTCAGCACGCCGGTCTGGGCGATCAGCACGGAGAGATAGTTGCCCATGCCCGCCTTGTAGCGGCTCACAGCCAGGTCATAGGCGGCGTCGATGGCCTCGCGGGCCTGGCGCTGCTGGGCTCTTTCCTGGTCCAGCAGGCGCAGGCCGTCCAGCGCGTCCGCCACCTGTTGCACGGCGTCCAGCACGGTCTGGTTGTAGTCGGAAACGGCCAGGTCCGCGTCGGCGCGCCGGCCCGCCAGATTGGCGTTGAGTTCGCCGCCGTGGAAGATCGGCAGCGTCACGGCCGGCCCGACGCCGGCCATGCGGCTGCCCGCCTTGAGCAGGTTGCCCGTGCCCATGGCCTGGAAGCCCACGAACGCGGCCAGGTTGACGTTGGGGTAGAACTCGGCCTTGGCGCTGTCGATGGCGTGGCCGGCGGCCTCGGCGCGCCAGCGTGCCGCCACCACGTCGGGGCGGTGGCCCAGGAGGTCCAGCGGCACGCTGGCGGGCAGCATGCCGCCGGGCGCCGTCAGCTTGACGGGCGCCAGCGACTGTCCGCGCTGCGGGCCGGCGCCGGCCAGCGCCGCGACCTGGTTGCGCAGCTGGGCGATCGTGGTCTGGTTCTGGGTCAGTTCCACCTTGCCGGCGGCCAGGGAAGACTCGGCCTGCTTGACTTCGACCTGCGTGTCCAGCCCCGCGGCGTAGCGATCTTTCGTGAGCTGCAGCACGTCGGCGCGCTGGCGCAGGATGCGCTCCAGCACGTCGCGCTGCGCAAAGGCGTTCTGCAGATTGAGGTAGGCGCGCACCACGGCGCCGGCCAGCACGTTGCGCGCCGCCTGGGCGTCGGCCTGCGCCGCCTGCTGCTGCGACACCGCCGCCTGCAGCAGCGAGCGGTTCTTGCCCCAGAAATCCAGCTCGTAGCTGAAATCCAGCGCCAGCCGGTTGTCGCTCACCACCGAGCCGCCCAGCGGCGCGGGGTAGATGTAGTTCTTGGACAGATGCTCGCGGGTGAGCTGGTAATCGGCGTCCACCCGCGGAAAGAGCGGGGCGCGCGCGGAACTGACGGCGGCGTTCGCCTGCGCCAGCCGCGCCCGTGCCGCGCTCATCGACGGATTGCTGGCCAGCGCCTCGTCCATCAAGGCGTCGAGCTGGGCGTCGCCATAGCGCTGCCACCAGCGGTCCTGCGGCCATTGCGTGTCCTGCCGGGCCAGGCCCAGGCGGGCGGCGTCCAGCTTTTCCACGGGGGCGGGGCCGGGCTCCATCAATGCGCAACCGCTCAGAGCGAGCACCAATGCGGTAGAAAAAAGGCGTTTCATCCTGACGGTATGCTGAATATGGTTGATTGATCTGTATTTGCCTAGGCAGGCATTATGCCAAATGGGGCCGCTACGCGCAGCCCTTGCGGCCAGGGCCGTGGGGACTTGCGGCGGTGTCGACGGCTCCTAGGGCGCCAGGCCGGCGTCCGACCCGTTGGCGATCATGCGCCGCAGGTAGTGCATGAGCTGCGCGACTTCGTCGGCGGTGAAGCCGCGCAAGTGCAGGCTGAGCGTGCGCGCGATGTTGGCGGGGATCTGCCGCGCCTTGGCCTCGCCCTCGTCGGTCAGTACGATCTTCACCACGCGCCGGTCTTCGTGGCACCGCACGCGCCGCAGCAGCCCCTTGGCTTCGAGGCGGTCGAGCGTGCGTGTCATGGCGCCCGTATCCAGGCCGTTCAGGCGCGCGAGCTCGGCCGGCGTGTCGGCGCGCCCGATGGATACCATGGCGATGGGCCGCCATTGCGAGGCGGTGAGGTCCAGCGGGGCCATCTGCTGGTCCAGCATCCGGTTCATGGAATGGTAGACCTGTTTGATCATGTAGCCCGGGTTGTCCTCCATGACGCAGCGTGCATCGACGCGGTAAGGGGCGGGCGAGGACGGGGAAGGCGGGGGATTCATGCCCGGCAATTTAGCTGCCTAGGCAGATATTGTCAAGGCGATGCGCCGGCCTGGGGCGCTGGCGGCGGGCTTTTGCGCAGGCCCGACCAGACGATGGCCGCGATGATGAGGGCGGCGCCCGCCATCATGCGCACCGTGGGCTGCTGGCTGAAAAGCGCCCAGGCGAACGCAATGGCGTAGACCGGCTCCAGCGCGATGACCAGCCCGGCGCTGCGCGCATTCAGCCGGGTGAGGCTGGAGACGAAGAGATAGTGGGAAAGACCGGTGCAGAAAATGCCCAGCAGGGCGAGCCAGAGCCAGTCGAGCGCCTGGGCCTGCGGCAACTGGGACGTGGCGAAAGGCAGCATGACCAGGGCGACCACCAGGTTCTGCCAGCAGGCCACCTGCATCGGGTCCATGCCGGAGGCCGAGCGCCGGTTGGAGATGGCCAGCAGCGCGAAGGTCAGGCCGGACAGCAGGCCCCAGGCCAGTCCGATGGTGCCTTTGTCGGCCAGGTCGAAAGACGGCGTCACCAGCACCAGCCCCGCTGTCACCAGGGCCAGCAGCAGCCATTCCGCCAGGCGCACGCGCTCGCGGAAAACCAGCCCCTCGAAAAGGGTGATGAAGGCCGGGAAGCTGGCAAAGCCCAGCGTGGCGATGGCGATGCCGCCCACCTTGACCGAGATGAAGAAGGTGACCCAGTGTGCCGCCAGCAGCGCGCCGGCCAGCACCAGCACGAAGAGCTGGGCGGGCGTGAGCGTGCCCAGCAGCGGCTTTCTGCGCAGCCGCGCGAAAAGGCCCAGCGCGACGACGGCAAAGCAGGCCCGGCCCAGCGTGATGACGGCGGCTCCCGCCTGGATCAGTTCGCCGAAGACGCCGGTGAGCCCGAAGAGCACGGCAGCGATGTGGATTTGCGTGAGGGCGCGTTGTCGAGTCATGAAGGAGAAAAAACCGGGGGAAGTGTGCAATTCACTTTGCACTGAATCTAAAATCATCGCATGAATCGCCAAGCCAGTTTTCTTCCGGTCTCACGTCTTTCCAACCGCGCGGCCGGATTCCTGCTGGCGGCTCTGGGCGCCATCCTGTTCTCGGCCAAGGCCATCATCGTCAAGTTCACCTACCGCTACGGCATCGACGCCGTGACGCTGATCGCTTTTCGCATGCTGTTCGCCATGCCTTTCTTCGCCGCCGTGGCCTGGCATCAATCGCGCCGGGCCGCGCGGGGCGAGATCGTCACCATGACCCCCAAGGAACGCCTGCAGGTGTGCGTGCTGGGCCTCATGGGTTATTACCTGTCGAGCTTCCTCGATTTCCTCGGGCTGCGCTATGTCACCGCCAGCCTGGAGCGCCTGATCCTGTTCCTCTCGCCGTCCCTGGTGGTGCTGATCTCCGCCGCCTGGTTCAAGCGCCCCGTGGAGCGCCGGCAATGGATGGCCATGCTGCTGTCGTATGCGGGGGTGGTGCTGGTGTTCGCGCACGACCTGTCGTTCGGCGGCGGCGCCGAGGTGCTGGTGGGGTCTTTGTTCGTTTTCGGTTCGGCGCTCAGCTATTCTGTGTATCTCATCTGCTCGGGCGAGCTCATCAAGCGCATCGGGGCCACGCGCCTGGTGGCCTACGCCATGCTGGTGTCCTGCGTGGCATGTATCGTGCAGTTCTTCGTGGTGCACCCGGCCTCGGTGCTGATCCAACCCGCGGGCGTGTACGGCTACTCGGTCATACACGCCACGCTGAACACGGTGGCGCCGGTGTTCATGCTGATGTGGGCGGTGGCGCTCATCGGCGCGCCGACGGCGTCGCTGCTGGGCATGATGGGGCCGGTATCGGTGCTGTTCCTGGCGTCCTGGTTCCTGGACGAACCCATCACCATGTGGCAATTAACAGGCACGGTGCTCGTGCTGGGCGGCGTTTTCGTGTTGATGGGCGGCCCGCGCCAGCCGTCCGGCGCGCCATCCGCGCGCTGAATCCGTTTTCGGTTGTTTCGCACTCATTACCCAAGAAAGGAGGCCAGCATGGCCAGCAATCTCGTCAAGGCAATCCGTATCGAGCAGCACGGCGGCCCCGAAGTCCTGAAACTCGTGGACGTGGAAGTGCCGCCGCCCGCACCCAACGAGGTCACGATCCGGCAGCACGCGGCCGGGCTGAACTTCATCGATATCTATTACCGCACGGGCTTGTATCCCCATCCGCTGCCGCACGGCCTGGGCTTCGAGGGGGCGGGCGTGGTCACCGCGGTGGGCGCCGACGTCCGCCACCTCAAGGCGGGCGACCGCGTGGCCTACGGCCAGAGCCCGCTCGGCGCCTACGCCGAGGCGCGCAACGTGCCGGCCGCGCAGGTCGTCAAGCTGCCCAAGGGCATCGGCTTCGACGAAGCCGCCGCCATCATGCTCAAGGGCCTGACGGTGCAGTACCTGTTCCGCCAGACCTACCGCCTGCAGGGCGGCGAGACCATCCTGTTCCACGCGGCCGCTGGCGGCGTGGGCCTGATCGCCTGCCAATGGGCCAAGGCGCTGGGCGTGAAGCTCATCGGCACGGTGTCCAGCCCCGAAAAGGCCGCGCTCGCGCGCGCCAACGGCGCGTGGGAAACCATCGACTATTCGCGCGAGAACGTAGTCGAGCGCGTGCTCGAACTGACCGGCGGCAAGAAGGTGCCCGTGGTGTACGACGGCGTGGGCAAGGACACCTGGGAAATCTCGCTCGACTGCATCGAGCCGCGCGGACTGATGGTGAGCTTCGGCAACGCCTCCGGGCCCGTCACCGGCGTCAACCTGGGCATACTCAACCAGAAGGGCAGCCTGTACGTCACGCGTCCGTCGCTGGGCATCCACGTGAACACCCCCGAGAAGCTCCAGGCCGCCTCCAAGGAGCTGTTCGACCTCGTGCTCAAGAAGAAAATCAAGGTGCGCATCGACCAGCGCTACCCGCTGGGCGAGGCCGGCCAGGCCCAGACCGCGTTGGCGGGCCGTAAGACCACCGGCGCGACCGTGCTGATGCTGGACTGACGGCGCGCCCGTCTGCGGCCGGGCCCCGTCGTGGGGCGTCCGGCCGCATTCTCCCCGCACGGCGCCCGCCGTGCTCAGAATGACAAATTCCCATGCACGCGCCGACAAGCGCGGCCGTGCCCGCCGTTGCTATCCTGCCTGCACCCTAGCAGATGGAGCGCAACGGCATGTCCACGCCTTCCGTATCTTCTTCCGGCCGCCCTGAACTGGATGCTATCCGCGAGCACATGCTCATCGACGGCGAGCCGGTGCGCCAGGGAGAGGGCGCGCCCATTCCCGTGTATGACCCGGCCACGGGCCGGGTCATCGCGCACCAGCCCGACGCCGGCCCCGCGCAGGTGGACCTGGCGGTGCGGGCGGCCCGCCGCGCCTGCGATGCGCCGGCGTGGCGGGACCTGCTGCCCGCGGACCGGGAGCGGCTGTTGCTCAGGCTCGCGGACCTGGTCGAACGCCACGGCGAAGCGCTGGCGCGGCTGGAGACGCTGAACAACGGCAAGCTGCTGTCAGTGGCCCGGGCGCTGGAAGTGGGCGCGGGCGCGCAGTGGCTGCGCTACATGGCCGGCTGGGCGACCAAGCTGACGGGCGAGACGCTGGGCCTGTCCATCGCTTTCCCGCCGGGCGTGAAATACAGCGGCTACACGCTGCCCCAGCCCGTGGGCGTGGTGGCGGCCATCATTCCCTGGAATTTCCCGCTGCTCATGGCGATCTGGAAGATCGCGCCGGCCCTGGCGGCGGGCTGCACCGTCGTGCTCAAGCCCGCCGAGGAGACGCCTCTGACCGCGCTGCGCCTGGCCGAGCTGGCGCTGGAGGCGGGCTTTCCGCCCGGCGTGGTGAACGTGGTGACGGGGCGCGGCGAGACCGCGGGCGCCGCGCTGGCCGCGCATCCCGGCATCGACAAGATCGCGTTCACGGGCTCCACCGAGGTCGGCAAACGCATCGGCCATGCCGCCATGGACGGCATGAAGCGCGTCTCGCTGGAGCTGGGCGGCAAGTCGCCCGTGATCGTGCTGGACGACTGCGACGCGGACCGCGCGGTGCAGGGGGCGGCGGCGGCCATCTTCTTCAACCAGGGGCAGGTCTGCACGGCGGGCTCGCGGCTCTACGTGCAGCGGGCGCTGTATGACAAGGTGACCGAGGGCCTGGCTGACCTGGCCGCGGGGCTCGCGCTCGGATCGGGCTTCGACCCCGCGACGCAAATCGGGCCGCTGGTGTCGGCCCGCCACCAGCGCCGGGTGCTGGACTACATCGGCATCGGCAAGGCCGAGGGCGCGCGTGTCCTGGCCGGCGGCACGGCCGTGGACGGCGAGGGATATTTTCTGCGGCCCACGGTGTTCAGCGAGGCGCCGCCCGCGGCGCGCATCCTGCGCGAGGAGATCTTCGGCCCGGTGGTGGTGGCGCAGCCCTTCGACGATCTGGAGGAAGCGGCGCGGCTGGCCAACGACAGCGATTTCGGCCTGGGCGCCAGCATATGGAGCAACGACCTGGCGCGCGTGCAGCGCCTGATTCCGCGGATCGACGCAGGCACGGTCTGGGTCAACACGCACAACATGCTGGATCCCAACATGCCGTTCGGCGGATTCAAGCAGTCCGGCATCGGCCGCGAGCACGGCCGCGCCGTGATCGAGATGTACCTGGAGAAGAAATCGGTTTGCATCGCTTACTAGGGCCCGGCGGCGCGCCGCGAGGCGCAGCCGGACCTCGCGCGCGGCGGGAAGGACAGAGCCGGGACCATATCGGCGTCCGCTGCGCGCGGCAACCAAGGGGAAGAGCATGGCAGGCAGGAACTATCGCCGGGCCGGTGCAGGCGCAATGCTGCTGGCGGCCGGGATGGGCGCCGCCGGGCCCGCCTGGGCGGGCGATCCGAGCGCGCGAGACTGGATACCGGCGCCCGTGGGCACCAATATCGTCGCCGGCTATCTGGCGGGGTTGAGGTCGTCGGGACTGTACGCGGAGGGCGAGCGCGTGCACGGCGCGTCCGTGGATGTGAACGCGCTGGTCTACCGGCAGATGCACTACCGCGAGTTTCTCGGCAAAACGGTGCAGCTGGAATTCATCGTGCCCATGTACCGCACCTCGCTCGATCTGCCCGGTACGCCGGAGGACCACATGTCCGGCGTGGGCGACGTCACGCTGGGCACGGCGGTCTGGCTCTACAACAACGAGCAGACCAGGACCTGGTTCGCGTGGGAGCCCTTTGTCGTCGCGCCGGTCGGGCGCTACGACGGTTCGCGCCCCGACGTGTCGCCGGGCAAGCACCGCTGGTCCACCATCCAGGACTTCGCGTTCGTGCAGGGCGTGGGCAAATCCACGTTTCTGGAGGCGATCGCCGAGGTTGAGATCTACGGCCGCAATTCCGACTGGTACGGGCAGCGCCTGAAAAAAGACCCGTCGCTGCGCCTGTTCGCGCTGGTGTCGACCAATTTCACCGACAGCACATACGGCGGCATCCGCTACCGCTACGAGACGGGCGGGCGCGAAACCGTTTCCGGAGAAACGGTGACGACGCGCGGACGCAATCACCAGCTGGCGCTGGAGCTTACGCACCAGATCAACGACGCCAACCAGATACAGATGCAGTACATCCACGACCTGAAGGTCGAGAACGGGCCCCGCATGCGCGGCGTGCAGATGCGCTACGTATACGCGTTCTAGTTCGAGCGAGGAAGGGAAATGAGACCAGGAGAATACCGATGAAAGCGCAATGTGCCACGATACGCGCGCGGCGGGCCGCCTGGGCGCTGTGCGCGGCGCTCGCCGCGGCCGGCGCCGCGCGCGCCGAGCTGCCTGTGGAGCGGCTGCAGGGAGGCGCCCGCCTGCCCGAAGCGACGCCGCACCGGCTGTATGTGATGGATGCGGCCTTCAACCATCTGGTGGACAGCCGCGTCAATCTCTACGACGGCGACACGCTGAAGTTCCTCGGCCTGGTGCCCACCTCGTTCAATGGGCACATGACCGTCTCGGCCGACGGCAAGGACATCTTCGTGATGACCACCTACTACGAGCGGCTCAACCGCGGCAAGCGCACCGACGTGGTGGAGGTATGGGACGCGCAGACCCTCACGCCGAAGTACGAGATCGCCATACCCGGCAAACGCGCGCAGGCGCTGAATTACCGCAACTACTTCCGCCAGAGCGCCGACGGCGAACTGCTTTTCGTGCAGAACGCCACGCCCGCCACCTCGGTGTCGGTGGTGGACCTGAAGGCGCGCAAGTTCGCCGACGAGATCACGGCGGTGGCCGGCTGCTGGAGCGTTATCGTGCTGCCGTCGCGGCCGCGCAGCTTCGCCAGCATCTGCGGCGACGGCACTCTGCTGACCGTGGATGTGGGCCCCGACGGCAAGCCGGCGGGCCAGGCGCGCAGCCAGCCCATGTTCGACGTGGAGAAGGACCCCATCTTCATCCACACGGAGAACCTGGGCGACACGTTCTACTTCGTGTCGTTCAACGGAAACGTCTACAGCGCGGATTTCAGCGGCCGGGAAGTCCGCTTCGGCGAGCCGTGGTCGCTGCTTGACAAGTCCGGCAAGGACCAGGGATGGCGGCCGGGCGGCTACAACGTACTGGCCGTGAACCGGCAGCACAAGCGCCTGTACGTCGGCATGCACCCGAACGGCGCGGAAGGCTCGCACAAGACGCCGGCGGCCGAGATCTGGGTGTACGACCTGGCCACGCATAAGCGCCTGGCGCGGGTGCCGGGCAGGAACGCGCTGTCCATGTCGGTCTCGCAGGACACTCAGCCGCGCCTCTATACCATCGACGGCGGCAACGTGAACGTCTACGACGCGGAACCGGCCGCGCCGGTGCTCAAGGGCACCATCCAGGCCGCGGGCGAGACCGCGCTGCAGGTCGAGCCGCAACCCGCGGAAGGCCAGCCATGATCGACCCCGTCCTGATCCATGCCGCGAGCGCGGCGCTGGCCTGCGTGCTGCTGCTGGGCGCAGTGGAGAAGCTGCGCGATCCGCAGCGCTACGCGGCCGCGGTCGCGGCCTACGGCATCCTGCCCGCCTTGGCGGGCCGGCCTTTCGCATACGCCTTCGTGCTGGCCGAGACGCTGGCCGGCGCGCTGCTGCTGGCGCCTTCCACGCGGGCGGGCGCCGCCTGGCTGGCCCTGGCGGTGCTGGCTGTGGCCACCGCGGCGCTGGCCGTCAATCTGCTGCGGGGGCGCCGCGACATCGATTGCGGCTGCGGCGGCCCGGCTTCGCACGGCATGGGCTTGTCATGGTGGCTGGTCGCGCGCAACGCGGTGCTGGCGTGCTGGGCGCTGCCGGCCCTGACGCACGGCGCGGCCCGCGCGCTGCAGGGCGCCGACGCCGCGGCCGTGGCGGGTCTGACCCTGAGCGCGGTGGGGCTGTACTACACCGCCAATCACCTGATTGCCTCGCATTTCAAGTTGCAGCATTTATGAAGGAGTCTTCCATGGAAGCCTTGGTTATCTCGAATTTCCTGTTGTGGGGCGTGATCCTCTGCCTCGTGCTGGCGATCCTCGCGTTGTCGAGGCAGATCGGCGTGCTGTACGAGCGTGTCGCGCCGATGGGCGCGCTGACCATGGACAAGGGCCCGGCCGTGGGCGAGCCCGCGCCGCGTTTCGAACTGCCGGACCTGCAGGGCCGGCGCGTGGCCATCGGCGCGGGCGGGGCGCAGAGCCAACTGCTGTTCTTTCTCTCGCCCACCTGCCCGGTGTGCAAGAAGCTGCTGCCCATCCTGAAGTCCGTGGCCGGCACCGAAAGCCGCTGGCTGCGCATCGTGCTGGCCAGCGACGGCGAGATGCCCGAGCACCTGGCGTTCTACCGCCAGGCGGGGCTGGAGCGCTTTCCCTATGTGCTGTCGGCCGAGCTGGGCATGAAGTTCCAGATCAGCAAACTGCCCTACGCGGTGCTGATCGACGAGACGGGCGCCTTGCGCGCCAAGGGCCTGGTCAACTCGCGCGAACAGCTCGAGAGTCTGTTCACCGCGAAGGAGCTGGGCGTGGCCTCGGTGCAGGATTTCCTGGCGGGCGGCGCCATGGACGAAATGCGCGTTTCGCGCGAGGAGAACGGCAATGCGCTGGCTGGATAATCTGGGAGAGCGCGCGGCGCGCTCGATAGCGCAATCGACTTCGCGTCGCAGCGTCCTGAACCGCATCGGCAAGGCGCTGGTGGGCACGGCCTTTCTCATGCCCGTGCTGCCGGTGGCGCGTTCGGCGCCGGCCGGCGGCAAGAAGCCGCAGACCGACGAGACTGCCTGCGATTACTGGCGCTACTGCGCGGTGGACGGCTTCCTGTGCTCGTGCTGCGGCGGCACCATGACGTCATGCCCGCCGGGCACGTCGCCGTCGGCCGTGTCGTGGGTGGGCACCTGCCACAATCCGCTGGACGGCAAGGACTATCTCATCAGCTACAACGACTGCTGCGGCAAGACCGCCTGCGGCCGGTGCATGTGCTCGTCGGCCGAGCGCGAGCGGCCCGGCTACCAGATGTTCCTGCACAACGACGTGAACTGGTGCATGTCCAACGAATCGTCCATTTTCCACTGCACGACTTCCGTCGTCGTGGGACTGGCCAAACCCAAGCCGAAGCCATGAACGGACGGCGCGCGCGCCTGCCGGTATGGCGGGGCTGGGCCGCCGCGTGCGGCCTGGCCTGGGCCGGGCTCGCCTGCGCGGCAGACGCGGCGCAGGCGCAGCGCCTGTGGGAAGCGGCGAGGGCGGACTACGTACTGCAGTGCGCCGGCTGCCACCGGGTCGACGGCCGCGGCAGCGCGCGCCACGCCATTCCCGATTTCCGCGATTCGGTGGGCATGTTCCTGGCGCTGCCGGCGGGCCGCGAGTACCTGGTCCGCGTGCCGGGCGCCGCGCAATCGCAGTTGAGCGACGCGGAATTGGCCGCGGTGCTGAACTGGCTGCTGCGCGAGTTCAGTCCTCGCCAGCTGCCGGCGGACTTCCGCCCCTACACGCAGGCCGAAGTGGCGGCGCTGCGGCCCAGGCGCTACGACGACGTGGTGCCGGTTCGGCACGCCCTGGCGCGCGCACTGGCGCAGCAGGGGCTGACGCCCTCGGCATATTCCTACGGCAGCGATCGCAAGCCGTAGAGCCATGTCGTCCCGGCAACGCGGGCGGGGAGAATGGATGTCCCCGGCGAACCCGTTTCGTAGGGTTGTCACGGATACTCGGCCCGGACGGCGGGTGCTAGAAAGAGGCAGCACAATGTTCTTGCCCAGCCATCGGCAACACGCATACGCAGGCGCGCCGTCTGGGGCCGCCGGAGTCGCCATGTCCCACTTCCTTTTGCACGGCGCGCGCACGGAATTCCGCGATTGCGCGAGCTGGAAGGAAAGCATCAGCAGCACCTTCGTCCCGCTGGACGTGTCCGCGGTGTATCCGTCGCGCTTTCGCAGCAGTGTGGCGGTGGGCGCACTGGGCTGGATGCAGGTCAGCGAGCTGCACACGAGCGCCCAGTGCGTGCGCCGCACGCGCGCGCTGGCCGACCGCGCGGAAGCGCCGGGCTACAAAGTCACGCTGCAGCTCGCCGGCCGCAGCGAGATCCGCCAGGCCGCGCGCAGCGCGCTGCTGAATCCGGGCGAATGGGGCATCTACGACACCGCGCGGCCCTACGAGGTAGACGTGGACGACGACGCGCACTTTCTCGTCATGCAGGTGCCGGGCAAGCAGCTGGAGGCCTGGCAGCCCAGCGTGCAGCATGCGGTCGCGCGGCGTTTCAGCGCCCGCCACGGCTGCGGGCGCATGGCGATGGACCTGCTGCGCGTGGCGCTGAGCGAGCATGCCAACCTGTCGGACAGCGCGGCGCGCGACGCCGCCAACGCGGTGCTGCAGATGATGGGGCTGGATATCAGCGAGCAGACCGGCAGAGCGTCCGGCCTGGGCCAGGCGGAGCTGCGGCAGGCGCAGTTACGGCGCGCGCAGCAGTACATCCTGGACAACCTGCATGACCCCTTGCTGTCGCCCGCGAAGGTCGCGGCGGCGTTCCGCGTGTCCCGCCGCTACCTCTACAACCTGTTCGCGCTGGCCTCGACCACGCCGGCCGATTTCATCCTGAGCGCGCGCCTCGAGCGCTGCCGCGAAGTGTTGTGCGACGCAGCCCAGGCGGGCCGCCAGATCGGCGACATCGCCTACCGCCATGGATTTTCCGACGCGGCGCGGTTCAGCCACGCGTTTCGCGCGCGCTACGGGCTCACGCCTTCGGAGTGCCGGCGGCAGGGGCAGGGGCGATAGCTGGCCTGGCCGGCCGCGCCTGGCCGGCCGCGCCTGGTCAGGTCTTTACAGATTTTCCTCGCTGACCAGACCTTCCTTGCCGTAGAACTTCACGCCGATGTGGATGCGGTCGCGGCCCTGGGCGCGGCGGTGGCGGTTGGTGTCGCGCAGCGAGTACACGCAGCCGCAGTATTCCTGCTGGTAGAAGTTCTCGCGCTTGGAGATCTCGATCATGCGCTGCGAACCGCCGCCCTTGCGCCAGTTGTAGGTCCAGTAGACCAGGTCGTCATAGCGGGCGGCGGCGCGTTCGCCGCAGCCGTTGATCTGGTTCATGTCCTTCCAGCGCGAAATGCCCAGCGAGCTGGTGATGGTGTCGAAGCCGTGTTCGTGCGCATACAGGGCGGTGCGCTCGAAGCGCATGTCGAAGCAGACCGTGCAGCGCTCGCCGCGTTCGGGTTCGTTTTCCAGTCCCTTGACCCGCTCGAACCAGTTGTCCATGTCGTAGTCGGCATCGATGAACTCGATGCCGTGCTGCTGCGCGAAGCGGATGTTCTCCTGCTTGCGGATTTCGTACTCTTTGACCGGATGGATGTTCGGGTTGTAGAAGTAGATGGCGTAGTCGATGCCGGAAGCGGTCATGGCCTCCATGACCTCGCCGGAACAGGGCGCGCAGCACGAGTGCAGCAGCACCTTGCGGCGGCCGGCGGGCAATTCGAGTTTGGGGCGCACGAGTTCGGACATGGCTGACTCTGGGGCAAAGCGTAAAAATCCTTATTTTACGACGAGTTGCCGCCGAGCACGGTGTCCCATAGCCGGCGCACCGAGGCGCGTTCGTCCTGGAGCTGGTCGGGCGCCACGCGGGCCTTTTCCACGCCCTGCAGCCTGAGCTGGTGCTGCGCGCGGCGCAGCGTGCGATAGGCATCGCCCGCCCGCAGGGCGAGGTCGGCCGGTATCAGTCCGGCTTCGCCGGCCAGCCGCAGCAGGGCGATATTGCCGAGGTTGCGCACCAGCACCGGGTGGGTGCGCGCATGGCAGAGCACCAGGTACTGGGTGACGAACTCCACATCGACCATGCCGCCCCGATCGTGCTTCAGATCGAAAAGCCCGCTGGGGTTCGGGTGGCCGGCGCCGATCTTGTCCCGCATTTCCAGCACGTCCTTGCGCAGGGCCAGGGGGTCGCGCGGCAGGAGCAGGATCTCTTCGCGGATCTGCTCGAAGCGCGCGCCTACCTCGGCGTTGCCCGCCGCGTACCGGGCGCGGGTCAGCGCCTGGTGTTCCCAGGCCCAGGCATGCTGGCGCTGGTATTGCTCGAAGGCTTCCACGGAAACGGCCAGCAGGCCGGCATCGCCGTCGGGCCGCAGCCGCAGGTCCACTTCGTAAAGCCGTCCGGAAGACGTCATGGTGGACAGCCAGGAGGTCATGCGCCGGCCCAGCTTGGCGTAGACCTCGTAGGCGTCCTCGCGCGGATCGTCGTAGAGGAACACCAGGTCCAGGTCGGAGGCGTAGCCCAGTTCCTTGCCTCCCAGCTTGCCGTAGGCAATGACGGCGAAACGCGGCTCCGCGCCCGCCTTGCGGTTAACCAGCGGCCAGACGCGCCGGATGGTTTCGGTGAGCAGCAGGTCGGCCAGGGCCGAGAGCTGGTCGGCCAGCTTTTCCACCGAGAGCTCGCCTTCGAGGTCCTGCGCCAGCAGCTGGAAGCTCGCCTGGCGCTGCACGTCGCGCATCAGGTTCATCTGGCGCTCGATGTCGGGTTCGCCGTCGGGCAGGCGGCAGGCGTCGAGGTCGGCGGCGAGCTGGCGTCCGATCTGGGCGAAATCCAGCGGCTCGAAAAGCGTGCGCCAGTCGATCAGGCTGTCCAGCAGCAGCGGATGCTGGGTGAGGTACTGGGCCGCCCAGGGGCTGGCCGCCATCATGCGCGCCACGCGCGCCAGCGTGTCGGGGTATTCGGCCAGCAGGGCGAGATAGGCGCTGCGCTGGGCGATGGTTTCGATGAGGTCGAACAGCCGCACGGCGGCCTGGGCCGGGGCGGGCGTCTGCAGCGCGGCGCGCAGCGCCGCCGGCAGCAGCGTCTCGAGCCGGCGCCGGCTGCCGTCGGGCAGGCTGCGCACGCGGTGGCTGGCAAGCAGGGTCTCGGCGCGCCGCTGCAGGTCTTCGGCCTGGTCGCCGAACGCCTCGCGGATCTGGGCGTCGAGGTCGTTTTCCGCGGCGTCGTCGTCGCGGGCGCCGGGCGCGGCCGGCTCTTCCGTATCGCCCATGCCGACCAGCCGGAAAACGTTGCGGAAGGTGCGCGAGACGAATGCGCGGTGCTCGGCCAGCGTGGCCTCGAATTCCTCCGGCGCCAGGCCCATTGCCCGCGCCAGGGCCGCGCGCAGCGACGCGTCGCCGGGCAGCAAGTGGGTCTGCTCGTCTTCGCGGTACTGCAGCATGTGCTCGGTGCGGCGCAGGTAGCGGTAAGCCTCCACGAGCCGGCGGGCATCGTCTTCGGGCAGCAGCCCGGCCGCGGCCTCGGCCTGCAGGGCTTCGAGCAGGCCGCGCTTCTGCAGGGCCGGCATGCGCCCGCCGCGGATCAGTTGCGCTAGCTGGACCACGAATTCGATTTCGCGGATGCCGCCGTCGCCCAGCTTGATGTTATTGGCGCTGTCGATGCCGTTGCGGGCCATGGCGCGGCGCTGCCAGTCCTGGCGGATGCGCTCGCGCAGCGCGCGCAGCGAGGCCAGCGCGTCGAAATCGAAATACTTGCGGTAGACGAAGGGCACGCGCAGGCTTTCGAGCTGGCGCGCCTGCGGCGCGCTGTCGCTGCCCGCGAAGGCATGCGCGGGCATCAGCCGCGCTTTCAGCCAGGCATAGCGCTCCCATTCGCGGCCCTGGCCGATCAGGTAATGCTCCAGCGCGTCGAGGCTCCACGCCAGCGGGCCGGCGTCGCCGTCCGGCCGCAGGCGCAGGTCGGTGCGGAAGACCTGCCCGTGTGCGTCCACCTCCGACAGCACCGGCATCATGCGGCGCGTCAGCCGGCCGTAGAACTCATGATGGCTGATCCGCCGCGGCCCGCCGGTTTCGCCTTCTTCGCCGTACAGCATGATGAGGTCGATGTCCGAGGAGACATTGAGCTCGCATCCGCCCAGCTTGCCCATGCCCAGGATCAGCATTTCCTGGGGCTTGCCGGTGGACGGGTCGATGGGCACGCCATGCACGCCGGCCATCTCGGCCGCCACGCTGCGGTAGGCTTCGCCGACCGCCAGGTCCGCCAGCGCGGTCATGGCGCCCACCACTTCTTCGAGGTCGGCCAGGCCCGCCACGTCGCGCACGATGAGGGTGCAGAACACGCGTTCGCGCAATTGGCGCAGCACGACGCGGCAGGCGTCCACCGGCAGAATCGCGGCGGCGTCCGTGCCGGCCAGCGCGTCGCGCCAGGCGGCGAGGCGGGCGGGCGTCAGGGGCTGGAGCGCCTCGGTTCGCAGCCAGCCGGCCAGTTCGGGGCGGGCATCGAGGCGCCGGCGCAAATGGCCGGACCAGGCCAGGGCGGGGGCGAGCAGATCGGAAGTTGACATGGCAAAAGGCCGGCAGAAGGCACGGGTTTCAGGTATAAGTGGGGACGATACCGCAAGACCTTCCTTCCTGCCCATCGACCCGTGTCTGTTTCGAAAAAAGTGCTCCGCTGCCTGTTCTGGGGCGCGCTGGCCATTTATGGCGTGGCGGCCGCCGGCTTGCTGGGCGTGCGGTACTGGGTGCTGCCCCGTGTCGACGAATGGCGGCCCCAGATCGAAGCGTACGCCAGCCGCACCCTGGGCGCCCAGGTGCGCATCGGCGAGATCCGGGCCGACTGGCAGGGACTCAATCCGCGGCTGGACCTCGACCGGGTGCGGGTCTACGAAAGCGGCGACGGAGCCAGCCCCGATTCCGGCTCCGTCTCTGGCTCCGATCCGGTCCTGACGCTGCCCGCCGTGTCGGCGGTGCTGGGCTGGCGCAGCGTGCTGGCCCTGTCGCCCACGCTCATCCAGTTGCGCGTGGACCGGCCCGAACTCACCCTGCGGCGCGATGCCGGCAATCACCTGTGGGTGGCGGGGCAGTCCATCGACCTGAATACGAGCGACCACCAGGCCGACCTGAACCATCCCGCGCTGCGCTGGCTGGCCCGCCAGCGCGAAATCGTCTTACGCGACGCGACGCTGCGCTGGCAGGACGAACGGCGGCAGGCCCCCGAGCTGCTGCTGCGCAATGTGAACCTGCTGGTCAGGAACGGCCAGCTTTCGCACCGCTTTGCGTTGAGCGCGGCGGCCGAACCGGCGCTCGGCCGCCGGCTGGGCCTGCGCGGCGAGTTCAACCGCAGCCTGTTCTCGGCGCATCCGGCCGACCCCGCGAGCTGGAGCGGCCAGCTGTACGCCGAACTGGACGATGCCGAGCCCGCGGCCTGGCGGCCCTGGCTGGACGTGCCGCCGTGGGCGGGACGCATCGGCGCACGGGCCTGGCTGGCGCTGGAGCATGGCAAGTTCACCGATCTGACCGCGGACGCCGCGCTCCGGGGGCTGGCGTGGCGGTCGGCGGAAGACGGGCCGGCCCTGCGTGCCGGACAAATCCAGGTGCACGTCCAGGGCAAGCCGGGCGACTTCCTCGCGGGCCGCGATCTGCCCTTTGCGCGCAGCCCGGGCGCGCCCGATCTCTCGGTCCGGGCAGTGTCGGAGCAGGTCCAGGCGGACCTGCCGGGCATATTCGAGCAGCCCAGGCTGGAGGCGGACCGGCTCGAGCTGTCGGCGGGCATCAAGGGCGCCGACGCGCGCAACTGGTATCTGGACGTGGGGCAATTGCGCCTGCAGAACGCCGACCTGGAACTGCGTCTGCGCGGGCAGTGGTATGCCCAGGGCAAGACGGCGGCCGGCCGGGCCGACATCAGCGGCACGCTGGTGCGCGCCGCCATGCCGGCCATCCATCGCTACCTGCCGCTGGAAGTGAACCGGGATGCGCGCGAATGGCTGTCCACGGGGCTGCGGGCCGGAGAACTGAGCGCCGCGGCGCTCACTTTGCGCGGGGACCTGTCTGATTTTCCCTTCGCTGCCCCGGGGGACGAGGGGGAATTCGTGCTGGCCGGCAATTACGCCGGCGCCACGGTGGATTACGCGCCCGCCCACGGCCATCGCAAGGGCTGGCCGGTGCTCGAGAACCTGTCGGGCAGTTTCCGCATCGACAAGGTCAGCCTGAGCCTGGACAGCCGCGGCGGCGCCTGGGCCCGCACCGGCCCGGAGCACAAGGTGGCGCTGGGACAGGTCAACGCCACCATTCCCAACATGGAGCACGAGGCCGAGCTGCTGGTGGACGGCCAGACATCCGGGCCCGTGCCGGCGTACCTGGCCATGGCCGCCAATTCGCCGCTGGGCGGCCTGCTGGACGGCGCGCTGGACGAAGCGCGCGGCACGGGCGACTGGCGCCTCGCGCTCAAGCTGCGCGTGCCGCTTTTCAATGCCGACGACACGCAGGTGGAGGGCCGTATTTCCTTTGCCGACAACACCTTTTCCCTGATGCCGGAAATGCCCGCGCTTTCCCAGCTGCGGGGCACGCTGGAGTTCTCGGAAACCGGCTTGCGGGTGCCCGAGCTGCGCGGCCAGTTCCTGGGGGGACCGGCCCGCATTTCGGGGCAGCTGGGCCAGCCCTCCGACAGGCTGGCGTTCGACGGCACGCTGGCCGCGTCGCAGCTCACGCAGGTGAGCAACACGCCTTCCATGTCGCGGTTCAGCGGCAAGGCGAGCTATCGCGGACAGCTGGGCTACCAGAAGGGCGGCGCGGTGGAAATCGCCGTGCAGTCCGACCTCGCGGGCATGGCCATCGACATGCCCGCTCCCATGGGCAAGACCGCGCAGGCATCGCGCCTGCTCAAGGTGCAGTGGGGCGCGGCGCAAGACCACGGAGCGCGCAACCGGCGCTGGCTCACCTTCACGCTGGGCGACGAGGTCAACGGGCTGTTCGAGCACGACCCGGCCGACGCTTCCGCGTCCTATTTCAACAAGGCGGCGATCGGGATCGGACGGCCGGCGAGCCTGCCGGACCGGGGGTTGAGCTTCAATGTGCAGATGCCGGAAACCGACATCGACGGCTGGGAAACCGTGGGCGACGGGTTCGAGGCGCCGCCCGGCAAAGGCCGGCGCGCCTCGCGGCCGATGCTGCCGCCGGTCGACCGGGTCAGCCTGTCCACCGGCCTGATGCGGCTGAGCGGCTACACGCTGCATTCGCTGACCCTGTTCGCCACCCGCCCGGCTCCCAATCAATGGCGCGTGGACATCGACTCCAGGCAGGCCGCCGGCGCGCTGGAGTGGCGCGAGGCCTCGGGCGCCATCGCCGGCCAGATCACGGCGCGCCTGAAGCACCTGTCGCTGGGCGGCCCCGACGATACCAACCAGGCGGACCAGGCGCTGTCATCCAGCAGCGACCTGTCCGATATTCCCGCGGTGGACCTGCGCGCCGAGGAGTTTCTGCTCTACGGCAAGAAGCTGGGCACGCTCACCGTGCGCGGCACCAACCTGGAGCGGGGGCGCCGCTGGCGCCTGGACCAGCTCGCCATCTCCAATCCCCAGGCCGGCCTCAACGCAACCGGGCAATGGCGGCTGGACGGCGCCGACCGCGGCCTGACGGTGGATGCGGAGGTGAAGTTCGCCGACCTCGGCGGCTTCCTGGACCGCATCGGGTTCCAGCAGGTGGCCTCGGGCGGCACGGGCACGGTCAAGGGCAACGTGACCTGGCGCAACCTGCCCTGGACGCAGCGTATCGCCGACCTGTCGGGCGAGGCCGAAGTCAGCCTGGACAAGGGGCGCTTCATGCACGTGAATTCGCGCACCGCGCGCCTGCTGGAGCTGCTGTCGCTGCAATCCCTGCAGCGCCTGGCCCGGCTGGACGTGAACCCGACCAATCTGCTGCGCGAGGGGTTCCCGTTCGATACAGTGCGCGGCCAGCTGAAGCTCGCGGATGGATTGCTGTCCACCGAGGGCTACAAGATCAACGGCCCCGTGGCGGCCATCGTGCTGGCGGGCAGCGTCAACCTCATCCTGGAACGCTGGGACATGAAGGCCGTGGTGATTCCCAACCTGGACGCCAGCGGCGCGGCGGTGGTGACGGCGCTGGCGGTGAATCCGCTGATCGGGCTGGGCGCCTTCGTTACGCAGTGGCTTCTCAAGCAGCCCCTGGCGCGCGCCATGACCGTGCAATACCGGGTGACGGGCAGCTGGGACGACCCGAAGATCGAGCCGGAGGAGGAGACGCAGGCCGGCCCCGGATCGCCCGCGCGCCCGCAGTCCGGCCCCGGCGAAAGCTGGCCCGAGTCCGGCGGGCGCTGACGCGCCGCGAGGCGCCAGAAAAACAAAACCGCCACGCGAGGTGGCGGTTCGGTCCGAGGCGCGGAGCCGGTTTACTTCTTCTTCATCATGTCGAAGAATTCGGCGTTGGTCTTGGTGGCGCGCATCTTGTCGAGAATGAACTCCATGGACTGGACCTCGTCCATGTCGTGGATGAACTTGCGCAGCACCCACACCTTCTGCAGCAGGTCGGGCGCGATCAGCAGCTCTTCGCGGCGCGTGCCCGACTTGTTCAGGTTGATGGCGGGGTAGACGCGCTTTTCGGCCAGGCGGCGTTCGAGGTGGACTTCGGAGTTGCCGGTGCCCTTGAACTCTTCGTAGATGACTTCATCCATGCGGCTGCCGGTCTCGATGAGCGCCGTGCCCAGGATGGTGAGCGAGCCGCCTTCCTCGAGGTTGCGCGCGGCGCCGAAGAAGCGCTTGGGGCGCTGCAGGGCATTGGCGTCCACGCCGCCGGTCAGCACCTTGCCCGAGGCGGGCACCACCGTGTTGTAGGCGCGGGCCAGGCGGGTGATGGAATCCAGCAGGATCACCACGTCCTTTTTCATTTCGACCAGGCGCTTGGCCTTCTCGATGACCATTTCGGCGACCTGCACGTGACGGGTGGCGGGTTCGTCGAAGGTGGAGGCCACCACTTCGCCGCGCACCGTACGCTGCATTTCGGTCACTTCCTCGGGGCGCTCGTCGACCAGCAGCACGATCATGACGGCGTCGGGGTAGTTCGTGGTGATGGCGTGGGCGATGTGCTGCATCATCACCGTCTTGCCGGACTTCGGGCTGGCGACGATGAGGCCGCGCTGGCCCTTGCCGATGGGCGCGAAGATGTCCAGGATGCGGCCGGTGAGGTTTTCCTCGCTCTTGATGTCGCGTTCCAGGCGCAGCGGCTGGTTCGGGTGCAGCGGCGTCAGGTTCTCGAACATGATGCGATGCTTGATCGCTTCGGGCGGCGCGCCGTTGACCTTGTCCACCTTCACCAGGGCGAAGTAGCGCTCGCCGTCCTTGGGCGTGCGGACCTCGCCTTCGATGGAGTCGCCGGTGTGCAGGTTGAAGCGGCGGATCTGCGACGGCGAGATGTAGATGTCGTCCGTGCTGGCCAGGTACGAGGTTTCAGGCGAGCGCAGGAAACCGAACCCGTCGGGCAGGACTTCCAGCACGCCGTCGCCGAAGATCTGCTCGCCCTGCTTGGCGCGCCGTTTCATGATGGCGAACATGAGCTCCTGCTTGCGCAGGCGGTTGGCGTTCTCGATTTCCAGGCCAGCGGCCATTTCCAGCAACTGCGAGACGTGCAGCGCCTTCAGTTCGTTGAGGTGCATCGCGGTGAATTTGGGGGGAAGTAAGGAGATTTCTGGCGGCGCGCCACGGACGGGCCCGCGCGGTTCTGAACGGGCGCCGCCGCAAGGGCGGCGCCTGCGTTCCGGGCGGGGGCTTTAGAGCGCGCCGTCCAGGAACGCGGTGAGTTGCGATTTGGACAAGGCGCCCACCTTGGTGGCGGCGGCCTGGCCGTCCTTGAAGAGCATGAGGGTGGGAATGCCGCGGATACCGTACTTGGCCGCGGTGCCCTGGTTTTCGTCCACGTTCAGCTTGGCGACCGTGAGGCGGCCGGCGTACTCGGTGGCCACTTCCTCGAGGATCGGAGCAATCATCTTGCAGGGGCCACACCAGGCAGCCCAGTAGTCCACCAGCACCGGCTGGCCGGATTTCAGCACATCGGCCTCGAAGCTCGCATCGCTGACGTTCTTGATTTGGTCGCTCATGGGGGGTTCTCTATTCGGCTGCACGAGGCGCGAAAGACGAAGAAAAAAAGGGACGCGCCCGTTGTTCTAGTTTGTGGGATGGATTAAAGCATACCACTGTCCATAACAACAGGCTTTGCGGCTTTTGTGTAGCATGTTGCGGCGCAAATGCCGCAGCGCGGTCCGCGGACCGGGCGCGCAGCGCGGAAAGCAAGATGTCATCGTACCGAATTCACGGCTGCTCAGGTCGTGCGCAACCCAGCGGGAGCCGCGCAGAACCTGGGCTTGTCCGTAAAATGTCGGTTTTTTTCCACAGATGTTGGGGATAACTTGGCCACACCACGTTACACCGAGGCGTCCATACGCGTTCTGAAGGGGCTGGAGCCCGTGCGCCAGCGCCCGGGCATGTACACCCGCACCGAAAACCCCCTGCACGTCGTGCAGGAGGTCATCGACAACGCCGCAGACGAGGCCCTGGCCGGCTACGGCAAGCAGATCCAGGTCACGCTGCACGCCGACGGCAGCGTCTCCGTCGAGGATGACGGCCGCGGCATTCCCGTGGGCCTGCATCCCGAAGAGAACGCGCCGGTCGTGGAGCTGGTGTTCACCCGCCTGCACGCCGGCGGCAAATTCGACAAGCAGGGCGGCGGCGCCTACGCGTTCTCCGGCGGCCTGCACGGCGTGGGCGTTTCCGTCACCAATGCGCTGGCGACCCGCCTCGAAGTGGTCGTGTGGCGCGACGGGGCGGTAAACCGTCTGATCTTCAAGGACGGCGAGGTGGCCGAGCCGCTCGCGCCGTATCCCGAGGCGGGGCGCAAGAAATCCGGCACCCGCGTCCGTGTCTGGCCCGATGCCCGCTATTTCGACAGCCCGAACATCCCGCTGGGCGAGCTCACGCATCTGTTGCGCAGCAAGGCCGTGCTCCTGCCGGGCGTGAAAGTGCTGCTGGTCAACGAGAAAACCGGGGACACCAGGACATGGCAGTACCAGGACGGCCTGCGCGGCTACCTGTCGGAGGCCCTGGCCGGCGCCGAGCTCATGGTGCCCTTCTTCGAGGGCGAGCAGTACGCCGGCCCCGACCACGAAAGCTTTGCCGAAGGCGAGGGCGCCCAATGGGTCGTGGCCTGGACCGAAGACGGCAACGTGGTGCGGGAGTCCTATGTCAACCTGATTCCCACGCCGGCCGGCGGCACGCACGAGTCCGGCCTGCGCGAGGGGCTGTTCGGCGCGGTCAAGGGCTTTGCCGAGCTGCACAGCCTGCTGCCCAAGGGCGTGAAGCTGCTGCCCGAAGACGTGTTCGCCCGCGCCAGCTTCGTGTTGTCGGCCAAGGTGCTCGACCCGCAGTTCCAGGGCCAGATCAAGGAGCGCCTGAACAGCCGCGACGCGGTACGCCTGGTGGGCGGTTTCTCCAAGAGCGCGCTGGACCTCTGGCTGCACAGCAACGTGGAGTACGGCAAGAAGCTCGCCGAGCTGGCCATCCGCCAGGCGCAGGCGCGCCAGCGTTCGGCCCAGAAGGTCGAAAAGCGCAAGAGTTCGGGCGTGGCGGTGCTGCCCGGCAAGCTGACCGACTGCGAAGCCAGCGACCCCACCCGCACCGAAGTGTTCCTGGTGGAGGGCGACTCGGCCGGCGGCTCGGCCAAGATGGGGCGCGACAAGGAGTTCCAGGCCATTCTGCCGCTGCGCGGCAAGGTTCTGAATTCCTGGGAAGTCGACCGCGACCGCCTGTTCGCCAACAACGAGATCCACGACATCGCCGTGGCCATCGGGGTGGATCCCCACGGCCCGGGCGACAATCCGGACCTGTCCGGGCTGCGCTACGGCCGCATCTGCATTCTTTCCGACGCGGACGTGGACGGCTCGCACATCCAGGTGCTGCTGCTGACGCTGTTCTACCGCCACTTCCCCCGGCTGGTCGAGGCGGGCCACGTGTATGTGGCCAAGCCGCCGCTCTTCCGCCTGGACGTGCCGGCCGCGGGCAAGCGCCCGGCGCGCAAGATCTACTGCCTGGACGAGGGCGAGCTCGAAGCCGCCCAGGACAAGCTGCGCAAGGAAGGCGTGCGCGAGGGCGCCTGGGCGGTGAGCCGCTTCAAGGGCCTGGGCGAAATGAATCCCGAGCAGCTCTGGGAAACCACCATGAATCCCGACACGCGGCGCCTGCTGCCGGTGGGCTATGGCGACCTGAGCCCCGAAGAAACCACGCGCATGTTCGACATGCTCATGGGCAAGGGAGAGTCGTCGCAGCGTCGCGCCTGGATCGAAGAGAAGGGCAACCTCGCGGAGCTCGACATCTGATGGCCCATCCCGCACCCGCGCGCATGGTCGTCGATCTCACCGCCGACGACTACGCCGAATTCGCCGTCTACGTGTACAAGCGCCCGGACCTGCGCAACCGCCGGTTCCGCTCGCACCTGCGTTTCGCCATCGTGATGATCGTGGTGCTGTTCGCGTACCTGGCATGGCAGACCTGGGGCCCGGGCGGCCCCGACTGGGGCCGCATGCTGCCCACCTACGCCGAGGGGCTGGCGGTGGGCCTGGGCATCCTGGCCCTGCTGGCCGCGGCCTACGAGTTCCTGCTGCCGCCGCTGGTGCGCATGAATACGCGGCGCATGGTTTCCCGCCAGTCCGACGGCATGTTCCTGGGGCGCCACCAGCTCGATTTCGGGCCCGAGGGCATCGACGACGCTACCGGCTCGGCCTCCGGCCGCATGGAGTGGGACGCCATCAAGCGCGTGGAGGAGACGCCGGAACATCTCTACGTGCTGCTCGGCACGCAGCAGGGCGTCATCATCCCCAAGCGCGGGCAGAACGAGGCCACGCTGCGGGCGGTGCGCGAGCAGATGCGCGCGCACGTTGCCGACACGCGCCTGGCGGGGGCCGGGGCCTGACGGCCTTTCCGAACGATATCGTCTATCTGAATCCATCATGACCGACAGCAATCAACCCGGTTTGTTCGACGCTTCCGCCGGCGACGGCGGCGATGCCGCCATCACGCTGGCGCGCTACGCCGAGCAGGCCTATCTCGACTACGCGGTGTCCGTGGTGCGCGGGCGCGCGCTGCCCGACGTGGGCGACGGCCAGAAACCCGTGCAGCGCCGCATCCTGTACGCCATGCAGGCCATGGGCCTGCACTCGGGCGCCAAGCCGGTCAAGTCCGCGCGCGTCGTCGGCGACGTGCTCGGCAAGTACCACCCCCACGGCGACCAGGCCGCCTACGATGCCATGGTGCGCATGGCGCAGGACTTCACCCTGCGCTATCCGCTGATCGACGGGCAGGGCAACTTCGGCTCGCGCGACGGCGACAACGCCGCCGCCATGCGCTACACCGAGGCCCGCCTCACGCCCATCGCCCGGCTGCTGCTGGACGAGCTCGACGAAGGCACGGTGGACTTCGTGCCCAATTACGACGGCAGCCAGCAAGAGCCGCAGATGCTGCCGGCGCGCCTGCCCGTGATGCTGCTCAACGGCGCCTCGGGCATCGCGGTGGGCATGGCGACCGAAATCCCGCCGCACAATCTGCGCGAAGTGGCCCAGGCATGCGTGGCGCTCATCAAGCGGCCTGACCTGCCGGACGCCGAGCTCAACGGCCTCATTCCCGGCCCGGATTTCGCCGGCGGCGGCCAGATCATCACCCCCGCCGAGGACATTGCGCAGATCTACGCCGCCGGGCGCGGCTCGCTCAAGGTGCGCGCGCGCTGGCAGTTCGAGGAACTGGCGCGCGGCCAGTGGCAGCTCGTGGTCAACGAACTGCCGCCCGGCACCTCCTGCCAGAAGGTGCTCGAGGAAATCGAGGAAATCACCAACCCCAAGGTCAAGAGCGGCAAGAAGAGCCTCACGCCCGAGCAGACGCAGGCCAAGGCCGTCATGCTCAACCTGCTGGACGCCGTGCGCGACGAGTCCGGCAAGGATGCGGCGGTGCGGCTGGTGTTCGAGCCCAAGACCTCGCGGGTGGACCGCGACGAGTTCGTCAACACGCTGCTCGCCCAGACCAGCATGGAAAGCAGCGCCACGGTCAACCTGGTGTGCATCGGCACCGACGGCCGGCCGCGCCAGAAGAGCCTGCGCGACATCCTCGCCGAGTGGCTGGCGTTCCGCACCGCCACCGTGCTGCGCCGCACCCGCTTCCGCCTCGACAAGGTGGTGGACCGCATCCACGTGCTGGAAGGCCGCATGGTGGTCTACCTGAACGTGGATGAGGTCATCCAGACCATCCGCGAGTCCGACGAGCCGCGCGCGGCGCTCATGGAGCGCTTCAAGCTCACCGAGCGGCAGGCCGAAGACATTCTCGAAATGCGGCTGCGCCAGCTCGCGCGCCTGGAAGGCTTCAAGATCGAGCAGGAACTGGCCGACAAGCGCGAAGAGCAGGTGCGCCTGCAGGAACTGCTGGACAGCCCGGCCGCGCTCAAGCGCCTGCTGGTCAGGGAAATCGAGGCCGACGCCAAGCAGTACGGCGACGATCGCCGCACCCTGATCGAAACCGCCGAGCGCGCGGTGCTCGAAACCAAGGTGCTGGACGAGCCGGTGACGGTCATCGTGTCGCAGAAGGGCTGGCTGCGCGCGCGCCAGGGCCATGGGCACGATGCCTCGCAGTTCGGCTTCAAGCAGGGCGACGATCTCTACGGCGCCTTCGAATGCCGCACCACCGACACGCTGATCGCGCTGGGCGACAACGGCCGGGTCTATTCCGTGCCCGTGGCCGGCCTGCCTTCGGCGCGCGGCGACGGCCAGCCCGTCACCACCATGATCGACCTGGAAAGCGGCACGCGCATCGTCCACACCATCGCCGCCTCGCCCGACACCCGCTGGCTGCTCGCCACGCGCAAGGGGTATGGCTTCGCCGCCCGGCTGGGCGACATGGCCAGCCGCCAGCGCGCGGGCAAGCAGTTCGTGACGTTGGAAGCGGGCGACGAGCTGCTGCGCCCGGTGCCGCTGTTCGCGGGAGCGACGCAGCTCGCGCTGCTGTCGCACAAGGGCAAGTTCCTGGTGTTCGGGCTGGACGAGGTCAAGTCGCTCTCGGGCGGCGGCCGAGGCACCATCCTCATGGGCCTGGACGCCAACGACAGGCTCGACCAGACCGTGCCCATCGGTCCGGCCGGCCTGCGCGCCGCCGGCATCTACCGCAACAAGCCCACGGAAGACATCCTGGCCGGCCAGGCGCTGGCTCCCTACGTGGGCAAGCGCGCGCGCAAGGGGCGCCAGCTCGACGTGAGGCCCAGGCAGCCGGTGCTGTCGCCCGTACTGGGCCCCGCCGGATAAGAATAGCGCCCAGCGGCGCGGGCCCCTATGGCCAGGGCCTCGCGACCCGAGCCCGCCCTGTGCCGGGGGCGGGCTTTTTATTTGTCTGGCCAAAATGTAAAAAACTGCATGCTGGCGCGATCTTTCGTTAACTTGCGTGCATTTTCACGCATTGTTCCGGCAATTTTGTTTGACTCAAATCTATATGGCGCATATGATTTGAGTTGAAATCATTTGATCCTGATGCTTTTATTCACCATGACTGACGTAGCGAATCCGGACCCGGCTTCACAGCAGTACGACCTGCGCATATTGCGCGCGCTGCGCCGCATCACGCGCTCGATTGCGCTGCATTCGCGGCAGTTGTCCGCCGTGAGCCACATCACCGCGCCGCAGCTCATGTGCCTGCGCACGGTGATCGCCAACGGACCGCTCACCGCCACGGCCATCAGCCGCGAGATCCACGTCAGTCCGAGCACCGTGGTGGGCATCCTGGACCGGCTCGAAGACAAGGGGCTGATCCGGCGCGAGCGCGGCCGGGAAGACCGCCGCATCGTATTCGTGACCGCCACCGACGCGGGCCGCGAGCTGGCCCGGGGTGCGCCGTCGCCGCTGCAGAAGCACCTGGCCGACGCCCTGAACGCCCTGCCCGAACTGGAGCAGGCCACGATTACCTTGTCCCTGGAACGCATCGTCGCCCTCATGGAGCAGGAAGGCCAGGCGGCCGATGCGCACGGCGACCCCGCGTCGCCCATACTCGAGGTGCCCACTGGCGGCGCGCCTCCCGAATCTGGATTGGTCGTATGAGAACACACGAACTGAACGCGCACACGATCTCAAGTGCCGTGGCGCCGGCGGCGGGCAGCAAGACGCACACCATGCGTCCTCCCGGCCGCAAAGACGGCGCCGCGATCCACCAGCTCATTTCCGAGTGCCCGCCACTCGACCTCAATTCCCTCTACGCGTATCTGCTCCTGGCCGAGCATTTCCGCGACACCTGCGTCGTCGCCGAAAGCATGGGCGGACGCATCGACGGTTTTATCTCCGCTTATGTGCCTCCCGGCCGGTCCGACGTGCTTTTCGTCTGGCAGGTCGCGGTGCACGCCCGCGCACGGGGCCAGCGATTGGCCCGCGCCATGCTGCGAGCGCTCTTGCAACGCGAATCGCTGCGGCATGTCCGCCATCTTGAAACCACGGTGGGGCCCGACAACATGGCCTCGCGCCGCAGTTTTACCGGCCTGGCCGCCGAACTGGGCGCCCACGTTTCCGAGCAGCCGTTCTTCGACCGGCAGATGTTCGGGGGCGCGGACCATGACGACGAGATGTTGCTGAAGATCGGCCCCTTTGCCTTGCCCGCTTCCTGAAGCGGGCCGGGCCCTGCGGCCGGGTAAATAACCGCGACGGTTCCACAGCCTGTCTGGCGGCGCATGCCCGCGGCCGGAGGCGGCTGGCCGTCCGTCAACTCATGAGATGAAGGGAGGACTATTCATGGATCTGAAAATTTTTGACAGGATGGAGTCGGAGGTGCGGGGGTATATCCGGTCCTTCCCCGTGATTTTCAACCAGGCCCGCGGTTCCACGCTCATCGACGAAGACGGCGCCGAATACATCGACTTCTTCAGCGGGGCCGGCACGCTGAACTACGGCCACAACAACCCGGTTTTCAAGGAAAAGCTGCTGGAGTACATGCAGGCCGACGGCGTCGTGCACGGGCTGGACATGGCCACCAGCGCGAAGAAGCGCTTCCTCGAAACCGTGGACCGCGTGCTGCTCAAGCCGCGCAACTGGAAGTACACGCTGCAGTTCACCGGCCCCACCGGCACCAATGCCGTGGAAGCCGCGCTGAAGATCGCGCGCCAGGTCAAGGGGCGCCCCAACATCGTATCGTTCACCCACGGCTTTCACGGCGTGAGCGGCGGCTCCCTGGCCGCCACCGCCAACATGAAGTTCCGCGACGCCTCGGGCTACCCGCTGGCCAACACCACCTTCATGCCCTATGACGGCTATTTCGGCCCCGACGTGGACACCATGTCCTATTTCGAGCGCATGCTGGACGATCCCAGCAGCGGCCTGGACAAGCCGGCGGCGGTCATCGTGGAGACGGTGCAGGGCGAGGGCGGAGTGAACGTGGCGACGCTGCGCTGGCTCAAGGAGCTGGAAAAGCTGTGCCAGCGCCACGACATGCTGCTCATCGTGGACGACATCCAGGTCGGTTGCGGCCGCACCGGCACGTTCTTCAGCTTCGAGGCCGCCGGCATCCGGCCGGACATCATCACGCTGTCCAAGTCGCTGTCGGGCTTCGGCCTGCCCATGTCCCTGGTGCTGATGAAGCCCGAGCTGGACGTCTGGAAGCCCGGCGCGCACAGCGGCACCTTCCGCGGCAACAACCTGGCCTTCGTGACCGCGACCCAGGCGCTGGAAACCTACTGGACCAACACCGCGTTCACCGCGGAAATCCAGCGCAAGGAGCGCATGGTGCGCGACTGGCTGGAAAACCTGGCCCACAGCTACCCCAACGCCGGTCTGTCGGTGCGCGGCCGCGGCCTGATCCAGGGCCTGGTCTGCAACGGCGACCACGCGCTCGCCAACCGCATCGCCGCCTGCGCCTTCAAGAAAGGCGTGGTGATCGAGACCTCGGGCGCGCACGACGAGGTGCTGAAGCTGCTGCCCGCGCTCACCATCGAGGAAGCGCTGCTGGGCAAGGGCCTGGACGTGATCGAGGCCAGCGTGGCCGAAGCGCTGGCCGAAGATGGGCAATCCGCCCGCATTCTCAAATTTGGAGGAAACCGCCGATGATCGTACGCAACGTCAAGGACGTGATTGGAACGCCGGACGAAGTCCGCACCGACACCTGGGTCAGCCGCCGCGTGCTGCTGAAGAAGGACGGCATGGGCTTTTCGTTCCACGAAACCACGATCTTTCCCGGTGGGCGTACCCACATCCACTACAAGAACCATCTCGAGGCGGTGTGGTGCATCGAAGGCGACGGCTCCATCGAAACCGTGGCCGACGGCAAGAAGTACGAACTGGGCCCGGGCGTGGTGTATGCCCTGAACGAACACGACGAGCACTGGCTATGCGGCGGCAAGGAGCCGCTGCGCGTCATCTGCGTATTCAACCCGCCGCTTACCGGACAGGAAGTGCACGACGAGCACGGCGTCTACGCGCTGCCCGAAGAAGCCGCCGCGGCCTGAACATCAAGGAGGTACTCATGATCTCAACGGCACAGGATCCGTACGCGTCCCGTACGGATCGAAGCTCCGCCATCATCTCCCGCCAGGATCCCGTGGTCTACGGCGAAGGCAAGTACGCCGACGCCCTGACCGCCGGGCAGGTGCAGGCCTACGAGCGCGACGGCTTCCTGCTGATCGAGAACCTGTTCTCCGAGGAAGAAGTGCGCGCGCTCTCGTCCGAAGTCGAGCGCATGACGCGCGACCCGTCCATCGTGCGCCGCGAGGAAGCCATCACCGAGCCCGGCAGCAACGCCGTGCGGTCCATTTTCATGGTGCACGTGCTCAACCCGGTGCTCGCGCGGCTGACGCGCGACCCGCGCCTGGCGAACGCGGCGCGCCAGATTCTCGGTTCCGAGGTCTACATCCACCAGTCGCGCGCCAACATGAAGCCCGGCTTCAAGGGCAAGGAGTTCTACTGGCACTCGGATTTCGAGACCTGGCACGTGGAAGACGGCATGCCGTCCATGCGCGCGTTGAGCTGCTCGGTGCTGCTCACCGACAACAACGAGTGCAACGGCCCGCTGATGCTGGTGCCGGGATCGCACCGCCAGTTCATTTCCTGCGTGGGCGAAACGCCCAATGAGCATTACAAGCAGTCGCTCAAGAAGCAGGAATACGGCGTGCCCGATCCCGTGAGCCTGCAACTGCTGGTCGAGCAGGGCGGCATCCGTTCCATGACGGCCAAGGCCGGGTCCGTGGTGTTTTTCGACTGCAACACCATGCACGGCTCCAACAGCAACATCTCGCCATGGCCGCGCGCCAACGTCTTCATGGTCTACAACAGCGTGGAAAACAGGCTGGACGATCCGAAGTACGGCCTGTCGCCGCGTCCCGAGTACATCGCGACGCGCAAGACCTTCAAGCCGGTCATGCCGCTGGACAAGCTGAAGCTGGTGGGCGGCTGAAGCCATTGCCCGCGGCCCGCGCCGACGGCCCCTGGGCCGGCGCGGGCTTTTTTTGCCGCCGGACAGTCCCCAGGCAACAAGGCCGGCAGCAAGCCCGCGGCAGCGTGGGCGGCGCGTGGCGCGCTTCCGATCGCGGGGCGGCTCCGGTCGCGGGTTCTCGCCCGCCGGGGCGGCGCTCTGCTATGCTCTGCGCGACATTCTCCTTCCTGCCGCCGCGCCGCCATGTCCGCACGCATCCTCAGCCTGCACATCTATCCCATCAAATCCTGCGCCGGCATCGGGCTGGCGGAGTCCGCCATCGACCGCGCCGGGCTGGCCGGCGACCGCCGCTGGATGCTGGTTTCCGGGGAGGGGCGCTTCATGACGCAGCGGCAATGGCCGCGCATGGCGCTCATCCGCCCGGCCCTGGCCGACGGCGTGCTGCGCGTGTCCGCGCCCGGCATGCCGGACCTGGAAGTGTCGCTGGACGGCTCGGGCCTGCGGTCCGGCGCCGAGACCGTGGGCGTCTGGAACGACACCCTCCAGGCGCGCCGCGAAAGCGGGGAGGCGGCGGCGTGGTTCTCGCGCTTTCTCGAAGCGCCGTGCGCGCTCTACAAGGTGGACGAGGCGGCCCGCCGTCCCGCCAAGCCGGACTGGGTGGCGCGTTGGATCGATGCGCACCCGGAGCTGGCGGCCGCTTTCGACGGCGATCACTTCTTCGGCTTCGCCGACGGCTTCCCGCTGCTGATCGCCAACCAGGCCTCGCTGGACGATCTCAACGCGCGCCTGGAGAAGAAAGGGGTTGCGCCCGTGCCCATGAACCGCTTCCGCCCCAATATCGTCATCGAGGGCGGCTGGGAAGCCTACGAGGAAGACCACACGGCCATGATCGAAGCGCAGGGGGTGCGCATGGCGTTGGTCAAGCCCTGCACGCGCTGTCCCATGCCCGACATCGACCAGGACACGGGCATCCGCCACGTCGAGCCGGGGCAGACCCTGGCGGCATACCGCAGCCTGGATATCGGCGTGGTGTTCGGTCAGAACGCGATCGTGGACGCGCCGGCGGGCGCGCGCCTGAAGGTGGGCGCGCCGGTCGAAATAGAGCTCGACTTCTGAAGGGAGCCGGGAGGCGCCTGCCAGGACGTTTGCAGGGGCGGGCGCCATCCGTTTCCGGCCGGCCGCGCGTCCTCGGCACAGCGGCAAAAATTATAGAATACGAGGTTCCGGCGGCAGGTCCGGCTGCCGCCGCGCGCGCCGCGCCATGCGCGGGCGTTTTGCAATCCCTCTTGCACACGTCGCGTTCCGGAGCGCGAACCAGGATTTTTTTCACCATGCAACGCATCATGCTGCGGGCAAAGCTGCACCGCGTCACGGTCACCGAAGCCGACCTTCACTACGAGGGCTCGTGCGGCATCGACGAAGACCTGCTGGACGCTGCCGGCATGCGCGAGTTCGAACGCATCGAACTCTACAACGTCACCAACGGCGAACGCTTCGACACCTACATCATCAAGGCGGCTCGCGGCAGCGGCGCCATTTCGCTCAACGGCGCGGCGGCGCGCCGCGCGCAGGTGGGCGATCACATGATCATCTGCACCTACGGGCCGATGTCGGAAGAAGAATCGGCCACGCACAAGCCCCGCGTGGTGCTGGTCGATGCGGCCAACCGCGTGAAGGAAATCCGCAAATTCCCGGCGTAGCGCCGGGCCGGGCGGCGCGCGGGCGGACACGTTCCGGCGGCGCGCCGTCGCACTCGAACCGTTTCATCATGAGCTTTCAGGTCATCATCCAACCCAGCAAGCACCAGTTCCAGGTCGAACCCGGCCAGACCGTGCTGGACGCCGCCCTGGCGGCCGGCATCGTGCTGCCCTATAGCTGTCGCAACGGCGCCTGCTCTTCCTGCAAGGGCAAGGTGGTGTCCGGGGAGTTCGACGCAGGCCCGTATCCCGCGCAGGCGCTGTCGCCCGAAGAGCTGGCCGCCGGCTACACGCTGTTCTGTCAGGTCCGGCCCTCGTCCGACATGGTGCTGGAATCCACCGAAGTGCGCCTGGCTTCCGACATCCAGATCCGCAAGCTGCCCTCGCGCGTGCAGGCCATGGAGCGCGTGGCGCCCGACGTCACGGTGCTCAAGCTGCAATTGCCGGCCTCCGAGCAGTTCCGCTACTACGCCGGGCAGTACATCGAGATCATCCTGAAAGACGGCCGCCGCCGCAGCTATTCCATGGCGGGCGCGCCGCATACCGGCAGCCCGCTCGAACTGCACATCCGCCACATGCCGGGCGGTGTCTTCACCGACCACGTCTTCGGCGCGGGCGAGACACAGATGAAAGAACGCGAGATCCTCCGGCTCGAAGGGCCGTTCGGCTCGTTCTTCCTGCGCGAAGACAGCGACAAGCCGGTGGTGCTGCTGGCCAGCGGCACGGGTTTCGCGCCTGTCAAGGCCATCGTGGAGCACATGATCCACGCCGGCATCCGCCGCCCCGTTGCGCTGTACTGGGGAGGCCGCCGTCCGCGCGATCTCTACATGCACGCGCTGGCCCGGTCCTGGGCCGACACGCTGCCCGATTTCAAGTACGTGCCTGTAGTGTCCGACGCCCTGCAGGAAGACGGCTGGAGCGGCCGCACGGGCTTCGTGCACGAAGCGGTCATGCACGATATTCCCGACCTGTCGGGCTACCAGGTGTACGCCTGCGGCACGCCGCTCATGGTGGAGGCGGCGCGGCGCGAGTTCAGCACGGACTGCGGCCTGCCGGCCGAAGAGTTCTACGCCGATGCCTTCACCTCGGAAGCCGACCTGGCGCGGGCCGGGGCGTAGGCCGCCCGGGCGCGAGCCGGCGTCGGGCGCAGGCTCTGCCCCTCTTTTTCCCGAACGCGCCTCGCCTTGGCGGCGCAGCGTTTTTTTACGATGCGCGCCCGGCGGCAAGGTAAACTCTGGAGTCATCTGAGCGGCGGCTTGCCGGCAGGCGACGACATCGGGTCGGACGCGGGCGGCGCGCAGGGAGCAATGCGGGCATGAAAGTAGCGGTATTGGGCAGCGGCATCATCGGAGTTTCCAGCGCCTGGTGGCTGAGCCAGGCGGGCCATGATGTCGTCGTGGTCGATCGCTGCACCGGTCCCGCCCAGGAAACCAGCCTGGCCAACGGCGCGCAGATCTCGGTGTCCTATGCCGAGCCCTGGGCCAATCCGCAGGCGCCTCTCAAGCTGCTGAAATGGATGTTCCAGGACGACGCGCCGCTGCTCTTCCGTCCGCAGCTCGACTGGCGGCAATGGCAATGGGGGCTGGCCTTCCTGCGCGAATGCCTGCCCGGGCGCCTGGCGCCCAACATCCGCGCCATGGTGCGCATGGCCGAGTACAGCCGCGCCACGCTGCGCGGCATGCGCGCCGAGCTGGGCATCCAGTACGACCACCTCGAGCGCGGCATCCTCAATTTCTACCGCGATTCCCGCGAATTCGAGAATTCCCAGCGCGCGGCCGGCCTGATGCGCGACTTCGGCGTCGAGCGGCGCGTGGTGTCCGCCGACGAAGTCATCGCCATCGAGCCCGCGCTGGCGCCGCATCGCCAGACCATCGTGGGCGGCGACTACACGCCCGAAGACGAAAGCGGCGATGTCCATCTCTTCACGGTGGCGCTGGCGGGCCATTGCGAACGCGCGGGAGTCGAATTCCGCTACAACACCCGCGTCACCCGGCTCGTCACGGCGGGCGGCAGCGTCCAGGGCGCGGAAATCATCGGGCCCGACGGACGCTACGGACAGATCCAGGCCGATGCCTACGTGGTCGCGATGGGCAGCTTCAGCCCGTATCTGCTGCGCCCGCTGGGCGTCGCCTGCAACGTGTACCCGGCCAAGGGCTATTCGGCCACCTTCCCGGTGCTGCGGCCGCAGGCCGCGCCCACGGTCAGCCTTACCGACAGCAGCCACAAGGTGGTGTTCTCGCGGCTGGGCGACCGCCTGCGCATGGCGGGCACGGCCGAACTGTCGGGCTATTCCCGCAGCCTCAACACAGGGCGCTGCGAGGCGCTCACGCGCCTGGCGCGCGAACTCTTTCCCGACGCGCTCGATTTCGAGCGCGTCAGCTACTGGTCGGGCCTGCGTCCGTCCACACCTTCTAACGTGCCCATCATCGGGCGCAGCCGGATTCCGAATCTCTATATCAACACGGGACACGGCACGCTGGGCTGGACGATGGGCGTTGGCTCGGGCCGGGCATTGGCCGATCTGCTGAGCGGACGGACGCCCGAACCGGAATTTCCTTTTCTTGGTCTGTGAACCTATGAAGAAATTGCAATTGGCGGGCTTGGCCCGCGCAATGTTCGCCACCCGGCGGGCATGGGTTTTTGGGGCCGCCATGGCAATGGCGGGAGCGGCGCACGCGGCGCCGGTCGAGATCCAGGTCTGGTACACGCTGCCGGACGCCAACAAGGCCGAGTTCGAGAAGCTGGCCAAGCAGTACAACAAGGAGCAGGACCAGGTGCGCGTCAATCTGCGCGCCTTCTCCTCTCCCAAGGATCTCGAAGACGCGACGGTGGCCGCCGTCAAGTCCAAGAAGGCTCCCAACCTGGTGCAGCTTTCCGACAACCATTCGCCGGAAGTGGTGGCGCAGCACAAAGCCATCCTGCCGCTCTACTCGCTGCTCGCCAAGTACCCCATCAAGGACCTGAACTGGTTCGTGCCGGAAACCAGCAGCTTCACCCGCGACAGCAAGGGCCGCATCCTGGCCTTCCCCTGGATGGCCGAAGTGCCGGTGATGTTCTACAACACCGCCGCCTACAAGAAGGCCGGCCTGGATCCCAAGAAGCCGGCGCGCACCTGGACCGAGCTGCAGGGCGAGCTGCTCAAGCTGCGCGACGTGGCCGACATGGACTGCCCCTACGCGTCCAGCGACCAGGTCAGCGTGCACCTGGAGAACCTGGCGCCAGTGAACAACCAGCTCTTCATGACCAACAACAACGGCCTGGCCGCGCCGGCCGGCAAGAAGGCCGCGGCGGCGGGGGCCGCTTCGCTGCAGTTCGACACGCTTTATATGCGCCATGTCTCGCTGATGGCGAGCTGGAAGCGGTCGCTGTTGTTCATGGCGCATTCCGGCGACAACGCCAGCGACAAGCTCTTCGCCAAGGGCGAATGCGCCGTGCTCACCAGCTCGTCCGGCGCCTTCGGCCAGTTCCTGAACACCAAGTCGCTGCAGTTCGGCGTGGCGCCGCTGCCGTACTACGACCAGGTCACCAAGACGCCGGGCCGGCCCTTCGTGAGCGGGGCGGCGCTGTGGGCGCTCGAAGGCCATCCCCAGGCCGAGGAAAAGGCCACCGCGCAATTCCTGGCCTGGCTGTCCAAGCCCGTCATCGCGGCCGAATGGCACCAGCGCACCGGCTACCTGCCGCTGACCGAGGCGGCCTTCCGCGCGTCGGACGTGTCCTTCTATGACCGCGTGCCCGGCGCGCAGTCCGTCGTGGCCTCCATGCGCAGCAATCCCGCGCCCAGCGGCCGCGGCTTCCGCCTGGCCAACTACGACCGCATCGAGCCGGTGCTGAACCGCGAGCTCAACGATGCCTTCGAGGGCAAGACGCCCCCGATGGCCGCGCTGAACAACGCCGCCGCCCAGGCGCGCAGCATCGCCGCCCAGCGTTGATCCGCCGTCCATGCCTGCTTTCCCGACCCGGCTTCTTGCCGGGTTTTTTCTTCCGGGGCCGTCCCAGGCAAAACCCGGCAGGGCGGCAAGCCCCGCAGCTTGGGGCATTCTCATCGGCCCCGGCTGTTCCGTGCGGGATGAATTCGTCCGTTCGTACATGTTCGTCTGGCTAGGGCTCCGCGCCTCGGCCACCATGCCGTCCATGCGCTCCGCTCCTGGCGCGCTCCTGTTTGGCGACGAGGCATGGTCCGACTTGTATTCTTCCTGGCCGGCGCGGGAGGGCTGGTTTCCTGCGCGCTGCCCCCTGCGGGGCCGGCGGCGTCCTGGCGCGCCAGTTCCGCGTCGGCGGTCTTTCATTTCGACTGGCGCCTGTCGGGCGACCCGGCCGTTGCGCCCCTGCAGGTTTTCGACGACGGCAGACAGGCATGGCTGCAGTTCGCGCCGGGCCAGCCGCTGCCCGCCATCTTTGGCGCCGACGAGTCGGGCGAGCGCGCGCTGCCGTATGTGGTGCGCACGCCCTATGTGGTTGTCGACGGGCCGTGGCGCCGCCTGAGGTTCCGCGGCGGCCGCCTGGCGGCCGAGGCGCGCCGCGCCGGCGCGGCCCCGGCTTCCCTCCCCGAGATATCCGGGATTCCTGAGTCCGCCGGGCCTCCCGAGGCCGTGGCAGCCGAAGCGGCCGTGCCCACGCCCGCGGCCGCCATTCCGCCCGCCGCGCCCGTCTTCCGGGTCGAGGCCGCCGACGGCACCCTGCGCCAAGCCCTGGGGCGCTGGGCGCTGATCGCGGGCTGGCATTTCCAGCCCCAGCATTGGGCCGTGGATGCCGACATCCCTCTGGCCGGCGAAGCGGAGTTCGGCGGCGATTTCAAATCCGCGGTGCGCGAGCTGCTCGACGCCACGCTCAATGCCGACACGCCCGTGCAGCCCTGCTTCTATTCCAACCGCGTGCTGCGCGTCGTGCCGCTGGCGCAGCCCTGCAGCCGGCATCCGCATGCCGCCGGAGGCCGGGCATGAGACGTGCGGCCATGCTCATGCTGTGCGGCTTGCTGGGCGGCTGCGCCGTTTCGCAACAGGCCGGGCGCATGCGCGACGCGGCGCATCGCAGCGCCGGCGATCTGCTGCAGCGCCAGCGGATTTTCGACGCATCCCTGGCCGACCGCGACGCGCGCCGCGCCGCGCAAGACGTGCCCTTGCCCTGGGTGGCGGGCAAGCCCCGGCCCCTGCCGCGTGCGGTCAGCCTGCCCGCGGCGCTGCGCGAGAACGTGCCCACCACGCTCATGCTTGCCGACGCCGCCGATCTGCCGGTCATCGCGCAGCGCCTGGGCGCGGCGACCGGCATGCCGGTGCGGGTCAGCCCCGAGGCGCTGCTTCCGCTCGAGCTCTTCCTTCCCAGGCTGGCCGAGAACGCCGGGCTCGCCGTGCCGGCTTCGGTGCGCATGGCGCTGCGGGCAGGCTCGTTGCCGCTGGCCGACCTGCTGGACGCCGTGGCGGCGCATTTCGGCGTGCACTGGCGCTATGAGCGCAATGCGCTGGAATTCTTCCGCACCGAAACGCGGGTGTTCGACCTGCGCGCCTTGTCCCTCTCCAGCAAGCTGGACGCGCGCCTCGGGCGCTCGGGCAGCGTCGAAGGCGAGGGCTTCGATCATGCATCCAGTACAACGCTCGCAGGCGGGGAGCGCGATGCCGTCGCCATCGTGCGGGCGCAGATCCTGCCCTTTCTCACCCGCGCGGGCATCGTGGGCGAACACGTTGAGGGCGCGACTTCGCTCGTCGTCACCGATACGCCGCAGGCGCTCGAACGCATCGCGCATTTCCTCGCGCGCGAGAACAAGGCGCTCACGCGGCGCGTGCGCCTGGTGTTCGAGGAAATCACCGTGCTGACGCGGGATTCGGCGTCGGGCGGCATCGACTGGAGCGCCCTGTACGCGGCCGCCGGCGTGGCCGCGCAGGCGGCCGTGCATGCGCCACCCGCGCAAGGCGCCGCGGCGCTGTCGGGCGCGGCAGCCCGCGGTCCGTTCGCCGATTCGCGAGCCGTGGTGTCCGCGCTCAGCACCATGGGCGCCATCGTCCGCCATCGCAAAGTGCCCATGCTCACCCTTAACCGCAGGCCCGTCACGCATGCCATGCGCAATACGTTTTCGTACATCGACCAGGTCCAGAGCACGGCGGTGGCGGCCAGTGCCGCGGGGGGTGCGCAGGCGGCGCTGCCGGCGGTCTCCATCAGCCAGAAAGAAGAAACCGTGGGCTCTTTCATCACGCTGCTCCCCGACATCCAGGAAGATGGGCAGATCCTGCTGTCCCTGGCCTACGACAACGCCGTTGCCCAGCCGCTCAAGACCATTACCTTCGGCGAGCGCGGCAGCCAGGTGCAGGTGCAGCAGATCGCCATCGACGGCAGCGGCGCGGTCCAGCAGATCGAACTGCGTTCCGGGCAGCCGGTCATCATCTCGGGCTTCGACCAACGCCAGGACGAACACGAAAGGCAGCGGCTCGCACCCGGCCTGCCGCTCGTCGCGGGTGGGCGCGACCGCGTCTCGGCCGACCGGCTCACCACGCTCATCCTCGTCACCGCGCAGGTCGAGGAAGGCTTCTGAGGCCAGCCATGCAGCGATTGCCCGACCTTTCCATACTCGATTGCGCCATCGGCGCCGGCCCCGGCCGTCCGCTGGCCTTCGGCCTGCACTGGATGGCGCTCATCGGCTCCAACGCGCCGGCGCTGGCAAAGGCGCGCGCGCGCCAGCTGCGGGCCACGCATTACGCCCTGGGCGGCGCGCCCGCCGCGGTGGCCGGCTTCGGACGGGCGCGGGCGCGCGCGCGCCAGCGGCAGGCCGCGCAGGCGGCCGCCCTCGTGTTCGCGCAATGCCATCCGCGGGGCGGCCATTGCATCCTGCGCCTGCCCGATGGCCGCTATTGGCTGGCGGCCGCGCGCGACGGCACCGTGCTGTCGGCAGGCGACCGGCTCTATGCGAGCCAGGCGGCGGCCGAATCCGCCCGCGCGCAATTGCTGTCGCAGCGTCCCGATCTCGCCGCCCTCGATCCGGCGGAAGTCTGGACCCGCCTGTGTGCCGGCGGCGACGCGGCCTGCCGCCTCATTCCCGTGCCGTCGCGGTGGAGCGAGCTGCCGTGGACGGTGCGCGTCTTCCTGCTCTGCCTGGCGGCCTCGGCGCTGGGGCCCTGGCTGTGGCATTCATGGAACCGCCCGGCGCCCGAGGATGCCGGCACGCCGGCCGCCGATGCGTCGGCGGGCGATGCGCGCCAGGCCTGGGACGACGCGCTGTCCCAGGCAATGCGGCGGCTTCGTGCGCACGACGGCAGCGAGCCCGGCCGGCTGATCGCCGGGCTGGCGGGCGTTCCGCTGTCGCTCGAAGGCTGGGCGCTGCGGCGCGCGCATTGCGACGCCATGGATGCGCAGTGGCGCTGCTCGGCGTTCTATGCCCGCGCATATCCGTTTGCCACCAACCAGGGGCTGGCCGCCCGCCGGCCTTCCGGCTGGAACCTGTCATTCAACCCGCTCGAAGAAGCCGTTCTCAGTTGGCGCCTGGCGGCGGGGGAACGCCCCTTGTCCGCTATCGCCTTGCCTTCCGGGCATGAGGTCGACATCCGGGTGGCCAGCGTGCTGCAGACGCTGGCGCCCGCGTTTTCGTCCGTGTCCCTGGGGCAGCCCGCCCGCGCGGCGTTCGCGGAAGGCATCGCGCGGCCGGCGGGCGCGCCGGAGCTGCGTGCCCGCACCGTGAGCCTGCACGGGCCGTTGCGCTCGCTCGTGCTCCTGTCGGGCGCATTTTCATCGGCGCGCTGGTCGCGCCTCGTCCTGAATATCCAGCCGCAAGCCCGCGCGGGGCTGGCGAGCAGCATGCTCGCGGCGGAACTCCAGGGAGTCCTTTATGAACACGACTGAATACGCGGGCGGCGCCTGGCCGTCCCTGCGGCAGCGGCCGGCCCGCTATGGGCGGCAGGCCATTCTCGCGGCCGTCCTGGCCGCGCAGGCCGGCGCCGCCAACGGCGAGCCCGCCGCCTGGCCCGAAGCCGAGACGGTCCGCATGCTGCTGCGCGCCGATGCCGCCGCCGCGCTGGCCGGTTGCCAGGCGTCCGGGGCGTGCCCCCGCCAGGGCTTGCCGGAAGCGGCGCCGGCGGCGGCCGAAGACCGGATCCGGCTCGCCGCCATTTACGGCATTGCGCCCCGCCTGCGGGCGGAAGTGCTCATCAACGGAGCCCCGCTGCGCTTCCAGGCCGGCCGCGCGGATCCCGTCGCGGGCGCGGCGGCCGGGTATCGGCTGCTGGGCATGACGGCGGGATGCGTGAGCCTGCTGCACGCAGGGCGATCGCGCCAGGTGTGCCTGGATCTGGCGGAGGGCCGCCCATGACCGTCATCTCTCCCGTCTCCGGCATGGCGCGGGCGGCATCCGTGCCGCGCCTCGAGTCCACCGAAGACATCGCGCGCATGAATCCGCCTTTCCTGCGGGCGCTGGCGCGCGAGTTCGACTTGGCCGCGCTGGCCGGGCGGCTCTGCCCCGTGCTCCTGGAGAGCGGCGAAGTGGCGGTTTTCGCCGTGAGCGAATACGCTGTGGGCGACCAGGCCGACGAAATCGAACGCATGGCGCGCGCCCAGGGATACCGCCTTGCCGATCCTCCCCGGTACATACTGCCCGCCACGCTGCTCCTCATGGTGGCGCGCGGCCAGCTCGGCGCGCCGGGCCTGGGACGGCAGAGCCGGCTGCGCCAGGCCGAGCGGGCTTCCGCCCTGTCGGCGCTGTTTCTCGATATCGTGCGGGCAGGTGTGCAGCAGGGCGCGAGCGACGTGCACATCAACGTCAGCCCGCGCCGCGAACAATGCGAAATCCGTTACACCATCAACGGCGAGTACCTGAAGTCCGACCGCTTCGAAGGGCTGTCGCACGCCACGCTGCTGGAAGTGCTGGCCGTGGCCTGGATGGACGTGCGCGGCGGCAACGGCGCGGTCTTCGACCCGGCGATCGAACAGCAGGGCCGCATCGCGCTCGAGCTCGACGGTGCCCCGCTGGTGCTGAGGTGGGCCTCGCTGGCCACCGATGCCGGCCCCTCGGTGTGCCTGCGCATCCTGCGCCTGGACGCGAACGCGCATCCGGGCCTGGCGGATCTGGGCTATCTGCCGGAACAGGTTGCCGCGCTGTTGCGCGCCCGCGAGCGCGAAAGCGGCGCCATCGTGCTCGCGGGCGTGGTGGGGTCGGGCAAGTCCACCACCATCGCGACGCTGATGCGGGGCATCGCCGCCAGCCGCAAGGTGATCACGCTCGAAGATCCCGTCGAGTACCTCATCGGCAACGCCTTGCAGAACACGGTCTCGGGCGGCCTGGCCGAGCCGGCGTGGCCGGCCTTCGAGGCCAAGCTGAAGACCATCAAGCGGTCGGCCATGAACGATCTGCTGCTGGGCGAAATCCGCGACCGCGAAACCGGCCGCGCCTTTGCCGACCTGGCAGGCTCCGGCGTCGGGCTCTACACCACGACGCACGCCGGCGCGGCTTTCCTGATACCCGAAAGGCTGGCTTCCGACGCCATCGGCGTGCCGCGCGAATTCCTGGCCACGCCCGGCGTGCTCAAGCTGCTGGTCTACCAGACCCTGCTGCCCACGCTGTGCGCCTCCTGCTCCCGGCCCGCCTCCAGTCTGTGGGGCGCTGCGGAGCGGCGTCGCGCGCCCGAGGCGACGCAGGCCTGGCGGCTGTGGCTTGCCCGTGTCGCGGATGCCTGCGGCCAGGACGTGCCGGCATTGCGAATCCGGAATCCGGAAGGCTGCCCCGCGTGCCGGCGCCCGCAGATGCCGGGCGCCAACGGCGTGCGCGGGCGCAGCGTCGCCGCCGAAATGATCGAGCCGGAGCGTCTCGACGGCTTTTTCGAACTGGTGGCGCGGCGCGACAACGCGGCCCTCGCGCGGCTGGTGCGCGAAGCGAAGCAGGACCTCGGCGCGGGCGCCGTCGCCGCGCTGGACTGCGCCTTGCTCAAGGTAGGGGCGGGCCTGGTGGATCCGCGCGCGCTGGCGCGCCGCTTCGATCTGCCCGACCGCTTGCGCGTGCCCGCCGCCGTGCTGGAATCGGACTATGGCTGAGCGGGCGACTTTTCGGGCGGCTTTTGCGACGCCGGCCGCCCGGGCCCGGCTGCGGGCGGACGCCTGGCGCTTTCGCCCGCGGCGGGCCGACTATTACGAATACCTGGCGGACCTGATCGAAGGCACCCAGGGCCGCAAGACCCTGCGCGACATTCTCGACGACGATGCCCGGCGCTACGGACCGGCTACAGTGCGCGGGCGCCTGTCCGGGCACTGGGCGCGGGCATACGTGGAAGAGGGCGGCGATCTGTCCGCCGCCTGGGCCGGCACCTTGCCGCAGAACGAATGCCAGCTCATTGCCTGCGTCCAGGAAGAGGGCGGCGAGCTGCCGCAGGCGCTGCGGGACCTGGCACGCGCCGCGCGGCTGGCGGCAAACGCCCGGGCAGAGCTGGCCGCGTCGGTGGCGGCGGGCGCGGCGGCGGCCGTCGTGGCCGTGTGCCTGCTGTGCGCCGTGCCGTTTTTCACCGTTCCCCGGCTGGAGCAGGTGTTCCGGGCCGTGCCGCCCGGCGAGTACGGCGCGTTGACCCGGGCGCTGTTCGGGCTGGCCGCCTGGCTGCGGCAGTGGCTCGCGCTCTGGCTGGTGTGCCTGGCGGGCAGCGCGGCGCTGGCGCTCTGGTCGCTGCCCCATTTCACGCCCGCCTGGCGGCCGCGGCTGGACGATTGGCTCTGGTGGCGGCTCTATCGCGACTTCCAGGCTATCCGCTTTCTGGCCCTGCTGTCGGTGCTGGTGCGGCGGCATGGCGCGGCGGACACTCGGCTGGGGCGCGCGCTGGCCGCACAGGAGCGAGGCGCCAGCGCGTGGCTGGAAGGGCATCTGCGGGCCATGCGCGCCCGGATCGACGCCGGCGAGCAGGGCGCCGGCATCTTCGACACCGGCCTGCTGGACCGCGAAACCTGGTGGTACATGGCCGACATGATGGACGCGCTGGGCCTGGAGGCCGGGCTCGCGCAGGCCCGCAGGCGCGTCGAGGTATTCGTGCTGGCCCGCGTCGGCCGCCAGGCGCGGGCGCTGCGCTGGGCCCTGCTGCTGGCGGCCCTGGCCGCCGTGCTTGCGCTGGCGTTGTGGCACTACGCCGTCATCGACGAGTTGCGCCGCTCCCTCTCCAACTTCTACGCCAGCCAGTAGCGCCGGCCGCGCGTCCGCCGTTCTTCTTTCCCGCCAACCATTCAAAGGAGTCCACCATGCCTCGTCCAGTATCTCCGCGCGCCGCAATGGCGCGGCAGCGCGGCTTTTCCCTGATGGAAGTCTCGATCGTCACCGCCATCGTGCTTCTCATCGCCATCGTCGGCGTGCCCGCGATCGGCGGCTACGTTATCGAGAACAAGGTGCCCAAGGTGGGCGAGGAGATCCAGCGCTTCATCGCCGCCATGAAGGTCAACGCGCAGGGAGCGGGCGTCACGCCCTACCTGGGGCTGGACAACGGCGCGCTGGCCAACGCCTTGCGCGATTCCAGCGTGCTGTCGGTGCAAGGCAGCGGCCCGGCCGCACGCATCGCGCACGGGCTGGGCGGCAGCGGCACGGGGCGCAGCGGGGTGATCGAAGTCGCCGCGGCCGACCTCGGCGGCGGCGGCCAGGGTTCCGCGTTCACCCTCACGTTCACCAACGTAAGCCATGCGGCCTGCCCGGCGCTGGCCTCGGTGCTGCAGCGCGTGTCCGTCGCCATCGCCGTCGACGGCCGCAACGGCCGGCAGATCGTCAAGGATGCCCAGGCCGCTCCGCCCGTGCCGTACCGCGCCGCCCTGGCCCAGGCGCAGTGCGCCTCGGGCGAAACCAACACGTTCGTGTTCACGGCGCGATGAAGCGGGCGGGCTATCGCAGGGCGCGCGCCGGGTCTGCCGCGCGGGCGCGCGGGTTCGCGCTGGCCGAGATGGCACTGGTGCTGGCGCTGGCCATGCTGGCGGCGATCTGGGCGTCCGCGCGGCTGGCGCGCCAGGCCGAAGACGCGGCTGCGCAGGCTGCCGGCCGCTGGTTGGCGCAGGTGCGGCAAGCGGCCGCGCAGATGCTGGAGCAGCATTTCGAAACCCTGGAGCCGGGGCAGGGCGCCCCGGGATTCGCCGATGCCGAGGCCCCCACGCTGGCGGAGTTGCGGGCGGCGGGGCTGTTGCCGCAAGGGTTTCCGGACCGTTCCGCCTTGGGGTGGGGCGCGCGCGTGCGCGTCGTGCGCGCGGCCGCTTGCCCGGGCGAGCATTGCCGGCTCGATGCCCTGGTGCATGGCGACCGGCCTCAGCTCAAACCGGGGACGCAAGAAGTGGACGTAGTGGCGATGGCGGGCGTGATGCAGGCCGCCGGCGGATACGGCGGCGCCGTGTGGCCGGAGAGCCCCGCCGAGCTGCGGGGAGCGCTGTTCCGGTTTCCCAATCCGCCGTCGCCGGGCGCGGCGGCCCATCCTCCCGGCACCGTGGCGGCCTGGGCGGGCCTGGCGCGCGCGCAGGCCGGGCGCTACGTCCGCATGCGGGACGCCCGCGATCCCGACCTGCAAGGGGGGCTCTCGGTGGCGGGCTCCGTGTACGCTGGCGGCTTCCTGGTGGTGCAGGGGCGGGCGGCGGCCGGTTCGCGTTGCGGCGAACCCGGGGCCGTGGCGCGAACGGAAACGGGAGCGCTGCTTTCCTGCGCCGGCGGCGTCTGGAATCCGCCCGACGGCGGCTTTGGCGGCGCCTACGCCGTCAGCTATCCGTGGGGCTGCCGGCAGCCCGGAGGGCGCTCCACCGCCAATCCCAGAACCGGCCAGTGTTCCTGCCCGGCCGGCTACACCCCGGTCGTCGTGTCGGCCGGCTTGATCCACTGGGCCGAAACGGAAAGCTGGACCACCGGCTACGTCTGCGTGCGCTGATCCCCCCGCGGTCCGGCTACCCTCTATAATCGGCAATTCGCCTAAATTCTGCTTCATCCACGATGAAATCCTCCGAGATTCGCCAGCAGTTCCTGCAATTCTTCAAGTCCAAGGGACACACCATCGTGCCCTCGTCGTCGCTCGTGCCGGGCAACGACCCGACCCTGCTCTTCACGAATTCGGGCATGGTCCAGTTCAAGGACGTGTTCACGGGCAAGGAAACGCGGTCGTACACGCGCGCCACCTCCGCGCAGCGCAGCGTGCGCGCGGGCGGCAAGCACAACGACCTCGAGAACGTGGGCTACACGGCCCGTCACCATACGTTCTTCGAGATGCTGGGCAATTTCAGCTTCGGCGATTACTTCAAGCGCGAAGCGATCACCTATGCCTGGGAGCTCCTGACGCAGGTCTACAAGCTGCCGGCCGAAAAGCTCTGGGTCACCGTCTACCAGGAAGACGACGAGGCCTACGACATCTGGGCGAAGGACGTGGGCGTGCCGACCGAGCGCATCATCCGCATCGGCGACAACAAGGGCGCGCGCTATGCCTCGGACAATTTCTGGCAGATGGCGGACACCGGCCCTTGCGGTCCCTGCTCGGAAATCTTCTACGACCACGGCCCGGACGTGTGGGGCGGCCCTCCGGGGTCGCCGGAAGAAGACGGCGACCGCTACATCGAAATCTGGAACCTCGTGTTCATGCAGTTCGAGCGCGACGCGGCGGGCAACATGACGCGCCTGCCGCGCCCCTGTGTCGATACCGGCATGGGCCTGGAGCGCATCGCCGCCGTGCTGCAGGGTGTGCACTCCAACTACGAGATCGATCTCTTCCGCAACCTGATCGCCGCCGCCGCCCGCGAAACCGGCGTGAAGAACCTGGAAGACAATTCGCTCAAGGTCATCGCCGACCACATCCGCGCCTGCTCGTTCCTCATCGTGGATGGCGTCATCCCCAGCAACGAGGGCCGCGGCTACGTGCTGCGCCGCATCGTGCGCCGCGCGCTGCGCCATGGCTACAAGCTGGGCCAGACCAAGCCGTTCTTCCACCGCCTGGTGCCCGACCTGGTCGCCGAAATGGGCCAGGCCTATCCCGAGCTCGCCGCCAACGCCGAGCGCGTGGCGCAGGTGCTGAGGCAGGAAGAAGAGCGCTTCGGCGAAACGCTCGAGCACGGCATGCGCATCCTCGACGCCGCCCTGGCCGGCGTGCCCAAGGGCGGCCAGCTCGACGGCGCCACGCTCTTCACGCTGTACGACACCTACGGATTCCCGGTGGACCTCACCGCCGACATCTGCCGCGAACGCGAGGTCGACGTGGACATGCCGGGCTTCGAGGCCGCCATGGAACGCCAGCGCGAACAGGCTCGCGCCGCGGGCAAGTTCAAGATGGCCGAGGGCCTGAGCTACGAAGGCGCCGATACGCGGTTCGAGGGCTACGAGCATCTCGAGCTCGACGGCGTCAAGGTGACGGCGCTGTACGTCGACGGCACGCAGGTGCAGGAAGTGCAGGCCGGCCAGAAGGCCGTGGTCGTGCTCGACGCCACGCCGTTCTATGCGGAATCCGGCGGCCAGGTGGGCGACACCGGCCTGCTCGAGGCCGGCGGCGTGCGTTTCGCCGTGGCCGATACCCTGAAAATCCAGGCCGGCGTGTTCGGCCATCATGGCGTGCTCGAAGCGGGCAGGCTGGCGGTGGGCGATTCGCTGCTCGCCCGGGTGGACGCCGTGCGCCGCGCCCGCACGGTGCGCAACCACTCGGCCACGCACCTGATGCACAAAGCGTTGCGCCAGGTGCTGGGTGCGCACGTCCAGCAGCGCGGTTCGCTGGTGGACCCCGACAAGACCCGCTTCGACTTCGCTCACGACGCGCCGCTCACGGCCGAGCAGATCGCGCGGGTGGAAGCCATCGTCAACGCCGAGATCCTGGCCAACCAGCCCACGGTCGCGCAGATCATGCCCTACGACGACGCGGTCAAGGGCGGCGCCATGGCGCTCTTCGGCGAAAAGTACGGCGACACGGTACGCGTGCTCGACATCGGTTTTTCGCGTGAGCTCTGCGGCGGCACCCACGTGAACCGCACCGGCGACATCGGCTTCTTCAAGATCGTTTCCGAGGGCGGCGTGGCCGCCGGCGTGCGGCGAGTCGAAGCCATCACGGGCGACAACGCACTGGCCTGGGTGCAGAACCAGAACGCGCTGCTCACGCAGGTGGCTGGCCTGGTGCGCAGCACCCCGGCCGACCTGCCGGCCCGCATCGGTCAGATCCAGGATCAGGTCAAGACGCTCGAGAAAGACCTGGAACAGCTGCGCAGCAAGCTTGCCGCCAGCGCCGGCAATGATCTGGCCGCATCCAAGGCGGTCGAGATCAAGGGCGTGAAGGTGCTGGCCGCCGGCATCGGCGACGTGGACCCCAAGGCGCTGCGCGGCATGGTCGACAACCTCAAGGACAAGCTCAAGCCCGCGGTCGTTCTGCTGGCCACCGGCTCCGCCGACGGCAAGATCAGCGTGGTGGGCGGCGTCACGGCCGACCTCACCGACCGCATCAAGGCCGGCGAACTGGTGGGCTTCGTGGCCGGCCAGGTGGGCGGCAAGGGCGGCGGCCGGGCGGACATGGCCATGGGCGGCGGCACCGACGTGGCCGCCTTGCCGGCGGCCATCGCCAGCGTCCGGAAATGGGTGGACGAGCGCCTCTGATGGATACGCAGCACAGCGCCACGCCGGGCGGCGCCGAGGCGCCTGCCTTCGAGCAGGAGGTCGACGCCAGCGGGCTGACCTGCCCGCTGCCCATCCTGCGCGCCAAGAAGGCGCTTGCGCAGATGCGGAGCGGACAGGTGCTGCGCGTCGTCACCACCGACCGCAACGCCATCCGCGATTTCCAGGCGTTCTCGCGCCAGACGGGCAACGAGCTGGTGGCCCAGCTCGAAAGCGGTTCGAGCGCCGTGCATTATCTGCGGCGGCGCTAGCGCGCGTGCCGGCGCCGCGCGGGTCAGGAAAAGGCCGGAGCGATCCGGCCTTTTGCATGCGACGCGCGCGTCCTGGATCATTTGTGGATGGCCGCCGCCACGGCCTGCGTGATGGTGAAGTCCACCAGGTCGCCTTCCTTGAGCTGCTGCAGCCTATCCTGCAGCGCGGGGTCCTTGACCTGGATGGTGCGCATCCCGCCTTGCGGACCCTTGAGGGTGACGAGGTTGGCGCTCTTGTTGAGATGCCAGATTTCCGCCGTGATGGTGGTCTGCCGGCCTACCGCTGCGCCGGGCTTGTCGCCGGGGGCGCTGCGGGACGCGCCGGTCTGCGCGCTTATGCCCGTCGCGCCCGAGCCCGCCGGCCGCACGTCCACGGCCACGGATTCGTAGTAATCGAGGCTGAGCGTGTCGCCGACCTGAATCTGCCGGAAGTTGCGGATGTCGGGGCCGGCCTGGACGTCTATCGTATTGCCTCGCTCGCCCTGCAGTGTGATCGTGCGGGTGGCGGGGTCCACCGCGGTGACCTTGCCCGTGGCGGAGGTCAGGGCCGCCCCCACGACGCGGGCCGCCGCGGGCAGCGGCGCGGCCAGCGCGCCCGCCAGCAGGGCGGGCAGCGACAACCGGGCCAGTCGCGTGAAACCGGATTGCTTTTTCTTCATGGTGTTGCTCCCATCGGTCAGGGAAGGGAAAGCGGGGCGCCACGGACAACCCCCGGAGCCCGCGCACGGAGGAAACACGCATTTCAGGGGGCGTCGCGGCATCGCGCTCCCACGCAACGGCCTGAATTTGTAGAATATCCGGCTGTGGCGGTTTTTGCAGCCGCTTCGTTGGCGGCAAAGCAGGTTCCGAAGCCGGTCCGCGCACGGAAAACCCGCCCTCCGGGCGCCAGCCGCCCCGGCGCGGCGCGGGTTTGCGGCGTGCAAATCGCGTCACGGACAGACATTCGGCGTCGCCATTTGCCAGCAGTCTGGTTTAGATGCTAGAATTTCCCGTTTTTCACAACTAATTCAAGGGATTACCTATGGTGGTGATTCGCCTGGCCCGCGGTGGGTCCAAGAAGCGTCCGTTCTACAACCTGGTGGCCACCGATTCGCGCAACCGTCGCGATGGCCGTTTCATCGAGCGCGTGGGTTTCTACAACCCCGTCGGCAACGAAGGCGCTGAAAACCTGCGCATCTCGCTGGACCGCGTGCAGCACTGGACCAGCAACGGCGCTCAGCTCTCGCCCGCCGTCGAGCGTCTGGTCAAGGAATACTCGGCCAAGGTTTCGGCCGCGGCCTGATTGCGGCCCGGTCGCGACCTAAGCGCGGTCTGAGGGCGCCTTGCCCGGCCCCGTGCCTGGCATTGCCCGATTTCCGCTTCATTCTTGCCGATACGCGCAATACATGTCTGATGCCGCTACTTCCGGCGCGGCGCCCGCGGACTTGGTTGAACTGGGCCGCGTCACCGCGGCCTACGGTATCAGGGGCTGGGTGAAGGTGCAGCCGCATTCGGCCCAGGCCGAAGTGTTGCGCACCGCCTCCCACTGGTGGCTGACTCGCCCTGTGCCTGAATTGGCGCGGGGCGCGGTCGTTTCTGCGCCGGTGTCCTACAAGGTCTTGCAGGCCCGCTCGCAGGGCGCCACCGTGGCCGCCCAGCTCGAGGGCGTGTCCGATCGCAACCAGGCAGAAGCCTTGCGCGGCCTGCTCGTGCAGGCTTCGCGCGGCGCCTTCCCGGCTCCCGAGGAAGACGAATACTACTGGGTCGACCTGATCGGCTGCTCGCTCTGGAGCGATGCCGAGGGCGATCCCGTGCTCGTCGGCGTGGTCGACGAAGTGTTCGACAACGGCGCCCATGCCGTGCTCAAGGTGCTGCGCCAGCGCCAGGGGCCCGACGGCCCCGAGCCCATGCTCAATGCCAGGGGAAAATCCATCGAAACGCTGGTGCCGTTCGTGCGCGCCCATATCCACGCCGTGGATCTGGCCGCGCGCCGCATCGACAGCGATTGGCCCATGGATCTCTGATGCGCATCGACGTCGTCACGCTGTTCCCGGAAATGTTCGGGGTCGTGCGCGACCTGGGCGTCACGGGTAGGGCGCATGCGCAGGGCCGCTGGTCGCTGCATGTCTGGAACCCCCGCGATTTCACGCATGACGTGCACCGCACCGTGGACGATCGTCCTTACGGCGGCGGACCCGGCATGGTGATGATGGCCGCTCCGCTCGAGGCCGCCGTCCGGGCGGCCCAGGCGGCTCGCGGCGCGCAGGGCCTCGATCCGGCGCCGGTGGCGCTGCTGGCGCCGGTCGGGCGCCGCTACGACCAGGCGGCCGCGCAATCGCTGGCCGCGAGCACGGGCCTCATCCTCATCTGCGGCCGCTACGAAGGCGTGGACCAGCGCTTCATCGACCGCTGCGTCACGCTCGAAATCTCGCTTGGCGATTTCGTTCTCTCGGGCGGCGAGATCGCGGCGCTGGCCGTCATCGACGCGGCCGTGCGCCTGCTGCCCGGCGTGCTCAACGACGACGAATCCGCCCTGCAGGATTCCTTCAACCCCGCATTGTCCGGGCTGCTGGACAGCCCGCATTACACCCGCCCCGAAGTCTACGAAGGCGAGCCGGTGCCCGCGCCCCTGCTGAGCGGCCACCACGCCAACATCGCGCGCTGGCGGCGCGAGCGCTCGCTGGCCCTCACGGCCGCCCGCCGGCCCGATCTCATCGAGGCCGCGCGCGCGCAAGGCCAGCTGGGCAAGCAGGACGAACGCTTCCTGGCCGAACTCGCAGGCGCGCCGCTGCCCGACGACGATGCCGCGCGCCGCCGCGGCCGCCGCCGCACGCCCAAGCCGGACTGATCCCCTTTTTTTCGCTGCGCATTCGCGCTGGCCGGCACGCGCCCGCCCGGCGCGAACGCGTGCGCGTGCTCGCATTCGCGGCCCGGCCTTCCTAGGGATGGTCCTAGCTTGTGGCAGCCGAACCCGGTTCTTAGCATTGAAAATTCTATGAACGTGAAAATTTCACGATGAAACCTGCCCGATCCCTTCCGGCTTCTTCCCGCGCGGCGGCGTTGCATGCCCAGCCGGGCTCGGCGGTGGATCTCTGGTTGGGGCAGCAGTTGCGGCAGCTGCGCAAGCAGCAGGGACGGCCGCTGGTCGAGGTGGCCACGGCCTGCGGGCTGTCCGTCGGGCTGCTGAGCCAGATCGAGCGCGGCCTGAGTTCGGCCTCGGTCAAGGTGCTGCATGCGCTGGCGCGTGAGTTCGGTGTATCGGTGAATGCGCTGCTGCGCAACGCCGAGCATGCCGAGGACGAGGCGGACGGCAGGGTCGTGCGGGCGGGCGCGCATCGCTCCATCGACCTGGGCGAGAAGGGCATCTTCAAAGAGATGTACACGCCGCCGGCCTGCCGCAGCATGGATCTGTGCCGGGCCGTCATCCAGCCCGGCGGTTCGACCGGCAGCGAGCTTTTCGTGACGGGGCAGGGCGAGCAGATCGGCGTGGTGCTCAAGGGCGCGCTCGAACTCTGGATCGGCGACCGCGTACTGCTGCTGGGCGAAGGCGACAGCTTCTGCTATGCGAGCAGCTCGCCGCGGCGCTGGCGCAATCCTGGCTCGGAAACCACCGAGGTCATCTGGGCCATTTCCAACATCAACTCTTGCGCGGGGGACGACGAAAAGCAGGCGCGCTGAACGCCTGGACCGGCGGGGCGGCAGAGGCGAGCGCCCCGTCTGCGGAGGGCCGTCCGGGCCGGACGGAACACCGGGGTGTGTCGACACGCCCTAGCCACGATGAGGAAACGTCATGAAATTCAAGACTCTGGTTGTCTCGGCATTGGCAGCACTGACCCTGGGCGCGGGCGCGCAGGCCCAGACGGTATTGAAAGTGGGATCCACGCCCACCGGCAGTCCCTTTACCTTTCTCGACACCAAGACCAACAGCATAGAAGGCGTGATGGTCGACATCATCAAGGCGGTGGGCAAGGAAGCCGGCTTCGGCGTGCAGATAGAGCCCATGGCGTTTTCTGCGCTCATCGGTTCGCTGACCTCCAAGCGCATCGACCTCATTTCGGCCGCCATGTTCATCACGCCGGCCCGCCAGCAGGTCGTGAGTTTCTCCGACCCGGTCTATCGCTACGGCGAAGGCTTCATGGTGCCCAAGGGCGACAACAAGGAATACAAATCCTTCGCCGACATGAAAGGCATGACGGTGGGCGTACAGGTGGGTACGGCGTTCGTCGAGCCCATCCAGAAAAGCGGCGTGTTCAAGGAGGTCAAGCTCTACGACAACCCGCCCGACATGATGCGCGACGCCAACGCGGGCCGCATCCAGGGCGGCTTCATGGACTACCCGATCGCGGCCTACATCATCTCGCAGGGCAACTATCCGAACCTGAAGATGGCCCAGGCGTACCAGCCCACGGTGATGGGCAGCCTCGGCATCGCCGCCCGCAAGGACGACACGGCGCTGCTGGAGCGCGTGAACAAGGCCCTGGCCAAGCTCAAGGCGGACGGCACCATCGACGCCATCCTCAAGAAATGGGGGCTGGGCCCGCAATGAGCGCCGAAGGCGCGCCCGGGCCCGGCGCCCGGTCGCGCGGCCCGCGGCCGGGCGGGGAGCCGGCCGCCCATTCTGCAAACACAGGTTGAACCATGACGGAATTCTTCAAGGACTCGGCGGAGTTCCTGCCCATCCTGCTGCAGGGCGCCAAGCTCACCATCCTGGTGACGCTGGGCTCGCTGGCGCTCTCGACCGTGCTGGGCCTGGTGTGGGCGCTCATGCGCGTGTCCAACGTGCCCTGGCTGGCGAAGTTCAGCGCGGGCCTGATCAATGTGCTGCGCGGCATTCCCATCATCGTCCTGCTGTTCTACATCTACTTCGTCATGCCCGACGTGGGCATCGCCATGACGGCGGTGCAGGCGGCCATCATCGGCCTGGGCGTGGCGTATTCGGCCTACCAGGCCGAGAATTTTCGCGCGGGCATCCAGGCCATAGACCGGGGCCAGATCGAGGCCGCCATGGCCATGGGCATGAGCTGGAGCCTCACCATGCGCCGCGTGGTGCTGCCGCAGGCCGTGAAGATCGTGCTGCCGCCCTACGGCAATATCATGATCATGATGCTCAAGGACTCGTCGCAGGCTTCTACCATCACCGTGGCCGAACTCGCGCTGCAGGGCAAGCTGATCGCCGTGTCCACCTTCAAGAACGCCACCGTGTTCACGCTGGTGGCCCTGATGTATCTCGTGATGTGCATTCCGCTGATCCTGCTGGTGCGCCATCTGGAGAAAAGGAGCGCCGCCAAATGATCGAACTACAGGGAGTCCGCAAGAGTTTCGGCTCGCTCGAAGTGCTCAAGGGCATCGACGCCGAAGTCAGCAAGGGCGAGGTGGTGTGCGTGATCGGGCCCTCGGGCTCGGGCAAGTCCACCATCCTGCGCTGCATCAACGGGCTGGAACGCTACGACGGCGGCCGCATCACGGTGGACGGCCAGCTCGTCGATTGCGACGCGGCTTCCATCGTGTCGATCCGCACGCAGGTCGCCATGGTGTTTCAGCGCTTCAACCTGTTTCCCCATCGCACCGCGCTGGAGAACGTGATCGAGGGCCCGATCTTCGTGAAGAAGGAGCCTCGCGCCCAGGCGGTGGAGCGCGGCCGCGAACTGCTGGCCAGCGTGGGCCTGGCGGACAAGGAAAATGCCCATCCGCCGCAACTGTCCGGCGGACAGCAGCAGCGCGTGGCCATCGCCCGGGCGCTGGCGATGCAGCCCAAGGCCATTCTCTTCGACGAGCCGACCTCGGCGCTGGATCCGGAACTGGTCGGCGACGTGCTGGACGTGATGCGCAAGCTGGCCGAGGCCGGCATGACCATGGTCGTCGTTACCCATGAAATGAGCTTCGCCCGCGAGGTGGCGGACCGCGTCATGTTCTTCGACGGCGGTGTCATGGTGGAGCAGGGCGCCGCCCGCGAAGTGCTGAATCATCCGCAGCATCCCCGGACCCAGGATTTCCTGCGCCGGGTGTTGCATCCCATGTAAGGAAGGACCATGCCGCAAGCGCCATTTCCGCTATCCCCATCGTTGTGGGCCGCCACGGCGGCGGCGCCGCCGCCGACCGAGCGCCTGGCCGAATCCACGCAGGCCGACGTGCTGGTGGTAGGCGGCGGCTACGCCGGGCTGAGCACGGCGCTGCACCTGGCCGAGCGCGGCGTCCGGGTGGCGCTGCTGGAGGCGCGGGAGATCGGCTTCGGCGGCTCGGGCCGCAATGGCGGCCAGGTCATTCCGGGCCTGAAATACGATCCCGATGCGCTGCGTTCCATGTACGGCGCGGAGCGCGGCGAACGCCTGGTCCGCTTTGCCGGCGCGACGGCGGATACGGTGTTCGACCTGATCGAGCGGCACGCCATGGACGTGCCTCGCGTGCGCGCGGGCTGGATCCAGGGCGCCCATACTGCCCGGGCCTTGCGGATCGCGCATGGCCGGGCCGCGCAGTGGGCCAGGCTCGGCGCCGACGTCCAGCCGCTGGACCGCGCGCAGACGGCGCGGCTGATCGGCACCGACCGCTACCTGGGCGGCTGGGTGGATCGCCGCGCCGGCGCCATCCAGCCGCTGAGCTATGCGCGCGGACTGGCGCGCGCCGCGCTGAGCGCGGGCGCCATCGTTCATACCGGCACGCCCGTGGAAAGCCTCAGGCGCGCGGGCGGCAAGTGGACCGCGGCCACCGCCCTGGGGCCCAGCGTCACGGCCGATCGCGTGGTGATGTGCACCAACGCCTACGGCGGCGACCTGCTGCCAGGATTGAAGGAATCGATCATCGACGCCAACACCTTCCAGGTGGCCACCGCGCCGCTGCCGGAGGCGGTGCGCGCCGGTATCTTCCCCGAAGGGCACGTCACTTCCGACACGCGCAACCTGCTGCTGTATTTCCGGCTGGACCACCAGGGCCGGCTGCTGATGGGCGGGCGCGGCCCTTTCCGCGAGCCCAAGGGGCAGGGGGACTGGGCGCATCTGGAGCGCGTGATGCTGAAACTGTTTCCGCAGGTCGCGGGCACGCCGTTCGAATACCGCTGGTGCGGCCGGGTCGCCGTCACCCGCGACTATCTTCCGCACCTGCACGAGCCCGAACCTGGCCTGTTGGTGGACATCGGCTGCCAGGGGCGCGGCGTGGGCCTGCAGACCAGCATGGGCCGGGCCATGGCGGAGTACGTGGCCACGGGCGACGCGAATGCCTTGCCGGTGCCGCTCTCGCCGGTGGTGCCGTTCCCGCTGTACGGCCTGCGGCGCCTGTACGTGAACGCGGTCGTGACCTGGTACCGGATGACGGACGGCGGGGTGTAACGAGCCCCACGCTGCAACGGGAGATCGGATGGGAGAGTGGCTTCGGCAGGAGCGCGAGCGCGTCCTGCGCGAGCAGCAGGAAACGGCGCCGGATGTGCGGCTGCGGCCGGCTCAGGCTCCGCCGCCGGATCTTCCGCCGCAGGACGAAACGCCATGCTTTCCGATTGAACGCATCCGGCTTGACGGCGAGGACGCCCATCGGTTCCTCTGGTCGCTGAAAGCCGCCAACCCGAGGAATGACCCCCGCCAGCGACATCAAGAACCACGCCGAGTACAAGGCCAGTAGCGTCAGCCTCGGTGGCGGCTGCAGCGTCGGCAATGGTGGCATGAAGGAAATCGGCCGCTATGGCGATGGCCTGGGCGCCGGTGGCGCAGGAGTGGACATACTTCCGTCGGCCGGGGCGGCGCGTCCATGGGCATCACCGCCAACGCCAGCCGTGGCAAGGGCAAGGGCGAAGGCGGTGACGTCACCTGGACCAACACGCACGTCAGCGCCGGCAACCGCCCGACCCTGGAATCCGGTGGCGGCACCAACCTGCGCGGCGCCATCGCCAGCGGCAAGCGGGTCGTGGCCGACGTAGGCGGCAACCTCAGCATCGAGAGCCTGCAGGACGCCAGCACCTTCAAGAGCAAGGACAGAAATGTCGGCGGCAGCGTCACGGCGGGAGCCGGCTTCTCGGCCAGCGCCAATGCCGGCAAGCAGAAAATCGACAGCGACTGCGCCAGCGTCACCGGGCAATCCCGCACCGAAGCGGGCGACGGCGGCGTCCAGATAGAGGTCAAGGGCAACACCGATCTCAAGGGCGCCTCCATCACCCCGCCCGAGCAGGCGGTGAAGGGCGGTCTCAACACGCTGATGTTGGAATCATCCTTAAATAAAAAACCCCTCGATGAAAATCGAGGGGTTTGCGGCCGGGGGGAGCGAGCCGAGGTCAGTCGCCCAGCTTGATGCGCTGTTCGCGCACCTTCTGCAGGGTTTCGCCGAACTGCGCCACGCGCGCCTTTTCCTGCGCGACCACGGCCGCCGGCGCGCGCTCGACGAAGCTGGCATTCGACAGCTTGCCGTTGGCCTTGGCCATTTCGCCTTCCAGGCGGGCGATTTCCTTGTCCAGGCGGGCGCGCTCGGCCGCCACGTCGATTTCCACGCGCAGCATGAGGCGGCTGCCGCCCACGACCTGCACCGGCGCGCCGGCATCGGGCAGGCTGCCCAGCACTTCCACTTCGGAGAGCTTGGCCAGCGCGGCCAGGTAGGGCGCATTGCGCTTGAGCACCGGCGCGTCGCCCTGGGCGCAGAGCGGCACCTTCTGGGCCGGCGAGAGGTTCATCTCGCCGCGCAGCGCGCGCACCGCTTCCACCTGGGCCTTGAGTTCGTCCACCTCGGCTTCCGCGGCGGCGTCCACGGCCTGCGGATTGGGCTGCGGATAGGGCTGCACGCTCACGCTGTCGGCCACGCCGGGCTGGCGCTTGCCGGCCGCCACCGACACCTTCTGCCACAGCTCTTCGGTGATGAACGGGATGATGGGGTGGGCCAGGCGCAGCACCGCCTCCAGCACGCGGATCAGCGTGCGGCGGGTTCCCAGCTGCTGGGCCGGCGTGCCGGTCTGGATCTGCACCTTGGCCAGTTCCAGGTACCAGTCGCAGTACTCGTCCCACACGTAGCGGTACAGCGCGTTGGCGATGTTGTCGAAGCGGTAGTCGGCAAAGCCGCGCGCCACCTCGGCTTCCAGCGCCTGCAGCTGGCTGACGATCCAGCGGTCCACGAACGACAGCTCGCCCGCGTCGGGGCCGGTGAGGTCGTGGCCCTCGGTGTTCATCAGCACGAACCGCGTGGCGTTCCAGAGCTTGTTGCAGAAGTTGCGGTAGCCCTCGCAGCGCTTGAGGTCGAAGTTGATGTTGCGGCCCAGCGTGGCGTAGGCCGCCATCGTGAAGCGCAGCGCGTCGGTGCCGAAGGCGGGGATGCCGTCGGGGTACTGGCGGCGCGTGGTCTTTTCGATGGCGCCGGCCTGCTTGGGGTTCATGAGGCCGTAGGTGCGCTTGGCCACCAGGCCTTCGAGGTCGATGCCGTCGATGAGGTCCACGGGGTCCAGCGTGTTGCCTTTGGACTTGCTCATCTTCTGGCCGTCCGCGTCGCGGATGAGGCCGTGCACGTACACGTGCTTGAACGGGATCTGGCCGGTGAGGTGGGTGGTGAGCATGACCATGCGGGCCACCCAGAAGAAGATGATGTCAAAGCCCGTGACCAGCACGCTGGACGGCAGGTAGCGCTGCAGGTCGGGCGTGTTCTCGGGCCAGCCCAGCGTGGTGAAGGGCACCAGGCCCGAGGAGAACCAGGTGTCGAGCACGTCGGGGTCGCGCTTGAGCTCGCCCGTCACGCCGGCGGCGCGGGCCTGCGCGGCGGCCTCGGCCTCGTCGTGCGCGACGAACACCTGGCCGTCTTCCGAATACCAGGCCGGGATCTGGTGGCCCCACCAGAGCTGGCGCGAGATGCACCAGTCCTGGATGTTGTTCAGCCACTGGTTGTAGATGGTGGTCCAGTTCTCGGGGAAGAACTTGACGCGGCCGTCGGCCACCACGTCGAGCGCGACCTGGGTGATGCTCTTGCCCGGGTGGAGCGTGCCCTCGGGGGCGGGCTTGCTCATGGCCACGAACCACTGGTCGGTCAGCATGGGCTCCAGCACCACGCCGGTGCGGTCGCCCTTGGGCTGCATCATCTTGTGCGGCTCGACCTTCACCAGGTAGCCCTCGGCCTCCAGCTGCGCCACCACGGCCTTGCGGGCCTCGTAGCGCTCCATGCCCTGGAACTGCTTGGGCGCATTTTCGTTGATGTGCGCGTCCAGCGTGAAGATCACGATGAGAGGCAGGTCGTGGCGCAGCGCGCAGGCGTAGTCGTTGAAGTCGTGCGCACCGGTGATCTTCACGCAGCCCGTGCCGAATTCCGGATCGACGAAATCGTCGGCGATGATGGGGATGTTGCGGTCGCACAGCGGCAGCTCGACCTCCTTGCCGATCAGGTGCCGGTAGCGCGGGTCGTCGGGGTGCACGCACACCGCGCCGTCGGCCAGCATGGTCTCGGGGCGGGTGGTGGCGATGGTCATGCCGCGCAGCGTGACGGTCTGGCCGTTCTTGTCGACGATGGTTTGCGGGCCGTCGGCGAAGGGATACACGATGTGCCACATGTGGCCGTCCGTTTCCTCGGACACGACTTCCAGGTCGGACACGGCGGTGAGCAGCTTGGGGTCCCAGTTCACCAGACGCTTGCCGCGATAGATCAGTCCCTGTTTGTAGAGGCGCACGAAGGTTTCGACCACGCCGCGCGACATGCGCTCGTCCATGGTGAAGTATTCGCGCGGCCAGTCGGCCGAGGCGCCCAGCCTGCGCACCTGCCCGGTAATGGTGCTGCCCGACTTTTCCTTCCATTCCCAGACCTTTTCCACGAACTTCTCGCGGCCCAGGTCGTGGCGCGAAACCTTTTGCGCGTCGAGCTGTCTTTCCACCACGATCTGCGTGGCGATGCCGGCGTGGTCGGTGCCGGGGATGAATACCGTGTCGTCGCCCAGCATGCGGTGGTAGCGCACCAGTCCGTCCATGATGGTCTGGTTGAACGCATGCCCCATGTGCAGCGTGCCGGTCACGTTGGGCGGCGGGAACTGGATTACGTAGGGTTGAGGGTCGGTCCCTGTTTTTACGTGCTGGCCCGCCGCGAAATAGCCGCGCTTTTCCCACTCGGCGTACCAGCGGGATTCGAGGTCGGCGGGTTCAAAGCTCTTGGGCAGTTCCGGGGTTTCGTTCGCGCCTTGGGCGGCGCTCGGCGTAGCGGCTTGGGTCATTACTGGATTTCCGGGTGCAGACAGGGCGCCCGGCGGACAGCGCCGGGCAAGCAAACCGCTCATTTTAAGATGTAATGAGGTCTTCCTGCCGTGCTAGAATGCCGGGTTACTGTAAACCTTTTAGAAGTCCCTGAATTCATTGAGGATTCACCGCGGGAAGGCAGGCCGGGATCACATGCCGGCAGCCCCGGGGAGCGGCGATGCACACGCCCTCCGGCAGCATGTTCCTTTTCCGCAGGCGCCGGGACCCTTCAGGTGGGCAGTGCCGAATCCTGCCTGGCCCGAGGCCCGGCGGATGCGGGCGCGAGGCGCCCCGCATCCGTTCTGCGCCGATGGCGCAGCGGCGCTCGAAGGGTGGCTCCGACCAGCGCAAGGCCGCGCCAGGCAATTAATCAGTAGAAACCGCTATCCGGAGTTCTTTTCATGTCCATCCAACGCACTCTCTCGATCATCAAGCCCGACGCCGTCGCCAAGAACGTCATCGGCCAGATCGTCAGCCGCTTCGAGCAGGCCGGCCTGAAGGTCATCGCCGCCCGCATGCTGCAGCTCTCGCGCACCGACGCCGAGCGCTTCTATGCCGTGCACAAGGAGCGTCCCTTCTTCAAGGACCTGGTCGACTTCATGGTCTCGGGCCCCGTCTTCGTGCAAGTGCTCGAAGGCGAAGACGCCATCCAGAAGAACCGCGACCTGATGGGCGCCACCGACCCCAAGAAGGCCGCCCCGGGCACCATCCGCGCCGACTTCGCCGACAGCATCGACGCCAACGCCGTGCACGGTTCCGACGCCCCGGAAACGGCCGCCGTCGAGGTTGCCTTCTTCTTCCCCGAAATCAACATCCACACCCGTTGATTTCCGGGCAGGCGTCAACGTTTCTTCTATAGTCTGGTCATGGAATCCGCCGATCGAATCAACCTGCTGGGCCTGGACGGCCCCGCGCTGGCCGAGCTGGTCGGGCAGTGGGGCGGCAAGCCGTTCCGCGCCCGGCAGCTGCAGCGCTGGGTGCACCAGCGCGGCGCCGATTCGTTCGACGCCATGACCGACCTGGCCCGCGACTTCCGCGGCCAGCTCGCGGAGCGTTGCCGCATCGAGGCGCTGCCGGTCAACATCGAGCAGCGCTCCTCCGACGGCACCCGCAAGTGGCTGTTCGACGTGGGGCAGGGCAATGCCATCGAAACCGTCTTCATTCCCGAAGACGATCGCGGCACCCTGTGCGTTTCCAGCCAGGCGGGCTGCGTGGTGAACTGCCGGTTCTGCTCCACCGGCCACCAGGGTTTCAACCGCAACCTCAAGACGAGCGAGATCATCGGCCAGCTCTGGTGGGCCAAGCGCGTGCTGGAGGCAGACATCGGCGCCGCGCGCCTGCCTTCGGCCAAGGCGGGCGAAGACACGCGCGTCATCAGCAACGTCGTGATGATGGGCATGGGCGAGCCCCTGCTCAACTACGACCAGGTCGTACCGGCGCTGCGCCTCATGCTGGACGACAACGCCTACGGGCTGTCGCGCCGCCGGGTCACCGTGTCGACTTCCGGCGTGGTTCCCATGATGGACCGCCTGTCCCAGGACTGTCCCGTGGCGCTGGCGGTGTCGCTGCACGCGCCCAACGACGCGCTGCGCGACGAGCTCGTGCCGCTGAACCGTAAACACCCGCTGAATTCGCTGCTGGATGCCTGCAACCGCTACCTGGAGCATGCGCCGCGCGACTTCATCACTTTCGAATACTGCATGCTGGACGGCATCAACGATACCGACCAGCACGCCCGGGAACTGATTCAGGTGGCGCGCCAGGTGCGCTGCAAGCTGAACCTGATTCCCTTCAATCCCTTCCCCGCTTCGGGCCTGAAGCGTTCGCCGTCCGCGCGCGTGAAAGTGTTCGCGCAGCGCCTGATGGACGCGGGCATCGTCACCACGGTGCGCAAGACCCGTGGCGACGACATCGACGCGGCCTGTGGCCAGCTCGCCGGCGAGGTGCGCGACCGCACCCGCATTACCGAGCGCAATGCCGCGCGAGCCCGGGCCATTCCGATCAAACAGGTGCATGCATGACGCAGGAGTACGCTTCCGCGGTTTCCGAATCGCCCGTCGGCGGCCCGGGCAATGTGGGCGGCGCGTTGCGCGAATTGCGCAAGGCCAGGGGGTGGTCGCTGGACGAGGTTTCCAGCCGCATCAAATTCTCCACCAAGCAGATCGACGCGCTCGAGGAAGAGCGCTGGTCCGACCTGCCCACCGGCGTGTCCCTGCGCGGCCTGATCCGCAATTACGCGCGCCTGCTGGGCGCCGACGCCGAGGCCATCGTCGAGTCGCTGGACCCCAAAGTCCGCGTCACCGGCCCGCTGCGCCGCAGCCCCGGCTCGCTCGATTCCGCGCACAGCATCGGCGCCGCGCCCATGGAAGACGAACGTGCTTCCTCCACGTCCTGGGGCTGGCTGCTGGCCATCGTGCTGGTGCTGGCCGCCGGCCTGGCCTACGCGTTCTGGCAGGGCTGGCTGCCGCAGCACTGGCTGGCCTTCGATTGGCTTCCCAAGCTGTCCAAGTAAACCGGGTTACCCCGATGCAAGATTCTTCTCTGCCTTGCCAGGATGCGCCGCCGCCCCCCGTGGGGCCGGCGCCGCGGCGTCCCACCCGCCAGGTGGCCGTGAAGTGGGGCAATCGTGTCGTCACCCTGGGCGGCGACGCGCCGGTGGTGGTCCAGTCCATGACCAACACCGACACCGCCGACGCCATCGCCACCGCCATCCAGGTGAAAGAGCTGGCGCAGGCCGGTTCCGAACTGGTGCGCATCACCGTGAACACGCCGGAGGCCGCCCGCGAAGTGGCCGCGATCCGCGAGCAGCTCGATCGCATGGGGATCGACGTGCCGCTGGTGGGCGACTTCCACTACAACGGCCACAAGCTGCTCACGCAGTTCCCCGAGTGCGCGCAGGCCCTGTCCAAATACCGCATCAACCCCGGCAACATGGGCGGGGGCAAGCGCCGCGACGACAACTTCGCGCAGATGATCGAGGTCGCCTGCCGCTACGACAAGCCGGTGCGCATCGGCGTCAACTGGGGCAGCCTCGATCACGAGCTCATGGCGCGCAAAATGGATGAGAACAGCCGCCGCGCCCAGCCCTGGGAAGCCCAGGCCGTCATGCGCGACGCGCTGGTGGTTTCGGCCATCAGCAACGCCCGGCGCGCCGAAGCGCTCGGCCTGCGCCGCGACGCCATCGTGCTGTCGTGCAAGGTGAGCCACGTGCAGGACCTCATCGCCGTCTACCGCGACCTCTCCGCCCGCTGCGACTATCCGCTGCACCTGGGCCTGACCGAGGCCGGCATGGGCAGCAAGGGCATCGTGGCCTCCACCGCCGCGCTGGCCGTGCTGCTGCAGCAGGGCATCGGCGACACGATCCGCATCTCGCTCACCCCCGAGCCCGGCGGCGACCGCAGCCGCGAGGCCGTGGTGGCGCAGGAAATCCTCCAGACCATGGGCCTGCGCGCCTTCACGCCCATGGTGGTGGCCTGCCCGGGCTGCGGCCGCACCAGCAGCACGTTCTTCCAGGAGCTGGCCGACAGCATCCAGTCCTACCTGCGCCGGCAGATGCCGGTGTGGCGCGCCCGGTATCCCGGCGTCGAAACCATGAACGTGGCGGTCATGGGCTGTGTGGTCAACGGGCCGGGCGAAAGCCGCCACGCGGACATCGGCATCAGCCTGCCGGGCACGGGCGAAGTGCCCGCCGCGCCGGTGTTCGTGGACGGCGAGCGCACTGTCACCCTGAAGGGCGACCGCATCGCCGAGGAATTCCAGGCCATCGTCGAAGATTACGTCGCGCGCCGCTACGGCGCGTCCGCCTCTCATTGAAAAGCAAGGGTGTGGCCGCCTGCGCGCCCCGGCGCGGCGGGCGGCACGATAAAGCACGAAAAAGATGAGTCAAGCTTTCCAGAAAGTCGCCGCCATACGCGGCATGAACGACCTGCTGCCGGGGGCGAGCGCCCGCTGGGAGCAATTCGAGGATATCGTCCGCGGGTGGCTGCGCAGCTATGGCTACCGCAACGTGCGCACGCCCGTGCTCGAGCATACGCGCCTGTTCGCGCGCGGCATCGGCGAAGTGACCGACATCGTCGAAAAAGAGATGTACACCTTCACCGACGCGCTCAACGGCGATTCGCTCACCATGCGCCCCGAAATGACCGCGGGCATCGTGCGCGCCGCCATCGAGCACAACCTGCTCTACGACCGCCCGCAGCGCGTCTATTCCATCGGCCCCGTGTTCCGCCACGAGCGCCCGCAGCGCGGCCGCTACCGCCAGTTCCATCAGATCGACGTCGAGGCGCTGGGCTTCGCCGGCCCGGACGTGGATGCCGAGCTGATCGTCATGCTGGCCCGCCTGTGGAAGCTGCTGGACCTGACCGACGTGCGCCTCGAGCTGAATTCGCTGGGCCAGCCGGCCGAGCGCGCCGCGCACCGCGCCGCGCTGATCGAGCACCTGGAAAAGCACCGCGGCATCCTCGACGAAGACGGCCAGCGCCGCATGTACACCAACCCGCTGCGCGTGCTGGACACCAAGAACCCCGCCATGCAGGAAATGGCCGACAGCGCGCCGCGCCTGTTCGACTTCCTGGGCGAGGAGTCGCGGGCGCACTTCGACGGCGTATGCCAGCGGCTGGCCGATGCCGGCATCGAATACCGCCTCAACCCGCGCCTGGTGCGCGGGCTCGACTACTACAACCTCACGGTTTTCGAGTGGGTGACCGACCGCCTGGGCGCGCAGGGCACCGTCTGCGGCGGCGGCCGCTACGACGGGCTCATCGAGCTGCTGGGCGGCAAGCCGGCTCCCGCGGTGGGTTTCGCCATCGGCATGGAGCGCCTGCTCGACCTCTGGGAGCAGAGCGTGGCGCTGGAGGCGCCCGCCGAGTGCGACGTGTATGTCGTGCACCAGGGCGAGGACGCCCAGCGGCTGGCCGCGCGTGTGGGCGAAGACCTGCGCGACGCAGGATTTGCCGTGGTGGTCCACGCCGGTCCGGCCAGCTTCAAGTCCCAATTCAAGCGCGCCGATGCCAGCGGAGCGCAGGTTGCGGTTATTCTTGGCGCCGATGAAGTGGCGGCCCGGGCCGCCAGCATCAAGTTCCTGCGCGCCGGCGCGCAGGGCGAGGCGCCGCAGCGGCAGGTGCCGCTGGCGGAGCTGGCCGAAGCATTGAAACTCAAGGGTTAGCATGGCATACGATCTCGAAGAACAGGAAAAACTCGACGCAATCAAGGCCTGGTGGGCGCGCTACGGCACGCTGATAGCGACGCTGGTTGCCGTCGTGGCCCTGGCCTGGGGCGGATGGTGGGGCTGGAAGGCCTATGAGTCGCACCGCGCCAACCAGGCCATGGGCTATTTCGAGGCGCTGGAAGACGCCGCCCGGCTGGGCGGCTCGGATTCCGCCGTGCGCATCAAGGCCGCCGCCGCCACCTTGCGCGAAGACTATGCCGCCACCGGCTATGCCGCGCGCGGCGCCCTGGTCGCCGCCCAGGCCCTGCAGGCCCAGGACGACGCGGCCGGCGCGCGCGAACAGCTCGAATGGCTGGCCGCGCAAAAGAAAAACCCCTCCATGCAGGCTGTGGCACGGCTGCGCCTGGCGGGGCTGCTGCTCGACCAGAAGCAGTACGACGCCGCGCTCGCGCAACTCGAGAACGCGCCGCCCGCTTTCGCCGCCTTGTTCGCCGACCGCCGCGGCGATGTTCTCGCGGCCCAGGGCAAGCGGGAAGAAGCGCGCGCCGCCTGGCGGAGCGCCATCGATGGACTGGGTAAGAACAATCCGCTTACCCAGGTTGTGCAACTCAAATTGGATGCCCTGAGCGGAGCCTGACTGTATGCGTAAATTCGCCCCCCGCCGCATGTGGCGCGGCGCCCTGTGCGTGGCGGGCCTGTTGGCCCTGAGCGGCTGCGGCCTGTTTTCCAGCGACGACGCGCGCTACGAGCCCGCGCCCCTCACCGAATACAAGGCCGGCATGTCGGTGCGCCAGATCTGGTCCACGTCGGTGGGCAGCGGCTCGGGCCTGGGCTTTGCGCCCACCGTCGTCAACAACGCCGTCTACGCGGCCACCCCCGACGGTTCCGTGGGCAAGTTCGACCTGCAGAGCGGGCGCCCCATCTGGAAGATCGACGCCGACACCAAGCTGTCGGCCGGCGCCGGCAGCGATGGCTCCACCACCGCCGTGGCCTCGCCCAACGGCGACGTGATCGCCTTCGACGACACCGGCAAGCAGAAGTGGAAGGCGCGCGCCACCAGCGACGTGTCGGTGCCGCCGCTGGTGGGCTACGGCCTGGTCGTGGTGCGCAGCGGCGACTACCGCATCCAGGCGTTCGACGCCCGCACCGGCGAGCGCGTCTGGAACGTGCAGCGTCCGGGCCCGGCGCTGGCGCTGCGCAGCGTGTCGCAGATGCTGATGGCCGAGGGCCTGGTCATCACCGGCCTGCCCGGCGGCAAGATGCTCGCCATCGCGGCCAACAGCGGCAACGTGCAGTGGGAAGGCACCGTGGCCACGCCGCGCGGCGCCAGCGACCTGGAGCGCCTGACCGACGTGGTCGGCGTGCCCCGCATCGCGGGCAACCTGCTCTGCGCCGTGGCCTACCAGGGCCGCATCGTCTGCTTCGACGTCACTGCCGGCGGCCGCCCGCTGTGGGCCAAGGACTTCTCCAGCGTCAGCGGCCTCACGCTGGACGACCGTTTCGCCTACTCGGCCGACCAGAACAGCGTGGTGCATGCCTTCGCGCTGGACAACGGCGGCAACGTCTGGAAGCAGGGCGCGCTGAAAAACCGCCAGCTGACCGTGCCGGCGCTGCTGGGCGGCGCGCTGGCCGTGGGCGACCTCGACGGCTACGTCCACTTCCTGTCGCGCAGCGACGGCAGCCTGATGGCCCGCCTGTCGGTCGGCGGCGGCGCCGTGGTCTCGCCCCCGCAAACCACGTCCCAAGGCGTGCTGGTCCAGACGGGCAACGGCAATCTCGTCCTGATCGGCACCAACTGAAACCCAATCGAAACCAACTTCCAACCGTGTCCTTCAAGCCTGTCGTTGCCCTGGTCGGCCGCCCCAATGTGGGGAAATCGACCCTCTTCAACCGCCTGACGCGATCGCGCGCCGCGCTGGTGGCCGACTATTCCGGCCTGACCCGCGACCGCCATTACGGCGAGGGCAGGGTGGGCGAGATTCCCTTCATCGTCATCGACACAGGCGGGTTCGAGCCCGTGGCCAAGGACGGCATCCTGCTGGAAATGGCCCGCCAGACCCGGCAGGCCATCGCCGAGGCCGACGTGGTGGTGTTCCTGGTGGACGCGCGCGCCGGCCTCAACGCGCACGACCACGAAATCGCCCAGCTCCTGCGCAAGTCGGGCCAGCAGCGCGTGCTGCTGGCGGTGAACAAGGCCGAGGGCATGGGCTCGGGCAGCGCCGTGGCCGAATTCCACGAGCTGGGCCTGGGCCAGCCCTATCCCATCTCGGCCGCGCACGGCGACGGCATCGTCGACCTGATCGAGCTCGCGCTCAAGGACCTGGCGCCGCCGCCAGAGCCCGAAGACGCGGCCGAGGAAGGCCCGCACGACCACCGCATCAAGCTGGCCATTGTGGGGCGCCCCAACGTGGGCAAGTCAACCCTCATCAACACGCTCCTGGGCGAGGAGCGCGTCATCGCGTTCGACATGCCGGGCACCACGCGCGACGCCATCGAGATCGATTTCGAGCGCGACGGCCGCAAGTACACGCTCATCGACACGGCCGGCCTGCGCAAGCGCGGCAAGGTTTTCGAGGCGGTCGAGAAGTTCTCGGTCATCAAGACCCTGCAGGCCATCGAGGCCAGCAACGTGGTGCTGCTCATGCTGGATGCGCAGTCCGAGATTTCCGAGCAGGATGCGCACATCGCCGGCTTCGTGCTCGAAACCGGCCGCGCGGTGGTGGTCGCCATCAACAAATGGGACGGCCTGGACGCCGAACAGAAAGAGCGCATCGAGCGCGAATTCCAGCGCAAGCTGCGCTTCCTGTCGTTTGCCCGCATGCACACCATTTCCGCGCTGCGGGGGCAGGGTATCAAGCCGCTTCTGAAATCCATCAACGCGGCGCACGCCGCGGCGTTCGCCAAGCTTTCCACGCCCAAGCTCACGCGCGCCCTGCAGGCCGCGGTGGAACAGCAGCCGCCGCCGCGCAAGGGCATTTTCCGGCCCAAGATGCGCTATGCGCACCAGGGCGGGCAGAATCCGCCGCTGGTGGTCATACACGGCAATGCGCTGGACGCCATACCCGAGTCGTACCGGCGCTACCTGGAGACGCGTTTCCGCAACGAGTTCGATCTGGCCGGCACGCCGCTGCGCATCGAATTCAAGTCTTCGCACAATCCCTACAAGCAGGAAAACTGAATCATGAGCCGCTTCTGGAGTCCCGTCGTGGGGACGCTCAGTCCGTATGTGCCGGGCGAGCAGCCCAGGCTTCAGAACCTGGTCAAGCTCAACACCAACGAGCATCCATACGGCCCTTCGCCGCGGGTGCTCGAGGCCCTGCGCGCGGCCTGCGACGATACGCTCAAGCTGTATCCCGACCCCTCGTCCGAACGGCTGCGCCAGGCCATCGCCGGCACGGTGGGCGTGGACGCCGGCCAGGTATTCGTGGGCAACGGTTCCGACGAGGTGCTGGCCCACGCCTTCCTGGCGCTGCTCAAGCATGAGCGGCCGCTGCGCTTTCCGGACATCACCTACAGTTTCTATCCGGTCTACTGCGGCCTGTATGGCATCGACTACGAGACGGCGCCGCTCACGGCCGACTTCCGCATCGACGTCGAAGACTACCTCCCGGCCCGCGGCGGGCCGGCGGGCGCCATCATCTTCCCGAACCCCAACGCACCCACCGGCCGCGCGCTGGGCCTGGCCGACATCGAACGCATCGTGGCGGGCAACCCCGACGCGGTGGTCGTGGTGGACGAAGCCTATGTGGACTTCGGCGCCGAATCGGCGATTCCGCTCGTGGCCCGCTACGACAACCTCCTGGTGGTGCAGACCCTCTCCAAGTCGCGTTCGCTGGCCGGCCTGCGCGTCGGCTTCGCCGTGGGCAGCCGCGAACTCATCGACGGCCTGGAGCGCGTGAAGAACAGCTTCAACTCCTATCCCATCGACCGGCTGGCCAGCGCGGGCGCCGTGGCGGCGCTCGAAGACCGCGAGTATTTCGAGGAAACGCGCGCCCGGGTCATCCGCACCCGCGAGGCCATGACGGCGGGCCTGCGGGCGCTGGGATTCGAGGTGCTGCCTTCGGCCGCCAACTTCGTGTTCGCCCGGCATCCCGCGCGCGACGCGGCCGCGCTGGCGGCCTCGCTGCGCGAGCGCGGCATCATCGTGCGCCACTTCCGCCAGCCGCGCATCGAGCAGTTCCTGCGCATCACGGTGGGCACCGACGCGCAGAGCGATCTGCTGCTGGCCGCCCTGGGCGAAATCACCGGAAGCTGAGCCGCCGCCGGCCGCTCATGCGGCCGCCCGGCGCGCTGGGCGGGCCCGGAAAACTCTGGTGTCATTTTTTGCATGGCGCACAAGTGGCACGGCCCGGGAAAACCCTGTAGAGTAGATGTTTCGGCGCACCCCACCATTTCAGACGTGCGCCATCACTTAAATAACAAATGGAGCCTGGCCAATGAGCAATAAAGGGCAAACTCTGCAAGATCCGTTTCTGAACACGCTGCGCAAAGATCACGTGCCCGTGTCCATCTACCTGGTAAACGGCATCAAGCTTCAAGGGCAAATCGAATCGTTCGACCAATACGTGGTGCTGCTGCGCAATACGGTGACGCAGATGGTCTACAAGCATGCCATCTCCACCGTTGTCCCGGCCCGCGCCGTCAATTTCCAGGTGGAAGTCCCTGCTGAATAATCCCGCTCCAGTAGTACCTTTCATTGCCCGCCTGACGCTTGCCGTCGGCGGGCATTTTCGCTTTGGCTCCAAAATGGTGCACGTATGCGCGCGCTGATCATCAGTGTCGATCTCGGCAATCCCGACCACGCCGCCCACGCGGAGGAGTTCGCCATGCTGGCCGAAGGCGCGGGCGCGGAAATCGTCGGCACGCTCACGGCGCGGCGCGACCGCCCCGACGCCAAGTTCTTCATCGGTTCCGGCAAGGTGGAGGAGGGCGTGGCCATGGCCCAGGCGCTGCTGGCCGACATCATTCTCTTCGAGCAGCCGCTCTCGCCCGCGCAGCAGCGTAACCTGGAACGCGCCTTCAACCTGCGGGTAGTGGACCGCGTGGCGCTCATCCTCGACATCTTCGCCCTGCGGGCCAAGAGCCACGAGGGCAAGCTGCAGGTCGAGCTGGCCCAGCTCCAGCACCTGGCCACGCGCCTTACCCGCCTCTGGACCCACCTGGAGCGGCAGCGCGGCGGCATCGGCATGCGGGGGCCGGGCGAATCCCAGCTCGAAATGGACCGCCGCATGATCGGCGCCAAGGTCAAGGTGCTGCGCGAGCGGCTCGACAAGGTCGAGCGGCAGCGCGTCACCCAGCGCCGGGCCCGCGCGCGCGGCGGCGCGCTGTCGGTATCGCTGGTGGGCTATACCAATGCCGGCAAATCCACGCTGTTCAATGCCCTGACCCGTGCCGACACCTATGCGGCCGACCAGTTGTTTGCCACCCTGGACACCACCACGCGGCGCATCTGGATCGAAGGCGCGGGCTCTGTCGTGGTGTCCGACACCGTCGGGTTCATCCGCGACCTGCCGCACGGCCTGATCGCGGCGTTCCGCGCCACGCTCGAGGAAACCGTGCACGCCGACCTGCTGCTGCACGTGGTCGATGCCGCCAGTCCGCAGCGCGAAGAGCAGATTTTCGAGGTCAACAAGGTGCAGGCGGAGATCGGGGCGGCGTCGGTGCCCACGATTCTGGTATACAACAAGATCGACCGGGTCGGCCTGGAGCCGCGGGTGGAGCGCGATGCGCATGGTACGATTGCGCGAGTATTTGTAAGCGCCACCGAGCGCGCCGGTCTGGACGCGTTGCGCGGGGCAATTGCGGAGACCGGACAGATTGCGGGAAACAATGCCTCGAATCAACAAACTCTTCAATCTGAATGATCCCGGCTGGGGTCGTGGAAACAATAACAACAACGGTTCCGAGCCGCCGCGGCGCCCGCAGGGCAATGGCGACGGTCCGCCCGATCTCGACGAGGTCTGGCGCGATTTCAACAATCGCATCGGTTCCCTCTTCGGCCGCAAGGGCGGGGGCGGCAACAACCGTCCCAACAACCGGGGCGGGGCCACGCCGCCCTCGCCGCGCAACGCGCGCATCGGCCTGGGCGTCATCGCGCTGGTGGGCGTGGGCATCTGGCTGGCCAGCGGCTTCTATATCGTGCAGGAAGGCCAGGTCGCGGTCGTGACCCAGTTCGGCAAGTACAAGAGCACGTCGCAGGCCGGCTTCCAGTGGCGCCTGCCGTATCCCATCCAGAGCCACGAGATCGTCAACGTGTCGCAGTTGCGCACCTTCGAGGTGGGCTTCCGCGGCAGCTCGCGCAACAAGGTCATGCCCGAGGCGCTCATGCTCACGACGGACGAGAACATCGTCGACATGCAGTTCGTCGTGCAGTACCGGCTGCGGGCCGACGGCGCGCCCGACTACCTGTTCAAGACCCGCGACCCGGACGAATCCGTGCGCCAGGCCTCCGAGACGGCCATGCGCGAGGTGGTCGGCAAGCAATCCATGGACTTCGTGCTGTACGAGGGGCGCACCACGGTCGCCAACCAGGTGCAATCGCTGATGCAGCAGATCCTCGATCGCTACCAGACCGGCATCCAGGTCAGCACCGTCGCCATCCAGAACGTGCAGCCGCCCGAGCAGGTGCAGGCGGCGTTCGACGACGCCGTCAAGGCCGGCCAGGACCGCGAGCGCCAGATCAACGAGGGCCAGGCCTACGCCAACCAGGTCGTGCCGCTGGCCAGCGGCCAGGCCTCGCGCATGATCGAGCAGGCCGAAGGCTACAAGGCCAAGGTGGTGGGCGACGCGCAGGGCAATACCTCGCGCTTCACCAGCATCCTCGCCGAATACCAGAAGGCGCCCCAGGTGATGCGCGAGCGCATGTACCTGGAAAGCATGCAGGAGATCTTCACGCGCGCCAGCAAGGTCATGGTCGACTCCAAGAGCAACAACAACATGCTGTACCTGCCCCTGGACAAGATCATGCACCAGGCCGCCCAGGACGCGTCCCGTCCGGGCGCCGCGGGCTCGTCCTCGTCCGGCGCCAGCGCCCCGTCGCAGCCGCCGCTGCGCAGCGGCGCCGCGCCGTCCCCATCTTCCGGCAGCAGCCCCAGCAACACGCTGCCCCGCGACCGCACGTCGCGCTAACCCGGAGGAGCCCTGAACATGCAACGCCTCATGCCCGTCCTGGTCGGCCTGCTCATCGTGCTGGCCGTCCTGTCTTCCTGCGTCTTCGTCGTGCGCGAACGCGACTACGCCCTCGTGTTCTCGCTGGGCGAAGTGCGCAAGGTCATCAACGAACCCGGCCTCTATTTCAAGGCCCCGCCGCCGTTCCAGAACGTCGTCACGCTGGACAAGCGCATCCTCACCATCGAAACCAACGATCCGGAGCGCATCCAGACTTCCGAAAAGAAGAACCTGCTGATCGACTCCTACGTGAAATGGCGCATCGCCGATCCGCGCCTGTACTACATCACCTTCGGCGGCAACGAGCGCGCGGCCGGCGAGCGCCTGCAGGCGCAGATCCGCGACGCCCTGAACGCCGCCGTCAACGTGCGCACGGTGCGCGACGTGGTGTCCACCGAGCGCGACAAGGTCATGGAGGAAATCCTCGCCAACGTCGCCAAGCGCGCCGAACCGCTGGGCGTGCAGATCGTGGACGTGCGTCTGCGCCGCATCGAGTTCGCGCCCGAGATCTCCGAGTCGGTGTACCGCCGCATGGAAGCCGAGCGCACCCGGGTGGCCAACGAGCTGCGATCCATCGGCGCGGCCGAAGGCGAGAAGATCCGCGCGGAGGCCGACCGCCAGCGCGAAGTCATCGTCGCCCAGGCCTACGCCAAGGCGCAGGGCATCATGGGCGAGGGCGACGCTACCGCCGCGTCCATCTACGCCCAGGCCTACGGCAAGGACCCGCAGTTCTACGCGTTCTACAAGAGCCTGGAGGCCTATCGCGCTTCCTTCTCGAAGCCGAGCGACGTGCTCGTGGTCGACCCGAGCTCCAGCTTCTTCAAGTTCATGAAGGATCCGCTGGGCCAGGCGCTCGCGCCCGTGACCATTCCGGCCAAGCCTTGAGATCCTGAGGCGACGAAGCCGCCGGGCGCTGCCGCCCGGCCGCCAAAGCCCCCGCCGGCCCGGCCCGCGGGGGCTTTTTTCCGCCGCCCGCCGTCCGGCGGACCCGGGGCGAGGGCGGGGCGCACGCCCGGCCGCGCGGCTGGCGCAAGCCGCCGAACCATGTACAATACCGCGTAAGCTAGAAAACTTTCCGCGAGCGGCTGAGCGGGCTTACGCCCCCTCAGCCGCTTTTTCGTTTGGGCGACGCCCACGCATCTCTAGGCGTTATTCAGGTAAACATTCATGGGTAACTGGTTGCTGCCCGAAAGCCTTGCCGACGTGCTTCCGGCAGAGGCACGGCGCATCGAGGAACTGCGCCGCGAACTCCTCGATCTGTATCGCACTTACGGTTTCGAGCTGGTCGCGCCGCCCCTGGTCGAGTACATCGATTCGTTGCTGTCGGGCACCGGCAGCGACCTGGATCTGCGTACCTGCAAACTGGCTGATCAGCTTTCCGGCCGCACGCTGGGCGTGCGCGCCGACATGACGCCGCAGGTCACGCGCATCGACGCGCACCTGCTCAACCGCGCGGGCGTGACCCGTCTCTGTTATTGCGGCAACGTGCTGCACGCCCGGCCGGCCGATCTGCTGTCCAGCCGCGAGCTGCTGCAGATCGGCGCCGAAATCTACGGCCATGCCGGCTTCGAGGCCGACCTGGAAATCATCCAGCTCGTGCTCGAAACGGTGGAGATCGCCGGCGTGCGCAATCCGCGCCTGGACCTCTGTCATCCCGGCGTGCTCCGCGCCTTGCTGGAGTCCGATCCCGCGGCCGCCGCCGCCTCGGAAGAAATCATCCGCCTGCTGCGCGAAAAAGACGTGCCCGGCCTGGGCGAGCTGGCGGCGCGCCTGCCCGGCCTGCGCAAGGAAACCCACGACGCCCTGCGGCGCCTGCCGAATCTGTACGGCGGTCCCGAAGTGCTGCAGGACGCGCGCCGGCAATTGCCTCTGCTGCCCGGCGTGGCCGCCGCGCTCGACGCCTTGCTGCGCGTGGTGGACGCCATGCCCAGCGTGGCGTTCGGCGTCGATCTCGCCGACGTGGGGGGCTATAACTATCATTCGGGCGTGAAGTTCGCGCTGTACGCCGAAGGGTGGCACGATGCGCTCGTCAGCGGAGGCCGCTACGACGACGTCAGCCTGGCGTTCGGGCGGGCGCGCCCGGCCACGGGCTTCAGCCTGGATCTGCGCAAGCTGGCGGCAGGGCTGCCGCCGGCCGAACGGGCGCGCGCCGTGCGGGCGCCCTGGGGGCAGTCCCCGGCCCTGATCGAAGCGGTGCGACGCCTGCGCCGGTCGGGGGAAATCGTCGTTCAGGTATTGCCCGGCCACGAGCAGGATCAGGACGAATTCGTTTGCGATCGCGAGCTGGCGCTGCAGGATGGCGCATGGACCGTCAGAACGCTGTGACTAACTCCCTCTTGGAGACAAGGGGGCCGCGGGGAGATTTCCGGATTTCCCGAGAAACTCGATATTGATTCGTAACATGAGCAAGAACGTAGTCGTAATCGGCACCCAGTGGGGTGACGAGGGCAAAGGCAAGATCGTCGACTGGCTGGCGGAATCCGTCCAGGGCGTGGTCCGCTTCCAGGGCGGCCACAATGCCGGCCACACGCTGTGGATCAATGGCAAGAAGACGATTCTGCGCCTGATCCCGTCGGGCATCATGCACCCCGGCGTCACCTGCTACATCGGCAATGGCGTCGTGCTGTCTCCCGAAGCCCTGCTCAAGGAAATCGAAGAGCTGGAGGCCGCCGGCCTGGACGTGCGCTCGCGCTTGCAGATCTCCGAAATCTGCCCCCTGATCCTGCCGTACCACGTCGCCGTGGACAAGGCCCGCGAAGCGCGCAAGGGCGAGGCCAAGATCGGCACCACCGGCCGCGGCATCGGCCCGGCCTACGAAGACAAGGTCGCCCGCCGCGCCATCCGCGTGCAAGACCTCTTCAATCCCTCGCTGTTCGACGAAAAGCTCGCCGAGCTGCTGGACTACCACAACTTCGTGCTCACCAAGTATCTCGGCGCCGAAGCCGTGTCCGCCAGCGAGGTGCGCGACCAGGCCATGGCGCTGGCGCCGGCCATCGCCCCCATGGTCAAGGACGTCTCCAGCAATCTCTATGCGCTCCAGCAGGAGGGCAAGCGCCTGCTGTTCGAGGGCGCCCAGGGCGCGCTGCTCGACGTGGACCACGGCACCTATCCCTACGTCACTAGCAGCAACTGCGTGGCGGGCGCCGCCTCGGCGGGCGCCGGCGTGGGGCCGCAGTCGCTCGACTACGTGCTGGGCATCACCAAGGCCTACACTACGCGGGTGGGCTCGGGCCCGTTCCCGACCGAGCTGGTCGACGAAATCGGCACCCGCCTGGCCACCATCGGCAAGGAATTCGGTTCGGTCACGGGCCGCCCGCGCCGCTGCGGCTGGTTCGACGGCGCCGCCCTGAAGCGCTCGGTCCGCCTGAACGGCATTTCCGGCCTGTGCATCACCAAGCTGGACGTGCTCGACGGCCTCGAAACCATCCAGCTGGGCGTGGGCTACCGCGTCAACGGCGAATTCCGCGACGTGCTGCCCTATGGCGCCCATGCCGTGGCCCAGGCCGAGCCCGTGCTGGAAGAGCTGCCGGGCTGGAGCGAGTCCACCGTCGGCATCACCGAGTACGGCAAGCTGCCGCAGGCTGCCCGCCGCTACCTGGAGCGCGTGGCCGAAGTCTGCGGCGTGCCGATCGACCTGGTGTCCACCGGCCCCGACCGCAACGAAACCATCGTGCTGCGCCATCCCCTCAAGGGCTGACATCGGGTTATCATTCACAAGGCCGCCGCCGGTCATACCGGCGGCGGCCTTTTCGTATTCTCATGCAGGAGTTGCCAGCCTATGAGCTCGCCAACCAGTGACGACAGCCATCTGTGGGTTACCTGGGACGATTACAACCGCCTGATCGAGCGCCTCGCCTTGCAGGTGTATCAATCCGGCTGGAAATTCGATCAGATTCTTTGCCTGGCGCGCGGCGGCGTGCGCGTGGGCGATGTCATGTCCCGCATCTACGACGTGCCACTGGGCATCCTGGCCACCAGCAGCTATCGCGAAGCCGCGGGCACCAAGCAGGGCGACCTGGACATTGCCCAGTTCATCACCATTACGCGCGGCACGCTGTCGGGCCGGGTGTTGCTGGTGGACGACATGGTCGATACCGGCCTGACGTTCAGCAAGGTCTTCGACCATCTGAAGCGCCAGTTCGCCGACATTACCGAACTGCGCAGCGCCGTGCTCTGGTGGAAAGGGCATTCGCAGGTCACACCCGACTACTATGTCGAAAAGCTGCCCACCAACCCCTGGATCCACCAGCCGTTCGAAGACTACGACAGCCTGCGGCCGCACCAGCTCGAAGCCTGGGTCCGCAAGGGTTCCAAAAGCTGATTCCGCGTTTCGCGGCCCGGTCGTTCCGTTATGGCCTCTTCCTGGCCAAATCGGGGGTGATCGTGCTAGAATCGCTGGTTATCGCTAAACCGAACTTGGCTTGTTACTCAATTTTCGCTGCCGGTTGCGCGCATTGCGTGCGTTTTCGGCGGCCTGGGTAACGGAAAATAGCCAGCCGAGATTGGCGCTGGAAGGCTTCGGGCGGTTCGCGGCGACGCGGCGCGGGCAGGGCATGACCCTCGCGCCGCTTCCCGGGCGAAGCCGGAGGCCATGGCGTTGCTGGTTAAGCAGGCCAGGTTTGTCATTAACTTTTTGTTACCCATAAAAGCAGGCCAACTCATTTATGCCTATCGTTCGACTGAAGGAAAACGAACCGTTTGAAGCCGCCCTGCGTCGCTTCAAGCGCACCATCGAAAAAACCGGGTTGCTCACCGAACTGCGCTCGCGCGAGTTCTACGAGAAGCCCACGGCTGAGCGCAAGCGCAAGCACGCCGCCGCGGTGAAGCGCCACTACAAGCGGATTCGTAGCCAGCAACTGCCGCCCCGCCTGTATTGATTTCTGATTCCCGAATCTATTGATTCCAGAATCATTCATCCAGGATTTGCTCGCCCGGGTCGACGTCGTCGATGTCGTCGGGCGATATGTGCAGTTGCGAAAGGGTGGGGCCAACCTGCTTGGCCTGTGCCCCTTTCATAACGAAAAAAGCCCGTCGTTTACCGTCAGTCCGACCAAGCAGTTCTATCACTGCTTCGGTTGCGGCGCGCACGGTAGCGCCATCACCTTCCTGATGGAGCACACGGGCGCGAGTTTCCCCGAGGCCGTGCGCACGCTTGCGGCTTCGGTGGGAATGACGGTCCCCGAAGAAAACCGCAGCCCTCGCCAGCAGGCCGAGACGGCCCGCCGCAAGGCGGAGGAATCGCGTCACGTCCAGGTTCTGGAAGCGGCCCAGGCGCACTACCTCAAGCAGCTACGCAATTCGCCCGCCGCCATTCGCTACCTCAAGCAGCGCGGCCTCACGGGCGAGATCGCGGCCCATTTCGGGCTGGGCTGGTCGGGCACCGACCGCCACGGCCTGTCGCAGGTTTTTTCCCACTACGAAGACCCCGTGCTGGTGGAAGCCGGCCTCGTCATCGAATCCGAAGACGGGCGCCGCTACGACCGCTTCCGCGAGCGCATCATGTTCCCCATCCGCAACGCGCGGGGCAGCCTGATCGGCTTCGGCGGGCGCATTATCGGCAAGGGCGAGCCCAAGTATCTCAACTCGCCCGAAACCCCGCTGTTTTCCAAGGGGCAGGAGCTCTACGGCCTGTGGGAAGCGCGCCAGGCCATCCGCAAGGAAGGCCAGGTCATCGTGGTGGAGGGCTACATGGACGTGGTGGGCCTGGCCCAGCAGGGCATCGCCAATGCCGTGGCCACGCTGGGCACCGCCACCACCCCGGATCACGTCAAGAAGCTGCTGCGCGCCAGCGACCGCGTCATCTTTAGCTTCGACGGCGACGCGGCGGGCCGGCGCGCCGCATGGCGGGCCTTGCAGGCCTGCCTGCCGGTGCTGCGCGACGACATTGCCATCCGCTTTCTGTTCCTGCCCGCGGAGCATGATCCCGACTCCTACGTGCGCGAACTGGGTGCGGATGCCTTCCGGGCCTGCCTGGGCGAGGCGGTGGCCCTGTCCCGCTTCCTGCTCGATGAACTGGCCTCGCGCCACAACATGGACGAAGCCGAAGGGCGGGCAAGCTGCCTGCACGAGGCCAAGCCCCTGCTGGCCAGCATTCCCGAATGCGCGCTGAGAGTGCAGATCGAGCGCGAAATGGCGCGGCTCGTGCAGCTCACCCCCGAAGAAATGGCCCAGATGCTGGCCCAGCAGACCGCGGCGGCGCGGCCGTTCGCGGCGCCCTCCAAGAGCGGTCCGGACGAGGCGGGCGCCGTGCCGGCCGACGGGCCTGCGCCGGAGCCGGGCTTCGACTACGCCAACTACGACTTCAGCGATATTCCCGCCGACGAGGGGGAGCCGGATTATCCGCACTTCCTCCAGGGCGAGGGGGCGCGCGCGCCGCAGGAACCGGGCCACTGGGCCGGCCAGCCGGCCTGGAAGGGCCGGAGCGACTGGAAAGGCAAGAGCGACTGGAAGGGCAAGGGCAGTTGGAAAGGCCGGCGCGACAACGAGCCGGGAGGCTACGAAGGGCGGCGCACCATGCCTTCGCTGGCCAAGCGCTTGCTGAGTCTGCTGCTGGCCCATCCGGAGCTGGTGGACACCATGGGAGACGAGCAGCTTGAAGTCATCGACCGCGGCCCCCATCTAGGTCTGGTAAAGGACCTGATCATGCTGGCCCAGGGCAGCGGCGCGCGGCACGTCGGCGCGCTTCTGGAGGCCGCCGAGCCGGATTCGGACCTGGCTGCCGTGCTCAAGGGGCTGAGGGCGGACATTCTCGCCCAGGAAGACCTGCCTGACCCGCAGACCGAATGGGACGACGCCCTGCGGCGCATCGAGTTCGATGCCGCCAAGGCGGAAATGGCGAAGCTGGCCGCCTCCGGCCTGGAATCGGAGGAGGCGCGCAAGCGCTATCTGGAATTGTCCAAGCGGATGATGGTGCTGAAAGGTGCCGGCATACGCTGATTGCGGTAAACTCAAAGGTTTTCCAGGGCTTCGGGCGAGGTTTCGGGCTTTTTGCGCATGGCGGCGGCCGGCAGGAAGCGCTCCCTGTTGCATCGGATGGCGGCGGAAAGCCGGGGAAGAAGTCGCTGGACGGAGATTTTTCCGGAATCTATTTTGTTTTCAGGCATCTAATTGTTTTGGGTCCATCAAAACGGAAGCCGGGAGACCAAAGAATCATCGGGCGCGGGCCTTGCGGCTGCCTGGCGTAGGAAGCCGGGCCGGTTCGCAGGGAAAATTGCGCCCTGTTTGTTACATAGTTAATTAAACTAGCTGAGCGGTGAGTTTGCAGTTCAGCGCAGGCATTCCGTCAGGCGTCAGCGGCCTGGGTGCTGTGTCCATCGTAGCTGCTCCAGGCAATGCGCCGAGCAAGCAAAGCCTATTTCATAGGCAGGCAGCCCCGCCCGACGCGCGGAATCCGCGGCTGGATGAAGTCATGTAAGGCAGGACGCGCAGAAAGGGTGCACCCCCCGACGGCGTCCGGCAGGGCCCGTCAGGGCCGGGGCCGCGACCAACGCGGCCGCATGATTTCCGCCGACTTCACCAGATTTACCCGTATGTTCCCGTCCATGGCCCATGGATGGCCTTATGCGGTGCAACATGCCCAATCGGGTTGCGACGACCACGGAAGCGACTATGACCAAATCCACTGGCAAAACCTCCTCTGCAATTGACGCGGCCGAAACCAAGGCAGCGGCGCCCAAGCGCGCCGCGAGCATGGCGGCGGAAAAAGCGTCCGCCAAGACGGCGGTGAAGGTCGCCAAGCCTGCCGCCAAGGCGGCCGTCAAGAAGACGGCCAAGGCGGCCGCGGCGGACAAGCCTGAAAAGGCTGCCAAGTCGCGCGCCAAGAAGGCCGAGGACAAGCTCGCCGATCTGGTCGGCGCCGCCCGTCCGGCGCCCAGCGGGCGCCGCCCCGGCCGCCCGGCCAAGAATGCCAACAACGATTCCGACACCTTCGACGATCCCATGGACGGCGAGGGCGAGGTCCTGCCCGACCTGAAGCCGCCCAAGCGCGGCGGCAAGCGCGGCAAGGCCGATCCCAAGGACCTGATCGCGCGCGGCCCCGTCTCCCCCGAGGAATACGAAGCGCGCCGCAACCGCCTGAAGCAGCTCATCAAGCTGGGCAAGGACCGCGGCTACCTGACCTACGGCGAGATCAACGACCATCTGCCCGACGACCTGGTCGACGCGGAAGCCATCGACGGCATCATCAGCACCTTCAGCGACATGGGCATCTCGGTCTATGACCAGGCCCCCGATGCCGAAACGCTGCTGATGAGCGAAAACGCGCCCGTGGCTTCCAACGACGACGACGTCGAAGACGAAGCCGAGGCCGCGCTCACCACCGTGGACTCCGACTTCGGCCGCACCACCGACCCGGTGCGCATGTACATGCGCGAAATGGGTTCGGTCGAGCTGCTCACGCGCGAAGGCGAAATCGAGATCGCCAAGCGCATCGAAGACGGCCTGAAGCACATGGTCATGGCCATCTCGGCTTGCCCCACCACCATCAACGAAATCCTGGCCTATATCGCCCGCGTGCGCGACGGCCAGGCCCAGATCGATGAAGTGGTCGACGGGCTGGTCGACCCGGAAGACGGCGAAGAGTACGCCGGCGCCGGCGTCTCGGCCGACGAAGACGAGGGCGACGATGGCCCGGCGGGCGGCATGTCGAGCAAGCAGCTCGAAGATCTGCGCGTGAAGGCGCTGGCCAAGTTCGACGAGGTGAGCAAGCAGTTCGACAAGATGCGCCAGGCCTACGAAAAGGACGGCTACAAGTCGGAAGTGTACGTGCGCGCCCAGGAAGCCATCCAGAACGAACTGATGGGCATCCGCTTCACCGCCAAGATGGTCGAGAAGCTCGCCGACACCCTGCGCAGCCAGGTCGAGGAAGTGCGCCAGCTCGAGCGCGCGGTCCTGCACACGTGTGTGGACAGGGCCGGCATGCCGCGCTCGCACTTCATCAAGGTCTTCCCCGGCAACGAAACCAACCTGCAGTGGGTCGTGGACGAAGTCGCCGCCGGCCATCCGTACGCCGAGACCCTCGAGCGCCAGATCCCGGCCGTCCAGGAACTCCAGCAGAAGCTGATCGACCTGCAGACCCGCGTGGTGCTGCCGCTCAAGGACCTCAAGGACGTCAACAAGCGCATGGCCACCGGCGAAGCCAAGGCCCGCAAGGCCAAGCGCGAAATGACCGAGGCCAACCTGCGCCTGGTGATCTCCATCGCCAAGAAATACACCAACCGCGGCCTGCAGTTCCTGGACCTCATCCAGGAAGGGAACATCGGCTTGATGAAGGCGGTGGACAAGTTCGAATACCGCCGCGGCTACAAGTTCTCCACGTATGCCACCTGGTGGATCCGCCAGGCCATCACGCGTTCCATCGCGGACCAGGCGCGCACCATCCGCATCCCGGTCCATATGATTGAAACGATCAACAAGATGAACCGCATCAGCCGCCAGATCCTGCAGGAAACGGGCGCCGAGCCCGATCCCGCCACCCTGGCGCAGAAGATGGACATGCCGGAGGACAAGATCCGCAAGATCCTGAAGATCGCCAAGGAACCGATCTCCATGGAAACGCCCATCGGCGACGACGACGACTCGCACCTGGGCGATTTCATCGAAGACACGTCCACCCTGGCGCCTTCCGACGCCGCGCTGCACGGTTCCATGCGCGACGTGGTGAAAGAAGTGCTAGACTCTCTCACCCCGCGTGAAGCCAAGGTTCTGCGCATGCGTTTCGGCATCGAAATGAGCACCGACCAGACCCTGGAAGAAGTGGGCAAGCAGTTCGACGTTACGCGCGAGCGCATCCGGCAAATAGAAGCCAAGGCGCTGCGCAAGTTGCGTCACCCCAGCCGGGCCGACAAGCTGAAGAGCTTCCTGGAAGGGCAGTAATCGTTTTCTGGGCCTCTAGCTCATGCTTGGTTAGAGCAGCGGACTCATAATCCGTTGGTGCCGAGTTCGACTCTCGGGGGGCCTACCAAAGAAAGACGCGGGTCTCGGAGCAATCCGAGGCCCGTTTTCTTTTCCGCAATCGGGACTCTTTTCCGCAATTCCGGTTACCGAGTTGTAGCGCGGCGCGTCGTTTGAGACGGATCGGCGCATCATTTGATACCGCTGAGACACGCCAAAACGCCCAAGGATGAGCGCTCAGGGGGGCAGGGCAGGCATCCCTACTACCTTGGTCCCCAACCCGGCCTGCGGCAGGGGTGGTAAATCGGGGATACTGCCCGGTTTTAACGCCACTGCCGAGCCAGGTCGCGGAAGTAGGCACCATTCGGCCTGCGACCATATTGGCGGCACATGCGTTCATAGCGCCGCGAACGGGAGATCGAGCCGGAGGCCCTGCCGCTGGCCAAGCAGGCGACGCAAGAATGCCCGACCAAGCGGCCCAACACAGAATGCTAAAACCTCGGTTATGGAACCGCATCGAGTCTTCTATCACGCTGACATAGCAGGAACGCTGTCTGAAAACCAAGAGCTTCGCCTTGGGGCCGACGGGCTGTCCTGCTTCGGTCGCGCATATGCTCCTTTCTTACGGCACCATTACGACCACCACGCCGGACACATCAGGCGAGAGCTCATGCTAGAACGGATCCGCACACACAACCCCAACGTTAGCGGCCAGGTTCCGTCTAGACTTTGCAGCGTTTTTGCGGCGCTCTCCATTCACGATGCCAAGGTGTTTGCACACAGATCCGAAAACCGGACTTCAGATCCTATAAGGATTTTTGAAATAATCGCGCCGCCCAACTCTTTTTATTTCCGAGATATGGGCTGGCTGGACATGCCAGAAAGCAGCGACACGGCCTCAAACTATGTCTCCTATTGGACAGGGCTGCTGACGCGAAACGTCCATGACAATCCATACATCGAAGTCTGCATAGCACTGCCAGCCCGAACCGGGCTGATCGTGCATGATTTCACTCGCAGCGATGAGTTTTGCTGGAGAGCTCCCAAATGCGATGTGTAAAGGGCATGGAGGGTGCAAACTGCCGGCTCCCCAGCGGTCTTGGGTTAGCCGTATCTGCATATGAGTAATCATGAGCCTGGCTCGCTACCACACCATGCCTGGCGGATGGAGGCGGCTCATCTGGCCGGGATGGCGGATCGGCGCTGTCGGCCGTGAAAGGGGCGGGGCGGTGGCGCGTGGCTGCTAATTCGCAGTTGCTGGTCGTTCAAAACCCCTAGCGAGCCCCGATCACTCCAGCACCGGCCGCCGCTTCCAGTCCGCGTCGCGGAACCAGGCGCGCAGGTGCTTGACGAAGAGTCGCACCTTATGCGGCAGGTTGCGCCGCGTCTGCACGATGGCGTAGATGTCCAGCCCTTGCGGTTCGTAGCCCGGCAGCAGCACCTGCAGCCTGCCCGCGGCGATGTCGCTTTCCACCATGTAGCGCGGGTGCATGGCGATGCCGTGGCCGAGCCGGGCGAGGTTCTGGATCGACTCGCCCAGGTTGGAACTGAAGCTGCCGTTGACGCGCACGACGTGCGTGGCGCGCCGGCTGTCGGTGAAAGTCCAGTGGCTGGTGGGCGCCTTGAGCGTGTGCACCAGGCAGTTGTGGCGCTCCAGATCAGCGGGCGTGCGCGGGGTGCCGTGCGCCTGGAGATAGGCGGACGTGGCCACCACCACTTGCGGCACGACGGTGATGCGGTAGGCGATCTGGTTGGTGTCTTTCAGGCGCGGCGCGATGCGCACCGACAGGTCGAGGTTTTCGGCGATCAGGTCGCTGCGGCCATCGTCCAGCAACAGCGACACCTTGATCGAGGGGTAGCGGCGCAGGAAATCTTCGATGGCGGGCGCCAGGTGCACGGCCCCGAAGGAGGGGGGCGTGCCGATGCGGATCCGGCCGCTGGCGGTGAGCACGGGGCCCTGGACCAGCTCTTTGAGTCCACGCACGCTCTGGGCCAGCATGTCGGCGTTTTCCAGCAGCAGGCGGCCGCTTTCCGTCAGGCTGACGTGCTTGGTGTTCCGGTTGAGCAATTGCACCTCGAAATGCGCCTCCAGCCAGGCAATTTTCTTGGTTACGGTCGAGTTGCTCACGCCCAGGCTTGCGGCCGCCTTGGAGAAGTTGAGGCTCTTGCCGACTTCGACGAACACGTCCAGGCATTCGATCAGGTTCACGTTCTCCAGCCTTTTCCTGTTTGGAAAAAATAATTTTATTCCTTGTTGGTGTCGCCGATCGAGGCCGGCCTATACACTGCTTTTCCCTATGAGGCCGCCCCCGCTGACGCGGCACATGCTGAGTGCCGCGCCGGACGATGGCGGCGCCGGCTTTTTCCAAAAAATACGCAAGAGAGCCGATGAGCGATCCGCTGTCCGACGACGTTTCGTTCGACTATCACCTGTACGGCACGCGCGTGCGCTTTGGCGACGGCGCGGCGGCCGGACTGCGCGCCGAGCTGGATGCGCTGGACTGCCGCAGGCCGGTGATCCTGACCCAGACCCGTATCGCCGCTTCGCCGCGCTATGCCGGGCTGGCCGCTCAATGGCGTGACCTGAAGCATCTCGAGCTGGCGGGCGTCCCGCCGCATTCGAGCGCCGGGCTCGTCGCGGAGCTGGCGGCGCGGGCGCGCGATTTCGGGCCCGATTGTGTGGTGGGCATCGGCGGCGGCAGCGTGGCCGATAGCGCCAAGGCGCTGGTGCTGCTGCTGGCCGAGGGAGGAAAGCTGGAGGACCACGTCTGCCGCTACGAGCCGCCGCGGGGCGTGCACGTTCCGCGGCGGGTGCGGCCCAAGCTGCCCATCATCGCGTTGCCGACCACGGCCTCGGGCGCCGAGCTTACCTGTTCGTTCGGCGTGGCCGACGACCGGGGCCACAAGCTGATGTTCTGGAACCGGCAGGTGTCGGCGTCCGCAGTGCTTATAGACCCGGAGCTGGCCGAAGACGTGCCGGCCCCGGCGCTGCATCAGAGCGCGATGAACGGCATTGCGCATTGCCTGGAAGGGCTGTATTCCACCGGCCGTTCTCCCGTGTCGGACGCCCTGGCCATGCAGGCGCTGGACCTGTTCCAGCAGGCCCTGGGCCAGGTCGAGGATGCCGTGCGCCGACGCCGGGACATTTTGGCTGCCGCCCACCTGGGCGGCATGGTGCTGGCCATGGCGCGCAGCTGTCTGCACCATGCCATCTGCCACGTGGTGGCCGCGCGCTACCTGCTGGGGCACGGCGCGGTCAACAGCGCGGTGCTTCCGCACGCCATTGCCTACAACGAAGCCGACGCCGCCGTGGCCGCGCGCCTGGCGCCGGCACTTGATCGCGTCAACCGCGCCGGCGCCGCGCCGCGGCACGCTCCCGCGGGCGCCCACGCGCCCCACGAAACGCTGTCCGCGTGGCTGCGCGCGCTGCAGCGCCGCCATGGCCTGCCCGCCCGCCTGGGTGAGCTGGGGGTGCCCGCCGGCGACCTGCCGGCGCTGGCTGCGCAGGTCATGACCGAACGCGGGCTGGCCGTGAATCCCCGTCCCGTCAGCCAGCCGGCCGACGTATTGGCCATCCTGAACGCCGCATTCTGAAATTCATTCCCGGAAGGAGACATCATGGACATCATCCCCTTGGGCACGCCGCTGGGCGCCCGCATCGAAGGCATGGACCTGGCCCAGCCGCTGGCCGAACCGGACTACCGCGCCATCGAAGCGGCGCTCGGCCGCTACGGCGTGGTCAGTTTCCCGAGGCAGAACCTGGGCGCGACGCAGCTCAAGCGCTTCTCGGAGAGCTTCGGCAAGCTGGAGGTCAACGTGGCCAACCTGTACCACGAGCCCGACCTGCCGGAGGTGATGATTCTTTCGAACATCGTCGAGAACGGCAAACCCATCGGCCTGAGCGACGCCGGCCAGGACTGGCATACCGACATGTCGTACAGCCGCACCATCGCATTCGCCAACGTGCTGTTCGGCATTCGCATTCCCATGCGGGATGGCAAGCCGCTGGGCAATACCGAATTCTGCAATATGCACGCCGCGTACGAGGGGCTGCCGCAAGACCTGAAACGGGAGCTGGACGGCATGACCATTACGCACGACTTCAACAAGTTCTGGGAAATGATGCGCCGCGAGAAGGGCAGCGCGCGGCCGCCGCTGACCGAGGAGCAGCGCCGCCGCAAGCCGCCCGTTTCGCATCCCGTTTTCCTGACGCACCCGATAACGGGCCGCAAGGTGCTGTACGCCAATCCAGGCTACTCGGTGCGCATCAACGAGCTGCCGGAAGCGCGCAGCGCCGAGGTGCTGGAGTTTCTGTTCCGCCATCAGGTGCAGGAGCAATACAAGTATCGCCACAACTGGACGGAGGGCGACGTGCTGATGTGGGACAACATGGGAACCATCCACAACGCGGTGGCCGACTACCGGCCCGATGAGCCGCGCCTGATCAAGCGCTGCCAGGTGATGGCGGACAAGTATTTTCCCGAGTTGTATTGACGCCCGCTGGATGAACCGGCCGAGTCCGCGGCGCACACGCGGACGACGAATAAAACCCAAGGAGACAGATATGAAGACATACAAGACCCTGGCCGCCTGGGCCGTTCTCGGACTGGCGGCCAGCCTGCCGGCCGGCCCGGCCCGCGCCGACGACTATCCCTCCCGCCCCATCCGGATGGAAGTAGGCTACGCCGCGGGCGGACCGACCGACGTGCTGGCCCGCATTCTGGCCAAGGAGATGAGCGATATCCTCAAGACCTCCGTCGTGGTGGAGAACAAGCCCGGCGCCAGCGCATCCATTGCCGCGAGCGACGTCATGCGTGCGGAGCCGGACGGCTACAAGGTGCTGGTGACCTCGCTGACCTGGAGCGTGAATCCGTTGCTGTACCCGGACCGCTATCGCTACGATCCGGTCAAGGACCTGGCGCCGGTCACCAACATCTGCAAGCTGCCCATGGTGCTGGTGACCAGCTACGGCTCGCCGTACAAGGATCTCAAAACCCTGGTGGCCGATGCCAAGGCACGTCCGGGCAAGCTGACCTTCGGGTCGTCGGGCGTGGGCGGTTCGGCGCACCTGGCCGCCGAAATGCTGGCGACCTCGAGCGGCCTGAAGATGGTGCACGTGCCGTTCAAGGGCAATGGCCCGGCGTTGCAGGAGATGCTGGCGGGGCGGATTTCCTTCATGTTCTACCCGAGTATCGGCATTGCCAACTACGTGCAGCAAAAGCAACTGCGCGTGCTGGCCGTGGGTACCCGCGAGCCGATGCCGGAGTTCCCGGGCGTGCCCACGATGGAGTCGCTGGGCTACCACGACTTCGACCAGGGCGCCTCCTGGATCGGCCTGCTGGCGCCGCCGGGAACGCCGCGCCCCATCGTGGACAAGCTGAGCCATGCGGTCAACGGGGCGCTGGCGCGGCCGGAGGTCCGGCAGCAGTTCGCCTCGCTGGGCGCGCTGCCGGTGGGCGGCACGCCAGAGCAGTTTCGCGATTTCCTGGTGCGGGACAAGGTGCGCTGGGCCGGCGTCATCGAGCGCGGCCACGTCAAGGGCGAGGAATGACCCGGGCGCCGGCATCATGACGCATCGTCTCGACCTTTGCTATTCCATCGAGCGCCTGCGCCAGCGCGCGCGGCGTCGCCTGCCGCGTCCCGTTTTCGATTTCTTCGACGGCGGCGCGGAGGACGAGCGCACGCTGGAGGCGAATGCCGCGGCATTCGCCGGGGTGCAGCTGGCGCCGCACATACTGCGCGACGTGTCCCGCGTGGAGCTGTCAGGCGCGCTGGTGGGAGGCCCGTCCGGCCTGCCGCTGGCCATCGGACCCACCGGCGCGGTGGGTTTCGGCTGGCGCGGCGGCGACGTGATGCTGGCGCGCGCGGCCGCCGCAGCCGGCGTTCCGTATGCCCTGTCGACCTCGGCGACGGCTTCCATCGAGGAGATCGCCGAGCAGGCGCCGGGCCGGCTCTGGTTCCAGGCCTACATCCTGCAGGACAAGAACCGCCTCCATGAGCTGATCGCGCGGGCCGACGCGGCCGGCTACGAAGCGCTGGTCATCACGGCGGACCTCCCGGTGGGCGGCAAGCGGGAACGCGATCTCGCCCATGGCCTGGCCTTTCCGATGAAAATCACGCCGCGCAATTTCTTCCAGTTCGCCTGCAAGCCGGCCTGGTCGCTGGACATGGCGTTGCGCAGGCCGCCCGCCATGCCCAGCCTGGCGGGCCTGAACGCGGTGGCCTCGGACCGCAAGGCCATGCGCTCGGTGGCGGGCCGCAACTACGATCCGGCCTTCGACCTGGCCGCCCTGGCCCGCCTGCGCGACCGCTGGCGGGGCAAGCTGATCGTCAAGGGCATCGTGCACAACGAAGACGTCGAGCCTCTCGTGCGGCTCGGCGCCGACGCGCTGGTGGTATCCAACCACGGCGGCCGCCAGCTCGACGGCGGCATCGCCACGCTGTGGGCGCTGCCCGAGGTGGTTGCGGCCGCCGCCGGCCGCGTGCCCGTGCTGCTGGATGGCGGTGTGCGGCGCGGCAGCGACATCTACAAGGCGCTGGCGCTGGGCGCGGCCGGCGTGCTGACCGGACGAGCCACGCTGTACGGCGTGCTGGCCGGCGGCGAGGCCGGCGCCGCCAAGGCTCTGGCCATCCTGCGCGATGAACTGGCGCGCACCATGCAGCTTTGCGGCACGCCCAGCCTGGACGCTATCGACGCCGGCGTACTGCGCCTGCCTCGCCCCTTTCCGCCATACGGGCCATACGCGCCCCGGCAGGCGGCCGCCCGCGTACCCGAACTCATGGAGGAAAATTGACCATGCCCGATATGCCGCGTTCCGCCGAACGGGCTCGCGACATCCGCGACCCCGGCGTCCTGGCCCTGTGCCGCGACCAGATCATGGCCTTCTATCGCGATCTGGACGAGAACCGCTATGAAGACCTGGCCGGCCGGCTGTCGCCCGACGGCGTTTGGCACCGCCAGGGCAAGGCCCTGGCCGGCCGCCGGGCGGTGCTGGACGCCCTGGCCCTGCGGTCCCGGACGCAGCGCATCCATCATCTCATCGTCAACCTCATGGCGGACCGCCAGGGCGATGGCCGCTGCGTGATGCGAGCCTACATGCTGGTGGTGCGCCACGACAGCGGCGCGCCGCTGCAAGGGCCCGCGCCCCTGGCCGGCATCGAGAACATCCGCACCTTACATATCGAGCTGGCCTGCGTGGACGGCCAATGGCTGATCAACGACATGCGCGGAGACGAGCCCGCGTTCGCGATGCCCGCGCTGCGCGCCTGAGGAGACGACCATGAAATGGATACGCGCCAGTCTGGCGGACCCCGATGCGAAACCGCTCGCCGCGCCGGCGGAGGTGTTCTATGCCCGGCTCGACGACGAGCGGGTATTGCCCGTGCGGGGAACCCCCTTTGACGGCTTCGAGCAGACCGGAGAGAGGCTGCGCCTGGATGACATACGGTTCGAGGTGCCGGTGATTCCGCCGACCTTTTACTGCGTGGGCCTGAACTACACCCGGCACATCGCGACCGAAGGGCTCAGGATTCCCGACAAGCCCGATGTCGGCTACCGGGCCAATAACGCGCTCATCGCGCACGGCCAGGACGTCGTCATGCCCCCCGACGCCACCAGCGTGCATTACGAAGGCGAACTGGTGGTGGTGATCGGAAAGCGCGCGCGCAACCTGAGCGCCGCCGAAGCCCGGTCCTGCATATTCGGCTACACCATCGGCAATGACGTCAGCGAACGCAACTGGCAGAAATCGGACCGCACCTTCTGGCGAGCCAAGAATTCGGATACCTTCAAGCCCATGGGGCCCTGGATCGAGACGGACGCGGACGTCGAACAAATGGAAACCGTGGTCAGCCTGAACGGCAGGGAAAGCACGCGCTTTCATACCAACGACATGCTGTTCGGCATCGACACCTTCATTAGCACCATGAGCCGCTACCTGACGCTGTACCCCGGCGACATACTCTGGATGGGCACCGACGGCCATTCGCCCGACCTGGCCGATGGCGATGTGGTGGAGGTAGCCCTGACGGGCCTGGGGGTGCTGCGCAACCGCTTCACCGGCCCCGGCGGGGCGCGGCGCCTGGGCGGGTGAGCTCAGGGCGAGTTCACCCTGAAAGCAGCTTCGCGCAGGCGGACGACAGGCGGGAAATCCGGCGCCCGGCTAGGCGCTCAGGCGGCGCAGGCGGGCAACGCCGCGCTCGATGGCGCTGATTCCGCCGCTGGTGTCGTGATGAATGACAGCAACGCGCGAAGTCCGCAAGGTGGCGAGCTGCGCCGCGCCGATGGCGAAGCTGCGGGCGAGGCGCTCGTCGCCCACGGGCGGGGCGCGGCGGCGGCGGTCCAGGCCGCGGAAGCTGTACAGGTTGTAGAGCGCCCATCCATAGAGCAGGGCGGCGTTGACGAGGGCGACCGCGAGGTACGCCAGCAGCGTGTGCATCGTGGGCAGGAACGCCGGCAGGATCGGGGCCTGGGGGCCGTCCGCGGCGCCGCGCAGAATGGCGGCGATGCCGGAGCCGAACAGATAAAAGAAGGCAATCCAGGCTGCGGCGGTAAGCAGCATGTCCACGGCCAGGCCGAGGCGGGAGCGTTGCGTCTTGACGATCATTGCGAACTCGTGGATTTGTTGATGCCGCGATCCGGGCTGGTCCAGCGTGCGCGCTGGGCCTTGCGGCGCAACATGACTTTGGGAAAGCTGACCAGGGTGGTGAACAGGCTCAGCATCCAGTAGGCAAACGGATACCAGATCACCCAGTACAGGGAACGGGCCAGGCCGGGTTCGTAGCGGCGGTCGATCAGGATGCTCACCACGAACTGCAGCAGGCACACCATGGCCAGCATCATGCCGGTGAAGGCGGGCGGCAGCAGGCTGGCGATGCGCATGTGGTTGGGCAGCGCCACGAAATGGCTGAGCGCCCACAGCAGGACGGACAGGCCGAAGGCGAACGCCCAGCCGGTGGACAGGCAGTATTCCAGCATCAGCGGCCACAGCCGCCGGTGGCGCCAGGTCCAGATCGAGCGCAGGTTCTTCAGGAACACTTCCGCGCCGCCCTGGGCCCAGCGCAAGCGCTGCTTCCACAGGCCGCGCAGCGTTTCGGGCATGAGAATCCAGCACAGGGCGCGCGGCTCGTAGAAAATCGACCAGTGGTCGCGCTGCAGCTTCCAGCTGATGTCGATGTCTTCGGTGATCATGTCCAGGCTCCACCAGCCCACGCGCTCCAGGGCGCTGCGCCGGAAGGCCGCAACCACGCCCGAGACGGTGAAAACCTGGCCATAGACGCGTTGGGTGCGCTTGATCAGCCCGATGATGGACGAGAACTCGCCGACCTGGATGCGGCCGACCAGCGTGGAGCGCGTGCGTACGCGGGGATTGCCCGTCACCGCGCCGATGCGCGGGTGCGCGAGCAGGGGCGCGGCCAGGTAGGCCGCCGCGTCCGGATCCAGGAGGGCGTCGCCGTCGATGCACACCAGGTATTCGCTGCGGGCGGCCAGCGCGCCCATGCGCAGCGCCATGGCCTTGCCCTGGTTCTGCGCCAGGTGCACGACGCGCAGCCGGCCATGCTGGAGCGCCAGGCGCTCCAGCATGGCCGCCGTGCCGTCGGTGGAGCCGTCGTTGATGGCGATGACCTCCACGTTCGGGTAATTCTGGTTCAGCGCGGCGAGCAGGGTTTCCTCGCCATTCCCGGCCTCGTTGTAGCAGGGCACCAGGATAGAGATCAAAGGGGTGCCGGGCAGGTCGGGCACCTGGCGCTGGGGGCGCCACTGCCAGTGGCGCTCCAGGCGCAGCCAGAAATAGATGCCGCCCGCCATCCAGACGCCGGACATGAACAGGGGGTAGAGAAAGACGAAGGCCAGCAGGGCTTCGCCGGTGAGCGCCAGGGCGAAACCGAAAGGCGCGCCGAGCACGGCGCACAGAATGAGAAAGGCAAGCAGTCTGTCCATCATTTGAGGGGATACCAGGCTTCGGAAATGGCGGGCCGGATGTCCTGCATCCGGGGCTGATCCTGTGCGAAATCGTCGGGGTAGTAGCCGAAGCTGCGCGCGCCCCGCAGTTGCAGGCGCCGCATCCATCCGGCGAGCCTGCGGCTGTCCACTTCCGCGGGGCCGGCGTGGCCGGGGCCGGAACGCCAATCGCGGCTCTGCAACTCGAATACGGTGCGGTCCAGCGCGCCGGGACGGCGCCGCGCGACGGCGTCGACCAGCCCGTCGAGCCAGGCGTTTTCCCGGCCCTCGGCCACGTTCTCCATGAGCGGCATCGCCATGGGCGCGGTCCAGTCGTAGGCATCCAGGAAGTCGTCCAGGTTCTGGGCGAACCAGGCTTCGCTTTCCGGGTTCAGGATGGGGGCGGCGTAGATGTTGCGCGCCGTCTTGATCTGCGGGCCCCGCACTGCACGCACGCGGCTGGCGAGCGCGTCGGTGAAGTCCACCAGATAGCGGCTCTTGTAGCGCGTCCAGCGCTGCATCAGGGCGGGATCGGCCCGCAGTTCCGCGATAGAGCCGGGCAGCCCCGCCTTGCGATACGCCGCCAGGGCCGCGGGGCCGGCGTCCTCGAAATCGCCCAGCATGGCGTCGTCGTGGAACAGGATGCCATCGAAGATGGCGTAGCGGGCGAGGTCTTCGTACAGGTCGCCGATGCGGGCCCGCGCGGCGGGATCGAAGGGGGACAGGCGGCGGTACAGATCCGGATCGGGCTGTGGCGCCGCGTCCGGCCTGGACGGATCCCAGCGCGTGACGCGGGCGATGGACGGATCCAGGTCGAAGGCGAGCACCGGCATCCAGGCGTATACCATCACGTTGGCGCGGTTATGCAGCTGCCAGGCGGCGCGGTTGAAGAGATCCGCGCGCACGGGCAGCCAGCGGTTGGGGAAGTACACCGACTTCACCAGGCCGTCGCCTTCCGGATCGGCATAGGCCTGCAGGAATACGGTGTTGATCTGCAAGTCGTGGATGCGCTGCACCAGCTCGCCGAGATTGCGGTCGGCCTGCACCGGGTCCGGATCGTAGACATAGTCGAGATCGACATGGGCCACGCGCATGAAGGGACGCGCTTCCATGCCCACCACGCTGGAGGCGAAAGAGCGCAGCCTCGGGTCGCTGGCCAGGAGCAGGCGCGGCGTGGACATCAGGCGTTTCACGGTGCCGGGGCCGTCTTCCAGCGTGAGCGCCATCTGGTATCCGTGCTCGCCGGCGATGCGCAGCGTCGTGCCGCCTTCGGCGCCGTAGGGCCATACCCAGACGCGCGGCGTCTTGCCCGTGGCGCGGCGGATTTTCTCCGTGATGGCGGCCACGTCCGCGCCCATGCGGGCTTCGAATTCTTCCTCGGTTTCGTACCTGCCGGCGCGCGCGTCATAGGCGCGGACGGCGGCCGCCGGCTCGGTGTTGCCTTGCGGATTGGCCGGTGCGCCGTAATGCGAGGCATTGGTGTGCGCGGCGATCTCGACCAGGCCGGCGCGCGAGATCTCCCGGATCTCGTCCCAGTTCAGGAAACGCTCGCGCGCTTCCGGGGTGCCTCCGAAGTCCACAGGCTGGCCCGCCGGCGTGTCCATCCAGACGCCGACGGGTGCGAGCAGCGCCGGCCAGCGGTAAGCCTTGAGGATGGGCAGCACGCGCGTGTAGAAACTGCGATAGCCGTCGTCGAAGCTGAGCAGCACCGCGCGCTCGGGCAACGGGGCGCCGCCCTGGCGGGCCTGCAGGATCTGGTCCACCGTGACGGCCTGGTAACCGTTGGCGCGCAGCCAGGCCAGTTGTTCGGCCAGCCTGTCGCTACGCACGCCAAGAAAGGCCTGGTCGGGGTCGTCGTCCTCGACATCGTGGTAGGCCAGGGCGAGCAACTGGTTGCGCGGCCAGGGCTGGTCTTCGGGCGCCACGGGCCGGTCGGCCGGGGCCACGTACATGGGAATGTCCTTGGCGCAGGCCGTCAACGCCAGGACGGCGAGCAGCGACAGGGCCGCGAACAGGATACGGATGGGCAGGCTGGGCATGGGGCGGCCTCAGAAGCGGTAGGCAAGGTCGAAGGCGATGCGCAGCTCGCGCTCGCGGTTTCCATCGTAGGGGCGGCTGATGCCGGTAATCATCGCGCCCATGTCGAGCACGTCGTTGGCGCGGTAGCGCTGGCCATAGCCCAGCGCCAGCACGCCGCCGGCGCCGTAGCCCCGCTGGCCGTAGCCGCCGGCGGCCACCGTGCCGATCTGTTCCCAGGCGGTTTCGTAGCGGCGGTACAGCGTGTGCGTGAGCCGCAGCCCCGGCAGCAGCATCAGGTCCATACGCGGGTTGTAGTAGGGCACGTCGCTGCCGCGGCTGTTGCGTTGCGCCGAGATGTCCACTTCCAGGTCGGCCTTCAGGCGCGGGGCGGTGTACACGCGTTCACGGCCAGCCAGGCCGAGCGTCCAGCGGTTGTTGCCGTCGCTGAAGCGAGAAGGGGAGAGCGAAAGCGTCCATTCGCGCCGTTCGTTGGCGCGCCAGCGGACATAGCCGGTCGCCGAGTTCGAGGACACGTCGCTGGCCAGGGCGCGCAGCGGCGTCTCGCGCGACAGGATCTCGCCGGACGCGCCCACTTGCCAATGATCATCGACGTCATAGGCGGCCGACAGGCGCAGGCCGGGCTTGGCGCCGTGGCCATAATGGTGGGCGGAGGCTTCGGCCTCGACCGTCAGGTCGCGCACGCGCCACTGCGCCCCGGCCCGCAGCCAGCGGTAGTATCCGCGGCCCTCTTCGAAATTGCCGGTGGCGTAGCCGCCGCCCGCGTAGGCCCGCCAGTCGTGGTCGAGCGGCGGCGAGTACAACACCGCATCGATGCCGAAATCGCCGCTGCCGGACACCGGACTGTCCGAGGCCAGCCCGCGGTAGCCGCTGATCTGCAGTTCGGCCTTGTTGTGAATCTCCCATACGCGCGCCAGGCGCCGCGATTGCAGGTCTTCCGGCGCTCGGGCGAGGGTGTCGGCGCTCAGCGCCTCGGCCTGGCGCCATTCCTGCAGATCCAGGGCGGTGAAGCCCTGGCCGTTTTCCACGCCTATGTCGCGGGGCGATAGGGTTTCGGCCAGCTTCAGCTCGCGCTCGGACGCGCGCGGCAGCGAGCGCGCGCGGTACACCGTGGCCAGCGCGGTGCGCAGGTGGGTGTTGTTGGGCGCGTTCGCCGCCATGTCCTCGAGCCGGGCCTGGGCGGCGGGGGTGTCGTCGGCCTGCAGCGCGGCCGACGCGGCGGTCTGCAGGCTTTCCAGGTGCAGGTCGTTCGGCACGCGGGCGGCCTGCCCCTTGGGGTACAGCCAGGGGGGATAGCCTGCGCGGGTCCGGTCGATGACCGCCCCGGCCTCGTCATGCTGTTCGCTCTCGGCAAGCGCGTAGTACAGGCCCGTTTCGTTGTCCAGCCTGTCTTCCGGATCGTCCGCCTCGGCGGCCGCCCGGCGGTAGATGTCGCGTGCCCGCTCCGGCTGCCGCAGATAGAGATAGGCGGAGGCCACGTCGTTGAGCGCGTAGCGGGGCAGGGCGACGCCCTCGGCCCGCAGCGCCTCGTATTCGGCAACCAGGTCCGCCATGCGCACGCGGGCGCGCAGGGCATGCAGGCGGTCGATGCGGGCGCGCAGCACGTCGGCTTCGGCCGCCTTGCCCAGCGTCTTCCAGGCGGGGATCAGTTCGTCGTAGCGCGCAAGCGCGCGGTCGGCCAGCGCATAGCGCTCGGCCTCGCCGCGCGACGGCATGTCGGCCATGCGCACCAGTTCGGCCTGCGCGTCGGCCTCGAAGCCGCGCATCTCCGCCTCGCTGAAGAGCGACGCATGCCGGCGGGCGCGATCCAGGACCGGACCCGCCAGCCGGGCCCGCTTCAGGGCATAGATGTACTCGCGCTGCACATAAGGCGTGCCGGGCGCCAGATCATGTGCGCGGTCTGCGGCGTACAGGGATTCGAACGGCGCATTGCGGCCAGCCTGCACATAGGCGAGCGCCAGATAGGCATCCGCCTCGCGCGGCCAGCGTGCCGCCGCGATGCGGGCCTGCCGCAGCGCCGCGTCGGACTGGCCGGCATCCGCCAGCGTCATGGCTGCGCCGGCCGCAAAGGCGAGGCGGCCGGGATGGCGGCTCATCCCTTCGCGGTATTGCGCCAGCGCTTCGGGCCAGCGGCGCAGATCGCGGTACGCGCGGGCGACGGCGAGCCGGACATCCGGAGGCAATTCGCGGGGCAGGGCCAGGGCCTCGTAGGCCTGTACGGCGACACGGGGCTGGTCTGCCCAGGCGGCGATCAGGATGCGGTCGTAGGCATAGCGGTTTCCGGGGCCGGAGCCCTTGCGGGCCAGCATGGCGAGCGCGGGCTCGTAATCGCCCGCCCTTGCCCGCAGGATCAGCGCGTCATAGGCGCCATCGGCACCCGCCAGCGCGATGGCGGGGGACAATGCGGCCCACAGGATCAGGCGGCGCAAGGCGCGCTGGCGTCTTTTCGACCTTGTCGACGATGTGGCGGCCTTTGCCACGAGGGGGCCTCTCTCAAGCATCCGTTAGTGCTTCCGCAGTTGCAAATGATCGGTGTTCGCGGCCTGCCGTCCATGCGAGCGCAAGCGCCTGCGGCCGTCATGGCGGCGGCTGGTACGAACTGAGTTGTTGGGGGTGTGCGCGGCGCCCGCTGCGGGGACCTTTTGCACTCGCGCAGAGGGAGTGCGTGGCTAGTACGCGCCACGCCCGTGGGGCGTGATCGCGGCGCTTCTGCGGCGCCGTCGACGCTGGGGATTCTATGGCTTTTGCGGCCGGGCGACTGTCAAGCAGTGAAAAGCCGGGCGTCGGCGCGCAGTGGCTTGCGTGCCGCGGGATGAAGGGCGCCCTGGCAAATGAAGAGCGCCCCAGCTCGAGGTGAGTCTGGGGCGCTCCTGTCCAGCTTCGCACGCGATGGGTGTCAGACAGCCGGACGACTTCAATCTACTGCCGGGGGGCAGGCCGGGCAATAGGGGAAACCCTGGGTCTTGTGCCCGCAATCCGTCCCTTTGAGTTCGGAAGCCGTCCGCCCGGCAAGCGCTTCGCCGGGGGCATGCGTCCCGGGAGCGATCCGTCCTCCTCGGCATGTACGAATTGTGGGCGCGGCGGCCCGGGCCGACACTGCTTCTTCATCAATCGAACGGAGGCGGGTATGGAATTCTCGCGCAATTTGCCGGCAAAGCGGCAGGCAGGGCAAGGCATGACCGAGTACATCGTGGTGGTGGCCCTGGTGGCGGTGGCCGCGATCGCCGTGTACCAGTATTTCGGGCAGGTGGTGCGCTCGCAGACGGCGGCCATGGCGCGCGAACTTGCCGGCGAGGACGGCGGCGCGCAATCCCGGGCGGCACGGCAAGCCGCGCAGAAGGCCGCCGCCCAGTCCAAGGCGCGCTCGCTCAAATCGTTCACCGGCAACGCCACGGACGGCAAGTGACATGAGCGCCGCGCATATCCGCCGTTTCCATCTCCAGGAGGGCCAGGCGCTGGCGGCCGGCCTGGCGCTCGCCGCCATCGGCGGGCTGGCGCTTTTCGCTCTCCATCACCTGGGCCAGACGGCGCAGGCTCGCGCGCGGCTGACGCACGCCGCGGACGCCGCGGCATACAGCGGGGCCGTGCTGCAGGCCCGCCATCTCAATTACCTCGCCTACGCGAACCGAACACAGGTGGCGCACCAGATCGCCATGGCGCACCTGGTCACGCTTGCCGCATCGGCGCAGCAGGCGGCGACGATGCAGGCGCGGCACGGGCGCGCCCACCCGCCGGCCGGTCTTATCGCCATGCTGTTCGGGCCCTCGCTGGCGCTGGCCTACGGTTCGGCCCGCGAACAGCCGGGCGCCCTGGCGCGCCTGGCGTCCGCTTTCGCGCTGCACGACCGCGCGGCCCAGGTGGTGGTGGAGGCCGAGGCGCGGCGCGCGCAGCTCGATCTGCCGAGGGCGCGCGAGCAGCTCGTGCGCGAGGTCATCGAAGCCAATCTCGGTCCAGGCTCCACGCATGGATCGGTGGCCCTGCACTGGCTCTCGGACGGCTGGCCCGGCTTCGTCTACGCGGCGCGGTCGCAGGTGGGCGGCTTCCTGCGCCAGACCGTTCATCGGGCCGCGGGGCGCTACGGCTTTTTGCAGCGCCGCGATTTCACCCGCCGCAACGCCTGGCCCGTGAGCTACCGCTGCCCGTTGCGCAGGCACGAGCTGCGGCGCCGCGGGTTCTCATGGCTGGACATGGACGGACGCTGGGGAGCGCTCGACACCCAGTCTTTCTATGCCTTGCGTTCCAACCGCTGGATCGGTTGTTACTACCGAGAATACGCCATGGGCTGGGGCGCCACGCAGGGCCGCAATGCCAAGCCGCCACCCGGAACGGACTACGTGGAAAACCCGCCCGCGGATTTTTCCCAAGAGGATTTCTGGCGTTGGGTGGCCCACACGACGTCGTGGGATATCTTCAGCGGCAAGACCAATCCGCTCGCGAATTCCTTCGCCATGTTCTCGGCTGCGCGCTGGAAAAGCGCCGGGCTGCCTCCCTATCGGGAGGTCCAGGCCGCGCGCCACGCCCACGCCTTGCGCTTCGCCGTGGCGCTGAAGCAGCGCAGCGGCGCGCCGTCCCCGTCCGTCGCGGCCGGCGTCCCGCACGGCATCCTCGGGCAGATACGCCTCGCGGTATCGGCGAGCGCGCCGGCGGTCACGGTCACCAGCGCCGCCGAAACCTATTTCTCGCGGCCGGGGCCGCGCAGCGACGGCAAGGACGAACTGGCTTCGCTGTTCCGGCCCTACTGGCAGGCGCGCCTGTCGGCGGTCACGCCGCGGGAAGCGGCGAGCGCAAGGAGGCTGCCATGACGGTGCCGTCCCCGCGTCTTGCCGCGCGGCAGGGCGGGCAGGCGGTGCTGGAAGCCTTGCTCGTGATGCCCCTGCTCGGCCTGTTGCTGCTGGCCGTGGCCCATGTCGGCTCGGCGCAATTCCGCTTGCTGGAAGCCGGCCAGGAGAGCCGCCATGCCGCGTTTTCCGCCGCCCGCGGCATGCCCGCCGTTCCTGGCGTGGCGCACGTCACGCCGGCGGGGCGCGGCGGCCGGCACTCGCCGCCGTCTCTCGCGTTCGAGCAAGACTGGCTGCAAGGCCCGGTGCGTTGGCACAGGGCCGTCGCCGAGCGCGCCCTGGGAGCTTGGCCGGGCGGCGGGCTTCTGCGGGTGCGGCGTGCCGCCACAGTGGTCGGCGGCACGGGTCATGCCGCGGACGACGCAAGCGGGCAACGCCGCGTGGCCGGGTCCGGCGCGGGCTGGAAACAGGCGCAATCGGCTTCGTCCGCGGCCGCGCGCGCGCTGAATCCTGTCGTCGCCCGCATGGACGGGCCCTGGGGGCGCGCGCCCTTGTCGCTGGACTGGGTGCAGGACTGGGCCGACGCCATGCCGTCCAGCCGTGTCGTGACGGCGAGGCGGCCATGAAAACCGTGCGTTTCTTGCTTCGCCCTGCTGCCGCGGGCGTCAGGGCCGCCGTTCGGCGCATTGCGGTCCGGCCTCGCCCGCTGCGCGCCTCCCGGTGCGCGGGCATGACGAGGGCCCGCATGCTGTCCCTGGCGGCGGCCGGCTCGCGCCAGGCGCTGCCCATCCTTCTGCTGGCGCTCGCCGCCCCTGCCATGGCGGAGCGATCCGCCAAGCCGCTGCCTGAGTCCGGCGTCGGCCTCGGGCTGGAGCGGATCGCCTGGCCCCCGGGCACCTCACTCGCCAGCCTGGGCAAGGACTTGCGCCTGTATGGCGTGCCGGCGCAGGCGCTGGCGTTCGATGCGCCGGCGGCCGTGCCGGCAATGCTGCAAATGCTCTCGCGCAGCCAGCCGGCCCTGGCCGATCTTGCGGTAATGCCCGGGCAGGCCATTCTCTCGGGCCGGGCCGCCGATCGGCACTGGCTGGCCCTGCTGCAAGGCGCGGAGCCGGGGCGCAGCGTGGGCGTGGTGGCCGTGATTGCCGCCGAGTCCGGCCCGGATACCGTGCCTCCCGCCTGGCTGCCCACGGGCGCGCGGCTGGTGCTGGATTTTTCCCTCAAGGAAACCGGACACGACCTCACCGAGCAGATCTGGCGGCATGAGCTCGCGGCTCAGCGCGTGTCCGAGATGCTCGAAACGGGTCTGCGGCGCGCCGGCTGGCTGCCGGCGGACATTTCCGGCGATACTCAATGCTGGCGGCGGCGCGGCGCGCGCATGCAATGGCGGGTGGAGCCGCTGGACGCGGGCAGCGCGATAAGAATCAGGAGGTGGTCGCCATGATGCCGGCCTGGTTGCGGATTGCCGGCCACGGAAGCAAGGCGGGCGCCTATGTTTTGGCGCTGGCGGCCGGACTCACGGCGGCATGGGCGGTGCGAGAGCACATACGGCAACGGGTGGACGCCCTGGAGGCGCAGGCGCGCGCGCCGGCCGTGAGCCGCCTGGTCGCCGCCCATGACCTGCCCGCGGGAACGCGGCTCGACGAAGCGCACCTTGCCGTGCGCGAAATCCCGGTCCAGTGGGCCATGGGCGACAGCCTGGAGCCGCACGAAATCGCTGCGCTGGAAGGGGCGACGCTGGCCTGGGGCCTGGCGCGCGGCGAGCCTCTGCTCAAGCCCTACCTCAGCTTCGCGGCGCCGGCCCTGTCCTCGCGCCTGGAGGCAGGCCAGCGCGCGCTGCACGTCCCGGCGGCAGACCTGGGCGGGCTGGCCGACGACGTGCGCGCCGGCGATGCCCTGGATATCTACCTGTCTTTCCCGCACGGCGACCAGACGCGCACCGTTCCCTTGCTGCAGGGTGTGCGCGTGCTCGCGGTGGGCGCGGATGCGGACGGAGCGGCGGCCGGCGGCGTCATGCTGGCGGCGGATCCCCAGGACGCCATGCGCTTCGTGGCGGCCCGGCAGGCGGGCTCGCTTACCGCCATGCTGCGGCACCGCGGCGACGACGCAACGGCGTCCGCCGAGGCTTCCCAGGAACTGGACGCGGTGCTTGGGCTGGCAAAACGCAAGCAGCCGCCCGCCAGGGGCGTGACGGTGGTCTATGGCGACCGCATCGAGGCGGCGGCATTTCCCGAAGCGGGCGGCGCCTTGCCTGCCTTGCCGGAAGCCGGGCCATGAAGGCGGCGTTCTGGGCGAGGCTGTGGCTGGCTTTCGCCATTGCCTTCTGCACGGCGGCCACGGCCGGGAGCGCGGCGCTCGAGCTCGAGGTGGGCCAGACCCGCGTGCTGGCGCATCCGGGCGTCAAGCGCGTCGCGGTGGGAAACGGCCAGGTGCTGAGCGCGGTGGTGGCCGAGGGCCGCGACGTGGTGGTCTTCGCACGCGCCGAGGGCGTGTCTTCCATCCATGTATGGGGGCCGTCCAGGCAGCCCGAGGCCTACGAGATCCGCGTCGTGCCGGCCGGCGCATCGCGCCGGCGCGCCGAAATCGAGGCGCTGCTCGCGCGCATTCCCGGCGCGCGGGGCGCCATGGTGGGAGGCCGGTTTCTCATCGAAGGAGAAGACCTCTCCGACGACGACAGGGCGCGGATCGCGTCGCTGGCGCAGCGCTATCCGGACGTGGTCGATTTCACCGGCCAGGTGGGCTGGGACCGCATGGTGCTGCTCGATGTGCAGGTGGTGGAGATTCCCAGTTCGCGGATGCGCGAGATCGGCCTGCGCTGGGACGGCGCGGCGCAGGGCGGGGTGAGCGCCGGCCTGGCCTGGGACGGAGGCTCCACCGGGCGTATCCGGCGGCCGGGCGCGGGGCCTGTCGAAACCCTGGGTGCGGCCTCGCCGGGCGCGGGCTACTTCGGCGTGAACGCCCTGCTGTCCGCGCGCATCGCGGCGCTGGCCGAATCCGGCGAAGCCGTGATGCTGGCGCAGCCGCAATTGTTGGCGCGCAGCGGGTCCAGCGCGACGTTCCTGGCCGGCGGCGAGGTGCCCTACGTCACCACCGATGCCCGCGGCGCCACGCACACCCAGTTCAAGCCGTATGGGGTGTCGCTCAAGATCACGCCGCGCATAGATCGCCATGGCGGCATCCGCTCGCTGATAGAAGTCGAAGCCAGTTCGGTGGACGCCTCGCTCGCGCTGCCGGGCGGCCCGGCCTTGCGCACGCGGCGCGCCTCCACGGAATTCAACGTCAGGTCGGGCAGCACCCTGGTCATAGGAGGATTCCTGTCGCGCGAGCATGTCGAGACGGTGAGCGGGTTGCCCTGGCTGCAGGACATTCCCATCCTGGGCGCGCTCTTCTCGTCCCGGCGTTTCCTGGCCCGCGAAACCGAGCTCGCCATTTTCGTGACGCCCCGCATTCTCGGCCCGGGCGATCCCGCCATGTCCAGTGCCGCCCAGCGCGGGCGCGACCTGGTGGAGGCCAGTTTCCCCACGCCCGCGCGGCTGGGTATCACCCCTCAGGGCGCGGGCTGGGATCCCTATTCAGGGCCCGGTTCGCAATGGTCGCCGCCGCAGCGCCGCGGCGGCCTCGACTCCAAGGAGTAAGCATGTTCGAAATGGAAATCACCTTCGAGGCGTCGGCGCCGAGGCGGCAGGTGTACACGGCGCCGCTGCTGGTCGGGCGCAGCCCGGCGTGCGCGCTGCGCATCGTGAACTGGCGGGTGGGCAGGCAGCACGCGCGGTTCCTGCGCCGTGGGCCTCACATCGCGCTGGAAGACCTGGGCACGCTGGGAGGCACCCTGGTCAATGGCGTGCGGGTCGCCCGGCACGAGCCCGTGCTGCCCTCGGACGAGATCCTCATCGGGCCCTGCCGCCTGCGCGTCACGGATGCATGCGTCGGGGCGGAGCGCATGCAGGCGCCGTCGGCCGCCGTCTTGCCGGCCGGGCCGGCCGGCAGGGACGCCGGCGCGGCGGTTGCGTGCTTGCCGGCGCCGGCCGGAGATGCGGGCGCCGCCTCGTGCGTGTCTGATGACACGGCATTCCCGGCAGCGGAAACCTTCTCGCGGGAGCAGCGGCGCCGTCTGCATGCCGCGCTGCTCGGCGCGCTCAACCTGCGCCGCCGCGACGTGGCCTCGATGAGTGACTCCGCGCTGCGCGCGGAGGCGCGGGAACTGCTCGAGCGCCTGGTCCTCGAAGACCGCGGCCTGCGCAGCGACGAAGAACGGGCCGCGTTGTGCCGCGAGGTCCTGGACGAGGCGGTCGGGCTGGGGCCGCTGGAGCCGCTGCTGGCCGAGCCGGGCATCAGCGAAATCATGGTCAACCGCCATGACGAGATCTACGTCGAGCGGGCGGGAAAACTCCAGCGGCATGCGGGCAGTTTCAGCAGCGAAGCGTCGGTGCGCTGGGTCATCGAGCGCATCGTCACGCCGCTGGGGCGGCGCATCGACGAGAGTTCGCCCATGGTGGACGCGCGGCTGCCCGACGGGTCGCGCGTGCACGCCATCATTCCGCCCGTGGCGCTCAAGGGGTCGAGCCTCACGATACGCAAGTTTCCCGCGGCGCGTCCCGCCATGCCCGACCTGGTCCGGGGCGCCACGCTGAGCGCGGAGATGGCGGCCTTTCTGTCGCAGTGCGTCGCCACGCGCAGGAACATCGTGGTGTCGGGCGGCACCGGGTCGGGCAAGACCACGCTGCTCAACATTCTCTCGAACGAGATCCCCGAGGGCGAGCGGGTGGTCACCATCGAAGATGCCGCGGAACTGCGCTTGCGGCACGCGCATCTGGTGGCGCTGGAAGCACGGCCGAGCAACCAGGAAGGGCGGGGTCGCGTCGACATCCGCGAACTGGTGCGCAATGCGTTGCGCATGCGTCCCGACCGCATCGTGGTGGGCGAGTGCCGCGGCCCCGAGGCGTTCGACATGCTGACCGCCATGAACACCGGCCACGAAGGGTCGCTCACCACGTTGCATGCCAATTCTCCGCGGGACGCGCTGTCCCGGCTGGAGTCCATGATTCTCATGGCCGGCCTGGACCTGCCGCTGGCGGCCGTGCGCGAGCACATCGCCGCCAGCGTCGACATCGTGGTCCAGCAGGCGCGCCTGGCGTGCGGCCGCCGGGTGGTGACGTCCGTCGTGGAACTCGTCGGCATGGAAAGCGGCAGGATCCAGATCCAGGAGCTGTTCCGCTTCGACCGGTCCTCGGGCTTCGCGGGCTGCGGTGCGCCGCCTTCGTTCGCACAGGCCTGGCGCGAAAGCGGCATCGGATTCGAGCCGCGGTGGTTTTCCTCCGCGCATGACGGGGCGCAGGGGGCGCCATGATCTGGATCGCGGCGCTTTCGGCAATGACATGCGCGGCCCTGCTCGCCTGGCGCGCGCACGCCTGGTTCGCGCCGGCGATGCGGCGATACCGGGAGGTCTATACCCACGAGGCAGCCGTCCGCCTCGAAGAGGTCTTTCTGTTCATCGAACCCGGGCAGCTCTGGGGCGCGGCCCTGGGGTGCGCGGCGGCCGGGGGCGCCCTCGCGCTTGCCGTCTCGGGCAGCGGCGTGCTGGCGGGCGCGGCCGCCCTGGGCGCGGCGCGCATCCCGGGGCTGGCGCTGGCCGCATTGCGGCGGCGGCGGGTGCGGCGCTTCGAGCAGCAATTGCCGCTGGCCCTGCTCATGGTGGCCGCGGCCCTGCGCGCGGGAATCGCGCTCAACACGGCCCTGAAGCACGTGGTGGAGCGGGCCGACGCGCCGCTGGCCCAGGAATTCGGCCTGATGCTGCGGGAGCAGCGGCTGGGGCTGCCCTGGGACCGCGCGCTGGAAAACCTGGGGCAGCGCATGCCCTCCGATGCCACCACGCTGGTGGTGGCGGCCATGCGGATCGCGAGTCAGGCGGGCGGCAACCTGGCCGAGGCGCTCGACAATATTTCGCAAACCCTCAGGGGCCGGCTGCAATTGCAGGCCAAGCTGCAGGCGCTCACCTCGCAGGGCCGGCTGCAGGCCTGGATCGTCGGCGCGTTGCCGCTGGTGCTGCTGGCCGTGCTCAACAGCCTGGAGCCCGCGCTCATGCGGCCGCTCTGGACGACGCCCGCCGGCTGGGCCGTGCTGGCCCTGATCCTGGTGCTGGAAGCGGCGGGCGTGCTGCTGATCCGGCGCATCATGCGCATCGAATTCTGAGGGCACGCCGATGCTGATCTATGTGGCCATGGCCGCGGGCGCGTTGAGCGCGGGCTGGCTGGCGTTCCGCCTGGCCGGCCCTGCGCTGCGCGCGCTCGTCGGCCCGCTTCTCGCGTCATGGACGGGGCCTGCGCATGTCCGGCCACGGGATGCGGCCACCGCCTTGCCCTGGTGGTGGCGCTCGTTGTGGCCCTGGGCCGAGGCGCTGGCTCCCTGGGCGGGCACGCTGTGCACCTGGCGGGTGCGCAGGCGGCTGCAGCAGGCCGCCGCCCGGGCCGGCCTGCCGCCGGACGCGGACCACGCTCGCGTGGCGGCCTTGTGCCTGTGCGCGGCCCTGGCCGCCGCGGGCATTGCGATGGGAGGGGGGCTGGCGGCGGGCGCGGAACGCCTGCCGGCGTTGGCGGCGGCGGTCCTGTGCGCGGGCGTGGCGGCGTGTTCACCGTTGGCGTGGCTGAGGGCGGCGGGCCGCCGGCGGCTTGCGCGCATGGAGCGCGACCTGCCGTTTCTGTTCGACATGATGACCTTGTGCGTGGAAGCCGGCCTGGGCGTGCAGGCCGCGCTGCAGCAGGCCGCCCACGCCGGTCCGGCCGGGCCCTTGCGCGACGAGCTCGGCGCCGCGCTCGCGGACATGCGCGCGGGGCTGGGCCGTTCGGCCGCGATACGCGCCATGGCCGAGCGGGGCGGCAGCCCGCTGCTGCGCAATTGGGCCGCGGCGCTGGAGCAGGCCGACAGCCTGGGCATCAGCCTCGGGCCGGTGCTGAGGGCGCAGGCGGCCCAATGCCGCAACGAGCGCCATACGCGAGCGGAGCAGTTGGCCATGCAGGCGCCCCTGAAGATGCTGCTGCCCCTGATCGCGTGCATTTTCCCGTGCACGTTCATCGTGTTGGCCTATCCCATCGCGATGCAGCTGCTGCAGGGGCTCGAATGAAAGCGCAAGCCCGGGCGCCGCGGGTGCGGCTCAGGCTGCTGCGGGTGGAAAACTGGACGGGACGGCTGCGGGGCCTGCTGTGCCGCCCCGCGCCCGGGCCGCGTTCGGGCATCCTGCTGGCGCCATGCCGCGCCGTGCATACCTTCGGCATGCGTCATGCCATCGACGTGGCGTTCGTGGGTCCGCAGGGAAGGGTGATCTCCGTGCGGCGGGGGCTTGCGCCGGGCAGAGTGGCGCTATGCCTGCGCGCTGTTGCCGTGGTCGAGCTGAGAGCTGGTGTCGTTGATGCCGAACACGGAGGTATAGGCCGGATAGAAGCTGCAATACAGCACGCCGCCCGCCGCGATGTTGAAAGGAATCTGGATGGTGCTCGCGACGTTGGGAGGCAGGCCCACGGAGACCAGCAGGCCGGCGCACAGGTCGATGAACATGAACACCATGACCCACACCAGGCCGTACACCAGGAACGCCCACTTGTTGCGCCAGCAAGCCACCCCGGAGAAGAACATGGCCTGCGCCAGGCGCAGGCCGTGCCAGGCCACCAGCACCGGCGCATGCCAGAAGAGGGCGGCGATGCAGACATACAGCGCGGCGAACACCGTGAGCGGCCAGGCCATGGCGGAGAGCAGCGGCGCCAGGCTCTGTTCGACCGAGGCTGCGCGCATGCCTTCCGTGAGGGCGCCCGAGAAAGGCAGGAATGACACGAGCCCCGCCAGCATGCAGAGCCCCGCATAGAGCAGCCCCATGGTGAAGAGCTTCTTGAACACTCCTGGTTTTTGCAGCGGCTTGGGCCACATGGAGGGCAGCATGACGCGGTCGGCTTCCACGTGCTTGCAGGCCGAGAGCGTCATGAGGGTGACGATGGGCATCAACGCTACGAACAGGATGGGCCCCAGCGGCGGGATGGCGCTCGCAAAGATAACCAGGAGGCTGATGGCCATCGCCCAGGCGAACATGGCGAGCGGTTGCTTGCGGAACAGACGAAAACCGTCTCGAACCCATTGCCAGCCAGATGACGCGGGAAGGAATGCAGCTTGCATGGTCTCTTTCAGATGGAGGCTCTCGGATAGGGACTCGCCATGCCCATTATGGGGGGCATGCGGATTACGGCAAGACGGGCAGGCCGGGCCGGTGGCGCGCTTGCAACACCCTTTCGAAATGGCGGGGGTCGTGCGGCTTGAGCGTCTGGGCCGGGCGAGGCAGGTAGAAATCGTACAGGCGGGAGAGCCAGAAGCGCAGGGCGGCGCCGCGCAGCATGAGCGGCCATGCCTCGCGCTCGGCCTGCGTGAACGGACGGACTCCGGCGTATGCGCGCAGCCAGGCGTCGGCGAGCTCGGGCACGAAAACGCCGGTTTCCCGTTCGATGCACCAGTCGTTTACGCTGACGGCAACATCGAAGAGCCAGGTGTCGCAGCCGGCGAAATAGAAATCAATGATGCCGCCCATGAGCGGATTCTCGAACGTACCCGCGAACAGCACGTTGTCGCGGAACAGGTCGCAATGCGCCGGCCCTGCGGGCAGGCTTTGCCACAGCGGGGTGGCCGCGGCGGCCTGCTGGGCGGTGAGCTCGGCGTTCAGCAGCGCGGCCTGGCCGGCTTCCAGGAAGGGCAGCACCTTGGGCGCGGTTTCCACCCACCACGCCAGCCCGCGCAGATTGGGCTGCTTCAGGGGGAAGTCCTGGCCGGCCAGGTGGGCGCGGGCCAGGGTGGCGCCCGCCAGCGCACAGTGTGCCGGGCCGGGGGCGGGCTCGTAGCCCCCGGGCAGCCGGGTCACGATGGCGCAGGGCTTGCCATGCATGGCGGTCAGGCGGCTGCCGTCGCGCAGCGTCTGCGGGCTGGGCACCGGAATGCCGCGCTGCGCCAGGTGGTACATGAGCTCGATGTAGAACGGAAGCTGCGCCTCGGTCAGCACCTCGAACAGCGTGAGCACGTATTCGCCGCGGGTCGTATGGAGAAAGTAATTGGTGTTCTCGATGCCTGCGGTGATCCCTCGGAGAGAGACGAATTCGCCCAGGTCGAAATGCGCCAGCAGGGCGCGCGCGTCGTCGTCGGATACGGGGGTGAATACGGCCATTGGTGTGGATGATGAGCGGTTGAGGGGCGCCCGGCAAAGACGGTGCGGCGGCGCGGCAATTTTAGACCACATGGAGGCGATCAATGCCCGCGCCGGGATGCGGGGCGCCCGGCGCGGGCGCGCGGGGTTCCTGCGCCGCCTCGGGGAGGCGGAGCCCCGGGGGGCGAGCCGCCCGCCGGCCAGGCACCGTAAAATAGGCGCATCCCCTTGTTTTGCAGAGCGATTCTTGAACTCCCCCGACTGGCGGCTGTGCGTCGCCCCCATGATCGACGTTACCGATCGCCATTGCCGTTTCTTCCACCGGCTGCTGGCGCCGCGCGCGCGCCTCTACACGGAAATGATCACCACGGGCGCGCTGCTGCACGGCAATGTCTCGCGCCACCTGGACTTCGATGACAGCGAGCATCCCGTCGCGCTGCAGCTCGGCGGCAGCGAACCCGACGCGCTGGCCCAGGCCGCGCGCCTGGGCGCGAAGTGGGGGTACGACGAAATCAACCTGAATTGCGGCTGCCCGTCCGAACGCGTGCAGAAGGGCGCTTTCGGCGCCTGTCTGATGGCCGAGCCCGGCCTCGTGGCTGATTGCGTGAAGGCTATGCAGGACGCGGTGGACCTGCCGGTGACCGTCAAGCACCGGCTGGGCCTGGACTACGACGAATCGTACGGGTTCGTGCGGGATTTCGTGGGCAAGCTGCACGATGCCGGGTGCCGCGTCTTCATCGCCCATGCCCGCAATGCGGTGCTCAAGGGGCTGTCGCCGAAGGACAACCGCGAGATTCCGCCGCTGCGCTACGACGTGGTCAAGCGGCTCAAGCAGGACTTCCCGGACAGCATTTTCGTGCTCAACGGCGGTTTGGCCGACGCGGCCCAGTCCGTGAGAGCGGCCAACGAGTTCGACGGGGTCATGCTGGGGCGCGCGGCGTGGCATACCCCGCGCGTGCTTTCCGAGGTGTCGCTGCAGTTGTGGCCCTCGGTGCGGTTGCCGGGCGACGCGCAGGTGGTCGACGCCATGATGGCCTACGCGGCGCGCCAGGTGGCGCAGGGCGTGCCGCTGCGCGTCATGACGCGGCCCATGCTGGGCCTGGTGAACGGGCAGGCCGGCGCGCGCCGCTGGCGGCGCATGCTGTCCGATCCGGCCCGCCTCGCGGAAAATGATCCGGCACTGATCTACGAAGCATGGCGGGCGACCCAGCGCAGGCCCGCCGGCCAGCAGGCGCTGGCCGCCGACGCCGCGCCCGCGGCGGGCTGAGCGCACGGCGGGCCGGCCGCGCGGCCGGATGCGGCGTTTCAGCCTTTCGCGGCTTCGGCGCTCTCTTCGTTGGGCCAGTCGCGGATATAGGCCTTGAGCATGTTGTTCTCGAACTGCTGGGCTGCCACGATGGCCTGCGCCATGTCGTAGAACGAGATCACGCCCATGAGGGTGGGGCCGTCCATGACCGGGATGTAGCGCGCGTGCTTTTCCAGCATGAGGCGCTGCACTTCTTCCGCGCTGGTGTTGGGCGAGACGCTCACGGGCGCGTCGTCCATGATGGAGCGTATGGTGGTTTCGCCCGCCGCCGCGCCGTGCTTGTGCATGTGGCGGATGATTTCGCGGAAGGTGAGCATGCCGGTCAGGGTGCCGAATTCCATGATGACCAGCGAGCCGATGTCCTGCTCGCTCATGGTGCGCACCGCTTCCGAAACGGGCGTGTCCGGCGATGCCGTATAAAGCGTGTCTCCTTTGACGCGCAAGATTTCGCTGACCTTCAACATCGGTTCCTCCCAGGGCATTGCCCCGATTTCAATCGCTATTTCTTTTTCGCTTCCCATTGCAACAGGGCGGCGACGGTATTTTCCGTATTCTGCGCTTCTTGGCAGAGATCTTCCAGCGTGGGGGCGTCTTCTCCGCACAGGACGGACGATGCGACGCGCACGATGGCGGCGTCGTCGCGCACGCGCGGCCGGCTGCGGTCGATCAGGAAATGATCGACCACGGGCGCAAGCGAGGTTTCGCGCGCGTCGCAGGTGAGCACCCAGTGATCGTTCTGCGTGCGGGTGGCCAGGCCCATGTCGCTCAGCTCCTCGAGCACGGCGAGCAGCTCGTCCTGGTGCAGGCGCAGGCGGGCCGCCAGGGAGCTGGAGGGCAGCCCCGCGCCGCCCGCGGTCTGGTTGCGGCGCAGGGCGCGCAGCGCGTCCAGGGCGTCCACGAAGGCGGCGCCGGGGTAGCGGTTGATTTCCCAGCGGCCCAGCCGGATCAGCGGCGCGCTGGCCGCCAGCGTTGCGCCCAGCAGGACCGCCAGCCATGACAGGTAGATCCAGAGCAGGAAGATCGGCAGGGTGGCGAAGGCGCCGTAGATGACGGTGTAGGTGGGGAATCGGGTGAGGTAATACGCGAAGCCCGATTTCATGACTTCCAGCGCCACCGCGGTGACGCAACCGCCGATCAGCGCGTCGCGCCACAGCACCTTGCGGTTGGGCACCACCACGAACAGGGCCGCGAAGCCCAGCGCGGTCAGGACGACCGGAATGAACGACACGAGCACGCTGACCGCTTCCGGCACGTCCTTGACCAGGCCCAGCGACTCGCGCGCCACGAACGAAGTGGCCCACAGGCTGGCGCCCGCCACCACCGGCCCCAGCGTGATCACGGCCCAGTACACCAGCGCCCGCTGCTGCAGGGGGCGCTGCCGCGTCACGTGCCAGATGTCGTTGAACGCCGTGTCGATGGTCATGATGAGCAGCACGGACGTGACGAGCAGGAACGCGCCGCCGATGGCGGTGAGCCGGGACGCCTGGCGGGCGAACTGGTTGAGGTATTCCATGATGTTGTCCGAGACGGACGGCGGCATCAGGCTGGTGGAGAGAAAATGTTCCAGCGCGATGCGGAATTCCTGGAATACGGGAAAGGCGGTGAAAAGGGACAGCACCACCGCCAGCATGGGCACGATGGCGAGCACGGTGGTGAACGTGAGGCTGGATGCGACCTGCAACAGCTTTTCTTCGTTGGCGCGCTGCGCCGTGAAGAGCAATGCGCGCCCGGCCTTCGCGATCCATGAAGAGCGCGAAGCAGGGGGCTCGGGCGCCACCGTCGCGGCGGGGGCAGGCTCTGCGGGGCGGTTCATCAGGCGATAATAGCAGTATGAACCCCGATCTCAATCCTCGCCTGCGCCTGGCGGCCACGGCATCGCTGCTGGCGCTGATCGTGCTTTGCGCGGCCTGGGAAACCGTGATCGCGCCGGTCCGGCCGGGCGGGTCCTGGCTGCTCCTGAAGGCGCTGCCGCTGGCCTTTCCACTGCGCGGCATCGTGCGCGGCAACCTCTATACATACCAGTGGGCGTCCATGCTGTCGCTGCTCTACCTCATGGAGGGCGCGGTGCGCGCCATGTCCGACCCGGCGCCGCTGTCGGTCGTCATGGCCTGGGGGGAAATCCTGCTGTCCGGCGTCTTCTTCCTGAGCGCCATTTTTTATGTGCGGCCCGCCAAGCGGGCTGCCCGGAGCCAACGCGCATGACCGCACATACCCTGGACGAGCTGCGCGTCCTCAATACTTATGCGGCGCTGCCGGCGCCGTTCTATACGCGGCTGTCTCCCCAGCCGCTCAACGCGCCGCGCCTGCTGCATGCGAATCCGGAGGCGGCCGCCCTTATCGGACTGGATCGCGGCGCGCTCGGCACGCCGGAGTTCCTTGCCGTGTTCTCGGGCGCCCAGCCTTTGCCCGGCGGAGACACGCTGGCGGCGGTCTACAGCGGCCATCAGTTCGGCATCTGGGCCGGCCAGCTGGGCGACGGCCGGGCGCACCTGCTGGGCGAGGTGGCGGGGCCGCAAGGCCGGTGGGAGCTCCAGCTCAAGGGCTCGGGCATGACGCCGTACTCGCGCATGGGCGACGGACGCGCCGTGCTGCGCTCGTCCGTGCGCGAATACCTGGCCAGCGAAGCCATGCATGGGCTGGGCATTCCCACCACGCGCGCCCTGGCCCTGGTGGTTTCGGACGATCCGGTCATGCGCGAAACCGTGGAAACGGCCGCCATCGTGACGCGTATGTCGCCCAGTTTCGTGCGTTTCGGTTCGTTCGAGCATTGGTCGGCGCGCCGCCAGCCGGACATGCTGCGCACGCTGGCCGACTACGTGATCGACCATGATTACCCCGAATGCAGGATGCCGCCCGCGGGCGAGCCGGCGGACGACAAGGCGCCGTACGTGGCGCTGCTGCGCGAAGTCACCCGCCGCACGGCCGAACTGATGGCGGACTGGCAGGCCGTGGGTTTCTGCCACGGCGTCATGAACACCGACAATATGTCGATCCTGGGGCTGACGCTCGATTACGGGCCGTATGGTTTCATGGACGGATTCCGCCTCGATCATGTCTGCAACCACTCCGATTCCGAAGGGCGCTATTCCTGGAATCGGCAGCCTTCGGTCGCGCTCTGGAATCTGTACCGCCTCGGGGGCAGCCTGCACATGCTGGTGCAGGACGTGGACGCGCTGCGCGCCGTGCTGGACGAATTCGAAGGCATTTTCACCCGGGCGTTCCACGAACGCGCGCGCGCCAAGCTGGGGCTGGCCGCATGGCGGCCGGACGACGAGCCGCTGCTGGACGACCTGCTCAGGCTGATGCACGCGAACCACGCCGATTTCACGCTGAGCTGGCGCAGGCTGTCGGATGCGGTCCGGGGAGAGCGGCAGGCGTTCGAGGATCTGTTCATCGACCGGCCCGCGGCCGGCGCCTGGCTCGATCGCCTGCTGGCGCGCCAGGCCGGGGACGGAAGGTCGCCCGCCGAGGTGGCGCAAGCCATGGACGCGGTCAATCCGCTTTATGTATTGCGCAACCATCTTGCCGAAGAAGCCATCCAGGCCGCGAAGCGCGGCGATGCTGGCGAAATCGACACTTTGCTGACCTTGCTGCGCGCGCCGTGCCAGGCCCGTCCTGGTTACGAAAAGTATGCCGCGTTGCCGCCGGACTGGGCTTCGTCCATCGAGGTGAGCTGTTCGTCCTGACCGGCCGGTTTTCTATATTTACGGCAGAAAATCGGAAAAAAATCCCCAGCGCGGACAAAAAAAACCACGAATGCCTGGAAACCGCATTTTTTTTCAGTGCAATTATTCGTTTCCATTGTAAAAGACGTAAGATTGTCCTTGCGCGAAATTCTACATGGCTCGCCGTGTCCGGGGGCTTTTGTCGACAATTTTCAATATAAAGCACTCTAAAAATGCCTGGCGCTGATGGTTTGCTATGTATCGGTCTCCTGGAAGACGATGCCGACTTCCGCGAGGAATTGGCCTTGGGTCTGGGTGGCTATGGATTCCGGGTGGCGTTTGCCTGTGATAACGCCGGGGCGTTCTATCGCCGGCTGCAGGAACAGCCCTGCGATATCGTGATTCTCGATGTGCACTTGCCCGGAGAAGACGGTTTTTCGGTCGCCACCCGGCTGCGCGCGCTGAGTCCGGTGGGCATCGTCATGCTGACCGGGCGCAGCGCGCTCGAAGACCGCGTCCGCGGCCTGGAGGGCGGCGCCGACGTCTACATGACCAAGCCTGTCGACCTGCTCGAACTCAGTTCCGTGATTCGTAGTCTGGCGCGCCGCATGCGCCTGGCCAAGGCGCCGCGTGCCGCGGATGCCGAGGCCCGCCCGGCGGCCGATTCGTCCTGGTCGCTGCAGGACGGCGGCTGGATACTGGTGGCGCCGGACGGCGCTTCGCTGCATTTGTCGGCGCAGGAGCGCACCTTCCTGATGGCGCTGATGGACGCCGCGGGCAATGCGGTGAGCCGCCAGGAGCTGGCGGAGATGTTCCTGCCCGAAAGCCCCGAGGGCTTCGAGTTGCGGCGCATCGACGTGCTGGTGAGCCGCCTGCGGGCCAAGGCACAGAGCGCGGGCCTCAAGCTGCCGGTGCTTTCCGTGCGCGGCCAGGGTTACGTCTTCGCCGCCTGACGCGCTTGCGAGGTCGCCGGCGAAAGCGCGGGCAGCGTCACGACGAAGCGCGTACCTTCGCCGATTTTGCTGTGCAGCGTGAGCGAGCCGCCCTGGTTTTCGCAGATGTTGCGTGCCAGGTAGAGCCCGATGCCCAGGCCCTTGGTTTCGCGGTGCGCCGCCCGGCGGAAATGCGGTTCGAAAATTCTTGCCTGGTCTTCTTCGCTGATGCCCGGCCCGCGGTCGGTGACCGACAGCCAGGCCACGGGCTGGCCGTTCTCCTCGCCTTGCCCGGCCTCGATGCGCACGGGTTCGCTGGCGGGGGAATACTTGATGGCGTTGTGCACCAGGTTGCGCACCACCACGCTGGTCAGCGGCCGGTCGCAGAATACGGGAATGCCCCGCTCGGCCTTGATTTCCAGGGGATGGGCAGTGTCGGGCCGCATGGCCGCCGCGACGTCGTGCGCGATGTCGGCCATGTCGGCGCATTCGGCGCGGGGCGTGAGCGCCTGCTGGCCCAGCCTGTCCTGGCTGAGCAACTGCTCCACCAGCTCGGTCATGCGCGTCACCGAACGGTGGATGCGCGCGAGGCGGCTGTCCACGGCTTCGTCGGTATCGGCGAGCATCATGTCCAGCGACTGGGCGGCCGCGCTGATCGTGGCCAGCGGCGCGCGCAGTTCGTGCGACACCAGCGCGTTCATCTGCCGCTGGCTTTCGAGAGCGCCGGCCATCTCCGACAGCCGCAGCTCGCCCCGGCCGGCGGGGTCGGCGTCATGCCTGCCATGGCTGGCATGCCCGGGCAGCGCCGCCAGGGTTGCCAGGACTCCCAGCATGCGCAGCAGCGCCAGCGTGAAAGCCGGGGCCATCGTGTTGGACAAGGCGTCGCGCGCCCACAGCCCCGCCGACAGCACGAAAACCAGGGCCAGCGCGGCGCTGGGCCACCGCACGCCGTGCCTGGCGGCCTGCCGCAGCAGGGCGGCGCACAGCGCCAGGCTGGCGAGCGCACAGGCGATCTCGATGGCTGCCGTCAGGCCCGGCGCGTCGGTCTGATAGATGAAGATGAGGGTGAGCGCCGCGGCGGCGACCAAGGCCAGGCTCGCGGCGCGGGCGGCGGCCGCCAGGCGCGAGGAATGGTCCGCCAGCAGCGGCGCGGCCGCCGCGAGCAGCGTGGCCGCCGATCCGGCCTGCATGGCCGCGGGCGGAAGCAGGCCCGGAAACGACCGGTAGGCCCCTTCCACCAGGAAAAAGACCGTGCCCGCCGCGAAGGCGGCCGAGCGCGCAAAGGCCCAGCGGGCCAGGCAGACAACCACGCCCGCCAGCGCCGCGCCCGCCACGATGCCCGCCTGCAGGGTGGGGATGTAGCCGGACATTTCGAACGCCAATGCGGCATGCGGCCAGGCCAGCAGGGCGAGCAAAAGACCCAGCGCGCCGGGGATGCGCGGAAACCGCCGGCCGCGCGCGCGTGCGCGAAAAATTCCGAAGGGGCGAAACAACAGTCCTTCCGTCAACTGGAAATCCATCGATGATCGAGCGCGAGATCGCAGCCGCGCCCGGAGTTTACGACAGGGCCGTTGAGGGCGCGCACACCGATGCGCTTGAGCACCTCGGCGGCGGCATCGTCGGGCACGTCGTCGGCATATACGTCCATGCCCAGCGTGCGGGCCATGGCGACCACCGTAACGGCGAGCTGCTGGCTGCCCGGGCTCTGGACGATGCCGGCCACGAACCGTCCGCATAGCTTCACGTAGGCGAGGGGATACTCGTGCAGGTGTTCCATGGCGCCGAAGTCCTGCGACAGGCGCGCCGCGCCCAGCCGCGCGCCCGCGCCGGTGACGATCTCGCACAGCTGCTGCGTCTCGGTTTCGTTGGCGGCCAGGCCCGAGGCGTCCATTTCCAGGATGAGCCGGCGCGCCACGTCGGGGCGGTCGGCCAGCATGCGGCGCAGCCGCGGCAGGAAGGTGTCCTGCGACAGCGAGGCCAGGGCAATGGGAACCGCCAGCGTTTCGGCATGCGTGACCAGCCAATCCAGGCCGAGGCGGACCGCCTGGATGTCGCATTCGGCGGACAGCCCCAGCCGGACGGCGGGGGGCATGAAAACGCTGGCCGGCACGGGCGGCGTGCCGCTTTGGTCATGCAGGGTGAGGCAGCCCTCGTACTGCAGCAGCGTTCCGCCGATGTCGTGCAGGGGCCGGGCGGCAAGCGAGAACCGGTGCTGGTCCAGCGCCGTGAGCAGCGCGTCGTGCCAGCTGTACTCGCCGATGCGCGATCCCTGGGGCGCCTGGCTGGCGGGCGTGACCTGGTCGTCGTCGGCGCTTTCCGCGCACATCAGGGCGTGATCCAGCCCGGCCAGTATTTCGCTCATGCCGTCGCCGGGCGAGAAATCCGCGATCGCCAGGGCCCAGCGGCACCACGAATGCCCGTCCATGGGCACGCGCAGCGCGCGCAGCTCGCGGCGCACGCGTTCGGCCAGCAGGCTCGCCTGCGGCGCCGTGCTGCCCGGCATCAGCAGCACGAAGTCCGATCCGCTGATGCGGGCCAGCGTCGCTGACGGTCCGCCGTGGGCGGCCACCAGCCGGCGCAGGCGTTCGGCGGACGCGCGCAGCCACTGATCCGTGAAAGCGCGCGAAAGATGCCGGTTGATCTGCGCCAGGTCGCGCTGGCGGAACATCAGGATGTGTCCCGCGCCGGCGGATGCGGCGTCCGCCAGGGCCGCCCGGAACTGCTCGACGAAGTACCGGCGGTTGGGCAGGCGGGTGATGGCATCCCGGTAGACTTCGCTCTGCAGGGATTCGATGCGCGCGTTCTGCGCCTCGATCGCCGCCGCCACCCGTTGCGCCTCGGTCTGCGCGGCCGCGTCGGGGCGGGCGGCGGCCTCGCCGGGCCAGCCGGAGAAAAGGGAGGTCCGCGGGGCGCGCTTGTCCAGCCACTTGAGCAGCTCGGTCGCGAAGAGCAGCCAGCAGACCGCGGCCGCGAGCGCCAGCCCGACTACCCTCAGCCCTCCCTGCCACAGCGTTTCGCGGGCGGTGTGAGCGTCGGCGCGCACCGTGACCATGCCCCGGAACCGGCCGTCGTCCGAGACGAAGGGCTGGGACGACTCCGGCGCTTCGGGCATGAGCCAATGCTCCACCCATTCGTCGGCCCCGTCGCCGGCGTCGGGCGGCGGCGCGCTGCGCTCGATGTCGGTGGCGCCGCGCTCGTTGGTGATCCTGACCAGGGCGTAGGCTCCCTGGCCGAACAACTCGTCGGCCAGCGTTGCGCGCCTGCGGGCGTCGCCGGGCGCATGCGAAAGCGCCCAGGCCAGCGCCTGCGCGCCGCCCTGGCTCTGCTGCGCGAGCTGGCCGTGCAGGTAGCGATGGGCCGCGAGCATGCTCAGGGCCTGGGTGCCCAATACGACCAGGCCGATCAGGCACGCGCTGAATACGAGGAGCCTGCGTATCGAGAGCATGTGTATGGTCTTTTCCCCTTCCAGCGAACGGCGGGACGGATTCGCTCGCTTGTCCTGCCCGCGCGCGCTGGACGGCGCCGGGCGGTTCTTGTTTCCCGTGAGCGGTTGATATGGATAAGAAACGTGACACACGTTACTAATACCGCATCCGCGCCGCCTGGGGTGTAATCCTCGGCGTCATAGAACATACAGAATATTACGAAATCTACGAAGACATCAGACAAGCTATGCAATTATTTCGCCTGCCGGACCGTGGGGGTGAGAACTATTGCGAGAGGACGTATTAATTTTCGGTGGCCTGATGTCGTAGTACTACCAAATCCGGGTTCAAGTCACGGGAGATGCCGCGGGAGGCCGCCCGCCCTGCATGGCGGCACACGCAAATCTTCCTATTGCAGCAGAACAGGGCGCGTTGCCTCTGGATCGAGGTGTTTTTGCAACAATAATGCACTATTTAAGAAATGTTATGTGCCTTGGGCCCAGGCTCGGACCGCAACGTCAAGGCTTCATGAAAAGGAGGCTCCGTGCGTGAGAGCTATCTGCTCGCACTGTGCCTGACGCTGGTCGGCGCATTGGCGGCGATTAGCGTGCTTTTCCTGCGCAGGGAGCGCGTGCTGCGGCGCGCCCTCATGCAGGACGAACTTACCGGCGGACTGAGCCAGCGGGAGCTGGACCGCCGCGCGGGCGCATGGCTGGAGCGAGCCCGGGAGCGCGCGCGCCGCGGCGCATTTTTCCTGGTCCGGTTCGAGCAATATGCCGAGATCTGCGCCCTGCTGCGCGCCGGCGAAGACCGTGAGCTGCTGGTCCAGGTGGCCCAGCGCCTGCGCGTGACGGCGCGCGCGCTGGGCGGCATGGTCGCCCGCACCGGCATCCATACCTTCACGCTGTGCATCCCGGACGTGGACGAGGACGGCGCGGCCCAGGTTTGCGCGAAGCTGCTGGGCGACCTGAACGCGCCCTACAGGCTGGGCGGACGCCAGATCATCGCCCTGTTCCGCGTCGGCGCGGCCCTGTATCCCGACCACGGGCGCAGCGTGCAAGAGCTGCAGCGCTGCGCGCGCGTGGCCCTGCTGCCCCCGGACGGGCAGGAGGGGGCGTCGTGGACTCTCTTCAATTTCCGCATGCTGGCGCGCGAGCGCGACCGCCAGGGCCTGGAGAACGACCTGCGGCTGGCGCTGTCCACGCCCGACATGGAGCAGTTCGAGCTCTATTACCAGCCGGTGTGCGACGGCGGCACGGGCACGGTGCAAGGCTGCGAGGCGCTGCTGCGCTGGCACCATCCGGTGCTGGGCAGCGTATCGCCCGGCATCACCATCGAGATCGCCGAGCGCAGCGGGCTCATCGTGCCCCTGGGCGCCTGGATTCTCGAACGCGCCTGCTCGCAGGCGGTGCAATGGCCGGCGGCCTGGCGGGTGCACGTCAACCTTTCCGTCAAGCAGATGGAGGCGGATGGCCTGGTGCCGCTGGTGGCCCGGGTGCTGGAGGCCACCGGCCTGTCGCCGCGCAAGCTGGTGCTCGAGATCACCGAGTCGCTGTTCATCCTGCACTACGAAAAGCACATAAAAATCCTCAACGCGCTGCGGTCCATGGGCGTTTCGGTGGCCCTGGACGATTTCGGCTGCGGCTACTCCAGCCTTAACCATCTGCGTCACCTGCCCATCGACTGGGTGAAGATCGACCGCAGCTTCATTTCGACCCTGGAATCCGATGCCGGAAGCCGGGAAGTGGTATCGGCCCTGTTCGGGCTGTGCCAGGCCATGCGCCTGCCCGTGGTGGCCGAGGGCGTCGAAACCGAGGGCCAGCGCGAAATCCTCAAGGCGCTGGGCTGCCGGGTCATGCAGGGCTTCCTGCTGGGGCGCCCCGCGCCCGCTTGCGAGATCCAGGCTTTGGCGGCAGGGGTGTCATAATCAGGGTTGCCCGCAACCCAACCCTAGACCCTATGTCCGGTAATACCTTAGGCACTCTTTTCTGCGTCACCAATTTCGGCGAATCGCACGGCCCCGCCATCGGCTGCGTGGTGGACGGCTGCCCCCCGGGGATGCTGCTCGACGCCTCCGACATCCAGCGCGAGCTCGACCGCCGCCGCCCCGGCACGTCGCGGCACGTGACCCAGCGCCAGGAAGCCGACCAGGTCGAGATCCTGTCCGGGGTGTACGAGGGCATGACCACCGGCACGCCCATCGCGCTCCTGATCCGCAACACCGACGCGCGCAGCAAAGACTATTCCAATATTGCCGACACGTTCCGTCCCGGGCATGCCGACTACGCCTATTGGCGCAAGTTCGGCCTGCGCGACCCGCGCGGCGGCGGCCGGTCGTCGGCGCGCCTGACCGCGCCCACGGTGGCCGCGGGCGCGATCGCCAGGAAATGGCTGGCCGAGCAGCATGGGGTGCGCATCCGCGGCTACATGAGCCAGCTGGGCCCGATCGCCATTCCGTTCGAATCCTGGGACGAGGTTCCGAACAATCCTTTCTATGCGCCCAACGCCGGCATCGTGCCCGAGCTCGAGGCCTATATGGATCAGCTTCGCCGCGACGGCGATTCGGTCGGGGCCCGCATCGAAGTCGTGGCCGAGAACCTGCCCGCCGGGTGGGGCGAACCCATCTACGACCGGCTCGACGCCGACATCGCCCACGTGATGATGGGCCTGAACGCGGTCAAGGGCGTATCCATCGGCGCGGGCTTCGACTGCATTGCGCAGCGGGGCTCGGAGCATGGCGACGAAATCACGCCGGACGGTTTTCTCACCAACAACGCGGGCGGGGTGCTGGGCGGCATTTCCACCGGGCAGCCCATCACCGTGTCGCTGGCCATCAAGCCCACGTCCAGCATCCGCGTGGAGCGCCGTTCCGTGAACCGCGCCAACGAACCCGTTATGGTGCAGACCCTCGGAAGGCACGATCCCTGCGTAGGCATACGCGCCACGCCCATCGCTGAAGCGATGCTGGCGCTGGTCCTGATCGATCACGCGCTGCGCCATCGCGGCCAGTGCGGCGGTCAGTATTGACGGCACGCGCGGCCGCCGCGCTACGCCGACCCAACCGGAGAGTCCGATGAGCCCCACTCACACGTTCCTGCGCGGCGCCGCCGCCGCGCTCGCCTGTGTTGCCATCGCCGGCTGCGCGGGCGTCAATACCACGCAATCCGGCGCCATAGGCGTGAACCGCACGCAGTACATGTCCAGCCTGGTGCCCTCCGAAACGCTCAACCAGGAGGCGAGCCAGCAATACACCGAGATCATCGGCCAGGCCAGGGCCAAGGGCCTGCTGGACCGCGACGCGCAGCAGACGAGCCGCGTGCGCGCGATTTCGCAGCGGCTCATCGCTCAGGCGCCCGTGTTCCGGCCGGACGCGTCGAGCTGGAAATGGGAAGTCCACGTGCTTTCCAGCGACGAGGTCAACGCCTGGTGCATGCCCGGCGGCAAGATCGCGGTCTACACGGGGCTGCTGACGAAGATCAAGCCGACCGACGACGAGCTCGCCGCCGTGCTGGGCCACGAAATTTCCCACGCATTGCGTGAGCATGCGCGCGAGCGCGTCTCGCAGCAGATGGCCACCAGCCTGGGCCTGCAGGTTCTGTCCATCGCAACCGGCTCGCAGGTGGCCTCGGACCTGGGCGAGCAGCTCACCAGCGTCATGTTCACCCTGCCCAACAGCCGCACCCACGAAACCGAGGCGGACCGCATGGGCGTCGAGCTCGCGGCCCGGGCCGGATTCGACCCGCGGGCGGCCGTTACGCTCTGGCAGAAGATGGGCGCGGCCGAGCAGGGCAGCGCGCCGCCCGAGATTCTCTCCACCCACCCGTCGGCCCAGTCGCGCATTGCCGATCTGCAGGCAGCCTCGCAGCAGGTGCTGCCGCTCTACGAGCAGGCCAGGGGCAAGTCCGCCGCGCGCTGACCCCGGCGGGCGCATGAACCGGGGCGCGGCCGGCGCCGCGCCTCAGGCGCCGCTCTCGGGCACGCCCGGTCCCCGCATGTGGCGGATGCCCAGGCCGGCGAGGATGCGGCGCGTTTCCGCGTCGGGCACGTCTTCCGCATAGACGGCGATGCCCAGCGCGCGCGCGGTTTCCATGACCGAGGCCGTGAGCTGCTGGCTGCCCGGGCTGGCGCGCATGCCGCCCACGAATCCCCCGCCGAGTTTCACGTACGACAGCGGCAGCGTGTGCAGTTGGGCCACCGCTCCGAATTGCTGGGCCAGGCGCCGCACACCGAGGTGCGCGCCGAATTCCGAGGCGATGCGCGCCAGCGCCGTTACCTGCTCGTGACATTCCACCAGGCTGTGGGCGTCGACCTCAAGATAGAGCCGTGACGCCAGCGGCCGCCGCTCGGTGAAGAGCAGCGCGAGCTGGCGCATGAACTTCGGCGAGCGCAGCGTGGGCAGCGCGACGCGCACCGCCAGTTCGCCGGCGTGGCTGGCCAGCCAGTCCAGCCCCAGCCGCACCGCTTCCAGGTCGCAGTCGGCCACCAGGTCCAGGCGCACCGCCGGAGGAATGAACAGCGTGGCGGGAATGGGCGGCTGGGCAGGGTCCATGCGCAGCATCAGCATGGCTTCGGCGCGCAGCGGTTCGCCGCGCTCGTCCAGCAGGGAGGCGGTGGCAAGTTCGAACCGCTGCGCCTCCAGCGCCGTCAGGATGGCATCCTTCCAGGCCCGTTCGCCTGTGGCCGACGGGCCCTGCGCATCGGTCTCGCCCACCGACACCACGTGGTCGCTGCCCGCGCTTTCGGCCTGCATCAGGCCGAAGTCCAGCCGCGCCAGCACCGGTCCCACCGGCTGGCCCGCCGCGTAGTCCGTCATGGCCAGCGCCCAGCGGCACAAGTGGCCTTCTCCCACTGGAATGCGCGAAGCATGCAGGTCGGCGCGTACGCGCTCGGCGGCCAGCATGGCCTGGGGAGCGGCGCTGCCGGGCATGAGCAGCGCGAAATCCGAGCCGTTCAGGCGGGCCAGCATGGCCGTGCCCGAGCCGAGCGACGTGAGCGTGCCCTGGATGCGTTCGCACGCGGCGCGCAGCCAGTGGTCGATGAACTCCCGTGGCATATGTCGGTTGAGATCGGCCAGATCGCGCTGGCGGAAGACCAGGATGTGGCCGCCCGCGGCCGGGGCGGCGGTTTCGAGCGTGCGGCGGAACTCGTTGATGAAATACTTGCGGTTGGGCAGGCCCGTGACGGGGTCCTGGTTCAGCTCCAGTTCCAGCGACTCGATCTTGGCATGCTGCTCCTCCGCGCTGGCGTAGACCCGCTCGCGGGTCTGGTTCAGCGCCTGCACCACGCCCGAGAGCTCCGGCACGCGCGCTTGCACCTGCTCGGGCGGCGCGTGCTGGCCGATCTTGCGCACGTGGTCGCTGATCTCGCGCAGCAGGCGGTTCTTGATCCAGCCCACCAGCGCAAATGCGAAGAGAGCCCACAGCAGGCCCGCGCCCACCACCAGCGCGATCATCTTCAGGCTGCTGCGCCAGAGCGCTTCCCAGGCATAGGCGTCGTTGGCCACCAGCGTCACTTCGCCGATCTGTCGCCAGCCGTCGCTGACGGTGTGGGTCGCGGATTCGGAAGTCAAGGGCGCCAGCGCCTTGAACCAGCCGGGCACCGAGACTGCCGTTGCATTCGAGCGCCGTTCGATCAGCACTTTCCCTTCCGGGTCGCTCAGTCTCACCAGCGAGAAGTGGCCGCCGTCGAAGAGCGCCGAAACCAGCAGCTCCTGCACCACCGGGTCGTTATTGGCGGGTTGCGAGAGCGACAGGGCGAGCGACACGGCGGCGTCCGTGCTTTGCACGCGCAGCTGGCCGGAGAGGTATTCGCGCGCCGCGTTCACGCTGAGCGCCAGCGTGCCGAGCAGGATCACGCCGATGGCGAGGGTTACGCTGAGCAGGAGCTGTCTGAGTATGGACATGATCTGTTTCCCGGGGACATCACAGGCGCATCACGGACGGATGCCTTCCCGTTCCATGCGTTGAAGAAGATTGCGCCAGCGGCTCAGCCGGTCGACCGAGGCGGCGGGCTTGCCGTCGACGTACACGCCGTTGGCATTGAAACTGAAAACCGGCGTGAGATCACGCCGTTCCGTGGCCGGCAGAATGGTGGAAATCAGGCTGTCGAGCACCAGCGGCACTGCATTGGGTTTCTCGTAATAGCCCAGCACCATGTGCGCCACCTGGGTGCTGCTATAGGCGCCGCCGATGCGCGCGCGCACATAAATGAAGCGGAGCTTTTCCGCCGGCACGCCCAGCGCCAGCAGGCTGAAATATTTGCCGATGACATAGTCTTCGCAATCGCCGGCCCCCTTGCCCAGGGACTCCAGCGGCGTGGCCCAGAAATCGGTCTGGCCCCAGATCGTCATGTCTTCGCCGGAGAGCAGGGAGCGGTTCCAGAAGTCGTTCACCAGCGTCAGCCGGTCTTTCTCCTGCGGCGGCGGGGGCGCGTTGAGCAGTTGCAGCCAGCTTGCCACCGCGCGGGACCCTTTGGCGCCATAGCGCGCAGCCAGGCCCTGCAGCCGGCCCGCGTCGATCTCCAGGGCGACGCTGACTCCCCAGGCGCAAGCCAGGCACAGCAACACCAGGCGGCACAGGTTCAGCACGCGTCGGTAGCGGAGGAGAGAAGGCATGAAACGGATTTTCACATTTTTCGTCCGATTTCCGCCGTTTCATCCATGAAAAAAACCGGAATCGCCTCATCTGAGGACGATTCCGGGAACATCCATGCAACCATGGCCGCGCGCCGCGCCGGCCCGGTCCGCCGGGAGCCGGCCGCGCGCCGCCGGCTCCCCGCCGCGGGATCAGTGGTGATCGACGTTGAGCTTCCCCTTCTGCAGCAGGTCATTGATGATGGCCTGGTTGGTCAGGGCCTGGCCGCTGGCGTCGTGGGTCAGGTCGACGTTCTCGAGCACGATCTTCTGGTCCGCGCCCTGGGAGCCGAGCTTGCCCTGGGTGTTGACGTCGATGACCGTGTCGTTGCCTTCCTTGTGGAAGTTCAGGTACTGCGACAGGTTGCCGTCCTTTTCGCCCACCAGCAGGTCCTTCAGGTCCAGCACATCGCCGCCGTCGGCCGGCTTGTCCAGCGAGAAGTCCTTGATCCGGTCGACCGCGGGGGTGGCGGTCGTGCCCTGGTCGCCCAGCTCCCAGCGGAACGTATCGGAACCGTCGCCGCCGATCAGCGTGTCGTTGCCCTGGCCGCCGACCAGCACGTCGTTGCCCTTGCCGCCATCCAGGGTGTCGTTGCCGCTGCCGGCCAGCAGGATTTCGCCCTTGTCGGTGCCGAGCAGGTGGTCGCCCGCCTGGTACGACACCGAGACATTGGCGCTGTCGCTGTGGCCATCCGCGGTCTGGATGGTGTAGGAAGCGTTGGCGTCCGGCGTGCTGACGGCGTGCGAGTAGTCGACGGTCATCGTGAGCTGGTAGTAGTCTTCAGCACCGGTGCCCCCCGACTTGTTCGGCCCATTGTCGTCGAGGTTGACGATGCGGATTTCGTAGCTGGTGTCCTGCGTGGCGGCGATGCCGTTGGCCGGCACGTCCGCGTAGCTTCCCGAGCTGCCTGCCACGCGGTACTGGACGGAGATCTCGTTTGCGCCGAGATTGTGGCTCAACGAGAGCACCTCGCCGGCCAGCAGCGAGACGGTGATGATGTCGGTATCGCTGCGGTACCAAGAGCCTCCCACCGCGGCCAGTTCGCCGTTTATCTTGACCTGTGCCAGATCCTGGCCGATCTGCGTGAAGCTGCCGCGGCTCACGGTCAAGGACGATTTGCCGGAGAGGAAGCCATCCGTGAAGTCGATTGGCGTCTTGGACTTCGACGTGAAATCGCTTCCCTTGTCCTTCCACCCCGTATTCACCGTCAGCGGCCCCATCGTCAGCGCGCCCGTGCCGCGCACGTCGTTGGCGAGCAGCGAGCCGGACTGCACCGTCAGTTGCGGGCTCAGGATGTTGGTGATGACGCTGTCGTTCACCGCATCGGGCGTCTGGTAAACCGGCGCCGACACGTTCAGGGTGAGGCTGGCGCTGGCCGTGTCGCCGTCGCCGTCCTTCACCGTGTACTGGATGGTGTCGGTGCCGGCGCTTTGCGGCTGGTAGCGGTAGTCGCCCAGGTTCTCGCCCGCCAGGTCGATGGTGAGCTTGCCATGCGAGGTCGTCACGGTCAGTTCGGACGTGGCCGTATCGAAGCTGTAGACCGCGCCGGACGTGGCCGTGACCTTGTTGGTCGCGACGTCGTAGTTGTAGGTCTTGCCATCGATCACCAGCTGCGTGATGCGCGCGCCGGCGAGGTCCGCCCCGAGTGTGCCGTCCGTGGCGATGTCGCCGATGATGGGCGAGGCGATGGTGCCGGCGATAGCGGCGTCCAGACCGTTGAGATCGGTCACCAGGATCGTGTTGTTGCTGGCCGGCGCATTCGGCGCATCGGGATCGTACGACACGGGGTTGATGTACGTGCCCGTGGCGCTGGTGCCCAGGCCGATGCCGAACGAGTTGATGCCGTTGGCCGCGAGGAACTGCTCCCACGTGGCCTGCTGGGTGGAATTCACCGCGCCGTTCTCGGGCTCGCCGTCGGTGAAGAAGTACGACACGTTCTGGACGTTGTCGCCTTCGAGCTTGCCGGACACGGAGTTGTTCCACGAGCTCATCGCGGTGTTGAGCGCATCCTTGTAGTTCGTGCCGCCCACCGTGTCCAGCGTCGCGACCAGCGTCTTCGCGTCGGCGAGCGACATCCAGCCGCCGCCCTTCTGGGTGGCCGTGGAGTCGAAGTCCACGATGAGGACGCGCACGTCGCCGTTTTCGCCGTACTTGTCCAGCAGCGTGGCGACGGACGACTTCAAGACATCCATGCGGGAGAGCTGCGAGTTGTTTTTGTATACGCCGCTGCCGTCTTTCATGCTGCCCGAGCTGTCGAGGATCAGCATGATATTGGTGCCGTGCGAGGCCAGGGCCGCGCTCTGTGCAATCGAGGTCAGCGCCGGAGCGGTGTCGGTAACGAGCACACCCAGGTCGCCCGTGGCCTTGCCGCCGAACTGATCCTCGACCGTGACCGTGAAATGGTCCTGGACGTTGGTGTCGTCGCCGGTGTGCTGCTGGGCCCCGCTGGTCTGGTAGGTGTAGCTCACCTTGCCGGTGGCGGCATCGTAGTTCGTGAGGGTCAGCGTGCCCTTGCTGGTGGTCAACGTGAGCGGGTTGCCGGCCAGGCCGGCCAGGCGGTCCAGCGTCAGCGTGGCATCCGCGTTGCCCGCGCCATCGAGGGTGATCGATTTCAATCCCGCCGCCGCGGTAATGGTGAAGGAGCCGGCGCCGCTTGCCTGGGCTTCCGACACGCTCAACACGCCCGGCGCGCCCGCGTTGTTATCGTCGATGACCAGGGTGGGAGCAGGAGGTTCCACGCCGCCCACCTGGAACTGGCCGGTGGCGTAATCGCCGTCGGCGTCCGTGGCGCGATACGTGAAGTCGATCAGGCCGTCGGCCGTGCCGTTCATGGGCTGGTACTGGTAGAACTCCCACTTGCCCGTGGCCGGCGTCAGGCGGATCTCGAACACCAGATTGCCGGACGAATCCAGCCCCTGGATCAGATTGCCGTTGGTGGCCACATTGGTGGTGATGGCGCCGCCGTCGCGCGTGGTCAGGCCGCTTTCCACACCCATGAGCTGCAGCTTGCCCGGACCGTCCGCGCCGTAGGCATACGACAGCGTGCCGTCGGCGTAGGCAATGGCATGGACGTCCTGGCTGCCCAGGAAGGTCACGCCCGTGACAGTGAAGTCGCTGTTGTCGCTGGACGAGTTCTTGTGATTGTCGGTGGCCGACACCACGATCGTGTCGAAGCCGCCTTCCTCCACCCGGAAGTTCGCCGCGTAATCGCCGCCGCTCTGGTCGGACGTGAAGGTGCGTTCGGCGATCAGCACGCCGTCGCGGTAGAAGCGGGCGATACCGCTCTCGACTTCCCCGCCGTACATGGCGGCGAAGTCGATGGTCGCGCCGTAGGCGATCTTGCCGCCGGTGAGGCGGATCGTCAGCTCTTCGGACGCGCCCTGGCCATTCAGCTCGCGATAGTCGATCTCGTTGGCGATGTTGTGGTAAGGCGACCCGACGCTTGCCACACCCAGGCCCGAGGCGCTCTGGTTGACCTGAGCGTCGATGAGCGTGATGTCGTTCTTGGACGTGAAGCCCTTGGCCGTCACTTCCACGGCGCCGTCGCCGAACGTGAACTTCCACTGGCTATTGCTGGAGGAGCTGCCCGCGAAGGAAACCTTGCCGGTATAGACGTCGGGAATGCCGGTGGATTCGACGTTCACGGGCGCGCTCTGGTGCACCACGGGCGCGTCGTCTTCGATCGTGACATCCAGCGTGCTGGAGACGGGCGCATTCACGCCGTCCGCCACCTTGACGCCCACCGACAGGCTGAGCGTGTCTTCGCGGGTCGTGTCCGGATGGTCGACGGGGGCGAGCATCTGGACTGTGTAGGCGCCCGTGTTGTCGATCTTGATCACGATCGCGTCGGTCGAGCCGGCGCGGCCGGTCAGGGTGTGACCATTGTCCGACAGCGTCCAGACGATGGGCACGCCATCGGAACTGAGGCTGCCGTTGGCGGGCGCCACCAGCGTGATGGTGTAGGACGCGTTGCTATTGTCGTCCGTAATGCTCAGCTGGCCGTTGGCTTGCGCCGAGTCGGTCGTGTCCGACGTGCCCGTGTTGTCCTTGATGCCGCCGTTCAACCCTTCCTCGGACACCGCGGTGGACGCGCTGCCGACCACGGGCGGCTTGTTGATGTCGACGATGACGGCGTTGCCGCTGTCCGAGATGCCCGGGGGCAGGGCAGTACCGCTGGCAGTCTGGCCCGAAAGCGTGGCCGAGAGCGTCATGCTCTCGTTGCCTTCGTAGATGCCGTCGGCGGTAGTGGGCACCTGGACCACGATGCCGCCCGTCGTGCCGGCGGGAACCTTGAAGCTGTAAGAACCGTCGGCGTTGGCCGAGACGGTGACGCTCTGCCCGCCGACCGTCACCGTCGGCATGCCGTGATCGGCCGCCGTGATCTGGCCGCCCAGCGTGAAGGTAAGGGTGGTTTCGGCGTCTACGGCTTTGCTCAGCGAGACGTTGAAGCTCGCGGTATTGCCTTCCGTCACATTGCCCGCGTCGGACACGTTGAGCGCAGGCACATCCTTGCCGCCGCCCTGGGTATCGACGATGGTGGCGCTGCCGGTATCGGTGATGCCGCCGGGCAGGGCCACGCCGCTGGCGGTGCTGCCGGTGAGCGTGGCTTCCAGCGTCAGGCTCTCGCGGCCCTCGAAGACCGTGTCGTCGGTGGTCGGCACGGTGACGACGATGCCGCCGGTGGTGCCGGCGGGCACGGTGATGCTGTAGGTGTTGTTGCCGTTATTGGTCACGACAACCGACTGGCCGCCGATGGTGACGGTGGGCGTGCCGACATCGCCGGCTTCGATCTGGCCGCCGAGCGTGAAGGTCAGCGTGGTATTCGCGTCGACGGGCTTGGTCAGGGCGACATTGAAGACCGCGTTGCTGCCTTCGTTCACGTCGCCGGCGTCGGACACGGTGAGCGCGGGCACGTCAGCGCCCGGTCCATGATCGTCCACGATCACGGCGTTGCCGGTAT
>NZ_CALSFU010000015.1 GCF_943737005.1 Achromobacter sp. Marseille-Q4962 | reverse complement strand
GCATCGTAGGCCAGGCCGAAGGCGCGCAGGCTGGCATCCACTCCCACGCCGGCGCGCCGGATGGTGCCTTCGTAGTCATCGCGCGCAAAGGGCAGGGCGCCGCTGCCCGCCACCGCGCCGAACAGGCCGGCGCTGATGACGCTGCCGGCGCGGTCGGCCAGCGCCTGCAGGTCGAAGCACAGGAAGCGGCGCGCCGCCGCGCGCCCGGCCTCCAGCACCTTGTTGGGGTCGGCGATGCCGTTGCCGGGCGCCGATTTTTCGCTGACGGCGTAGCTGCGGTGCGAAGACGAGATGAGCACCGTGCGCCCGGGGGTGACCAGGCCGCGCTGAATGGCGCGGCCGCCTTCCATCAGCTCCGCCGCGATCACCAGGTCCACGTCGCCGGGCGTGGGCATCAGGGCCAGCGCGGGCGGGCGGCCCGCGCGCCGCACGTCGGCCTCGGGCAGAATCTCCAGGTAATAGATGGTGGCGCCGGTGCGCTGGGCCACGCCGGGCACGGAGGTGGTCTGTGCCCACCAGCCCGCATGCTCGGCCATGTCGACGATCCAGTCCGCGAGCACGCCGCCGCCCTGGCCGCCCATGGCCAGGATGGCGATCTTGATGGGGGCGCCTTGTTGCAAAGCCACCGGGTTCATGGCGTCTGTCCTCGTCGTCAGAGTGCGTAGCGGGCCAGCCGCGCCGCGCGGCGCCGCTGCAGAAAGCCGATCACGGCCGAGCGCAGGCGCGCCAGGCGGCGGTCGTGCGCCGTGGGGTTGTGCACGATGTCGGCGCGATAGAAGGAAGGGCACAGCACGGCGGCATGCGCCACCTCGCCGCAATTGCCGCAGCCCACGCAACTGCTTTCCACGTGCGCGACCGGGTCTTCCTTGAGCGGGTCGCCGCTGTCTTTCACGGTGAGCGACGGACAGCCCGAGAGCCGGATGCAGGCGTGATCGCCCGTGCAGACGTCGGGATCCACGCCGAAGCGTTCTTTCACCACGCGCTTGCCCGCCTTGACGGCCTGGTTGAACTGCGGCTTGACGCGGCGCTGCTTGTTCAGCATGCACTCGGACTGCGCGATGATGACCTTGGGGCCCTTTTCGTCGGTGGTGAGCGCCTCTTCGAGGGTGGCGCGCACGCGCGCCACGTCGTAGGTGCGGTCCAGCGTGCGCACCCACTTGACTCCCACGCCGCGCACGGCTTTCTCGATGGGGTTGTTGGTGGAGCGGTCGGGGTTTTCGGCGCGCGAGGACAGGATGTCCTGGCCGCCCGTGGCCGAGGAATAGTAGTTATCCACGATCACGATGACGCCGTCGTACTTGTTGAAGACGGCGTTGCCGATGCCCGAGGCCAGGCCGTTGTGCCAGAAGCCGCCGTCTCCCATGATGGAGATCGGCCGCTTGGCGGCGGGCACGTTGAAGGCCGCGGCGCTGGACGCGCCCAGGCCGTAGCCCATGGTGGTGGCGCCCAGGTTGAAGGGCGGCAGGATCGAGAACAGATGGCAGCCGATGTCGCAGGAGATGTGATGCTGGCCCAGGGTTTCCTGCGCCAGCGTCAGCGCCGAGAAGATCGGCCGTTCCGGACAGCCGGTGCAGAAGCCCGCCGGCCGCGGCGGCACGACGGACGCCAGGTTCTCCACGTGCTTGTGAAAGGTAATGGGCCGCTCGGCGGGCTGCGCGGAACGGGGCCGCGAAACCTCCGTGATCTCGAGCTGGCGCGCCTCGGCGGCCTGCGCGTCGGCGGCCGCGGCCGGATGCGTCTGCAGCGATTCAGGGCGGTGGCGGCGCAGGAAGGCGGCGATGCCGTCGCGCATGACCTGGGTGGTGTACTCGCCCGCCATGGGCAGCACGTCCTTGCCCGAGAGGTGCGCGCCGGCCCCGGCGCGGCGCAATACGGCATGCAGGTTCTGCTCGATGTAGTCCGGCTGGCCTTCTTCGAGCAGCAGCACGGCGCACTTGCCGCGGCAGAAGTCCAGCACCTCGTCCTCGATGACGGGATAGGTCACGTTCATGACGTAGAGCGGGACGCGGCTGTTGCCGAAGTTGTCGGCCAGCCCCAGCAGTTGCAGCGCGCGGATCGCGCCGTTGTAGAGGCCGCCCTGCAGGATGATGCCGATGTCGTCCTGGTCGCCCTCGAAGCGCTCGTTGAGCCGGTGTTCCTTGATGTAGCGGATGGCGGCCGGCCAGCGCTCCTTGATCTTTTCCTGCTCGTGCAGGAAGGACGCAGGCGGCAGCACGATGCGGCTGGTGTCGCGCGCCGGATGCTCCAGCGCCTGCGCCAGCGTGAAGGCCGGGCGCTTGTTGTCTTTTGCGGTGAAGCGGCCGTGCACATGGCAGCCGCGTATGCGCAGCTGCAGCATGACGGGCGTCTTGCTGGCTTCCGACAGCGCGAAGCCGTCTTCCACCGCCTTGACCATGCTTTCCAGGTTGGGGCGCGGATCCAGCAGCCAGATCTGCGATTTCATGGCGAAGGCGTGCGAGCGTTCCTGCATGATGGACGAGCCTTCGCCGTAGTCTTCGCCCACGATGACGAGGGCCCCGCCCGTCACGCCGCCCGAGGCCAGATTCGCCAGGGCGTCCGAGGCCACGTTGGTGCCCACCGTGGACTTCCACGTCACCGCGCCGCGGATCGGGTACATGACCGAGGCGGCCAGCGTGGCCGCGGCCGTGGCTTCGGAGGCGCTGGCCTCGAAGTGCACGCCGAGCTCCTGGAGGATGTCGTTGGCGTCGGCCAGCACGTCCATCAGGTGCGAGATGGGCGAGCCCTGGTACCCGGCCACGTATCCCACTCCCGATTGCAGCAGGGCCTTGGTCACGGCCAGGATGCCCTCGCCGCGGAATTCCTCGCCTTCGCCTATGCGCAACTGCTGGACTTCTTTCTTGAACGACCTTTCCGCCATCTGGCACTCCTCGCTCCGGGGTCAGGGCATGCTGCCTCGCAGCATCGCCGTGTCACGAAACCGACCTCCAGAAAATAATTTAGGAGTCAACGTTTTAGCTGTCAACAAAAAAGATGAAATTTCATGGATTGAAAAAAATATCACGCGAAAACAAGGGTGTATATACTGGTTGTCCTAGAATTCCGGGGCCGCTCCAGTGACCCTGGATGGTGCAGAAACCGGTGCCGCTTAGGGGTATACCCTGTGCTGCGGGACAGCATCGCGTACCATCGCGGGGCGCCCGCGCGCCGGCGTGGTGCGAGGCGCCGCCGATGCGCGCGCCGATGCGCGGACGCCACATTTCGGATACGGTGCAGAACATGGACATGCGGCACAACAAGCAGCGCGCCGATGACGCGCAGGCGGCGGAAACGCCGCGTTTCGTGGATGGCTACCTGGCCTACCTGCTGGCGCAGGCGAGCCAGCGCATTTCGGCGGAGTTCCACCAGCAGGTGAAGGCGGCGGGGCTGTCCGTCACCGAATGGCGCGTGCTGGCCAGTCTGCAGGGCAGCGCCGGCGAAACCATTGGTTCGCTGGCGGTGCTGGCCATTACCAAGCAGCCCACGCTCAGCAAGGTGGTGCAGCGCATGGAGGCGGAGGGGCTGGTGTCGCGCGCGGGGGTGCGCGCCGACCGTCGCCAGACGCGCGTGCGCATCACGGCCAAGGGGCGCAACCTCATCGCGGGCCTGTGTGAACAGGCCCTGCAGCATCAGCGCGCGGTGCTGGCGCCCTTCGGCGAAGAAAAGGCCGCGCTGCTCATCGACATGCTGCGCGTGCTCATGACCGAGCACGTGCCGCTCGGCCTGCCGCTGGACGCGGACGAAGACGCGTGAGCCTGGCGCCGCGCGGCCGCGCCGATCCAGGCGGGGCGCGGGCGGCGCGGATCAGTGGCGGGGCGCGGCCCGTCCGTCGTCGCGCGGATCGTCCGGGTTTTCGTCCCGGTCTTCCTCGTCATCGTCCTCGTCGTCTTCGGGCGGCTGCGGGTCTTCGCTCAGCGCGAAGGGCAGCACGTCTTCCAGGTTGTCCGACCAGGCGGATTCTTCGCCGTCATGGTCGAGTTTGACGAAGCGCTCGCCCTCGTTGAGCGAGATCTGGATGGCCCACAGGTAGAGGCAGTCGTAGGTGTCCTCGTCGCCGGGCGGCAGGCCGCCGCGGTTGCCGAGCAGGCGCGCGCCGGGGCCGCCGAGCTGCACGTGCACCTGGTCTTCGTCCGCGTCGGCGTTTTCGTCCATGGGCACGCCGTAGGTCACCCACTCGGTGCCTTCTTCGCCCAGCACGACTTCCGCCAGTACGGGCTTGCCGAGATAGGCGCTCAGGGCGTCGGCGGTCTTGGCCAGCATGTCGAGCTCGGCGGCGCTGAAACGGGTGAGGCTGGCGGGGGGAGTGGCGGATGCGGACATGGAAGTTCCTGGCGCGAGAAGGCCGCGGCGGCACGGCGATGCAAGAGAAATCAGGCGCTATTGTCGCGCGAACCGCGGTGCGCTGCATCAGACGCTTGGATGACCGGGGCCGGGCGGCTCCGGGGACGGCTGGCGGCGCGTGCAACGGGCGCGTGCAACGGGCGCGTGCTACAAGGCTGCGTCCGGGGTTCGGCTCCGGCGCTTTAATATGCGGGGTTTGCTCCCTTCCCCCGTTCCATGCCGCGCCCCGCCGCCACCGCTCCCGTTCCCGCCCGTTATTTGCTGTATCCGCTGCTGGCCGCCCTGATCTGGTCGGTCAACATGATCGTCACGAAGATGGCGGCGGGCGTGATCGCGCCGGCCGCCATCGGCTTTTACCGCTGGGTGCTGGCGGGCGCATTGCTGACGCCCTTCGCCCTGCCGGGAACCTGGGCCCAGCGCCGGCTCGTGCTGGCCTGCCTGCCGCGCCTGGCGGCGCTGGGCGCGCTGGGCATGTGGCTGTTCCAGGGCCTGGCCTACGTGGCCGCCGCCACGACCACCGCCACCAATATGGGTTTCATCACCGCGACGGTGCCGCTGCTCACCATCGGCGTGGGCGCGCTGGTGCTGCGCGAGCGGCCGGCCTGGACGGCGGTGGCGGGCGGCGTGGTGTCGCTGGTGGGGCTGGCCCTGCTCATCGGCGAAGGCGATCCCGCCCGGCTGATGTCGGTGGGCGCGAACCATGGCGACCTGCTGATGGGCGGCGCGGCGCTCGCCTACGCGCTGTACGGTGTGCTGCTGCGGCGCTGGGCGCTGCCGGTGGGGCCGTGGCAGTCGCTCTACGTGCAGGTGCTTTTCGGCGTGATCTTCCAGCTGCCGGCCTTTCTCATGGCGCCCGCCTCGCCGCTGAACGCCGACAACCTGCCGCTGGTGCTGTACGCGGGCGTGTTCCCGTCCCTGTTCGCGCCCTTTCTCTGGATGCAGGGCGTGCGCCACCTCGGGCCCAACCGCGCCAGCGTCTTCATCAACCTGATGCCGGTGGCCACCGTGGCCATCGCCGCCGTTTTCCTGGGCGAACGGCCGCACCTGTTCCACATTGCGGGCGGCGCGCTGGCGCTGGCCGGCGTGCTGCTGGCGCAAATGGGGCCCCGCCCGGCCCGCGGGCGGCGTTCATCCGTCTAGCTTCGAGGTTCCGGCCTACAATCATGGGTTTGTCAGCTACATCTCCGGTACGAGCCCATGGCCCAATACGTCTACACCATGAATCGCGTCGGCAAGATCGTGCCGCCCAAGCGGCAGATCCTGCGCGACATTTCCCTTTCGTTTTTTCCTGGCGCCAAGATCGGCGTGCTGGGCCTGAACGGCTCGGGCAAGTCGACGCTGCTCAAGATCATGGCGGGAGTGGATCGCGAGATCGAGGGCGAGGCCATTCCCATGCCGGGCCTGAACATCGGCTACCTGCCGCAGGAGCCGCAGCTCGATCCGGCGCACACCGTGCGCCAGGCCGTCGAGGAGGGCCTGGGCGCCGTGGTCCAGGCCAAGAAGCGGCTGGACGAGGTCTATGCCGCCTACGCCGAGCCGGACGCCGATTTCGACGCGCTGGCGGCTGAACAGGCCGAGCTCGAGGCCATCATCGCCGCGGCCGCCTCCAGCGGCGCCGACGACATCGAGCACCAGATGGAAATCGCCGCCGATGCGCTGCGCCTGCCGCCCTGGGACGCCATCGTCGGCAACCTGTCGGGCGGCGAGAAGCGCCGCGTGGCCCTGTGCCGCCTGCTGCTCTCCAAGCCCGACATGCTGCTGCTGGACGAGCCCACCAACCACCTCGACGCTGAAAGCGTGGAATGGCTGGAGCAGTTCCTGCACAAGTTCCCGGGCACCGTGGTGGCGGTGACCCACGACCGCTACTTCCTGGACAACGCCGCCGAATGGATCCTCGAACTGGACCGCGGCCACGGCATACCCTGGAAGGGCAACTACAGCTCGTGGCTCGAACAGAAGGAAGAGCGCCTCAAGCAGGAAGAAGCCTCGGAGTCCGCGCGGCAGAAGACCATCAAGAAAGAACTCGAGTGGGTGCGCCAGAATCCCAAGGGCCGCCAGGCCAAGGCCAAGGCCCGCCTGGCCCGCTTCGAGGAGCTGTCGTCCTACGAATACCAGAAGCGCAACGAAACCCAGGAAATCTTCATTCCCGTGGGCGAGCGCCTGGGCAACGAAGTCATCGAATTCGCCAATGTCAGCAAGGCCTACGGCGACCGCCTGCTCATCGACAACCTGAGCTTCAAGGTGCCGCCCGGCGCCATCGTGGGCATCATCGGCGCCAACGGCGCCGGCAAGTCCACGCTGTTTCGCCTGATCGCCGGCCGCGAGCAGCCGGATTCGGGCGAAGTGAAGATCGGCCAGACGGTCAAGCTGGCCTACGTGGACCAGTCCCGCGATGCGCTCGAAGACAAGAAGTCGGTGTTCGACGCCGTGGCCGACGGCGCCGACCTGATCACCGTGGGCAAGTTCGAGATGCCCGCGCGCGCCTACCTGGGCCGCTTCAATTTCAAGGGCGGCGACCAGAACAAGCTCGTGGGCCAGCTCTCCGGCGGCGAGCGCGGCCGGCTGCACATGGCCAAGACGCTCATCGCCGGCGGCAACGTGCTGCTGCTGGACGAGCCTTCCAACGACCTCGACGTGGAAACCCTGCGCGCCCTCGAAGACGCGCTGCTGGAGTTTCCCGGCAGCGTCATGGTCATCAGCCACGACCGCTGGTTCCTGGACCGTATCGCCACCCACACCCTGGCCTTCGAAGGCGATTCGCAAGTGGTGTTCTTCGACGGCAACTACCAGGAATACGAAGCCGACAAGAAGCGCCGCCTGGGCGAGGAAGGCGCCAAGCCCCGGCGCCTGCGCTACAAGGCCCTGAAGTAAGGCGCGCAAGCCGCGGCAGGCACCACAGGAACCCGGCTTCGCGCCGGGTTCCTGCTTTCCGGGGGCGGGGCGATAATGGGACATCGCGCCCGGGCGGGGCTGGAGCCCCGCGCCGGAAGTTTCCACGCCAGGAGTCTTCCCATGCTGCTCAACGCTTCCGATTCCACGCTGCTCATCGTCGACATGCAGTCGCGGCTGATGCCCGTGATCCACGACGGCGATTCGGTGCTGGCCCGCGCCGGCACGCTGGCCCGGGCGGCCCGGCTGCTGGACGTGCCCGTAGTGGCCACCGAGCACCACGGCAAGATGCTGGGCCCCACGGTGGAGCCGCTGAGCGCGTCGGTGCAGGCCACCTTCCAGAAAATGCACTTCTCCTCGGTGCGCGAACCGGGCTTCGAAGCCTGGCTGCCGCCCGCGCGCAAGACCGTGCTGGTGGCGGGGTGCGAGGCGCACATCTGTGTGCTGCAGACCGTGCTGGGGCTGGTGGGGCTGGGGCTGCGCGCCGTGCTGGTGGCGGACGCCGCGGGCTCGCGGCGCGGTTCGGACCACCATGCGGCGCTGCGCCGCGCGCGCGCCCACGGCGCCGAAATCGTCACTTCGGAAATGGCCATCTTCGAATGGATGGACACTTGCGAGCACCCGCGCTTCCGCGAAGTGTTACGTCTGGTCAAATAGCAGGCGCATGCTGCAATATTGTCACGGGGAACACGTCCGATTCGTTCGCCGTTTGACACAATTCCTGGGCAAACTTCACAGCCGGAGCGCACGGATTTTGCGATGCTGTAGCTTCGGTAATTACGAGAGGACCGCGCGCCTGCGCAGGGCTTGCGTGGCGGTCCCGGGACAAGATCAGGAGCCCATCATGAAATTCGCATCTATCAGCAAAGTCTGCATCGCGGCCTGCATGGCCCTGGCCATGGCGGGCTGCTCTTCCTGGGACAGCATGAGCCATCGCCAGAAGAGCGCCGTCGGCGGCGCGGCGCTGGGCGGCGTCGCGGGTGCGGTCATCACCAACGGCGGCGTGCTGGGCACGGTGGGCGGCGCCGCGATCGGCGGCGTCATCGGCGACCAGATCGGCAAGCACTGAGTCCGGCCGGGCGCCCTCATCCACCGCCGGCGCGCCGCGCCGGCCCGCAACGGAAAAACGCCGCGAAGTTCGCGGCGTTTTTCTTTTCATGGGCGCGGGCCGCGCGGGCCCGCGCGGCCGTCAGTTTTCGTTTTGCGGCATCTCGATCTTGACTTCCAGCACTTCCAGGGTGTCCTGGCGCTCGAGGTGGACCTTGATGTCTTCGGGGTTGATCTTCACGTACTTCGAAATCACGGCGATCAGTTCCTGCTGCAATTGCGGCAGGTAGTCGGGCGACTCGCCGCGGCCGCGTTCGTGAGCCAGGATGATCTGCAGCCGCTCCTTTGCGACAGCGGCGGAGGTCTTTTTTTGACCGAGCAGAAACGACAGGAAGGACATTGCTTATTTCCCTCCGAACAGACGCTTCAGCAGGCCGGGCTTTTCGTAGTCGGTGAAGCGCAGGGCCTTGTCTTCGCCCAGGTAGCGCGAAACCACATCCTTGTAGGCCTCGGAAACGTCCGTGCCCTTGAGATGAATGGCGGGCAGGCCCTGGTTGGACGCCTGCAGCACCGCCTCGGATTCGGGAATCACGCCGATCAGCTTGATGCGCAGAATGTCTTCGATGTCGCTGAGCGACAGCATTTCGCCGTCCACCACCCGCTTGGGGTTGTAGCGGGTGAGCAGCAGATATTCCTTGACCGGCTCGTCGCCCTGCACCGCGCGCCGCGACTTGGCGGCCAGGATGCCCAGGATGCGGTCGGAGTCGCGCACCGAGGAGACTTCGGGGTTGGTCACCACCAGCGCGTCATCGGCGAAGTAGGCGGCCATGAGCGCGCCGGTCTCGATGCCGGCCGGCGAATCGCACACGATGTAGTCGAAGCCCATTTCCTTGAGCTCGTCGATGACCTTCTCCACGCCTTCCTGCGTCAGCGCGTCTTTGTCGCGCGTTTGCGAGGCCGGCAGGATGAAAAGGTTTTCAAGCTGCTTGTCCTTGATGAGAGCCTGCTTGAGCGAGGCTTCGCCCTGGATGACGTTGACGAAGTCGTACACGACACGGCGTTCGCAGCCCATGATGAGATCGAGGTTGCGCAAGCCGACATCGAAGTCGATGACCGCGGTCTTGTGGCCCCGCATCGCGAGGCCCGCGGAAAAACTGGCGCTCGTCGTGGTCTTGCCCACGCCGCCCTTGCCGGAAGTCACCACAACAATGCGTGTCATGACGATCAAACCCTTATGTTCGAATAAATCGCGTTATCGTAAATCAAAAAGCCCGTGTAAGGCTTCTCTTACAGAATGTGTGCAAGCGTGCGCCGCGGGCGCGCAAAGGCTCAGGATTTGAGCGCCTCGATGCGCAGCGTGTCGCCGTCCAGCCGCACCAGCGCGGGCTGGTTCTGCAGGCTGCGGTCGAGCTTGTCTTCGACCACGCGGTACACGCCCGCCACCGCCAGCAGCTCGGCGTCGAGGTGCGTGGTGAAGATGCGCGCCGAGGTGTCGCCGCGCGCGCCCGCCATGGCCTTGCCGCGCAACGGCCCGTAGACGTGCACGTTGCCGTCGGCGATCACTTCGGCGCCCTGGCTCACCATGCCGATCACGACCAGGTCGGTATGCCGCGCGTAGACGCGCTGTCCGGAGCGCAACGGCCGGGTGATGACCAGGGCGGAGGACGACTGGGGCGCGGCCGGCGCGGGCGCCGGGGCCGAGGTGGTGGCGCGGGCGGCGCGCTCGGGCAGGGGCTCGGCTTCGGCCGCGGCCCTGTCGCCGGCGGCCGAGGTGTCGGCGGGCGCGGGGGCGGTTTCCACCGCCGCCGCCTGCACGGCGGGCACCGGCGTGGAGACGTCGTTGGGCGGCGCGGGATCGACCGCCTGGGGCTGGCGCACGGGCGTGGCGGAGAGCTCGACGGCGGTCAGCCCGGCGGCGCGCGCCGCCTCCAGGTTGGCGCCCTCGGCCACCACGCCGATGGGAGGCAGGTTGTGCTCGCGCAGCGCGGCCAGCAGGGCGGGCCAGTCGATCGGGGCGTCGACCCGGCTGGCGTCCACCACCACCGGCTCGTTTTCGAAGAAGCTGCCCGCGTCGGCCATGCGCTTGGCCAGCGCGGCGTTCAGGCGCTCGGGGTCCGCATCGTGCAGCACCACGCGCACGGCATACAGCGTGGCGCTCTTGAAATCCAGGGCTAGGGGTTCAGTGTTCATGTTCAGGAAGAGGCCGGGACCCGGCGCGCCGGGAAACGGCGCGTCCGGCCGGCTCTGGAATGTCGGGCATGATAACCCGCCTGCCGCCGCTTTCGTAGGGCCGGGCGGCGGCAGGCGGCCATGGACGGCCGGAGGGCGTCGGGCCCGGGCTCAGCCCTGGGCCCAGGAGTCGCGCAGCGTGACGATGCGGTTGAGCACGGGGGCCTCGGGGGTGGAGTCTTTCATGTCCGCCGTGAAATAGCCCAGCCGCTCGAACTGCCAGGTGGCGCCGGGCGCGGCCACGGTGCCCGGTTCCAGCCAGCCCGAGACGGTCTGCTTGGAGTCGGGGTTCAGGCAGGCGATGAAGTCCTTGTCGCCCGCGTCGGGGCGCGGGTCGGCGAACAGCCGGTCGTACAAGTGGATCTGCGCGGGCACGGCGTGCGCGGCGCTGACCCAGGTGATGTTGCCCTTGACCTTGACGCTGTCCGCGCCGGGCGTGCCGCTCTTGGTGTCGGGCAGGTATTCGGCCTGCACTTCCACCACTTCGCCGGCCTCGTTGCGGGTGAAGCCGGTGCAGCGCACCACATAGCCGTACTTCAGGCGCACGGTGTTGCCCGGGAACAGGCGGAAGTATTTCTTGGGCGCTTCCTCGCGGAAGTCGTCGCGTTCGATCCACAGCTCGCGCGAGAAGGGGAATTCGCGCTGGCCGGCCTGCGGATCGTGCGGGTTGCGCGGCGCGGTGCAGGTTTCGGTCTGCCCCTCGGGGTAGTTGGTGATGACCAGCTTGAGCGGGTCCAGCACCGCCACCGAGCGCGGCGCGACCGGGTCGAGATCGTCGCGCACGGCCTGCTCCAGCAGGCTGTAGTCGATGCGCGAGTCGGACTTGGACACGGCGGTGCGGTCGCAGAACAGCCGGATGGAGGACGGCGTATAGCCGCGTCGGCGCAGGCCGAAGATGGTGGGCATGCGCGGATCGTCCCAGCCGTCCACGTGGCCTTCGCGCACGAGCTGCAGCAGCTTGCGCTTGCTGGTGACGACGTAGCTCAGGTTCAGCCGCGCGAATTCGTACTGGTGCGGCAGCGGCCGCGCCAGCTTGCCCAGCTCGGCCAGGCGCGCCAGGATCCAGTCGTAAAAGGGGCGCTGGTCTTCGAATTCCAGCGTGCACACGCTGTGCGTGATGCCTTCCAGCGCGTCTTCCACGGGGTGCGCCCAGCTGTACATGGGGTAGATGCACCACTGGTTGCCCGTGCGGTGGTGGGTGGCGTGGCGCACCCGGTACATTACGGGGTCGCGCAGGTTGATGTTGGGCGAGGCCATGTCGATCTTGGCGCGCAGCACCAGGCTGCCGTCGGGATGCTTGCCGTCGCGCATCTCGCGCAGCAGGGCCAGCGACTCGGCCGCGGGGCGGTTGCGCCACGGGGAATCGACGCCCGGTTCGGTCAGCGTGCCGCGGTTGGCGCGGATCTCGTCGGCGCTCTGTTCGTCCACGTAGGCATGGCCCGCTTCCACCAGGGCTTCGGCGAATTCGTACATATAGCCGAAGTAGTCGCTGGCGAAATACAGGTTGTCGTTGCCGTCCGCCTTCCAGTCGAAGCCCAGCCAGTGCACGGCCTCGATGATGGCGTCCACGTATTCCTGGTCTTCCTTCTCCGGGTTGGTGTCGTCGAAACGCAGGTGGCACACGCCGCCGAAATCGCGCGCCAGCCCGAAATTGACGCAGATGCTCTTGGCGTGCCCGATGTGCAGGTAGCCGTTGGGCTCCGGCGGAAAGCGCGTGCGGATGCGGGCCGGATCGGGCCGGCCCTGCGCCTGCACCGACGCCGGTCCGGGCTTGCCGGCCCAGAGCTTGCCCTGGAACCGGTCGGCCTTCAGGTCGTCCTCGACGATATGGAGCAGGAAATTCGATGCGGCGGGCGGTGGCGTCGTGGCGGAGGTCATTCTGGAAAGAATAGGAAAAAGCAGCGACAAAGCGTCAATTTTGCCACGTTCCGGCGTTTGCGCCCCGGCCGCCCGCCGCCCCGGCGCTCCCGCCCGGCGGTAACAGGCTCTACACTTAGGGCCATCGAAAAAAGGGAAGGACCACGCATGAGACTGCAACAAGGCGGCCACCCCGGCGCCGCGGAACACTGACACGCATGGATATTTCGACGCTATCGCTGGCGCGCACGCAATTCGTCGCCAGCCTGAGCTTCCTGGCGCTCTTTCTCGCTGTTTCCCTTTCGCTTGCCTGGGTCCTGCTGTTCTTCAAGATCCGCGCCCGCATGACCGGCCTGCCGGGCTGGACGGCGGCCTACCGCTTCTGGGTGCGCATCTTCGCCCTGGCCTTCGTGCTCGCGCTGGCCTCCAGCGTGCCCGTGCTGATCCAGCTCGGCAGCCTGTGGGCCGGCCTCATGGACAAGATCGGCAACGTGGCCGGGCCGCTCCTCGGTTTCGGCATCCTGTCGGTGTTCGTGCTGAAGTCCTGCTTCCTGGGCGTCATGCTGTTCGGGCAGCGCCGCGTATCCGACCTGGCGCACACCCTGGCGGTGTTCATGGTGGCGCTGGGCCAGGTGGTGGCGGTGTTCTGGGTGGTGGCCCTGCAATCCTGGATGCAGACTCCGGCGGGCGCGCTGCTGGTGGACGGCCGCTACCAGGTGTACGACTGGGTGGCCGTGGTGTTCAATCCTTCGCTGGGCTGGCGCATGGGCACGGTGCTCGTGGGCGCGGCGCTGGCCACCGCCTTCCTGATGCTGGGCGTGACGGCCTTGCAGGCGCTGCGCCGCCCGTTGGGCGATGGCGAGCGCTGCACCTTCAAGACCGGGCTGGTGGTCGCGCTGGTGGCCACCATGCTCCAGTTCCCGGTGGCGGCGGGCTCGGGCAAGCTCATGGCCCGGCTCCAGCCGGCCAAGGCGGCCGCCGCCGCGGGCTACTGGGAGAGCGGGCCCGAGCCCGCGCTGGTGCTGCTGGGCTGGCCCGACGCGCGCGCCCGCGCCAATGAGGCCGACATCACGTTCCACGGCATGGGCGGTGCCTGGCTGCACCGCGACGAAGACGGCCGTTACCGCGGCCTGGACAAGTATTCGGGCATGCTGCCGCCGGTGGCGCTGACGTTCTGGTCGCTGCGCGTGGCGGCATTGCTGGCCCTGCTCATGACGCTGGCCGCCTGGCTCACGTTTTTCCGGGTCTGGCGCCGCGGCCTGGACCCCGCCGCGCTTTCGCCGGGGTGGCACCGCATGCTGCGCGGCATGATGTTCTCGGGCGGGCTGTCCGTGGTGGCGGGCTGGTGGGTGTCCATCATCGGGCTGCAGCCTTTCGCGGTGAACGGCACCGTTACCCAGACCGAGATTCTTGGCCAGGCTTCCACCGCCGCCGTGCTGTACGGAATGGCGGGCTACGCCGTGCTCTACGCGTTGCTGCTGGCCGCGTTCGCCGGCATGCTGTTCCATGCGGCGCGCTATGGCGTGGTGCCGGTGCGCAAACCCGGAGGAGGTTCTCCATGATCGCCATGCTGGCCGCTTCGCAGGGCCTGAATCCCGACGACCCCTCTTTCTGGATGCCGCTGGCCTTCCTGGCGATGCTGTTCGCCGTGATCGCCGCCGGCCTCGTGCTCGACGGCTTCGACCTCGGCGTGGGCATCCTGGTCCAGCTTGCGCCGGCCGAGGAGCGCGGGCGCATGATGGGGCTGCTCAGCCCCTGGCGCGACGCCAACGAATTCTGGATGCTGCTGGGGCTGGGGCTGTTCGCCGCGGCCTTTCCGTTCGCCTGGGGCGCGGTGCTGGGCAAGCTCTACGGCCCGCTCACGCTCATGGTGCTGGGCGTGGTGTTGCGCAGCGTGTCGTTCGAGTTCCGCATCCGGGCCCGCAACGAGCACAAGCCGCGCTGGATCTTCGGCTTCTGGGCGGGCTCGCTCATGACCGCATTCGGCCAGGGCATGCTGCTGGGCCGCATCGCCACCGGCTACCAGACCGATGCCGGCTACGGCTGGTTCGCCGTGTTCGTGGGCCTGTGCGCCGTGGCGGCCTACGTGCTGCTGGGCGCGGCCTGGCTGGTGATGCGGGTCGACGGCGAACTGCAGCGGCGCGCTTCCGGCTGGGCGCGCCACGCCATCCGCTGGACGGCGGTGGGCATGGTGGCGGTGGCCGTCACGCTGGGCCTGGCCAACGCCGGCATTTTCTACAAATGGAGCAACATCGCCCACCTGGGCGTGGCGGCCACGGTCTGGGTGCTGATGCTGGCGGGCTACGTGGCGGCGGAAATGCTGCTGGCGCGCCTGCCCGGCCGCGCCGAGCGCTTTAGCTGGCTGCCGTTCGTACTGTGCGTGGGGCTTTTCCTGCTGATGCTCAGCGGCCTGGCCTACAGCCTGTTTCCCTATCTCATCCTGGACGACATGACGATCTGGGACGGCGTGGGCGCGCTGGGCTCGATGCGCCTGGTGATGGCGGGGGCCGTGATCGGCATCCCCGTCGTGCTGGTGTTCAACATCCTGGCCTACCGCTCGGTGTTCGGCAAGGAGCGCGCGCCCGTGCCGCTGCTCCCGCCTCCCGCCGAATCGCGCTGAGCGCGGCGGCTCGGTCAGAGCACCGGCCGCGCCACGCGCTGCAGGATTTCCTCGCCGTACGCTTCCAGCTTGCGCGCGCCCACCCCGCTGATGCGGCTGAGCGCTTCCATGGAGTCCGGCTGCGCCAGCGCGATTTCCCGCAGCGTGGCGTCGTGGAAAATGACGTAGGCGGGCACGCCGTGGTTCTTGGCCACTTCGCCGCGCCAGGCCCGCAGGGCCTCGAAAACGGGCTGCAGCTCCGGCGGCAGGTCCACCACCGCCGCCTTGGCGCGGCCGCCGGCCGTCTTGCCCGAGCGGGCCTTCTTTTCGGGCTCGCGCCGCAGCATGAGCTGGCGTTCGCCCTTGAGCACGGCGCGGCTGCCCTCGGTGAGGGCGAGCGTGCCGTAGCCTTCGTGGTCCACCGTGAGCAGCCCCTGCGCCAGCAGCTGGCGCAGCACGCCGCGCCAGGCGGTTTCGCTCAGGTCCTGGCCCACGCCGAACACGGACAGGGTGTCGTGGCCGTGCTGGCGGGTGCGGTCGGTGACCTTGCCGCGCAGGATATCGATGATGTGGCCCGCGCCGTAGCGCTGGCCGCGCTCTTTCCAGAGCCGGTAGACCGCCGACAGCACCTTCTGGGCCGCGACCGTGCCGTCCCAGGCCTGGGGCGGCTCCAGGCATACGTCGCAGTTGCCGCAGGGGCCGATCTGCTGGCCGAAATAGGCCAGCAGCCGCATGCGGCGGCATTCCACGGTTTCGCACAGCCCCAGCATGGCGTCGAGCTGCTGCCCCAGGCGGCGGCGATAGATCTCGTCGCCCGGGGACTCGTCGATCATGCGGCGCTGCTGCACCACGTCCTGCAGCCCATAGGCCAGCCAGGCCGTGGCGGGCAGGCCGTCGCGGCCCGCGCGCCCGGTTTCCTGGTAATAGCCTTCCACCGACTTGGGCAGGTCGATGTGCGCCACGAAGCGCACGTCCGGCTTGTCGATGCCCATGCCGAACGCAATGGTGGCCACCATGACCACGCCGTCTTCGCGCAGAAAGCGCGCCTGGTTGGCGGCCCGCACCTGCGGGCTCAGGCCGGCGTGGTAGGGCATGGCGTCGATGCCCTGGCCGCACAGGAAATCGGCGGTTTCCTCGACCCGGGCCCGCGACAGGCAGTACACCACGCCGGAATCGCCCTCGTGCTCGCTGCGGATCATTTCGAGCAGCTGCTTGCGCACCTCGTTCTTTTCCACGATGCGGTAGCGGATGTTGGGCCGGTCGAAACTCGACACGAAGTGGCGGGCGTCGTCCAGGGCCAGGCGCTGCGCGATCTCGGTCCGGGTGGCGGCTGTGGCGGTCGCGGTGAGCGCGATGCGCGGCACGTCGGGCCAGCGCTCGTGCAGCGTGGACAGGCCCAGGTATTCCGGCCGGAAGTCGTGCCCCCACTGGGACACGCAGTGCGCTTCGTCGATGGCGAAGAGCGCGATGCGGCCGCGGTCCAGCAGCTGCATGCAGCGGTCGGTGAGCAGGCGTTCGGGCGCCACGTAGAGCAGGTCCAGCTCGCCGGCCAGGAAAGCCTGTTCCACCTCGCGGGCCACACGCCAGTCCTGCGTGGAATTGAGGTAGGCCGCCCGCACGCCGAGCTCGGTCAGGGCGTCGACCTGGTCTTGCATGAGGGCGATGAGGGGCGAGACGACCACGCCCGTGCCTTCGCGCACCAGCGCGGGAATCTGGTAGCACAGCGATTTGCCGCCGCCCGTGGGCATGAGCACCAGCGCGTCGCCGCCGCCGATCACCTGTTCGACAATGGCCTGCTGGTCGCCGCGGAAGGATTCGTAACCGAAAACGCGCTGGAGGATGTCGAGGGCGCGCGGGTCAGACATGGAGGTAGGGCGGAAGCATCATGGCGGGGATTTTAAGCCGCATTTGCGCCGGACCGCCCATGAAGGAGAGGTTTCCGTCTTCCGGGCGGTTCCGGCCGCGGCCCGGGCGGCTACCAGTTGAGCCAGGTGCCCCGCATGAAGGTATCCACCGGCATGCTGAGATTGGCGCGCCATTCGTAGTTGCCGCTGATGATGTCGCGATCCGCGCCCACGGCCAGTTGCACCTTGGGCGCCACGAACATGCTGTGCGAAATGCCCAGCCGTTCCTCGGCCAGGGCCGAGCCTTCGCGCAGGCCCGAGTAGGTGCCGCTCAGGGTGCCCCAGCCGGAGATCGGGATGCCCGCCGACAGGGTGTTGCGCGTCTGCGGCGCGCCGGCCACGCCGCCGGTGTACGAGGCGATGTCGCCGAAGCCCGCGCCGATCTGTTCGTTCACGTAGCCCAGGTTGACCGCGTCGGCCACGTCCACGCTGTAGCCGAAGCGGTAGCGCCAGGCGTTGCTGGCGTCGAAGGTGCTTTCGGTGGCGCCGACCTGGAAGGTGCCGTAGCCGGCCGTTTTGTAGGTGGTGCCCAGCCCGCGGCTCGTGAGCGAGGGGGCGCTCTGCATCTGTCCCTCGACCGTGAGCGACGGCGTCAGCCCGTAGCGCACGCTGCCGGTCCCGACTGAGGCGCCGTAGTCCACGGCGCCGGACTGGGCATTGGGGTCCATGAGGTTGAGCCGCCCGATCGAGGAGGAATAGCCCAGGCTGCCTTCGGGCAGCGTGGCCGACGCGCCCGCCCAATTGGAGATCTGGATGCCGCCTAGCGGCGCGGCGCTGCCCCAGGCGGGCGCGTTGGTGTTGAGGTTGCCCACCGTGACCGAGGGGCCGTCCGGGCTGCGGTAGTTCCAGTTGCGGTCGCCGTAGCGCAGCCCTTCCTGGCTGCTGACCGAGGCAAACCAGGGACGGGTCGGACGGGATACGCCCGAGATCACCACCACCGGCGGGCGCGGCACGTCGCCGCTTTCCAGTCCCAGGGAATACACAGGCGGGGGCTGGGCGCCGACGGCGTCGGGGTCGGAACAGTTCAGGGGGCCGGCCTCGGGCGGCGGGAACACCGGCTCTCCCGACAGGCCGGGCCCGGTGCCGGGGATTTCCATGTCGCCCCCGCCGCGCACCGAATTGTCCAGGGCCGGCTCCGCGGCCTGCAGGTCGCAGGGCATGGGGTCCAGCGGCACGGCGCGCGCCCGGATGTCCACGGCGGGACGCACCGGCACGGGCTGGACGGGGGCCAGCACGCCGATGCCGCTCGCGACGTAGACGGCCGCGTCCGGAGCGCGGGCCTCGCCGGGCGCGCTGGCGGCGGGCAGCGCGCAGCAGATCAGGCTGGCGGAAAATAGGGCGCGGAACAGCCGAACGCCCCGGAATGCAGGAACGGCCATGACTACACTGTATTAGGGAAGGGCGCGCAGGTGTAAACGAATGCCGGATGTCCGGCAAGGCGCGCGCCGCAGCGCGGCCCATTGTAGGTCGAGTCGGCGGCGCCCGTGGGATTCCGCCCTCGAGATCGCGAACCTTCCGGCAACATTGCGCAACAGCCGTATTTCAGTTGATTTCCCCCCTCTTGCCGTCCGGCGGCCGCGCCGCCACTATGGCGGATATGGAAAATCCGCATACCAAGCTGCTGGTCGTCGACGACGACCCGGCCCTGCGCCAGTTGCTGGCCGATTACCTCAACCGGCACGGCTACGACACCCTGCTCGCCCCCGACGCCAGCGACCTGCCCGCGCGCATCACGCGCTACGCGCCCGACCTGCTGGTGCTCGACCGCATGCTGCCCGGCGGCGACGGCGCCGACGCCTGCCGCCGCCTGCGCGAGCAGGGCGAAGACATCCCCGTCATCCTGCTCACCGCGCGCGACGAGGCGGTGGACCGCATCATCGGCCTGGAGGCCGGCGCCGATGACTACGTGGGCAAGCCTTTCGATCCGCGCGAACTCCTGGCCCGCATCGAGGCCGTGCTGCGCCGCAAGCGCGGGCCCTCGGCGCTCACCAAGGACTCGCCCGTCTCGTTCGGCCCCTTCGTCTTCGATCCTTCCACGCGCCAGCTCTCGCGCGACGGCGCGGTGGTCAAGCTGACGGGCGGTGAAATCAACCTGCTCGAGGCGCTGGTGCGCAACGCCGGCAAGCCGCTGTCGCGCGAGCGGCTGCTCGCGCTCGCGCGCGACGACGACGCCGGCGAGCGCAACGACCGCGCCATCGACATCGCCATCCTGCGGCTGCGCCGCGTGATCGAAGACGACCCCAAGCAGCCGCGCTGGATCCAGACGGTCTGGGGCATCGGCTACCGTTTCTCTCCCTGATGCGTTTTTCTCCCGGCCTGCTGGTGCCGCGCTCGCTGCGCACCCGCCTCATCCTGCTGGTCCTGGGCTCGGTGCTGCTGACCCAGGCCGCCACGCTGGTCACGGTTTCGTACTTCCGGCACAAGTTCATGGAAGACGTGGCCATCGGCTACATCGTCACCACCATCCGCACCCTGCGGGCGGCGGTGTCGCAGGTGCCCGCCGAAGACCGCGCGGAATTCGTGCGTTCGGCCTCGCAGAACCAGTGGCGGCTGTGGTCGCGGGTGCTGCCGGCCGAGGCGCGCCTGCAGCGCTTCAATGGCAGACGCCCGCCGCCTCCGCCCGATGAACGCGCCGGCGACGGCGGCGACCGCGGCGCGCAGGCCGGCGGCGACCGCGACGACGCCGAGCGGGCCATGCGCCGCCACCGGTACGAGAACGAGCCCGACGACATCCGGCGCGACCTGCGCGACCTGGTCCGCCAGCTCAACGAGCGCCTGAACGACGGCACCCGCGTGGCGCTCTCGCACGGTCCCACGCCGGAGATCTTCATTTCGCTGGCGCCCAATTCCGCCAGCGAGGACGTTCCGCGCCTGCGCGAATGGCTCGTGATCCCGCTCGAGCGCCTGGACCCGCCCGTGGCCATGCCGTTTGTCGCCGCCTGGCTGGGCGGGCTGGGCCTGCTGCTGCTGCTGGCGGTGGGCTTCTCGTGGCATATCACCCGCCCGCTCACGCGCCTGGCCGATGCCGCCGACCGCCTGGCGGCGGGGCAGCCCCAGCGCGTGGAGCCATCCGGCCCGCACGAGACGCGGGCGCTGGGCGAGCGCTTCAACGCCATGCTCGACGCGCTGGCCGAATCCGATTCGGTGCGCCGCACCCTGCTCTCCGGCCTGCCCCACGATCTGAAGGGGCCGCTGTCGCGCATGTGGCTGCGGGTCGAGCTGGCCGACGACTCCGACCTCAAGGAAGGGCTGCGCACCGATCTGCGCGACATGCAGCACATGGTGGACCAGTTCATCGGTTTCGTGCGCGGCACGGACCCGGCCGCCTATCGCTATGCGCCCATGGCGCTGGGCGACTGGCTGGCCGAGCGCGTGGGCGCCTGGCAGGGCGCGGGCACCGACGTGCGGTTGCACATGGACGAAGAGCCGGGGCTCACGGTGCAGGCCGACGCGGTCGCGCTCGGGAGGCTGCTCGACAATCTCATCGGCAACGCGCTCAACCATGCCCGGCCGCCGGTCGAGATCCACCTGCGCCGCGAAGGCCGCGAGGCCGTGCTGGACGTGGCCGACCACGGGGAGGGCATCGCGCCCGAGCGCCGGCTCGAAGCCCTGCGCCCGTTCAGCCGGCTCGACGATGCCCGCACCCGCACCGGCAGCGTGGGCCTGGGCCTGGCGCTGGCCGAAGCCATCGCGCGCGCGCACGGCGGGTCGCTGGAGCTGCGCCAGGCCGAGTCCGGCGGGCTGTGCGTGCGCGTCCGCCTGCCGCTGGCCGAAAACTAGGGCCTGTACGCCCCGCCGGCCGCGCCCGTCCGGCGGGGCGCGCCGCGGCCCGCATTACGGTACGATGCTTGCTGCATTCATCATCGCCGTTCCCGCAACATGGCCATACAGTCCGATTCCCTCTCTACCCGCGCCGACACTGCCCGCATCGTGACGCCGCAACCGGTGTCGTCCAACGAGGAGTCCATCGAACGCGCCCTGCGCCCGAAGGCGCTGCAGGAGTACGTCGGCCAGCAGCGCGCGCGCGAGCAGCTTGAGATCTTCATCGCCGCCGCCCGCCAGCGCGGCGAGGCCCTGGACCACGTCCTGCTCTTCGGCCCGCCCGGGCTGGGCAAGACCACGCTGGCCCACATCATCGCGCACGAAATGGGGGTGCAGCTGCGCCAGACGTCCGGCCCGGTGCTGGAGCGCCCGGGCGACCTGGCCGCGCTGCTCACCAATCTCGAGAAGAACGACGTGCTGTTCATCGACGAGATTCACCGGCTGTCGCCGGTGGTCGAGGAAATTCTGTATCCGGCGCTGGAGGATTTCCAGATCGACATCCTCATCGGCGAAGGCCCGGCCGCGCGCAGCGTCAAGCTGGACCTGCAGCCCTTCACGCTGGTGGGCGCCACCACGCGCGCCGGCATGCTGACCAATCCGCTGCGCGACCGTTTCGGCATCGTCTCGCGCCTGGAGTTCTACGACGCTGCCGACCTGGGCCGCATCGTGACGCGCAGCGCGGGCCTGCTCAACGCCGCCATCACGCCCGAGGGCGCGGCCGAGGTCGCGCGCCGCGCGCGCGGCACGCCGCGCATCGCCAACCGCCTGCTGCGCCGCGTGCGCGACTACGCGGAGGTCAAGGCGGGCGGCCTCATCGACGCCGATGTGGCGGGCCGGGCGCTTTCCATGCTGGAGGTGGACCCGCAGGGCCTGGACCTGATGGACCGCAAGCTGCTGGAAGCCATCGTCCACAAGTTCGACGGCGGGCCGGTGGGCGTGGACAGCCTGGCCGCCGCCATCGGCGAAGAGCGCGACACCATCGAGGACGTCATCGAGCCCTACCTGATCCAGCACGGCTACCTGCAGCGCACGCCGCGCGGCCGCACCGCCACGCTGACCACCTGGCGCCACCTGGGCCTCACGCCGCCCGCCGGCGCGGCCAGCGCGAGCGGCGACCTGTTCGGCAAGTAGGCCGTCCGCGCCGGCGCCAGGCGGGTTTATCATCGCAGGGTTTCCGTACCCGCGATTCAAGGACCGATCTCCATGCAGCAGCCCGAACTGCCTTCCTATGACGACGTCGTGCGCGCCAGCGAGCGCCTGGCCGGCAACGCGCATCGCACGCCGGTGCTCACCTCCGCCACGGCGAACGCCGTCGCCGGAGCGCAGGTCTTCTTCAAGTGCGAAAACTTCCAGCGCATGGGCGCCTTCAAGTTCCGCGGCGGCTACAACGCCATCGCGCGCCTGACGCCCGGTCAGCGCGCCGCCGGCGTGCTGACGTTCTCGTCCGGCAACCACGCGCAGGCCATCGCGCTGGCTTCGCGGCTGCAGGGCGTGCAGGCCACCATCATCATGCCCCTGGACGCGCCCGCGGCCAAGCGCGCCGCCACCGAAGGCTATGGCGGCAAGATCGTCACCTATGACCGCTACACGGAAGACCGCGAAGACATCGCGCGCCGCATCCAGGCCGAAACCGGCGCCACGCTGATCCCGCCCTACGACCACGCCGACGTGATCGCCGGCCAGGGCACGGCCGCCAAGGAGCTGTTCGAGGAAGTCGGCGAACTGGACTACCTGTTCGTCTGTCTGGGCGGCGGCGGCCTGCTGTCGGGTTCGGCGCTCTCGGCCTACGCCCTCAGCCCGCGCTGCCTGGTGTACGGCGTGGAGCCCGAGGCCGGCAACGACGGCCAGCAATCGCTGCGCAAAGGCGAAATCGTCCGAATCCAGGCGCCCAAGACCCTGGCCGACGGCGCCGCCACCACGCATCTCGGGCATCTCACCTTCCCGCTCATCCAGAAGTACGTGCGCGACATCGTCACGGTCAAGGACGAGCAGCTCGTCTCCACCATGAAGTTCTTCGCCGAGCGCATGAAGATGGTGGTGGAGCCCACCGGCTGCCTGGCCGCGTCGGCCGTGCTGCAGAACGTGGTGCCGGTGCGCGGTGCGCGGGTCGGCGTCATCATCAGCGGCGGCAACGTCGACCTGGCGTCCTACGCCCGCCTGCTGGCTTCCTAGACGCATATCAGGCGCGAGCGGCGCGCCGGCGCCGTCCGCGCTTGCGGTTGTCGTCCACGCAGGGCAGAATCGGGCTTGAATCCCGACGCACGAGAGGGGCTGCTACATGCGTATTCTTGTCATCGGCGGCACCGGCTTCATCGGCCGTCATCTGGTGGCGCGCCTGAGCGCCGGCCAGCATCAGGTTCTGGTTCCCTCCCGCCTCTACGCGCGGGGGCGCGACCTGCAACTCTTGCCCACCGTCACGGTGCTGGAGGCCGATGTCCAGGACGACGCCACGCTCGACCGCCTGGCCGAGGGCTGTGATGCGGTGGTCAATCTGGCGGGCATTCTGCATGGAAACAGCGGCCGGCCCTACGGATCCGACTTCGCCCGCGTGCATGTGCACCTGCCGCAGCGCCTGGCGGCAGCCTGCCGGCGTCAGGGCGTGCGGCGCATGTTGCACATGAGCGCGCTGGGCGCGGATTCCGGCGGTCCCAGCATGTACCAGCGTTCCAAGGGCGACGGCGAAGCCGCCGTCAAGCAGGAATTCGCCGACTGGAACCCGCAAGGCTGGACCATCTTCCGCCCCTCCGTGGTCTTCGGCCCCGACGACAAGTTCACCAACCGCTTCGCCCGCCTGGCCCGCTGCCTGCCGGCGCTGCCCTTGGCGGGCGCCGGCGCGCGCATGCAGCCGGTCTACGTGGGCGACGTGGTCAAGGCCATGGAAACCGCGTTGACCGATTCCCACGCGGGCGGCAAGACATACGAACTCGGCGGTCCGCAGGTCTACACGCTGGGCGAGATCGCGCGGCTGTGCGCGGCCTGGGGCGGCCATCCGCGCCCGGTGCTGCCGGTGCCCATGGGCCTGGGGCGCCTGCAGGCGCGGCTGTTCGAGTGCATGCCGGGAGAGCCGCTGATGTCGCGCGACAATCTCGACTCGCTGCGCACCGACAACGTCTGCGCCGGGCCCATCGCGCCGGAGCTGCGCGTGGTGCCCACCGGGCTGGAGGCGGTGGCGCCCGGCTACCTGCGCGGCGGCACGCCGCTGCGCTGAAACGCGCGGCCCTGGCCGGTCGCCCTGGCCGGTCGCCCTGGCCGGTCGCCCTCAGCGCACCAGGGCCTTGAGGGCGAGCTTGATGCCTTCCGACACGCCCACGCCTTCGGGCAGGTTCTTCAGGGCGGCGAGCGATTCCTTTTCCGAATAGCCCAGCGCCAGCAGCGCGTTCAGGATGTCCGACTGGCTGTCGGGCGCGGCATGGGGCGCGGCGCCGATGTCGGCGCCCAGCTTGCCGCGCATTTCCAGCAGCAGCCGTTCCGCGGTTTTCTTGCCGATGCCCGGCACGCGGGTCAGGCGGCCCGATTCCTGCAGCGTCACGGCCTGCGCCAGTTCGGCCACCGAGAGCCCCGACAGCACCGCGAGCGCGGTGCGCGCGCCGATGCCGCTGACCTTGATGAGCTCGCGGAACGCCCCGCGCTCGGCCGCGGTGCCGAAGCCATACAGGATGTGGGCGTCTTCGCGCACGGTGAGGTGGGTATAGAGCGTCACGCGCGCGCCCGTCTCGGGCAGCGCGTAGAGCGTGCTCATGGGCACGTCGATGTCATATCCCACGCCGTTGACGTCCACGCAGACGGTGGGCGGCAGTTTCTCGATCAGGGTTCCGGTAATGCGTCCGATCATGGCGGGTCCAGGCAGGGGAGGGGCCGCGGGCGCGGCGATGCCGCGATTCTATACAAAGCCGGGCGCCGGGGTTCCAGGGCGTGTTCGCCCTAGCCCACCAGGCGGCCGTTGCGCAGCCGCGTCCTGCCCGCCGCGCCCAGGCTGGCGCCCAGGCGTTCGAGCTTGCCCTGCAAGGGGCCCACGTGCGCGTGGCAGATGGCGCAGGCCAGCGCGTCGGCCGAGTCGGGCGCGGGCGCGCCGTCCAGCGACAGCAGGTGCTGCACCATCATCTGCACCTGTTCCTTGGCCGCGCGGCCCGTTCCCACCACGGCTTTCTTGATCTGCAGGGCGGTGTACTCGTGCACGTCCAGCGCGCTGTCGGCCAGCGCGCACAGGGCCGCGCCGCGGGCCTGGCCCAGCAGCAGGGTGGAAGCGGGGTTGGTGTTGAGAAAGACAATTTCGAGCGCGGCCACGTCGGGCCGCATGTCGCGCGCCACCTGGCGCAGGTTGTCCAGGATGACCTTGAGCCGCTCCGGCAGCGGCAGCGCGGGCGGGACCACGATGGTCCCGCTGGCCACGTAGCGCAGCCGCATGCCGTCGGCATCGATCACGCCGAAGCCGGTGCGGCGCAGGCCGGGATCGATGCCGAGGACGCGCATCAGTGGCGGAAGTGGCGGGTGCCGGTCAGCACCATGGCGATGCCGTGCTCGTCGGCGGCGGCGATGACTTCGTCGTCGCGCACGCTGCCGCCGGGCTGGATCACGCAGCTCGCGCCGGCCGCCACCACCACGTCCAGGCCGTCGCGGAACGGGAAGAAAGCGTCCGAGGCCACGGCCGAGCCCTGCAGGGTCAGGCCGGCGTTCTCCGCCTTGATGGAGGCGATGCGGGCGGAGTCGATGCGGCTCATCTGGCCCGCGCCCACGCCCAGCGTCATGCCGCCGCCCGTGAACACGATGGCGTTGGACTTGACGTACTTGGCCACCTTCCAGGCGAACATGAGATCGTTCATTTCCTGCTCGGTGGGCTGGCGCCGGGTCACCACCTTCAGCGCATCGCGCGGCACGTTGTAGGCGTCCGGGCTCTGCACCAGCCAGCCGCCGCCCACGCGCTTGACGTCGAACGCGTTCTGGCCCGTGCCCATGGGCACTTCCAGCACGCGCACGTTCTTCTTGGCGGCCAGGATGGCCAGCGCCGCGCCGTCATAGGCCGGCGCGAGCAGCACTTCCAGGAACTGCGCGCTGACGGCTTCCGCCGTGGCGGCGTCCACGGGGCGGTTGAACGCGATGATGCCGCCGAAGGCCGAGGTGGGATCGGTCTTGAAGGCTTTCTGGTAGGCATCCAGCGTGTTCTCGCCCACGGCCACGCCGCAGGGGTTGGCGTGCTTGACGATCACGCAGGTCGGCGCCTCGAAGCTGCGCGCGCATTCCCAGGCCGCGTCGGCGTCGGCGATATTGTTGTACGAAAGTTCCTTGCCCTGGAGCTGGCGGTAGTTGCCCAGCAGGCCGGCGTGACGCTCTCCGTCCACGTAGAAGGCGGCGGTCTGGTGCGGGTTTTCGCCATAGCGCAGCGCCTGCTGCTGCCTGACCTGGATGGTCAGCGTGCCCGGCCAGTCGTTGCGGGCGGGCGCGGCGTCCTGGGCGGGCTCGGGCTCGGCCAGGCTGCTCAGGTAGGCGGCGATGGCGCCGTCGTAGGCGGCGGTATGCGCGTACACCTTGGCCGCCAGCGCCAGGCGCAGGCCGTAGGAAGTCTTGCCGCCGTTGTCCATCTCGGCCAGCACGCGCGAGTAGTCGGCCGGGTCGATCACGACGGTCACGCCGCCGGCCTCGGTGCCGTGGTTCTTGGCGGCGGCGCGCAGCATGGCGGGGCCGCCGATGTCGATGTTCTCGACCGCGTCGGCAAACGTGCAGCCGGGCTTGGCGACGGTTTCGCGGAACGGGTACAGGTTGACCACCAGCATGTCGATGCGGTCGATGCCCGCCTGCTTGATGGTTTCCATGTGCTCAGCGCTGTCGCGGCGGGCCAGCAGGCCGCCATGGATCTTGGGGTGCAGCGTCTTGACGCGGCCGTCGAGGATTTCCGGCGAGCCGGTATGGGCGGCCACTTCCGTCACGGCGAGGCCGGCGTCGGCCAGCAGGCGGGCGGTGCCTCCCGTGGAAAGCAGGCGCACGCCGCGCGCGGCCAGGGCGCGGACGAATTCAACGATGCCGGTCTTGTCGGACACCGAGATCAGGGCGGTTTCGATTTTCATGATGGGGACGGAAGGAGGCGCGCGGGCCTTTCTCGTTCAGGTCGGATGGGAAATCGGAGGACGGCCGGAGCCGCCCGCGGAAAGCTATACCTGGATGTTGTGCGCCAGCAGCTTCTTGCGCAGCGTGTTGCGGGTGATGCCCAGCATTTCGGACGCCCGCGACTGGTTGCCGCCGGAGCGTTCCAGGGCCACTTCGAGCACCGGGCGCTCCACGCAGCGCATCACCATGTCCCACATGTCGTGGGGCTCGGATTCGCCCAAGTCTTCGAAATAGCGCTCCAGGCTGGCGCGCACGCATTCTTCCAGGACATCTTTCTTGCTCATGGGAGTACAGATATTTTTATGTTGGTGTTAGGCGGTTATGCCGCCAGCAGGGCGTTTGCGGCGGGCGCCGGATGAGTGCCGCCGCGCGTGATGCCGGACTGCCCGGCGCCGCCCGCAGGGGCGTCCGGGCCGTCCGCAGGGGGCCGGCCGGAGCCGGCCTCCTCTTGCAGGAGATCGAACCAGTCGGCCACGGCCCGCCACTGGTCGCGGGTGTTGTCGATCCGGTTCATGCGGGCGAGGAACGCGTCCGCGCCCGGCAGGCTTTCCAGGTACCAGCCTATGTGCTTGCGCGCCGTGCGCACGCCGGTGTGCTCGCCATAGAAGCGGTAGTGGTCGTCGAGATGTTCGAGCAGCAGCTCGCGCATTTCCGCATGGGTGGGCGGCGCCAGCGTCCGCCCGGTGCGCAGGTAGTGGTCGATCTCGCGGAAAATCCAGGGACGGCCTTGCGCGGCCCGGCCGATCATGACCGCATCGGCAGAAGTGTAATCCAGGACGCGCCGGGCTTTCTCGGGGGAATCGATGTCGCCGTTGGCGATCACGGGAATCCCGATCTCGGCCTTGACGGCGCGTATGGTGTCGTACTCGGCCTTGCCCGCGTACAGGTCGGCCCGGGTGCGGCCGTGCAGCGTCAGGGCGGCGATGCCGGCGTTCTCGGCCAGCCGGGCCACCCGCAACGCATTGCGGTTTTCGCGGTCCCAGCCGGTGCGGGTCTTGAGCGTGACCGGCACTCCCAGGGGGGCGCAGGCTTCGACCACCGCCTCCAGGATGCGCGCGATCAGGTCTTCGTGGCGCAGCAGCGCGGAGCCGGAGGCCACGTTGCACACCTTCTTGACCGGGCAGCCCATGTTGATGTCGATGATCTTCGCGCCTTTGTGCGCATTGAACACGGCGGCTTCCGCCATCATCGCGGGGTCCGCTCCCGCGATCTGCACCGAAACGGGGGCGATCTCGCCGTCGTGGTTGAGGCGGCGCGAGGTTTTGACGCTGTCCCAGAGCCTGGGATTGCTCGCCGCCATTTCGGACACGGCGTAACCCGCCCCCAGTTTCTTGCAAAGCTGGCGGAAAGGACGGTCCGTCACGCCCGCCATGGGCGCGACCAGAACGTTGTTGGGGAGAGTCCACGGGCCGATGCGCATGCTCACATTTTAACCGCCTCGATCCAACCCTCTTTTTTACCGTGCCGGCGGCCTGGTAACAGCCGCGGCCGCCGGAGGGCGGCGGCCCCCGCAAAGGGGGCCGTATCGGAAAGGGCCGTCAGGCGCGGAACCCTTGCAGCAGGTGGCGCGCGAGCGGCGCGCGCAGCCCGGCAGACAGATCCAGCGCCAGCAGCGCCAGCCCGCAGGCATGCTCCACCGGCGCCAGCCGGGTGGCGAAGACGCGCGGCATCAGGTCGGTGATGCCGGCGGTCAGGTAGCGGTCGAACTGGCGCGCGCCGGCGAATTCGTCCAGCGCAGGCGCGGGGCTGGCTTGCGGCGCCAGCAGCCAGGGAGCGAGCGCCTGCGCCAGGCGGGCGGCATCGCGCAGCCCCAGGTTGAGGCCCTGGCCGGCCACCGGATGCAGGGTCTGGGCGGCATTGCCGATGGCGACGGTGCGTCCCTGCACCTGGGCGCGGCGCGCGCTCAGGGCCAGCGGAAACACATGGCGCGGCGCCAGGGCATGGAGCCGCCCGAGGCGGTCGCCGAAAGCCTCCGTGAGCGCCCGCGAAAACGCCGCGTCGTCCAGCCCGGCCAGCTCGGCGGCGCGCGCCGGCGCGCTGCACCAGACCACCGAACAGGCGTCGGCCTGCTGGGGATGCGGCAGCAGGGCCAGCGGTCCTTCGGGGGTGAAGCGTTCCCAGGCCCAACCCGGGCGGGGCAGGGCGGCGCGCACGGTGGCGAGCACCGCGTGCTGGCCGTATTCGCGCCTGACATCCGGCGCGCCCGCCCCGTCGGACTGCACGGCCACGCGGCAGCGCAGGCGCGAGTCGCCCTGGACGATTTCGATGCCGTCGGCATCCTGGACGTCGATGCGCGCCGGCGGGCCCGAAAGCACGGTCACGCCGCTGGCGGCCACGCGCGCTTCGAGGTGCGCGTGCAGGCCCGCATAGGGCACCACGCTGCCCAGCTGCGGCACGCCGAAATCGGCGGCCTGGATGAGGGTGCGGCCCAGGCGGCCGCGCTGGGACACATGGATGTGGCGGATATCCGCCGAGCGCTCGGGCCACGCATGCAGCGACTCCAGCAGCACGCGGCTGCCCTGGTTCATGGCCAGCACGCGCGGGTCCGCCGCCGCCGGCGGAACGGCGCCCGGCGCGGCGCCCTGGACGAGCGCGATGCGGGCCGGGTCCGGCGCTTCGCGCGCCAGCATCAGAGCCAGTACCCGGCCCACCGGGCCGGCGCCGAGAATCGCGATGTCGAAGGCGGACGTAGTCATGCGGCGGATTTTACCCGCCCCCTCCCGCCGCGCCTGCCACTACAATGGGTCCGCCCGGCGGGCCGCCCCCCTGCGGGCGCCATGGCACGGCGCCGCTGCGCCTCATTCCCGTTTCCACCGACATGACGACATGACGCAAGCTCAGGTTTCTTCATCGTTATCGGGCCCCGCCGCGCGCCGTCCGCGCGGCAAGGTGGCGGTCGGCCTCCTGGCCTGCTTTCTCGGCGGCCTGGGCGCGCACTGGTGGTACCTGGGCCGCCGCCACGCCTGGGCCGTGACCGCGTTCTCGGCGGTCTGCCTGTTCTGCGCCTTCCGCTTCTATCCGGTCTGGTACGACAACCCTGCCTTTTTCCTGGTTTTCGTTCCGGTGATCGATGGCTTTGTCGAAAGCGCAGTGTTTTCGCTCATGTCCGACGAGAAATTCGACCGCCTCTACAACCCGGGCCTGGACCGGCCGTCCCGCACCGGCTGGGGCCCGGTGCTGGTGGCCCTGCTGGCCTGCCTGATCGGGGCGACCGTCACCATGTTCGCGATCGCGATGGTGGTGGTGTACGTCTGGGTGGCCATGGGCTGGCTGGACGGGTACGTGCTCTGAGCCGCGCTTTTGCGGGCGGGCGTCACTCGCGCATCAGGGCCTCGATTTCGCCGGCATGCACGGGCACGCCGCGGGTGATGAGCTCGCAGCCCTCGTCGGTGACCAGCGCGTCGTCCTCGGTGCGGATGCCGATATTCCAGTACGCCTCGGGCACGTCGTCGGCCGCCCGCACGTAGATGCCGGGCTCGATCGTGACCATCATGCCGGTTTGCAGCGGGCGCCAGGGCCGGTCCGCGCCGGCGCCCGGCAGGCGGTAGTCGCCCGCGTCGTGCACGTCCAGGCCGAGCCAGTGCCCCGTGCGGTGCATGTAGAACCGGCTGTACTCGCCCGATTCGATGACGCCGTCCAGCGAGCCCCTGAGCAGTTTCAGGTCCAGCATGCCCTGGGCCAGCACGCGCACCGCCGCCTCGTGCGCCTCGTTGAAGCCGCGGCCGGGCGCGGTGGCCCGGACGGCCGCCTCCTGCGCCGCCACCGTCAGGTCGTACAGCGCCCGCTGCGGGCCGCTGTAGCGGCCGTTGACGGGGAAGGTCCGCGTGATGTCGCTGGCGTAGCTGTCCACCTCGCAGCCCGCGTCGATGAGCACCAGGTCGCCGTCGCGCATGACCGCGTCGCCCGCGGGGTAGTGCAGCACGCAGGCGTTGGCGCCGGCGGCCACGATGCTGTTGTAGGCCACCGACTGGGCGCCGTGGCGCCGGAATTCGTAAAGCAGCTCGGCCTCGAGTTCGTACTCGCGCATGCCGGGGCGGGCGGCGCGCATGGCGCGCGCATGGGCGCCCGCCGAGATCTTCGCCGCCTTGCGCATGGCCGCGATTTCGCTCGCGTCCTTGACCAGCCGCATTTCCGCCAGCATGGCCCGCAGGTCCGCCAGGCGCTCGGGCGGCTTGCGCCCGCCGCGCGCGGATTCGCGCGCCCGCGCCATCCAGCGCATCACTTGTCCGTCGGTGCGGCGGTCTTCGGCCAGCGGGCCGTACAGAACCGGCTGGTCGAGCAGCAGGGGCGGCACCACTTCGTCCAGCGCGTCCACCGGGTAGGCGTCGTCGAAGCCGAAATGCGCGGCCGCCGCCTCGGGACCGAAACGCCGGCCTTCCCAGATTTCGCGCTCGGCATGGCGCGGCCGGCAGAAGAGCAGCGCCCGGTCTTCGGCGCCGGCGACCAGCACCAGCCACGCCTGCGGTTCCGTGAATCCGGAGAGGTAGAAGAAGTCGCTGTCGTGCCGGTACGGATACTCCGCGTCGCGGTTGCGGAACGCTTCCGGCGCCGTTGGCAGGATGGCGATGCCGCCGCCCTCGGCGCGCATGCGCGCCATGAGCCGCTGGCGGCGCGAGACGAAGGGAGCGATGTCGGAGGGAGGCAGGCTCATGGGCGGGCACGCGGAAGGTGGCGGGAGACGCTACTACTTTACCCGTCATCGCCTCGCGGCAGGGCGGCCGCGGCCCGGGCCGGAGGCGCGGCGCAAACCTGGACACGCGCTTTCAAGCTGCTACAATCGCGCCTCTGTCATTGGGGAGTAGCCATCCTTTGCCCCCAAAGGAGTCCGCGTCAACAGACTTGGCGGTTCGGCCTTGCGCAGCAAGAGCCTGGATCCCATGGCGCGGACGGCATTCATGCAGGCGGCATGCCCGCGCATGGAGCAGCCCGGCGAGACCTTTGGCCGCATCGCGTTCACCCTGGCCGGGCGAGCCGCGATGTCGCGCCATGGGTATCTGCTCGTCCGGCTCGCCTATATGCTGCTCACGCTCTTCCTGTTTTTCCTGTCCGCCGCCGTCATCTATTTCGCCTGCGAGTTCTTCGTCAACGGCGTGGAATGGGTCGGCCACCGCTTCCAGCTGGGCGCCACCGCCACCGGCACCGTGCTGGCGGCCTTCGGCACCGCGCTGCCCGAAAGCGCAGTGACTTTCATGGCCGTGGTGTTCGGCACTTCCCCGGAGCAAAAAGACATCGGCGTGGGCGCCGCCATGGGCGGCCCGCTGGTGCTGGCGACCCTGGCCTACGCCGTGGTGGGGCTGGCCCTGTGGCGCCGCCGCAACGGGCAGGCGGCGGGCGTGCCCTGTATCAACGCGGACCAGCAGCGCCTGGCCCGCGATCAGGCATGGTTCATGGGCATTTTCGTGGCCAAGGTGGGCCTGGGGCTGCTGGCCTTTGCCTGGAAGCCGTGGCTGGGGCTGCTGTTCCTGGGCACCTACGCGCTCTACGTCAAGCGCGAGCTGAGCCGCGACGACGAATGCCTGGACTGCGAAGACCTCGAACCCCTCAAGCTGCGCCCGCGCGACGAAGACCCCAGCATGGGCTGGGCGGTGACCCAGACCGTGCTCGCCCTGCTCGTCATCGCAGGCGCCTCGCGGGTGTTCGTGAACCAGATCGAGCTGCTCGGCGTGGCCATGGGAGCCTCGCCGCACGTCGCGGCGCTGCTGCTGGCGCCCGTCGCCACCGAGCTGCCGGAAATCATGAACGCGCTCATCTGGGTGCGCCAGGGCAAGGAGCGGCTGGCGTTGGCCAATATTTCGGGCGCCATGATGATCCAGGCCACCATTCCCAGCGCCCTGGGCATTTTCCTGACCCCATGGCTGCTGGACGGCCCGCTGCTGACGGCGGGTTTCGTCACCATGTTTTCCATCGGCATGCTGTGGCTGCGCTTCCGCCGCGCCGGCATGAGCGTGCCGGCCCTGTCGGCGGCCGGCGGCTTCTACGCGCTGTTCGCCGTCTACCTCGGGTGGCATTTCCACGCCTGAGCGGCGCGGTGCCGGCGATTGCGCGGGTTGTTCGGGCAAACCCTTGTCCGTACGGGCAAACCCGCGTAAAATTTATCCGTTTTCAATCCCAGGAGCAGTTTTCGTGAATACCGATTCCGGCGACAGTAGTCGATCTTGCATCGACATCGCTGCCTGACAGGATCCACGCAGAACGCCCTCTGCCGCATCCTGTCATGCAGGTTGCGGCGCATCCCACCCAAGCCAGGTCCGAATCGCGAGCTTCCGCTCGCCGGCCCCTGAGCGCAAGCCCCGCGGCTTGACGGGATACTCCCCAACGCCTTAACGCCAGAACCGCCGCTCGTTGCAGCGTCCGCGCCCGCTTGCGCGCCCCGTGCGCAAGCGCGGCCGTTGCGCGCGCGGATGACCGCGATTTCGCTTCCCGTTTTCGCAATGGAGGTCGCTATGCGTTTTTTTGATTTGTTCCTGCGCCGCGCCGGCGTGGACCGCCACGCCGCCCAAGGCCGCCGTCGCGGCACCTCTCGCCTGACCGTCGTCTGCCCGCGTGACGAAATCGGCGCGCTGCGCAAGCAGATCTGTCTCGATTTCAGCGCCGCGGGCCTCGACGTGGCCCGGGTACAGGTCGACACCGGCCGCGACACCGAGCTGGCCTCGGCCTGCATTACCGTGAACTGCCCGCCCGAGCTGCGCGGCGAACTGATGTCGCAGGCGCGCCGCCTCAGCGCCAATCCCGCCGTGCGCCACGTGCGCTTCGGGGCCGGCGCGGCGGCAGGCATGGCCGGCGGCGCGCGCACTGCGGCCTGAGCCCCGCGCTTTCGTTTTTTCTTCCTGGAGCGAGACCATGCCCAGTGCCTTAGACCCTGACCCTCGATTGCGCCCAGTGCGCGGTCCCGGCGTGGCTGTCTGACCCGTCTTCTCCTTGCGAGCCGACCGGCCGGATAGTCATCCCGGTCCGTACGGAATTCGCAGCCTGAGCATCCGGCTGGCCGCCCCGCGCGCCGGTCCCGGCATCTCTCCCCGCTCCCCCTTCCGTTTCCGCACCCGGCGCGACCTTGACGCGACCCGGACACCGGCTGCATTGCGCCGGCGCCTGCGCACGCCCGTACGCGACGGATCACGGCCCCCCGCACGAGGGCCGCGGCGGCGTTCGGCCCGCGCTCGCCCGCGCCTGGCCGTCAGTGTCTCCCAGAACACCAATGACAAGCGGAGCACTCCGATGTTCAAACACCTGAAATCCTTCTTTTCCGCCGCGGCCCGGCTGCGCCGCGGCGCCGGCCATTTCCGCCGCGCGCCCATCCTTGAGCGCAACGGCCACGGGGCCATGTCGGCCGCGGCCGCCCGGCGCGCCAACCGCCGGATGCTGGCGCTGGCGCGCCTGGACCTGCCCGCGCTCTATGCGCGCTACGAAAGCGGCCGCGACGGGCTGACCGAGGCCCAGGCGCAGGCCGCCCTGGCCCGCCATGGCCGCAACGAGGTGGCCCAGGAAAAGCCGCTGGGCTGGCCGCTGCACCTGTGGCTGTCCTACCGCAATCCCTTCAACCTGCTGCTGACGGCGCTGGCCGCGCTGTCCTGGCTTACCGACGTGCACACGGCCGGGCCCGGCGAGCAGTCCTGGACGGCGGTGTTCATCATCGGGTCCATGGTGGCGATATCCACCGTGCTGCGCTTCATCCAGGAGCGCCGTTCCAATCGCGCGGCCGAGGCCCTGAAGGCCATGGTCCAGAACACGGCGACGGTGCTGCGTCGGGACGAGGCGCCGGGCCAGGGCCGGGCGGGGCGCGGCGGCGCGCCGCGCGGCCGGGAGCTGCCGCTGGCGGAGCTGGCGCCCGGCGACGTGGTGCTGCTTTCGGCCGGAGACATGATCCCGGCGGACTGCCGCATCCTGGCCGCCAAGGATCTGTTCGTGGCGCAGGCCGCGCTGACGGGCGAGTCCCTGCCCGTGGAGAAGCACGCGGCCGTGCACGGCGAGGCCGCCAGCGCGCTGGAGCTGGAAAACATGGCGTTCATGGGCACCAACGTGGTCAGCGGTTCGGGCGTGGCCATGGTGGTCGGCACCGGCGGCCGCACCTATTTCGGCGGCCTGGCTTCGCGGCTCGCCCAGTCGTCGCGGGCGCCCACGCAATTCGAGCAAGGCATCAACCGCGTGAGCTGGGTGCTGATCCGGTTCATGCTGATCATGGCGCCCATCGTCATGCTCATCAATGGTTTCACCAAGGGCGACTGGCTGGAGGCTGTGCTGTTCGCGCTGGCGATCGCCGTGGGGCTCACGCCCGAGATGCTGCCCATGATCGTCACCGCCACGCTGGCCAAGGGCGCGGTGCGCATGGCGCGCCGCAAGGTGGTGGTCAAGCGCCTGGACGCCATCCAGAACCTGGGCGCGATGAACGTGCTTTGCACCGACAAGACCGGCACCCTGACCCAGGACCGCATCGTGCTCGAGCGGCATACCGACGTCTACGGCGAAACCTGCGACGACGTGCTCGCCTATGCGTACCTCAACAGCTACTACCAGACCGGGCTGAAGAGCCTGCTGGATGTGGCGGTGCTGCAGCACGCCGAGGTCGAGCGCAGCCTGGACCTGGCCGGCAGATACCGCAAGGTGGACGAGATCCCGTTCGATTTCTCGCGGCGCCGCATGTCCGTGGTCGTGAACGAAACCGAGCACGGGCGCGACCACCACGAACTGATCTGCAAGGGTGCGCTGGAGGAGGTGTTGTCCGCTTGCACCCGCCTGCGCGCGGGCGGCGAGGCGCTTCCGCTCACCGACGAGCGCCGCGAGGACATCCGCCGCGTCGCGGCGAAGCTGAATCGAGACGGCCTGCGCGTCATCGCCGTGGGCGTGAAGCAGATGCCCCCGGCGCGCGAGGCCTATGGCGTGGCCGACGAATCCGACCTGCTGCTGGTGGGCTACATCGCCTTCCTCGATCCGCCCAAGGAATCCACCGCCCCGGCGCTGGCCGCCATGAAGGCGTCCGGCATCGACGTCAAGGTGCTGACGGGCGACGTGGAGCTGGTCGCGCGCAAAGTGTGCCGCGAAGTGGGTTTCGAGGTGAGCAGCGTCTATGTGGGCGCCGACATCGACGGCATGGACGACGGCCGGCTGGCGGCCGCGGTGCGCCAGGCCAACCTGTTCGCCCGGTTGACCCCTGCCCACAAGGAGCGCATCGTGCGCGCGCTGCGCGGGCAGGGCAACACCGTCGGCTTCATGGGGGACGGCATCAACGACGCGCCCGCGCTGCGCGCCGCCGACGTAGGCATTTCGGTGGATTCGGCTGTGGACATCTCCAAGGAGGCCGCCGACATCATTCTGCTGGAAAAGAGTCTGATAGTGCTGGAAGATGGCGTGATTGAGGGCCGCAAGACCTTCTGCAACATGCTCAAGTACCTGAAAATGACGGCCAGTTCCAACTTCGGCAACGTCTTTTCGGTGCTGGTCGCCAGCGCGTTCCTGCCCTTCCTGCCCATGCTGCCGATCCACCTGCTGGTGCAGAACCTCATGTACGACATCTCGCAGACCGCGATTCCCTTCGACAACGTCGATGAAGAACTGCTGGCGCGGCCCCAGAAATGGGATCCCGAGGGGCTGGGCCGGTTCATGATGTTCTTCGGGCCGATCAGCTCCGTGTTCGATATTGCCACCTATGCGCTCATGTGGTTCGTCTTCCAGGCCAACACGCCCGGGCACCAGACGCTCTTCCAGTCGGGCTGGTTCGTGGAGGGCCTGCTGTCGCAGACGCTGATCGTGCACATGATCCGCACGCGCCGCATTCCCTTCGTGCAGAGCTGCGCCGCCTGGCCGTTGATGCTCATGACGCTGATGGTGGTCGCGCTGGGGCTGGCGCTGCCGTTCTCGCCGCTGGCGGAGTATTTCCACCTGCAGGCGTTGCCCTGGAGCTACTTCCCTTGGCTCGTCGCCATCCTGCTCGGCTATTGCGCGCTCACGCAGGGACTCAAGCACATCTGGGTGCGCCGCTATGGCTGGCAATGAGCGCCGTTTTCCGGGCAAGGCGCGCCCTGCGCCGGCGTCGCGGCGCGCCATCAAGGCCCTGCGCTGCGCCGCCGTGGCGGCCGCGCTGGCTTCGGCCCGGCCCGGCGCGGCCGCGCCCCAACTGGACTTCTACGGCGTGGTCGACGCGGGCGTGGCCGCCACGCGCCAGTCGGGGCAGGGCGGCAGTGTGCGCCTGCTTGACGGGGGCCTGGCCGATTCGCTGTGGGGCCTGGCCGGGGCCGAGTCCCTGGGGGCCGGTTGGCGCGCCGGTTTCCGGCTCGAAAGCGGCTTCGATCCATCGTCGGGCGCCGCCGACGACACCCGCCTTTTCAACTACCAGGCCTGGGTGGGCCTGGGCCGCGCGGACCTGGGCGAACTGCGCCTGGGCCGGCAATACACCGTGGGGCGGGATTTCGCCAGCGCGCTCGAGATCGCTTCCTGGAAGGACATGGGCATGGGCGCCACCTTCAAGGCCGCCGACAACTATCAGTTCAGCAACATGCTCAATTACCTCACGCCCGTGTGGGGAGGCTGGCAGGCGGGGGCGGGCTATGCGTTCGATGCCGGCGACCAGGGCCGCTACGCCACGCGCGACAACGATCGCGCCCTGAGCGCGGGCCTCAAGTATGAAAGCGGGCCGCTGCTGGCGGTGGCCACCTGGGAACGCCTGCGGCTGGCCGATGCGCCGGCCGGCGTCGGCCGGCCCCAGGCGGCGCAGTTCGGCGTTTCGTACGACATCGAATGGGTGAGGCTGTTCGCGGCCTGGACGCGCCAGCGCAATGGCTATGTGGGACTGGACGGCGGCGACCCCGACGGGCTGGGCCTCGGCCTGGGGCCGGCCGCCTTCGCGCGGGGCGGCCGCGCCGACGCGTACCTGCTGGGCGCCAGCCTGCCCCTGGGCGCCGGAACCGTGCTCATCCAGGGCTCGATCGCCCGCCCCGACTGGGAATGGCGCGGCGGCATGACGGCGCGCAAGGCGCAGGTCGTGACGCTGGGCTATACCTACGACCTGTCCCGGCGCACGACGCTCTACGGCTTTGCCGGCTACGCGCGCAATTACACGTTGGACAACCAGTTCGACCCGGGCGGCTCCCGCACCGCGAGGGCGGGAATGGGGGTGTCGCACCGCTACTGAACGCCGTCCGCCGGGCCTCCACTACAATCACCGGGCGGACGCGTGCGTCCGCCGCCCGCCCCGCGGTCTTTCGCCGGGCGGCCGTTCTCCGGATAGGGCGCATGGATTCTCTCGAATGGCTGATACCCTGGGAGTTCTCTCCCACGCTGGTGGCGGGCTTCGCGGCCGCCATCGCGCTTTTCGCGCGCGGCCGCCGGGTGCATCGCGTCACGTGGGCGCGCCAGGCGCTGTTCTGGACGGGGCTCGCGCTGCTGTATCTCTCCATGCACACGCGGCTCGACTACTACGCCGAGCGCATGTTCTTCATCCACCGCATCCAGCACCTGGTGCTCCACCACCTGGGGCCGCTGCTCGTCATGGCGGCGTTTCCGGGCTCGGTCATGCGCGCGGGGCTGCCGCTGGCCTGGCGGGCCCGCCTGCGCCGCTGGCTGGCCACTCCCTGGGGCCGGGCGCTGACGGCGGTCTGCACCCACAAGATCCTGGTTCCGGCCCTGTTCGTGTTCCTGGTGCTGGTGTGGCTGATTCCCGCCGTGCAGTTCTATTCCATGCTGGACTGGCGGCTGTACCGGCTGATGAACTGGTCGGTGGTGATCAGCGGATTCATGTACTGGAATCTCATCCTGGACCGCCGGCCCAGCCCGCCCGCGGCCATGTCGCCCGGCGGGCGGGTGATCTCGCCCATCCTGACCATGGCGCCGCAGATGGTCGCGGGCGCCGTCATCGCCTTCACGGAAAGCGACATCTATCCGATTTTCGAGCTGTGCGGCCGGGCCATTCCGATGTCGGCCCAGACCGACCAGACCATCGGCGGGCTGACCATGTGGATTCCCGCCGCCCTGGTCGAGGTGATCGGGCTGCTGGTGGCGCTGGGCACGTTGATGCGCCTGTCGGGCCGGGGGCGGCTGCGCCGCGCCGACCGCGAGGCGCGCATGCGCAACAAGCCCGGCAAAGCGCTGTCGGCCTGAGCCCGCCAGCCGCTTATTCGGGCTCCAGCCCGTGGTACTTGCGTCCCAGCGCCACGGTGGCCTGGAACATGCCCGCCTTGTTGCCGCAGTCGTAGCGCACGCCTTCGTAGCGGTGCGCGTACACCGCCCGCTCGCGCATCATGGAAGCGATGCCGTCGGTGAGCTGGATCTCGTTGCCCGCGCCCAGCTTGATGGAGCGCAGGTGGTCGAAGATGGCGGCTTCCAGCACATAGCGGCCCACCACGGCCAGCGTCGAGGGCGCATCGCCGGGGTCGGGCTTTTCCACGATGTGCGTGACGCGCTCGGTGCGGCCGCCTGCCTGCGGATCGTGCTCGCGGGTGGCGACGATGCCGTACTTGCGCGTGTCGGCGCGCGGCACGTCCTGCACCCCGAGCACGCTGGCGTCCTGGGCCATGGCCACGTCCACGAGCTGTTTCATGGCCGGCGTGTCGGCGTCGATGAGGTCGTCGGCCAGCAGCACGGCAAAGGGCTCATCGCCCACGGCGGGCGCGGCCGTCAGCACGGCGTGGCCCAGCCCCAGCGGGGCCGATTGCCGAATGTAGAGGCAGTTCACGTGCGCGGGTAGAATGCCGCGCACCATGGCGAGCAATTCGTGCTTGCCCTTGCTTTCCAGGTCGGACTCGAGTTCGGGGGCGGAGTCGAAGTGATCTTCGATGGCGCGTTTGTTTCGGCCAGTTACGAAGATCAGGTCCGTGATGCCTGCGGCAACGGCCTCCTCGACGGCGTATTGAATCAGCGGCTTGTCGACGACGGGCAGCATTTCCTTGGGCATGGCCTTGGTGGCGGGCAGGAAGCGCGTACCCATGCCGGCGACGGGGAAAACGGCTTTGCGGACAGGACGCATTGAAACCTCGTTGAATGGGGTATCGATGAAACATTTTAGGCTCATCGCTATCATAGGCGTTATGAAACGCAGGAACACGCCATCCATTTGCGCGATTGCAAAACGAGGATTGATCGCCGGCCTGTGCGCGTCGCTGGCCTTGCCCGCCGTGCCGGTCGCCGCCTGGGCCCAGCCGGTGGGGCTGCCTTCCATGGGAACGGCCTCGGCTTCCGAACTCTCGCCCATGCTCGAGCGCAGCCTGGGGCAGGCCATCATGGCGCAGGGCAGGCGCGATCCCACCTACGTGGACGACTCCGAGCTTTCCCAGTATCTGACCACCATGGGCCGCAAGCTGGCCTCCTACTCGCCCGGCGCCGTGCCCGACGTGGAGATGTTCGGCGTCCGCGATCCGGAAATCAACGCCTTTGCCATGCCGGGCGGCTACATCGGCGTGAACACCGGCCTCATCGTCGCCGCGGACAGCGAGTCCGAGCTGGCCGCCGTGCTGGCGCACGAAATCGGCCACGTGGTGCAGCGGCACATCGCGCGCGGCATGACGCAGCAGAACCAGAACGGCATGGTCATGCTGGCCAGCCTGGCCGGCGCGCTGCTGGCCGCCCTGGCGGGCGGCGGCGGCAACCTCGCCATGGGGGTGGCCGCGTTCGGGCAGGCGGCGGCCATCAACCGCCAGCTCGGCTTCTCGCGCGACGCCGAACGCGAAGCCGACCGGGCCGGCCTGCAGATGCTCACCAAGGCGGGCTATGACCCCGGCGGCATGGCGCAGATGTTCGCGCGCCTCATGAATGCATCGCGCCTGAACGAAGGGGCGGGCGGCGGCTCCTGGGCCAGCACCCACCCCTTGTCCATCGATCGCATGTCCGACGTGCAGAACCGCATCCGGTCGCTGCCGCCCAGGCAGCATCTCGACAGCGACGATTTCTGGTATCTGCGCGCCAAGATGCGCGTGGTGCAGGGACGCGACGCCCTCAGCCTGCGCAGCGCCGAGCAGCAGTTGCGCGACGAGGCGCGCGCGCTGTCCGGCGTGCGGCGCTCGGCGGCCTGCTACGGGCTGGCGCTGCAGGCCTACACGCGCAACAACCTGGACGAGGCCGAGCGCGAATGGAAGCAGGCCACGGCCGACGGCCAGAACTCGCCGCAACTGGCCAAGCTGAGCGTGGATATCGCCCTGGCGCGCAAGGACACGGCGCGCGCCCTGGAGCTGTCGCAGGCGGCTGTCCGGCGCTGGCCCGACCGGAGGGCCCTGGGCATGGCCTACGCCACCGCCCTGCAGGCGGTGGGCCGGCACGCCGACGCGCAAGCCTACCTGCGCGAGAAGATCAAGCAGTGGGGGGCGGACGAGCCCGCGCTCTACCAGATGCTGGCCCAGAGCGAGGAGCGCACGGGCAAGCCCGTGCAGGCGCGCCGCGACCTGGCCCAGTTCTATGTGCAGACCGGCGCCTACGCGGCCGCCGAATCCCAGCTCCAGCAGGCGCGCGGCATGTCCAACGATTTCTACGAACAGTCGCAGATCGATGTGGAAATCAAGGAAGTGAAGGACAAGCTGGCCGAGGAGAGGCAGCTCCTGGAACGCTTCAAGTCGGGCTGAAGCGTGTCCACCCTGTCGGAAAGCGCCCGTCGCGGGGGGCTCAGAGGCCGGTTTCGAAGAAGCGGCCCAGGCGCTGGGGCAGCCAGTTCAGGTGCGCCGGGAAGGCGCCGGTCGGAAAGCCGGCGTGGCCGCCGTCGCTGGGCTGGTGCAGCAGCACCGACGGCGAGCACTCTTCGGGCCGGGGCAGGGCGCTCGGCGGAATGAACGGGTCGTTGCGCGCATTGAGCACCAGCGTCGGCACGCGGATGCCGGGCAGCAGGGGCTTGCTGGAGGCGCGCGTCCAGTAATCGAGCGCATTGCGGAACCCATGCATGGGCGCCGTGTAGGCATCGTCGAAGTCGCGCAGGTCGCGGGCGTGGGCGATGCGCATCACGTCGATGGCGCCTGGAAAGCGGTGCGCCTTTTCCAGCACCTTGTGCTTGAGCGTCTTGAGAAAGTGCGCCGTATAAACGCGGCGGTTGAAGACGCCGGTGGACAGCGTCTTGCCGCAGGCGACCAGGTCCATCGGCACCGACACGCCGGCGCAGGCCGTGAGCCAGGCGGTTTCTTCCTGGTGCTCGCCCAGGTACTTGAGCAGCGCGTTGCCGCCCAGCGACACCCCCACCGCGTGCCACCTGGCGTGCGGGATGCGGTTGCGCACCGTCTGGAGCAGGAACCCCACTTCGGCCGAGTCGCCGGAGTAGTAGGCGCGCGCCAGGCGGTTGGGCACGCCCGAGCAGCCGCGGAAGTGCGCGATGACGACGATCCAGCCGCGCGCGCGGAAATGATGCGCGATGGACTGCGCGTAGCGGCTCGTGCTGCCGCCCTCCAGCCCGTGGAAGAGGATCAGCGCGGGCGTATCGGGCGTGTGGGGCAGGGACTTCCAGTCGGCTTCGGTCATCCACCGCGCCGCCGCCGTCCTGCCGTTCACGACCGGCTGCTGGCCGCTGACCGGCGTGCCGTCGGCGGCCTTGTGCGGGAAGAGTCCGGGGCCGGTCCAGTCGAAGTCGACGAAATCCGTGTCGGGCGTGTCCACGCGGTCGCGCACGAAGGCGATGCGGTGGTACTGCGCGAAAAGCGCGGCGTACACCGTCTGGGCATCGCCGCCGGGCAGCCAGGCGGGAACGGGACAGGGAGACGTGTCTAAGCGTGCAGCGGCCAACGATCCACCCGATTCAGTGCAGCATGTCGGGCACGTCGTGCAGGTCCAGCACGCCGGCCTCCGCCGGCGCCGGCGAAGCGTGGTGCATCACCATGCGCCAGCCCGCCGGCCCCTTGTGATAGATGTTCGTCGCGTAGCAATTGGCGAACTGCGTGCCCTCGCGGGTGCGCACCGCCACCTGCTCCACCAGGACGTGCACGGCGCACATCATGCTCTGCATCACCAGCGGACGCAGGGCGCGGATGTGCAGGGGGCCGTTGGCCAGCACCTGCTGCCAGGACTCCTGGACCGCGGAATGGCCGACGATGCGCAGGCCTCCCGGATGGATGCACACGACTTCCTCGTCGTCGGCCCAGACTTGCATCAGGCGGACGGCGTCTCCCTGTTCCAGGGCTTCGTAGAAGGCGTGCTCGGCTTCGTCGGGCGTGGCGAACATGGCTGGGGGCGGAAACGTGGACGGGGCCGGCTCAGTGGTGGCCGTGCAGGACGGCGCCGGGCTTCAGGCGATAGCTGGCGCCGCAGTATGGACAGTTGGCCGAGCCGGTGTGCGTCACGTCGAGGAAGACGCGGGGATGCATGCTCCAGAGCGGAGCCTTGGGGCCGGGGCAGAAGACGGGCAGGTCTTCCGCGCCGACTTCGATGACTTCGTGGGATTGGGGGGCGGCGGCCGGGGCTGCGGCGGACATGGACTTTCCTGACATGAAAAAAACCGTGGAACGGCAGGGTTGAAGGGGAGGCGGGCGCTGCGGCAGCGCCGCGGGATCAAACTTTGCTCAACCAGTGATGGTACTTCGGGTTGCGGCCATGCACCACGTCGAAGAACGCCTGCTGGAGCTTCTCCGTGACCGGACCGCGCCGTCCGGCGCCGATCCGGCGGTTGTCCACCTCGCGGATCGGCGTGACCTCGGCGGCGGTGCCGGTGAAGAAGGCCTCGTCGGCGATGTAGACGTCGTCGCGCGTGAGGCGGCGGGTGTGCACGGGGATGCCGAGGTCGGCGGCCAGCGCGTGGATGGTGGAGCGCGTGATGCCGGTGAGGGCCGAGGCGATCTCGGGTTCGCAGAGCGCGCCGTCCTTGACGATGAAGAGGTTCTCGCCCGAGCCTTCGGCCACGAAGCCTTCGGTGTCCAGCAGCAGGGCCTCGTCGTAGCCGTCCTGCAGGGCTTCGTTGTTGGCCAGGATGGAATTGGCGTAGGTGGTGGCGACCTTGGCGCGCGGCATGGTGACGTTCACGTGCTGGCGCGAATAGGAAGACACTTTTACCCGGATGCCCTTGGACAGGGCCTCTTCGCCCAGGTAGGCGCCCCAGGGCCAGGCGGCGATGGCGACGTGGACCCGGGCGCCTCGCGGCGAGACGCCCATCTTTTCGGAGCCGTAGAACACCAGCGGGCGGATATAGCAGGATTCGAGCTTGTTCTCGCGCACCACCGTCCGCTGCGCCTCGTTGATCGTGTCGCGGTCCCAGGGAATGGCCATCTGGTAGATGTGCGCGGAATTGAACAGGCGCCGGGTGTGGTCTTCGAGGCGGAAGATGGCGGTGCCGATCTCGGACTGGTAGGCGCGCAGGCCTTCGAAGACCGCCAGGCCGTAATGCAGGGAATGGGTCAGGACGTGTGTCGTGGCGTCGCGCCACGGCACCAGCTTGCCGTCATACCAGATCAAACCGTCTCGGTCCGCCATAGACATGGTCGTCTCCCCAATGAGCGCCGGCCTGCCGTCCCGGGCCACACCGCCGGGAGACTCGGAAAACGCGGGCCGCTTATTGTATCAAGCGGCGAGGTTACAATAATCGCCATTCAGCTCCGGCGGGGCGCTTCAGGGCGCCGCGCGTCCGCCTGCCGGGCGGACCTGGCGGAATGCCGTGCGTTTTCTTTCCTTTTCAAAGTGCCATGACGTTCTGTCCGAATCGCCGGGGGGCCGCCCTTGTCATCTGAGTCCGCGTTGCCCGGCGCCGAAGACGCGAAGCTCGCCCGCCGCGAGCGTGCCGAGGCTTTCCGCGCCGGCGTGCATGCCATCGTTCCCGCCCTCGTCGCCACCGCCACCTGGGGGCTGGTCACCGGCGTCGCCATGGTGAAATCCGGCCTCACGGAGTCCATGGCGCTGGCCATGACCCTGCTGCTCTACGCGGGCTCGGCCCAGCTCACCTCCCTGCCGCTCATCGCCACCGGCGCCCCGCTCTGGCTGGTCTTCGCCGCCGGCTTCGTGGTGAACCTGCGCTTCATCATCTTCGGCGCGGCGCTGCAGCCTTATTTCCGCCACCTGTCCTGGCCCAAGCGGCTGGGCCTGGGGTACTTCACCACGGACATGGGCTTCGTGCTCTTCATGCCCCGCTACGGCGACGCGGCCGAGCGCGGCACGCGCGAGCAGCTCTGGTACTTCCTCGGCACGATCGCGCCCGGATGGCTGGTCTGGCAGACCTCGTCCATCGCGGGCATCTACATGGGCACGCTGGTGCCGGCGGCCTGGTCGCTCGATTTCGCCGCGGTGCTGGCGCTGCTGGCCATCACGGTGCCGCTGGCCAACTCCAGGCCCATGCTGATCTCCATGCTGGCGGCGGGCGTGGTCGCCTGGGTGGGGCAGGCGCTGCCGCTGCGGCTGGGCCTGGCGGCCGCCGTCATCGCGGGCGTGGGGGCCGGCATCTGGGCGGAACGCTATTTCAAGGCGCGCGCATGACACTCTGGCCTTCCGAGATCTACGTCTATTCGGCCATCCTGCTGCTGACTCTCTGCAGCGTGCTGACCCGCGCCGGCTTCATGCTGTTCGGCGATTACATCCCGCTGCCCGACCACGTGCGCCGCGCGCTGCGCTATGCCCCGGCGGCGGCGCTCACCGCCATCGTGGTGCCCGACCTGCTGCCCTGGAAGGCCGGGCTGGGGCCGGTGTTCGACTACAAGCTGGTGGCGGGCGTCGTGGGCATCCTGGTGTTCCTGCGCACGCGCAGCGCGGTGCTCGTCATCGTGGCGGGCATGCTGGTCCTGTGGGGCCTGCGCTGGCTGGCGGGCTGATCGGGGTTACTCGCCAGTAGCCTGTACGGCCCGCGGACGCGGCCATCCGCCGGCGGCCGCCCGGCGGGGCCTCCCAGGCCCGGGCCGGAAGGCGTCAGGGCCCGGCTTGACAGCCGCAGAGCCGGCCTGCGCTAAAATTATGCGATCCACAGCAATCCGGGCTTGGTACTGCCCCACGGATATCCGTTCCAGAATGCGCCGCATGGCTTGCCCGGCTGACCGCGGATCGCCGCCGCGGAAAACCGCGCGCCGTCGGCACGCCAGCGTGCGTGCCGCGCAATCCGGGGGTTCGATATCCATGCGGCGCGGTGCATGCAGCACTCTCGTTTTGTTCTTTTTACCTGGTCCGGCGCTTGCCCAACCCTGATGACTGAATCTACTCAAACCGTAGCATCCAACCCCGACGCGCCCGCGCCCGTTTTCGCCGATTTCGGATTGCATCCGCTTCTGCTGCAATCCATCGCCGAAACCGGCTACACCACTCCCACCCCCATCCAGGCCCAGGCCATTCCGGTCGTCGTCGCCGGGCGGGACGTCATGGGCGCCGCGCAGACCGGCACCGGCAAGACCGCGGCCTTCACGCTGCCCATCCTGCACCGCCTCATGCCGCTGGCCAACACCAGCGCCTCGCCGGCCCGCCATCCGGTGCGGGCCCTCATCCTGGCGCCGACCCGCGAGCTGGCGGACCAGGTCTACGAAAGCGTCAAGCGCTACAGCAAGCAGACGCCGCTGCGTTCGGCCGTGGTGTTCGGCGGCGTGGACATCGGCCCCCAGAAAGAAGCGCTGCGCCGCGGCTGCGAGGTGCTGGTCGCCACGCCCGGCCGCCTGCTGGACCACGTGGAGCAGAAGAACGTCAACCTGGGCCAGGTGGGCATCCTGGTTCTGGACGAAGCCGACCGTATGCTGGACATGGGCTTCCTGCCCGACCTGGAACGCATCATCCGGCTGCTGCCCGCCCAGCGCCAGAGCCTGCTCTTTTCGGCCACGTTCAGCAACGAGATCCGCAAGCTGGGCCGTTCGTACCTGAACCATCCGGTCGAGATCGAGGTCGCGGCCCGCAACGCCACCGCCGACACGGTCAGCCAGATCGCCTACAAGATGTCCGGCGAAGCCAAGCGCGCCGCCGTGGTCCACCTGGTCAAGTCGCGCGGGCTGAACCAGGTCATCGTGTTCTCCAACACCAAGATCGGCACCGCGCGCCTGGCGCGCCAACTGGAGCGCGACGGCGTGAAAGCCGAGTCGATCCATGGCGACAAGACCCAGGCCGACCGCATGAAGGCGCTGGACGCCTTCAAGGCGGGCGAGCTCGAGGTGCTGGTGGCCACCGACGTGGCCGCGCGCGGCCTGGACGTGGCGGGCGTGCCCTGCGTCATCAACTACGACCTGCCGCACAATGCGGAAGACTACGTGCACCGCATCGGCCGCACCGGCCGTGCGGGCGCCTCGGGCGAAGCCATCGCCCTCTTCACGCCCGACGAAGAGCGCTATCTGCTCGACATCGAGAAACTCATCAAGCGCCAGGTGCCGCGCGGCACGCTGGAAGTGCCGGCCGACCTGCTCGCCCGCAGCCACGGGCGGGGCGAAGAGCGCGGCGCCCGCGAAAGCCGCGGCCGTCCGGAGCGCCGGTCGGGCCATGCGGCATCGGCGCCGCGCCAGCCGGCGGACGATTTTTTCTACAAGCCTTACGAGCCGTCCGCCGCGCCGGCGCCGGCGCCGCGCGCCGAAGACGCGCCCGCGCCCAAGAACGGCGCGGCGCCCAAGCGCCAGCTTGCCGTCCTGCTGGGCGGCAGCCGCAAGGCCTGAGCCCTCGCGGTCGTTCGTACGCGGCTTTCGAGGCTCCCCGCAGCGGGCCGCGCCTGGCGCGGCCGGAAGGTTCAGCCGCGCAGCAGCCGGCGCAGGTCGGGCAGGGCGGTCGCCACGGCCGGGCTGTCCGGCCCCAGGCTGTCGAGGAGCCGCTCCAGGTGGCCGATGTGGGGCAGCATCGGGCCGTAGAACACCGTGCGCGGGCCGGCCTGCACCAGCAGAGTGGGGAAGTTCTCCACGTCTTCCTCGCCCAGCAGTTCTTCATGGTCTTCGATGTCTATCCATGCGAAGACGTGCTGCGGCAGGGTGTCGGAAAGTGCCTGGAGACGGGGGCGGTATTGTCCGCAGGTATCGCACCAGGCGGCACAGAAACACGCAATGAGCCAGGTATCGGGCGATCCGAGGCGATCGCGCAGGGCGCCCAGGTCGGCGCCGGGAACGAGTAGGGGCATGTGAAGCAGATCAGGACGTGTTTGACTATCATACCCGGGTTGTCCATTCACGCCTGCCTGCCATGAACGCACTGCGCCCCGAGTCCGATACGTCCGAATCGCGTCCAGGATTTTCGCCCCGCGCGAGCGCGGGCGCGGCGGGCGTGGCCCAGGCATTCAAGCGCGCCCTGGTGTCGCAATGCCATCCGAGCATGCTGTTCGCCGTGCTGCTGCCGTTCCTGATCGCGCTGGTGGGCGCCATCGTTCTGCTCTGGCTGTTCTGGACGCCCCTGACCGACTGGCTGCGCATGGAAGCCTCCCAATGGGACATGGTCAACCGCGTGGATGACTGGCTGGTCGCGGTGGGGCTGTTCTCCCTCAAGCTCTATCTGGTGCCCGTTATCGCGGCCGGAATCCTGCTGCCCGTGTCGGGCATCCTGGGCCTGGCCATCGCGGCGGTGTTCGTCATGCCGCTGGTGCTGCGGCACGTGAGCGAGCGCGAGTACGCCGGCGTGGCGCGGCAGGGCCGTTTTTCCACGGCGGTCAGCGTGTGGAACGCCGTGTGGGTGTCGCTCGCGTTCGCGCTGGGGTGGGTATTGACGCTGCCCCTGTGGCTGGTGCCTCCCATGGCCGTGGTGCTGTCGGTGTTCTGGTGGGCCTTCGCTTTTTCGCGGATGATGCGCGTGGACGCCATCGTCGAGCACGCCAGTCCCGCCGAGCGCCAGATCCTGCTCAAGCGCAACAACGTCGGCTTCTGGATCATCGGCCTGGTCTGCTCGCTGCTGAACCTGCTGCCGCCGGCCTGGGTGGTGCTGCCCGTGTTTTCCGCGCTGGTGTATGCGCACTACGGGCTGGATGCGCTGCGGCAATTGCGCCAGCAGCGCACCATCGACGTCTGATCCTTCCCCTTTCACCGCTATCCGGAACCCCATCATGTCCGCAGAAACCGCCGCCCGCCGCATCGGCCTTATCATCGTCGGAGACGAAATCCTCTCCGGCCGCCGGCAGGACAAGCATTTTTCCAAAGTCGTGGAAATGCTCTCGGCGCGCGGCATGCAGCTGGGGTGGGCCGAATTCCTGCCCGACGACCGCGCCCGCCTGGCCGAGGCCTACCGCCGCAGCTTCGCCAGCGGCGACGTGGTGTTCTCCTGCGGCGGCATCGGCGGCACGCCCGACGATCACACCCGCCAGGCAGCGGCCGAGGCGCTGGGGCTGCCCCTGGAGCTGCATCCCCAGGCGGCCGAGGCCATCGCGCAGCGGGCTGCCGAGATGGCGGCCAAGGGCCAGGGCTCGGCCGACATGAGCACGCCCGAGAACCAGCAGCGGCTGCAGATGGGCGTGTTTCCCCGGGGCTGTGAAATCGTGCCCAACCCGTACAACCGCATTCCCGGCTTCTTCATCCGCGATCACACCTTCGTGCCTGGATTTCCGGTCATGGCTTGGCCCATGCTCGAATGGACGCTGGACACCCGCTATCGTGCGTTGCAGCATGCGCGCGCGCACGTCGAGCATTCCTTCCTGGTGTTCGGCATGCCCGAATCGCGCATCACGCCCGCCATGCTCACGGTCGAAAGCCGCTGGCCGGGGGTGCGCGCCTTCAGCCTGCCCAGCGTGGGCGAGGCGGGCGGCACGCCGCACATCGACCTGGGCGTCAAGGGCGAGCCCGAGGCGGCGGCGGCCGCGCTGGAATACCTGCGCGCCGAGGTGCTGCGCCTGGGCGGCAAGCTGGCGCCGCCCGCCGCCTGAGCGTCCGGCGTTGCGATCCGTCGCAATCCGATTAAAAAAACCAATTGCCAAACGGGTCGCTAAATTTCACAATACGGGAAAGATTTGTTTGCTGCATTGCCGCAAAACCCCTGTGCCATGGCCGTGCCGCCAAGCCCTTTCCGTCAATCTATGTCCCGTCTGCCCAATTCACGCAATGCCCCGGACGCCGAGCACGATGGCGCCTCGTCCCATCCCATCGCCATCCAGGTCATCGAGCGGGCCATGCGGCTGCTCGACGCGCTGGCGGCCCAGCCCGACCCCGTCACCCTGAAGGAGCTCTCGGCCACCACGGGCCTGCACGCCTCCACGGCCCACCGCATCCTGAACGACCTGGTGGTGGGGCGCTACGTAGAGCGCGTGGATAACGGCCTCTACCAGCTCGGCATGCGTCTGCTGGAACTGGGCTCGCTGGTCAAGGGGCGGCTCAACGTGCGCGAGGCCTCGATCTCGGCCATGCGTTCGCTGCATAAGCTCACGGGCCAGACCATCAACCTTTCGGTGCAGCAGGGCGACGAAATCGTCTACATCGAGCGCGCCTGGAGCGAGCGTTCCGGCATGCAGGTGGTGCGGGCCATCGGCGGCCGGGCGCCCCTGCACCTCACCTCCACGGGCAAGCTGTTCCTGTCCACCGCCGACTCCCGCCAGGTGCGCGCCTACGCGCTGCGCACCGGGCTGGCCGGCCACACCCGCAACAGCCTCACCGACCTCGACCGCCTCGAGCGCGAACTGGCGCTGGTGCGCCGCCACGGCTACGCGCGCGACAACGAAGAACTGGAACTGGGCGTGCGCTGCATCGCGGCCGGCATCTACGACGACACCGGCAAGCTGGTGGCCGGCCTGTCCATTTCGGCGCCGGCGGAGCGCCTGCAGGACGAATGGATCAAGGCGCTGGTGGACACCGCCGCCGAAATTTCCGAGGCGCTGGGCTACGAGCCGCCCGGCGCGGGCCCCGGCGGCTTCAACGGCCTGCCCGCGCCCGAAACCACCGCCCGCGTGTAGCCGCGGCATTCCGCCGCCCGGCCCGCGCGCCGCGCATCGCGCGAAGAACCGCCTTCTTGAAAAGAAAACGCCCCGCATCTGAACTGCCCTCCGAAAGTTGGACGAATCCAACCTTCGGGGGCAGTTCACAATCGCAGGGCGTTTGCCGGGGAGGGGCGGCCGCGCGGCTTACTGCGGCTCGACGCCCGCCTTCTTGAAAAGCTCGGCCCACTGCGGCACCTGCTGCTTCACCTTGGCTTCCAGCGCCTGCGGATTGGCTTCCGCGGTGAGCACGGTGGCGCCCAGTTGTTTCATGCGCTCCTGGAACTTGGGATCGGCCAGGCCGGCCTGCAAGGCCTTGACCAGCTTGTCCACCACGGGCTTGGGCGTGCCTTTCGGCACCCACATGCCATGCCAGATGCCGACTTCGAAGCCCTTGTAGCCCGACTCGTCCATGGTGGGCAGCTTGGGCAGCGTGGGCACGCGCTTGAGGCTGGTGACGGCATAGGCCTTCACCTTGCCGGCGTCGATCTGCTGCGTGGTGTTGGTGGTCTGGTCGCAGAGCATGTCCACCTGCTTGCCCAGCAGATCGTTCATGGCGGGAGCGGTGCCCTTGTAGGGAATGGTCAGCAGCTGCACGCCCAGGGCTTCCTGGAGCATGGTGCCGCACAGGTGGCTGGCCGCGCCGATGCCGGCGTTGGCGAGCGAAACCTTGTCCTTGTTCTTTTTGACGTACTCGGCCAGTTCCTGGATGGTGTTGGGCGGGAAGTCCGACCGCGCGATGACGGTCATGGGCACGTCCACCACGAGGCCGATGGGCTCGAAGCTCTTGTACGGATCGTAGCCGGGGTTCTTGTAGAGAGAGGGCGCCGTCGAGAAGCCGGCGTGCATCAGCAGGACGGAATAGCCGTCGGGCTGCGAGCGCGCGACCTGGGTGGTGCCGATCGTGCCGCCGGCGCCGCCCTTGTTTTCGACCACGACCGTCTGGCCCAGAGACGTCCGCATGGCCTCAGCCAGCGAGCGCGCGACGTTGTCGGTCGGGCCGCCCGCGGCGAAAGGCACCACCATGTTGATGGGGTGGTCCGGGTATTCGGCGTGGGCAGCGCCGGCCGCGAGCAGGGCGCTGGCGGCGAAGAGAGCCGAAAGCGTGCGGGGGAGGAAATTCATGGGGTCTCCAATGCAGGGTTTGCTGTGCTGCGTAGTCGTTATGGGATACCGGTTTGTAATAGTTTGAATCACACCAGTGTGCCGCGAGTGTAGGGAAGACTGGGTACGGAGTCAGTCCGGTATTTCCCCAACGCGAAGCGGAATCTTGTGCCAGATCAAGGCCCGAGCCCGCATGCCCCACGAAAGTGCAAACAGTTGTTGCGTTGCACAAAAACTGCTTGACAAGTTTTTTGAGGCCCCTAGAATGTGCATTGTGCAGTGCATCAAACGAGCCGGCGGTTGCGTGTAGTACCAGTATCCGCGCACGTTTTTTTCTTTCGTCGCAGACACCCACCTTGCCGGCGCGTCCGGCACCGATAGGAGCATCCTATGAGCACTATTCCGCAACAAGTCCTGGACCGTCAGAAAGCCAGCGTCAACACCTTTCTGGCTGCCCAATCCGCCGTTTTCGCGGGCTTCGAAAAGCTCGTTGAACTGAATCTGAAGGTCGTGCGCGCCACCCTGGACGAAGTCGCCCAGAAGTCGCAGCAGGCCGTCGAAGTCAAGGATCCGCAGGAAGCCGCCGCCTTCGCCACCGGCCTGCTGCAGCCCGGCGCCGAGAAGGCCCTGGCCTACAGCAAGCACGTCTACGACATCGTGGCCGGCGTGCAGGGCAACCTGGCCAAGCTGACTGAAGCGCAGATCGCCGAAACGCAGCAGCAGCTGTCCGACGCCGTCGAGCAGTTCTCCAAGAACGCTCCCGCCGGCTCGGAAAGCGCCGTCGCGCTGATCAAGTCCTCGCTGGCCACCGCGACCAGCGCCTACGATTCGCTGTCCAAGGCTGCCAAGCAGGCCGCCGAAGTCGCCGAATCGAACCTGAACGCCGCCGCCAACGCGACCTTCAAGGCTGCCTCGGACGCCGCCGACGCCGCCACCAAGGTTGCCAGCCGCAGCCGCCGCAGCGCCTGAGTCCGGTAACGGATCATGGGGCCTGGTCCGGGATTTACATCCCGGGCCGAACGCAGGCGGTGCGCAAACCGCAGTTATGTAGTACTGTTGAGTGACAGAGCAGAGCTGGAATTAGGGCCACCCACGGGTGGCCTTTTTTTACGCCCGCGCCAGCGCGCTCACGCATTCGCCGACCAGGGCCGGGCCCCGGTAGATGAGGCCGGTGTACAGTTGCACCGCGTTGGCGCCGGCTTCGATCTTCTCGCGGGCATGCCGCCCCGACATTACCCCGCCCACGCCGATGATGGCCATGTCCGCGCCCAGCTTCTGGCGCAGGCGGCGGATCACCGCCAGCGACAGCTCGTGCACCGGCGCACCCGACAGGCCGCCCGCCTCGTCGGCGTGCGCCATGCCGGCCACCGCCTCGCGGGACAGCGTGGTGTTGGTGGCGATGACGCCGTCGATGCCGTGGCGCGGCAGGATTCCGGCAATGGCGTCGATCTGCTCTTCGGTCAGATCGGGCGCGATCTTCACGGCGATGGGCACGCGCCGCTGATGCCGGTCTTCCAGTTCGCGGCGCTTGTCCGCCAGCCGGTCCAGCAGTGCCGACAGCTCGTCACCGCCCTGCAGGGCGCGCAGGTTCTTGGTGTTGGGCGAAGAAATATTCACCGTGACGTAGTCGGCGTGGGGGTATACGCCTTCCAGCCCGATCAGGTAGTCGCTCGCCGCGTTCTCGATGGGGGTGTCGGCGTTCTTGCCGATGTTGAGCCCCAGCACGCCGCCCTGGCTGCGCCACTGGCTGCGCCGCACGTTGGCCAGGAAAGCATCCAGCCCCTGGTTGTTGAACCCCAGCCGGTTGATGAGCGCCTGCGCGCGCGGCAGGCGGAACATGCGCGGCTTGGGATTGCCCGGCTGGGCGCGCGGCGTGACCGTGCCCACTTCCACGAAGCCGAAGCCCAGGTTGCCGAGCGCGTCGATGTAGGCGCCGTTCTTGTCCAGCCCCGCCGCGAGTCCGACCGGGTTCGAGAGTCTCATGCCCATGAGGGTGCAGGGCGCCTTGGGCTGCGCATGCAGCAGCCTGCGCGTGGCGCCGCAGTCATAGGCGCGCTGCAGCCCCGACAGCGTGACTTCGTGGGCGGTTTCCGCATCCATGGCGAAGAGCGCCGTGCGGGCCAGGGGATAGGCGTGGAAGAGAATAGACATAAGGCGCGATTGTAGAGCGACTTGGGGCAGGCCGCGCCTCGCCGGCCGCGCCTTGCCGGCCGCGCCAGATCAGATCCGGCTAGGCGGGCGGGTCGAAATCCGCCTCGCGCCAGGCGCCACGCACCAGGAGCTGGGCGGGCCGGAAGCCGGACTTGTACGACATCTTGCGGCTGTCGCGGATCCAGTATCCCAGATAGAGCCAGGGCAGGCCCAGCGTGCGGCACTGCTCGATTTGCCACAGGATGCTGTAGGTGCCCAGGCTGCCCGGCACGTCGGGGTCATAGAAGGTGTAGACGGAGGAAAGGCCGTCGTCCAGCACGTCGATGATGGACACCATCATCAACTGGTCTTCGCCGTCGCGGAATTCGACCAGCCTCGTGTTGACGCGGCTGGTCAGCAGGAACTGCGCATACTGGGTGCGGCTGTCCTCGTCCATGCCGCCGCCCGGATGGCGCCCCTGCTGGTAGCGGGTGTACAGCCGGTAATGCTCGGGCGACCAGGCCAGCTCGGCCACGAAGGCGCGCAGATTCCGATGGTTGCGCCACGCCCGCCGCTGGCTTCGGTTGGGCGCGAAGGCCGCGGCATCGACGCGCACGGGCACGCATGCCTGGCAGTTATCGCAATGCGGCCGGTACGTGAACAGCCCGCTGCGCCGGAAGCCCTGCTCCACGAGCTGCGAATAAGTGCCGGCGTTGATGAGGTGGCCGGGCGCGGCGACCTGGGAGCGCGCCTGCCGCCCGGGCAGGTAGCTGCAGGGGTAGGGCGCGGTCGCGTAGAACTGCAGCGTGGAGAAAGGTAACTCTTTGAGCTGGCTCATGAATATCCCCGTATCCCGCCGGCACGCCTGCCCGCAAGGGATGCCTACATATTAACGCCGCCGGGGGCGGGTTCCGCGCCGCTTCCGGGATGCAGGCGGCCGGCGCTGTCCAGCCAGCCGCGCGTCCAGGCGATGGGCGCGCGCGCCGTCGCCCGCCGCACGTGTTCGAGGAACGCGGCGCGCGGCACGGGCCGCGCGCCCAGGCTGGCCAGGTGCCGGGTCTGCTGCTGGCAATCGATCCAGGCCACGCCCTGCGCCTGCAGGAACCGCACCAGATAGGCCAGCGCGATCTTGGAGGCGTTGGGCACGCGGGTGAACATGGATTCGCCGAAAAACATGCGTCCCAGGCTGATGCCGTAGAGCCCGCCGGCCAGTTCGCCGTCGATCCAGGTTTCTATGCTGTGCACGAAGCCCGCCTCGTGCCATTGGCGGTACGCCTGCTGCATGGCGGCCGTGATCCAGGTGCCGGGCTGTCCCTCGCGGGGGGAGGCGCATTGCGCCATGACTTCCGCAAAGGCGGTGTCGACCCGGACCCGCACGCGCGGAGCCTCATGTTCATGGCGCGCGATCTGGCGCAGCAGCTTGCGCAGCGAGTGAGATGGTGCGAAGTCCCGGCAGGCCAGCACCATGCGCGGATCGGGACTCCACCACAGTATCGGTTCGCCCTCCGAGTACCAGGGAAAGATGCCGTTGGAATACGCCTGCGCGAGGCGGCGCGGCGAAAGATCGGCTCCCGCGGCGAGCAGGCCGTCCGGGTCGCGCAGCGCTGTGTAGGCTGGCGGGAAAGGCGTGTCTGCGGCGAGCCAGGGCAGCTTCAACGGTGCGATTCGAGCGTGTAGTGATGAGGGCCGAACATGCCGCGCTTGCGGTCTTCGAAAAAGTGCCGCAGCGTGGTGACGACGGTGCGGAACGCCAGGTCGTCCCAGGGGATTTCCGCTTCGTCGTAGTAGCGGGCTTCCAGGCTCTCGGGCCCGGGGTCCAGTTCGGGGCCGGCGGCGTGCGCGAGATAGAACACGTGCACCTGTTCTATCTGCGGCACGTCGATGATGGTGTAGATCTCGCCCAGCCGCACGCGCGCGCCCGATTCCTCGAGGGTTTCGCGGGCCGCGCCCTGCGCGGTGCTTTCGCCCAGCTCCATGAAGCCCGCCGGCAGCGTCCAGGTGTTGTAGCGGGGCTCGATGGCGCGGCGGCACAGCAGCACGCGGTCTTGCCACACCGGCACGGTGCCCACCACCAGGCGCGGATTCTGGTAATGGATGGCGCCGCAATGGTCGCAGATGTCGCGTTCGCGGTTGTCGCCTTCCGGCACGCGCCGGCTGACCGGCGAGCCGCACTGACTGCAGAAATTGGCGCGGCGCGGCGCGGGAAAATAGACGAGAGGCGGTTTGTCGGTCATGGGCACGATTCTAACGGGTGCGGCGCGGCCCTGCGCGATCCTCGGACGAGGCGCCGAAGCGGCGCTCCAGGTGCTCCACGAAGGACCGCACTTTGGGGGACAGAAACCGCCGGTGCGGGTACACCGCGTACATCGAAATCTCGGTGTGGGCGTAGTCTTCCAGCAGCGCGACCAGGCGCCCGGCGCGCAGGTCTGCGCCGATCAGGAATTCCGGCTGCAAGATGATGCCGTGGCCGGCCAGGGCCGCCGTGCGCAGCACGTCTCCGTTGTTCGCGCGCAGGGCCGCGTTCACGCGCACCAGGTGGCTGATCCCGTCTTTCTCGAAGCGCCATTCGTTGCCGGTGCTGGCATAGGCATAGTGCAGGCAGCGGTGCCGTTTCAGGTCTTCGGGAACCCGCGGCGCGCCGTGGCGCTCGATGTAGCCGGGCGAAGCGCACACGTGCAGCCGCTGCGGCGCCAGCGGCCGCGCCACCAGGGACGAGTCCAGCAGCGGCCCGATGCGCACCGCCACGTCGTAGCCGTCTTCCACCAGGTCCACCACCCGGTCGTTGAGATCCAGGTCGATAGTGACTTCGGGATATTGCTGCAGGTACTCCGCGATGGCCGGTCCCAGGTGCAGGATGCCGAAGGACACGGGCGCGCTTACCCGCAGCCGGCCGCTGGGCGTGCTGCCCTGCGCCTGCAGCGCCAGTTCCAGGTCGGCCACTTCGGCGAGGATGGGGCGCACGCGCTCGTAGAAAGCCTGTCCGGCATCGGTCAGGCTGAGCTTGCGCGTGGTCCGGTTGAGCAGGCGCACGCCGTACCGGTGCTCCAGGTGCGCGATCTGGCGCGTCACCACCGAGCGGGCGAGGTCCAGTTTGTCCGCCGCCGCGGCGAAAGACCCCAGTTCCACGACCTTGGCAAAGGTCTGCATGGCGGCATGCGTATCCACGATTATTTCCCGAACAGGAACAATAATTTGCGATTTTGCATCTTTATCGCCTTTTCCGGAATGGGAAGAATAGCGCCGAGACGGCTCCCGCGTGGGCGGCGAGTCCTATCCCGTATCCGATACAGAGGTTGTTCATGATCGATTCCCGCACCGCTCCGTACGCCGCCCTGCTTTTGCGCCTGGCGCTGGGCGTCATGTACCTGGCCCACGGCCTGACCAAGCTGCTGGTTTTCACGCTGCCCGGCACGGCCGGGTTCTTCGGCCAGATCGGCTTTCCCTCCTGGCTGGCCTATCCGGTAACGTTCTTCGAGATCGGGGCGGGCGCGCTGCTGATCCTGGGCGTCGCGCCGCGCTGGGTGGCCGCCGTAGGGGCTGTGCAGCTGTTCGTGGCCGCCACCGTGCACTTCGGCAATGGCTGGGGCTTCGGCAACCCCGGCGGCGGCTGGGAGTATCCGGTCTTCCTGGCGGTAGCGGCGCTCGCGCTGGCCTTGCTGGGCGACGGCAAGCTGGCGCTCGCGCCCGGCAAGCGCCCCGCCGCCTAGGGGTGCGCGATCCGGATGCCCGCGGCTTGCGCGGGCGGAGTCATTCCGGGGCGGGCGCGGGGTCGGCCACAAAGCCCAGGCATGCGGCCGCCTCCGCCCGGGCAAGAGAGGCCAGGGGGGCCGGCTCGTATGCGCCCGGAAACGAAATAGCCGGAGGCGGCGCGCCCTCCAGCGCGTCCAGCAGCGGACGGCCGTCGGGGGTACGCAGGATTTCCAGCAGCATGGGCAGATCGCGGTCCAGCACCACACCCGCACCCGCCTCGGTCCGCGCATACAGGCGGCCGTCCTCGTCCAGCCGCCAGCCCAGCACCGACTGGACCGGCCGGCCCGTATGGGTCAGCAGCCTGCGCTGGTCGTCCGACAGCCGCAGCACCCACGGCGCCGCGTCCAGCCTGACGTATACCCGCTGCGGCCCGTTCTGGAAAAACCAGCGCCCCTGCTCGTCATGACCGTAGTTGCGGTCGATGAAGCCGAGGATCTGCGTATTGGTGATGGATTCCCCCGGCCCGCCTTCGGCCGCCCGGCCTTCGGGATGGAAGCGCCAGCGGCCGCGCGCGTCCAGCGACAGCCAGCCGTAGACGGCCGGGACGTTGGGCCAGCGCGCGAGCGCATCTTTTACCGAGGGATCCATGGCATGGGGTCAGGGCCGGATGACGATGGGCGGCGGATTGATCACGATGGCGGGCACGACCGGCTGCACGGCCGCGCGGGGCACGGCATAAGCATAGCCGTAGTCGGGGCGGCATTTGCGCTTTTCACGATATTCGCCGTTGCGCTTCCATTGCCGCTCCACCTTGCAGGCGCCGTCCCAGTATTTTTCCTTGTATTCGCGTCCGTGCCGGTGGCGGTGGCGGTCGTGATCGGCCTCCGCGGCGAATGGCGCGAGCGCGAGCAGCGCCGCGGCGGACAGGTTCAGCAGGCCGGTACAGGGTCGGGAGAGCGAGGGTTTGCGCATGGGACGTGACCGTCAGTGGAAAACGGGGCCACCTTAACAGGCCATTGCCTGACTGGGCGTAGGCGAGGGTAACCGGATGCTGCTGCTCGGGCGTGCGGGTCCGCAGGCCCGCGGATCCGCAAGCGCGTCTCGGATCGCCCGCCTTCAGCTCCGCCAGCTCCAGGGCTCGTCATCGTCCGAGCGGGGCGGCATGATGTAGTTGGAAGAGGCGCGCCGGTCGCGCAGAATCTGGTGCGAGAGTTTCTTGCCGTAGATGGGAATCAGCGCGTTCAGTTCGGCGATCCGGGCGGCGCGTCGTCTCCAGATGCGCCTGGCGAGATACGCCATGACGCCCGCGGCAACCATCGTGGAAGTCTCTACCTCGAGGTTTCTGACCGTTTCCAGGGCGAGCTGCATCGTGTTCGCAGCCGCTTCACGCAAGTGATCCCAATCCGCCGTCAACATATCTTTATGTAGCGTTATGTAACTCTATGCGGGAATATACCTTACGAGGGTAAAAAAAGGTAGCGGATCAGTCGTTTTATTTCCGGGGCTGGCGACGAATGGCCAGGCAGGCGCGGGATCGCCTGCCGGTTTGACGACGGGAAGGGAGGCGGCCCGACGGATGACCGACTCGAAAAGACGGGGCAGGGTTGTCGCGGGCCGGCCTGCGGCCACGGAACCCGCAACAAAAAGCCCGCGAAGATCGCGGGCCTTGATGGGATTCTTTGGAGGCGCAAGCCGGAATCGAACCGACGTACACGGATTTGCAATCCGCTGCATAACCACTCTGCCATTGCGCCAGTACTGCAAGAAAAAAGGAAGCGCGGGGAGGGCCGTTGCTTCCTTTTTGTATATTTGGAGCGGGAAACGAGTCTCGAACTCGCGACCTCAACCTTGGCAAGGTTGCGCTCTACCAACTGAGCTATTCCCGCGTGGATTTCACGCTTGGGTGCGCCGGGGGCGCGCCGCTTGCTTTTTCGACGGGCTTGATTTGCCTGCTTTCTTCATCCGCCTGCTTTCTTCATCAGGCCGCGTTGCCGAAAAACATCGCGTGTCAACCAAAGACAGCAATTATACACGGTTTTCCGGGCTTGTGCAGCGGTCGTGGGTGGAATCGCTTTTCGCGCCGGTCTTCGGGATGTCCGGAAAGCCCGCTGGGCGATGCGGCGCAGCCGTTCGTCGCCGGACACCGGCAGGTAGAGACGCTCGACCGGTATGCGCGCCAGTTGCTCCAGCAGCGCGGCCGCGCCGGGCTGTGCGAAGCGGCGGCAGATGCGCGCGTTGGGGCAAGGTGGGAGCCTTGCCCGATCCGATTCCGACGTGTTTCCATGACTTAACGACAGGCCGCCCTGGCCGCTACGCGCCCCTTGAGCCTGCTTGCGGGCCTGCTGCTCATCGCCGCCAACCTGCGCGCGCCCATCACCAGCGTGGCGCCGGTGCTGGAAACCCTGCAGGAAGCCTTTGCGCTGTCGCCCGCGCAGGCCGGGCTGCTGGCGACGCTGCCGCTGTTGGCGTTCGGCTTCATTTCTCCCTTCGTGGCGCTGTTCGCGCGGGTACGGCCTGGAGCGATCCCTTTTCGCCGCCCTGGTTTTCGTCGCGGGCGGGATCGCCGTGCGGTCGCTGGGCCCGGCCTGGTGCTGTATCCGGGCGCCGCCGTCACCGGCGCGGGCATCGCGGTGGGCAACGTGCTGCTACCCAGTCTCGTCAAGCGCGATTCTCCTTTCCGCGTGCCGACCATTACGGGGTGTGCGCCCTCATCATGGGCGGCGCGGCGGCTGGCGTCCGCCGTCGCGGTGCCCCTGGCCGGGTGGGGGGCCATGGCCGCGTTCGGCGACCTGGCGGACCGCGCACGCCTGATCGGGCAGGGCGGTGGCCGCTGAGGGGGCGCGGGCCAGCCCGCCCGTTGCTTTTTTTCCTTGCGTTTTCTTCTTACGGCGCGTGCCTGCGTCATGCAGCCTGCCGGATTGACATTCTTCCTGACGTAGTTGTCTAATCGTATACGATTATACGAAACATCAAGCAGGAGCCTGTTCATGAAATGGCTTGCCTCTAGCACCGGCCAGGCAACGTTCGAGGACATCAAGAACACCTCGCTGGGCAAACTGGTGCGCGACCAATTGCTCAGCGGCATTCTTTCCGGCGCTTATGCGCCCGGCCAGGCCTTGCGCGAGTCCGAGCTGGTGGAGCAGTTGAAGGTGTCGCGCGTGCCGGTGCGCGAAGCCCTGCGCGAGCTGGAAAGCTCCGGCCTGGTGGTGTCGCGCAAGCACTCCGGGGTCTACGTGCGCGAACTGAGCGACGAAGAGGTCAGGGATCTCTACCAGTTCCGCGCCCTGCTGGACAGCCATGCCGGCCGCATGGCGGCGCAACTGCCGGACGACGAGCGCGAGGAGCTCGTGCGCGAGCTGGACAACTGCGTGTCCGCTATGGACGCGGCCATCCGCGAAGGCAACGCCCAGGGCTACTACAGCCTCAATCTGGAGTTCCACTGGCTGTTCATCGAATACGCCGGCAATCGCGAGATCGCCAAGGCCTATCGCGAGATCATCCAGAAACTGCACCTGGCGCGCCTGAAGAACCTGTCCACCGAGGCGCACCGCCTCCGCTCCAACGCCGAACACCGCGAAATCGTCGACGCCCTGCGCAAGGTGACGTCGTCCGGCCAGGCCGCCGAATACGCGGAACTGCTGGCCAGGCACGTCATCAACGCCCACGATCGCCTGTCGGTGCTGTGATGCGCGCGCCGCGCCTCGCGTCTCTGGCGGCGCCCGATCCGCCCTGATCAGGGCGCTCGCCCCCGCAGCCGGGACGGCGTCCCTGGCGTCCCGGCCCATACCCAAAAAAATTCCTACGAGGAGACAAACCCATGAATCGACGTTCCTTCCTGCTCGGCGCAGGCGCGGCCGCCGCCGGCCTGCCCTGCGCCCTGCCGTCCTTCGCCGCGTCCGCCTATCCCGACCGCCCCGTCACCTACATCGTCCCGGTGGCGCCGGGCGGCGGCAGCGACTATGTGGGCCGCGCCGCCGCGAACGCTCTGGGCAATGCGCTGGGCGCCACATTCATCGTCGAGAACCAGAGCGGCGCCGGCGGCGTGATCGCGTGCCAGAAGACCATGCGCGCCAAGCCCGACGGCTACACGCTGATGCAGGGCTACGTCGCCACGCTGGGAACCAGTCCGGCCACGCGCAAGGTGCCCTACGATCCCATCAAGGACTTCACCGCGGTCGGCATGATAGGCGGCACGCCCAATGTGCTGATGGTGAACGCCAAGCTGCCCGTGCACAACCTGAAAGCGTTCATCGCCTACGCCAAGTCGCAGGACAACGTGAACTACGGCTCGGCCGGCGCCGGTTCGCTGACCCATCTGCTGATGGAACTGCTGCTGCAGCAGGTCGGCGCCCACATGGTGCACATCGCCTACAAAGGCATCGCCCCGGCTTTTACCGACCTGCTGTCGCAGCAGACCCAGTTCATGTGCCCGGGCCTGGCCGCCGCCGTGCCGCACCTGCGGGCCGGCACCGTGCGCGCCATCGCCCTGTCCGGCGAGGCGCGCAACAAGGCATTCCCCGACGTGCCGACGTTCAAGGAGCTGGGTCTGGAGGGTTTCGACGACGTGTTGCAGTGGTACGGCGTGTCCGGCCCGGCGGGCATGGACGGCGGCGTGGTGCAGACCTTGAACACCGCCCTGAACAAAGTGCTGAAAGACCCCGGCCTGACCAAGGCGCTGGACACCGAAGCCATCGTGCCCATGCCGATGTCGCCCGCGCAGTTCGCCGCCTACGTGAGCAAGGACTATGCGCGCTGGTCCAGGGTGGCGAAAGACCAGAACATCCATCTCGACGCCTGAAGCCGAGCCCGGCCGGAATGCCTTCCTGCCGGGATTCCTGCCTTCCATGCCCCGATTTCCGTAGCACCCCGAGAGACAACATGGCCCTCAACACCAAGATCGATGCCGATCACAATGCCCCGCCGGTCACCCGCATCCTGGCCGAACACGTCGTCAACCATCCGTCGCACGGATGGGACGACGCCGTCGAGCACGAGGCGCACCGCACGTTCATGAACTGGTTGGGCTGCGCCGTCGGCGCCGCCCATCACGAAGCCGGCGAAGCCGCGCTGCGCGCCGTGCAGGTGCTGCAGCCCGCCGCCCAGGCCAGCGTGCTGGGCCGCAGCGAGCGGGTGGATATCGCCAGCGCCGCGCTGATCAACGGCATCAGTTCGCATACCTTCGATTTCGACGACACCCACCTCAAGACCATCATTCACCCCGCCGGCCCGGTGTGCTCGGCGGTGCTTGCGCTGGCCGAGCACACGGGCGCCAGCGGCCGCCAGCTTATCGACGCCATCGTCCTGGGCATCGATGTGTCGTGCCGCACCGGCAACATGATCTATCCGCACCACTATGACCGCGGCTGGCACATCACCGGCTCCACGGGCGGGCTGGGCGCCGCCGCCGCCTGCGCCCGCCTGCTGGGCCTGGATGCGGACAGAACGCAGATGGCGCTGGGCATCGCGGCCTCGCAGCCGGTCGGCCTGCGCGAACAGTTCGGCACCATGACCAAGCCCTTCCATCCGGGCGGCGCCGCGTCCGCGGGCCTGATGTCGGCCCTGCTGGCGCGCGAGGGCTTTACCTCCAGCAAGCGCGCCATCGAAGCGCCGCGCGGCTTTGCCCAGGTGCTGTCGACCAAGTTCGACTGGAACGAAATCACCGACGAGCTGGGCAAGCGCTTCGAGATTTCCTTCAACACCTACAAACCCTTTGCCTGCGGCATCGTCATCCATCCCAGCATCGACGCCTGCGTGCAGTTGCGCGCTCAGGGCGTGACGCCGGAGAACCTGGAGCGCATCGACCTGCGCGTGCACTCGCTGGTGCTGGAGCTCACCGGCAAGAAGGAACCCGCCGACGGTCTGCAAGGCAAGTTCAGCGTCTACCATGGCTGCGCGGCCGGCCTGATTTTCGGCCGCGCGTCGGAAAGCGAGTACGCCGACGACATCGTCACGCGCGAAGACGTCGTGGCCGTGCGCCGCAAAGTGGTCGCCACTGTCGACGACAGCATCGACGAAGCCGCCGTCGACGCCGTGGCCACGCTGAAGGACGGCCGCAAGGTCCACGTGTTCGTCGAACACGCCATCGGCTCGCTGCAGCGCCCCATGTCCGACCAGGACCTGGAAGCCAAGTTCAGCAGCCAGGCCGATCCCATCCTGGGAGCGGGCCAGGTGCGCAAGCTGATGGACGCGTGCTGGAGCCTGGGCAAGGCGCAGGACGTGCGCGCCCTGGCCGCGCTGGCCCGCAAGGCGGCGCAGTGAGCGCGCGCCGTCCGTCCATCGTCGTCCTGGACGATTGGGAGAACGGCCTGCGCGACGGCGTGGACTGGAGCGCCATCCGGCGCGCCGCCGACGTTGCCTTGCACAACGTCGCGCTGCGCGGCGATGCGCTGCTGGCCGCCCTCGCGCAGGCCGATTGCGTCGTGCTGCTGCGCGACCGCACGCCCGTCGGCGCCGCCCTGCTGGGCAGGCTGCCGCGCCTGCGCCACATCGTGTTCACCGGCACGCGCAACAAGACGCTGGACGCGGCGGCGGCGCAGCGCGCCGGCATCCTGGTCAGCCATACGGAATGGGGGCCTTCCAAAGCCAGCACCTGCGAGATGACCTGGTCGCTGATCCTGGCCGCCACGCGGCGCCTGCCGCAGCTCATGCTCACGCCGGCGCGCAATGTCTGGCGCGATCCCGGCGCCTCGGCGTTCCTGCCCGGCGTGTTGCACGGGCAGCGTCTGGGCCTGATCGGGCTGGGACAGATCGGCCAGCGGGTCGCCGCGGTTGGCCGCGCGCTGGGAATGGAAGTGCTGACATGGAGCCCCCACATGACGCCCGAACGCGCGCGCGAGCACAGCGCGAGTTCGGTCGACCTGGACGAGCTCCTGGCCGGCTCGCACGTGGTCAGCCTGCACCTCGTGCCGGCGGCGGGCACCCGCCGCCTGCTCGATCGCGGGCGCCTGGCCCTGATGCGGCCCGACAGCCTGCTGGTGAACACCTCGCGCGCCGAACTCGTCGATACCGACGCCCTGGTTGAAGCGCTGCGGGCGGGAAGACCGGGCTTTGGCGCCTTCGACGTGTTCGACAGCGAACCGCTGCCCGGCGGCCACCCGCTGCTGGGCCTGCCCAACGTGCTGCTGACGCCGCACTACGGTTTTCTCAGCAAGCAGGTCTATGCCGAATTCGCCCGAGGCGTTCAGCGCAATATCGAAGCGTGGCTTGCGGGAGAAGAGGTGCCCCATACCCTGCCGTCGGCTGCCTGAGCGTTCGCGGCCGCGAGAGGGTGGCAGGGGGAGTGTGCGGGGCCGATGCGCGACAGGAATGATCGATGCCTGGCCTGGTGCGCATCGCGCACGAACCGGCGCTGCGCGGGGCGACGGTTAGCTCGCGGCGCGGAACGCAACGACGAGCAGGACCGCCGGCTGGAGCGGTTCAGCCCGGAATTCCTGGTGCTGCCGGTTCTGGCTGGTCCTGGCTTGCTCGCGGGTGCCTGACAGCGTCTCTGTCGAGCATTTTGCCGGGGCGTTCAAGAATCCTCGGCCCGGGCCCCTGCGCGCCCAGGGCGTCCATGGGATTGCGCAACGGGCAGTCCTTCAAGGACAGGCAACCGCAGCCAATGCAGCCGTCCAGCTCATCGCGCAGGCGGGTGAGCCGCTGGATCCGTTCATCCAGGCTTTTTCTCCAGCGCGAGGATAGCGCACGCCATTGCGCGGCCGTGAGCCTGCTGCCGGCCGGATAGCGGCTCAGCGCTTCCTTGATTTCTTCCAGCGGGATGCCGGTGCGTTGCGCCACCTTGATGATGGCGACATAGCGCAGCACGGTCGATGGAAAACGGCGCTGGTTGCCGGCATTGCGCGTACCGGCGATCAGCCCCTTCGCCTCATAGAAATGGATGGTCGATATCGCCACGCCCGAACGGTGCGCGACCTCGCCTACGGTAAGCAAGCGGGAAAAGTCGATGGGTTTCTTTGCTGCCATGCCTGTTGACCTTAACTTAACTTGAGGTTTTATAGTGCTGCGAATCCATATGGGCAAGCACTGTTGCCTGCTTTCCTTCAACGCTTCAGGCCGTTCTCGTCGAGGGCATGGCTTTGATCTCACCTGGAGACACATGATGCGCCATCGCATCGGACACGCATTGGACAGCCGGTGGCTGTGGGTCACGGCGCGCATTTTGCTGGCGGTCGTTTTTCTTTCATCCGGACTGGCGAAGCTCATCGATTTCCAGGGCGGCCGGGCAGAGATGCGCGCCGCCGGCCTGCAGCCGGAGTGGTTCTTCAACGCAGCCACGGCCACCGTACTGATCGCCGGCGCGGCGCTGATCATGCTGGACAGGGCGCTTTGGCTGGGCGCGGCCGTGCTGGCCACGTTTCTGCTGCTGACCGTTCCGATCGTTCATCGATTCTGGGCGCTTGAAAATGCCCAGGCCACGCAGGCCCTGTACTGGGCTTTGGAGCATACGTCGCTTATCGGCGGATTGATGGCGGCAGCCATTGCCAGCCGCTTCAGGAAGCGGCTGCACGTGGCATTGAATGTCTACTGCGGCGTTTCGCAGCGCTGATGGTGATGGTCGAAAGGCAGAATGGCGTTCCCGCCAAGGAGATCCTCGGGTTTATCGTGAAGACGCCGAACGTCGCCCAGATCGGCCTGGCGTATTCCAAGGATGCGTTCGACATCGATCGGTCCCGTCAACATCGATGGCCAGGCGCGGAGCTGTTGTCGAAACCGGAGGACATCGAGGCCGAAAAGGTGGCTGAATGGATCGCATACGACGGGAATTGCGCGACGCCGAAGCCGGACGTCGGCGCGCGTGCGTGACGACAGGGCCGTGTTCTACCGGAGAAGGAAACAGGCGATGGGCGATGGACGCTGTCGGGAGGATGGCGCGATATCGGGGAATCCCCTGCAACCACTGCCTCTACGGCGAACCCCGGAACTTCATGGTGAACGTGACCCACAAGTTCGAGTGATCTGCAGGCCGCTATGGCTCATCGACCTGCGTGAGTTCGGAGAAGTAGCGTGCCGGAGGCTTCCCGACGGCCTTCTTGAACATGGTGATGAAGGCGGTGACTGAGTCGTAGCCCAATTGGTCCGCTACGCGCTGCACCGTCTGCCCGGAGGAAAGCTGGCGCATGGCAACGATCAGATGCAGTTGCTGGCGCCAGCGTCCGAACGTCAAGCCGGTTTCCTGCAGGACGAGTCTGGCCAGCGAGCGTTCGCTCATGGCCACGAGCCGGGCCCAGTCAGCAAGTGTCCTTCGATCCGCCGGGTTGTCGGACAGCATCTTCGCGATCTTGCGCATCCGGTGCTCGTTCGATGTCGGCAGGTACAGCTGTTCGATCGGCATTTGGGCGAGCTCATCCAGAAGCACGACAGCCTTGCGTCCCGTGGGGCTGTCCGGAGCGTACTCGGGAGGCTGGCCGGCCATGTGCAGCACCAGTTCCCGCACCAGCGGGGTAATGGAAAGCGTGCAGCATTGCTCCGGAAGCGGCGCGGCATCCGGCTGCACGAAGAGATAGCAGATCCGCGCGTTGGCTGTGGCGCGAACGCTGTGGGGCATTTGCCCGGGGATCCACACGGCGCATCGCGGAGGGACCATCCAGATCGCGTTCGGCACCTCGCAGGTCACGCCGCCTTTAAGCGCAAGAACCAGTTGCCCTTGGCGATGTTGATGGACCGGGACTTCGCTGCGGTGCTCGGCGACATCCACGCGCATACCAGCCACCGGGCCACGGACCCGGGTTTCGTCGAAATTTCTCAACGACGGTTCCAGCGACATGGCCATTGTCTTCACTTTGGCAGAATTTAGTGATCTGTTGTCATCTTATCTAAATTCATATGCGAGCCCAAGCGATAACTTTCAAGCCTGCCTGTTTGTTTTTTGGAGTCATGAATGAGCCATCGTGACGCAGCCTTGGTGGTTGCGCGGCCCGCTTTGCTGATCGCGGGCCTACTGTTGATCGCGACCAACCTGCGTGCGCCCATCACGGGCGTTGCCCCCGTACTGGAGACGCTGCAATCGGCGTTTGCGCTGTCGCCGGCTCAAGCGGGGCTCTTGACGACGCTGCCGTTGCTGGCGTTTGGCGTCATTTCCCCATTTGCCGCGATGTTCGCGAGGGAGTACGGCCTGGAGCGCTCTCTGTTCGGGGCGCTGCTGCTTATCGGGGCCGGCGTGGCTGTCCGATCCACCGGGCCCGTGTGGACCCTGTATCTGGGCACGGCCATCATCGGCGCCGGCATCGCCGTGGGCAATGTGCTGCTCCCCAGCCTGGTCAAACGCGACTTCCCGGCAAAGGTGCCCACCGTTATGGGCGTCTGCTCCATTGCCATGGGCGGCGCGGCCGCGCTGGCATCCGCGGGCGCCGTGCCGCTGGGACATGCCTTCGGCTGGCAAGGCGCGCTGGGCGCCACGGCTGTCTTTCCGCTGGTTGCCGCCTTGGTGTGGGCCGGCCAATTGGGCGGACATACCGGCCCGGCCAGGGGAACCGCGGCGGCGCCGCATGGAGGGCGGGTGTGGCGCTCCGCCTTGGCTTGGCAGGTAACCTTGTTCATGGGCATCAATTCCCTGGTGTATTACGTGCTGGTCGCGTGGCTGCCGTCCATCCTGACCTCCACGGGGGTTTCTCCCGAGGCTGCCGGCTCGCTTCACGGGGTGATGCAGTTCGCATCCGCCGTGCCGGGATTACTGCTCGGTCCTATCGTCAGCCGCATGAAGGACCAGCGGCTGGTCGCCTCCGCCATGGGCGGGTTGATGGCCGTGGCGCTTGTCGGATTCTGCCTGGCGCCTTCCTGGGCTTCTTTGTGGGCGTTCTGCTTCGGCCTGAGCTCGGGCGGCGGCGTGTTGCTGGCGTTGATGTTCATGGGCCTGCGGGCCAGCAACGCCCATCAGGCCGCGTCGCTGTCCGGCATGGCCCAATGTGTCGGCTATTTTCTGGCCGCGAGCGGCCCGACGCTTGCAGGCAAGCTCCACGACCTCACCGGCAGCTGGATCGCCGTGCTGCACATCGGCGTGGCCCTCGCGGTCGTGATGACGATCTTTGGCTTGCTCGCAGGCCGTTCGCGCACGATCGGGATCGAGCACCCGCAGGCTCGCCGCTAATGCCATTCATGTGCGGTCCGCTGGCCCGCGTCAGGGCGGCCCGCGTCAGGGCGGCCCGCGCCTGCGGAACCATGGATTCGTGATGCATCGAAATGAGCAGCAAGACGACCTTTCTGAATGTCTCCAGCACGTCCGATGACTGGCGCGGGTTGGCGCTTTCCAACTTCGGACTATCGCCATTCATATTCAACGGCATGCTGTTCGCATCCGTCGAGGGATTCATACAAGGCATCAAGTTTCCCGAGAACGATCCGCGGCGGCTGCAGGCCTTCAACCTGAGCGGCTGGGAAGCAAAGCATCTCGGAGAGCAGGCGGACCGCGGCGGCGCCTATTGGAACGGGCAATGCCTGCCTTATGGCTCGATGCAACATCATCGGCTCATCGAAGCCGCCATACGGGCGAGGATCCGTCAGTCCGCAGGACTGCAGAGAGCGCTGTTATCGACAAGCGGGCTGGTTCTCATCCACGACACGGGGCGGAAGGAAGCCGCGACGACCTCGCTGCCGGCCGGGGTGTTCTGCCGGATTCTGACCGGCATTCGAGACGAATTGCTGCAGGCGTGGCTGGCGGCATCGTGACCCATTGGTGATCGCGGACATCCACGGCTTCAGGACTGCCGTCCCCGCCTCGACAACGCCGGCTGCGGGCCGGCTCGCATGGGTTCTGCCGGAACGAAAAAAGGAGCCGAAGCTCCTTTTTCAACGACTTGCAGACGCCAGTGGAAGTCTGCCGATCAAGATCTGGAGCGGGAAACGAGTCTCGAACTCGCGACCTCAACCTTGGCAAGGTTGCGCTCTACCAACTGAGCTATTCCCGCGTGTTTGTGTTCGCCGCGTTTGCGCGTTGCGCTTGCTGCGCGATGCAGCCTCGGCGACCGGCCGACGCGGCGCCGCCGCGTCGGAAAGGCGAGATTCTACCGCAAAATTCGCATGGAGCAAGCGGCGGGCACCGCAACAGCGCGCGAATGGCGCTGGGTAGAATCGGATTTTCGGGCGGCCCCAGGAGCAATCATGACGGCAATTTATCGCGGCATGGACCGCGCGGCGCTGGACGCCGCCTACAACAATGTCGCGGCGGCGCCGGACTTTGCCGGGATCCTGGCCGATTTCCAGGCGCGCAGCGCCCGGCTCTACGAGTCGGCCGTGTGCCGGCGCGACCTTTCCTATGGCGCGCGGCCGCGCCAGCGCTACGACTGGTTTTCCTGCGGGCAGGCGGGCGCGCCTACCTTCGTCTTCATCCACGGCGGCTATTGGCAGCATTGCGAGAAGGAGGATTTCGCTTTTGTCGCCAGCGGCCCGCTGGGACGCGGCTTCAATGTGGCGCTGGCGGAATACACGCTGGCGCCGCAGGCCTCGCTGACGGACATCGTGGCGGAAATCGGCGGGCTGCTGGATCACCTGGCGGTGGATCCCGATGGCGTGGGCTCGCGCGGCAAGCCCCTGTGCCTGAGCGGCCATTCCGCGGGCGGCCACCTGACCGCCATGCACCGCGCGCACCCCGCCGTCGCCTGGGGCCTGGCCATCAGCGCACTGGTGGACCTGGAGCCGATCCGGCTCTGTTGGCTGAACGAAAAACTGCGGCTGTCCGAAGCCGAGGCGCGCGCCTGCAGCCCGCTGCTTCACATCGGTCCGGGCGCGCCGGCGGTGGCGGCGGTCGGCGCGGCCGAACTGCCGGAGCTCGTGCGCCAGACCGAGGACTACGTCCGGGCTTGCGAGGCTGCTGGCGAGCCGGTGCGCGGGCTGCAGGTGCCCGGCTGCGCGCATTTTTCGCTGCTCGACGACCTGGCGCGGCCCGACGGCGTCATGCTCGAGGCGTTGGCCGCGACGATGCGGGCGGGGCGGGGCGGTTAGCGTGGAGACGCCGCGGGAAATGCGGAGCGGAAGTGAAGAAGCGGGCGAGAGAAGAAGGGATGAGAAGAAGGGGGAAAAGAAAGAAGGGGCCGTATGGCCCCTTGCTTGCATGCCTCGCAGGCGTGCGCTGCGCGGCGGAATCTGGAGCGGGAAACGAGTCTCGAACTCGCGACCTCAACCTTGGCAAGGTTGCGCTCTACCAACTGAGCTATTCCCGCATGGGTTCGGCAGAAAAATGGCGTTCAACCAAATCGTGCTGAACCATTTTATGGCGTCCGACGTACTTGCGGCATGGCTGCCGACATGCACCTCGGGCCGATCGATCTGGTTATCGATCGAAAGGCCGCGTATTCTACATGATTTTCACGCGATTGCCACATGAAGATCACGAAGCCCGCGGGCCCGGCCGCCCCAGAAACCGACGTCCGGCCGATGAGAAATCAGGCGGGCCAATCAAGTAAACTGGGAAAGACAGAAACTATAGCATAGCCTTCCCCCTACATGTCAAACGCACAAGAAGCAGCCGATGCGCTGCTTCCCCGTTTCCAGGACCTCTCCGATTTCAACACCTTGGGACTCGCGGCCGCCGCGCCCGCTTTCGTGACGCTGGACGATGCGTCGCGGCTGCCCGCGTTCTCCGAGCTTGCCGCGGGCTACGAGCGCCTGCTGGTGCTGGGCGGAGGCAGCAACGTGGTGCTGCCCGGGCGCGTGCCGGGCCTGGTGGCGCACGTGGCGTTTCGCGGCCTGAGGCTGGTGGAGGCGCGCAGCGACGCATGGATCGTGGAGGCCGCCGCGGGCGAGAGCTGGCACGGCGTGGTGTCGCGGTGCGTGGCCCAGGGCTGGGACGGGCTGGAGAACCTGGCCCTGATCCCCGGCACGGCGGGCGCGGCGCCGGTGCAGAACATCGGCGCCTACGGCGTGGAGCTGGCCGACCGCTTCGAGAGCCTCACGGCCTGGGATGTCCGCGCGGCGCGGTTCGTGGAAATGCGCGCCGGCGACTGCCGCTACGCCTATCGCGACAGCGTGTTCAAGCACGCGGAGCCGGGGCGCTGGGTGATCGTGTCGGTCAGGTTGCGGCTGCCCCGGCCCTGGCGGGCGCAGCTCGACTATCCGGACCTGCAGCGTTCGGCCAGGCTGGCGCAGGCAGCGCCGGGCGCGCGCGATATTTTCGAGGCGGTCTGCGAGATCCGCCGCGCCAAGCTGCCCGACCCGGCGGTCATCGGCAATGCCGGCAGTTTTTTCAAGAACCCGGTCGTGAGCGCCGAGCAGCGCGACGCGCTGGCGGCCCGGTTTCCGGGGCTGGTGTCATACGCCATGCCGGACGGACGCTGCAAGCTGGCGGCCGGCTGGCTGATCGACCAGTGCGGCTGGAAGGGGAAGTCGCTGGGGCCGGCGGGTGTGCACGACCGCCAGGCGCTGGTGCTGGTGAACCGGGGCGGCGCCACGGCGGCCGACATCATGCGCCTGGCCGCCGCGATCCAGGACGACGTGGCGCGGCGCTACGGCGTGGCGCTGGAGCCGGAGCCCGCGGTGGTGTAGGGCTCGCGTCCGCAAGAGGAAAAGCCCGGGGGCAGTTCACTGTCCGGGCTTTTCGTTGCCTGGCTGCTGAGGCGGGCTACAGCCCCAGCACGGCCTGCATGTCGTACAGCCCGTTGTGCTTGCCCGAAAGAAAGCGTGCGGCCCGCAGGGCGCCGGCCGCATAGGTGGCGCGGCTGGAGGAGCGGTGCGTGATCTCGATGCGTTCGCCGATGCCGCAGAAGGACACCGTGTGATCGCCCACGATGTCGCCGCCGCGCAGCACCGAGAAGCCGATGGTGCCCGGCTTGCGCACGCCGGTGTCGCCGTGGCGGCTCCAGGTGGCTACGTCGGGCAGCGCGACTTCCCATGCCGAGGCGATGGTTTCACCCATCTTGAGGGCGGTGCCCGAAGGGGCGTCCACCTTGTTGCGGTGATGGGCCTCGAAGATTTCCACGTCGTAGCCGCTGTTGAGGATGCGGGCGGCCATGTCCAGCAGCTTGAGCGTGGCGTTCACGCCCACGCTCATGTTCGGGGCGAAGACGATGCCGATCTTCTGGGCCGCGACCTCGATGGCCGCGCGGCCGCCGTCGTCGAAGCCGGTGGTGCCGATGACGAGGTTCACGCCGTGCTGCACGCAGGCGCGCAGGTGTTCCAGCGTGCCTTCGGGGCGGGTGAAGTCGATGAGGCAGTCGGCCTGGGCCAACGCGCCGAGGTCGTCCGTGATGGCCACGCCCGTCTGTTTGCCGAGCGGGGCGCCGGCGTCTTTTCCGAGGGAGGGCGAATCCGGGCGGTCCAGCGCGACGGCCAGCCCGGCGTCGTCGGCGTTGAGTACGGCTTCGATCAGCATCTGGCCCATGCGGCCGCTGGCGCCGGCGATGGCTATACGCATGTGAGTGTCCTTGGGGATCAGCGCAGCGGCTCGGGCGCGTTGCCGGGCTGGCCGGGATATTGGGTGGTGGGGTTGACCGGCGCGTTGGCGTCGGACTTCCGCTCTTGCGCTTCTTCCTGCAGGCGCTTTTCGTCCTGGCTCGCCCGTTCGTTCGCCTTTTCGTCGCCGGTCGGGCTGGGGGTGTTGATCTGGTAGGGCTGCAGCTCGGGCTGCTTGTCGCCTTCCCAGCGCACCAGGCGGTCGTTCTCGAACCAGACGGTGAACTTGCGCTCCTGCGCCTTGCCGTAGCCGGGCTTGAAGTAATAGGGGTAGTCCCAGCGGTCTGCGTGCAGCACGCTGGTCAGGGTGGGGCTGCCCAGGGCGAATCGGACCTGTTCACGGGTCATGCCGGGCTGCAGGAGGGCCACCTGTTCCTGGGTGATCCAGTTCCCCTGCTGCACGCTGGCCTTGTAGGGGAAGCCCCATTTGTCGGAAGAGCAGCCGGCCAGCGCGGCGGCCAGGGCGACGGCGGCCAGCGCCGTCTTCAGCGGCAGGGAGGGAATACGTGCAATCATGGACACTCGCGCCCCTATTATTTGGAAGCAGACAAAACCGTTATCATAAAGGTTTCATCAGGAGAGTTCCGCGAGGCGGCACGAATTCGGCAGTCCGGCTTGCGCCTCCTGCGGAAAGCCCATGCCAACGCGGACGGAGAGCGATTACACCATGACCGACCAGAGCGAACTGAAAAACATGGGTTTGAAGGCGACCTTTCCCCGCCTGAAAATTCTTGACATCTTCCGGAAGTCCGATCAGCGCCACCTCAGCGCCGAAGACGTCTACCGCGCCCTCATCAACGAGAACGTCGAAATCGGCCTGGCCACCGTGTATCGCGTCCTGACGCAGTTCGAGCAGGCGGGTATTCTGGCGCGCAGCCAGTTCGACAGCGGCAAGGCGGTATTCGAACTGAACGACGGCGATCACCACGATCACCTCATCTGCACCAATTGCGGCAAGGTCGTGGAATTTTCCGACCCCGACATCGAAAAGCGCCAGCAGAAGATCGCCAAGGACAACGGCTTCGCCCTCGAAAGCCATGCCATGGTGCTGTACGGCATTTGCGGCCCCTGCATGAAGAACCGCTGAACGCGGCCTTCCCGCTCCAGGCCCGTGGCCGCGCTCGCCGCGGGCCGTCGAGATCCAAAGCCCCTTCGACTTGAAGGGGTTTTTTTTCGTCCGTGCGTGGCGTGGACCGACGGACCGACGGACCGTCGGGGTCAAGGGGCAGGGGCGGCTTGCGCGGCGGGGGGGCCGCCTGCGAGCATTTCGCGGGCGTGCTCGCGCGTGGTGGCGGTGAGTTTGATGCCGCCCAGCATGCGCGCGATTTCCTCGACGCGGGCTTCGGCGTCCAGTTCCTGGATGCGCGAGCGCGTGGCGCCGTCGGATTCCTGCTTGCTGACCTGGAATTGGGTGGCGGCGCAGGCGGCGACCTGGGGCAGGTGCGTGACGCAGAGCACCTGATGGCGCTCGCCCAGTTCGCGCAGCAGCTTGCCCACCACTTCGGCCACCGCGCCGCCTACGCCGCTGTCCACTTCGTCGAAGATCAGGGTAGGCACGCGCGCCGCGCGGCTGGCGATGACGGACAGGGCGAGCGAGATGCGGGAAAGCTCGCCGCCGGAGGCGACCTTGGCCAGCGGGCGCGGCGTGGCCCCGGCATGGCCGGCCACGAGGAATTCCACGATCTCGCTGCCGCTGGCCGAGGCGGGGCCTTGGGCGAGCGCCGCCTCGAAGCGGCCGCCCTGCATGGAGAGCGTCTGCATGGCCTGCGTGACGCGCTTGCCGAGATCCTTGGCGACCTTGCGGCGCGCCGCGCCCAGCCTGGCCGCCGCCGCGTCGTAGCGCGCCTGGGCGGCCTGGGCCTGCGCGCGCAGGGCGTCGATGTCGCCCGCCGCCTGCAGTTCCGCCAGCCGGGCGTGCAGCGACTCGCGCAGCCCGCACAGCGCTTCGGGTTCCGTGCGGAACTTGCGCGCCGTTTCGAAAACGGCTCCCAGCCGGGCCTCGACATCGGCCAGCCGTCGCGGATCGAGGTCCACGCGGCTTACGTAGTTGTTCAGGTCGGACACCGCCTCGGCAATGGCGATGCCGGCCGATTCCAGCTCGTCGCACACGCCCTGCAGCGCGGCGTCGTGGCGCAGCATCTGCTGCAGCCGCTGGCTGGCGGCGGTGATGCGGTGGCGGGCGGAGTCGCCTTCGCCGTCCAGCGCTTCGAGGATCTGGTTCGCGCCTTCCAGCAGGGATTGCGCGTGGGCAAGCCGGGTGTGCTCGGCCTGCAAGGCGTCCCATTCGTCGGGTTGCAGGTCCAGGCGGTCGAGCTCTTCCGCTTGCCACTGCACGCGGTCGCGCTCGTCGGCCAGGGCCTGGGCGTCTTTTTCGGCGGCCTCGAGCTGGCGCGCCACGGTGCGCCACGCCTTCCAGGCGGAGGCGGTTTCCTGGCGCAGTTCGGCATGTCCGCCGTGGGCGTCCAGCAGGTCGCGTTGCGCGTCGGCCCGCATCAGGCTCTGGTGCGCGTGCTGGCCGTGGATGTCGACCAGCCCGTCGCCCAGCTCGCGCAGTTGCGAGACGGTGGCGGGCGTGCCGTTGATGTAGGCGCGGCTGCGGCCCTGGGCGTCGATGACCCGGCGCAGCGCGAGGGATTCGTCGGCGTCTATTTCGCGCTCGGCCAGCCAGTCCCGCAGGTTCTCGGGCATGTCGAACACCGCGGTGATGTCCGCGCGCGAGGCGCCCTCGCGCAGCATGCCGGCGTCGCCGCGTTCGCCCAGGGCGAGCGCCAGCGCGTCCACCAGGATGGACTTGCCCGCGCCGGTTTCCCCGGTAAATACGGTAAAGCCCGGCCCGAAATGGATTTCGGCGTGCTCGACGATGACGAAGTCTCGGATGTGCAGGGTGCGCAGCATGGGAGGCGCCAGCTAACTGACTTGCTTACTCTACGTTGTCGGAAGCTTGCGGCATCAGGTTCCAGTGCAGCTTGCGGCGCAGGGTGGCGAAGAAGCTGTAGCCTTCCGGATGCACGAAGCGGATGGTGTAGGGCGCGCGCCGCACCACGATGCGGTCGCCCGGTTGCAGGTCGGACCAGGTCTGCATGTCGAAGTGCACGCTGGCGCCGCTTTCCACGCGGCCCATGGCGGTGAGCGTCATGTTGAGCACGCCCGAGTCCGGGATGACGATGGGCCGGTTGGACAGCGTTTGCGGCGCCACCGGCACCAGCACCATGGCGTTCAGGCCCGGGTGCAGCAGCGGGCCGTTGGCCGACAGCGCATAGGCGGTGGAGCCGGTGGGGGTGGCGATGATGAGGCCGTCGGCGCGCTGGGTGTACATGTAGGCGTCGTCGAGCTCCACCCGCACTTCGATCATGCCGCCGCGGCCGGCGCGGTTGAGCACCACGTCGTTCAGGGCGGAGGCCGAGTACATCTGCTGCTCGCCGCGCCAGACGCTGCCCTCGAGCAGCATGCGCTCCTCGGTCTGGAACTTGCCCTCGAACACCCGGGCCAGCGCCTCGTGGGCGTCCTGCAGCGGGATGTCGGTGATGAAGCCCAGCCGCCCGTGGTTGATGCCGACCAGCGGCACGCCGTAGGGCGCCAGGTGCCGGGCCGCGCCCAGCACCGTGCCGTCGCCGCCCATGACCACGGCGAGCGTCGCCTGGCGGCCGATTTCTTCCAGCGTGGCGACGGGGTATTCCGTCACGCCGGTATTGCGGGCGGTATCGGCGTCGACCAGGACTTTTCTGCCCGCGCCCGTCAAGGCCAGCGCGAGCGCCCGCAGCGGGGCGTCCAGGCCGGTGTCCTGGTATCTGCCGATGAGAGCGACGGTGGGAAAATGCATGGCGGACGATGAGTCGGTAGGTTAAGCGCTTGTTGGAGCCCGTTTGCCGATTATATGGGGCCGCATATGGGCTTGCGGGACAAAAATCGCCTTAAGTGGAAAGATTCCCTAAAATAGGTTCCATGGACGATCGCGCACGCGCACTATTGAAAGCGTTGATAGAACGCTATATCGCCGATGGGCAGCCTGTCGGCTCGCGCACGCTTTCCAAGGTGTTCGACCTGTCGCCTGCCACCATCCGCAACGTCATGTCGGACCTGGAAGAGCAGGGCCTCATCCACAGCCCGCACACCTCGGCGGGGCGGGTGCCCACGCCGCGCGGCTACCGCATGTTCGTGGACTCGCTGCTCGCTGTGCAGCCTTACCAGTTCGAGCCCCAGAACATCGGCGAGATGCTGCCCGCGGCCGAGCCCACGCGCGCGGTCAATGCCGCCGCCGCGCTGTTGTCCAACCTGACCCAGTTCGCGGGCGTGGTGCTCACGCCCAAGCGTTCGCAGGTGTTCCGCCAGATCGAATTCATCCGCCTGTCCGAAAGGCGGGTGCTGCTCATCATCGTTACGCCCGACGGCGACGTGCAGAACCGCATCCTCTTCGTGCAGCGCGATTATTCCGAGTCCGAGCTGCTGGAGGCGGGCAATTTCTTCAACGTGCACTTCGCGGGCAAGTCCTTCGACGCCGTGCGCCGCACGCTGTCCACCGAACTCGCCCAGCTGCGCGAGGACATCTCCCGCCTGATGCAGGCGGCGGTGGAAGCCAGCGCCGAGACCGCCGAGGACGGCGATGCGGTGGTGATTTCGGGCGAGCGCAAGCTGCTCGACGTGGCCGACATCGCTTCCGACATGGACCGCTTGCGCAAGATGTTCTCGCTGTTCGAGAAAAAGACCGACCTGCTGCAATTGCTGGACGTCTCCAGCCGCGCGCAGGGCGTGCAGATCTACATCGGCGGCGATTCCCAGCTCGTGCCGCTGGACGATGTCTCCGTCATCACCGCGCCCTATGGGGTGGACGGCAAGGTCGTGGGCACGCTGGGGGTCATCGGCCCCACGCGCATGGCCTACGAACGGGTCATCCCCATCGTGGACATCACGGCCCGCCTGCTGTCCAACGCGCTCAGCCACAACCAGTAAATCGTCCCAGCCGGACATCCTCCCGGCGGAGGAAGGGGAGTTTTTGTGTTTCTACGCCTGTTCAAGTACCTGTGGCCGGAACGCTACCTGCCGGAGCCCGCGCAGCAGGATCCGTTCGACGAGGATCCGCCGCCGCGCGCGCCGGGCAGGGCGGGCGTGCTGCTGGTGAACCTGGGCACGCCGGATACGGCGCAGCCCCGGGACATCCGCAAATACCTGGGCGAATTCCTTTCCGACCCGCGCGTCATCGAGATTCCGCGTTATCTCTGGCTGCCCATCCTGCATGGCCTGGTGCTGGCCAGGCGCCCGAAGCGCCTCGCGCCGCGCTATGCCGGCATCTGGATGGACGAGGGCTCTCCGCTCATGGTCTACAGCCGCAGGCAGGCCGAGGGCGTGGCGGCGGCGCTGCGCGAGGCCGGCGTGGATGCCGTGGTCGAGCTGGGCATGCGCTACGGCAACCCTTCCATCGCCGAGGCGATGGAGCGGTTGAAGGCGCAGGGCTGCGAGCGCATCCTGACCATCCCGCTTTATCCCCAGTACGCCGCCAGCACCACGGCCACGACGGTGGACGCGGTCAGCCGCCATGCCGCGCGGCTGCGCGACCAGCCGGAGCTGCGCTTCGTCAAACGGTTCCACGACGATCCCGTCTACCTGGACGCCCTGGCGGCCCGGATCGAACGCTACTGGGCGGAGCACGGCCGCCCGCAGAAGCTCGTGATGAGTTTCCACGGCCTGCCGCGCTACAGCGTCGAGCTGGGCGACCCCTACTACCGCGACTGCATGGAAACCGCGCGCCTGCTTTCCGAACGGCTGTCGCTGCCCCGCGCCCAGACCGAGGTGACGTTCCAGAGCCGTTTCGGCAGCGCCCGGTGGCTGGAGCCGTACACCGAGCCCACCCTGAAGGCGCTGGCGGCGGAGGGGGTCGAGGAAGTCGATGTGGTTTGTCCGGGATTTGTGGCAGACTGTCTGGAAACGCTGGAAGAAATCAGCCTCGAATGCCGTGACGCCTTCCTGGCGGCGGGCGGCAGACGCTTCCGGTACATTCCGGCCCTGAACGACGATCCGGCCTGGATCCGGGGGCTGGCAGGCCTGGCGGCGCGCCATTTGCAAGGCTGGCCGGGCCTTCATACGGACTTGAAGGAGAAGGCGCATGCATCATGATCCGAAGACCGGCAAGATCGTAAAAAAAGGGACGGTAGCCACGCCCGTGAACGAGGATCTCGTCGAGCACGAGCTGGACGAGGCCCTGGCCGAAACGTTTCCCGCCAGCGATCCGATTGCCATCAACCCCGAGCCTGAGGAAACGGACAAGCAGGTCGATCGCGCCTCGAAAGACAGCTTTCCGGCCAGCGACGCGTCGTCTCCCGCCCAGCCGGGCAAGAAGTAGCGCATTTCCCGTCCCCCGGCAGCGGCCCCGGTTGCGGGGCCGTTCTTTCTTGCGCGCCGCCGGCTGGCGCCCGGCAGGGGCAGCAAGGGGGAATTTTCGTTTTCCCGGGCTTGAAATAGGGGTATTGGCCCCCATTCATGTCTGCGAAAGCCATTCTTATCCGGAGGATTCCCCAATGACGGCACCCCAAGAGCCTGTAGACCAGACGCCCGAAGCCGGTGGCGACACCGCCTCGTCGCCCGAGGTCCAGGATCCCGTGCAAGCCGAGCTGAAGGAGCTGCGCGCCCAACTGGACGCCGCCCAGGCCACCGTGCAGCAGCAGCAGGACCAGCTGCTGCGGGCCCATGCCGAGGCGGAAAATGTCCGCCGCCGCGCCCAGGAAGAAGTTTCCAAGGCCCGCAAGTTCGGCATCGAGTCGTTTGCCGAAAGCCTCGTCCCGGTCAAGGACAGCCTGGAGGCCGCCCTGGCCCAGGCCGAACAGAGCGTGGAAACCCTGCGCGAGGGGGTGGAAGTCACCCTGAAGCAGCTCGCCGCGGCCTTCGAACGCAACCTGCTGAAGGAAATCGCGCCGGCCCAGGGCGACAAGTTCGATCCGCACCTGCACCAGGCCATTTCGTCCGTGCCGGCCGACCAGCCCGCCAATACGGTGGTGCAGCTGCTGCAAAAGGGCTACGCGATCGCCGACCGCACGCTGCGACCGGCGCTGGTCGTGGTGTCGGCCGGGCAGGCCGACGAAGGCTGATCCCCGGCCCCTACCGGTCCCATTCGTTACAAGGATTCCCGATGAGCGCGCAGGGTTTCGATCCCTCCCAGGTATTCGAAGTGTTCGGCATGCGCCGCGTCGACTCCCAGGGGTTCGACGCCGCCGTGGTGCAGGCGCCCGGCGACGACCTGCGCTGCGTGTTTCTGTGGGGCGAAGATTGCTATAACTGCAATCTTTTCAAGCAGGCGGCCCTCATGCAGCGGGCGGCCTTGCTGGAACTCGGTCTTACGTGGTTCGAGGCGGATGTCTACGCCGACGAGCCGCTGGGGCGGCGCTTTTCGCTGCATGGCGTCCCCACTTTCATGCTGTACCGCGCCGGCAAGCGGCTGGGCCGTATCACCGGCTGGCCCGGCCTGCCGCAGTTCACCGCGGCGATCCGCCGGCTGCAGGAAGCGAAAACGGCGGAAAATTCCGGCGGGGCGTCTTGAAAACCCTGCCGCGGGCCCCAGTTATGGGTAGACGGAATTTTCTTTCTATTTTCACGGATTCAACCAAGGTAACCCACCATGAGCAAAATTATCGGCATTGACCTGGGCACGACCAACAGCTGCGTGGCTGTCATGGACGGTGGCCAGGTCAAGATCATCGAAAATGCGGAAGGCGCCCGCACCACCCCGTCCATTGTTGCCTACATGGACGACGGCGAAACGCTGGTCGGCGCCCCGGCCAAGCGCCAGGCCGTGACCAATCCGAAGAACACCCTCTATGCGGTGAAGCGCCTGATCGGCCGCAAGTTCGACGAAAAAGCGGTGCAGAAGGACATCGACCTGATGCCCTACAGCATCGTCAAGGCCGACAACGGCGATGCCTGGGTGGAAGTGCGCGGCAAGAAGATGGCGCCTCCCCAAGTGTCGGCCGACGTGCTGCGCAAGATGAAGAAAACCGCCGAGGACTACCTGGGCGAGGAGGTGACCGAGGCCGTCATCACCGTGCCCGCGTACTTCAACGACAGCCAGCGCCAGGCCACCAAGGACGCCGGCCGCATCGCCGGCCTGGAAGTCAAGCGCATCATCAACGAGCCGACCGCGGCCGCGCTGGCCTTCGGCCTGGACAAGTCCGACAAGGGCGACCGCAAGATCGCGGTATATGACCTGGGCGGCGGCACGTTCGACGTGTCCATCATCGAGATCGCCGACGTGGACGGCGAGAAGCAGTTCGAAGTGCTGTCGACCAACGGCGACACCTTCCTGGGCGGCGAAGACTTCGACCAGCGCATCATCGACTACATCATCGCCGAGTTCAAGAAAGAACAGGGCGTGGACCTGTCCAAGGACGTGCTGGCCCTGCAGCGCCTGAAGGAAGCCGCCGAGAAGGCCAAGATCGAGCTGTCCTCCAGCCAGCAGACCGAGATCAACCTGCCGTACATCACGGCCGACGCGTCCGGTCCCAAGCACCTGAACCTGAAGATCACGCGCGCCAAGCTGGAAGCCCTGGTCGAAGACCTGATCGAGCGCACCATCGAGCCGTGCCGCGTGGCCATCAAGGACGCCGGCGTGAAGGTTTCCGACATCGACGACGTGATCCTGGTGGGCGGCATGACCCGCATGCCCAAGGTCCAGGAAAAGGTGAAGGAGTTCTTCGGCAAGGATCCGCGCAAGGACGTGAACCCCGACGAGGCCGTCGCCGCCGGCGCCGCCATCCAGGGTTCCGTGCTGTCGGGCGACCGCAAGGACGTGCTGCTGCTGGACGTCACCCCGCTCTCCCTGGGCATTGAAACCCTGGGCGGCGTGATGACCAAGATGATCCAGAAGAACACGACCATCCCGACCCGGTTCTCGCAGACCTTCTCCACTGCCGACGACAACCAGCCGGCCGTGACGATCAAGGTGTTCCAGGGCGAGCGCGAAATCGCCGCGGGCAACAAGGCCCTGGGCGAGTTCAACCTCGAGGGCATCCCGCCGTCGCCGCGCGGCGTGCCGCAGATCGAGGTCACGTTCGACATCGACGCCAACGGCATCCTGCACGTGTCGGCCAAGGACAAGGGCACCGGCAAGGAAAACAAGATCACCATCAAGGCCAACTCCGGCCTGTCGGAAGAAGAGATCCAGCGCATGGTGAAGGACGCCGAGGCCAACGCCGCGGAAGACCATCGCCTGGCCGAGCTGGCCCAGTCGCGCAACCAGGCCGACGCGCTGGTGCACGCCACCCGCAAGTCGCTGACCGAATACGGCGACAAGCTCGAGGCTTCCGAAAAGGAAAGCATCGAGGCCGCCATCAAGTCCCTGGAGGAAACGCTCAAGGACGGCGACAAGGCGGCGATCGACGCCAAGGTCGAGGCCCTGTCGGCCGCTTCGCAGAAGCTCGGCGAGAAGATGTATGCCGACATGCAGGCGCAGCAGGCCGCCAGCCAGCAGCAGGCCGCCGACAATGCGAAGCCGGTGGACGACAACGTGGTCGATGCCGACTTCAAGGAAGTCAAGCGCGACCAATAATGGCCGCCTCCTGACCTTCCTCTGCCGCCCGGTAACCGGATTTTCCGGCTACCGGGCGGGCTCATTCTGCAGCACTGAAAAGAAGGCTCGTTGCCGAGCCCACCGATCATGGCAAAACGCGACTATTACGACGTCCTGGGCGTGGCGAAAAACGCCTCGGATGACGAACTGAAGAAGGCCTATCGAAAGCTGGCCATGAAGTATCATCCGGACCGCAATCCGGACAGCAAAGAGGCCGAAGAGAAATTCAAGGAAGCCAAGGAAGCCTACGAGGTCCTGGGCGACGAGCAGAAGCGCGCGGCCTATGACCGCTACGGCCACGCCGGCGTGGATCCCAATGCGGCGGGTATGGGCGGCGGCATGGGCGGCGGTTTCGCCGATGCCTTCGGCGACATCTTCGGCGAGATCTTCGGCGGCGGCCGCCGTGGCGGCGGCCCCCAGGTTTATCGCGGCGCCGACCTGAAGTACGCGCTCGAAATCACGCTGGAACAAGCGGCCGCCGGCTTCGACACCGAGATCCGCGTGCCGAGCTGGGAAAACTGCGACACCTGCCACGGCTCGGGCGCCAAGCCCGGCACCTCGCCCAAGACCTGCCGCACCTGCGGCGGCTCGGGCGCGGTGCGCATGCAGCAGGGATTCTTCAGCGTGCAGCAGACTTGCCCCACCTGCCACGGCAACGGCAAGGAAATCACGGATCCGTGCCCCGCCTGCGACGGCGTGGGCCGCACTCGCCGCAACAAGACCCTGCAGGTCAAGATTCCGGCCGGCATCGACGACGGCATGCGCATCCGCTCCAGCGGCAACGGCGAGCCCGGCATCAACGGCGGGCCTCCGGGCGACCTGTATGTGGAAATCCACATCAAGCCGCACAAGATCTTCCAGCGCGACGGCGACGATCTCCATTGCGAGCTGACCATTCCGTTTACCACGGCCGCTCTGGGCGGCGAACTGCAGGTGCCGACGCTGGGCGGCAAGGCGGAGATCTCCATTCCCGAAGGCACCCAGTCCGGCAAGACCTTCCGCCTGCGCGGCAAGGGCATCCGCGGCGTGCGGGGCAGCTATCCGGGCGATCTCTACTGCCACGTCGTCGTGGAAACCCCGGTGCGGCTGAGCGAGGAACAGAAGAACATTCTGCGCCAGTTCGAGGCCTCCCTGAACGACGGCGGCGACCGCCATTCGCCGCAAAGCAAGTCCTGGACCGACCGGGTGAAGGAATTCTTTAGCTGATTGTTGCTTCACAAAAACGAACCGCGGCGCAAGCCGCGGTTTTTTTTGGATGAGCGGAAAGAGCCGGCGGGAAACGGGCGATTGCACTGGCGGGCCCGCGCAGGCAGCTCCGCGCGACGCCTGACGTGCGGGCTTGCCGCCGCCCGGGAGGGCGCTCTTGTTGCGGGGAGGGTCGGCGGCTCGCAAAAAAAAACCGCGGCTTGCGCCGCGGAGGTGCTGCAGGTTGCCGCTGTGGCCGGAAAAAACCGGCCCCAGGCCATGATGCCGCCTGAGGCCGGCCGGGCTACAGCAAGCAGCTCACCGGGAGATCGGCGGATATTCGAGTTCGCCGAAAGTGTATTGGCCGCTGGCCTTGGCCTGGGCCAGTTCGGCCCGGACGTCGGCGCTCGACTTGGCGCTGGCCGCGGCGGCCACCACGGGCGGGTATTGCAGTTCGCCGAAGGTGTACTGGCCGCTGGCCTTGGCCTGCTGGAGCTGGGCCCGGACTTCCTGCGAGCCCAGGCTGGTGTTCTGGGCGATGGCGGGCGGGTAGTCGAGCTCGCCAAACGTGTATTGGCCGTTGGCCTTGGCCTGTTGCAGCTCGGCAGCCACCTGGGCGCTGGTCTTGGGTTGGCCGAGATCGGCGGCCTGGGCGGCGCCGGCAAGGGCCAGCGACATCAGTAGGGCGGTAGCAAGGGTTTTCATGATGGACCTCCAATTGTTGATGATGGGAAACGTATCCAGCGGTCTGGCCCGATGGCCGGCGCTTGCGCGCTCTGTGCCCCGGGGGCGGTGCCGTGGTTCGTTTTCTTGTTCCCGATGAACGTATTGTGGTCCAGCAGCGAGTCAGGATAAACCCGTATTTACCGAAATGATTTTTCCAAAATCATGGCTAATTAATCTTATTAATGGCGTATATCCCGTATTCATGTGAAGTGAGCGCCGACGCCATGGCGCGCCGCGGGCGGCAGGGCGCGGGACATATCAGCCCCCGCTTGAATACGGCGGGGCTGCCGAGTGGGGACGAGGGGGCCGGCCCGGGTTCGAAGACGCAGAGTAGTAGACGAATCGCAGACGCATCGCAGGCGCGCCGCGGACGAACCGCAGCCGGAAGAAACCGTCATGAAGCGGTGTACTGAAAGCGCCGCCTTGAGGCGATGGCCTCATGGCGGCGGCTCGCAGGGGCGGAGGCTTCAAATCAAGGGGCGGCCTTTTCCTTCTTGAAGTCGCCCGCCACGGCGGTGCTGAACGCGTCGGGGCGCAGGTACTTGCGCATGGCCGCGTTGACGGCTTGCGGAGTCAGCGCGGAGATTTTCTTGTCCATGTCGGCCGACCATGCGAACGTGCGGCCGAGCTGGAGGTAATCCAGCCACGCGCCGGCGAGCACGTCGTCCTGGGCGCGGGCCAGGTTGCGGTAATTGAGCAGCGCCGTGATGCCGTCGGAGACTTCCTTGTCGGAGAAGCCGTCCTTGACCGCGCGGGCGATTTCCTCGCTGATGGCTTTTTCAAGCCGCTCGCGGTTCTGGGGCGCGTAGATGGCGTAGAGGCTCCAGCTCGCGGTGGGCTCGAACGACGAGACCGACAGCGAGCTGCGCACGTTGTACGAGAGGCCTTCCTGCTCGCGCACGCGGTTCCAGAGGCGCGAAGTTTCCGAGGCGCCCAGCAGATAGTTGGCGAGATACAGCGCGGGGTAGTCGGGGTCCGTGTCCTGCAGCTTGAGCGGCAGGCGCGAGAGATAGAACGCGTTGGCCTTGTCGGGCGTTTCGATGTCGAAACGCTTGGGCGGGACGTCGCGATAGGGATCGCTCACGCGGGTGTAGGCCGGCGCACGCTTCCATCCGGCCAGGCCCTTCTTGACCGCGGCTTCCACGGCCTCGGGCTGGAAGTCGCCCACGGCGGTGTATTCGATCTTGCCGGCGCCGTAGAAACGGCTGTGGAATTTCAGCAGGTTGTCGCGCCCGAGGGCGCGCACGTCGGCCAGCGCCTCTTCGAAGCTGGGCACGTAGCGCACGTCGTCGGCGGGCCAGGGATTGTTCTGGCGCGCCAGCGCGCGCGAGGCCAGCGCCGTCGGCTCCGTCATGGCGTTCCGGATGGAGGTTTCCAACTGGCGCTGGTATTCCTCGAGCTGCGCTTGCGGGAAACTGGCGTTGCGCACGATGTCCAGCGCGAGCGCGGTGAGCTCGGGCAGGTTCTCGCCCTTGGTCGACATGGCGACCTTCAGCGTGGTGCCGCCGCCGCTGAAGCCGAGTTCGGCCTGCAGCTTGTCGAGATGGTCCTGGATGTCCTGGCGCGTGAGCTTGGCGGTGCCGCGCATGAGCAGGTCGGCCACCGCGGCGGCGTTCACGCGCTGCCCTCGCAGGTCTTCGGCGTTGCCGAACTGGATGAGCATCTGGGCCTGCACGCGCTGCCCGCGGGTGGCCTTGGGCAGCAGGGCAAGCTCGACCGGGCCGTTGGGCAGCTCGAGGGTCTTGCGCTGCGTCAGCTTGTCGATGTTGGCGGGGGTGGGATCGAAGGCGGTGGCCGGCTTGAAGCCGGGGTCGCCTTTGTAGTTCTTGAAGACCTCGGTCAGGTCCACGCGCTGCGCCAGCGGGGCGCGCTCAGGCTTCTCGGTGGGGATGTACCGGCCCTCGATGCGGTTGCTGCGCACGAGATAGGCCGTGGCGGCCTTTTGGACCTCGTCGAGCGTGGCCTTGCGGGCGCGGTCGCGCTGCAGGAAGAACAGGCGCCAGTCGCCGGCGGCGATGGCCTCGGAAAGCGCCACGCCCACCTGTTCGGGGTCGCTGTAGGTCTGCTCCCAGGCGGTGAGCCATTTGCTGCGCGCGCGCTCGAGCTCCTGCTGGGTGAAGGGCTTCTTGCCCACGGATTCGAGCGTGCTGGTCAGCGTGGCGAGCGCCGTGTCGGGGTTCTTGCCCGGCGCGAGCTGGGCGCCGAACATGACCAGGCCGGGGTCGAGCTGCTCCATGGTGAACCCGAACACGCCGGAGGCCTGCTTGGTGGGCACGAGCGCGTGGTACAGGCGGCCGGAAGGCGTGTCGGCCAGGATGGTGGTGGCCAGGTCGAACGGCACGAAGTCGGGGCTGCCGGCCGCCGGGATGTGGTACATGGCCGCCGCCAGCGGCGTGCCGCCGACGCGGCGCAACGTGACCGAACGCTCGCCGTCCTGCACGGGCTCGACCGTGTATTCGCGCGGAAGCTTGCGTTCGGGCCTGGGCAGCTTGCCCAGCGTGGCGGCGATGTCGGCCAGCGTGGCCTGCGGATCGAACTTGCCCGCCACGATCAGCACGGCGTTGTCGGGCTGGTAGTACTGATGATAGAAGGCGCGCAGTTGCCCGATGTCCACGTTTTCGACGTCGGAGCGCGCGCCGATGGTGTTCTTGCCGTAGCTGTGCCACTGGTAGGCCGCCGACTGCATCTTCTGCATGAGGATGCGGAACGGGCTGTTCTCGCCGCTTTCCATCTCGTTGCGCACGACCGTCATTTCGGAATCGAGGTCTTCCTTGGCGATCAGCGAGTTCACCATGGCGTCGGCCTGCCAGCCCAGGTACCACTTGAGGGTGTCGGGGTTGGCGGCGAAGCTGGCGAAGTAGTTGGTGCGGTCGCTGGACGTGGAGCCGTTGGCCTGCAGCCCGCGGCGCGAGAACTCGCCCATGGCGTTGCGGGTGGTGGACGTGCCCTTGAACAGCATGTGCTCGAGCAGGTGCGCCATGCCGGTCTGGCCGTAGTTCTCGTTGCGCGAGCCCACGAGGTAGGTCATGTTGACCGTGGTGGAAGGCTTGGAGTCGTCGGGCGCGAGAAGCACGCGCAGGCCGTTGCTGAGGCGGTATTCGGTGATGCCTTCGATCGAGGCGGCTTCGGAAACGCCCGCGGGCAGGCTGGCGGCCCCCGCCTGGAAGGCGAGGAAGGACGAAAACAGCAGCAGGCCCACCGGGCGCGGCAGCTTCGACAAGGACAAGCGCATGGCAGATCATTCCTTAGGCATGGCAGAATCCGTTGGAGTGTATACGCTGCCGATGGTTCAAGCGGCGAGCCGTTCTGCGGAATCCGTCCTATGTCTTCCCTGCCCCTCGCCATCGAGACCCCGCGCCTGGTGCTGCGCCAGTGGCGAGCCGCCGATCGCGCCCCGTTTGCCGAACTCAACGCCGACCCGCGCGTCATGGCCTGCCTGCTGCCGCTGTCGCGGGCGGAAAGCGACGCGCTGGCCGACCGCCTGGCGGCCGGTATCGACGAATACGGCTGGGGATGCTGGGCCGTGGAGGCGCCCGGCGTGGCGCCGTTCGTCGGTTTCGTGGGCATCAAGCCTCTGGCCGGGGCGTTTCCTTTCGCGCCCGCGGTCGAGGCCGCCTGGCGGCTGGCCCATCGCCACTGGGGCAAGGGCTACGCGCTGGAGGCGGCGCGGGCCGCGCTGCGGGTGGGTTTCGAGCAGGTCGGCCTGCCCGAGATCGTGGCCATGACCGTCCCGGCCAACACGCGCTCGCGCGCGGTCATGCGCCGGCTCGGCATGCACCAGGATGCGCAGGAGTTCGATCATCCCGGCGTGCCGGACGGCCATCCGCTTAGGCGCCACGTGCTCTACCGCCTGGGCCGCGACGACTGGCGCGCCCGCTGCGCCGGGCCCGCGCCGGCCGACGAGGCGCCCGTGCCGGCCGCCTGAGGCCGGCCGGTTTGTTGCGATGCGGTATCCGCGGGCGTGACGCGGCGATTTGAGGCGGCCTCGGCCGCGGGTGTACGATTTCACGCATGTAGCACACGTTGCCGACGGGACGCGCGGCAGCCCGGCTACAGGCTTCCCGTCCAACGCCGACCCCGCCTCGCCCCGGGGCGCCGCGCCGGCGCTTGTCGTTCGCGCCTTCGCCGCCGGCCTTCCGCCGGCGCACTTTCCGGAGGAACGACCCATGCTGACCGAGATCGTCACGCGCGCACTGTCCCAGCTCACCGGCACCCCCCTCACCGGTGAGGGCATCAAGGGGCAATTCCAGTACGCCTATGCCAGCGATGACGGCCAATTCGTAGCCATACTCGCCCACGACATGACCACCTATGTGGTGGACCTGAACAGCCGGCGCTATTTCGCCGAATGCGGCGGCTCGCCCTGCGGCTTCGCCGGCCACGTGCTCGAGATGGAGGGCGCGGCCGCGCGGCGCCATCCCTGGCCGGCGGCCAATGACCTGTTCGACCTGGACATGGACGCCGACGAGCTGTCCTGGCACGAGTGCCCGGGGCCGGCGGCCATCGCCAGGCCGCGGGCGCAGGGCAGGGCCGCCTGAGAGGCATCAGGCGGCCGCCGCGCCCTCGCGGGACACGGCATGAAACAGCGCGGCCAGCGCCTCCAGCGCGTCCGCCTCGTCCCGCGCGGCGGGCCGGGGGCCCTGGAGATAGGCGAACCGGGTGCGATGAATGCCCATGGCGGCGAGCGCCCGGCCCAGATAGGGAGTGAGAAAGTCCGGCTGCCGCGCGTCTTCGCCGGCGCAGCGGCTGCCGGCGCGCACCAGCACCAGCGTGGGCCGGTCGGCCAGCAGCCCGGCCTTTCCGTGCGGCGTGGACGTCATGGTGCGGCCCATGCGCAGCACATGGTCTATCCACAGCTTCAGCGCGGCCGGGACCGTGAAGTTGTGCATGGGCGTGCAGATCAGCAGGCCATTGCAGTCTTCCAGTTCGCGGATCAGGCGCTCCGACTCCGCGAACACGGCGGCGTCGCGCGGCGCGCCGCCGGTGATGGCGCGCGCATACGCCGCGGAGATGGGCGGAGGCGGATCCCGGGCCAGGCTGCGGCTGACGATGCGTATGCCCGGATGGCGCCGCTGCAGGGCCGCCATGGCCGATGCGGCCAGGCGCGCGCTTCGCGAGGCATGGCCGTGCGGGCTGGATTCGAGAAACAGCAGGGATTTCATGGCCTAACCCGCCCGCAGCGCCTGGCGGAAATGCAGTCCCATGGCGAGCAGGCCCTGCCGGAAATAGAAGCGCTGCGCCAGCGCGTTGCCCAGGCCGGTGTCGAGCACCAGGAAGGCGCAGTCGTGCCGCCGGGCTTCTTCGCGCACGGCATCGACGAGGCGGGCGCCCAGGCCCTGCGAGCGCGAACCTTCCATGGCGACCAGATCGTCCACGTAGAGAAACCGGCCGTATATCAGGTTCTCCTGCAGGCGGTAGCCGGCCAGGCCCGCCACGCGTCCCTCGCGCCAGGCGGCGAGCAAGCGGTAGCCCTGTTCCGTCTGGCGCGCGACCTGCGCGGCGAACGCGGCGGCGCTTTCCAGGTGGGGCCGCAGCGACCGCATGACCTCGAAGCAGGCCAGCAGGTCGGGTCCGGTGTGGACATGGCTGAGAGTGATGGGATGCAAGATGATCTCCTTGTCGCGCAGCCTTCACTCTAAGAAAATCATGCCCTATGCCACAGAGGCAAGTTTTGACGAGTTGAATGGGCCATGGCCATGGACCTGCGCCATCTGCGGCCCGACCGGAACCACGGCGGGCCGATCTACCTGCAGTTGTACCGCCGCTACCGCGACGCGATCGCGGCGGGCAAGCTGCGCCCGGGCGATCGCGTGCCGGCCGTGCGCAGCCTGGCCAGCGAGCTGAATCTCGCGCGCGGCACCGTGGAGCTGGCCTACCAGATGCTGGCGAGCGAAGGCTATCTGCTGGCGCGGGGCCCGGCCGGCACGTTCGTGTCGCCGGGACTGGAGCCCCTGGCGCAAACGCCCCGCGCAGCGCGCGGCGCGCGCCCGGCGGCCGCTCCGACCGGAATGGCCGCCGTCCCGGCGCCGCGCCCGTTCCAGCTCGGGCTGCCCGCGCTGGACGCCTTTCCCCGCAAGACCTGGGTCCGCCTGGCCGGCCGGACGCTGCGCTCCCTGGGCATGGCCGCAATGGTCCATCCCGATCCGGCGGGCTACGAGCCCCTGCGGCGTTCCATCGCCGCCTATCTGGGCATCTCGCGCGGCATCGCCTGCACGCCCGCGCAGGTTTTCGTCACCAACGGCTACCGGGGCGCGCTGCAGCTGGCGTGCCGCGCGCTGCTCGAGCCGGGCGACGAGGGCTGGTACGAAGACCCGGGCTATCCATACGCGAGGCGGCTGCTGGAAGACGAGGGCATGCGCCTGGCGCCGGTGGCGGTGGACGAAGAGGGGCTGGACGTGGGCCAGGGCATCCGCCGCGCCGCGCGGGCGCGGTTCGCCGTCGTCACGCCCACGCACCAGAGTCCGTTGGGCATGGCGCTCAGCCTGCCCCGCCGGCTCGAGCTGCTCGAATGGGCCGGCCGGAGCGCGGCATGGATCGTGGAGGACGATTACGACAGCGAATTCCGCTACCACGGCCGGCCGCTGCCCGCGCTCAAGAGCCTGGACGCCCAGGGGCGGGTGCTTTATGCGGGCACGTTCAGCAAAGCGCTGTTTCCGGGGCTGCGCCTGGCGTACCTGGTGGCGCCGCAGGCGCAGGCCGCGCGGCTCCAGGAGGCCGCGCAGCGGTTGCCCGGGCCGGGAGCCGTGCCGCTGCAGGCCGCGGTGGCCGATTTCATGGACCAGGGGCACTTCGCCCGGCATCTGCGCCGGATGCGCGCCTTGTACGCGGTGCGCCGCGGCTTCCTGGTCGATGCGCTGGACGCGGTTTTCGGCGGGCGCCTGCACGTCCAGCCCCAGGCCGGGGGCATTCACGTGCTGGCCCATCTGGCCGGGCGGCGCAGCGACCGGGCGATCGCGGCCGAAGCACGCGCCCGGGGCTTGGCCGTGCAGGCGCTGAGCGACTGGCGCATCCGCAAATCCGCGGCCGGCGGGCTGCTGCTGGGGTTCGCCAATCTGCAAAGCGCGGACGAGGCGCGCGCGCAGGCAGAGCGGCTGCGGGCCGCCTTCGACGCCGCGCGCTGAACCCTCCGCTTCTGGCGGCGGCCGGCCGCCGATACAATGCCGCCATGAACGCCGCCGCCACTTCCACGCCTCCGGGCGCCATTCTGGTCGATTGCACGCCCGAGCGCCACGCCGGGCAGATCCTGGCCATTCTCAACGACGCCATCGTCCACACCACCGCGCTGTACGACTACAAGCCGCGCCCGCCCGAAGCCATGCGGGGCTGGTTCGAGGCCAAGCGGCAGGGCGGGTTCCCTGTGCTGGGCTACGAGAATGCGGACGGCGATCTCATGGGATTCGCCAGCTACGGCACGTTCAGGGCGTTTCCCGCTTTCAAGTACACGGTGGAGCATTCGGTGTACGTGGACGCGCGGTTCCGGGGCAGGGGCCTGGGCGAGGCCCTGATGCGCGAGCTGATCGCGCGGGCCCGCGCCAGCCAGGTGCATCTGCTGATCGGCGCCATCGACGCGGCCAATGCCGGCAGCATCCGCCTGCACGAGCGGCTGGGGTTCGCGCGCTGCGGCACCATCGAGCAGGCCGGATTCAAGTTCGGGCGCTGGCTGGACCTGGTGTTCTACCGGCTGGCGCTGGACACGCCCGAGCACCCGGTGGACGGCTGAGCGGCGGCTATTTCGACAGCATGCGCATGGCCTGTTCCAGGCCGGAGACGGTGACGGGGTACATGCGGTCTTGCATGATGTCGCGCATCAGCGCAATGGACTGCCGGTACTGCCACGAGGCCGTGGGCTCGGGATTGAGCCACACCGACTTGGGCCAGGCGTCGAGCAGGCGCCGCATCCAGACCGCGCCCGCTTCCTTGTTGTAGTGCTCCACCGAGCCGCCCGGTTGCAGGATCTCGTAGGGGCTCATGGTGGCGTCGCCCACGATGATGAGGCGCCAGTCGGGGTTGTACTTGCGCAGCACGTCCCAGGTGTCGAAGCGTTCGCTCTGGCGGCGGCGGTTGCTCTGCCACAGCGTTTCGTAAGGGCAGTTGTGGAAGTAATAGACTTCCAGGTTGCGGAATTCGCTGCGCGCGGCCGAGAACAGCTCCTCGACCCGCGCGATGTGGTCGTCCATGCTGCCGCCCACGTCCAGCAGCATGAGCACCTTCACGGTATTGTGGCGTTCCGGCACCATGCGCAGGTCCAGGTGGCCCGCATTGCGCGCGGTGCTGGCGATGGTGTCGTCCAGGTCGAGTTCGAGCTCCGCGCCTTCGCGCGCGAAGCGGCGCAGGCGCCGCAGCGCCACCTTGAAATTCCGGGTGCCCAGCTCGACCTGGTCGTCGTAGTCGCGGAACTGCCGCATGTCCCAGACCTTGACCGCCGTGCGGTTGCCGGCCGAGGCGCCGCCCACGCGCATGCCTTCGGGGTGGTAGCCGCCATTGCCGAAGGGCGAGGTGCCGCCCGTGCCTATCCATTTGCTGCCGCCGGCATGGCGTTCTTTCTGCTCTTCCAGGCGCTGCTTGAAGAGCTCCATGAGCTTGTCCCAGCCGTGTTTCTCGATGGCGGCTTTTTCTTCGGGGCTCAGGCTTTTCTCGAACTGCTTGACGAGCCAGTCGACGGGGATTTCCTTGCCGGCCGGCAGCGCCGCCTCGATGCCCTTGCAGTAGGCCCCGAATGCCTGGTCGTAGCGGTCGTACAGGGACTCGTCCTTGACCAGCGTGGCGCGCGCGAGGAAGTAGAAATCGTCCAGCGTGGGCGCCATCAGGTCCTGGCGCAGGGCCTCGACCAGGGTCAGGTATTCCTTGACCGAGACCGGCAGCTTGTGCGCGCGCAGGTGGTAGAAGAAGTCGATGAGCATGGGCGGCGGGCGGAAGCGTTCAGCGGCGCGCGCTGCCGCGCGTCATGGCGGCCAGGCGCTCGAGCAGGTGCACGTCCTGCTCGTTCTTGAGCAGCGCGCCGGCCATGAGCGGCACCGCGGTGGCGTTGTGGGCGTCGATCTGCGCGGCCGGGATGTCTTCGGCCAGCAGCAGGCGCAGCCAGTCGAGCAGCTCGGAGGTGGAGGGCTTCTTCTTCAGGCCGGGGGTGTCGCGCAGCGCAAAGAACGTGTCCAGCGCCGCGCGCAGCACCTCCTGCTTCAGGTCGGGAAAATGCACGTTGACGATGTCGCGCATGGTTTCGCGGTCGGGGAAGCGGATGTAGTGGAAGAAGCAGCGGCGCAGGAACGCGTCGGGCAGGTCTTTCTCGTTGTTGGACGTGATGATGACCAGCGGGCGGTGGCGCGCGGCAATGGTCTGGCGCGTTTCGTAGACATGGAACTCCATGCGGTCCAGCTCGCGCAGCAGGTCGTTGGGGAATTCGATGTCGGCCTTGTCGATTTCGTCGATGAGCAGCACGACGGGCTCGTCGGACTCGAAGGCCTGCCACAGCGTGCCTTGCACGATGTAGTTGCGGATGTCGCGCACTTTCTCGTCGCCGAGCTGCGAGTCGCGCAGGCGCGAGACCGCGTCGTATTCGTACAGGCCCTGGTGCGCCTTGGTGGTGGACTTGATGTGCCATTGCAGCAGCGGCCGGCCCAGCGCGCGGGCCACTTCTTCCGCCAGCATGGTCTTGCCGGTGCCGGGCTCGCCCTTGATGAGCAGCGGGCGCTGCAGTGTGAGGGCGGCGTTGACGGCGAGTTTGAGGTCGTCGGTGGCGACGTAGGTGTCGGTTCCTTCGAAGCGGGCGGACGGGGCGAAAGAGGCGTGCGAGGCTGCGGGCATGGTGGGCTGTACTGGTCGTGGTTGACGCGGCGCAATGCCATCGTGGGGTTTGAATCCTGGTCAATTATCGTACAATCAGGCGGTTTTGCAGCCGGGTTCGACCCGCAACGTGTTTGCCCTGTCCTTAGCCCTAACAGGAAGAGTCAGTCAATGAAGTTGCGAACCTCACTGAAGTGCATGGCCGGCGCACTGACCGCGATCGCATCCTGTGCGATCGCCGGCCAGGCAAACGCTGCGGATGCAGCGCCGGCCGGTAACATCAAAAACGCCCGGGACAAGGTGTCGATGTGCATCGGCTGCCATGGCATCGAGGGCTACAAGGCGACGTTCCCCGAGCTCTACCACGTGCCCAAGATCGCCGGGCAGAACGCCAAATACATCGAGACCGCCCTCAACGAGTACAAGAAAGGCGCGCGCAGCCATCCCACGATGGACGCCATTGCCGGCAGCCTGAGCGACCAGGACATCGCCGACCTGGCCGCGTACTACTCGAATCTCAAATAACAAGGGGGCCTACATGAAACGCATTCTGTCTGCCGTTGCAGGCCTCGTGCTGGCCGCGTGCGGCGCCGCCGCGCAGGCCCAGGACCTGGCCGCCGGCAAAGCGGTGTTCGACAAGTTCAATTGCGCCTCGTGCCACGGCGCCGACGCCAAGACCGCCGTCGATCCGTCCTACCCCACGCTGGCGGGCCAGCACGCCGACTACATCGCCCACGCGCTCAAGGCCTACAAGCGCGGCGCCTCGGGCAGCCCCGCCACCGCCAACGTGCGCAAGAACCCCATCATGGGCGCCTTCGCCACCCAGCTGTCCGACCAGGACATCAGCAACGTGGCGGCCTGGCTGGCTTCGCTGCCCAGCGACCTGGGCGTGCGCCGCTGACTCCGCCGCCGGGCAGGGGCGGCTTCCGGCCCGCGCGCCGCGCCCGGCATGAACCGCAGCCTGGCGGTCCGGAAGGCCAGCGCCGCCAGGCCGACTCCCGCGCACAGCGCGCATGCTCCCGGTTGGCCCGTCATGGCGTGCACCGCCGCGGCGGCGCTGCGTCCGGGCGGCCCCGAAGTCCGCGAGCCCTGAGGCGCAGGGCGCCTCAGCGTTCCGCGCGCTGGCGGATGAGATCGATGTAGGTGTCGCTGTCCAGCGGCTTGCCCAGGCGCTGGGCTTCCCATACCACCTGTCCCAGGCACTCCATGATTTCGTGGGCGGCCTGGTGCGCGTCCGTGCGCGAGACGAGCTTCTGGTAGGCCCGGCGGATGCCGGGAGGATGGTCGATGGAGAGCTGCTCCGCGATAGCGAGGTGCATGGACAGGTGCAGGAAGGGATTGGTGCGTCCCTTTTCGACCGAGTATTCCTCGCTCATGGCCTGGGGATTCTCCAGGTCGCCGTGATATTCCGGATGCTCGATGATCCAATCCAGCGCCATGGCTTCGAGCGGACTCAGCACCTCGGCCGAGCGGTGCTTGCGCCAGGTTTCGATAAAGAATTCGCGGACTTGGTCGCGGGAGGGATTGAACATCGGGGGAGGGGAAAAGCGGACTGGAAGAATCCTATTTTAACGCCCGGACGCCGGCCGCCCGGCTGCGGCGGCAATTGTTGCAATCAGGGCAACACCATGATCCCGCGCCCGCCTCTACCGGCCCGATTCCCCGAAGCCTACGATTTGTCCGTTGCCTGGACTTACGCAACCACGCTTGGCTCCCGTTTTCCGGCCCGGCTTCCGGATCCGCTTCCGGATCCGTGAAGCGGGCGGCTACCCACCATCGAGGGAATCATCATGACCCAACGTCTCAACGCTTTCGCGCAATCGCCCGAGCTGTTCAAGAAGTTCATCGAATTCGGCCTGCTGGTCAGGTCGGGCGCGATCGAGGAGTCCATCCTGGCCCTCGTGGAGATCCGCGCCTCGCAGATGAACGGCTGCGCCTTCTGCCTGGACATGCACGTCAAGCAGGCCAAGATCCACGGCGAGCGCGAGCTGCGCCTGCACCACGTGGCCATCTGGCGCGAATCCCCCCTGTTCTCGCCGCGGGAGCGCGCCGCGCTGGAATGGACCGAAGCGCTGACGAAACTGCCCGAGCAGGGCGTGCCGGACGAGATCTACGAGCGCGTGCGCGCGCAGCTGTCGGAAAAGGAAATCTCCGACCTGAGCTTCGCCATCATGGCCATCAACGGATGGAACCGCCTCAACGTGGGCTTGCGTACCGTTCCAGGCTCGGTCGACAAGGCCTACGGCCTGGACAAGGCCAAGCTGGACTGAGGACAGGCCATGAAAATCCCGGCTGCAGGCGGAACCTCGGCATCTCCGGACAGACCGGCATGAGCCGATTGCAGCCGCCCCGCTCAGCCTCCCGGACAAAAACCGCGGAGACGACTTCCGGCCGCTTTACACCGCCCGCGTCGCGGTGCGGGGCGGCGAGGCCGCGCACGGGCGCGCGTCGGGCCGCGCGCGTTCCGACGACGGCGCCTTGCAGCGGGATCTGCGCCTGCCCAGGGAGCTCGGCGGGCCCGGTGGCGGAACCAATCCCGAGCAACTGTTTGCCGCGGGCTATGCCGCCTGCTTCCATGGCGCGCTGGCGCTGCTGGCCGCCCGGGCGGGCCTGTGCATTGCCGAAGCCGAGGTGCGGGCCCGCGTTACCTTCGGGCGCGATCCGGTCGACGGGCTTTACGCGCTGGCCGCGCATATCGACATCCACCTGCCGGGGTTGGACCGGGCCGTGGCCGAAGCGCTGGTGCGCAATGCCGAGCGCCACTGCCCGTATGCCAAGATGGCGCGGCAGGGAATCGAAAGCGTGGTGGCGCCGACGCAGCAGGTTCGCCGGCTCATGTCTGCCCCGGCAGCAGGCTGTCCAGGATCTGCAGGTCCAGCGCGCGGATGCGCTCGGTCATGTAGTCGATGAAGACGCGGATCCGGCCGGGCAGGTGCTGGCGGCTGAGATAGCAGAGGTAGTGGCCCCGATCGTCCGGCGCGTATTGCGGCAGGCATGCCACGAGAGCGCCGGCGCGCAGGTGCTCGCAAACCTGGTAGCCGGCCATCTGGGCGATGCCCCGGCCGTCGAGCACGGCCTGCAGCACGAGGTCGGCGTCGTTGAAGGCCAGCGTGGCGGCAGGCGCGAACTTGCGCATGCGGCCGCCCACCTTGAATTCCCATTCGTACACCCGCCCCGAGGCCAGCCGGAAGTTGATGCAGCGGTGGCCGGCGAGCTCGTCGAGGGCGCGGGGCAGGGGGTGGCGGGCCGCATACGCGGGCGATGCGCACAACAGCATCTGCATCGGGATCAGGCGCTTGGCAATGACCTGGCTGTCTTCCATGCGGCCATTGCGGAACGAGACGTCGACCCGGTCCGTGGTGAAGTCGGTGGGGCCGTCGTCCAGCAGCAGGTCGATGGCGATGTCCGGGTGGGCTTCCTGGAAACCCTGCAGCAACGGGGCGATGACCTTGCGCCCGAAGCCCACGGTGGCGCACACGCGCAAGTGGCCGGCGGGCGGGCCTGCGCGCAGTTCGCGCATGGTTTCCAGGGCCTGGACGATGCCTTCCACGCCGGGACGGCAGCTTTCGTAGAAGCGCTCGCCTTCGGGAGTGAGCGAGGTGCTGCGCGTGGTCCGCACGAAGAGCCGCACGCCGAGCTGGTCTTCCAGTTTCTGCACGCTGCGGCTGACCGCCGAGCGGCCGATGTCCAGGCGGTCGCCGGCCCTGGCGAAGTTGCCTTCCGCCGCGACCGCCATGAAGGCCACCACGCCGGCATAGCTGGTGACGAAGCTGTGCGCCAGCGGGTCGGCGCCGCCGTGCGGAGAAGCGTTGCGGGCCGTCGCGGCGCTGGGTGAGGTTTTCTTTTCCATGCCCCGTAAGACGGCCGCCGGGGGCGTTTTGTGACGTCCGGCTCGAAAAAAAGGCGGATCAGGAAGGCGCCGAATCGAAGGCCGCGGCCACGCGAGCCAGTTTGTCCGGATTGCGCTGGACCAGCACCCGGACGATGCGGCTTCCGTCGGTTTCATAGGACTGCACCGATTCCAGGGCGCCCTCGATGAAGCGCAGCAGCGCCCACTGGCCGTTCACCTGGGCCACTTCCACGCGCAGCGCGTCGCCGTAGCGGCGCTTGCCGGCGTAGAACAGTTGGGCCAGCCGCCGGCCTCCCGCCAGGCTTGCGAAACTCGGCACCTTGCCGCCGCCGTCGCCGATGAGCTCGGCGTCGTCGGCCAGCAGCGCTTGCAGCCCATGGAGGTCGCCGCGCCGCATGGCGTCGGCAAAGTCCCGCATCAGGCGGTGGTGGGTTGCGCGGGGCACCGCCAGGCGGCGCGGGCCCTGGCGCAGTTGCCGTCTCGCCCGGCTCACGAGCTGGCGGCATGCCGTTTCGGTCTTGCCGAGCGTGCGCGCCACTTCGGCGTATTCGGCATCGAACACCTCGCGCATCAGGAAGGCGGCGCGGGCCTCGGGCGACAGGCGCTCCAGCAGGTACAGGAAGGCCACGGAAACGTCGTCGGCGCGTTCGTGGGCTTCTTCCGGCGTGGCCTGGGGCGCGGTCAGCACGGGCTCCGGCAGCCAGACGCCCACGTAGCGGGCCCGCTCGGCCTTCAGGCTGCGCAGGCGGTCGATGGCCAGCCGCGTCGTGACCGTGACCAGCCACGCCTCGGGATTGTCCAGCGCCTGCGTGTCGGCCTCGTGCCAGCGCAGCCAGGCGTCCTGCACCACGTCTTCCGCTTCTTCCACCGAACCCAGCATGCGATAGGCGATGGCGTGCAGCCGGGGGCGGACGCTGTCGAACAGGCGGGGGGAGCCGGTCATGGTAAAGCCAGGGCCAGGGCGGGAGCGGGTGGAGGAAGCTCCCCATTGTGCTATCGGCCCGGGAAATCGGCAAGGCGGGGAGAACCGGCCCAGGGCGGTGAAGGCGATTCTCGCTGCGGGACGTGCAATGCGATATAGAATGGTCGAGCTATCCGCCAGCCGGCGCGCGTTCCGCGGACGGGTCCACCCGCGGCGGCCGCGCCGTCCGATGCGGCGCACGCGCGGAAAAAATCACCTGGAGCAAATGGAGCATACATGTCCTACCAACACATCAAGGTGCCCGCTGGGGGCCAGAAGATTACGGTCAACGCCGATTTCTCGCTGAATGTGCCGGATCAGCCCATCGTCCCCTACATCGAGGGCGATGGAACCGGCGCCGACATCACCCCCGTGATGATCAAGGTGGTGGATGCTGCGGTGCAGAAAGCCTACGGCGGCAAGCGCAAGATCCACTGGATGGAGGTCTACGCCGGCGAGAAGGCCACCAAGGTCTACGGCCCCGACGTCTGGCTGCCCGACGAGACGCTCGATGTGGTGAAGGACTATGTCGTGTCCATCAAGGGACCGCTCACCACGCCCGTGGGCGGCGGCATCCGCTCGCTCAACGTGGCGCTGCGCCAGCAGCTCGACCTGTACGTCTGCCTGCGCCCGGTGCGTTATTTCAAGGGCGTGCCCTCGCCGGTGCGCGAGCCCGAGAAGACCGACATGGTCATCTTCCGCGAGAACTCCGAAGACATCTACGCCGGCATCGAATACATGGCCGAGAGCGAGCAGGCCAAGGAACTCATCCAGTTCCTGCAGACCCGGCTCGGCGTGAAGAAAATCCGTTTCCCGAACACCTCGTCCATCGGCATCAAGCCGGTGTCGCGCGAAGGCACCGAGCGCCTGGTGCGCAAGGCCCTGCAGTACGCCATCGACAACGACCGCTCTTCGGTCACGCTGGTGCACAAGGGCAACATCATGAAGTTCACCGAGGGCGGCTTCCGCGACTGGGGCTACGCCCTGGCGCAGAAGGAATTCGGCGCGCAGCTCATCGACGGCGGCCCGTGGTGCAAGTTCAAGAATCCCAAGACGGGCCGCGAGATCACCGTCAAGGATTCGATCGCCGACGCCTTCCTGCAGCAGATCCTGCTGCGCCCGGCCGAGTACGACGTCATCGCCACGCTGAACCTGAACGGCGACTACATCTCCGACGCGCTGGCGGCGCAGGTGGGCGGCATCGGCATCGCGCCGGGGGCCAACCTTTCCGACTCCGTGGCCATGTTCGAGGCCACGCACGGCACGGCGCCCAAGTACGCGGGCAAGGACTACGTCAATCCGGGTTCCGAGATTCTCTCGGCCGAGATGATGCTGCGCCACATGGGCTGGACCGAGGCGGCCGACCTCATCATCTCCAGCATGGAGAAATCCATCCTGTCCAAGAAGGTCACCTATGATTTCGCCCGCCTGCTCGAAGGCGCCACGCAAGTGTCGTGCTCGGGCTTCGGCCAGGTCATGATCGAAAACATGTAGCGGCAGCCGGCTTGCCGGCGCCCGGGCCCGCCCGTCCTGCCGACAGGCGGGCTTTTTTTCGCCGGCATTCAGCCCGCGAAACGGTAGCCCACGCCGATTTCCGTGAGCAGGTACGCGGGCTGGGCCGGATCGGCCTCCAGCTTCTGGCGCAGGTGGCCCATGTAGATGCGCAGGTAATGGTGGCTTTCCACGTGCGAAGGGCCCCATACTTCGCGCAGCAGTTCGCGGTGGGTCATGACCTTGCCGCGGTGCGCGAGCAGTGCGGCGAGCAGGCGGTATTCCAGCGACGTCAGGTGCACGTGCCTGCCGCCGCGCTCGACCACGCGCCTGGAAAAATCGACGCGCACGTCGCCGAAGCGGATCTCCGTCGCATTGCCCGCGCCGCCGCGCGCATGCCGGCGCAGCAGTACGCGCAGGCGCGCCAGCAGTTCGTTCACGCCGAACGGCTTGGTCAGGTAGTCGTCGGCGCCGGCGTCCAGGGCGGCCACCTTGTCGGCTTCCGCCGTGCGCGCCGAGAGCACCAGCACCGGCACCTCGGTCCAGCCCCGCAGCTCGCGGATCAGCGTCATGCCGTCGTCGTCGGGCAGGCCGAGATCCAGGATCACGGCGTCGGGCTGCCGCGTGCCGGCCTCGATCAGGCCGCGCCTGACGGTTTCCGCTTCGTGCACCGCACAACCTTCGTCCTCCAGGGCCTGGCGCACGAAACGCCGGATGCCGGCGTCGTCTTCGATGAGTAGCAGGGTGGGCTGATAGTCGAACATGCGTCAGGAGATTTCGGGTTGTACCGGGGGCGGCGCGCCCAGCGGCAAGGTAAAGACGAACCGCGCGCCCCGCGGCTGGCCGGGCGCCGGTTCGACCCAGATGCGGCCGTGGTGCGCGGCCACGATGGCTTCGCAGACCGCCAGCCCCAGGCCCACGCCCGGGGTGGCGGACTCGCGTTCGCCGCGCGTGAACTTCTCGAAAATGCGGCGCTCGGCGCCCGCCGGCACGCCGGGGCCCTCGTCGCACACCGACACCCGCAGCTCGCCGTCCGCCGCCATGGCGTGAACGCGTATCGTACTGCCGGCGGGCGTGAACTTGGCGGCGTTTTCGAGCAGGTTGCAGAGCACCCGCTCGATCAGCACGCCATCGCATTCCACCAGCGGAAGGTCGGACAGCGGGGCCACGGCGATCCGGTGGCCGGACAGGGGTTCGCGCAGGTCGGCCAGCGCCGCGCCCACCAGCTCCTCGATGGACTGCCATTCTTTGCGCAGCGGCGCGGCGCGGTTCTGCAGCCTCGCCATGTCGAGCAGATTGATCACCAGCGCCTGCATGCGCTGGGCCTGTTCGCGCATGGCGCGCGCCGTCTCCTGCGCGGCGCGCGGCAGCGCGTCCGGCTGGCGCAGCAGCGTGTCGGCCAGGCCCACCAGGCTGGTGAGCGGCGTGCGCAGATCGTGCGACACCGCCGCCAGCAGCGAGTTGCGCAGTCTTTCCGATTCCATGGTCAGCAGCGCCTGCTGCGCCACTTCCACATAGTGCAGGCGTTCCAGCGCGATGGCGATCAGGGTGGCGTATGCCTCGATCTGCCGTCGGGCCCCGGCGTCGGCATAGAGGCCGCGGTGCGGCGCGGCCAGCGCCAGCACGCCGCGCGTGCGCATGGGCGCCTTCAGCGGCAGGTACAGCAGCTCGCTGCGCGAGAGCGTGGCCGTGCCGGCCCCGGCCGGCTGGCCGTGGTCGTACACCCATTGCGCCAGCGCCGGCTCCAGGCCGGCCATGCCCTCGGAGGGAGAGGCCAGCGACAGGCGCTCGTCCATGCCCTGTATGTACAGCGCGCAGCGCGAGCCGAACGTGGCGTGAATGAAGGCGTCGGCCGATGCGACGATCTGCCCGGGCAGCAGGGCGGACGACAGTTCGCGCGCGAATTCGTAAAGGCTGCGCGCGTCGGCCTCGCGCTTGACCGAAGCCTGCGCCTGCAGGCGCAGGCCCGCGGTGAGCTGGCCGATGAGCAGGCCCACCGTCAGCAGCACGCCGAAGGTCAGCAGGTACTGCACGTCCGAAACGGCAAAGGAGGCCAGCGGCTGGACGAACAGGAAGTCGAACAGCCCCACGCTGACGACGGAAGCCAGCGCGGCCGGCCCGCGCCCATGGCGCAGCGCCACGCCCACCACCGCCAGCAGGAAGAGCATGACGATGTTGGTCTGGTGCAGCGCGGGGAATGCCAGCGCGGAAATGCCGGCGGCCGCAGCGCAATAGCAGAGCGCCCAGGCATAACCCGCGAGCGGATGCGTTCCGCGGGGCCGGGCGGCATCCGGCGCGGGCGGCGCGCGTCCGCGCTCGGCGGCGGGCAGGGGCGGGGCGCCCAGCCGGATCACGTCGATTTCCGGACAGCCGGCCGCCAGGCGGTCGGCAAAGCTCTGCCGCCGCCAGAGCCAGCCCGGCGCCAGCGCCGCGGACAGCAGTGCCGAAACCGACAGGCGCAGGCGCTGCAGCCCGCTCGCGCGCGTGCGGCCGATGACCGCCTTGGTGATGTTGTGGCGGCGGACGTAGCGCACCATGGCTTCCACCATATCGCCGCCGGCCAGGGTCTCGGTGCGCGCGCCCAGCGAATCCGCCAGGGCCAGGCCGCGCTCCAGGCGCTCGCGCAGCGCCTGCGGCGCGGGCGTCGCGCGCGGACGGTCTATGGTTACCACGTGCAGATCGCATTCGAGCTGCCGGCTCAGGCGGTGCGCGCTGCGGATCACGTATTCCGCGTCGGCGTCGGCGCCAATGCAGGCCACCACCGCCTCGCGCGTGCGCCATACGGGCTCGATGGCGCGGTCGCGGCGGTAAGCCTGCACGTCGTCGTCCACGTGCTCGGCGGTGCGGCGCAGCGCCAGCTCGCGCAGCGCGATCAGGTTTCCCTTGCGGAAGAAATTGCGGCCCGCGTGGCGCGCCTGCTCCGGCAGGTAGACCTTGCCCTCCTTCAGGCGGCGCAGCAGTTCGTCGGCCGGGATATCCACCAGGATGACTTCGTCCGCGCCGTCGAACACCGCATCGGGCACGGTTTCGCGCACGCGCACGCCCGTGATGCCGCCCACGGCCTCGTTCAGGCTGTCCAGGTGCTGCACGTTGAGGGTGGTCCAGACGTCGATGCCGGCGGCGAGGAGTTCTTCGATGTCCTGCCAGCGCTTGGCGTGCCGCGATCCGGGCGCGTTGGTGTGCGCCAGCTCGTCGACCAGGATCAGCGCGGGCCGCAGCGCGAGCGCGGCGTCGAGGTCGAATTCCTGCAGCACGCGGCCGCGGTGCTCGACGCGGCGCAAGGGCAGGACCGCCAGTCCTTCGAGCAAGGCCGCGGTTTCGCGGCGTCCGTGGGTTTCGACCACGCCGGCCGCCACCGGCACGCCCTGCGCGGCCTGCGCCTGCGCGGCGGCCAGCATGGCGCAGGTCTTGCCCACGCCCGCCGAGGCGCCGAAGTACACGCGCAGCCTGCCGCGCGCGGCCTGGCGGCTTTCGTCGTCCAGGGTTTTCAACAATGCGTCCGGGTCGGGACGCTCGTCGGTGCGTTCAGCCATGTGCGCGGGCGCCGGAGGGAAAGGTGAAGCTCGCCATACTATACGTCCCCTGCCGGCGCGTCCTGGCGCGCGTCACCGCGCCCGCTCCAGCCGGTCCAGCGCGAGATTGAGCGTGAGGACGTTGACCGCGGGCCGGCCGAGCACGGCGGGCCAGGGGGCCGCGGTGTGCTCGGCGATGAGCGACTGCACCTGCGCCAGCGGCAGCCCGCGTTCGCGCGCCACACGGGCCGCTTGATAGGCGGCCGCCTCCGGGCTGATGTGCGGATCCAGCCCGCTGCCCGACGCCGTGACGAGGTCGGCGGGGACGGGCGCCGTGTTGCCGGGATCGGCCGCCCGCAGCGCGGCGATGCGTTGGGCGACGGCGTCGGCCAGCGCGGGGTTGCGCGGCCCCAGGTTGGAGCCGGACGAAGCCGCCGCGTTGTAAGGCATGGGGGCGGTGGCCGAAGGCCGGCTCCAGAAGTAGCGCGGCGACGAGAAGGGCTGGCCGATGAGCGCGGATCCCACCGTCCTGCCGTCCTGCTCGATGAGGGATCCCGCCGCCTGGCGCGGAAACAAGGCCCCGGCCAGGCCGGTGGCGGCCAGGGGATAGGCGAGCCCGGCGAGCGCCGAGAGCATGACGAAGATGGCCAGCGCCGGGCGCAGTATGCCGGCATGGCGGGCGTCGGGGGTTTTCTGTTCCATGAGAGTCTCCTGATTCGAGGCGCGGAAGCGGTTCAGGCCCAGCCCAGCGCGGCCAGCGCCATGTCCACCAGCTTGATGCCGGCAAACGGCACGAGCAGGCCGCCCAGGCCGTAGATGAGCAGGTTGCGGCGCAGCAGCGTGGCCGCGCCCAGCGGGCGGTAGCGCACGCCGCGCAGCGCCAGGGGGATCAGGGCGACGATGATCAGCGCGTTGAAGATCACGGCCGACAGGATCGCCGAGGAGGGCGTGGCGAGCGCCATGACGTTCAGTGCGCCCAGTTGCGGAAACACCGTGACGAACGCCGCGGGAATGATGGCGAAATACTTGGCCACGTCGTTGGCCACGCTGAACGTGGTGAGCGCGCCGCGCGTCATCAGCATCTGCTTGCCGATTTCCACGATCTCGATCAGCTTGGTGGGATTGGAGTCCAGGTCCACCATGTTGCCCGCTTCCTTGGCCGCCTGCGTGCCCGAGTTCATGGCCACGGCCACGTCGGCCTGGGCCAGCGCCGGCGCGTCGTTGGTGCCGTCGCCGGTCATGGCGACCAGCCGCCCTTCGCTCTGGTAGTCGCGGATGAGCCTGAGCTTGGCTTCCGGCGTGGCCTCGGCCAGGAAATCGTCGACGCCCGCCTCCGCGGCGATGGAGGCGGCGGTGAGCCGGTTGTCGCCGGTGATCATCACGGTCTTGATGCCCATGCGGCGCAGCGCCTCGAACCGCGATTTGATGCCGGGCTTGACGATGTCCTTCAGCTCGATCACGCCCAGCACGCGGTTGCCGTCGCTGACGGCCAGCGGCGTGCTGCCGCGCCGGGCCGCGTCTTCGGCGAGGCGGCGCGCTTCGGCCGGCATGGCGCCGCCCTGCCGCAGCAGCCATGCCTGCACCGCATCGAGCGCGCCCTTGCGGATCTGGCGGCCTTCGATGTCCACGCCGCTCATGCGGGTCTGCGCGGAAAAGGGCACGAAGACCGCCGCGTCCGGGCGCGCGCCGCGGGCGGGCAGCATCTTGTCCGCCAGGCCCACGATGCTGCGGCCCTCGGGAGTTTCGTCGGCCAGCGACGCCAGGCGCGCCGCGCGCGCCAGTTCTTCGGCCGATACGCCCGGGGCGGGCAGGAAGGCCGAGGCTTGCCGGTTGCCGTAGGTGATGGTGCCGGTCTTGTCGAGCAGCAGCACGTCCACGTCGCCCGCCGCCTCCACCGCGCGGCCCGAGGTGGCAATGACGTTCGCGCCCATCATGCGGCTCATGCCCGCCACGCCGATGGCCGACAGCAGGCCGCCGATGGTGGTGGGAATCAGGCAGACCAGCAGCGCCACCAGCACGGTGACGGCGACGGCTGTTCCGCTGCCCGCCTGGGCCGTCGCGTACAGGGAGAACGGCATCAGCGTGGCGACCACCAGCAGAAAGACCAGCGTCAGCCCCACCAGCAGAATGGTCAGCGCCAGCTCGTTGGGGGTTTTCTGCCGCTTCGCGCCTTCCACCATGCCGATCATGCGGTCCAGGAAGCTCTCGCCCGGATCGGCCGCGATGCGCACGAAAATCCAGTCGGAAAGCACGCGCGTGCCGCCGGTAACGGAAGAAAAGTCCCCGCCCGATTCGCGGATGACCGGCGCGGATTCGCCCGTGATGGCGCTTTCGTCCACCGCCGCGACGCCGGCGATCACCTGGCCGTCGCCCGGTATGGTGCCGCCCGCCTCGACCAGCACCACGTCGCCGCGGCGCAGCAGGCCGGAGGGCTGGGCCGCGGCCCGCGCGCGCCACGCCTCGGGCGTCGCGCCCTCGGCGTCGGCATCGCGAAAGCCCTTCAGCAGCTGCGCGTCCAGCGTGGTGCGCAGGCCGCGCAGCGCGGCGGCCTGCTGTTTGCCCCGGCCTTCCGCCAGGGCTTCGGCGAAATTGGCGAACAGCACCGTGAACCAGAGCCAGACGGCGATGGCCAGGATGAAGCCGGGCGGGGCTTCGGCCTGGCCGGCCAGGGCTGCCAGCCACAGTATCGTGGTCAGGATGCTGCCCGCGTACACGACGAACATGACGGGGTTTTTCAGTTGGGCCGCGGGCGACAGCTTGCGCAGGCTGTCGCGCAGGGCGGGGCCGGCCAGGCTGTGCGACCACAGCCCGAAGGGGCGTGCGGCGCCGGCGGCGGAAGTTTCGATCTGGGCCATGTCGGGGGGATTCCTCTGGATATCAGGGTTGCAGCTGCTCCGCGACCGGACCGAGGGCGAGCGCGGGCACATAAGTGAGCGCGCCCACCATCAGCACGGCGCCGATGAGCAGCGTCACGAAAAGCGGGCCGGTCGTCGGCATGCTGCCGGGGCCGGCGGGCAGGCGGCGCTTGGCCGCCATGGAGCCGGCCAGGGCCAGCACGGCGACGATGACGGCGAAGCGGCCGAACCACATCGCGATGCCCAGCAGCACGTTGTAGAAAGGCGTGTTGGCCGACAGCCCCGCGAAGGCGCTGCCGTTGTTGTTGGCCGCGGAGGACAGCGCATACAGGATCTCGGAGTAGCCGTGTATGCCGGGGTTGAGCACACCGGCCAGGCCGGCCGGCAGCGTGACGGCCAGGGCCGTGCCGCCCAGCACCAGCATCGGGGTGGCCAGAATGACGATCGAAACCATCTTCATGTCGTAGGCCTCGATCTTCTTGCCCAGGTACTCGGGCGTGCGGCCGATCATCAGGCCGGCGATGAACACCGCCAGCAGCGCGAAGGCCAGCATGCCGTACAAGCCCGACCCCACGCCGCCGAACACCACTTCGCCCAGCTGCATCAACAGCATGGGAGGCAGGCCGCCCATCGGGTTGAGGGAGTCGTGCATGCCGTTGACCGCGCCGCAGGAAGCGGCGGTAGTCACGGTGGCGTAGAGGGCGGTGGCCCCTGCGCCGAACCGCGTTTCCTTGCCTTCCATGTTGCCGACGCCGGGCAGGGTCTGCGCGCCGGCCTGCGCCGCCATGGGGTTGGGCTGCCGCTCGTAGTAGTGGGTGCACAGGGCGAAGGCGGCGAACATCAGGGTCATGGCGGCGAGAATGACTGCGCCCCTGGCGCCGGCTGCCCACCATTTCGCCGAACGTGAAGCACAGCGCCGCCGGGATCAGCAGGATTGCCAGCATTTGCAGGAAATTGGCCAGCGGCGTGGGGTTTTCGTAGGGGTGCGCGGAATTGGCATTGAAGAACCCGCCTCCGTTGGTGCCCAGCAGCTTGATGGCCTCCTGCGAGGCTACGGGGCCCATGGCCAGGGTCTGGGTGCGGGCGAGCGCCGGTTCGGTCAGGGGCTGGCCCTGCGCGTCGAGCACGGGCCGGCCCTGCGCATCCATGCGCGGCTGTTCATAGTGCGCCGCTTCCACCAGGGGCACTTCGAGATAGGGGCTGGTGTTCTGGATCACGCCCTGGCTCACCAGCGCCAGGGCCAGCGCCAGCGACAGGGGCAGCAGCACGTATAGCGTGCTGCGCACCAGGTCGGCCCAGAAGTTGCCGATTCCCGCCGCGCTGTGCCGCGCCAGCCCGCGCACCAGGGCGAACAGCACGGCGATGCCGGTCGCCGCCGAAACGAAGTTCTGCACCGTGAGCGCCAGCATCTGGGTGAGGTAGCTCATGGTGCTTTCGCCGGCGTATCCCTGCCAATTGGTATTGGCGACGAAGCTGATCGCGGTGTTGAGCGCGGAATCGGGAGCCACCGGGCCCAGGCCGGCGGGGTTCAGCGGCAGGGCGCCCTGCGCGCGCTGCAAGGCGTACACCGCCAGCACGCCCAGTACGTTGAACGCGAGCACCGACAGGGCATAGCGTTTCCAGCCCATGTCCGCGGCGGGGTCGACGCCGCCCAGCCGGTAAATGGCCCGCTCCAGGGGGCGGCCCCAGGCCGTCCAGCGCCACTGGCCGTTTTCGACGGCCAGGCGGATATAGCGCCCCAGCAGCGGGGCGAGCGCGAGCAGCACGGCAAGGTACAGCGCCAGCAATCCCAGGAAATCGGCATCCATCAGAACTTCTCCGGTTTGAACAAGGCGGCCAGCAGGTATGCGAAGAGCAGCGCCGCCGTTGCGCCGCTCAGCCAGTAAAGCCAGGTCATGACGCGCCTCCCCGGGCCAGGGCGGCGCAGAAGTGGAGCAGGGCCCAGGTCAGCCCCGCCATGAGCGCGAAGAGCGCGAGATAGACGGCATCCATTTCTTCCTCCCGGGAGCCAGGCTCCCATGCATGCGGCGGGCGGCCCGCCAGGACACCGGCAGATTAGGGAGCGGGGGGTAAAAACGGGGTATAGCTTTCGCGGCGGGGTGTAAAGGCGGCGTAAAAATCGCCGTGCACAATTCCGGGCAATACGTAGCCGGAACCCCGGTCCGATCCAGGGCGGGCGGCGCCCGGCGCCGGGCGCGCGAAAATTGAGGCAGAATCAGTTGTCGAGGCAAAAAATCCCAGAAGCTGGGATTTTCGTGATTCAATGCACCGATTTGGTGCATTGAATAAGTAAATGAATGCGCCGAATTAGGGCATTCCCCTAGTGTGGCAATCCCGTAACTGGTGCAGAATCTCTTCCCATGCAGGTGAGGAGACAACGCCCTGCATGGGCAAACAACCGGCGGCACCGGTATATAAAAAAGTAAGCAGTACTCAAAAAAAGCAAAACGCACAACGGCTGGCACCAGGTAGTGCCGGCCGTTGTCGCATAAAAGCCCGGCAATTCAGCTTCAGGTGCTTTCAGGCGGCGCGTTTCGCGATAATCAGTGGTGTGGCACAGACCCTGACAATGCCGGAAACCCGTCTTTCCCCTGACTCCGCCCCGCCTTCCTACTGGCGCCGCAACCTGCGGCTGATCCTCGTGTCGCTGCTCGTCTGGGCGGCGCTGACTTTCCTGCCCTCATATTTCGCGCGCGACCTGTCGTTCGATTTCATCGGCTGGCCTTTCGCCTTCTGGATGGCAGCCTACGGCGCGCCGCTGGCCTATCTTGTCATTGTCGTCGTCTATGCGCGCGTCATGAACCGCAAGGACGGCGACGAGGACGCCCCCGGGGGGACCCGCTGATGCCTTTCGGCGGCGGCAGTCCCGAGGAATTGCGCATCCGCCTGCGGCGCGTGTACGTGCTCTACACGGCAGGCTTTCTGCTCATGATCCTGCTGATGGCCCTGGCCGAGGTGCTGGGCATGCCGCGGCAGTGGATCGGCTACGTGTTCCTGCTGGTCACGGTCTGCCTGTACGCGGGCATCGGCATCGTGTGCCGCACCTCGGACCAGGTGGAATACTACGTGGCCGGCCGCCGCGTGCCGGCCGTCTACAACGGCATGGCAACCGCGGCCGACTGGATGTCCGTGGCGTCTTTCATCGGCGTGGCCGGCACGCTCTACCTGACCGGGTATGGCGGCCTGGCCTACATCATGGGCTGGACGGGCGGCTACGTGCTGGTGGCCACGCTGCTGGCGCCCTACCTGCGCCGTTTCGGCCAGTACACGATTCCCGATTTCATGGGCGCGCGCTACGGCGGCAACCTGCCGCGGCTGGCGGGGGTGTTCTGCGCCGTACTGTGCTCATTTACCTACCTGGTGGCGCAGATCTACGGCGTGGGCATCATCACCACCCGCATGACCGGCATCTCGTTCGAGCTGGGCATTTTCGTGGCGCTGGGAGGAATGCTGGTCTGTTCCTTCCTGGGCGGCATGCGCGCGGTCACCTGGACGCAGGTGGGCCAGTACATCATCCTGGTCATCGCCTACCTGGTGCCGGTGATCTGGCTGTCGGTCAAGCACACGCACATCCCCTTGCCCCAGATTTCGGGCGGCGCGGTGCTGCAGCAGGTGGCCGAGAAGGAAGCCTATCTGCAGAACGATCCGGGCGAAGTCGAGGTGCGCCGCCTGTGGCAGGAACGCGCCGACGAAATGGCGCAGCGGGTGCAGGCGCTGCCCGAATCCTGGACGCTGGAGCGCGACAAGCTGCGCAGCCGGCTCGCGCAGCTGAACGCCACGGACGCGCCCATGGTCGAGATCCGCTCGGTGGAGCGGGAGCTGGCAGCCTACCCGGCGAGCGTCGAGGACGCCCGCGCGGCCTGGTCGCAGGCCAAGGCGGTGTTCGAGGCGCGCGCCGCGCCGCCGGTGCCGCATGCCGAGCCGTTTCCGTCCAAGGACCCGCAGGAGCGCAGCCACATGCGCGCCAATTTCCTGGCGCTGGTGCTGTGCCTGATGCTGGGCACCGCCGGCATGCCGCATATCCTCATGCGCTCCTACACCACGGCGTCGGTGGTGGAGGCGCGGCGCTCGGTGGCCTGGTCGCTGCTGTTCATCCTGCTGCTGTATTTCATGGCGCCGGCCCTGGCGCTGCTGGTGAAATACGAGGTGTACACGCAGGTGGTGGGCAGCAGCTTTCTCAGCCTGCCCAACTGGGTGCACGCCTGGAGCGCGGTCGACAGCAACCTGCTGGAAGTGCTGGACGTGAACCGAGACGGCATCGTGCAGTTGGGCGAGATCAGCATGGGCGCCGACGTGGTAGTGCTCGCCATGCCCGAGATCGGCGGCCTGCCTTATGTGATTTCGGGGCTGGTGGCGGCGGGCGGCCTGGCCGCCGCGCTGTCTACCGCCGACGGACTGCTGCTGACGCTCTCCAACTCCCTGTCGCACGACATGTGGTACCGCGTAGTGTCGCCGCGCATGTCGGCGGCGCGCCGCGTGATGGTGTCCAAGATACTGCTGCTGGTCGTGGCCTTCGGCGCGGCCTGGGTGGCCGCGCGCAAGCCCGCCGACATTCTGTTCATGGTGTCCGCGGCGTTCTCGTTCGCGGCCTCGTCGTTCTTTCCGGCGCTGGTGATGGGCGTATTCTGGCGGCGCGCGAACAAGTGGGGCGCCACGCTGGGCATGGCGGCCGGGCTCCTGACCACCTTTGCCTACATGACCCACACCCAGCCCTGGCTGCGCGAGTGGGTGATGGGCATTCCGCGCACCGAGCCGGTGCAGCTGTGGTGGGGCATACAGCCCATTGCGGCCGGCGTGTTCGGCGCCCCGGTCGCCTTCCTGGCCATTATCGTGGTGTCGCTGCTGACGCCCGCGCCCGACCGCGCCACGCGCGCCCTGGTGGAATATTTGCGCAGCCCCGGGCGCAACAACGGCCGGTCCTCCGGCGAAGAAGCCTGAGGGCGCGTTCCACCGGGGCGCTGGACGGGGCGGGCGCCCGGCGGGAGCCGGCAATCAATGGGGAACGGACTTGGAGAACAGGTTCATCACCGCCACGCCGGCGATGATGAGGCCAATGCCCGCGAGCGCGGGCGCGTCCAGGTGCTGCTTGAAGAACACGGCGCCCACCAGCGAGATGAGTACGATGCCGACGCCCGACCAGATCGCATAGGCGATGCCCACGGGAATCTCGCGCAGGGTCAGCGAAAGAAAATAGAACGACACCACGTAGCCCGTGACCGTGACTGCCGAGGGAATCAGCCGGCTGAACCCGTCCGAGCTCTTGAGCGCGCTGGTGGCGATGATCTCGGCCACGATGGCCACGGCCAGGTACAGCCATTTCATTTGCGGACTCCGTCGGGTTGGCGCATCAGGACCAGCAGCGCGCCCGCGCCGCCTTCGCGCTCGGGCGCTTCCGAAAACGCCATGACCTCGGCTTTCTGCACCAGCCAGGTGCGCGCCTTGTCCTTGAGCACCGGCTCCAGGCCCTGCGAGCCGTAGCCCTTGCCATGCACGATGCGCACGCAGCGGATGCCGTGTTCCAGGCATTCGTCCAGGAAGGAGAGCAGGGCGTGGCGCGCCTGTTCGACGCGCAGCCCGTGCAGGTCGAGCTCGGCGCCCGCGCGCCACTGGCCGCGCCGCAGGTTGCGCGCGGTGTCGGGCGCGGCATCCGCGCGCACGAAGGCGGTGCCGCCTTCGGAGAGCAGATGGGTGATGTCGCTGCCGTCGGACACGCCGGCGTCGGCGCGCGGCGCGGTTTCGCCCAGCGCATGGGCGCGGCGCAGGGCCTGGGCCGCCGGCGGAACCGGGACGGGCTTGTGCTCGACCCGCGTCTGCGGCCGGAGCGGCGTGACGGATTGCAGGCTGCGCCGGAAGGCCGCCACGTCGTCCTCGGGCGCGGCGGCGGCCTTGCGCGCGGCCTGCGCCTTGCGTTCGTGTTCGGCGCGTTCCTGGGCGGCCTGCAGTTCCTTCTTCAGCCGCTTCAGGTCGGCCAGGCCGGCTTTGCTGCCTTTCACTGCCCTTCGTTCTCCAGCCAGCGCTGCGCGTCCAGCGCGGCCATGCAGCCCGTGCCGGCGCTGGTGATGGCCTGGCGGTAGACGTGGTCCTGCACGTCGCCGGCGGCGAACACCCCGGGCACGGAGGTCATGGTGGCCATGCCCGACAGGCCGCTGCGGGTGACGATGTAGCCGTCTTTCATTTCGAGCTGGCCTTCGAAAATGCCGGTATTGGGCTGGTGGCCGATGGCGATGAAGGCGCCCGTGGCCTTCAGGTCTTCGGTGGCGCCGGTGTCCACGTGGCGGATGCGCACGCCGGTGACGCCGGAGTCGTCGCCCAGCACTTCTTCCAGGGTGTGGAAAAGCTTGAGCTCCATATTGCCCTTTTCGACCTTCTCCATCATCTTGTCCACCAGGATGGGCTCGGCGCGGAACTTGTCGCGGCGGTGGATGAGCGTGACCTTGCGGCAGATGTTGGACAGGTACAGCGCCTCTTCGACGGCGGTGTTGCCGCCGCCCACCACCACCACGTCCTGGTTGCGGTAGAAAAAGCCGTCGCAGGTGGCGCAGCCCGAGACGCCGCGTCCCATGAAGGCTTCCTCGGAGGGCAGGCCCAGGTACTTGGCCGAGGCGCCGGTGGCCACGATGAGCGCGTCGCAAGTGTAGACGTTGCCCGTGTCGCCCGTGAGCGTGAACGGGCGGCGGGAGAGGTCCACCTTGGCGATGTGGTCGAACACCAGCTCGGTTTCGAAGCGCTCCGCATGCTGCTGGAAGCGCTGCATGAGCTCGGGGCCCTGCACGCCGGCCGCGTCGGCGGGCCAGTTGTCGACCTCGGTGGTGGTCATGAGCTGGCCGCCCTGCGCGAGGCCCGTGATGAGAACGGGCTTGAGATTGGCGCGCGCGGCGTAGACGGCGGCGGTGTAGCCGGCGGGGCCGGAACCAAGTATCAAAACTTTAGCGTGCTTGGGCGTGGACATGGGCGGGTATCTTTAGGGTAACGCCCAATTATAATGAGCCGCATGCCGCGTATCTCCAATGCTACCCCGCGCGCCTCGCGCAATACCCGCAATGGGCCGTCGCCGCTCCAGACGCGAATTTCTTCGCTGCTGCGCGAGGCCCGCTGGATCCTCTTCGCCGCGCTGGCCGCCTGGCTCACCCTGGTGCTCGCCACCTGGAATCCGGCCGATCCGGGCTGGTCGCACTCCGTGTCCGCGGGCGCCATCCACAACCGGGGCGGGATGCTGGGCGCCTACCTGGCCGACATCCTGCTCTATCTGTTCGGTTTTTCCGCCTGGTGGTGGGTCGTGCTGCTGCTGCACCGGGTGCGCGCCGGCTACCGCCGCCTGGCCAGCCACCTGCGCGTTACCAATAGTAAACAACCCGAGCCGCTGCCCCGCGTGCACTGGGAGGAGGGCATAGGCTTCTTCCTGCTGCTGGTGGGATCGCTGGGCATGGAGGCGCTGCGGCTTGCGAGCCATGGCACGCATCTGCCGGGCGCTTCCGAAACGGCCAGCGGCGCGGGCGGCGTCATCGGCCACACCCTGGCCGACCTGGTGAGCCGCAGCATCGGCTTCACAGGCAGCACGCTGGCCTTCCTGGTCATGGTCGCCATCGGCCTGAGCCTCTTCTTCTCCTTCTCCTGGCTCGCGCTGGCCGAGCGCGTGGGCGCCTGGCTCGAAGGTCTGGTGCGCCGCGTGCGCGATTCCTACACCGCCCGCCAGGACCGCAAGGCGGGCCAGGTGGCCAAGGCCGTGCGCACCGAGCAGGTGGAGGCCAAGCAGGAAAAACTGGTGCACGAGCAGCCGGTGCGCATCGAGCCCGCCATCACGGTGGTGCCCAAGTCCGAGCGCGTCGAGAAAGAAAAGCAGCAAAGCCTGTTCTTCGCCCCCGCGGGCGGCGAAGGCGACCTGCCGGCCATCAGCCTGCTCGATCCCCCCGTGGCCAACCAGGAAACCGTGTCGGCCGAAACCATCGAGTTCACCTCGCGCCTCATCGAGAAGAAGCTCGCCGACTTCGGCGTGTCCGTCACGGTCGTGGCGGCGCAGGCCGGGCCCGTCATCACGCGCTACGAAATCGAGCCCGCCACGGGCGTGAAGGGCAGCCAGATCGTCAACCTGGCCAAGGACCTCGCCCGCGCGCTCAGCCTGGTGAGCATCCGCGTGGTGGAAACCATTCCCGGCAAGAACCTGATGGGCCTGGAGCTGCCCAACCCGCGCCGCCAGATGGTGAAGCTCTCCGAGATCATCGGCTCGCAGACCTACCACGCCAGCCAGTCGGTGCTGACCATGGCGCTGGGCAAGGACATCGCGGGCAATCCCGTGGTGGCCGACCTGGCCAAGATGCCGCACCTGCTGGTGGCCGGCACCACGGGCTCGGGCAAATCGGTGGGGATCAACGCCATGATCCTCTCGCTGCTGTACAAGGCCGACGCCTCGCATACGCGCCTCATCCTCATCGACCCCAAGATGCTGGAAATGAGTGTGTACGAAGGCATACCGCACCTGCTCGCGCCGGTCGTCACCGACATGCGCCAGGCCGCCAACGCCCTGAACTGGTGCGTGGGCGAAATGGAAAAACGCTACCGCCTCATGAGCAAGATGGGCGTGCGCAACCTGGCGGGCTACAACGCCAAGATCCGCGACGCCATCAAGCGCGAGGAGCCGATTCCCAACCCCTTCTCGCTCACGCCGGACCAGCCCGAGCCGCTCGCGCCGCTGCCCACCATCGTGGTGGTCATCGACGAGCTGGCCGACCTGATGATGGTGGTGGGCAAGAAGATCGAGGAACTCATCGCCCGCCTGGCGCAAAAAGCGCGCGCGGCGGGCATCCACCTGGTGCTCGCCACCCAGCGGCCCAGCGTGGACGTGATTACCGGCCTCATCAAGGCCAATATCCCCACCCGTATCGCGTTCCAGGTGTCGTCCAAGATCGATTCGCGCACCATCCTCGACCAGATGGGCGCCGAGACCCTGCTGGGGCAGGGCGACATGCTGTACATGCCGCCGGGCACCGGGCTGCCGGTGCGCGTGCACGGCGCTTTCGTGCATGACGACGAAGTGCACCGCGTGGTGGAAAACCTGAAGGCCCAGGGCGAGCCCAACTACGTCGAGGGCCTGCTGGAAGGCGGACTGGACGGCGACGGCGCCGACGGCGCCAGCAGCGTCACCGGCATCGGCGGCGACGCCGAGTCCGACCCCATGTACGACCAGGCCTGCGAAGTGGTGCTCAAGCACCGCCGCGCGTCCATCTCCCTCGTGCAGCGGCACTTGCGCATTGGTTACAACCGAGCGGCCCGGTTACTGGAGCAGATGGAGCAATCGGGTATGGTGTCGGCGATGCAATCCAATGGCAACCGGGAAATCCTGGTGCCCGCCGCCCGAGAGGAAGCATGATGCCTACCCTACGTGGCATGGCCGCCGCCGCGGCCCTCTGCCTGTCCCCCGCGCTGGCGCTCGCCGCCAGCGCCCAGGAACAACTGCGCGCCTTCGTCGGCACCGTGAGCGCCGCCACCGGCTCTTTTTCGCAGGTCACCATCGGCAATCAGCAGAGCCGTCCGCAGCCCACGCAGACGGGCACGTTTTCGTTCCAGCGTCCCGGCAAGTTCAAGTGGGCCGTGCAGCGGCCCTACGAGCAGCTCATCGTGTCCAACGGCCGCCAGGTCTACCAATACGACCCCGACCTGGCGCAGGTCACGGAGCGCAACGTGGACGCGGCCATCGGCACCTCGCCGGCCGCCATCCTGTTCGGCTCCGGCTCGCTGGAGCAGTCTTTCGAGGTGTCCGCCCTGCCTTCCCGGGACGGCGTGGACTGGCTGCGCGCCAAGCCCCGCAACGCCGACGCCGGCTTCTCCCGCGTCGACATCGGCATGAAAGACAACCTGCCCGTGCGCGTCGAACTGCTCGACTCCTTCGGCCAGACCACCCGTGTGGACCTGTCCGGCATCACGCCCAACCCCCAGCTCCCCGCCAGCGAATTCCAGTTCGCGCCCCCCAAGGGCGTGGACGTGGTGAAGATGTAGGCCGACAGGGAATCCGCGGCGCCCCGGCAGCCTCCGAAGCGAGCCCGTTCTTGCTAGCGCCGCCCCCTTGAGGGCCCGCGTCAGCGGGTAGGGGTTCTTCATACAATCAATTTCCACCTTCGCATCCCCCCTCTTCCCAAGCCAGGGCGCCGCGGATCCGGCTTGGCCGGTCCGCCAGCGCCGCCCCCTTGAGGGCGCGCGCGTCAGCGGGTAAGGGGTTCTTCATACAATCAATTTCCACCTTCGCATCCCCCCTCTCCCCAAGCCAGGGCGCCGCGGATCCGGCCTGGCCGGTCCGCCAGCGCCGCCCCCTTGAGGGCGCGCGCGTCAGCGGGTAGGGGGGTCTTCATACAATCAATTTCCACCTTCGCATCCCCCCTCTCCCCAAGCCAGGGCGCCGCGGATCCGGCTTGGCCGGTCCGCCAGCGCCGCCCCCTTGAGGGCGCGCGCGTCAGCGGGTAAGGGGTTCTTCATACAATCAATTTCCACCTTCGCATCCCCCCTCTTCCCAAGCCAGGGCGCCGCGGATCCGGCTTGGCCGGTCCGCCAGCGCCGCCCCCTTGAGGGGGCCCGCGTCAGCGGGTAGGGGGTGGGCCTTTATACGCCACGCAATCGATCTCCACCTTCGCGTCCACCATCAGCGGCGACTGCACGCAGGCGCGCGCCGGCGCGTACTCGCCGAAATACTCGCGGAACACCTTGTTGAAAGCCGGGAAGTCGCGCGCGTCGTCCAGCCATACGCCGCAGCGCACCACGTGCTCGGGTCCGTAGCCCGCTTCTTTCAGGATCGCCAGCAGTTGCTGGATGGCCTTGTGCGATTGCGTGACGATGCCGCCCTCGACGACTTCGCCGTTTTCCATGGGCACCTGGCCAGACACATGGAGCCAGCCGTCGGCGGCCACGGCGCGCGCGAACGGCATATGCGAGCCGCCCTGGCCGGCGCCGCCGGTCGCGCCGTAGCGCGTGATGCCGTATTGATCGGGGGTGGGAGCCTGGTTCATGCTTTTCTCCTCGTGGCAGGTCTGTTTCAGCGGAAATCCGCGCGCAGGTCGCCCTGGCGGGGAAGCCAGCGTCCGGCGCGCAGGCCGGTGGGCTGGCCGTGGTCGTAGGACAGCACGCCGTTGACCCACACGGCCTCGATACCGTCCGCGGCCCGGACCGGGTCGGCGAAGGTGGCGCGGTCGGTCACGCCCGCGGGGTCGAACAGCACGAGATCGGCGTGATAGCCCTCGCGTACCTGGCCGCGCCCGGCCAGGCCATAGCGCCGCGCCGACAGGCCGGTCATCTTGTGCACGGCCTCGGCCAGCGGGAACAGCCCCACGTCGCGGCTGTAGTGTCCGAGCACGCGCGGAAACGCGCCCCACAGGCGCGGGTGGGGCATGGGGTCGTTGGGCAGGCCGTCGGACCCCACCATGGTGAGCGGGTGCGACAGTACGCGGCGCACGTCGTCTTCGCGCATGTTGTGGTACACCGCGCCGGCCGGCTGCAGGCGCGAGGCGGCCTCCGTCAGGCTCACGTTCCAGTCGCGCGCAATCGCGGCCAGCGTGCGGCGCGCCTGTTCCGGGTGCGGGGCGGACCAGGTGATGAAGATATCGAATTCGTCCGTGACCTGCTTCAGGTCCAGGGTGGACGAGCTGGCCGAATACGGATAGCAGTCGCAGCCCACCCGCTGCATGCGGCCGGCGTTCTCCAGCGCGAACAGCACCTCCTTCGTGCGGCCCCAGTTGCCCGCGCCCGCGCATTTCAGGTGCGACACCACCACTGGCACGCGCGCATGCAGGCCCACGTCGAAGGCTTCCTGCATGGCTTCGAGGATGGCCGCGAATTCCGAGCGCAGATGCGTGGCGTACAGCGCGCCGAATTCGTCCAGCGCCTCGGCCAGCAGCTTGACCTCGGCGGTGTCCGCCTCGAAGGCGGACGCATAGGCCAGGCCCGTGCTCAAACCGATGGCGCCATGCGCCAGCGCGTCGCGGAGTTGTTCCCGCATCGCCAGCGCCTCCCGGCGCGTGGCGGGGCGGTCGAGCCGGTCCATGTGGTTGTTGCGCAGCGCGGTGTGGCCCACCAGCGCCGCCACGTTCACGGCGGGCCGGGCTTGCTCGATGGCGCGCGTGTAGTCGGCGAAGGCGGGGTAGCGGAAATCGTCCGGGCCGCCCAGCAGGTTCATCGGGTCGGGCGGATCGCCGCGCAGCGTCACGGGAGAGGCGCTGATGCCGCAGTTGCCCACGATCACGGTGGTCACGCCTTGCGAAAGCTTGGGCAGCATGCCGGGGGTGCGGATGACGTTGGTGTCGTCATGGGTGTGCACGTCGATGAAGCCGGGCGCGAGCGCCAGGCCCCGGCCGTCGATGCGCCGCGCCGCCGGCCGGCCGCCGAGCGCGCCGATGGCGGCAATGCGGTCGCCGGCCAGCGCCACGTCGGCGACGGTTTCGGGGCCGCCGGAGCCGTCCAGCACGCGGACCTGGGCGATCAGGGTGTCGTACATCGGGAGCGTCCGTTGCGCGTTGTCGTTCAGTCGCCCAGGGGCAGCCGGTTGGGGCCGCCGCGGTACTCGTCCAGCGCCAGCTTGATGCGGCGCAGGCGTTCGCGGTTGCCGTCCTGGTCGAGCATGGCCAGTTCCGTGGCCAGCAGGTCGATGGCCAGCATCATGGCGTAGCGCGACGCCGAGGGCTTGTAGATGAAGTCGGTTTCGGCCGTGCGTATCGGCACCACGACGTCGGCCATGTCCGCCAGCGGCGAGGCGGGATCGGTGAGCGCCACGATGCGGGCCCGGTACTGCTTCACGATGCGGGCGCCGCCCAGGATTTCAGGGGTGAGGCCCGAGGCGGAAAGCGCCAGCACGGTGTCGCGTTCGTCCAGCGTGGCCGCCACCATGCGCAGCAGCACCGCGTCGGTATAGGCGGCCACCGGATAGCCCAGGCGCACCAGCCGCGACTGGATCTCATGGGCCAGCACCGCCGAGGCGCCGCCCATGCCGAAGACGTAGGTCATGCGGGCCTCGCGCACCAGCGCGGTGGCGCGTTCGATCAGCGGCTCGGTGAACTCGGGCAGATGCGCGCGCAGCGTGCTCTCGATGTCGGCATAGATGCGCGCGTAGAAGGTGCTTTCCTCGGCGGGCGCGGAGGCGTCCAGGAAGCGGCTGCCCACCGCGCTGGCCTGCGCCAGCTTCATCTTCAGGTCGCGCGTGTCTTCGCAGCCCACGGTGCGCGCGAAGCGCGAAATGGTGGCGATGCTGACGCCCGCCTTGGACGCAAGCTGGTCCACCGTGGCGCTCGCGCTCCAGATGATGTCGTCCAGGATGGCGTCGGCCACCTTGCGCTCGGTGACGCTGAGCGCGTCGCGGCGGCTGCGTATCTGGAAAACGATATCGCGGATCATGTTCATGCGATGGTCCTGTTGAGAGGCTCGGCCTGGAGGGCGTCCAGGCGCAGACAGGCGGCCTGGTGGCCGGGGCCCGCTTCGGCCGGCGGCGGCACGGTTTGCGCGCAGGCGTCGACGGCATGCGGACAGCGCGTGCGGAACACGCAGCCCGATGGCGGGTCCACCGGGCTGGGAATATCGCCCTTGAGCAGGATACGCGAACGGGGCGCGCGCGGATCGGGCACGGGCGCGGCCGACAGCAGGGCCTGCGTGTAGGGGTGGCGGGGGTTGCCGTAGACCTCGCGCGTGGGGCCGCGCTCCATGACCCGGCCCAGGTACATCACCACGACTTCGTCGCACAGGTAGTCCACCACCGCCAGGTCGTGCGCCACGAACAGCATGGTCAGCCCGAGGTCGCGCTGCAGGTCCTGCAGCAGGTTCAGCACCTGCGCCTGCACGGAGACATCCAGCGCCGAAACCGGCTCGTCGGCCACGATGAAGGCCGGTTCCACCGCCAGCGCCCGCGCGATGCCGATGCGCTGGCGCTGGCCGCCGGAGAATTCATGCGGGTAGCGCCGCGCATGGCCGGCGTCCAGGCCCACGCGCTCCAGCAGCTCGGCGATGCGGGCCGCGCGCCGCTGTTGGGCAAGCTGGTGCGTGTCCAGCGCTTCGCCCAGGATCTCGGCCACGGTCATGCGCGGATTGAGGCTGGCATAAGGATCCTGGAACACGATCTGCATGCGGCGGCGCCAGGGCAGCAGGGCTTTTTCGGTCAGGCGGGTGATGTCCACGCCGTCGAACTCGATGCGTCCGGCGGTGGGCGCGAAGAGGCGCAGCAGCGCGCGGCCGGTGGTGGTCTTGCCCGATCCGGACTCGCCCACCAGGCCGACGATAGTGTTGCGCGGCACGTCGAAGCTGACGCCGTCCACCGCGCGCACCACCGGGGCATGGCGCGCGGACGACGTGGGGAAATGCACCTTGAGGTCCTGGACGCGGACCAGCGGGGGGGCGGCGGAGGGCGCGTTCATGCGGCAGTCACCTTGATGCAGCGGGCGCGGTGGCCTGCGCGCACCGCCTCCAGTTCGGGCACGGCCCGCCGGCATTCGCCGGCGGCGATGGGGCAGCGCGGCGCGAACGCGCAGCCCGGCGGCAGCGACAGCACGCTGGGCACGTTGCCGGGAATGGCGCGCAGGCGCTCGCCCGAGGCACGCAGCGCCGCCGTGGGAATGCACGACAGCAGGCCGCGCGTATAGGGGTGGGCAGGCCGTTCGAAAAGCGCGTACACGTCGGCGTCTTCCACCACCCGCCCGGCATACATGACCGCCACGCGGTGCGCGATCTCGGCCACCACGCCCAGGTTGTGCGTGATGAAGAGAATGCTCATGTTCAGCTCGGCCTGCAGGCGGCGCAGCAGGTCGAGGATCTGCGCCTGCACGGTGACATCCAGGGCGGTGGTGGGTTCGTCGGCGATGAGCACGGCCGGATTGCAGGCCAGCGCCAGGGCGATCATCACCCGCTGGCGCATGCCGCCCGACATCTGGTGCGGATACTCGCCGAGGCGGCGCGCCGCGGCTGGAATCTCCACCCGCTCCAGCATCTCGCGCGCCCGCGCCAGCGCCGCCGCGCGCGTGCCGCCTTCGTGCTGCAGCACGGTCTCGGCGATCTGGTCGCCCACGGTGTACAGCGGGTTCAGGCTGGTCATGGGTTCCTGGAAGATCATGGCGATCTCGGCTCCGCGGATGCGCCGCAGCGTTGCCGCCGGGGCCCGGGCCAGGTCGTGCTCGCGGCCCTGGCGGTCGCGGAACAGGATGCTGCCCGCCTCGATGCGGCCGGCCGGCCCGGGCAGCAGGCCCATGATGGACAGGCTGGTCACCGACTTGCCCGATCCCGATTCGCCCACGATGGCCAGCGTTTCGCCGCGGGCGAGGTCGAAGGTCACGCCGTCCACCGAGCGGGCGATGCCGTCGCGGCTGTGGAACCAGGTTTTCAGCCCCTGCACGGAAAGCACGATGTCGCGGATGCCTGCGCTCATGTCACAGCTCCTTGCGCAGGCGGGGGTCGAGCACGTCGCGCAGCCCGTCGCCCACCAGTTGCAGCGACAGCACCGACAGCACGATGGCCAGCCCGGGGAAAATCATGATCCAGTCCGCCGAGCCCATGTACTGCTGGCCGGCGTTGATCATCGTGCCCCAGGTGGGAATGTCGGGCGAGACGCCCACGCCCAGGAAGGACAGGCCCGCCTCGGCCAGGATGGCGTAGGCGAAGATGAACGTGCCCTGCACCAGGATGGGCGAGACCAGGTTGCGCAGCACGTGCACCGTCACGATGCGCCAGGTGGGCACGCCGAGCGCGCGCGCCGCTTCCACGAAAGGCAGTTCGCGGATCACCAGCGTGGAGGCGCGCACGATGCGGGCCAGCCGCGGGGTGTAGACGATGCCCAGCGCCACGATGACGTTGACGAGCGAGGGCCCCAGCGCCGCCACCAGGGAAATGGCCAGCAGTATGTCCGGGAAGGCCATCATGGCGTCGATCAGGCGCGATACGAATTTGTCGGCCGAGCGGAAGAAGCCCGCCACCAGTCCCAGCGCGATGCCCAGCGCGCTGGACAGCACCACCACCGAGAAGCCGACCAGCAGCGACAGGCGCCCGCCGTAGATCACCCGGCTGAACACGTCGCGCCCGAAATCGTCCGTGCCGAACCAGTGCGCGGCGCCGGGCGCCTTGAGCCGGTTCATGATGGAGAGCTTGAACGGATCGTAGGGGCTGATCCAGGGCGCCAGCAGCGCGGCGGCCACCAGCAGCGCCAGCACGATGAGGCTGGCCAGCACGGTCTTGCGCGAAACCAGCAGGCGCAGCGCCTGCCATTTCTCGGCGCCGGCCGGAGTCAGGGTCGCGGTTGTCATGTCAGTAGCGCACCCGGGGGTCGACCGCCAGATACAGCAGGTCGATGAACAGATTGATGAGCACGTAAATGGCGGCGATCACCAGCAGCGCGCCCTGGATCACGGGGTAGTCGCGCCGCAGCACGGCCGAAACCACGAGGTTGCCCACGCCGGGCAGCCCGAACACGGTTTCCGTGACCACCGCGCCGCTGATGAGCAGGGCGGTGGTCAGGCCCAGCACCGTCAGGATGGGAATCAGCGCATTGCGCACCGCGTGCCGGAGTATCACCTTGCTTTCGGGCAGACCCTTGGCGCGGGCGGTGCGCACGTAGTCGTCGCGCAACACGTCCAGCATGCTCGCGCGGATGAAGCGCGTGATGAGCGCCGAGTTCACCAGCCCCAGCACCACCGCCGGCAGCACCAGATGCGACAGCCGGGTGGCCAGCGACGCGTCGGGGCCGCCGTAGCCCGCCACCGGCAGCCAGCCCAGCCTGACCGAGAAAAGCTGCATCAGCAGCAAGCCCAGCCAGAAGCTGGGCACGCTGGAGGTGAACATGGAAAAACTCAGCACCGACTGGTCCAGGACCGTGCCCCGCCGCACCGCCGACAGAATGCCCACCGGCAGCGCGATGGCGCCGGCGATGGCAAGCGACATCAGCGTCAGGAGCAGCGTGGGTTCGGCCCGGTCCGCCAGGGCCGCCAGCACCGGCTTGTTCAGGAAAATGGACTGGCCCAGGTCGCCCTGCGCCAGCTTGCCCAGCCATTGCACGTACTGCGCGGCCAGCGGCTGGTCCAGCCCCAGGCGGGCGCGCAGCGCATCGATGTCCTGTTGGCTGGCCTGGGGCCCCAGCATCACGGCGGCGGGATCGCCGGGCGTGAGGCGGATGATGACGAACACGATGGTTGCCACGATGAACATCACGGCCACCAGTCCGACCAGGCGGTTCAAGAGATAGCGGAGCACGGGCGGTATCCTGCTTGCGGTTCGGCGGCGGGCTTCAGGGCCGGGCGGCGGCCTTCCAGGCGTTCCAGAAGTACGGCCAGGCCGAAGGGGTAAAGCCTTGCAGCGCGGGCGAGCGGGCGGCCAGCGCGTTGAAGTCGCCCACTTTCACGAAGGGCACCTCGTCGTACACGGCCTGCTGCACGTCGGCCCAGCGCTTGACGCGCTCTTCCTGCGTGCGGGCCTGGTTGAAGGCGTCCATGACCTGCGCGCGGCGCGGCGTGTCCCACCAGCCCGGGGCGTCCCTGGACGGGAAGTCGATGAGCGCCGGCTCGGGCAGGAATACGCTGTGGGTGATGAAGATGTCCCACACGGCCGGATTCTGCCGGCGCTGCGTGAGCGTGGCCCAGTCCACGACCTGCATGTCCACGGTGAAGCCGGCCGCCTTGAGGTATTCGGCCGCCACCAGCGCCATCTTGTAGTGGAACTCGTATTGCTGGCTGGTCAGGATGCGGATCTTGCGGTCCTTGATGCCGGCCTCGTCCAGCAGCTTCTTCGCGCCCGCCGCATCGCCCTGGTTATAGACCTTGCCGCCCAGCGACGTAGCCCAGGGATAGCCCTCGGGGTAGAGGTCGCCGTTGAGCTTGTAGAAGTCCTTGTTGCCGAAGGCGGCGTACAGCATGTCTTCTTCGTTGAGCGCGAGCTGCACGGCGCGCCGCGCCGCCAGGTTGGACATGATGCCCGCCTTGGTGTTGAGCACCAGCCGCGGCCAGCCGAAGGGCTTGAGCAGCACGGCCTCGGACCGGCTGCCTTCGAGCTTGCCCATGGCTTCCACCGGCAGCGAGTCCACGTAGTCGAACTGGCCGGCCGCGGCGGCTTCCGCCCGCGTGTTGGCGTTGGCCACCGGCACGAAGCGGATCTCGTCCGCGTACTGCTTGCGCGCGCCGCCGTAGCCGTCGGGCTCGCCGGCCCGCTGCCTGTAGCCGTCGAAGCGCGTGAGCTGGATGTACTGGTCGGGCACGCGCGCCTTGAGCTGGTAGGGCCCCGTGCCCACGAACTCTTTCAGCACGGGCTCGATCTTCTCCTTGGGCAGGATGACCGCCGCGCTATTGGTCATGGCCAACAGCGCGGTAAGCGGCGCATAGGGCTGCTTGAGCGTGATGCGCACCGTGCGCGCATCCGGCGCGTCGATGCCCGCGATGACGCGGCTGGCCATCTTGCCGCGCGAGGCCGCTGCGGTCCAGCGCTCGAGCGAGGCCAGCACGTCCGAGGCGTCCATGTCGGAGCCGTCGTGGAACTTGATGCCTTGGCGCAGCGCGATGGTGTAGACCAGCCCGTCCGGGCTGATCTCGGGCAGCTTCTCCGCCAGCAGCGGCGTCAGGTTCCACTTGGCATCGAAGGTATAGAGGGTTTCGAAGACATGCTGCGTGAGGATGCTGACGAGGTCCGCCGTGCTGATCATGGGGTCCAGTGTCGGCGGCTCGCCGATGGTGGCGACCGTGATGGCGCCTCCCTTGACGGGCTGCGCGCTCAGGGCGGAAACCGACAGGGCGGCCAGGCCGACGGCGCCGGCCAGCAGCAGGCGCTTCAGCCCGCCGCGCCGGATGGTGCGCAAGTTCATGATGCTCTCTCCAGGCTATGGGTGGGGAACAGCGATGAGATACGTAACGCGGGTCAGAAATAGGTGGGCGCCACGCCCGTGACGCGGTAGTCGTCGTCCACCAGCAGCACCTGCCGCCATTTGTCGAAGGTGAGGCAGGGATGGGAAATGTCGAATGCGATCATGTCGCCCACCGCGATGTCGTCGCCGGGCCCGACCTGCATGAAGGCATGCTGGTCCATCATGGCGGTGAGCTTCCATTGCGGGGGGGCGGGCAGAGGCCGGGCGCCGGCCGGCGCGCCGGGCCGGTAATGCCGCGCGGGTTCGGGCAGGCCGGCGTCGAAGGCCGCGTCGCGCTTGCCCAGCGCCACGATGGCGCGGCCGGGCTCGGGCATCGACTGCACGTAGGCCCATACCTGGAGCGCCGGCAGCAGGCCGGGCGCCATGCCGCGGGCCACCGGGTTCCGGGCCTGGATGCGCTCGGCGGCGCTGCGGTAGATGCCCACGTCGTGCGACAGATAGCAGCCCGGGCGCAGCACCACGTCCAGCGGGGCGCCGATGTCGATCTGCGAGAATTCTTCGGCCACCACGTCGAACCACGCCGAGCCCGCCCCGGAGATCAGCGCCGGACCATTGCGGCGCAGCCGCCCGGCGGCGGCCAGTTCGCGCAGGGCGTCGGCGGCGCGCCGCAGGAAGGCGCGGATGTCCGGTTCTTCTTGCAGCACGCCCTCGTAGACTTCGACGCCCGCCAGGGCCAGGGCGGGCCAGCGCGCGATTTCCGCGGCCACCTCGCGCAGTTGCGCCGGCTCGCGCACGCCGGTGCGCCCGCCTGGCGGGCCGAGCTCGATCAGCACGGGCAGGGTCAGCCCCTGGTCGCCGAAATAGCGGCCCAGCTGCGCCGCGTTGGTCGCGGAGTCGACGATGCAGAAGTAGGTGAACGAGGGGTCGCGCAGCAACTGCGCGATGATGGCCATGTTGGCCTTGCCCACCAGTTGGTTGGCCATGATTACGCGGCGGATGCCGTGGCGGTAGGCGGCCTGGGTCTGCGGGGCCGTGGCCAGCGTGATGCCCCAGGCTCCCGCGTCGATCTGGCGCTGGAAGAGCGTCGGGCTCATGGTGGTCTTGCCGTGCGGCGCGAGCTTGACGCGGTAGGCTTCCATGAACCGCTGCATCCACGCGAGATTGTGGCGCACGCGGCTTTCGTACAGCACGGCCACGGGCAGGCTGACGTCCTCGGCCAGGAGATTCCAGCCGAGGCCGGCCGCCCCGGCCGTGGTACAGGCGGGCGGAAACGGGCCCAGGCCCTTGCCGTCGGGATCCAGCGGTACAGCGGGAGTGGAAGGGGCGCCCTTTGTCATGTCTGCCTCGGCGTGTCTTGAAAAATTATTTAATCAGACGCTGATGTTGGAGATTATCTTGAAAATAATTTACAGACAGCAGTTGGGACTAACCCCTAGGACCTGTGCGCGGCTTCTTCCAGCGTCCGCATGGCCCCCGGGGCGCACAGACCCCGCCGATCGCGCGACAATAGCCGCATCGACGCGGGGCGCCGCCCGCGCATGCTTCTACGAGGAACCGCCATGCTGAAAGTCGCCCTGGGCCAGTTCGCCGTCAGCCGAGTCTGGGAAGAAAACGCGCAGGTCTGCGCAGACCTCATGGCGCGCGCCGCCGCCGCGGGCGCGGGGCTGCTGGTGCTGCCCGAAGGCGTGCTGGCGCGCGATATCACCGATCCGCAGATCGTGCTGAAAGCCGCGCAGCCCCTGGACGGCCCCTTCGTGACCCGCTTGCTGGAGGCCAGCCGCGCGACGCCGTCGCTCACCACCATGTTCTGCGTGCACGTGCCCACCGGCGAGAGTCGGGTCTGGAACACCCTCGTCACGCTGCGCGATGGGCGGATCCTGTCGCGCTACCGCAAGCTGCACCTGTACGACGCCTTCAACATGAAGGAATCCGCCAACGTCACCGCCGGCGACGAGATCCCGCCGCTGGTGGAGGTGGACGGCTTCAAGGTCGGCCTCATGACCTGCTACGACGTGCGCTTTCCCGAGTTGGCCCGCCGCCTGGCCCTGGACGGGGCCGACGTGCTGGTGCTGCCCTCCGCCTGGGTGCGGGGCGCGCTCAAGGAGCACCACTGGGAAGTGCTGGTCACGGCGCGGGCCCTGGAAAACACCTGCTACGTGGTGGCCACGGGAGAATGCGGCGAACGCAACATTGGCTGCAGCATGGTGGTGGATCCGCTGGGCGTGGTCACGGCGCGGGCCGGCGAAGCGCCCGTGCTGCTGCTGGCCGACATCGACAGGCAGCGCCTGGACCATGCCCGCAAGGTGCTGCCCGCGCTGGCCAACCGACGGTTCGGCCCGCCGGAGCTGGCCTGACCGCCGGCGGCCGGGACGCCGCCCATGGTGTAATAGCGGCTTGAATTTCCCGCCTTTTCCCCCCATCTGCTGTCAATGAGCAACGATCTCTTTGCGGCCGACCCCAAGCACCGGCCCTATGTGCCGCTGGCCGAGCGCCTGCGGCCGCGCACGCTTTCCGACGTGGTGGGCCAGTCGCACCTGCTGGGCCCGGACAAGCCCCTGCGCGTGGCCTTCGAGTCCGGCCGTCCGCACTCCATGATTTTCTGGGGGCCGCCGGGCGTGGGCAAGACCACGCTCGCCCGGCTGATGGCCGACGGCTTCGACGCCCAGTTCATCGCCATCTCGGCCGTGCTGGGCGGGGTGAAAGACATCCGCGACGCGGTCGTCACCGCGCAGGTGGCGCAGGGGCAGGGCCGCCGCACCATTCTGTTCGTGGACGAGGTGCATCGCTTCAACAAGTCGCAGCAGGACGCCTTCCTGCCCTATGTCGAGAGCGGGCTGTTCACCTTCATCGGCGCCACCACCGAGAACCCCTCGTTCGAGGTCAATTCCGCCCTGCTGTCGCGCGCGCGCGTGTACGTGCTGCAATCGCTCACGCAGGAAGAACTGCTGCAACTGGTGGACCGCGCTTTGCAGGCCCTCAACGAAGACGCCGAAGAGGGCGCGCGCATCAGCATGGACGAGCAGGCCCGCGAGCAATTGGCCGCGTGGGCCGACGGCGATGCGCGCCGCCTCATCAGCGCGGTGGAGGTGGTGGCCGAATCGGCGCAGGCCGCGGGCCGCGGCACCGTGGACGCCGCCTGGCTCGAAACCTCGCTGTCGCAGAACCTGCGCCGCTTCGACAAGGGCGGCGACGCGTTCTACGACCAGATCAGCGCCCTGCACAAATCCGTGCGCGGCTCCGACCCGGACGCGGCGCTTTACTGGTTCTGCCGCATGCTGGACGGAGGCGCCGATCCCAGGTACCTGGCGCGCCGCGTGGTGCGCATGGCGATCGAAGACATCGGTCTGGCCGACCCGCGCGCCACCGAGCTGGCCCTCAACGGCGCCGACATCTACGAACGCCTGGGTTCGCCCGAAGGCGAGCTGGCGCTGGCCCAGGCGGTGGTCTACCTGGCCTGCGCCGCCAAGTCGAACGCCGTCTACAACGCCTACAACGCCGCCCGCAAGTTTGCCGCCGAGCATGGCAGCGCGCCGGTGCCCATCCACCTGCGCAACGCCCCCACCAAGCTCATGAAACAGCTGGGCCACGGCAAGGCCTACCGCTACGCGCACGACGAGCCGCACGGCTACGCCGCCGGCGAGCGGTATTTCCCGGATGGCATGAACCCTTCCTTCTATCGCCCGACCGATCGCGGCCTGGAGGCTAAAATCCAGCAAAAGCTGGCCTTCCTGCGCGAACTGGACGCCCAGGAACGCGCCAGGAAACGGTAACGGGCCGCGCCCGTTGCTTTCCGCAACCTCACCGACATCACCATGCTAGACCCGATACTGCTGCGCAAAGACCTGCAAACCGTCGTCGACCGCCTCAAGACCCGCGGCGTGTCCTTCGACACGGAACGGTTCAACGACCTGGAGTCCCGCCGCAAGGCCGTCCAGACCGAAACCGAGTCCCTGCAAGCCCGGCGCAACGCGCTGGCCAAGCAGATCGGACAGCTCAAGGCCAAGGGCGAGGACGCCAGCGCCGTCATGGCCGAGTCGCAAGCCGTGCCGGTGCGCCTGAAGCAGCTCGAGGACGAGCTGGCCGCGCTGCAGCAGCCGCTGGCCGAACTGCTCATGTCGGTGCCCAACCTGCCGCACGCCAGCGTGCCGGTGGGCGAATCGGCCGACGACAACGTCGAGGTGCGCCGCTGGCTGCCCGCCGAGGCCGGCCCCGACGGCAATCCGCCGCCGCTGGGGTTCGAGCCACGCGATCATGTCGCCCTGGGCGAACCGCTGGGCCTGGATTTCGACACCGCGGCCAAGCTCTCGGGCGCGCGCTTCTCGTTCATGCGCGGCCCCGTCGCGCGCCTGCATCGCGCGCTGGCGCAATTCATGCTCGACCTGCAGACGGGCACGCACGGCTACACCGAGTGCTACACGCCCTATATCGTCAACGCCTCGACGCTGTACGGCACGGGCCAGCTGCCCAAGTTCAAGGACGACATGTTCGCCGTGTCCAAGGGCGGCGGCGACGACGACCCCAAGGTCGACGAACACGGCAAGGCCTATGTGCGCGAAGACCAGTACCTCATCTCCACCTCCGAGATCACGCTGACCAGCGTGGCGCGCGACGCCATACTTCCGGCCGAGGCGCTGCCCATGAAGCTCACCGCCCACACGCCCTGCTTCCGCTCCGAGGCCGGCAGCGGCGGGCGCGATACGCGCGGCATGATCCGCCAGCACCAGTTCGACAAGGTGGAAATGGTGCAGGTCACGCACCCCGAGCGCTCTTACGAGGCGCTGGAAGAAATGGTGGGCCACGCCGAGCGTGTGCTGCAGTTGTTGGAACTGCCGTATCGCGTGGTGCTGCTGTGCACCGGCGACATGGGTTTCGGCTCGGCCAAGACCTACGACCTGGAGGTCTGGCTGCCGGCGCAGAATACCTGGCGCGAGATTTCCTCGGTGTCGAATTGCGAAACCTTCCAGGCCCGCCGCATGCAGGCGCGTTTCCGCAACGCGCAGGGCAAGCCGGAGTTCGTGCACACCCTGAACGGCTCCGGCCTGGCCGTGGGCCGGGCGCTGGTCGCGGTGCTCGAAAACCACCAGCAGGCCGACGGCAGCGTGCGCGTCCCGCAGGCGCTGCGGCCCTACATGGGCGGGGTCGAGGTGCTCAAGCCCTGAACCGGCCCGTTTGTCCATCGGCCTTATGGACGATAAAAAAGCGGAACCCTCGGGTTCCGCTTTTTTTTTATCATTAGCCATATTTCTGTCGCGTTTGGCAGTTAATCTGATTTTGCGTAAAAGCCCTGATTCTGATGTTAGAAAGTGTGTAATCCGGGAAGTGGGGCCGGATAGTTGCGGCACAATACCAATGTGTTCGACACGCTTCATTCAGCTTATATAACAAGGAGTTTGTCCATGACTTCAAGAATGATCGGAGATTTTCGCGTGAGATGCACCGTGGCCCGCGAAGACGGCCAGGGATATCGCGTGCAAATATGGACCCGCCGCGTCGGCATGAACGCGCCGGAAAAATGCTGGACCGTACCCGGCCAGCGCCCCTTTGCCAGCCTGGACGAGGCGCAGCGCGAGAGCGAGCAGCTTTTCCATGGCATCAACGGGGTTCGTTTCAACGGTGAACCGGAGTTTGCCCATGCGTCCGCATAATGGCTGGTGGCGCGCGTCGAGCACGCCGCGCCGCTGGATCGACCTGATCCAGGAACCCCCCCGCCTTGCCGTGGACGGCAAGGCCCCCAAAACCCTGCGCAAGCCTGCGGCCGAAACCGCCGACAAGGTCGGACGCACGCCCATCGCATAATCGGCGGATGCGGTATGCCAGGCGGTATCCGGGCATGCTGGTTAATGTATTAACGAGCGCCGGTTCAGTGCCGGTGCGGACCGCCGCGGTATCCCGGAGGCGGAGGGCCCCAGCCCCGGCCATGCCCGTGCGGAGGGCGGTGGCCATGCCAGTGGGGGCGTCCGCCGTAATATACCGGCGCGGGGTACACGACCGGCGGCGCCACATAAACCGGCGCCGGCCGGTAGTAAACGGGCGGCGGCGGGGCAACGACGACCGGCGGAGGCGGCGCCACGTAGACGGGCGCGGGATACACGATTCCCGGCACGCCGATCGAGATGCCCACGTCCACCCGGGCGGACGCAACCCCCGAAATCAGCATGGCCGCGGCGCCCGCGCCGGCTATCAGCCACTTCTTCATCTTGCACCTGCCTGCTGCTGACGCAGCAAAGTTGAGTATCGATGGGCGTATTTTCGCGGTTTTCACGCCCGCCGATCGTAAGCGCCCCGGGCCCAATGGCGACAATCCGCAACCGTCCCCCGAATGAATCCCGGCAGCTTGCTGCATTGCGTCAGGTGTCCGTCACTCTGGAAACCCCCGGTTTGAAATCAACTGAAATCCGGCGGTTCGGGCCCGGCCTCGACGGCGAAGTTTCATCTGGTAACCAACGCCGGCGGGAAAACCGCATCTTCAGAAATCAGGGGCCGTGCCGGGATGCTGGCGCCGGAATTCCACCACCCAGACCCAGGGATTGGCGGCCCAGGCATGCGCGCCATAGCGCTCGCACCAGTTGATGGCAAAGGCCGTCAGCAGGGGCACGCCCGGCAGCAGGGCGCTGCTTTGGTAGATGGCCTGCGTGCCTTCGGCGCGCGCGTCCGCCTCGGTAAGCTGCTGCAGGCGCTGGATGCGGACCCCCACCACCACCGCCGTGGCAAAGCGCACGCCGTTTTCGTCCTCGAGCTCGATGCTCTGGCCTGTCTTGCCGAAAGGGCAGGTGATCCAGTTGGAGGTGCGGCGCAGTTCGGCGCAGCCGTCGGCAGGCCCCATGGCGATCCAGCGGCTCGAATCGGAGGCATCGGCGAACCAGGCCGTCGTCGGCTTGGACGGCTGCGGCTTGACGATGCGGCGGGCCTGCACTTTGTGCCCGTCCAATATCGCCTGTTTGAGCGGTTCGCTGAACTGAAGTGCCTGCCTCTTCATTGGAACGTCACCCCCCTCTCGTCGATAACGCAGCGCGAGCATATCCGCTATGCGTTTCGCCGGACGCGCCGCGTACGCGTGTCTGGGCCTGGCGGAACGCAGAGTATGACGCGTCATAAGCATCGTGTCAGTCTCCGCGTTATTTTTGCTGCGCCCCCGGGCGCGGGCCCCGCGCCGGGCGGCGCGTTGTTTGTATACTCGACGAATGACTACGACTTCACCGCACGATCTCAAACCCGGGTACTACTGGTACACCATGGCCAACGACCCGCTGGCCGTCATTCACATTCATGAAGACGGCGGGGCCACGCTCATGGGCACCGATTACCGCCTGGCTCCCGAAGGGGTGGCGGACATGATCCGCCAGGGCGAGCGTTTCTTCTGGATCGAACCTCCCAAGGTCTGACCTCGGCATGACGTTGCCGGACAGCTCCAGGGGCGAATACCGCCGTGCGCGGCGCGAAGGTCGTCCAGCGAGCGGCTTGCTGCTTCGCAATGTGCGCCCGCTGGGCGGGAGCGCGGTGGACGTGCTCGTGCGCGACGGCCGCATCGCGGCGCTGGGCGCGGGCCTGCCCGCAACCGGCCCGCTGCGGGTCGAGGACGGTGCGGGGGCGTTGCTGCTGCCCGGCTTGGTCGAAGGCCATACCCATCTGGACAAGACGACCTGGGGCTCGCCCTGGTACGTGAACGACGTCGGCCCCGCGCTGGCCGACCGCATCGACAACGAACGCGCGTGGCGCGCCCGCACCGGGCACGACGCCGGCGCGCATGCGCGGGCGCTGGCGCTGGCCTTCCTGCGCAACGGCGTCACCCGCATCCGCAGCCACGTCGACATCGACACCGATGCGGGCCTGCGGCACCTTGAAGGGCTGCTGGCCGTGCGCGAGGAACTGGCCGGGCGCGTGGACATCCAGCTCGTCGCTTTTCCCCAATCCGGCCTGCTCGTCCGGCCGGGCACGGCCGAGCTGCTCGATACGGCGCTGGCCGCCGGCGCCGACGTGCTGGGCGGGCTCGATCCCAGCGCCATCGACCGCGATCCCGTCCGCTCGCTCGATACGCTGTTCGGCCTGGCCGACCGGCACGGCAAGCCGGTGGACATCCACCTGCACGAGCCCGGCGAGCTGGGCGCGTTCACGCTGGAGCTGATCCTGGACCGGGTCCAGGCGCTGGGCATGCAGGGCAGGGCGGTAGTGAGCCACGCATTCTGCCTGGGCGCTGTGGACGAGCGGCGCCTGCACGGCCTGCTGGGCCGCCTGGCCGGGCTCGACGTGGCCCTGCTGACCACCGCGCCGCCGTCGCGCCCCGTGCCAGCCCTGCGCGCCTGTCGGCAGGCGGGGGTGACGCTGTTCGGCGGCAACGACGGCATCCGCGATACCTGGACGCCCTACGGCGAGCCCGACATGCTGGCGCGGGCCATGCTGATCGGGCTGCGCAACGATCTGCGGCGCGACGAGGAGATCCTGTGGGCCTTCGACTGCGTGAGCGCGGCGGCCGCGCGCGCCTGCGGTTTCGCCGATTACGGCCTGGAGCCCGGAGCGCGGGCGGACCTCGTGCTGGTGGATGCCTCCTGTGTGGCGGAAGCCGTGGCGCGCCGCGCCCCGCGCCGCCTGGTCATCGCAGGCGGCAACGTGGTCGCCCGCGACGGCCGCGACGCGCCGGCCTGATCCGCGACCGGACGCCGCGACCGGACGCCGCGACCGGACGCCGCGACCGGACTCCGTCCCAGCTGCCGCGGGCGGCGGGGTCAGCCTGCGCCGGCAGGCGCCGCTCCGGCGGGGCGCCAGCCCAGCATCGCATGCGCGCGGGCGCAACTGACTTCTACTTCGTCCTCGGCAATGTTGAAGACGCCGCCGCCCGTATACCGCAGCGCGGCAAGCGCGGCCCTGGCCGCTTCGTTCACGTGCAGCCCGTTGGACACGGGCCGCGCCTTGACGCCGGTGCCCGGCCCATACAGCCGTCCGTAGCGCAGCACCGTGCCGCGCAGGCCGGGCGCCTGCAGCACCTGCCGCTCCAGCGCCGCCGCGCCCAGCACGCTGACCCGCCGGTCGCCCGTGGCATTCAGGTCCAGCGGGGCCGTTTCGTCGCAGGGGCGCGGCGCATCGGGCGCATAGATCCAGTTGATGCTTTGCGCCACCATGCCAACGGCGCCCGCCTGGCTCGCCGCATGGACCAGGTTGCGCGTGCCGGTTTCACGGATGCGCGCGTTGCGGCGCGCCGTCTCGGCGGCCCGGGCGGGGTCGTGCAGCGTGGCCAGATCCGTCAACTGGTGCATGATGCTGGCCGGGCGGATGCGCATCAGCGCGACGGCAAGCGCCTCGGCGTCGAACACATCCACCACCACCGGGTGCACGCCTGCCGTTTCCAGCCGGGCGGCCCGGTCCGCATGCCGGGTGCTGCCGTATACCTCGTAGCCGGCCGCGCGAAGCAGCGGGATGAGCGCCGTGCCGATGGCGCCGGTGGCGCCGGCGAGGAAAATTCTTTCTTGCATGACAGGTCACCGATCAAAACCGAGAGGCTTGCAGCGTAGGCCGACGCATGGCCCAGCAAAAAGAACCATGAATGAAATAAAAAACCAGGACATGGAGCCTGCCCCCGGACTGCCGTCGGCCGGGCCGCAACGCCGGGACGCCGCGCCATCCGGTATTTCCCTGGTTTTCCAGGATGCGCGAGGCGGCAAAATTGCCTTACTCGGACGCATGAAAAAGTGTAAAAAGGTATGACTTTCGCCGTCGCTGCGAAAATCCTGGGGACGAGCGTCGATGACGCGCAAGTATGTAATCGGAATAACCGTAATCCTGGCCGCCGCGGGAGCCCCGCTCCCCATCGGCTTTGTCCTGCACATGTCCTGGAGCCGCGCCGTCGCCCAGGAGCAGCATCACCTCGATAACCAGGCCGAGCGCGTGCGCGCCCACGCGCAAGGCGTGCTGGACAATACGGCGGCCGCGCTGCGCGGGCTCAACGCTCTCGCGCTGGAGCCTTGCAGCCGGCAGCACGTGCGGCACATGCAGACCCTGGCGCTGCGCGACCGCGCCATCGACGAGATCGCATACGTCGAGGGCGGCCTGGTGCGATGCACCACCTGGGGCGTGCCCGATGCGCAGACGTCGCTGGCGCCGCCCGACCTCAAGCTGTCCAGCGGCGCCAGCCTCAAGCTCGACGCCGTGCCGGTGGTCAGCGCCGCGCTGCGCATGGTGGCCGTGCGCGACGGCGCCTACAGCGCCCTGATCGAACCGGGCCGCTTCACCGACGTGGTGCTGCCCGACGGCGTGCAGCTCGCGCTGGTGTTGCCGGGCGTGGGCCTGCTGGGTTCGGTGGCCAATCCCGATCTGGTGCTGGTGGCCCAGGCCCTGGGCGGAGGCACGCTGCGGCTGGAGGAAGACTACCTGACCTCGGTCGCGCGCAGCAGCGACCTGGCCGTGGTCATGCTCGAACCGCAGAGCGAGGCTCTGGCCGCGTTGCGCCGCGAACACTGGCTGTGGCTGCCCCTGGGCGCCGTCGCCTCGGCCGTCCTGATCGCGCTCGTCGTCTGGCTTTCGTGCTGGCGCCTGTCGCTGCGGGGAGAGCTGGCCATCGCCATTCGCCGCCGCGAATTCGTCCTGCATTACCAGCCCATCATGGACCTGCGCGCCGGCACGTGCGTCGGCGCGGAAGCCCTGGTGCGCTGGGCGCGCCCGGGCCGCGCCTTGCTGCGGCCCGACCAGTTCATCCCCGTGGCCGAGGCCCATGGCCTCATTACCGACATCACGCGCGAGGTGTTCCGCCTGGCCATCCGCGACATGGGCGATCTGCTGGCCCGCGACCGCAACGCGCACATCGCCATCAACCTGAGCGCGGGCGACATGAAAGACCTCGGCTCCCTGCATGCCCTGCACGAAATGCTGCGCGACACCGGCATCGCGCCGCAACAGATATGGCTGGAAGCCACCGAGGCCGGCTTTCTCGACGTGGAGCGGGCGCGCGCCACGATCATGGAGGCCCGGGAGCTCGGCCACATCATCGCCATCGACGACTTCGGCACCGGCTATTCCAGCCTCTCGTACCTGCAGCGCCTGCCGCTGGACGCGCTGAAGATCGACAAATCCTTCGTCGACACCATCGGCACCGACTCCGCCACCCACAACGTCACCGACCACGTCATCGAAATGGCCAAGTCCCTGCGCCTGAAAATCGTCGCCGAAGGCATCGAGCATCAGGAGCAGGCCGACTACCTCAAGGCCCGCGACGTCGACCTGGGCCAGGGCTGGCTGTTCGGCAAGCCCATGGAGGCCGGCGACTTCATCCGCTTCTACCGCCGGCATGGCGCGGGGGCGGTCCGTCCGGCCCGGGCGCAGGCGGCCTGACGCGGCAGCCGCCGCCGTTCTTCATTCTCCTCCCGCCGCGGCCGTTGTTACCATGGAGCACGGTCCGGTGGCGCCATGCATGGTCCAGGCCATCGGCCGGAATCTCCAACATGGACCCTCAGGAGCGAGACAACCATGCCGCAGACGTTCAAGGCGGCCGTCATCCAGGCGGCCTCGATTCCCACCGACAGCATCGCGTGCGCGCGCAAGGCGGCCGCGCTGATCCACGAGGCCGCCGGGCAGGGCGCGAAAGTGCTGGTGTTTCCGGAAGCCTTCCTGGGCGGCTATCCCAAGGGCAACACCTTCGGCGCGCCCATCGGCATGCGCAAGCCCGAAGGGCGGGACGCTTACGCCAGTTATCACCGCCAGGCCGTCCGCCTGGACGGCGACGAAGTCGCGATCATCGCCCAGGCCGCCATCGACACCGACAGCGTCGTGGTGCTGGGCTGCATCGAGGCCGATGGCGGCACCCTGTACTGCACCGCGCTGTATTTCAACGGACACCGCGGCCTGGCGGGCAAGCACCGCAAGCTCATGCCCACCGCGGGCGAGCGGCTGATCTGGGGCTTCGGCGACGGCTCCACCCTGCCCGTCATCGACACGCCCTACGGCCGCATCGGCGCCGTCATCTGCTGGGAAAACTACATGCCCATGCTGCGCATGTACATGTACAGCCAGGGCGTCGCGCTGTATTGCGCGCCCACCGCCGACGACCGCGACACCTGGATCCCCAGCATGCGCCACATCGCGCTCGAAGGCCGCTGCTACGTGCTCACGGCATGCCAGCACCTGCGCCGCGACGCCTATCCCGAGGATTTCGAATGCGCCCTCGGCGACGCGCCGGAAACCGTGCTGATGCGCGGCGGCAGCGCCATCATCGACCCGCTGGGCCAGATCCTGGCCGGGCCCGACTATGCCGGCGAGACTATCCTCTACGCCGACATCGATCCGAACCAGATCCTGCGCGGCAAATACGATTTCGACGTGTCGGGCCACTACGCGCGGCCCGACGTCTTCCGGCTCCAGGTGGACACGCAGGCCAAGCCCGCCGTCCAGGCCGCGCCGGGGAGTGCGCCGGGCGCAACAGCGTTTTGAGCGCGGCCAGAAAGGCATGCTGCTCAGTGGGCTCGGATGCCTGGCTCTCTTGAGTGGGAGGGCAAGGGATGGGGGGCGCATCGGGCAAGAAAAAACCCGCAGAGCCTTGGCTGGTGCGGGTTTTCTGGATTCGGCCGGACGCCGTTGGACGTGCAACTGGCGGAGAGGGTGGGATTCGAACCCACGGTACGGGGAAACCGTACGCCTGATTTCGAGTCAGGTACATTCGACCACTCTGCCACCTCTCCGTGGCTGGATTTTGCGGGCGGCATGGCGGATCCGGCAAGCGCGCCTTGTACCTTGCTCTTGTACCTTGCAAGAGAAACAGCGGCGCAAATCCCGAAGCCGTTTCCGCGGTCAGGCTCTTGGTCGGTGAGCCTGCGCACGCAAAGCAGCTAAGCCAGTAACTATACAGCAATTTTGGAAGGCGTGTAAAGAATTCGCGCGCGCCCGGCCTGGCTTGTCGGAAAAGCCACACCGGGCGGGGCCGGGGCCCGCGGACGGCTTTCGCGCCGGCGGCTGCATGCCGCAGAATGCGCTCGTGCCTCTTCTTCCGCTGTGCCTTCCTTTCGCCGGGACGCGCCATGGACCTGATCCTCATTCTCCTGCTTGCCGCCGTCATCTGCGTGCCCCTGACACAGGTGCTCGGTCTGGGCGCCATACCCGGCTACCTGCTGGCCGGCCTGCTGGTGGGGCCGTCGTGCCTGAAGCTCGTCACGGACGTGAACACCATCGTCAACGTGTCCCAGTGGGGCGTGGTGATGATGCTGTTCGTGATCGGGCTGGAGCTGGCGCCGCGGCGGCTGTGGGCGATGCGGATGGAAGTGTTCGCGCTGGGCGCGATGCAGATGCTGGCCTGCGGGCTGGTGCTGGGCGTGGCGTTGGGGATGGCGCTGCGGCACCTGGCCGGCATGCCGTGGCAGGGCGCGGTCATCTGCGGGCTGTCGCTGGCGCTGTCGTCCACGGCGGTGGCGCTGCGGCTGCTGGACGAGCGCGGCCTGACCCGGGCGCCGCTGGGGCGGTCGGCGCTGGGCATTCTGCTGTTCCAGGACATGGCGGCGATTCCCATGCTGCTGGCGGCGGGGCTGCTGGGTTCGGACGGCACGTCGGCGCCCTCGTTCACCATGGCGCTGGTGGCCGTGGCGGTGCTGGCCGTCGGGCACCGCCTGAAGATGCTGAGCTGGGCCGACAAGGCCAGGCTGCCCGAGCTATTTACGGCGGCGGCGCTGCTGCTGGTGGTGGGGGCCGCCCAGTTGTTCGACTTTGCCGGGCTGTCGGCGGGCCTGGGCGGCTTTCTGGCGGGCGTGTTCATGGCGGAATCGCGCTACCGCGACCGGCTGGAGGCGTCCATCGAGCCGTTCAAGGGGCTGCTCCTGGGGCTGTTCTTCCTGTCGATCGGCATGTCGGTCAACCTGCGGGTGGTGGAAGACTACTGGCGCTTCATCCTGGTGGGCGTGGCCGCACTGCTGCTCATCAAGGGCGCGCTGCTGTACGGGCTCGCGCGGCTGCTGGGCCTGCCGCGCTATCACCGGCTGCTGTTCGCCATGGTGCTGGCGCAGGGCGGCGAGTTCAGTTTCGCGATTTTCAATGAAGCCTGGGACAACCACCTGGTGAACCAAGTGCAGCGCGACGTGCTTTCCATGGTGGTGGCGGTGTCGATGGGCGTGGTGCCCATGCTGATCAAGCTGCTGGAGCGGTTGCCGGAGAGCATGGGCGGCATGGCCGACCTGCCCGCGCCGCCGCGGGCGCCGGCCGGCAAGGAGGAGGGCGGGCCGCCTTCCTCCTGAGCCGCCCGCCACCCCGGCGCGCGCGGTCGTGGCATTATTGTGCCGTCCCGGGCCCGCTACACTGATGCCCGTTTCTTGCGCCAGACAGGAGAATTCTCATGCTCAAAGGAAAAGTCGCAGTCGTCACGGGTTCCACCAGCGGAATCGGCCTGGGCATCGCCACGGCCTTCGCGCAGCAGGGCGCCGACATCGTGCTCAACGGATTCGGCGACGCCGCCGAGATCGAGAAAGTGCGCGCCGGGCTGGCGGACCGGCACGGGGTGAAGGTGGTGTACGACGGTGCCGACCTCTCGCGCGGCGAGGCCGTGCGCGGCCTCATCGACAACGCCGTGAAGCAGCTCGGCCGCATCGACATCCTGGTGAACAATGCCGGCATCCAGCACACGGCCCCGATCGAGGAATTTCCCGTCGAGAAGTGGGACGCCATCATCGCGCTGAACCTGTCCGCCGTGTTCCACGGCACCGCCGCCGCGCTGCCCCACATGAAGAAGCAGGGCTGGGGCCGCATCATCAACATTGCCTCCGCGCACGGGCTGGTTGCCTCGGTGAACAAGTCCGCTTATGTGGCGGCCAAGCACGGCGTGGTGGGTTTCACGAAGGTAACGGCGCTCGAAACCGCCGGCCAGGGCATTACCGCCAACGCTATCTGCCCGGGCTGGGTGCGCACGCCCCTGGTCGAGAAACAGATCACGGCCCTCGCCGGGCAAAACGGCGTGGACCAGGAAACCGCCGCCCGCGAGCTGTTGGGCGAAAAACAGCCGTCGCTGCAATTCGTGACGCCGGAACAACTGGGCGGCACGGCCGTGTTCCTGGCTTCCGAAGCCGCCGCGCAGATTACCGGCACCACCATCTCCGTCGACGGCGGCTGGACGGCGCGCTGACAAGGAAACGAACCCCATGCTGTTTTTGCTCTCTCCCGCCAAGAAGCTGGACTACGATTCGCCGCTGCACGTGCAGGCGCATACCCAGCCCCTGTTCGTGGACCAGGCCGCCGCGCTCATCAAGGTGCTCAAGACCAAGTCCGCCGAGGAAATCGGCGAGCTCATGAGCCTGAGCCCGGCGTTGTCCGAACTCAACGCGCAGCGCTACGCGCACTGGAAGCGCAGCTTCACCCAGGAAAACTCCCGCCCTGCCGTGCTCGCCTTCAATGGCGACGTATACGAAGGGCTGGAAGCTTCCACGCTGTCGGCCAGGCAGCTCGACTGGGCGCAGGAGCACGTCGCCATCCTGAGCGGCCTGTACGGCGTGCTGCGTCCGCTCGACCTGATGCAGCCCTACCGCCTGGAAATGGGCACGCGGCTGGTCACGCCCAAGGGCAGGAACCTGTACGAGTACTGGGGCAGCACCATTGCCGAATACCTCAACGAACGCCTGCAGGGCGACAAGACGCCGGTGATCGTCAATCTGGCGTCCGAAGAGTATTTCAAGTCGGTGGACCTGAAGACGCTGAAGGCGCGCGTGGTGCAGTGCGTGTTCCAGGACTGGAAGAGCGGGGCCTGGAAAGTCATCAGCTTCCACGCCAAGCGCGCGCGCGGCCTCATGGCCCGCTATGCCATCCTGCACAAGGTGTCCAGGCCCGAAGGGCTGCAGGGCTTCGACCTGGAGGGCTACGCCTACGACGCCGGGGCGTCGTCGCCCGACAAGCTGGTGTTCCGCCGCAAGGCCTGAGCCCGGCGGGGCCGGCGCTCGTCAGGCGGCGGCCGGGCGTGGCCGGGCATGCAGCGGGTCGTCCAGGGCCATCAGCTCCTGACGGATCATGTGGGCGGCTCTCAGCATCTGCTTGAGCGGATAGGCCAGCGCCGCCAGCTCGCCCGAGGTGTCGAGGGCGGGCTGCTGGGGGCGGGGGTCGGGCTGGTTCTCGTCCAGTTGCTCGGCCATGCCGGCCAGCGCCCGGGCCACGGGCTCCGGCGTGGCGGGCAGGGCGGCCAGGATCGGGATCGCCGCCGTGATCTGCGAGGCGAGCACGTGGTTCTGGATCAGCAGGTTGTTCAGTTCCGGCACGTTGACCTGGTGCGACTTGGGCTCGCTCATCATGCGGTAGAACGCCTCGGCGAAGTTGCTGAAGGCGATGTGCACGTTCTTGCGCGCCAGGCGCCAGGCGATGTCGGCTTCGCTGACGGCGGGCGTGTCGGCAGCGGAACGCCCCACCGGCGCGCCATGCGCCTGCATGGCCTCCACGTAGCGCAGGCCGGCCAGCAGGTACTCGCGATTGGCGCGCGTGGCCGCCGCGGCCAGCGGCTTGAGATAGCGCGCTTCCCACCACGGCAGGATGTAGCTGCACACCAGGGCCAGCGCGCAGCCCAGCAGGGTGTCCAGCGCGCGCTCGCCGATCACGTCGAGCGAGACGGTTCCCGGCGACACGAAGTGGAACACCAGCACCACGAACAGGGTGTTGAAGATGGCGCTGGCCATGTAATTGAGCTGGACCAGGCTGTTGCCCATGATGCACGCGCCCAGCAGCGCGGCGAACAGGACGGCGGGGCGGGCGGTGAAGTTGAACAGCAGCAGTGCGCACAGGCAGCCGATGAGGGTGCCCATCAGGCGCCAGCCGTTGCGCTGGCGGGTCAGCGCGAACCCCGGCTTCATGATGATGATGATGGTCAGCATGATCCAGTAGTTGTGCGCCGAGAAGGCGGGCGACAGCCAGCGGCTGGCCAGCGTCATGGCGATGGCCGCCGCCGCCGTCACGCGCAGCGCGTAGCGGAAGTGCGGCGAGTCCAGGCGCAGGTTGCTGGTGATGAGGCCGAAGCGGAACTCCTGCCGCGAAATGAACCGCGTGAGCGACTTGTTGATGCGCAGGGTGTCGGTGGGCTTGGCGTCGGGCGAGGCCGCCGTGTGGTCGGCCAGCCGGTCGACGATGCGCGCCGAATTGCGCAGCCGGCGCAGCACCTGGATGATGAGCGCGAGCATTTCCGGCTCGCGCTCGCCCAGCCCCTGCTGTCTCAGCTGCTCGATTTCGTATTCGATGGCGCGCAGTTCCGCCTTGGCGCTGCTGCGGTACTGCACCTGCCTGCCGCGCGAAACGTCCAGCGCGATGCGGTTGAGCTCCAGCGACATCTTCACCAGGGCGTCGCGCATGAAGATCAGGCAGTCGTTGCCCGCCAGGGTGCGGCGCAGGGCCGCGTAGTCGGTATGCGTGGCCACCAGGGTGTCCAGCAGCTGGAGCATGTCCACGAACATGTTCCACAGCATGACGCGGCGCCGGTCGCCCACGCCCTTGCCGCGCGGCAGCGCGCGCAGCACCATGTCGCGCGCGGCCTGGTGCTTTTCCGTCATGACGGACTGGCGCTGGATCACGTCGCGGTAGCACTCGTCCAGATCGGTGGTTTCGTCGTAGAAGGCGGCGCGCGCGGCCACGTAGTCGGCGGTGGCGAAGAGCGCCACCGACATGGCCTGCTGCTCTTCGCGCAGCCACAGCAGGCGGCTGAAGCCCAGGCTGAACGCCACGTAGAACAGCGCGCCGCCCAGCGTGGCGGCCGCGTGGGCCAGCACCTCGTCGGGTTCGAGCGGCGAGTGCATGGTGAGCGTCATGAGGAGCAGGCCGGCGAAGCCGATCAGCCCGCCGCGCTTGCCGAACACCGTGAACATGGAATAGGCGAAGCACTGCGCGATGACCACCAGCCACAGCATCAGCGGGTAGGTGGAGGCCAGCCCGGTGACGATGACGGTGAAGGTGCCCAGCAGGGCGCCGCCCAGCATTTCGTTGATGCGGTGCCGGTGCGGCCCGCCCGGCTGGTCGATGATGGCCAGGCACTGGGCGCCGAAGGTGGCGACCAGCCCCGTGGTGTAGTGGCCGAGCAGGCCCCCCACGACCAGCACGGGCAGCAGCATGCCGACGCCCTGGCGCACTCCTCCGAAGAAATAGTGGCTGTAGAGGAAGCGGCGAATGCTGGCAATGCGCAAATCCATAAGCGGCGGCTCGCGTCGACGGGACGGCACAAGTATATAGACCGGCCGCCGGCTTGCGGCCGGCGCGGCAGCGGTTTTCGCGCGGGCGGCCCGGACGGGGCCGGGCGGCAGCCCGCGTCCGGCGACGGCATGCCGCGGCGCAAAAGCCGGCCGCCGCTATTCAGGGCCGGATGGGCGCGCGCCGCCGCGAGCGGCGCGGCGGCGGCCGATTTGCTCCCGATGACGCAACGCGGTAAAGTCGTCCACCTGCGCCGGGCTGACTATCCGAAACCGGCGCGATGAGGCGGTGGTTCCGGGTCACCTCCCGGCCTTTTCCGCAGCAGCGATACCTGCCGTTGGCCGCGCCACAAGCGTGTGTTGCCAAGGCTTCCATTTCGACCTCCAGCGTCCCCCAGGGGCGCGAGCACTGCGTTCTGGCGAGCGTGTGTCGGGTCGGCAGGGTGTCCGGGTGGCGTGGCTCCGTGAGCCGCTAAGCGCCGGATCATGTTGCCGCAGCCGGCATGGGTTCCGTTGCCGCCGTATCCGGGCGGGCAGCAGCCAGGGTTGCAGAGCCGGTACAGAAAGGAAACACAACATGGAACTCAATGGCGCCGATATCGTCGTGCGCTGCCTGGCCGAAGAAGGCGTGGAACACGTTTTCGGCTACCCCGGCGGCGCGGTGCTCTACATCTACGACGCGATTTTCAAGCAGGACAAATTCCAGCACATCCTGGTGCGCCACGAGCAGGCTGCCGTGCATGCCGCCGATGCGTATTCGCGCGCCTCGCAAAAGGTGGGCGTGTGCATCGTGACCAGCGGCCCCGGCGTGACCAACGCCGTCACCGGCATCGCCACGGCGTACATGGACTCCATTCCCATGGTCATCATCAGCGGGCAGGTGCCCACTGCGGCCATCGGCGAAGACGCCTTCCAGGAGTGCGACACCGTCGGCATCACGCGTCCCTGCGTCAAGCACAACTTCCTGGTGCGCGACGTGAAAGACCTGGCCGAGACCATGCGCCGCGCGTTCTACATCGCGCGCACCGGCCGTCCCGGCCCGGTGCTGGTGGACATCCCCAAGGACGTCACCGTGGCGCAGTGCAAGTACGCGCCGCCCAAGGGCGAGATCGCGATGCGTTCCTACGCGCCCGTCACCAAGGGGCACCAGGGGCAGATCAAGAAAGCCGTGCAGATGCTGCTGTCGGCCGAGCGCCCCATGATCTACACCGGCGGCGGCGTGATCCTCTCCAACGCCGCGCCGGAATTGAACAAGCTCGTCTCGCAGCTCGGCGCGCCGTGCACCAGCACTCTGATGGGCCTGGGCGGCTATCCGGCCAGCAGCGGCCAGTTCGTGGGCATGCCCGGCATGCACGGCACCTACGAGGCCAACATGGCCATGCAGCACTGCGACGTGCTGCTGGCCATCGGCGCGCGCTTCGACGACCGGGTGATCGGCAATCCCCGGCATTTCGCGCAGAATGCCCGCAAGATCATCCACATCGACATCGACCCGTCTTCCATTTCCAAGCGCGTGCGCGTGGACGTGCCCATCGTGGGCAACGTGAAAGACGTGCTGGCCGATCTCAGCGCCCAGTACGAGATCGCCGCGGCCGAGCACAAGCCGGCCTCCATCGCCAAGTGGTGGGAGCAGATCGAGGCCTGGCGCGGCAAGGAATGCCTGAAGTACGCCAACTCCAGCGAGGTCATCAAGCCGCAGTTCGTGGTGGAAAAGCTCTGGGAAGTCACGGGCGGCGATGCCTTCGTCACCTCCGACGTGGGCCAGCACCAGATGTGGGCCGCGCAGTACTACAAGTTCGACAAGCCGCGCCGCTGGATCAATTCCGGCGGCCTTGGCACCATGGGCGTGGGGCTGCCCTACGCCATGGGCGTGCAGATGGCCAATCCGGGCGCGGACGTGGCCGTCATCACGGGCGAGGCTTCCATCCAGATGAACATCCAGGAGCTCTCGACCTGCCACCAGTACCGGCTGACGCCCAAGATCGTCTGCCTCAACAACCGCTTCCTGGGCATGGTCCGCCAGTGGCAACAGATCGACTACGGCTCGCGCTATTCCGAGTCGTACATGGATTCGCTGCCCGATTTCGTCCGGCTGGCCGAAGCCTACGGGCACGTGGGGCTGCGCATCGAGCGCCCGGCCGACGTCGAGCCGGCGCTGCGCGAAGCATTCAAGAAGCACAAGGACCGCCTGGTCTTCCTGGACTTCATCACCGACCGCACGGAAAACGTGTGGCCCATGGTGAAGGCCGGCCGCGGGCTGACCGAAATGCTGCTCGGCTCTGAAGACCTGTGAGGAGGCCCACCCCATGAAGCACGTGATTTCCGTCCTCCTGGAAAACGAACCCGGCGCGTTGTCGCGCGTGGTCGGCCTGTTTTCCGCGCGGGGCTACAACATCGAAACCCTGACCGTCGCGCCCACCGAGGACGCCACGCTGTCGCGCATGACCATCGTGACCACCGGTTCCGACGAGATCATCGAGCAGATCACCAAGCACCTGAACCGCCTGGTGGACGTGGTGAAAGTGGTGGACCTGACCGAAGGCGCCCACATCGAGCGCGAGCTCATGCTCGTCAAGGTGCGCGCCGTCGGCAAGGAGCGCGAGGAAATGAAGCGCATGGCCGACATCTTCCGCGGCCGCATCATCGACGTTACCGACAAGTCCTACACCATCGAACTCACGGGGGTGCAGGAAAAGGTCCAGGCCTTCCTCGAGGCCCTGGACCGCAGCGCCATCCTGGAAACCGTGCGCACCGGCGTGTCCGGCATCGGGCGCGGCGAACGGATCCTGAAGATTTGACCGGCGGCGCCCACCGGGCGCGCCGGACCCGCCGCACCCTACCCCTGAAATCAATCAAATAACCGAATTACGGAATCTGGAGCACAACATGAAAGTTTTCTACGACAAAGACTGCGACCTCTCCCTCGTCAAGGGCAAGACCGTCGCCATCATCGGCTACGGCTCGCAGGGCCACGCCCATGCGCAGAACCTGAACGACTCGGGCGTCAAGGTCGTGGTCGGCCTGCGCAAGGGCGGCGCCTCGTGGAACAAGGCCGCCAACGCCGGCCTGGAAGTCAAGGAAGTGGCCGAGGCCGTCAAGTCGGCCGACATCGTCATGATGCTGCTGCCCGACGAGAACATCGCCGCCGTCTACAACAAGGAAGTGCACGCCAACATCAAGCCCGGCGCCGCCCTGGCGTTCGCCCACGGCTTCAACGTGCACTACGGCCAGGTCGTGCCGCGCGAAGACATCGATGTCATCATGATCGCGCCCAAGGCCCCGGGCCACACCGTGCGCAACACCTACAAGCAGGGCGGCGGCGTGCCGCACCTGGTGGCGGTCTACCAGGACAAGTCCGGCGCCGCGCGCGACGTGGCCCTGTCGTACGCCAGCGCCAACGGCGGCGGCCGCGCCGGCATCATCGAGACCAACTTCCGCGAAGAAACCGAAACCGACCTGTTCGGCGAACAGGCCGTGCTGTGCGGCGGCACCGTCGAGCTCATCAAGGCCGGTTTCGACACGCTGGTGGAAGCCGGCTACGCGCCCGAAATGGCCTATTTCGAGTGCCTGCACGAGCTCAAGCTGATCGTGGACCTGATCTACGAAGGCGGCATCGCCAACATGAACTACTCGATCTCGAACAACGCCGAGTTCGGCGAGTACGAAACCGGCCCGAAGATCGTCACGGAAGAAACCCGCAAGGCCATGCGCCAGTGCCTGAAGGACATCCAGACGGGCGAATACGCCAAGAAGTTCATCCTGGAAAACGCCGCCGGCGCCCCGACGCTGACCTCGCGCCGCCGCATCAACGCGGAATCGCAGATCGAGCAGGTGGGCGGCAAGCTGCGCGCCATGATGCCCTGGATCGCCGCCAACAAGCTGGTGGACAAGTCCAAGAACTGATGCGCGCCGGCGCCGCCCGCGGGCGGCGCCGTTGCCGCCATCGCCCGCGGCATGCCTGCCGCGGGCATGCCGCCTCGGCACGCAAGCAGGGCCAGATGGGTTAATCTTTCGACTGTCTGTCTGAAGTTACCGAGATTCATGCCCAATTTCTCAATGCGCGATCCCGAGAATCGCCACCGAAGCATTTATCTGCTGCCCAACGCGTTCACCACCGCTGCGCTGTTCGCGGGGTTCTACGCGGTGGTGCAGGCCATGAACAATCGCTTCGAGGTCGCCGCCATCGCCATTTTCGTGGCCATGGTGCTCGACGGCATGGACGGCCGCGTTGCGCGGCTCACCAATACGCAGTCCGCCTTCGGCGAGCAGTACGACTCGCTTTCCGACATGACCTCCTTCGGCGTCGCGCCGGCCCTGGTCATGTACGAATGGATCCTCAACGACCTGGGCCGCTGGGGCTGGCTGGCCGCGTTCGTCTACGTGGCGGGGGCCGCGCTGCGCCTGGCCCGCTTCAACACCAATATCGCGGTGGTGGACAAGCGCTACTTCCAGGGGCTGCCCAGCCCCGCCGCCGCGGCGCTGGTCGCCGGCTTCGTGTGGCTGGCGGTGGACAACAAGCTGCCCATCCACGACAGCGTCATGGCGTGGGTGGCGTTCACGCTCACCATGTACGCGGGCATCACCATGGTGTCCAACGCGCCGTTCTTCTCCGGCAAGAGTTTCGCCCTGGGCCGCAGCGTGCCCTTCTGGGGCATTCTGCTGGTGGTCGCGGTGTTCGTCTTCGTGTCCAGCGACCCGCCGGTGGTGCTGTTCGGCCTGTTCGTGCTGTACGGGCTGTCGGGCTGGATCACCTGGCTGTGGCGCTGGAACCGCGCGCGCCGGCTGCAGCAGGAGCGCCGCGGGCACTCGTCCTGAAGGCGGGACCGCAGGCGGGCAGTCCGCCCCCCACGGCCGGTTCCCGGCTCAGCGCCAGAAAAAGCGCTCGTCGTCGTACATGGGATCCGGTCCGGGATGATGGTGCGTCACGTGGTCGCCCTGGCGGCCCATGTAGACGTACATCAGCGAGTTCCAGACGCTGTTTTCCTTGTAGCGGTAAGACCACACCACTTCGCGCTTCTCGCCCAGCCCGGCTTCCGTGATCTCGGCCGGCGGCCCGAACTCGCAGCGCACCCGGTCGGGCGTCCAGTTGCCGGTATCCAGCACCCTGAAATGCTCGTCGGTCAGCAGCGGCACGATCCGGTCCACCCGGCCGTCCGGCCCCACGTTGGCCCCCCAGGCATACTGGCCCAGGGGTTGCTGCGTCCAGATCACGCGCCGCCCGCCATTGGCCAGCGGGCACTCGAAGTTGGGGCGGCCGTATTGGGTTTCCACCTGGGCGAGCGGGGTGCCGGGCGGCAGTTGTTCCATGCTGGTGCAGGCCGCCAGCAGGGCGGCCAGGGCGGCGGCCGCGGAGTATCGTGCAACTTTATTACAGGTTGGCATGGCTTTCTCCAGGGCGCGGGCGCCGCTCGCAGGACGGGCAGACACCCGGTTGGGGCAATTTTATCGAATCGGCTATAATCACCGGGCTTTATCAAACGAATTGATTCTGCAAGGCGTAAGCTTCGGTTTCACCGGAGCATTTTTTCAACCACGTCAGGGCGCCTCGGCCCTGACGCATGTCCGAAGAGGTCATCAATGTCTGTAGCTGACATCAACAAAGCCGACATCGTCGCGCAATTCCAGCGCGCCCAAGGCGACACCGGCTCCCCCGAAGTCCAGGTGGCTCTGCTCACCGCCCGTATCAACGAACTGACCGGTCACTTCAAGGAACACATGAAGGACCATCACTCGCGCCGCGGTCTGCTGCGTATGGTCAGCCGCCGCCGCAAGCTGCTCGACTATCTCAAGGGCCGCAATCCCGATTCGTACCGCGCACTGATCGAAAAACTCGGTCTGCGCAAGTGATCGACGGGGCTGGCTCCCCATGACGCAACCGTGGCCGGTGCGACGCATGTCGCGGCGGCCACGGTTTTTCATTTGCAAGGAATACTCGTCATGTTCAACAAAGTGACAAAATCCTTCCAGTACGGCCAGCACACGGTCGTACTGGAAACCGGCGAAATCGCGCGCCAGGCTTCCGGCGCCGTGATGGTGTCCATCGAAGACACCGTGGTGCTGGCCACCGTGGTGGCGGCCAAGAAGGCCAAGCCCGGCCAGACGTTCTTCCCGCTGACGGTCGACTACATCGAGAAGACCTACGCTGCCGGCCGCATTCCTGGCGGTTTCTTCAAGCGCGAAGGCAAGCCCTCCGAGAAGGAAACGCTGACTTCCCGCCTCATCGACCGTCCGCTGCGCCCGCTCTTCCCCGAAGACTTCTACAACGAAGTCCAGGTCGTCATCCACACACTGTCGGTCAATCCCGAGATCGATCCCGACATCGCCGCCATGATCGGCGCTTCGGCCGCCCTGGCGATTTCCGGCATCCCGTTCAACGGCCCGATCGGCGCCGCCCGCGTGGGCTACGTCGACGGCCAGTACGTGCTCAACCCCACCGCCACGCAGCTCAAGTCCTCCAAGCTGGATCTGGTGGTGGCCGGCACCGAGAACGCCGTGCTGATGGTGGAATCCGAAGCCGACCAGCTGCCTGAAGACGTGATGCTGGGCGGCGTGGTGTTCGGCCACGAGCAGATGCAGGCCGTCATCAACGCCATCCACGACCTGGTCAAGGAAGCCGGCAAGCCCGAATGGGACTGGCAGCCTCCCGCCAAGGACGAGGCCCTGATCGCCGCCGTGACCGCGGCCGCCCAGGAAGGCCTGAACGCCGCCTACCAGATCCGCGAGAAGCAGGCCCGCACGGCCAAGCTGCGCGAAGTCTACGCCGAAGTGGCCGAGAAGCTGGCCGCCCAGGCCGCCGAGAAGGGCCAGGAAGCGCCCGACGGCGTCACCGTCGACAACATCCTGTTTTCGCTGGAATCGGCCATCGTGCGCGGCCAGATCCTGAACGGCGAGCCGCGCATCGACGGCCGCGACACCCGCACCGTGCGCCCGATCAGCGTGCGCCTGGGCGTGCTGCCCCGCGCGCACGGCAGCGCGCTTTTCACCCGCGGCGAGACGCAGGCGCTGGTGGTGGCCACGCTGGGCACCAAGCAGGACGAGCAGATCATCGACGCGCTCATGGGCGAATACCGCGACCGCTTCATGCTGCACTACAACATGCCTCCGTTCGCCACCGGCGAAACGGGCCGCATCGGCGTGCCCAAGCGCCGCGAGATCGGCCACGGCCGCCTGGCCAAGCGCGCGCTGTTGCCGCTGCTGCCGGCGCCCGAAGACTTCCAGTACACCATCCGCCTCGTGTCGGAGATCACCGAGTCCAACGGCTCCTCGTCCATGGCTTCGGTCTGCGGCGGCTCGCTGGCCATGATGGACGCCGGCGTGCCGGTCAAGGATCACGTGGCTGGCGTGGCCATGGGCCTCATCCTCGAGAACGGCAAGTTCGCCGTCCTCACCGACATCCTGGGCGATGAAGACCACCTGGGCGACATGGACTTCAAGGTCGCGGGCACCGAGAACGGCGTCACGGCCCTGCAGATGGACATCAAGATCCAGGGCATCACCAAGGAAATCATGCAGGTGGCGCTGGCCCAGGCCCGCGAAGGCCGCCTGCACATCCTGGGCAAGATGAAAGAAGCGCTCGAAGGCTCGCGCAACGAGCTGTCGGCCTTCGCCCCGCGCATGCTGACCATCAAGATCAACTCCGAGAAGATCCGCGACGTGATCGGCAAGGGCGGCGCCACCATCCGCGCGCTCACCGAGGAAACCGGCACGCAGATCGACATCTCCGACGACGGCACCATCGTGATCGCCAGCGTCGACGAAGCGCAGGCCAAGGAGGCCCAACGCCGCATCGTCGAACTGACCGCCGACGTGGAAGTGGGCCAGGTCTACGACGGCACGGTCCTGCGCCTGCTGGACTTCGGCGCCATCGTGCAGGTGCTGCCCGGCCGCGACGGCCTGTTGCACATCTCCGAAATCGCCAACTACCGCATCGCCAACATCAACGACGTGCTCAAGGTCGGCCAGCAGGTCCGCGTCAAGGTCATCGAGGCCGACGACAAGGGCCGCCTGCGCCTGTCCATCAAGGCCATCGGCGGCATCGAGCAGCAGCAAGCCGCCGCCGAAGCCGCGCCCCAGTCGGAACAGGCCGAATAAGCCTGCTTGCGATTGAACGCCACGGCGCCCTGCGGGGCGCCGTTTTCTTTGGTGCGCCCGGCAGGGCGCACCCACTTGGAGGTGGAAGACCTCTACTCGCCCGACAAGGGGAAGCGTTAGCCGAAGGCAAGGGCAACCCGGGTGACCGGGGGTCTGAAGGAAGCTGGATGGCAAAGCGCTGGCCTGACGAACAGGAAGCGGATGAGGCGTGTCAGCGGGGCAAGGCGGCCAAATTCGTCAAAGCCCGATACTTGTACGGAACGCTGGCCCGTAAATCCGCCAGGCATGAGCGTGAAGGCGGGTGCGCAATACCCGGGGAGATCTGGTCGTATGCCGGGGTCAAACCCGACTGCCGGAGTCGCAAGGCGACGGGATGTGCGGCCAGAAGTCAGCAGAGGGCATGGCAGGTCGATGGCGAAGGCGGCGACCCGCACGTACGGTGGTGTGGGAGGGCTGAGGGGGTAACCCCTCACCCTACCCGATGCGGACGCGCCCCGGGGGCGGGCCATCCCGGGGCGGGCCATCCCGG
>NZ_CALSFU010000014.1 GCF_943737005.1 Achromobacter sp. Marseille-Q4962 | reverse complement strand
CTCGAGCACAGCGCCCGGGCCGCCGCCCACCTGCGCAAGACCATTTCGGCCGCCTCGGGCTGGCTGCCCTTCGACCACTGGATGGCGGAGGCGCTGTATGCGCCCGGCCTGGGCTATTACGCAGCCGGCAGCGTCAAGCTGGCGGAGGCGCCCGAGGCGCCGGGCCTGCCGGGCGGCGACTTCGTCACCGCGCCCCAGCTTACGCCGCTCTTCGCGCGCACGATGGCGCGGCAGGCCGCCCAGATCCTGAAGCAGACGGGCACGCAGGCGGTGCTGGAATTCGGCGCGGGCACCGGCGCGCTGGCCGCAGGGGTGCTGAACGAGCTCGACGGGCTGGGCCTGACGCAGACCCGCTACTTCATCCTGGAAGTATCCGCCGACCTGCGCCAGCGGCAGGCCGAAAGGCTGGCGCCCCATGGCGGGCGCGTGCAGTGGCTGGAGGCCCTGCCCTCTTCTTTTTCGGGCTGCGTGCTGGCCAACGAAGTGCTCGACGCCATGCCCGTGCGCCTTTTTTGCTGGAGCGCGTCCGGCCAGGTGCTGGAACGCGGGGTGGCGCTGGACGCCGCCGGCGGGTTCGTCTGGGAAGACCGGCCCGCGCCCGCGGAACTCGCCCAGGCCGTGGCCGCGCGCATGCCGCCCCTGCCGGGCTATGTGTCGGAAATCAACCTGCAGGCCGAGGCCTGGATGCGCGCCATGGGCGGCTGGCTGGAAAACGGCGCGGCCATTCTGGTGGACTACGGATTTCCGCGCAGCGAGTACTACCATCCCCAGCGCGCCGGCGGCACGCTGATGTGCCACCTGCGCCACCACGCCCACGGCGACCCGTTCACCGCCTGCGGCCTGCAGGACATCACCGCGCACGTGGACTTCACCGCCATGGCCGATGCCGCCCTGGAAGCCGGGCTGCAGGTGCTGGGCTATACGTCGCAGGCGCGCTTCCTGATGAATGCGGGGCTGATGGACCTGCTGGCGGCGCTGGATCCGGCGGACACGCGCGGCTACGCGCAGGCCGTGGCGCCGGTGCAGAAACTGCTGTCCGAAGCGGAGATGGGCGAACTCTTCAAGGTGCTGGCCGTGGGCAAGGGCATCCGCGAACCGCTCATCGGCTTCGCGCGCGGCGACCGGCTCGGCAAGCTCTGAGCGCCGGACGGCGCCCCGCTACAGGGCGGCTAGGCGCTCGAGCCGCGCCTCGCGCACGGCCTGCTTGATGCGCGCCGTATCGCCGGCGCAGGCGCGCGCGATGGCCCCGGCATCCACGCCGCGCACCGCCTGCACCCGACGCCGCCAGGCCGGCTCGTCCACCGGGCCGAGCACGGCGGCCGCGTCCAGCAGCTCGAAAAAACGGTCCGGCTTGCGCAGCGCGTCGGTCTGCTCCAGCAGGGCGAGCCGCGAGGCGGCATCCGCGCTGCCGGCCAGCCCCTGCAGCAGCACCGGAAGCAGCCGCGCATGGTCGTTGCATTCGGCCGGCACGCGCAGGCGGCGGCCCAGCGCCGCGCGCTCGCCGCTCAGGCGGCACAGCAGCGCATAGCGCCCGGGCAGCGGCAGATTCCGGCCTGCGGCGCGGTCCAGGTCGGCGCTCACGGCCTGCGCGCCTTCCAGCTCGGGCATGACGCGCTCCAGCGCGCCCGACTGCGCCAGCACCTCCAGCATGCGGGACGGCCGCCCGGCCATGAGGCCACGCGACAGCTCTTTCCAGACGCGCTCGGGCACCAGGGCGTCGGCCTCGCCCGCCCGGACCATATCGCGGCACAGCTCCAGCGTCTCGGGCGCGACGCGGAAGTCGGCGAAACGGGCGGCGAAGCGCGCCAGCCGCAGGATGCGCACCGGGTCTTCGGCGAAAGCTTCGCCCACGTGACGCAGTACGCGCGCGCGCACGTCGGCCGCGCCGTTCAGCGGATCGACCAGCTCGCCTTCGGGCGTGCGGGCAATGGCGTTCACGGTAAGGTCGCGCCTGCGCAGATCGTCTTCGAGCGAGACGTCCGCGCCGGTGTAGAAGGTGAAGCCCTTGTAGCCGCGCCCGGACTTGCGCTCGGTGCGCGCGAGCGCGTATTCCTCCTTGGTGACCGGATGCAGGAAGACGGGAAAGTCGCCGCCCACGGGCACGAAGCCCCGCCGCGCCATCTCCTGCGGCGTGGCGCCCACCACCACCCAGTCGCGGTCGCCCGCGGGCAGGCCCAGCAGCGCGTCGCGCACCGCGCCGCCCACCACGTAAACGTCCAGGCCCTGAACCGCCGGATCGCGGGTCATGGCAGCCTGGCGGCGGTTTCCACGCCCGCGCCCGGCGGCACGATCAGGCCCAGGCGCTCCTTGAGCGACTGCGGCTGGCCGCTGAACATGGCGGCGTAGTACACGGCGTTGGACATCACGTTCTTCACGTAGGTGCGGGTTTCGGTGAAGGGGATGGTCTCGGCGAAGATGGCGCCCTCCACCGGATGCGTGAAGGTGGCGCGCCAGGTCTGCGGCCGGCGCGGCCCGGCGTTGTAGCCCGCGCTGGCCAGCACCTGCGAGCCGTCCAGGTCGCGCAGCACCATGTTGAGGTAATTGGTGCCCAGGATGGTGTTGGTGTCGAAATCGTTGACGCTGTCCGGCGTGAAGTCCGTCATGCCGATCTTCTTGGCCACCCATTTGGCGGTCGCGGGCATGAGCTGCATCAGGCCGGAGGCGCCCACGTGCGAGCGGGCGTCCGTGATGAAGCGCGACTCCTGCCGGATGAGGCCGTAGACCCAGGCGGGGTCCAGCGCGATGGCGTTGGCCTTGGCCGCGACGCGCCCCTCGAACGGCGCGATGAAGCGCTGGCTGAAGTCGAACTCTTTTTCCGTGCGGTCGGACGTGTTGACGACGCGGTCGTAGATGTTCTCCGCGCGCGCCAGCTCGGCGGCGGCCAGCAACTGGCGGTCGTTCATGCCGCGCAGCGCGAAATTCCACTCGGGCACGGCCTCGGCGCGCCAGCCCAGGCGGAAAAGCGAAATCGCGCGCCGCAGCCCCGGGTTGGCGCGCGCTTCGGCCATTTCGGCGTCGGTCACGGGCGCCGGGCGGGGCGGCACGGTAATGCGCCGGCCCAGCTCTTCCGCGGCGAGCTGGCCGTAGAAGTCGAAGCGGTCGGCGATGCTCGCGTAGGCGGCCTGCGCCTGGTCCTGGCGGCCGGTCGCGGCCAGGCCGCGCGCCTTCCAGTACACCCAGGAAGGCTCGGCCTGCTGCGACGCGGGCATCTCGCCGATGGAGGCCAGCACCCATTTCCAGTCGATGCGGGGTTGGCGCAGCGCGGCGCGCACCTTCCAGGCGGCGTTGTATTCGGTCATGCGGACGTGGCCGGCCTCGCGGTACCAGTCGTCCGCGCGGCTGTCCTGGTTGAGCGCCGCGGCCAGCGCGTACTGCCCGCGCACCCAGGCCAGGTTGGACGGGGAAAGCGACTTGGCCCATTCGCGCCGCAGGTAGGAATCGGCCACGCTGATGTCCGAGCCCGAACGGGCCAGCCGGGCCAGCGCGATGGTGACCAGCTCTTTTTCGTTGCGCCCGACCGGCATGCGGCCCTGCCGCGTCAGCCATTTCATCGGGTCTTTCATGAGCAGGTCGTAGGTTTTCTGGTCGCGGGGCTCGAACATGTATTGCACGAACCTGCGCGCATCGGCCGTCTTGTTGGCCTCGATGGCGTCGCGCAATTGCGGCTCCAGTTCATCCCAGCCCAGGACGCGGTCGGCCACGAGCTGGTCGTACAGGGCCCAGCACGCCGTGCCCGGCGCGAATACCTCCATGGCCTCGCGCGCGGTGACGCGCTGCCCGGTCATGTGGCGCGCGTCGAGTATGGCGCACTCGATCTGGGAATTGGTGTTCCGGACCGGCGACAGCTTGCGCACGGTTTCGAAATCGCCGCCGCGGGCGGCGGCCAGCAGCCAGTCGCCGCGCAGGCGGTCGGCCAGGTAGGCGTCGGGGTTGCTGCTGATGAAGCGCTGCAACTGCGCGGTGGGCCGCTCGCCGGCGGGCACGGTCCAGAGCTGGTAGCGCAGCAGCCAGTATTCCGGATACATGCCCAGCGGGTCGTCCTGGGCCTGGGGCGCCAGGGCGCCCAGCACCGACCACTGCTTGCGGGTCATGGCTTCGCGCGCGGCCACCACCGCGGCGCGCGCGGGCGTATCGGGCTCGGACGGCAGGCCCGCCAGCACAGCCGGCGGCACCGAGATGGCCGGCTGGGGCGCCGCCGCCTGCGGCTGCGCATTGACCGAGGCCGCGCGCTGCTGCGCGCCCACCGGCGCGCAGGCCGCCGTGAAGAGGGCCAGCAGGGGCAGCCAGGCGCGCAGCCCCCGGCCGGACGCCGGGCTGGCGGACACGCTGCCGGATTTTCGGGGCGATTTCTGATACCGTCGGAAGTGCGCGATCCTGGTCATGCCGCTTTCCTTTTCGGGGCGCGACAGTCCGGGACGCGACAGTCCGGGGCGCAGCGGCCCGTCGTCCGGCACGCGGCCCGGCGCGTTGCTTCGCACATTCCTGTTTCCGACTTCACCGTCCACCCCATCGACCACCACCCGCATGACTACGCAGAAAAATATGCCAGAGAATAACGCAGTCGGGCTGCGGGCGCGATTGCGCCAGCAACGCGCCGCGCTGCCCGAAAACCAGCGCAGCCGCGGCGCGCTGCTCATGCGGGGGCGCCTGTACACCTGGCTGAACCTGGCCCGCGAGGCGGCGGTGGCCGCCGGCCGGCCGGCTCCCACCACTGTGGCCGCCTTCTGGCCCATGCCGGATGAGCCGGACCTACGCCCGCTGCTGACTCAATGGGCCGAGGCCCACATGACCGTGACGCTGCCCGTGGTGCGGGAACGCAACGCGCCGCTGGCCTTTCTGCCCTGGACGCCCGAGGCCGAGATGCGCGCCGGCCCCTACGGCATCCAGGAGCCGGTTTCCGGCCCCGACCTGGTGCCCGACGTCATCCTGGTGCCCACGCTGGGCTATACGGCCCATGGCGACCGCCTGGGCTATGGCGGAGGCTACTACGACCGCACCCTGGCCGCGCTGCGGGCCAAGGGGCACGACTTCCTCGCCATCGGCGTCGCCTGGCGCTGCGGCGAACTCGACGCCGGCTACCAGGCCGCGCCCCACGACGAGCCGCTGGACGCGGTTCTCACCGAAGACGGCTGGGCGCTGCAGCCGCCTTCGGGCGCGCTGGGCCCCTCGGGCGCGCCGCTGCAATCGTTCCGCATGAACTGACGCCCGCGGGCCGGCGCCCGCCCCAGGCCATTCGCGTCCCCGCGCCGGGCGGGCCGCGCACCACCGCCGCCCGGCGCTTTGCACCATAATGGTGCAAAGCGCCGGCTCCCGCCACCTCCCCGCGCGGCGCGGCCGCCTCGCCGGCCGCCTCATCCGCCAAGAGGATGGCGGCGGCCCGCCATGGGGAGGATATTTCCCTCCGGACCCCGTCGCCCGCAGTTGGCACACGGGTTGCTTGTTCTACGTGCATGCCGGCCCCGCAGGGCCGGAAAACGGCCCCGGCCAGCGGGCCGCCGCAACCGCTATGGAGGAGCCATGAATCACACGACCGGCCGTCCCGCCGCCTATGACGAGATGCGGGAGCCCGGCGGCGCGGCGCGCTCCCATTACCAGGCGTTCGAGCGCTGGCACCAGGAGCAGTCGGCCGAATCGATGCGCACGCGCCGGCTGGAGGCGGACCTCACCTTCCGGCGGGTCGGCATTACCTTTTCCGTGGCCGGCGACGCGGCGGGCACCGAGCGCCTGATCCCCTTCGACCTCATCCCGCGCATCATTCCCGCCGAGGAATGGCGCAGCCTGGAGGCCGGACTGAAGCAACGCGTGCGCGCACTGAACATGTTCCTGCATGACATCTATCACGAGCACGACATCGTGCGCGCCGGCGTGGTGCCGGCCGAGCAGGTGTTCCTGAACGCGCAGTACCGCCCGGAAATGCAGGACGTGAACGTGGCCGAGGACATTTATTGCCACATCGCGGGCGTGGACATCGTGCGCGCGGGCGCGGGCGAGTTCTATGTGCTGGAGGACAACCTGCGGGTGCCGTCGGGGGTGTCGTACATGCTGGAGAACCGCAAGATGTCCATGCGGCTCATGCCGGACGCGTTCAGCCGCATCAAGGTCGGGCCGGTGGCGCACTACCCCGACCTGCTGCTGGACAACCTGCGCGAAGTGGCGCCGCATGGCGGCGACGACCCCACCGTGGTGGTGCTGACCCCGGGCATGTACAACTCCGCCTATTTCGAGCATGCCTTCCTGGCGCAGCAGATGGGCGTGGAGCTGGTGGAGGGCCAGGATCTCTTCGTGGAACGGAACACGGTCTACATGCGCACCACGCAAGGCCCGCGCAAGGTGGACGTGATCTACCGCCGCATCGACGACGATTTTCTCGATCCGCTGTCTTTCCGCGCCGATTCGGCGCTGGGCGTGCCGGGCCTGCTGTCGGTGTACCGCGCGGGGCGCGTCACGCTGGCCAACGCCATCGGCACGGGCATCGCGGACGACAAGTCCACCTATCTCCACGTGCCCGACATGATCCGCTTCTACCTGGGCGAGGAGCCGCTGCTGTCCAATGTGCCCACGTGGCGCTGCGGGCAGCCGCAAGACCTGTCGCACGTGCTGGCCAATATGCATGAACTCGTGGTCAAGGAAGTGCACGGCGCGGGCGGCTACGGCATGCTGGTGGGGCCTTCGGCCACGCGCGCCGAAGTGGACGCCTTCCGCGAGCGGGTGCGCGCGCATCCGGCCAACTACATCGCCCAGCCCACGCTGGCGCTCTCCACCGTGCCCACGTATGTGGAATCGGGCATAGCGCCGCGCCACGTGGACCTGCGCCCCTACGTGCTGTGCGGCAAGGATATCCGCACCGTGCCCGGCGGCCTGTGCCGCGTCGCGCTCACCGAAGGTTCGCTGGTGGTCAACAGCAGCCAGGGCGGCGGCACCAAGGACACCTGGGTACTGGAGGACTGAACATGCTGAGCCGAACCGCCGACAACCTGTTCTGGATGTGCCGCTACACCGAGCGCGCCGAGAACACCGCGCGCATGCTGGACGTGAACCTGCAGATGTCGCTGCTGCCGCAGGACACGCAGATGCGCCAGGGCTCCTGGCTGGGCGTGCTGCGCATCTCCGAACTGCAGGGGCCGTACCAGGCCCGCCATGCCGCCATTTCGCCGCAGGACGTGCTGCATTTCATGGTGCGCGACCCGGACAACCCTTCTTCCATCTACGCCTGCATGCGCGCGGCCCGCGAGAATGCGCGCGCGGTGCGCGGCAGCCTCACCACCGAGGTCTGGGAAACCTACAACACCACCTGGCTGGAACTGCAGAAGCTCCTGAACGCCGGCCTGCCGGAGCGCAATCCGGGCGAGTTCTTCGAGTGGGTCAAGTTCCGCTCGCACCTGGCGCGCGGCGTCACCATCGGCACCATGCTGGAAGACGAGGCGCTCTATTTCATGCGCCTCGGCATGCACCTGGAGCGCGCCGACAACACCGCGCGCATGCTGGACGTGAAATTCCACGAGCGCGGCGGCGCGGCCGACGCCTGGGGCCAGACCGCGGAGCAGAGCGAGTTCTACCGCTGGTCGGCCCTGCTCAGCTCGGTGTCGGGGCTGGAGATCTACCGCAAGGTATATCGCGACGTGATCACGCCGGACCGGGTGGCCGAACTCCTCATCCTGCACGGCGACATGCCGCGCTCGCTGTTGGCCAGCATCCGCGCCGTGGCCGGGGACCTGGCGCGCGTCTCCAACCGGCGCTCGCGGGAAACCGAGCGCCGCGCGGGCATGCTGTGGGCGCAGCTGCAATACGGCCGGGTGGAAGACATACTCGCCGGCGGGCTGCACCGCTACCTGGAACACTTCCTGGACCGCGTCAACGATCTGGGCAACCGGATCAGCCAGGACTTCCTGCTGCCGCTGTCGGCCTAGGACGTGTTCCGGCATCGACGGGCCTTAACCCTGGGGACAGGCATGAAACAGTTCATTACGCACGTCACGCACTACCGCTACACCGCGCCGGTCATCTACAGCATCCAGACCCTGCGCCTGACGCCCCGCGACGACGAGCACCAGCGCGTGCTGCGCTGGCAGATCGACGCCCCCGGCGAACTGGAGCGCCAGGTCGACGCCTACGGCAACATCACGCACACGCTCACGCTGAACCGCCCGCACACCGAGATCGAACTGCGGGTCACGGGGCAGGTGCTGGTGGAGCCGCTCGTGCGGGGCGCGCTGGGCGGCGAGGACAGCCGGCTGCCCGTGCACGCTTATTGCGTGCAGACGCCGTTGACGCAAGCCGACGACACCATCATGGCTTTCGTGCGCGAGGCGCTGCCCGGCGGCCTGAATACGCCCGAAGACGCGCTGGCGCTGGCCGAGGCCATCTGTGCGCGCGTGGCCTACGAACCCGGCACCACCGACGTCACCACCGCCGCCGGCCAGGTGCTGGCCCTGGGCCATGGCGTCTGCCAGGACCACGCGCATCTTTTTCTGGCCTGCGTGCGCGGGCTGGGCGTGCCGGCCCGCTACGTGAGCGGCTACCTCTACACCGCCGCCGAACATGCGGCCAGCCACGCCTGGGCCGACGTGTGGCTGCCGGGCGCGGGCTGGACCAGCGTGGACATCACCAACCGCCAGTTCGCCTCCGAGTGCCACTGCCGGCTGGCGGTGGCGCGCGACTACGATTCCGCCTCGCCGGTGCGGGGCGTGCGCAGCGGCGGCGGCGAGGAATCCATGGAAGCCACGGTGCAGGTGCAGGCGGGCCAGCAGTAGACGGCGCGGGACGTCGCCGGGCGCCCGGCGAGGGGCGCCCCGGGCCAGCGCTCCGCTCCTGCGGCGCAATACAATGCGGCGTGGCTTCCCCCTGTTTCCGATCATGACCTACTGCATAGCGGCCCGCCTCGATTCCGGCCTGGTCTTCCTGTCCGACTCCCGCACCAACGCGGGGGTGGACCAGATCAGCGTCTTCCGCAAAATGACCGTGTTCGAGCTGCCGGGCGAGCGCGTCATGGCGCTGATGACCTCCGGCAACCTCGCCGTGAGCCAGGCGGTGCTCAACGCGCTGGACCGCCAGCCCGACGAGGACGGCGAATCGCTCTGGAACGCGCCCGACATGTTCGAGGCCGCGCGCCGCGTGGGCGCGGCCGTGCGCCGGGTCTACCACCAGGAGGCCGAGGCGCTGCGGGCGCAGGGCGTGGACTTCAACGTCAACCTGATCTTCGGCGGCCAGATCGGCGCCGAGCGCTGCCGCCTGTTCCAGATCTACTCCGCAGGCAATTTCATCGAGGCCGGCGAAGAATGCCCGTATTTCCAGATCGGCGAGGCCAAGTACGGCAAGCCCATCCTGGACCGCGTGCTGCGGCCCGGCACCTCGCTGGACGAGGCTGCGAAATGCGCCCTGATTTCCATGGATTCGACGCTGCGCTCCAATATCTCGGTCGGCCTGCCGCTGGACCTGCTGGTCTATGACGCGGGCTCGCTGCGCATCACCCACTTCGCCTGCATCGACGAGCGCAACGAATATTTCCGCATGATCCGCAGCACCTGGGGCGAGCGGCTGCGCCAGGTCTTCGCCGAGATTCCGGACCCGCTCTGGACCAATCCGGAAGCGCCGGACTCGCTGGTGCCGGCCGGCCGCGTGCACCAGCCCCGGCGCGCCCGCCCCGCCGAGACGCCGCCCGAAGGCTATGGCGCGCCCCAGGTGCTTGCCCAGGATCCGGGCAAGCCCCAGCCCAATTAGGGCGTGTTAACCCTGGCGTTTTCCCGCACTTTCCGCTTGCCTAAACCCGGCTTGTAAAACCACGAATTCTCATTCGCGCGCTGTCGCGCCACACTGGCGGCCAGCCCGCCCCTTGCGGGCCTCTATCTACAAGACCCCTCAAGGAGCGAGACATGCCCCCTATTCTTGCGCGCGCCCGCTGCACGCTCGCCTGGACCGCCGTGGCGCTGGGCTGCCTGGCCGCCGGCCCGGCAGCCGCGCAGAACGCCTATCCGAATCATCCCATTACGCTGGTGGTGCCGTTTGCCGCGGGCGGCCCCACCGACGTGGTGGCCCGCAGCCTGGGCGCGGCCATGTCCAAGACGCTGGGACAGAGCATCGTCATCGAGAACCGCACGGGCGCCGGCGGCACCCTGGCCTCCACCCACGTGGCGCGCGCCGCCCCCGACGGCTACACCTTCCTCATCCACCACAACGGCATGGCCACCGCGCCCGCGCTCTACCGCAAGCTGCCGTACGATCCGCTGAAGGACTTCGACTACGTGGGCCAGGTGGCCGACGTGCCCATGACGCTGCTCGGCCGCAAGGACCTGCCCGCCGCCGACATGCCCGCCTTCATCAAGTACGCGCGAGAAAAGGGCGATAAGGTCAACCTGGCCAACGCCGGCCTGGGCGCGGTGTCGCAACTGTGCGGCATGCTGCTGCAGGAGGCGCTGGGCACCCAGTTCACCACCGTGCCCTACGCCGGCACCGCCCCCGCGCTCACCGCCCTGCTGGGCGGCCAGGTGGACGTGCTGTGCGACCAGACCACCCAGACCATCCCGCACATCAAGGCCGAGCGCGTGAAGCTCTACGGCGTCACCACGCTGGACCGCATCAAGGCCCTGCCGGACGCGCCCACGCTGCAGGAGTCCGGCCTGAAAGGCTTCGAGGTGAAGGTTTGGCACGGCGTGTACGCGCCCAAGGGCACGCCGCCCGAGGCCATCGCTAAATTCAACGCCGCCCTGCGCGCGGGCCTGAAGGATCCGGCCTTCCGCCAGAAGATGGCCGACCTGGGCGCCGAGATCGTGCCGGAATCCAAGCAGACGCCGGCAGGCCTGCAGACTTGGCTGCAGTCCGAAGTGAACAAATGGGGCCCCATCATCCGCAAGGCGGGCGTCTACGCCGATTGAGCACACCGCGCAGCAGCGCCCGGCCGGGTCCGGCCGGGCGAAGAAAACGGGCCGCGAGGCCCGTTTTCTTTTGTTGCCGCCGGGCCGCTCGCGCGGCCCCGGCCCCTCTTCGGCCGGCGCGCCGCCTCAGCGCGACAGCGATTTCCAGATCGCCATTGGCGCTTCGGCGTGGTTCAGGGTATAGAAGTGCAGGCCCGGCGCGCCGTTCTCCAGCAGGGTCTGGCACAGCTCGGTGACCACGTCCACGCCGAAGGCGCGGATGGACGCCTTGTCGTCGCCGAACTCGGCCAGCCGCAGCCGGATCCAGCGCGGCACTTCCGCCCCGCACATTTCCGAGAAGCGCAGCAGCTGCGTATGGTTCGTGATGGGCATGATGCCCGGCACGATGGGCGCGGAAACGCCCTTGGCCCGGGCCCGCTCGACGAAATCGAAATAGGCGTCGGCGTTGAAGAAATACTGCGTGATGGCGGAATCGGCCCCGGCCTGCATCTTGGCCACGAAGTGCGCCAGGTCAGCGGACGGATTGGCCGCCTGCGGATGCATCTCGGGGTAGGCCGCCACCTCGATGTGGAACCAGTCTCCGGTTTCCTCGCGGATGAAGGAAACCAGCTCGTTGGCGTATCGCAGCTCGCCCGCGTCGCCGCCCATGCCCGAAGGCAGGTCGCCGCGCAGGGCGACCACGCGCCGCACGCCTTCGTTCTTGTAGGACAGGAGAATGTCGCGCAGGTCCTGGCGGCTGGCGCCCACGCACGACAGGTGCGGCGCGGCGTCGCAGCCCAGGTTGCGCAGCGTGCGCACGGCGTCGGCCGTGCCCGCGCGCGTGGAGCCGCCCGCGCCGAAAGTCACGCTGACGTACTTCGGCTGGATGGCGAGCATCTGCTTGGCCGCGCGGACCAGCCGCTCCTGGCCCGCCAGGTCGCGCGGCGGGAAGAACTCCAGGCTGAAAGCAGGAGAAATCGAATCGGACATATCAGTTATCCATGGCGCTCACGCACCGGATGAAACAGGCGTCGCCCCATCGGGATGCCGCGAAGCCGGCGTTGCCGGTCCGTTGGCATGCTCCCTTCGAGGGGGCGGCGCGCAGCACTTCGGGAGTAGGCCCCACTCACGGAATCAGCTTGGTGAGCAGGCCGGAGATGATGCTGTAGAGAATGGCGCCGCCCACGGCCCACCAGAACCCGTTGACCTGGAAGCCGCGCAGCACCGAGCCCACGAACCAGAACAACAGGGCGTTTATCACGATCAGGAACAGGCCGAGCGTAACGATGGTGATGGGCAGCGTCAGCAGCACCAGCACCGGCTTGACCAGCATGTTCACCAGGCCCAGCACCAGCGCGGCGATGAGCGCCGACCCGAAGCTGGCAACGGTAATGCCGGGCAACAGATAAGCCACCGCCAGAAGCGCCACCGCGTTCAGGATCCACACGAGTATCAATGCCATGTTCGGCCTCCAGTTATGCGCCCGGGGCCGGGCCGCCCTGCGGGGCCCCGGCCTTGCCGGACCGGAAAACCCGCGCCGGCATGGCGCGGGACTTTCCTATTTTGCTACAACCGATCAGTAGCGATAGTGGTTGGGCTTGTAGGGGCCTTCCACCGGCACGCTGATGTAGTCGGCCTGCTCCTTGCGCAGCGTGGTCAGCCTGGCGCCGAGCTTCTTCAGGTGCAGGCGGGCGACCTTCTCGTCGAGGTGCTTGGGCAGCACGTAGACTTCGCCCGACTTGTACGCCTCGTTGCGCGTGAAAAGCTCGATCTGCGCGATGGTCTGGTTGGCGAACGACGACGACATCACGAACGAGGGATGGCCGGTGGCGCAGCCCAGGTTCACCAGGCGGCCCTTGGCCAGCAGGATGATGCGCTTGCCGTCGGGGAAGATCACGTGGTCGACCTGCGGCTTGATCTCTTCCCACTTGCAGTTTTCGAGGCTGGCGACGTCGATCTCGTTGTCGAAGTGGCCGATATTGCACACGATGGCCTGGTCTTTCATGGCCTCCATGTGCTCGCGGGTGATGACGTGGTAGTTGCCCGTGGCCGTGACGAAGATGTCGGCGTGCGGCGCCGCCTCTTCCATGGTCACGACCTTGTAGCCTTCCATGGCGGCCTGCAGCGCGCAGATCGGGTCGATTTCCGTGACCCACACCTGGGCGCGCAGCGCGGCCAGCGCCTGGGCGCAGCCCTTGCCCACGTCGCCGTAGCCGGCCACCACGGCAATCTTGCCCGCCACCATGACGTCGGTGGCGCGCTTGATGCCGTCCACCAGCGATTCGCGGCAGCCGTACAGGTTGTCGAACTTCGACTTCGTGACCGAGTCGTTCACATTGATGGCGGCGAAGGCCAGCTCGCCCTTCTGCGACATCTGGTAGAGGCGGTGCACGCCGGTGGTGGTTTCCTCGGTGACGCCCTTGATCTGCGCCAGGCGGGTGGAGTACCACTTGGGGTCGCGCGCCAGCGTTTCCTTGATGGCGGCGAACAGCACGCGCTCTTCCTCGCTGCCCGGCTTGTCGAGCACGGAGGCGTCCTGCTCGGCCTTGGCGCCCAGGTGCAGCAGCAGCGTGGCATCGCCGCCGTCGTCCAGGATCATGTTGGCGTGCTGCCCGTTGGGCCATTCGAAGATCTTGTGGGTGTACTGCCAGTACTCCTGCAGCGTCTCGCCCTTGACCGCGAAGACCGGGGTGCCGGAGGCGGCGATGGCGGCGGCGGCGTGGTCCTGCGTGGAGAAGATGTTGCACGACGCCCAGCGCACTTCGGCGCCCAGCGCCACCAGCGTCTCGATGAGCACGCCGGTCTGGATGGTCATGTGCAGGCTGCCGGCGATGCGCGCGCCCTTGAGCGGCTTCTGCGCGGCGAATTCCTCGCGGATGGCCATGAGGCCGGGCATCTCGGTTTCGGCGATGGCCAGCTCGCGGCGGCCCCAGCCGGCCAGCGACAGGTCGGCCACGACGTAGTCGGTGAAGGATTTATCGGTAACAGCGTTCATGGTGTGTAGGCTCCACGTGTAAATCGAACGGCGCAAGGCACGGCCGGACAGCGCGAAGACACCACGAAAAAACAAAGGCGCCCGCCTTTCCCGCCATGTGCGACAAAGGTGAGCGCCGTTGCTGCGTCGCCGCGCGGTGCGCGGCGCCCATGCAGGGTTTCCTGAGCCTGGCGAACCGCGGCCCGTGCGCTGGGCACACCGGCGGAATCGTCGCAACGCTCCTCAGGTTTGTCGGGCATTGTACCGGTTTGGCCTGGGCCGGTGAATAGCGCCTCAGCCCGCCTGCGCCAGCGGCCGGCCGGGCTCGGCGGCGGCCGTCAAGGGCGACAGGGCGGCCAGCAGGCCGGCGGCCACCGCGTCCCAGCCGTGCGCCAGGGCGCGCCGGCGCACGGTTTCGCGGTCCAGCGCCAGCGCCGCCCGGCAGGCGCGGCCCAGGTCGTGGTCCAGCACGCCGGTCACGCCCTGCTCCACCACCGCCAGCGGCGCCGCGCAGGGCAGCGCCGCCACCGGCGTGCCGCAGGCCATGGCCTCCAGCATCACCAGGCCGAAGGTGTCGGTCAGGCTGGGAAACACGAACACGTCGGCCGCCGAATAGACATCGGGCAGCGCATCGTCGCCCAGCATGCCCAGGAAGTGCGCCCGCGGGTAGCGCCGGCGCAGGCGGGCCTCGTCGGGGCCGCCGCCCACCACCACCTTGGAGCCCGGCAGGTCCAGCGACAGGAAAGCATCGAGGTTCTTCTCGCGGGCCACGCGGCCCACGCTCAGGAAAACCGGACGCGGCAGGCCGTAGGGCGCGCCGCCCGGCACCGGCCGGAAGCGGCCCGGGTCCACCCCGCGCGACCATACCTGCAGATTTCCGAAACCGCGCCCGGCCAGCGCGTCGCGCACCGTGGGCGTGGGCACGAGCACGCGCTGCGACGGCGCGTGGAACCAGCGCAGAAAGCGCCACGGCAGCGACTCGGGGATGCCCATGCGCGCCTTCAGGTAGTCGGGAAACATCGTGTGGAACGAGGTCGTGAAGCGCCAGCCGCGCGCCAGCGCCATGCGGCGCGCCGCCAGGCCCAGCGGCCCCTCGGTGGCGATGTGCAGCGCATCGGGCTGCATGCCGCCCAGCGCCCGCCGCAGTTGCCTGCCGGGCAGCAGGCACAGCCGCAACTGCGGCTCGGACGGCGCGGGAACGGTGAGACTGCCCTCGGGACTCACGACGACGAGTTCGTGCCCCCAGGAAGTCAGTATCTGCAGCATGGTCGTCCAGGTGCGGACGACCCCGTTGACTTGCGGATGCCAGGCATCCGTGACCAGGACGATGCGCATGCGGGCCGGATCTCCGTCTTGCGTGGGCGGGCAAGCCCCCATTGGGCCCGCGCAAGATGACACGGCCAAGACGATCCGGGCCATGCGGCCCGGCTCCGCCTATTTGCTGTTGCGCCGCGGATACCCCTGCGCCGTGATGCGCTCCCAGACGGCGCGCTTTTCATCGTCGGTCATGAAGACCCAGTTGGCCACTTCCATGGCCGTACGGCCGCAGCCCCGGCAGATGTCGTCGAACAGCGTGGAGCACACCGCCACGCAGGGCGAGTCCGAGGCCTTGAAGGCGCGCTGGGCGTCTTCGGGCTCGGGCAGTGCGGAGAGATCGGCGAGATCGGTGGAATAACGGCTCATGCGGCGAAGGTTACCACCAGCGCTGCGTCCCTTTTTTCATGTCCCTACCGCGATGCATGGCTTGGCTGGCCGGCCCAGCCGAAAAACGCCGACGCTTCCGCCAGCACTTCGCCGGGGACCTCCTCGGCCAGGTAATGCGCCCCCGCAAGCGCCCGGCCGCCGGCCTGCCCGGCCACTGCCCGCCAGAGCGCCAGCACGTCGAAATTCCGCCCCACCGCGCCGCGTTCGCCCCACAGCACCCGCAAGGGCATGCGCAGCCGCTCGCCGGCGGCCCGGCCCTGGCGGTCGTGCTCCAGGTCCAGCGTGGCCGAGGCCCGGTAGTCTTCGCAGATGCCGGTGGCCCAGCCCGGCAGCCGGGCGGCGCGCTCGTATTCCGCCATGGCGCGCGGGTCGAAATGCGCCAGCCCGCCCGGGCGGCCGCCCATGATGGAACGCAGGTAGAACACCGGATCGCGTTCGATCATGGTTTCCGGCAGCGGTGCCGGCTGGATCAGCCAGAACCAGTGGAAATAGGCTTGCGCGAAGGCGCGCGAGGTCTGTTCGTACATGTCCAGCGTGGGCGCGATGTCCAGCAGCATCATGCGCGAGACGGCCTCGGGATGATCCAGGCCCAGCCGGTGCGCCACGCGCGCGCCGCGGTCGTGCGCCAGCACCTCGAAACGCGCGTGGCCCAGCGCCCGCATGAGCGCGACCATGTCCGCCGCCATGACGCGCTTGGAATGGGCCGAGTGGCCCGGCGCGGCGGCGGGCTTGTCGCTGTCTCCATAGCCGCGCAGGTCGGCCGCCACGCAGCGGCGGTGGCGGATCAGCTCGGGCCACATGCGATGCCAGATGGCGTGCGTCTGCGGATGGCCGTGCAACAGCAGCAGCGGCGGCCCGCTGCCCTCGCAGCGCGCGGCGATGCGGATGCCGTTGACGGCGTAGCGGCGGACGGGGAGATCGAAGAAATCGGCCATGGCATCCATCTTACGGCTTCGCATCGAGGCGGTCGCGCACGCGGCGCGCCACGTCTTTCATCCACGGAAACCGGGCCCAGTGGGCCGCCTCGAAGCGGGCCACTTCCTCGAGCCGGCCCAGCGAGGCGCCCACCATGTCCCGGCCTTCGGCGAACATGCGCCGATGCCGCGGCGGCAGCGAAAAGTCCGCATGTCAGCCATCGGCCGCGCTCACCCGGCCGGCCTCCACGTCAATGCGCAGGCGGGCGCCCGCGGCCGACGACACCCGCGCCAGCAGCGCATCGACCTGCGCGGCGGGCAGGCTCACCAGCAGCAGCCCGTTGTTGAGCGCATTGAAATAGAAGATCTCGCCGAAGCTGGGCGCGATGACCGCGCGGATGCCGAACTGCTGCTGCCCCCACACCGCATGCTGCTGCGGCTGAACGCCACATTCGGGTTCAGCCGCGCCCACATCGTGCCCGCCGTATCGGATTTCGCGCGCCAGTATCCCGAGGTGGAAGTGCAGCTCAAGCTCACCGACCGTCCGCTCAACCTCATCGAAGAAGGGTTCGACGCCGCCGTGCGTTTCGGCGAGCTGCCCGACGCGCGGGTCATCGCCCGCAAGATCGCGTTCAACCGACGCCTGCTGTGCGCCTCGCCCCGCTATCTGGAAACCTACGGCGAGCCCCGTGCGCCGGGCGAGCTGCAGCGCCACCGCTGCATCGTGGTGCGCGAGAACGACGTGGCCTACGGCACCTGGCGGCTGGATTGCGGCCAGCGCTCCGAAACCGTCAAGGTGCGCGGGCCGCTCAGTTCCAACGACGGCCAATCCGCGCTGCAATGGGCGCTGGACGGCCACGGCATCGTCATGCGGTCGGAATGGGAAACCGAGGCTTACCTGCGCGACGGCCGCCTGCGCCAGGTGCTGCCCGACTGGAACACCCCGCCCGCCGACATCCACGTGGTCTACCCCGAGCGCCTGAACCTGCCGGCCAAGACGCTGGCTTTCGTGGAGTTCCTGTCGCAGCGCTTCGCCCGCCGGCTGCGCGCGCCGGGCGCGCAGCATCCGGTCTGGCAGGCCCGGGGCTAATTGACCTTCGCGCCCGACACCGCCACCGCTTCTTTCCAGGCCGCGAGCTCGCGGTCGATGTGCCGGCCGAACGCCTCGGGGGTCGAGCCCACGACCTCGTAGCCATAGCCATTGAGCTGCGCCTTCACCTCCGGCGCCCGCAGCGCCTCGGCGATGCCTTTGCTCAGCGTTTCCACCACGGCCGGCGGCGTGCCGGCCGGCGCGAGAATGCCGTACCAGCCGTTGACCACGAAGCCCGGCACGCTCTCGGCCACGGTGGGCACGTCGGGCAGCAGCGCCGAGCGCCGTTCGCCCGTCACGGCGATCGCCTTGAGCTTGCCGGCCCGCACCTGCGGCAGCGAAGTCGAAATGCTGTCGAACATCAGGGACACTTCGCCGCCCAGCAGCGCCACCACGGCCGGCCCGCTGCCCTTGTAGGGGACGTGCATCATGTTCGTGCCGGTGCGCTGCTTGAACATTTCGGCGGCCAGGTGGCTGGTGTTGCCGTTGCCCGCCGACGCGAAGCTCAGCTTGCCCGGATGGTCCTTGGCGTAGGCGATCAACTCCGGAATGGTGTCGGCCTGCGTGGAAAGCGGCGCGGCCACCAGCATGGGCAGCGTCGCCGCCAGGGACACCGGCGCGAAATCGCGGCGCGTGTCGTAGGGCAGCGAGGGGTACAGGCTGGGGTTGATGGCGTGCGCGGCCAGCACCATCAGCACCGTATAGCCGTCGGGCTTCGCGCGCGCCAGCTGGGCCGAGGCGATGGTGCCGCCCGCTCCGGGCTTGTACTCCAGCACCACGGGCTGGCCCCACATTTTCTGCAATTGCGCGCCCAGCGGCCGGGCCAGCATGTCGGCGCTGCCGCCCGGCGGATAGGGAATCAGCAGCGTTATAGGCTTGTCGGGATAGCCCTGTGCGGCGTGGGCCGCGCCCAGGCACAGCAAACCTGTCGCAACCGCGGCCATGCGGGCCGGCAGGGAACGGATCATCGCAAGCTCCTTTGCCCGCGCGGGGCTCGAGTGTTCAGGCGTAGCGGGGCGCGCCGCTGGCGTCCCGCTCGATGAAACGCAGGCCGTCCGGGAAACGCAGCGGCGCGCCGGTCACGGACTGCAGCCATTCGCGGCTCAGGCCCTGCAGCATGGCGTGCACGCTCAAGCCCTGCGGCGTCACGTCGATGACCGCCAGATCGGTGTAGATGCGCGTCACCACGCCGGCGCCGGTCAGCGGATACGTGCATTCGCGCAGGATCTTGGGCGCGCCGTCGCGGCCCCGGTGCTCCATGGTGACCAGCACCTGCCGGGCGCCCACCGCCAGGTCCATGGCGCCGCCCACGGCGGGAATGGCGTCGGCCGCGTCGGTCTTCCAGTTGGCCAGGTCGCCGCGCTCGGACACCTGGAACGCGCCGAGCACCGCATAATCCAGATGCCCGCCGCGCATCATGGCAAACGAGATCGTGTGCTCGGTGACCGAGGCGCCCACGCGCAGCGTGACGGGCTGGCGGCTGGCATTGATGAGGTCGGGATCGACGGCATCGCCCGCGGCCGCCGGCCCCATGCCCAGGATGCCGTTCTCGCTGTGCAAGAGGATTTCCCTGTCCGGCGGCAGATAGTCGCCCACCAGCGTGGGCATGCCGATGCCCAGATTCACGATGGCGCCGTCGGGAATATCTCCGGCCAGCAACTGCGCGATCTGCTGGCGGCTCAAGCCCTTGATGTCTTCGGTGTCTTGCTGCATGTCTGTTTCCCAGGGCGCCAAGCGCCGTCACATGAAATGGATGCGTTCTCCCGCCCGGACGGAAGGCCTCGTCACCGCAGCGGGACCACGGCCTTCACGAACAGGCCCTGCGTCATGATCTGGTCGGGCGGGAACGTGCCCAGGGGCACCACCTCGTCCACCTGCGCGATGGCATGGCGCGCCGCCATGCACATCACGGGATTGAAATTGCGCGCCGCATGGCGGTACATGAGGTTGCCCCAGCGGTCGCCCCGGTGCGCCCGGATCAGCGCGAAATCGCCGTGCAGCGGATGCTCCAGCACATAGCCCACGCCGTCGATGACCTCCTGGCGGCGGCCCCGCGCCAACTCCGTGCCGTAGCCCGTGGGCGTATAGAACGGCCCCAGCCCCGCCCCGGCCGCGCGCAGCCGCTCGGCCAGCGTGCCCTGCGGCACGCACTCGAGCTCGACCTCGCCGGCGCGGAAAGCGCGCGCGAAAGCCTCCGAATTGGGCGGGCGCGGATGCGAGCAGATGATCTTGCGCACCTGCCGGCGGTTCAGCAGCGCGGCGATGCCGCGGTCGAAAGTGCCGGCATTGTTGGCGATGATGGTCAGCTCGCGCCGGCCCAGCTCGGCCAGGCACTGCAGCAGCTCATAAGGCACGCCGGCTTCGCCGAAACCGCCCACCAGCACCGAGGCGCCGTCCGGAATGACGGACACCGCCTCGACCATGGATTCCTGGATCTTGTCGATCATTCATTGCTCCTTCGCCAGCCCGGCCGCGTCCACGATCGCCTTCCACCGCGCGCGTTCCTGGTCGATGAAGGCGCCGAACTCCGCCGGCGTGTTGCCGCCGGCCTGCCCGCCCATGGCGCGGAAGCGCTCGCGGACCTCGGGGCTTCGCACCGCGTCGCGCGCCGCCGCGTAGAGCTTGTCGATGACCGGCGCGGGCGTGCCGGCCGGCGCCATCAGGCCGAACCAGGCCGTCACCACCATATCCTTGACGCCGGCCTCGGCCATCGTGGGCACGTCGGGCAGCTCGGGCTGGCGCTGCGCGCTGGTGACCGCCAGCGCCCGCAGCTTGCCGGACTGGATGTACGGCATGGAACTGGGCAGGTTGTCGATCATGAAGCTGAACTGGTTGCCCAGCAGCGCCGCCACGGCCGGCCCGGCTCCTTTGTAGGCCACGTGCGTGCCGCCGATGCCGGCGCGCTGCTTGAACAGCTCCGCCGACAGATGCGGCGACTGGCCCGCGCCCGAGCTGCCGAACGACACGCCGCCCGGGTTTTTCCTGGCCCAGTCCACCAGGTCGGCCACCGTGCGCGCGGGCGAGCCCTCGTTCACCACCAGCACGTTGGGCACGGAAATCACCAGGGTGACAGGCGCGAAGTCCTGCGGCTTGTAGGGCAGCGTCTTGTAGAGGGCGTAATTGATGGCGTTGGGGCCGATATTGCCCATGAGCAGCGTATAGCCGTCGGGCCGGGCGCGCGCCAGCGCCTGCGCGCCGATGATGCCCGCCGCCCCAGCGCGGTTCTCCACGATGACCTGCTGGCCCAGCGAGGCGGCCATCTTGTCGGCGATCAGGCGCGCGGAAATGTCGGTGGTGCCGCCGGGCGAAGCGGGAATGATGAGCGTGACCGGCCGTTCGGGCCAGGCGGCCTGGGCCGCGTTCGCCAGGGCAAGAGCCATCGCGCCGGCGGCCAGCCAGCGTATCGGTTGCAGCATGCTTGTCTCCCTACGCGGCCTCTGTGCGGACCGTCTGGAGAGCTAGTGTGAGCGCCGCCGCGGCGGAAGGCCATTCTCGAATCCCGAGGCCGGCGTTCGCCTGGGCCGAAGAGTCCGCCGGCCGCCCGCGGCGGCGCGCAAAAGCAAAGGGCCGCCCCAAGGGCGGCCCCGGCTTGCCGCAGGCCCGGGATCAGGCGGCCTTCTTCAGCTCCTGCACCTTGTCGGTGGCTTCCCACGAGAATTCCGGCTCGGAACGGCCGAAGTGGCCATAGGCGGCGGTCTTGGCGTAGATGGGGCGCAGCAGGTCGAGCATGTTGACGATGCCGCGCGGGCGCAGGTCGAAGTGCTCGCGCACCAGGCGGGCGATCTGGTCGTCGGGAATGACGCCGGTGCCTTCGGTGTAGACGGTGATGTTGATGGGCTCGGCCACGCCGATGGCGTAGCTCACCTGCACCTGGCACTGGCGCGCCAGGCCGGCGGCCACGATGTTCTTGGCCACGTAGCGCGCGGCGTAGGCGGCCGAGCGGTCGACCTTGGACGGATCCTTGCCCGAGAACGCGCCGCCGCCGTGCGGGCACGCGCCGCCATAGGTGTCGACGATGATCTTGCGGCCGGTCAGGCCGCAATCGCCTTGCGGGCCGCCGATGACGAAGCGGCCCGTGGGGTTCACCAGGAACTTGGTCTTGGGCGTGATGAGGCCCTCGGCGAAGCTGGGCTTGATGATGTCTTCGATGACGGCTTCGCGGATGGTTTCCTGCGAAACTTCCGGCGCGTGCTGCGTGGACAGCACCACGGTGTCCACCTCGACCGGGCGGCCGTCCACGTAGCGGAAGGTCACCTGCGACTTGGCGTCAGGGCGCAGCCAGGGCAGGCGGCCGTCCTTGCGCAGCTCGCTCTGGCGCTGCACCAGGCGGTGCGCGTACCAGATCGGCGCGGGCATGAGATCGGGGGTTTCGTCGCAGGCGTAGCCGAACATCAGGCCCTGGTCGCCGGCGCCCTGGTTCAGGTAGTCTTCCGAGGTGCGGTCCACGCCCTGGGCGATGTCGGGCGACTGCTTGTCGTAGGCCACGAGCACGCCGCAGCCCTTGTAGTCGATGCCGTAGTCGGTATTGTCGTAGCCGATGCGGCGGATGGTGTCGCGGGCGACCTGGATGTAGTCGACGTTGGCGGTGGTGGTGATTTCGCCAGCCAGCACGACCAGGCCGGTGTTGCACAGCGTTTCCGCGGCAACGCGGGCATTCGGGTCCTGCGTGAAGATGGCGTCCAGAATCGCGTCGGAAATCTGGTCGGCGACCTTGTCGGGATGGCCTTCGGAGACGGATTCGGAAGTGAAGAGAAAATCGTTGTTGGCCACAGATGCGTCCTTACGTGTCCGGCAGAGCCGGTGCATGGGTTCACGAGGCGCGTTGCACCCCGGACCGCAAGGCAGACTGATCTGGGCGCGACGCTTTAGCGGATTTGGAAGGCCCGGAGCGATGCGCCGCCGGCCCGCCGTCGCCCCGCAAGTTGTCGGTTAACTCGGCGACAAAGACTATTTTAGGCGAAAATGCGCATCTCATGCTGGCGGCCGGGTTCTTTCCATATTCCCGGTCAACAGCATGAACATGCCCGATCTTCGTCCTTTGCCGCATGCTGCTCACCCTGTTTCGCCTGCTTGCCCGCCTGCCCCTGCCCGCCGCGCATGCCCTGGGCCGCGCGCTCGGCCTGGCCGCCTATGCCTGGCCCGGCAAGTACCGCGACCGCCTGCGCGCCAACGCGGCCCAGGCGGGCTACCCCGGCAATGCCTTTGCCCGCCGCGCCGCCGCGCAGACGGGCGCGATGATTCTGGAAATGCCGCGCGTCTGGTTCCGCTCCCGCCAAAGCCTGGCGCAGACCACCTCGGATGACTTCGACGCCGTGGTCGGGCCGGCGCGCGCCGAAGGCCGCGGCATCCTGTTCCTCACGCCGCACCTGGGCTGTTTCGAGATCACCGCGCGCTACGTGGCCCAGCGCCTGCCCATGACGGTCATGTTCCGCCCGCCGCGCAAAGACATGCTCGCGCCCCTGCTCGACACTGCGCGCAACAGCTCCAACGTGCGCGCCGTGCCCGCCACCCTGCAAGGCGTGCGCGAATTCGTGCGCACGCTGCGCAAAGGCGAGTGCGTAGGCATGCTGCCCGACCAGGCGCCGGGCGAGGGCGAAGGCGTGTGGGCGCCCTTCTTCGGCCGCATGGCCTACACCATGACGCTGCCCGGCAAGCTCGCCACGCAGACCCGCGTGCCGGTGATCCTCGTGGCCGGTGTGCGCCTGCCGCGCGGCAAGGGCTGGCGCCTGCATTTCGTGCGCGTGCCCGAGCCCCTGCCCGAAGACCCCACGCAGCAGGCCGCTCTCATCAACGCCTCCATGGAAGCGGTGATCCGGCGTTATCCCGAGCAGTACCTGTGGAGCTACAACCGCTACAAGACGCCGCGCGGCGCGCCGCCGCCGCCCGCCGACGGCCAGGCCGCCGCGCCCGAAGCCCGATGACGCCGCGTTCCGACATGACCGACCCCAAGCCCCGCGACCTCAAGACCCGCGCGCTGATTGCCCTGCTGAAATGGTTTGCCCGCATGCGTCCCGCCGCCCGGCAGCGCGCCGGGGCGTTCGTGGGCTGGCTCGCGCTCAACCTGGCCCGCTCGCGCGCGCGCATCGTGCGCCGCAATCTCGAGCTCTGCTTTCCCGATCAGCCCGCCAGCGTGCGCGAACGCTGGACGACCGAGCATTTCCGGGCGCTGGGCCAGTCCATCGTCGACCGCGGCGTGCTCTGGTACGGCACGCCCGAGGCCATCCGCGACATGGTCACCGAAAGCGGCGCGCAACGCATCCAGGAGGAGGTCGCCGCGGGGCGGCCGGTCATCCTGCTGGCGCCGCACTTCATCGGGCTGGACGCCGCCGCCACCCGCCTCACCATGGATGCGCCCACCGGCGCCACCCTGTACACGCCGCAGAGCGATCCCGGCATCGACGCGGTGGTGCGCGCCGGGCGGGCGCGCTTTAACGAGGTATTCCTCGTGAGCCGCAAGGACGGCGTGCGCGGCCTCATCCGCCACCTCAAGGAACGCCGCCCCGTCTATTACCTGCCCGACATGGACTTCGGCCGCCAGGGCTCGGTCTTCGTGCCCTTCTTCGGCGTGCCCGCCGCCACGCTGGTGGCCACCGCCCAGCTCGCGCGCAAATGGAACGCCGCCGTAATGCCGGTGCTCAATTACTGGAACCCCGAAACCGGGCGCTACCACGTCGAGGTGCTGCCCCCGCTGCAGGACTTTCCCGGCACGGACTCGCTCGAGGAGGCCACCGCGCGCCTGAACCGCGAGCTGGAAACCTGGGTGCTGCGCTGCCCCAGCCAGTATTACTGGGTGCACCGCCGCTTCAAGACCCGCCCCCTGGGAGAAGCCAAGCTGTACTGAATGCGCGATAATCCCGCCCATGAACTGGAACTTCACCAAAATGCATGGCGCGGGCAACGACTTCGTCGTCCTCGACGGGGTGCGCCAGGCCATCGACATGACGCCCGAGCGCGCGCGCGCGCTGGCCGACCGCCATTTCGGGGTGGGCGCCGACCAGATCCTGCTGGTCGAACGCGCCACCCGGCCCGACGCCGACTTCCGCTACCGCATCTTCAATGCCGACGGCAGCGAGGTCGAGCATTGCGGCAACGGGGCGCGCTGCTTCGTGCGCTTCGTGCACGAAGCAGGGCTGTCCGACCGCAACCCGCTGCGCGCCGAAATCTCCACCGGCATCCTGGTGCTGGACGAAGGCGAAGACGAACAGGTCACGGTGGACATGGGCAGCACCCGCTTCGAACCCGGCGCCCTGCCTTTCGACACCACGGGCCTGCAGGCCCGCGCCGAAGGCCGGGACACGCTCTGGCCGCTCGAACTGGACGGGCCGGCCGGGCCGCCCCGCCGCGTGGAAATTTCCGCCGTGGCGATTTCCAACCCCCATGCGGTGCAGGTGGTGGACGACGTGGACGCCGCGCCCGTGGCAGTCATGGGCCCGCTCATCGAGCGCCACCCGCGCTTTCCGCGCCGGGTCAACGCCGGCTTCATGCAAGTGCAAGACCGCCACAACATCCGCCTGCGCGTCTACGAGCGCGGCGCCGGCGAAACCCTGGCCTGCGGCACGGGCGCCTGCGCCGCCGTGGCCGCGGGCATCCGCCGCGGCCTGCTCGATTCGCCCGTGCGCGTGCAGACGCGCGGCGGCGTGCTCACCGTGGCCTGGGACGGCGAGCGGCTGCGCATGACCGGCCCCGCGCAATCCGTCTTCAAGGGCCAGCTCGACATCGACAAACTCGTATTCTCCCTGGCGCTGAACCGCTGATCCCATGACCGATACCGTTTTCAACGCCCAAGACATCGCCCGCTTCCTGCAGGAAAACCCCGCGTTCTTCGACGAGCACGCCGACGTGTTCGCCACGCTGCAGGTGCCCCATCCCCACGGCTCGCGCGCCATCTCGCTCGGCGAGCGCCAGATCATGACGCTGCGCGAGCGCAATCGCGAACTCGAATGGCGTCTCAGCGAGCTTGTGCGCAACGCCAACGCCAACGAAAGCATCGGCAGCCACATCACCCAATGGTGCTGCCGCCTGCTGGCCGAAACCCAGGCGCGGAACGTGCCCGGCGAAATCGCCCTGGGCCTGGCCGAGCAATTCGAGCTGAACCACGTCGCCCTGCGCCTCTGGAACCTGGAAGGCCTGCCCGACACGGGCTACGGCGCGCCGGTGAGCGAAGACGTGCGCACCTTCGCCGACAGCCTCAAGGCCCCCTACTGCGGGACCGACACCGCCTTCGAGGCCGTGAAATGGCTGGACGCCGCGCCCAGGTCGCTCGCGCTGGTGGCGCTGCGCCTGGAAACCGACGGCCCCAGCGTGGGCCTGCTGGTGCTGGGCTCGGACGACCCCGCGCGCTTCTCGCCGGAAATGGGCACGGACTTCCTCGACCGCATCGCCCTGCTTGCCTCGGCGGCCCTGCGCCGCCTGCAGGCCGCCTGAGGCATGGCGCGGCCCGGCAACCCCGCGCAACCCGCCGGGGCAGGGGCTGCCCGGACACGGGCCGCCCCTGCGCAGGCCGCCTCTACGCGGGCCGCCCGGGCCAAGACCCCGGTCACGCAGGCCGCCGGCACGTCCGCCACGCCGGCGGCGCCTCCCGCCGAACCCCTGGCCGCGCCGCTGGACGCCTGGCTGCGCCACCTGCGGGCCAACCGCCGCTACTCTCCCCACACCCTCGACGGATACGGCCGCGAACTGCGCTTCCTGCAGGCGCTTGCCACACAGGCCGGCCTGCCGCTGGACCGGCTCGCCAACGGCCACATCCGCCAGTTCGTCGCGCGCCTGCACGCCCAGGGCCGCGGGCCGCGCAGCCTGGCGCGCACGCTGGCCGCCTGGCGCGGCTTCTATCAATGGTGGGCGCCCGCCGCCGGCCTCACGGCCAACCCGGTCGCCGGCGTGCGCGCGCCCAAGGCCCCGCGCAGCCTGCCCAAGGCGCTTTCGGTGGAACAGGCCCAGGCGCTGCTGGACCGCGCGCCCGCCCGGCTCGCCACCGAGCCCGCGGCGCTGCGCGACCAGGCGATATTGGAACTGCTGTATTCCAGCGGCCTGCGGCTGTCCGAACTCGTGGGGCTCGACCTGCGCTACACGCGCGCTGCCGGCTACGAGTCGCGCGGCTGGCTCAATCTGGAAGAGGCCGAGGTCGTCGTGCTGGGCAAGGGCGGCAAGCGCCGCTCGGTGCCCGTGGGCCGGCAGGCCCGGGAAGCGCTGCGCGCATGGATGGCGGCGCGCGCCCAGCTGGCCGCCGCCGCGGCCGGGCCCTCGGACGAGGCCGCCCTCTTTTTGGGCGCGCGGGGCCGCCGCATTTCGCCGCGCGTGGTGCAGGCGCGGCTGGCCGAGATCGCCCGGCAGGCCGGGCTGCCCATGCACGTGCACCCGCACGTGCTGCGCCACAGCTTCGCCAGCCACGTGCTGCAGTCGGCGCAAGACCTGCGCGCCGTGCAGGAACTGCTGGGGCACGCCAACATCTCCACCACCCAGGTCTACACCCGGCTGGACTTCCAGCACCTGGCCCAGGCCTACGACCAGGCGCATCCGCGGGCCGGGCGCAAATCCTGACCCGCACGGGCCTGCCCTACCAGGGCGGGCCGCCCGCCAGCGCGCCGCCCAGCAGCAGCAACCCCAGCAGCAGAATGGCCAGCGCCGCCAGCGCCTCGACCGCGTAGCGCAGGCGCGCGGCCCCGCGGCCCGACAGCCGGCGGCCGAGCCGGTTGGCCGCCCCGCCCGCCGCCGCCGCCATGCAGGCCAGCGCCGCCACCGTCAGGCCCGTGCCCAGGCCCATGGCCAGCGCCGACGCCACGCCCGCCGCGAAGAACCCCTGCGACAGCGCGAACACCAGCACGATCAGCGCGCCGCTGCAGGGCCGCAGCCCCACCGCGCCGATGGCGCCGGCGGCGCGCCGCCAGTCCCAGGGCCCGGCCGCCAGCTCAGGCGGCGGCACGTGCGCATGCCCGCAACCGCAATGCGCGCCGTGCGCGTGAAGGTCATGCACATGGAGAACGTCGCGGCCGGACGCATGATGGCGGATGCTTCCAGCGCCATGGCTGTGGCCGTGCGCATGATGATGCTCGTGCGCAGCGCCATGGTGGCGGCCGTGGTCATGATCATCGCCGCCGTCTGCCGCGCGCCGGGCGCCCAGCGGGCGCAGCGCCTTGGCCCACACCAGCCACGCGCCCAGCGCGGTCACCAGCGCGTACGAAGCCAGTTCCAGCCAGCGCGTCGCCGCGTTCATGACGGCCGCCGTGGCGTTGAACGCCAGCGCCAGCAGCGCCACCACGGCAATCGCCACCAGCGCCTGGACCAGCGAGGCGGCCAGCGCCAGCAGCGCGCCGTTGCGGGCGGTCTGGCGGTTGGCGAGCACATAAGAGGAAATCACCGCCTTGCCGTGGCCCGGCCCCAGCGCGTGGAACACGCCATAGGCGAAAGACAGCCCGATCAGCGTCCAGGCTGCGCCGCCGTCGGCCTGCCAGGCCCGCAGCGCGCCGGTGAGCTGGCGGTAGAACTGCGCCTGCCAGGCCGCCGCCTGCCCGAACAGGCCCGGCAGCCAGCCCGCGCCGCCGCTTTCCGGTACGCCGAACGGGTGCGCGGCCTGGGCCGCGGCCACGGCGAACAGCCAGCACAGCGCGGCCGCCAGCGCGACGCGGCCGGGTTTCAGGAACATCGCAGCACGATGCGGTGCGTCAGCCCCTTGGTCACGGCGAACAGTTCTGCGGGCAGGGCGTCGGGGTCGGCCGGAATGGCGGCCAGTTGCTGCATGGTCTTCCAATCCAGCTCCTTGGGTTTGCGGTAGTCGGCCTTGCAGGCCCGTGCGCCGGGTCCGTCCACCGCCACGGCGCCGGGCGCATCGAAGGCATAGGCCACGAAATACGTGGGATCGTAGATGTCTACCTGCGCGCCGTCCGGCCCCGGCGCCACGGGCCGGACCAGCGGCAGCGTGAACACCAGCGTCAGCCGCTGGGTGCGGGGATCCCAGCGCACGCGCGCGTCGCGGGGCTCGGCGAAGGCCTGCGGCCGGCCCTGCACCGTCACCCGCGTGAAATAGTGCGACACCGGCTCGCCCAGCGACCGCATCCAGTCGCGCGCCATGCCTTCCAGCAGCGCGGGCGGCAGCTCCCCGCGCTTGCCGCGCTTCAGGCCCTGGGTGGCATAGGCGCCGAACATCTCGTCGAACAGCCATTCCTGGCGCACGGCGGCGACGCGGCGCTGGCCGTCGACTTCGAGCACCGCGTGCGCGTCTATCCACATGTGCGGATGCGCCTGCGCCGCGGCGGGCGCGAACAGGGCGGCCGCGGCGATCAGGGCTGCATGGCCGCGGCGAGCTGGCTGGCGTTCCATTCGAACATTTCCAGATAAGTGGCCGCCGGCCGGCCCGGCTTGGACAGGGCGTCGGAATACAGCGTGCCGCCCACCTTGGCGCCGGTCTCGCGCGCGATCTGCTGCACCAGGCGCGGGCTGCTGATGTTCTCCACGAACACGGCCGGCACGTGCTCGCGCCGGACCTGCTCGATGAGGCGGGCAACGTCGCCGGCCGACGGCTCGGCATCGGTGGAAATGCCCGCCACCGGCAGGAAGGACACGCCGTACGCCTCGCCGAAATAGCCGAAAGCGTCGTGCGACGTCACGACCTTGCGGCGCTCGGCCGGGATGGCGGCAAAAGTCTTGCGCAGCGAGGCGTCCAGCGCCTGCAGCCGGGCTGCGTAGGCCTCGGCGCGCCGGCGGTAGGCCTCGGCGTGCGCGGGGTCGGCCGCCGCCAGGCCCTCGGCGATGTTGCGCACGTAGATCACGCCGTTGGCGAGGTTCTGCCATGCGTGCGGGTCGAGGTCGCCATGGGAGTGCGCCTGGCCGTGGTCGTGGTCGTGGCCATCATGGCCGTGGTCTTCGCCGGCCTCGAACCTGCGCGGCGTCACGCCTTGCGAGGCCACCACCGTCCGGCCCTTGAAGCCGGAGGACTTGACCAGCCCCGGCAGCCAGGCCTCGAACGCCAGGCCGTTGACGAACAGCACCTGCGCCGCCGCCAGGGTCTTGACGTCGCCCGGCGTGGGCTCGTATTCGTGGGCGTCGCCGTCCGGGCCGACCAGCACGCTGACTTGCACGTCGGGGCCGCCCACTTCGCGCACCATGTCGCCCAGGATGGAAAAGCTCGCCACCGCCTGCAGGGGGCGGGCGGCCTGCGCCGCGCCGGCCGGCGCGGCCAGCGCCAGGGCGGTCAGCAGCAGCAGCGCCCGGCGGCGCGGCGATATGGTCTTGAACATCCTACTCTCCTCGTCGAAACCGGGCCGGCGCCCCGCGCCGCGCCCGAAGCAGCCCGCCCTGCGGGCCGGCTGCGATGGAACATACGTAGCAGGCGCCGGCCGCCAGAATGATGGCGGGCGAGGCCGGCACGTTGTAGTGGTAGGACGCCAGCAGGCCCGCCACCGACGCCGCCACCCCGATCGCCGCGGCCAGCGGGGCCTGGCGGGCCGCCGACACCGCCCAGAAGCGCGCCGCCGCGGCGGGCAGCATCATCATGCCCACCACCATCAGCGTGCCCAGCACCTGGAATCCCGCCACCAGGTTCACCACCACCAGCACCAGAAACCCCATGTGCACCCAGGCCCCGCGTCCGCCGCAGGCGCGCAGAAAACCCGGGTCCAGGCATTCCGCCGCCAGCAGCCGGTAAAGGGCCGCCAGCACGAGCAGCGTCAGGCTGGCCGTGCCGGTGACCAGCAGCAGCGCCGCGTCGTCCAGGCCCAGCACCGTGCCGAACAGCACGTGCAGCAAATCCATGTTGGAGCCGCGCAGCGACACCAGCAGCACCCCCAGCCCCAGCGAGATCAGGTAGAACGCCGCAAAGCTGGCGTCTTCGCGCAGCGGCGTCATGCGCGCCACCAGGGCGGCCAGCAGCGCCACCGCCAGGCCGGTGACGACGCCCCCCAGCATCATGGCGCCCAGCGACAGGCCGGCCGCCAGGAACCCCGCCGCCACGCCCGGCAGGATGGCGTGCGACATGGCGTCGCCCATGAGGCTCATGCGCCGCAGCACCAGGAACACGCCCAGCGGCGCGCCGCCCAGCGCCAGCGCGCAAGTGCCGGCCAGGGCGCGCCGCATGAATCCGTAGTCGGCGAAAGGCGACACCGCCCATTCGTACAGGCTCATGCCCACGCCTCCGCATGCCAGCGCCGGGCCGTCTTGAGATTGGCCTCGGTCAGCACGCCGGCCGTGTCGCCCCAGGCGACGACCCGGCCCGAAAGCAGCACGCATTGTGGGAAGTCCTCGCGGATCATGTCGAGGTCGTGCATGACCGCCACCACCGTGCGCCCCTCCTCGTGCAGGCGGCGCAGCAGCGACATGAGCCGCTGCGCGGTGTGGCTGTCCACCGCCGCAAAGGGCTCGTCCAGCAGCAGCACCGGCGCGTCCTGCACCAGCATGCGCGCGAAGAGCGCGCGCTGCATCTGGCCGCCCGACAGCGTGTCCGCACCCCGGCCCGCCAGGTGCGCCAGCCCCACCTGCTCCAGCACCGCCATGCAGCGGTCCAGCTCGTCGCGCCCATAGCGCCGCCACGCGCCCACGCGCCGCCAGGCGCCCATGGCGACGAGGTCCAGCACGGTGACGGGAAAGGCGCGGTCCAGCTCGCAGGCCTGCGGCAGCCAGGACAGCCCGGCGCGCCCCGCCCCGCCGACGCGCACGGCGCCCGACCAGGGGCGCAGCACGCCCATGATGCCCTTGAGCAGCGTGGACTTGCCGGCCCCGTTGGGCCCGGCCACGGCGGTCAGGCTGCCCGGCGCAAACCGGCCGGACACGTGTTCCAGCACGGCGCGCCCGTGCCAGCCGAAGGACGCGTCGTCCAGCGCGATCGCGGCCGGCTCGGCGACCGCGCGTCGGGCGCTGGCGGATGGCCCGCAAGCCGCGCTGGCGGCCGTCATTGCGGCGGCCACCATTGCAGCGCCCAGCCCGTCAGCAGCCAGAGGCCGGCCACGGCGGCCAGCGCCCACGCCATGCGGCGCCAGGCGGAAACCAGGAAAGCGGAGCGGCGCGCCGCAGCCCCGGAGGCGGGGCCGGCGGACACCGAAGGCAGAGAATGCGGCATGGGAAAAAGACGTGGAAAACGGAAAAACCGGGCGGCCGAAGCCCGCCCCGAAAAATGATTATGTTATATCATAACCAAACTGCCTTGTAGCCTGGCCAGCGTGTCCATACCCGGAGGTTTTCTGATACCTTCCAGGCATCGCGCCTCGCGCGCCGTCCTCTTTTTCAGAAACCGCCCGCCATGCCCGCCCCTTCCGGTTCTCCCGACAACGACACCGTAGGCGCCCAGCTCAGCGTCGCCGAGGCGTTGTGCGAACAGCGCGGCCGGCGTCTCACCCCCATCCGCCGCAAGGTGCTGGAGCTGCTGCTGCGCCATGGCCGCAGCCTCAAGGCCTATGAGCTGCTCGACGCCATGCGCGCCGTGCACCCCGGCGCCGCGCCCCCCACCGTATACCGCGCGCTGGACTTCCTCATGGACGAAGGCCTCATCCACCGCCTGGACGCGGTCAATGCCTGGAGCGCCTGTCATGACGCGGGCGGCGCGCCGCACGACCTGCTGGTGGTCTGCACCGGCTGCGGCGCGGTGGCCGAACTGAGCGACCCGGCCATGAGCCGCCAGCTCGCCGAGCGCGTGGCCCAGACGGGCTACGTGCTGGCCACCCACGAAACCGAAATCCGCGCCCTTTGCCCTCAATGCCAGCAAAAGCAGCCGGCCGAGGGCGGCCACCCTCATCACCACTGAACGGGGGCCTGGCCGCGCGGGGACTTGATTTCCCCCAACCCGCCCCCAATTGATGGTATCGCCCGATACCTGGCGGCGTACGGCCGCGATCCGGCCCGGGCGCGGCCCCGGGTTGCTCCGGGGTTTGCCCACCGCCGCCGACTGTGCTGTAATCCTGCGTCCGGCCGCGATTGGCGGCCCACGCAGCCCGTGGCCCAAGACACCTGGCGCCCGCCCGGCACCCATCCGGCGCCTGCGCCGCCCGGCCCCACCGGCCCGGTGTCCGACGCCTTGACTTCACGTTAGCCGCTTCGCCATGAACACCCCGCGCAGTTTGGACAAAATGGTTCCCGTCACCATCCTCACCGGCTTTCTCGGTGCGGGCAAGACCACCCTGCTCAAGCGCATCCTCACCGAATTCCACGGCCGCCGCGTGGCGGTCATCGAAAACGAGTTCGGACCCGAGAGCATCGACAACGACCTGCTGGTGCAGGACAGCAACGAGGAAATCATCGAGCTGTCCAACGGCTGCGTCTGCTGCACGGTGCGCGGCGACCTGATGCGCACGCTGTCCGACCTGCGCGCCAAGCGCGAAGCCGGCGCGCTGAACTTCGAGCGCGTCATCATCGAGACCACCGGCATGGCCAACCCCGGCCCGGTGTGCCAGACCTTCTTCATGGACGACGACATCGCCGAGTACTACCGCCTGGACGCGGTGGTCACGGTGGTCGACGCCAAGCACGGCATGGCCACGCTGGACGAGCAGCCCGAGGCCCAGAAGCAGGTCGGCTTCGCCGACCGCATCCTCATCTCGAAGAAAGACCTGGTCAACGAGGTCGACTACGAAGCGCTGCGCTCGCGCCTGGTGCACATGAATCCGCGCGCGCCCATCACGCCGGTCAACTTCGGCGAGGCCGACCTGAAGTCCATCATCGACATCAGCGGCTTCAACCTGAATTCCATCCTCGACATCGACCCGGACTTCCTGGCCGATGAGCACCCCGACGCCGCCCACGACCATGGGCACGATCACGATCATGGCCATGATCATGACCACGAGGGCGAGTGCGGGGCGCATTGCAATCATGCCCACCATCATCACCCTCACCACCACGACGACGAGATCGGCGCCTTCGTGTTCCGTTCGAACAAGCCGTTCGATCCCGTGCGCCTCGAAGAATTCCTGGGCGGCGTGGTGCAGGTCTACGGACCCGACCTGCTGCGGTACAAGGGCATCCTGTACATGAAAGGCATCAACCGCCGCATGCTGTTCCAGGGCGTGCACATGATGATGGGCGCCGAACCCGGCAAGCCGTGGACCGCGGCCGAAAAACCGTCCACCAAAATGGTGTTCATCGGCCGCAAGCTGCCCCAGGAGATTTTCACCCGGGGCTTGGAGCAGTGCCTGGCGGGGTAAACCCCCTCTTTCAGATACGTGACGCAACGCGACGATGGCAGTACTGTGAGGTACGAATAGCGTAGGCAATCAGCAACACGGTCGGGAACAGGGACACCCGCGCCAGGATCGATTCATAGTGGAGTGTTTTCATGGCTACCAAGGCAGCAACCAAAAAATCAAGCAAGTCGACGAGCGATACGGCGATTGATCTGCCCAGCGAAGAGGAAATGCTGGCCATGCCCGAGTCCGACTACATGAACGAGCGCCAGCTGGCGTTCTTCAAGGAACGGCTCAAACAACTCGAACAGGACATCCTCGCCAACGCGGGCGAAACCACCGAGCACCTGCGCGAAACGCAGTTCGTGCCCGATCCGGCCGACCGCGCCACCATCGAGGAAGAGCACGCTCTCGAACTGCGCACGCGCGACCGCGAACGCAAGCTCCTGAAGAAGGTGCAGCAGTCTATCGCGCGCATCGACAGCGGCGAATACGGCTGGTGCGAAGAAACCGGCGAGCCCATCGGCATCCCCCGCCTGCTGGCCCGCCCCACGGCCACCCTGTCCCTGGAAGCCCAGGAACGCCGCGAAATGCGCCAGAAGCTCTACGGCGACTGATCCCCGCCGACCCGTCCCGTTTTCAAGCCGACGGATGAAAGGCTATGCTGGTTTTCCAGCATGGCCTTTTTCTTTTGTGCGCCGTCCGGCGCGCAAGTCTTGATTTTCACCCCAGCGCCCCCAGCTAATCCCTTCAAAGGAAGGAACGCATGGAACAATTTCACGCCACCACCATCGTATGCGTGCGACGCGGCAACCGCGTCGCGCTCGGCGGCGATGGCCAGGTCACCCTGGGCAACATCGTCATCAAGGGCACCGCGCGCAAGATCCGCCGCCTCTACCAGGACAAGATCCTCGCCGGCTTCGCAGGCGCCACGGCCGACGCCTTCACCCTGCAGGAACGCTTCGAGGCCAAGCTCGAAAAGCACCAGGGCAACCTGATGCGCGCCGCCGTCGAGCTCACTCGCGACTGGCGCACCGACCGCGTGCTGCGCCGCCTGGAAGCCATGCTCATCGTGGCCGACATCGAACACACGCTGGTGCTCACCGGCAACGGCGACGTCCTGGAGCCCGAGCACGGTCTGGCCGCCATCGGCTCCGGCGGCGCCTATGCGCAATCCGCCGCCCTGGCGCTGCTGCGCAACACCGAGCTGCCGCCCGAAGACATCGTCAAGCAGTCGCTCGAAATCGCCGGCGACCTCTGCATCTACACCAACCAGAACCACGTCATCGAAACGCTGGGCGCCTGACGCCCGCCCGGCCGGCGCCCAGCTCCGCCGGCCCGCTCCGCCCCAAGGATCCGCCCCATGTCCGCATCCAACATGACGCCCGGAGAAATCGTCTCCGAACTCGACAAATACATCATCGGCCAGAACCGCGCCAAGCGGGCCGTGGCCGTGGCGCTGCGCAACCGCTGGCGCCGCCAGCAGGTGGCCGAGCCCCTGCGCCATGAAATCCACCCCAAGAACATCCTCATGATCGGCCCCACCGGCGTGGGCAAGACCGAGATCGCCCGCCGCCTGGCCAAGCTGGCCAACGCGCCCTTCATCAAGATCGAGGCCACCAAGTTCACCGAAGTCGGCTACGTGGGCCGCGACGTGGACACCATCATCCGCGACCTCACCGAATACTCCATCAAGCAGACCCGCGAGATGGAAATGCGCCGCGTGCGCACCCAGGCCGAAGACGCCGCCGAAGACCGCATCCTCGACGCCCTCGTCCCGCCGGCGCGCGGCGCCAACGGCGAACCCGACCGCGGCGAAGACAACAGCGCCCGCCAGACCTTCCGCAAGCGCCTGCGCGAAGGCAAGATCGACGACCTCGAAATCGAGATCGAAATCGCCCAGCCCGTGCCCCAGATGGACGTCATGACGCCGCCCGGCATGGAAGAAATGGCCGAGCAGCTGCGCGGCATGTTCGCCGGCCTGGCGCGCGACAAGAAGAAATCCAAGAAAATGAAAGTGCGCGAAGCCTTCAAGCTCATCGTCGACGAAGAAGCCGGCAAGCGCGTCAACGAAGAAGACCTGCGCGCCGCCGCCATCGCCAACGTGGAGCAGAACGGCATCGTCTTCCTCGACGAAATCGACAAGATCGCAGCGCGCCAGGAAACCGGCGGCGCCGACGTCTCGCGCCAGGGCGTGCAGCGCGACCTGCTGCCGCTGGTCGAAGGCACCACCGTCAACACCCGCTACGGCATGGTGCGCACCGACCACATCCTGTTCATCGCCTCCGGCGCCTTCCATCTCTCGCGCCCGTCCGACCTGATTCCCGAACTGCAGGGACGCTTCCCCATCCGCGTCGAACTCGACTCGCTCACGGCCGAAGACTTCGTGCGCATCCTCTCCGACACCGACGCCTCGCTCACCAAGCAATACGCCGCGCTGATGGAAACCGAAGGGCTCGAACTCGAATTCACCGACGAAGGCGTGCGCCGGCTGGCCGAACTGGCCTACGAGGTCAACGAAACCACCGAAAACATCGGCGCCCGCCGCCTGTACACGGTGATGGAGAAACTGCTGGAGGAACTGTCGTTCGACGCCACGTCCAGCCAGGACAAACATGTGAAGATCGACGCCGCCTACGTCAACGCGCAGTTGTCGGAAGCCGCCAGCAGCCAGGATTTGGCCCGCTACGTGCTGTAGCGGCATCCGCCGGCGGCGCACCCCGCCACCGCGCGCATAAAAAGCCGGAACCCGCCCTGCCAGGCGGTTCCGGCTTTCTTGTTTTGCAGGCGCGCCGCCTCAGTTGCTGATCGCCGTCACCACATACTTGCCGTCCTTGCGCTCGGCAGTGAACTTCACCTTGTCGCCCGCCTTGATCTTCGCCAGCAGCGCCGGATCGGCCTGATACACCAGCGTCATGGCCGGCAGATCCAGCGCCTTGATCGCATCGTGCTTGATCGTCACCTTGCCCGCGGCCGGATCCACGCGGCGCACCTCGCCGCTGGCCTGGGCCTGCTGCGCGAACGCCAGCGGTGTCGCCAGCGACACCACGGCCATCGCGGTCGCCACCGCCATCGGCGCTGCGTATTTGCGGTTGAAAGCCATGCAGATATCCTCCGATTGCAAGAAAAGCGTGGAACCGGCGTGCGCCGCTACCCTGCTATCCGTAGTGCTAGGATACCGCCCTTGTGCAACAGTCACCCGAAAGGAACGCAACAGTCCTGACCATTGATTGCGTCCCGCGGGCCGCACGCCCGCCCTCCTCGGGCCCGGACACAAAATCCGAACCATTCGTCACTATTTCAGGAATTTTCATGGCCAACCGCCTATCTGTCATTGCCACCCGCACGGGAGACGACGGCACCACGGGTCTTGGGGACGGATCCCGTACGCCCAAGGATGCCGTGCGCATCGCGGCGATCGGCGATGTCGACGAATTGAACAGCGTGATCGGCGTCCTGCTGACCGAAGACTTGCCCGCCGAGATATCCGCCGACCTGCTGACCATTCAACACGACTTGTTCGACATGGGCGCGGAACTCTGCATCCCGGGCCACACTGCGCTGACGGATGAACACATCGTCCGTCTGGATGCGCGCCTGGCCCACTACAACAAGACCCTGCCGCCCTTGCGCGAATTCATCCTGCCGGGCGGTTCCCGCGGCTCGGCGCAGGCGCACGTGGCTCGCACGGTGTGCCGCCGCGCCGAACGTGCCGTCGTGACGCTGGCTCGTACCGACTCGGTGAACCCGCCCGTGCGCCAATACCTGAACCGCCTGTCGGACCTGATGTTCGTGCTGGCGCGTTGTATAAACCAGCATGCGGGGCAGAAAGACACGTTCTGGGCGGGCGCCCAGGCGCGCAAATAGTCCCGCGCCAAGAGGGCCAGGCGCCGCCAGGCCCTGAGGATTTGAAGAATATGAGCATTGTGGTGACGGGCGGGGCTGGCTTCATCGGCTCCAACTTCGTATTGGATTGGCTCGCCTGCAGCGACGAGCCCGTCGTTACGCTGGACAAGCTCACCTACGCCGGCAATCCCGACAACCTGGCGTCTCTACGAGGCGATCCCCGGCACACCCTCATCCAGGGCGATATCGGCGATCCGGAGACCGTTTCACGCCTTTTGCGCACCCATGCGCCGCGAGCGGTGATCAACTTCGCGGCCGAGACCCATGTCGACCGCTCCATCGCCGACCCCGAATCCTTCGTCCAGGCCAACATCGTCGGCACCTCCCGCCTGCTGACCACAGTGCGCGACTATTGGACCGGTCTGCCGGCAAGCGCGCAAACAGGTTTCCGCTTCGTGCACGTGTCCACCGACGAGGTCTACGGCACGCTGGGAAAGACGGATCCAGCGTTTACGGAGATGACTCCCTACGCGCCCAATAGTCCCTACTCCGCAAGCAAGGCGGCAAGCGACCATCTGGTGCGGGCCTTTCACACCACCTACGGGCTGCCGGTGCTGACCTCGAACTGTGCAAACAACTACGGCCCCTACCAGTTCCCGGAAAAACTGATCCCGCTGGTCGTCCACAATGCGCTCGCCGGCAAGTCCCTGCCCATCTATGGCGACGGCATGCAAATCCGCGACTGGCTATACGTGGCCGACCATTGCGATGCGATCCGCAAGATACTGGACGCTGGCCAGCCGGGAGCGACCTACAACGTGGGCGGCTGGAACGAAAAGACCAACCTCGACGTAGTGCGGCACGTCTGCGCGCTGCTCGACGAGCTCAGTCCCCGGATCGACGGGCAGCCCTACGCCGCCCAGATCACGCACGTCGCCGACCGGCCCGGCCATGACCGCCGCTATGCGGTCGACGCCAGCCGCCTGCGGCGCGAACTGGGCTGGAAGCCTGCGGAAACATTCGAAAGCGGCATCCGAAAAACGGTACTCTGGTACCTGGGCCACCCGCAGTGGGTGGCGAATGTCGCCAGTGGCGCCTATCGCGACTGGGCCAAAGAACGCTACGAAACTTAGCAAAGGCCGCGTGAAGATCTTATTGTTGGGCAAAGACGGCCAGGTGGGCCGGGAACTGTGTCGCGCCCTGCTCCCGTTGGGAGAGGTCGTGGCGCTGGGCCGCAGCGATGCCGACCTGCGCAACCGGGACGCGCTGCTCGCAGCTCTGGCGACCTGCCCGGCCGACGTAATCGTGAACGCCGCAGCCTGGACCGCAGTGGACAAGGCTGAAAGCGATCCCGACACCGCCCTCCAGGTCAATGCAAGCGCGGCCTCCGTCCTGGCGCGTCATGCACGCGCCGCTGGCGCCTTGCTGGTGCACTATTCGACCGACTACGTCTTCGACGGCGCGCTGGCGCGGCCCTACACGGAAGCCGACACCCCGCATCCCTTGAACGTATACGGCAGCACCAAGCTCGCCGGCGAACAGGCCATCCATGCAAGCGGCTGCGATGCGCTGGTGTTCAGGACCAGCTGGGTCTACTCGGCGCATGGCAGCAATTTTCTGAAAACCATGTTGCGCCTGGCGCGGGAACGCGAAACCCTGGACGTGGTGGCGGACCAGCATGGCGCGCCGACTTCGGCCGAGTTGGTCGCGGACCTTAGCGTGCAGGCGATCCAGCGCCGCCGAGCGGGCCTATTGCCCGCCGGCACCTACCATCTGGCGGCAAGCGGCTCTACCAGCTGGCATGGCTTCGCAAAATACATCATCGCCGGCGCTGCGGCGCGCGGCGCTGCCCTGAAGCTGGTTCCCGAAAAAATCCGCGCAGTCGCGGCGCGCGACTACCCGGCCGCCGCGCAAAGGCCACGCAATTCCATACTGGACACGTCCCTGCTCTCAAACGCGTTGCAACGCGAAATGCCGCCCTGGACCGAGCCGGTCGACCGTGTCCTGGATCAACTCGTCAAACCTGGAGACCCCGCATGGCGCGCAAAGGCATAGTTCTGGCCGGCGGCTCGGGCGTCCGGCTGCATCCGGCGACGCTGGCCATCAGCAAACAGCTGCTGCCGGTCTTCGACAAGCCGATGATCTATTACCCGCTCACGACCCTGATGCTGGCGGGCATCCGTGACATCCTGGTTATTTCTACACCCCAGGACACGCCGCGCTTCCAGCAATTGCTGGGCGATGGTTCGCAGTGGGGACTGAACCTCGAGTATGCGGTGCAACCGTCTCCCGACGGCTTGGCGCAAGCCTTCCTTATTGGCGCGCCCTTCATCGGCCGGGAGGCTTCGGCGCTGGTGCTGGGAGACAACATCTTCTACGGCCATGAATTGCCCCAGCTGCTGCAACGCGCCAATGCGCGTGCGGACGGCGCCACCGTGTTCGCCTACCATGTCCAGGATGCCCAACGCTACGGCGTGGCGAAGTTCGACCAGCATGGCAAGGTCCTCTCCATCGAGGAAAAGCCAGCCCGGCCGCGCTCCAGCTATGCAGTGACCGGACTGTATTTCTACGACAACGACGTCATCGACATCGCGCGGGGAATCCGGCCGTCCGCGCGGGGCGAACTCGAAATCACCGACGTCAACCAGCACTATCTGGAACAAGGCCGGCTGGCCGTGGAGATCATGGGCCGGGGCTACGCATGGCTGGACACCGGCACCCATGAATCGCTGTTGGAGGCTGGCCAGTTCATCGCCACGCTGGAACATCGCCAAGGGCTGAAAGTGGCCTGCCCCGAGGAAATCGCCTTTCGCCAGGGCTGGATCAGCGCCGACGCACTGGAAAAACTGGCAGCTCCCCTGGCCAAAAGCGGCTATGGTCAGTACCTGATGCGTCTCGTGATGGACAAGGTGTTCTGATGAAGGCCATCCCCCAAGCCATTCCCGAAGTGTTGCTCCTGGAGCCCAGGGTGCTGGGTGACGAACGCGGCTTTTTCTTCGAAAGTTTCAACCAGGCCGCGTTCGAAGCGGCGACGGGACTGCAGCCCCGCTTCGTGCAAGACAACCATTCGCGTTCGATCCAGGGCGTGTTGCGCGGGCTGCACTACCAGATCGAACAGCCCCAGGGCAAGCTCGTCCGCGTATGCGCGGGCGAGATCTTCGACGTCGCGGTGGATTTGCGGCGCAGTTCGCCGTCATTCGGGAAATGGGTAGGCACTCTGCTCAGCGCGGAGAACAAGCGCCAGGTGTGGATCCCCGAGGGCTTCGCCCACGGCTTTCTGACGCTATCGGATTTTGCAGAGGTCCTGTACAAAACCACGGACTATTACGCTCCACGGCACGAACGCTGCATCCGGTGGGACGACCCGGAGCTGGCAATCGCCTGGCCCTGCCGGCAACTGCCGCTGCTTTCCGAGAAGGATCGCAATGGCGCGTCGTTTGCCGACGCGCCGGCCTACTGATTCAATTCACCCCAGCCGCATGCGCCTGTTCGTCGGCGTGGTACGAAGAACGCACCATCGCACCCACCGCCGCATGCGAGAACCCCATGGCGTACGCTTCCCGCTCGAACATGGCGAAGGTGTCCGGATGAACGTAGCGCAACACCGGCAGGTGGTGCTCCGACGGCTGCAGGTACTGGCCGATGGTGAGCATGTCGACGTTGTGCTCGCGCATGTCGCGCATGACCTGGAGGATTTCCTCGTCGGTTTCGCCCAGGCCCAGCATGAGGCCGGACTTGGTGGGGACTTCGGGGTGCAGTTTCTTGAATTCGGCCAGCAGCTTGAGCGAGTGCATGTAGTCGGAACCCGGGCGGGCCTGCTTGTACAGGCGGGGCACGGTTTCCAGGTTGTGGTTCATGACGTCGGGAGGGCCGGCGTTGAGGATGGCGAGGGCGCGGTCGAGGCGGCCGCGGAAGTCGGGCACGAGCACTTCGATGCGGGTGCTGGGCGAGAGCTCGCGGATGTGGTTGATGCAGTTCACGAAGTGGCCGGCGCCGCCGTCTCGCAGGTCGTCGCGGTCCACCGAGGTGATGACCACGTAGGACAGCTTCATCGCGGCGATGGTGCGCGCCAGGTTGAGGGGCTCGTTGGTGTCCAGAGGATCCGGGCGGCCGTGGCCCACGTCACAGAAGGGGCAGCGGCGCGTGCACTTGTCGCCCATGATCATGAACGTGGCCGTGCCCTTGCCGAAGCATTCGCCGATGTTGGGGCAGGACGCTTCCTCGCACACCGTGTGCAGGTTGTGCTCGCGCAGGATGCGCTTGATGTCGTAGAAGCGCGAGCCGGGCGCGGCGGCCTTGACGCGTATCCATTCGGGCTTTTTCAGGCGCTCGGCCGGAACGATCTTGATGGGAATGCGCGCCGTCTTGGCCTGCGATTTCTGCTTTTGCGTCGGATCGTAGGCCGCTTCCGTGGTGCGGGCGGCGGATTCGTTCGGGGGAACAGGAGACTCGGCAAGCGTAGACATGGACCACCTTCATGACCGGTGCGCGCCGCGCCCGGTCCGCAATGAAAAGGGCATTTTACCCCCGGCGGGCGGCGACGCCGGGCGCGCGGCGCAGCCAGGCCGCCCGCGCAGGGCCGTCAGCGGGCTTCGGCAGTCCCGTAGCGGGGCGCGAAGCCTTCTGCGCGCAGCATGGCGTCGGCTTCGCGCAGAAAGGCCGGCGTGGCCGTTTCGGGCACGCGCGTCAGCCATGGTTCGGCGTCTTCCGCCCGGTCGCGCGCCAGCAGCAGGCGGCCCAGGTGGAACATGCCGCGGAAGTCGCCGCCCTCGGCGGCGCGGCGGTAGCAGTCGAAGGCCTGGTCCGGGTCGCGTTCCACCACGGTGCCGGCCTCGTAGTAGCGGCCCAGCATGCCGATGGACTTGACGTGGCCCAGTTCGGCCGCCTTGCGGTAGAGCGCCAGGGCGGCGGCCTGGTCCTGCGGCACGCCGCCGCGGCCCTGCCGGTGCATGTGCGCGTAGTTGTACATGCCCCAGTCCAGGCCGCGGTCGGCCGCCAGGCGGAACCAGTAGGCCGCGACGACATCGTCGCGGGGTACGCCCCAGCCGTTCTCGTAGCAGCGGCCCACCATATTGATGGCCATGAGGTGGTCGGCGTGGGCGGCGCGCTTGAACCAGGACAGGGCTTCGGCCGGGTCGCGCTCGACGCCGGCGCCGTCCAGCAGCATCTGCCCGTAGATGGCCTGCGCCTCGACCAGGCCGAGGTCGGCGGCGGCGCGGACCCACGCGGCGTAGACGGCGGGCGGGCCGGCGCGCAGGGCCGTCAGCTGCTCGGGGGTGGTGGCCGCGACGTCGGCGGCGGTGAATGTGCTCAAGCCAGGCTCCGGACCGCCTTCCAGGCGGCGGCAAGATTGCGTCCCAGGGTGTCGCCGGCCAGCGCGGCGGGCACCTCGACGCCCACGCTGCGCATGTCCACGGTGCGCAGCCCCTCGTAACCACAGGGGTTGATGCCCAGAAAGGGCTGCAGGTCCATGGCCACGTTCAGCGACACGCCGTGATAGGCGCGGCCGTTGCGGATCTTGATGCCCAGCGCAGCGATCTTGGCCAGCTCGCCATCCGGGCCCGGCACGTAGACGCCGGGCGCGCCGGGCTTGCGGCAGGCATGCGGCACGCCCAGCTCGGCCAGGGTGCCGATGACGGCGCCTTCGAGCAGGGTCACGTATTCCTTGACGTGGACGCCGGCGCGGCGCAGGTCGAACAGCGCGTAGCCCATGACCTGGCCCGGGCCGTGATACGTGACCTGCCCGCCGCGGTCGCAATGCACCACGGGGATGTGGCCGGGATTGAGCAGGTGCCGGGGCTGGCCGGCCTGCCCCAGCGTATAGACGGGCTGGTGCTCGCAGAGCCAGATCTCGTCGGCGGCGTCGGCGCCGCGTTCGTTGGTGTAGGCCTGCATGGCCTGCCACACCGGCAGGTATTCGGCCGGCCCCGCCAGCCATTTGATGACGACCGCCACGGCTCAGAGAACGATGGACACCATGGGATGGCCGTGCAGCGCGCGGTAGAGCGCGTCGAGCTGCTCGCGCGAGGTGGCGCGCACGGTGAAGGTCAGCCCCATGTAGTTGCCGCCCTTGCTGGGCCGCATCTCCACCGTGGAGGCGTCGAAGCCGGGATCGAATTGCAGCACGACTTCGGTCAGCGTCTGCGCGAAGTCGGGATGGTGCTTGCCCATGACCTTGATGGGAAAGTCACTGGGATACTCGATGAGGGATTCTTCGGGCGGAATGTGCATGATGAACCTGCGAGGGTGGCGGCGTTCCGGGCGCCGCGCGGGCAGGGCCCGCGCGGGCAAAGGGCCCCGGACGAGGCCGGCCGGCGTCAGAGCGCGGCGATGCGGGCATCATAACCCGCCCGCAGTTGCGCATAAACCGGGCCGGGCTTGCCCGAACCCACAGGCTTGCCGTCCAGGGAGAGGATGGGCAGCACTTCCTTGGTGGCCGAGGTCACCAGCAGTTCGTCGGCGCGCTCGACTTCCTCGCGCGTGATGCGGCGCGCCTCGAACGGGATGCCGGTCTCGGCCGCCAGCTCGCCCAGCAGGCCGTAGCGGATGCCTTCCAGGATGAGGTTGTTCTTGGGCGGGGCCAGCAGCTTGCCCTGCGACACCACCCAGATGTTGGACGAGGAGCCTTCGGTCAGGTAGCCGTCGCGGAACTGCACGACTTCGTCCACGTGGGCGTCGACCGCCTGCTGGCGGGCCAGCACGTTGCCCAGCAGCGAAACGGACTTGATCTCACAATGCAGCCAGCGCTCGTCGGGAATGCCGATGGCCGAGATGCCCCGGGCGCGCTGTTCGGCCGAAGGCGGCGACCAGGCCGAGGCCATGCCGAAGACCGTGGGCGCGACGGGCTCGGGCGGGAAGGCGTGGTCGCGCTTGTACACGCCGCGGGTGACCTGCAGGTAGATCAGGCAGGTGGGCATGCCGCCGCGCGCGATGAGTTCGGCAACCAGGTCGATCCAGCCCGCGCGGTCCAGGGGCGAGGCAATGCGCAGCGCCGCCAGGCTGCGGTCCAGGCGGTCCAGGTGCTCGGCCATGCGGAAGGCATTGCCGTTGTAGACGGGCACCACTTCGTAGATGCCATCGCCGAAAATGAAGCCGCGGTCGAGGACGGAGACTTTCGCCTCATCCAGCCGCAGGAACTCGCCGTTGAGATACACCTGGCTGTCGCCAGGCACGCCCGGGATCATGAGGAACTCCTGAGTGTCGAATGAAAATAAAAAGGACGGGCCCTGGGCCCGTCCCGTAGATTACACCCGCGGCCGGCGGTTTTACTGGAACCAGCGCTTGACGGTGTCGACCATGCGGCCGAAGAAGCCGGCGCGCTCCACCGCGTCCTGCACCACCAGGGGCTCGGTGCGCAGCACCTTGCCGTCCAGCGTGAATTGCACCGTGCCCACCTGCTGGCCCTTGGACAGCGGCGCGATGAGCGGGTCGGTACGCTGCACCACGGGTTTGAGGTCGCCGGCCTTGCCGCGCGGCACGGCGAGGGTCACCGGCTTGGGCGGGCCCAGCTTCACGTTCTCGACCGTGCCTTCCCAGACGCGGGCATCGATGCCGGGCTGGCTCTTGTCGAAGAGCTTGACGGTGTCGAAGTTCTGGAAGCTCCAGTTCAGGAGCTTCAGGCTTTCCTCGGCGCGCGTGGCCTCGCTGTCGGTGCCCAGCACCACGGCCAGCACGCGGCGGTCGCCGCGCAGCGCGGTGGAGACCAGGCAGTAGCCGGCCGACTCGGTATGGCCGGTTTTCATGCCGTCCACCGACGGGTCGGCCCACAGCAGGCGGTTGCGGTTGGGCTGCGTGATCTTGTTGTAGGTGAAGCTCTTCTGCTTGTAGTAGTGATAGAAGTCGGGGTGATCGGTGATGAGGTGCGCCGACAGCGTGGCCAGGTCGCGCGCGGTGGTCATGTGCTGCGGGTCGGGCAGGCCGGTGGCGTTCACGAAGTGCGTGCTCTTCATGCCCAGGCGCTCGGCCTCCTGGTTCATGAGCGCGGCGAAGGCGGACTCGCTGCCGCCCACCGCCTCGGCCAGCGCCACCGAGGCGTCGTTGCCCGACTGCACGATCATGCCCTGGTTGAGTTCGTCGACGGTCACGGGCTTGCGCGGCTCGATGAACATGCGCGAGCCGCCCGTGCGCCAGGCGTGCTCGGAAACCGGCACGGTCTGCTCCAGCGTCAGGCGCTTTTCTTCGAGCGCATCGAACACGACGTAGGCCGTCATGATCTTGGTGAGCGAGGCCGGCTCGACCTTCATGTCGGCGTTGGAAGCCGCCAGCGTCTGGCCGCTGTTGACGTCGATGACGATCCAGGCCTTGGCCGCGATGGTGGGCGCCGGCACCGCGGACACATCGCCCACCGCAACCGCGCCCGCCGCGGCCGGGGCCGGCGCCGCGGGTTGCGCCGCCGCCGGAGCCGCCGGCGCCTGCTGCGTCCACGCCGGCGCAGACATGGCAAGCATGGCCGACAACACGGCGCCGCTCAGGACGCGGCGGGAAACAACGAGAGGAGAGTGAGCGGAGTGGGACAGAGTCTTCATCGGCAACGTGAGTCCAGGAAAGACGCCCGCTGGCGCGGGGCAAGAAGCTGACAATTATAGGCAGGCGATACGACCCGGCCGCGCCGCGCGGGGTTCCCCGCGCGGCGAAAACATGCAACTTGATGCAACGCGCCGTGGCGCATCGCGGTGTCGCCGCTTCAGTCCAGCGCCACCTTCAGCCGCGCCTGCACCAGGTGGCGCAGCACCAGCAGCTTGCCGTGGAAGAAGTGCGAAGCACCCGGCACCACCACCACGGGAATCGCGCGCGGACGCGCCCAGTCCATGGCCTCGGACAGCGGCACGACCTCGTCCTCCTCGCCATGCACCATCAACGTGTCGCCGGGCACCTGCACCTCGTGCGACTGGAACCGGTTCACGGCCGGCCCCATGAGCATGAGCGCCTTGGGCAGGTTGGCATCGCCCTGCCCGGCCAGCGCCGCATAGGCCTGCGCCGCCACCGCGGTGCCGAACGAAAAGCCCGCCAGCACCCAGGGCGCCGGCGCCAGCGCCGGATGGCGCTCGCGCACCTGCGCCACCAGCGCGACCATGTCCGCGGTTTCGCCGCGCGACTTGTCGAACTCGCCTTCGGACGCGCCCACGCCGCGGAAATTCGGGCGCACGGCGACCAGGCCGTGCTGCACGCAGGCCCGCGCGATGGTCGTCACCACCTTGTTTTCGCGCGCGCCGCCCTGCAGCGGATGCGGATGCAGCACCAGCGCCCAGCCGCGCGGATCGGCGTCGGGCCAATCCACGGCGCAATCGATGCGGCCGGCGCCGCCGGTGTAGATCTCGGTTTCAGTGCGTGCGGGCATGGAGACTCTCGTGCTGCGAAAAAGAAGAAATGTTAACCCCCGGCATCGCGCAGCGGCATGGAGGAAAGCCACTGCGCGAGCTGGTCGGCCGCCTCGTCGGTGGCCGCGCGCAGCGCTGCCACGCCGCCCGCGGCGTCCTGGGTCGGCGCCGGCGCGCGGGTGACGATGCGCGTCTGGCCCAGCACCGAGTGGCCGCGCAGCAGCACGGCCTGCAGGTGCACACGGCCTTCGCTGGCCGCGCCGTCGGGCTGGAACACCTGCTCGAAGCGCGACAGCGTCACCTGCAGCTGGGGCATCTGCGCGCTGGCGCGCTCGGCCAGCAGCGGCCCCTGCCGCGACAGGCGGTCCGCCAGGCGCTGGCGCACCAGCTCGGCCGGCGGCGTGGCCCATTGATAGGTGGCGTAGGAATGCGGCGCGGCGCTGTCTCCCACGCGCCAGATGACGCCGGTTTCCGACAGCATGGGCACGGCGGAGAAAGACAGCGCCAGCGCCGGGCGCGCCGGCAGGGCCGGCACCGGCCGGCTGTCCGGCCCCAGATCGAACACGGAAGGCGGCGCGGCCACGCGGCCCACGCCGCACCCCGCGAGCGCCAGGCCCAGGCCCAGCACGGCAAGCACGCTACGGATCTTCATTGAGGCAGTCTCCCGAATCCGGCAAAGCCGGGCTCGCCCGGCCCGGGCAACGCGGGCGCCGGGCCGAACAGAATGGATTGCGGCGAATTGTCCACGCGCCGCAGCGTGGCGGTGGCGGCGCGCGCCGCATCGCGCACACTGTCGGCCATTCCGCCCACGGCCGGCAGCGTCGCGTTGTCCAGGCGCGCGGCAGCCCAGGCAATGTCATTCAGGCTGCGCGTGGCCATGGCCAGCGGCCCGTCGGGCGCGTTCAGGCGGGCCAGCGACTCGCGCGCCTGCCGCGCCAGGTCGCCGATCTCGCGCGCCGCGCGGTCGGCCTGGCGCGAAGTGGAATCCAGCGACGCCATCAGCGGCCCGAGCCGGGCCAGGGCCGGCCCCAGGTCGCGCGTGGCTTCCCGCAGCGACTGCGAAATATCGGTGGCGTTCTGCAGCGTGGCCGTCAGCGCCAGCACATTCTGATCGCTCAGCACACGGCTCAGCTGGGCGGTGGCCTGCTCCACGTGGGACAGCAGCTTGCCGCCGCGCTCCTCGATGCGCTCGAAAAGCCCGGGGCGCAGCGGAATGGCGGCCGGATGCTCGGCCGAGGACTGCAGCAAGGTGCGCGAGGTGCCGTCGTCGCGCAGCTCGACATTGGCCAGGCCGGTCACGCCCTGCACGCCCAGCTCGGCCCAGGTGGACTCGGTAATGGGCGTGGACGGCGCCACGCCGATGCGGATGCGCACCTGCCCCGGCTTGGCGGGGTTGAGCGCCAGCGACTGCACCTTGCCCACCGGCACGCCCTGGTAGCGCACAGTGGATTGCGGATTGAGGCCGCTCACCGGGGTGGCGGAGATGATTTCGTACGTCTGCAACTTGGTGTGATCGTGCCCGATCCAGATCGCGACCAGCGCGGCCGCGGCCAGCAAGGCCAGTGTGAAGATACCGGCCATGAGCGCATGACTACGGTTTTCCATTGTGCAATCCCTTCGGCGCCAGGTCCCCGAGCGCGCGCCGGCCGCGCTCGCCCAGGAAGAATGTATTGATGAATGGATGCTCGAACTTGAGCACTTCCGGCAGCGTGTCGCACACGACCACCCGCTTGTCCGCCAGCACCGCCACGCGCGAGGCCAGCGCGATCAGCGTGTCCAGGTCGTGAGTCACCATGACGACGGTAAAGCGCAGCTGGCGGTGCAGGCTGCGCACCAGCTCGACGAACTCGTCCGAGCGCAGCGGGTCCAGCCCGGCCGTGGGCTCGTCCAGGAAGAGCAGCTCCGGGTCCAGCGACAGGGCGCGGGCCAGCGCCACGCGCTTGATCATCCCGCCCGAGAGGTCGGACGGCATCTTGTCCGCGTCGCGCGCCGACAGGCCCACCATGGCCAGCCGGCACATCACCACGTCGCGCACCATGTCCTCGGGCACGGTGCGCAATTCGCGCAGCGGCAGGGCGATGTTGTCGAACACCGACAGCGCGGAAAACAGCGCCCCCGCCTGGAACAGCATGCCCCAGCGGCGGGATAGCCGGCGCCGCTCGGCCGGCGTGAGATCCGGCAGCGACTGGCCCAGCACGCGCACCGTGCCCGCCGCCGGCTGCGCCAGGCCGATGATCTGCCGCAGCAGCACCGTCTTGCCCGAGCCCGAGCCGCCCACCAGCACCATGATCTCGCCCGGGAACACGATGAGATCCAGGTTCTCGTGCACCACGTGGTCGCCGAACGCGGTGCGCAGCCCGCGCACCAGGATCACCGGCTCGACGGTGACGCCGTCTTCCGAGAACAGCCGGTGCTGGGCGGAGTCCATCGCCATCAGATGCCCACCATGCTGAAAATGATGGCGTACACCGCGTCCAGCAGGATCACCCCGGTGATCGCGGTCACCACCGACGTGGTGGTGCCGCGTCCCAGGCTGTCGGTATTGGGCTGGATGCGCAGGCCGAAATGACAGGCGATCAGCGCGATGAGCACGCCGAACGTCACGCCCTTGAGCAGGCCGATCCAGTAGTTGGTGAGCGAAATCGCGTCCGGCAGCGACTGCAGGAACCACTGCGCCGACACCCCCAGCTGCATCTGCGCGGCCAGCATGCCGCCCAGCAGCGCCATTGTGTCGGTCCACAGCACCAGCAGCGGCATGGTGACGGCCAGTGCGATGACGCGCGGCAGGATGAGGCGCTGGCCGTGCGAAATGCCCATCACCAGCATCGCGTCCAGCTCCTGCGTCACGCGCATGACGCCGATCTGCGCGGTAATGGCCGAGCCCGAGCGGCCCGCCACCAGGATCGCCGCCAGCACCGGCCCCAGCTCGCGCACGATGGACACGCCCAGCAGGCGCACGATGAAGCGGTCGGCGCCGAACATCTGCAATTGCTGGGCCGACAGATACGACAGCACCACCCCGATCAGGAAGCCCACCAGCGCCGTGATGCCCAGCGCCTGCGCGCCGGTGCGGTAGATCTGGGCGGAGATCTCGCGCCAGGGCCCCAGCGCCGGGCGCCGCAGCATGCCGAGGAAATCCAGCACGAGCTGGCCCAGCATGATGAGCAGCGCGCGGCCGTTCTCGGCCGCATCGAACACGCCCTGGCCGATGGCGCGCAGCCATTCCCACGGATCGGGGCGCGGGCGCGGCGGCTGCTCGCCGCCTTGGTTCAGGGCCAGCGCATTGAACACGTCCTGCTGCCCGGCGCCCCAGCGCACGCGCTCGGGCAGCTTCCCGCCCCAGGCCTGCCAGATCAGCAGCGCGCCGATGGTGTCCAGCCGGCTCACGCGCTGCAGGTCCCAGCGCATCGCCCGGCTCGCCGCGGCGGCCAGCGCGGCCCGGCGCCGCCGGCCCTCGCCCGGTTCGGCCAGCGCCAGCACGCTCCAGTCGCCTGCCACGTGACAGATGTTCCCTTCCAGCCGGAAGGGCTCGGCAGCGACCGGGGTGGCGGAAGATTGCGGCATGTAGGCAATAAGCACGATGCAAAATGTATCGCCAATGATATACGCAGCGCCTGTCACCGGGCCAAGCGCGGCCGCGTGCCCTACAATCGCCGCCATGTCCGCCACCTCTGTCCGCCCCCCAGACCTGCCCGCGCCCGACGCCCTGGCGCATCTGCTGCGCGAACGCCTGCCCGCCTTCCGCGACATCGCCTGGACCGCCAGCACCGGCTCGACCAACGCCGACCTGCTCGCCCGAGTGCGCCGCGGCGACGCGCCCGCCAAGCCCTGGCTGCTGGGCACGCATCTCCAGGAAACCGGCCGCGGCCGCGCCGGCAGGCCGTGGCGCAACCGCGTGGGCGCGGCCCTGATGTTCTCCTGCGCCTTCGACCTTCATCTTCCCGCCGCGCAGCTGCCCGCGCTCTCGCCGCTGGCCGGCCTGGCCGCCTGCGAGGCGCTGCGCGCGGTCGCCGGTTCCGCCGCGCAGGATCTGTGCATGAAGTGGCCCAACGACGTCCAGTGGCACGACGCCAAGCTCGCCGGCGTGCTGGTCGAAACCGCGCGCAACCCCGGCGGCCCCGAAGCCGGCTACACGGCCGTCATCGGCATGGGCCTGAACCTCGCCGACGCGCCCGAGCTTTCCGCCGCCCTGGGCCGCGACGTCGCCGACTGGCATGCGGTGGCCCAGGCCGGCGGCGGCTGTCCGGCCGGCGCCGCCGACCTGGTCTGCGCCGCCGCCTCGGCCTGGCACGAAGCCGTGCAGACACTGGAACGCGAAGGCTTCGGCGCCTTCACCGAGCGGTTCGGCCGCGTCGACGCCCTGGCCGGCCGCCCCGTCAACGTGCTCGACAAAGGCGAAATCATCCAGCGCGGCACGGCCGCCGGCGTGGACGCCCAGGGCCGCCTGCTGCTGCGCACCGACGAGGGCCTGCTCCCCGTCTCCATCGGCGAAATCTCCATACGGCGCCAGGCATGATCATTCTCATCGACTCCGGCAACAGCCGGCTCAAAGTGGGCTGGCTCGACGACAGCCTGCCCGCCGGGCGCCGCGACGCCGCCGTGGCCGCCTTCGACGGGCTGGACCTCGACGCCCTGGACCGCTGGCTGGGCACCCTGGCGCAGCCGCCGCGCCGCGCCGTGGGCGTGAACGTGGCCGGCCAGGCGCGCGGCCAGGCCATCGCAGCCCTGCTCGCGCGGCACGGCTGCCGCGTCGACTGGTCGCGCTCCCAGGCCTGCACGCTGGGCCTGACCAACAGCTACCGCAACCCCTCGCAGCTGGGCGCAGACCGCTGGGCCTCGCTGCTGGGCGTGCTCTCGCGCCTGCCCCAGGCGCACCCGCCCTTTCTGCTGGCCAGCTTCGGCACCGCCACCACCATAGACACCGTCGGCCCCGACAACGTCTTTGCCGGCGGCCTCATCCTGCCCGGCCCCGCCATGATGCGCACCGCCCTGGCCCAGGGCACCGCCAACCTGCCCGTGGCGCAGGGTCAGGTCGTCTCCTACCCCACCGACACGCACGAAGCCATCGCCTCCGGCATCGCCGCCGCCCAGGCCGGCGCGGTCATGCGCCAATGGCTCGCGGGGCGCGAACGCTACGGCGCCGCGCCGCACATCTACGCCGCCGGCGGCGGCTGGCCCGAAGTCCGCCACGAAATCGAACGCCTGCTCACCGAAGCCGGCCACGCCTTCGGCGGCGCGCCCGCCCCCATCTACCTGGACCACCCCGTGCTGGACGGCCTGGCCGCCCTCGCCAGCGCCGCTCCCGCCCAGCCCTGACGGAGACCGCCATGCGCCTGCTCTTCATCCTGCTGCTGCTCGCCAACCTCGGCGTGTACGCGCTGGGCCAGGGCCTGCTGGGGCCGCGCCCGGAAGACGAAGGGCGGGACACGCGGCGCTTCGGGCAACAGCTGAACGCGGACGCGGTGCGGGTGTTGCCGCGGGAAGGGTCGTAGGGCGGACAGTAGCCTGCACCCCAGATATGCACGCGAGACCGCGAAGCGTCCGAGGTGCGGCGGAATCACTGATAAAACGCGTGGTAGCCCCAGAAAATGGCCACGACCAGCACCACCACCACCCACGACCAGCGGGAATTCGCCAGGCCGCGTTCGGGCGGTTCGGGCGGCTTGGGCGGCGGCGCCAGGCGGGGCTGCGCCGCCATGTAGTCGATAAAGGCGGTGAAAAACTTGTCGATGATCTTCTCGCCCGCCTTCAGCACCACGCCTTCGCCATATTCCGCGAGCTTGCCGCCGGTCATGCCGGCCACCGTGTAGGCCACGCGGGTGCCATCGTCCTTGGCGCTCAGATTGACCTGGGCCGTGCCGATGGCCAGGCAGGCGGCTCGGCCTTTGCCCTCGAAGACCAGCGTGCAGCTATTGGGCGGATCGACGTCGGAAAGCAGGATTTCGCCGTCGTAGTCGGTATCCAGTCCGGCCACCTTGGCACGCAGCGTGACTGCGTACTCGGTAGGGCTGCGCTTCTCGACCGCGACGCATCCCGGAATGCATCGCTGCAACACGGCCGGATCGGTCAGGGCATCCCAGGTCTGGTGCTGGGTCGAAGGAATCCATTGAGCATCAGCAATGCGCATGATCGTCTCCTCGGAGTCGACTTTTGCACCCATTGTGATACCAAACCGCGCATTTGACTATCGGCGCTCCCGCGTGTGTAGCGGTGCGGCGGCGCTTCCGCCGTCGCTCAAGGCCAACAGCCAAGCCACAAGAATGACATAAAGGCCCAGTGTCTTCATGGTGCGGAACATGAGCTCGGTAAGGCCGAACACCGCGAAACCCAGCGTCAGCGCAAGCCCCATGGCGGCGGCCACGCGAACCTCCCGCGGATGCGCAGCGCCCAGGCGGCGGAAAAAAACGACCGCCGGCGCGCCATACAGCAGGATCAGCGCCACGCCTCCCAGGACCCCATAGCTGGTCAACATGTGCAGCATGTCGTTGTGCGGCTCGCCGAAATTCTGCGAGACGAAGGGCGAGACCACGCCCGTGGCTACGCGCGCTTCCAGCTCCGGCATGAAGCGCTGCGTGTTGCCGAGGCCGAACAGGGGATGCTCCTCGATCATTTGGCGCGATGCGCGCCACAGCTGGAGGCGGATGCATACCGAGGTATCTGCCGTGGCGCCCGCTCCCTGGCACGCCTCCGCTTCCTGCATGCCTTGGGTGACTCGGGCGCGCAAGGCCTCGCTGGTGGAACCCAGCGCCACAAGAAGCGCGCACGCAACCCCCAGCGCGGCGAACATCTTGGCGGGGTGTTTCACCTTGGCAAACAGCCAGAGCCCGACGACGACGAACAGGGGGATGGCCATCCAGCCGGTGCGGGTCTGGGTGAGGATGAAGGCGACGAAAACAACGGCGGCGGCAACGATCTTGAACCCGGACTCGAAGCGATGCGCCGCGGTGAATCGCCAGCCCGTGCCATAGGCCACCAGCACCAGGAACAGCAACATCAGGTTGCCATAAGTGACGGCATTGTGCTGAGGCGTGTCGGGGCGGGCAAATGAAGGAAACGCCAGCCAGAATACGATGGCCGCACTGGCCAACCCGGCAAGAACCACGCCCCAGAATGCCTGCCTGAGCCGAACACGGTCGATACCCAGCATGGCTGCCAGGAAGATCGGGAACCCCAGAGACACGCGCACGCCGCGTTCGAGCGAAGGGCCGTGCATGCTGCCGTGTGCAATCAGACTGATGACGATTGCTCCCAGCACAACGAAAAGTGCGGCGATGGTGCCGCGGTAGGGGCGAAGCGAGTGCAGCGAGGCGCGCCATCCGCCCTCCCGCAGGCAGCAGACGAGCAGGCAGCACAACAGAAGCACATAGAAAATGGCGCTGCCACCGCCAACCGTCATGGCGAAAAGCGGCGCCAGTCCGGTGATGGCGATGATGGTGATATCTAGGAACGGAAGCATGGTGAGGTGGCCGGCCCGCCATGGAATCAGGCCAACGGAGCGAAAAAACAGGGATCGAGCAAAGAGTAGCCATCAGCGATGCCGCGCCGGAAAACGACTCTCGCCGCGGGTGCTGCATCATAACGTGTACAACCCGCGAACACAGACTGATTCCCTCCCGGTTTTAGCGGAAACTCGAGCCAGACGCTTCCTCATGCCTCATGCGGATGAACAGCCGGACTCCTGGACTCCTGCTCCATCCTCTGCCCCCTTCACCGCTCGCATACCGGAAATGCTTGCCGCCCTCTTGCACGCGTGCCAGCCAGTGTGCCGCGCCCCCTGCTCTCCGCCCCGCACACCGACAGCGGGGCCTCGCCCTACTCCAGCCAGGGCGCCAGCGGCTGCAGCGTGCGCGCCGTCGCGCCCGCGTGCGTGTCGAACCAGCGCCGCGCCGCGCCGCCCGCCGCGGCGCGGGCGACATCGTCCTGCAGCCAGCGCAACGCCGCCGCCACCGCCTGCGCGGGGTCCGGCTCGCGCCACGCCGCGCCCGCCTCGATGGCGTCGGCCGCGGCCTGCTGGAAATTGAACGTATGCGGCCCCACGATCACCGGCACGCCCGCCGCGCAGGCCTCGATCAGGTTCTGCCCGCCCAGCGGCGCAAAACTGCCCGCCACGATCGCCACGTCGGACGCCGCGTAATAGAACGCCATTTCCCCCAGCGTGTCGCCCAGCAGCACCGCCGTGCCGGCGTCCGGCTCCTGCCCCGCGGAACGGCGCGCATAGCGCAGCCCCGCGGCGGCCAGGCGGCCGGCCGCCTCCTCGAAGCGCTGGGGATGGCGGGGAATCAACAGAAAGAGAGGGGCGCCCGGCGCCGCGGCCGCCCGCGCCATCGCCTCGACGAAGGGCGCATCTTCGCCCTCGCGCGTACTGGCTACCGCCACCACCGGCCGACCCACGCGCTGCCGCCAGGCACGGCCCGCTTCCACCTTTGCGGCCGGCAGCGACAAATCGAACTTCAGATTCCCCGTCACCACCGGCGCGCCCGCGCCCGCCTCCGCCAGCCGGGTCGCATCCTGCGCCGTCTGCGCCAGCACCCGGTCCAGGCCCGCCAGCGCCTCGCGCATCACCTTGCCCATCCGGCGCGCCTGCCGCAGCGACGACGCCGAAAACCGCGCGCTCACCAGCGCCATCGGCACCCGCGCGGCCCGCGCGCCTGCCAGCAGGTTGGGCCAGATCTCGCGCTCGATCAGCAATCCGCAGCGCGGCGCGTGCGTCTCGAAGAAATGGCGCACCGCGCCGGGAAAGTCATACGGCAGCCAGGCCTGGTTCAGCTGCCCGCGGGCAATGGCGTCGGCATACAGCCGCCCGCCCTCCGCGCGGCCCGTGGCCGTCATGTGCGTCAGCAGCACCGGCAGCCCGCGGTCCAGCAGCGCCCGCACCAGCGGCTGCGCCGCGCGCGTCTCGCCCAGGCTCACCGCGTGCACCCACACCGGCCGCGACGGCGCTAAGCCGCCCGCAGCGCCCGCGCGCCCGAAACGCTCGGCCGAGAAAACGCCCCACTCCCCGCCCGCCCGGCGCGCCCGGCGCGCCATCCACAGCCACAGCAAAGGAGAAAGCGCGCGCAGCGCCAGGGTATAGACGGCGCGGTTCATCTCATCAGCGCGCCGCCAGCGCCTGCTCCACCGCCGCCATCACCACTTCGCGCGACGGCGACGCGCCGCGGTCGCCCAGGCTGGCGGTGTAATTGGAACCCACCAGCGGCGTGCGCACCGGCGTCGAAGCCCGATAGATACCGATGGTCGGGCGGCCCAGCGCCGCCGAAAGATGCGTCAGCCCGCTGTCCAGGCCCACCATCAGGCGCGAACCCGCCAGCAGCCGCGCCACCTCGGTCAGGCTCATGCGAGGCATCACCTCCGCCCCCTCCGCACCCGCGACCAGCAGGCGCGCGCGCTGCGCCTCCTGCTCGTTGCCCGCCAGCAGCTTCAGTGTGCAGCCCGCTTCGTGCAGCCGGCGGAACACCGCCCGCCAGTCCTCCTCCGGCCACAGCTTGTCGTCGCGGCTGGCCGACGGCATGATCACCGCGTAGCCCTTGTCCGCCTCCAGATGATGCAGCCGGCCCTCGCCGCCCCCCGCCTCCGCCTCGCGCGCCTCGGCCACCTCGCGGGCAAACGCCTGCAGGCCGAAATCCGGCTGCCCCGCGTACTGGTAGCCGAACGTCAGCCCCGCCAGCTTGCGCTGGCGGATCACCGCCGGCTGCCAGAACTCCACCCGATGCCGCACGTTGTAGAACAACGACGCCAACGGTTCGCGCGCCGAACGCCAGTCCAGCCCATGGCGCACCCCGCGCGCCTGGCGCACCAGCCAGGCTGACTTCAACAGGGCCTGCATGTCCAGGATGACGTCGTACTGCCTGGACCGCAGACGCTCCTTCAATGCCTGCCGCTCCGCCCGGACCGGCGCTGACCACCACGCCTTGCGCCAGCGGCGGTGTGCGACCTTGATCACCTCGCTGACTGCGGGATGCCAACCGGGGATTTCAGCGAACGCTTCTTCTGCTACCCAGTCGATTTCCGCATCCGGCACGTGGCGGGCGATGTCGGAGATCGCAGGCAGCATGTGGACGAGATCGCCCAGGGAGGAGGTGCGAACGATGAGGATGCGCATAGGCAACTACTTTTTCACGACGGATTGATAACCGTCTGGATTCTGGCTCTGCCAGCGCCAGCCATCAATGCACATCTCTTCGATATCCCGGTTTGCTCGCCAACCCAGAAGCGCTGCAGCCACCGTAGGATCCGCCCAGGCCTGAGCAATGTCCCCCGGCCTGCGCGGCAGAATTTCATAAGGCACTGGCCGCCCCGTGACACGTTCAAACGTCCGCGCCAATTCCAGCACGCTCGTTCCTCGCCCGGTGCCGAGATTGATCCCCTGAAATCCGCGATTGCCGCTAGCCATATACGCGACCGCTAGAACATGGCCGATGGCAAGGTCAACGACGTGCAAATAGTCGCGGACACCAGTTCCATCGACCGTTTCGTAATCGTCCCCAAATACGCTCAACTTGTCGCGCTTTCCTACCGCGACCTGCGTTATGAAGGGAAATAGGTTGTTAGGACGTCCTTGTGGCGCCTCCCCTATGCGGCCGCTCGGGTGAGCGCCGATAGGATTGAAGTAACGCAGGGCCACGGCGCTTCGCTCATCTGACGCGTGGCACCAATCCTTCAGAATCTGCTCCACCATCGCCTTGGTATGGCCATAAGGATTGGTGGGTGCGAAGGGATGATCTTCGGTGTATGGCAGCCTCAAAGGCTCGCCGTACACGGTGGCAGACGAGCTGAACACCAATTTTCGAATGCCGCAGGTATCCATAGCCTTCAACAGGCTCAACGTACCGCCAACATTGTTGTCGTAATACTCTGTTGGCTTCTCAACCGACTCGCCCACAGCCTTCAGTGCCGCGAAGTGGACTACTGCTTCCACCGGTTCATTTGCGAGACGGCGCGCTTCAAACAAGCGCACGAGCGCGGACTTGTCCCGGATATCCCCTTCAATCACATCTATGGCGCAACCGCTTAACTCTTCGACTCTACTGAGCACCTCGGCACAGCTGTTACTGAAATTGTCGAACACGACGGGCTTGTAGCCAGCCTTGAGGAGTTCAAGCAGCGTATGCGATCCAATGTAGCCAGCGCCGCCCGTAACGAGTAGAGATTTGGTCATGTCGGAGTGTGTGGTGTATTCACGTTAGGCGCGGAGAAATCGTTGGTAGATCCACCGCCTAACCGTGCCGGGTAGAATTCTAACCGGTAGTCGCTGCGCCAAATTCAGCACCAGGCGCCCTGGCCCGATGAAACCGCACCTAAAGAAGGACCACTGCACGGCCACCTCGCTCCGCACATAAGCCATCCCCCCGCGTCGCTCGAACATATCTGCCCCTGCTCGGGCTTTTACCAAGACACCAGGGATGTTCGCCGCCACCGCACCGCCTTGCAGCATTCTCACCCACAGTGCATAGTCTTCGTAAAGCCTCTCGCCTTGGTATCCACCATGAGCCATAGCCATGACCCGGCGAAACATCACCGTCATGTGATTGAATGGATTACGCCGCCGCGCGTACGCTAGCACGGCCCGATGGTCTTCAGGTACGAGTCGCACCCTTCCTCGCTCTTGCCCCGGATCCGCCTCGAACTCCTGAATCCAGCCGCCGACGATGTCAACATCCGGGTGCTCACTCAGATAGGACAATTGCCGTTCGAACCGATCAGGCTCAATCAAATCGTCCGTGTCAAAGCGCGCAACCCACTCCTCTCGGCACAACGACAGGCCAGCCGCCAAAGCCGGGCCCAGGCCGACATTGCGCTCCAATTGCAGCAGCTTCAGCGGCAATACGGCACAATAGCGGTCAATGACCTCATGCAGGTCCCTCCCGAGGGGACCATCTTCAACAAGTATGATTTCGGTAGGCCAAATTGTTGACGCAGCCAGGCTCGCCAGCGCCTGATCGAGCCAGACCGCACGTTCTCCCGCGTACACAGACATAAGCACGGAAAAGGCGCCAGGGCGGCCGTCGGCCGCGCAAGTCGTCATCTGAATGATCTCCGCAACTTCGTGTACAAGCGATACGCCATTACCACCAACCGTCGCAATCGCGGTCTTTGAATCAATGAACGAAGGAGGTTGATCAGCTCCACCTCTTTCTCTGACAAGCTTGGCCCTTTAAGCTGCGCCCCGCCACCGCTGTCAACGTTAATCAGGCTGAGTAACGCATTCGCATCCAATCTGCTCATACCTGCTATATTGCGGACCAGTCGGCGACGACCAAAATAACGGTTGTATGTCTTTGACATACTGCCTGGCGTGTTGCGGTACATATAGCCGAGGCTTGGAATCAGAGAAAAGCGCTTGCCTTCCCACGCCAGCCTGGAAAAGAAAGCCCAATCTTCCCAGGTCGACTTGTCCTTGTCATCCCATCCCCCAAATTCACGCAACATGTCAGTACGCGCCATTACATTGGCGGTCATGTACTGGTTCTCCAGCATCGCAAGCGCCCGAGCTTCGGGCACCCCCAAAGGCTTCCAGAACCACCCATCCCGCGCGGGTTCAGGATTTGCGGGCAAATCACTCTTCTCCGAAAAATGCACAGCAAAACCTGTCGCAGCTACCAATTCCACATCTAGCTGTAGAGCGATCCATGCTTCTTCCAGCGTCGTCGGCAGCAATAGATCGTCACTATCAATAAAGAAGGTGTACGGGCTGGTCGATAATGCTAGGCCGGCGTTTCTAGCCCCCGCAAGGCCCTTATTGGTTTGTGCGTGCACTCGCCACTTGATGGCATCGCCAAAGGCCTTCTTCACGCATTGGCGCAACTGTGCGTCGTAGTTCTCAGCAGAGCCGTCATCAACCAGAATCACCTCGGACGGTCTTACACGAGAAGCCGATATCGACTGCAGAAGCTCACTGATCATCTCCAGGGGCGTGTTGAATACCGGGATGATAATAGTGACTTCGCAGCGTCCTAGCTCAGGCAATGGTGCGGCCTTCGGAGTCGCCTGCACCTTGCCTTCGCGGCTCCATTCGCGATTGACTGCGATCTGCCGCTCCCACACTCGCTGGCGCGACGCCTGCAATTCAACTTCACTGTCCCGGATATCGCGGGCTAGTGCATCCAGGATCTTTTCCTGTAGAGCTCTCGCGTTCGGATCGGAAAAATGATTACGAACGAATTTTTCATCATCAACCACTTCAACCGCGCCGCCCGTGTTGTATGCCACCAACCGGGTTCCCATCAGCATCTGTTCAAGGATGACAAAAGGATAGTTCTCCCCCCTCGATGGCACTACAAACAATGCATCGCTTTTATTATTGATTAGAAATGCAAGAATTTCAGAATGCGACAGATGATAGTCTTTATATACGCACAATCGCTCCAGCCGGGCACGGTCTTCATTGCTCGGGCCGACCGGTCCCAAGGACACGATTTCTTCTATCCCAGCGAGGCCACCCGAAACGTACAAACCCTCCAAGGCCGCCACAAAATCTGGCCAGCCCTTTAGTCGGCTGTATTTCCCAATAAATACAATACGCTTGACGGCGGCAAGGTTTACTCCGGCCTCACTCGGAACCGTAGCAAGATCGAAAGGCAACCGCCTGATCGAGAGGTTATTCAAGCGATAACCAAATTCCTTTTGCAACAGTTCGATTCCCAGATAGCGAGACGGCGCATAGCATGCATCTGCCCTCTGAAATATATAACTGTCCTTTATAGCCTGGCCTAATTCATATGGAGTGTAATCCATCGCCGACTCATCCTGTACCCCGTATTTCATGTAGTCGATTGAGCCGTGCATGAAAACACGCATCTGAAGCCAATGCGGCAATCCTCCGGTAGACTTGGATTGCACCAAGCGAAATGCTATAGATTTGTAGTCCTGAGATTCCATGACCACGACATCCGGCAGCAGATACAGAATGGCGCGACATGCTTCAATCAAACCCAAGCCGTCAAAAAAACTCTCGCGGCCCAGGCTGTCCACGAACATACGAGGCACTAGTGTTCTGCCATCGAGTCCGTTTGGCGCCAAGTCTATATCGCACATTAACACCACAGCTCGTTTGTCGAGCGCCTTGATGTTCTTTACATATGTGCCAATTCCGCCTGTAGCCCTGACGGTCGCGTCTTCCGTTGAAATGAGGAGAAAATCAACGTCTACCAGTTCGGGTGCCAGCCCTTGTTGGCGCAAATATGCGCGGTAAGACTCGGTCGTGATCGTTGCGACGTAGGCCTCAAGTCCGTGCGTATCAGGAACCCTGCTAAGCTCGAACCCACTCAACTCCAGGAACCGTCTAAATTGGCCGGCTGTCCAAGTGCGAAAAATACCCTCGGTTTTCGCATGCACAAAAAATACTTGGAGCTGCTGCTTCAAACATAACCGCTTGAAGGTACGCAGCATTGGACGGGGGTCGACCATCGCAGCAAGAAATGCGGAGGACACCACCAACGCGGCGGCCTCGGTCTTACCGCCGATTATCTCGTCGACGTAGCCCGCCCAGTTGTCAAAATACCAAATATGCGGGATACCCTTTTCATCCGCCCCAGAAGCATGGTGAAAAACCAAGTCCAGATCGGTAGGCGCACCCAGAAAATCACCGAGTACTAAGGCACTCCCCCCCCTCGCGACCACATATTCCGTGGCCGCCGAAGGCCAAGGCATGGGCTTGTGCGCTGCAAAATAGTGTACCTCAGGTAGGAGCCGGTATGCCTCAGCTCCGAAGTTGGCAAATGCGCCAATTTCCTTCAAGTTCATATGCCTTTAGAGGGAATAGGTTTCGTGCACCGCTATAACGAAAGGAATATATCGACCATCAACTAACCCAATGATCGCGTAATACCCGCTCAAAAAAACTCGCAAACTCAAGGGCTTTGAACTTCCAGTCCCATGACTGAATTGAGCGAAGATTTTCCGCCGAAAGTATGCGGAAAAGCTGGGGCTGGATCAGCAATCCACGCAAAGCGTCCGCAAAGGCCTCCACTGAACGCTCCCGCACAATGAAGTTCTGCTGCTCCGGCCCGAATACCTCCGGCACGACGCCGACATCCGTGCTGACAACCGGAATTCCGCAAGCCATCGCCTCCAGAACAGGATTCGGCGTGCCTTCGAACTTTGATGTACAGGCGTAAATATCTATGGAGTTATAGTAAGCGGGCATACTCGCATGGGGAGCGAGCTCGACCTGCCTGTCAGCAAAGCGTGACAATATATTGAAGCCTTCTTCTTTCAATATTTTTATTGCGGGCAGTAGGATTGTATTGAAGCCTTTAACGTCATCTTGTTCCGCAGCCCATTTGCTGTTGCCTGCCCAGCCAATCACTATAGGTCGCTCGACGGGAAGATCGAATCGTTCCAGCCCCACGGGCTTGAACATTTCGAGCGATACGCCGTCTTCCAACACTGCGGCGGGTGGTGGATATTCGTCGAGTTCCCGATATATCTTCTCTAGCCGTTTGGAGGCGACACTGTATGCGGTTACTTCATTATGAAAGAAATTCGCCCGCAACTGACGCTCTTCTGGACCGAGATAAAGGTGATCATAGACGCCGGTCGTAATGGGCTTGCTCAAATACCGACGCCTGAACTCCTCGAATGGAAAACCAAAGCGCTCGACATGTATCTTGGAAAGCGGCGATTCAATCAAACGCAGATATTCACGCCAAAAAAAATGAACCATATCGCAATCCGCCGCAGCGAGAAATATATGATCCAAACAACTCAGTACAGAGGACGGAATAATCTTGAATTCAAAAATGTTCGAAATATGCACTTCGAGCATGCGCGCAATATTCGAAAAAGCCCAATCATCAGTATCTATGACCAAAGCAATTTTTGGTCGATGACTCATAGCAATCTGGTCCGAACTCGACAGATTTTCTTCTTCTGCGGGCTTGCGCTGCATGCCTAGGGCTGTTTGAGTCATATATGGACCTTAATAAAATACTCAAATCAGCATAGCCTTTTTTTGAAACAAATACTGTTTTCAAAAATTGCCTTTGGCAAAAAAGAGATTGCAGCGCTCAGTTCGGCTATTTTTTTTTGCCAAGCCTAAGCTTTCTGTACAACGACACAATGCCTGACCTGAACCAGCTTGGCAAGATAGCACACAGCTTTCGATAGCGCACCGCTTCTAAGGTAATCCTCTGGATCTCCTCGTGAGCCTGGCCCAACGCCTGTGCGGTACTCTGCATCTTCGACTGAGCAATACCTAACTCCTCCAGTGCGCGTTCCAACTCTGCCTTCCAGATGGCAGCTTCCTCTAACGCGCGCGCTCTCTCTCCTTCTCGCTCCCGATACCAAGACAGTTGTGGACGAAATGTCGCAATGTCTCGTTGCATCTTCACCGCGTCGGATCGCACAGTGTCTATCACCGCATACAGCTCTCGGGCGATCTGGTTTTCAGCTGCCTGCTCTCGCATCAAACCCAACTCCGCGACCGCCACTTCTGCCTTCAAACCGAAATCCCGGATGGACCGAGCAAGCGCGCTAAGAGCCACAGATCCCTCGTCAGCACTCGCTTTCTCTCCCACGTCCGCAGGAACATGAACCATCGGCAGGCCATCTTTCTGCGGCAGATGCCCTTGGAAAATGCCTGTCTTGAAGCTATCCATGGAGAGGGGGAGTATCGCAGCCCCCGCATTACTGGTTAGCGCGTAGTCTGGCGCCCCCCAAATGCCCAAGAAATAGCTCGCATTCTTCGGTTGAGGGCCGCCGCCAAATTCTGCTGGTACGAACTGCGCGTCCCTAGCCGCCGACGTTCGTTGCATTTGGATTTGGCCAGAAACGCCATCCGCCGCCCAATATCCTTCATGCCGAAGATTGGCGAATCCAAAAATTGGTCCGCCTAAAAACCAAGCATCTGGCCGACCCAATACGCTCTCAACCTGCTCCTTGAACTCTTCGAAATGATACTTGCGCAAATGGTAGGGATTACGCTGCTCCTCCGTCGGGAAATACCACCAGTCGTTAGGGCAACTGATTGCGATAATTCCACCGGGTTTCAGCAAAGCACGCATATTCCGTAGAAACAGCAACGGATCCTGTACATGCTCTATTGTCTCGAAGGAGACAATCATGTCGAAACTTTGAGGCTCAAACTGCTCGGTAATGGATTCCGCCGTGCCTCTCAGGAATGAAACCTTTTCATTTGCAAAATAACGCTCGGCATTGACAATTGCTTCCTGCGAAACATCCACACCCACAACAGCGTTCGCGCCCCAATTTGCAAGAAGGCGGGACCCATAGCCCTCGCCACACGCGATGTCGAGCACTCTCTTTCCTGCGCAACAATGCTTGGCGAAGGAATAGCGAGCAATGTGGACGGCCGCTTCGATCCCCTCGTACGCGCCGCTTTCATTGAAGTTCAGTCGTTCCATTTATATCCCAACCAGATCACGCCGCATCGCGAGAGGATCCACTCTCAAAAGTCCAGCTCCGCTCCAATGAGACCACCCCTACTGCCTCAAAATTGTCTAATACGTGGAACTGACATACATCCTTGGCTTCTGCATAAACAACAAATCCGCGACCATCGTTAATCGCAACTCGCCATTTATACGATCCGCTCAGTAGAGGAAGCTTCGGAAAACGTACGGTAAACCGGCCGGCTGCAACGGATGCATGTGCGGCAAGTCCATCCATCAGCGTTGTAGTCCCACAGATATACAATCCATCGTGTCGGTAGAGATTGAAGACAAAGCTGGTCTCTGGTGGTAACTTGCTGGTCAGCGCGCGATACTCCACGTTCAGGACCAGATTCTCGCCGGTAGCAATCTGTTCGATCCGCTCTCCCTCATCATTGGTCAACCAAGCATCTTCGATCGTGTACAACCGTTCCGGCTCCACCTCGGACACGGCGGTTTTGGCGGGGAACTCGGACATCGGCATGATGCCTTCGGACGATGAGACGTCCTTACCAGGCATGTCTTCCGGATTCGAGGTGTCGAGCTGCTCCAACTCAGCCGGAAGCGCAATAGGCTGATTATTGGTCAGCACCTCCTCGCGCGCTTCAAACTCTCTGAGCGCCTCCTGCATATCGATCGTGTACTGATCAATTACACGTCCGGCCGGCCCAAAGGCCTTTTGCTTGCCTCGTTCCAGATATAACGCTCGCTGGCAGATGCTCTTGACCTGATACTGGTCGTGTGAGACGAATAGAATCGTGCAGCCAGCGTCTCTTATTTCGTAGAATTTCTTTAGACACCGCCGTTGAAACGCAGCATCGCCGACGGCAAGGATTTCGTCGACAATCAAAATGTCCGGCTCGGTATGAATCGCGACAGAAAAAGCGAGTCGCGCGAACATGCCGCTGGAGTATTTCTTTACCGGACTCTCGATAAACTCGCCGATGTCTGCGAAGCCCGCGATACGATCAAACCTGGCATCGATCTGCTCGTGCGTTAGTCCCAAAAGCGAGGCGTTCAGATATACATTTTCCCGCCCTGTGAACTCAGGGTTGAAGCCTGCTCCAAGCTCCAGCAACGCCGCCACCCGACCATGCGTCTGAATAGATCCCTGGCTGGGCGTTACGGTGCCGCAGATCATCTGAAGCAATGTAGATTTTCCCGAGCCATTCCGACCCACAATACCGACGGTTTCACCCTTCCTGACGTCGAAGGAAACGTCGGAAAGCGCCCAGAAATCCTGGGCCATGCTGCGCGGAGTGCGGCCCAGCGCATTAGACACACGCCCCCAGATCGCTTCTTTCAGCCGATCTTGAGGCTTTGCGTAAGCGGAATAGCGTTTGCCGAGATTTTCAACGTGAATAGAAATATCGTCAGAGTACATCGGCAAATCCCTTGCGAACCTTTTGGAACCATGCCAATCCGACCATCGCCACTAACGCACCCGCCAAGGTGTAGACCAGCCAACCCGACCAGTTAAATGGCTTGCCGAAAATCACGGCATTCCGCGTTTCTTCGACGACAAACGTGATCGGGTTCAGCTTGACGTATCCCTGCATATTCGCCGGCAATGCAGACAACGGATAGAAGATCGGCGAGACGAATGTCAACACAATGGTGGCCAGTGAAACTGCCTGCGTCATGTCTCTGATGTATACGCCTAGGCCAGCCAAGAACCACGAAAGCCCAAGCGACAGCAGGAGCAGCGGGGCAAGAATCAAAGGAAAGTAAATCGCAGTCCATGGAACATGTCCAAGGAAAATGAGCTGCGCAATAATTAAAACCACAAAACTGATCAGAAGATGAAAAAGTGCCGAGCCGATGGCGATGACGATCAGCGTTTCGAGCGGAAACACGACCTTCTTGACATAACTGACGTTGTTGAGAATAAGAGAGGGAGCTCTGTTCATGCATTCGACGAACAGGTTATTCATTATCAAGCCAGCGAACAAGATTACCGCAAAATCACCATGAGACTGCGGCTGCACGCCACCTGCCCCCCCCCAACGCGCTTTAAACACGACGGAAAAAACAAACGTGTAAACGATGAGTAGCAGCAAAGGATTGAAGAAAGACCACCCAAGGCCTATAACTGAGCCACGATATCGACCCAGAACCTCCCTTTTTATCATCTGAAATATCAGATGCCGGTGCTTGAACACAATGTCGTGTCCAATCGCGCATACTTCTTTAATCAAGATATACCTCAGTGATTATTATTCACTCAACGAATTTTTGGCATACCCATTGACGTCCCGCGAATTCGCCGTCGCACCCATTTAATGATTGTTCGCGCCAGACCGAAACGTGTATACAGCCGAACAATCTTGTGCCCTACCCGCAAAAGCAGGTGCGTCAGCTCCGGAGGCAAGGCACGCATTTCTGCAGCTATCTCCTGCCGTTCAATAACGTTCGGCGCGATATTCCAATTCGCTACCGCGAACTGCGCCAACCGCGTGCGACGGACCTCGCTCGAATCTCGGTTCAACAAGTACGAAAGCTGCTTCGGCGTAGGCGGTGCGTAGCTCTCGACCTTCGGCTTGATCCACGCTTCGGGAATCACGACGCCTGGTTCTGCCGCCGCAGTCAAGTTCCAAAGAAAGCCTATCTCGGCATACTCGCCCAGATTGGTGTCAAAGCTATCAAGGATCAGTCTGTCCGGACTTGTGCGGAACACCGCTCTGGTGAACGGACTACGTCCGCTCATTGGTGCGACATCGAGCGCTAATGATAGCGCGTAGGTGTCAACGGAACCGGCGACGGAGGTAAGGCGATGTTGCCAACATGTCACGAAAGGCACTGCCGCGAACTGGGATAGAGTTCGCGCAGCCGTGGTCAGGTACTGCGCATCGATAGAGTCCCCACAGCGCAGGATAAGCATCGCTTCAGTCGCTCGCAGGCTGTGCAGATCTTGAACCTCTCCATCCAGATTGACACACACCACATTGCGGCCCAATAGGTACGCAGAGATCTCGTCAGGGTAGGACTCCGCCGGCAAAAGAACGAGGCAAATGTGGTCCTCCACTCCCCGCAGAGGCCTTGCGGTTTGCTTGGCGTCAGACAACGAATTCGCGACAATCATCGTCGTAATGCGCAGTTGCGTCGTCCCTACCTTCCTGCGAGCCACATCCATCCAGCTCTCAAGATGCTCATCTTCGTAGACCGGTGCCACGTTCGATGGAATCACGGGATAGGGAAATGCCAGCTTGGCGCGCAGGTCATCATTGTGCCATAGGCGCTCCATGGCTTGAACCAACGAGTCTGTCCGCGTTTCGTCAAAAACCAACGCGTTCTTTTCGTGCTCGAAGAAGTCAGCAAATCCTGGGATAGCGGAGACAATAAGTGGCACATGGGCCGCGTAAAGTTCGTGGGCCGCGTAGCAAAATGATTCGTAACGGTTTGCGAACACCGCAAAGCGCACGTCCGCCAGCAGCTCTTCCATCGCCTCATGCGTCATATGACCGGTGAAATGGAAATACGGCTTCAGCTCTACGGGGATACGACGCTTCAAGTACTCGGCGTATTCCCCGCTTCCGTCGGGCGGTTGCATCGAGTCCCCCCCAACGAAGTAAAACTTAGGCCGGATCTCCGGGCGCTGCTGCATCCACTGGACAGCGGCGTCAACCATCAAATCCACGCCCTTTATGGAGAACAAGCGTCCGTAGCACAACACGGCCTGCTGATCGGGCTTAGGACTCTGGTGTCGCGCCAGAGCCTTGCGCAATGGAGGTACTGCGATGCGTTCGCGCCCCCGTGACCCCGGGTATAAATTTGACAGCGAGCGCTCGTAGAAAGAATGTGAAGGCGCAATCACCGTCTCAGCCAGGTCCAGTGCGCCCCTTTCCAGTGAGTACAGCGTCCACAATTCCGGGCTCAGAAAATTGGTCAGATCGACTCGATCCATCGCCTCAATTGTGGCGTGAAAACGCACCGCGATATGGCTGCCTTCAAACCGACCAAGTGCAATCTTCTCGCACAGAGAGTAATAAGCGACCCCGTGGTAATCAAAAAACTCGATCAGATCTGGGCGCTCGGCCCGGTGAACATGCTGAGCTCCCAGCGAGAGCAGGTAAGACCGCCACTCATACCAAGAACTGAAATTCTCACGCAATAACGTGGTTTCCGGCAATACGGCCGACAACTGATAGGAGGCGCAATTATCTGGATGCGGCAGGCGCAGCCTTTCTTCGAGGTCAAACCGTTCAAACGTCGGACGGTCTACATCTAGCAGGAACACGACGCGATGACCCGCCTGAAGAAGTTGGCACGCCACGTTATATAGCAACGCGCCGCACCCGCCTCGGGTGACAGGATAAAGCTCGTATGTAACAAAGCAGATGGTGCGCATTAGAAATCCAAGAATTGCCCCACTGTTCGAGCAGACTCGGAGTTATGCTCGACTACGTACTCCCGATAAGCGGCGACTATCTCATCTCGCTCAGTTAACGCCCGTTCAATGCAGCGCGCTATTGCGTACGCATCGTCCGCCACCTTCACCACCAGACGATCCTGCAGATATCCGTTATTGGCGAAGTAAGGCGTATTGGGACCTACGATGCAAGGCACGCCAACGGCGAAACTCTCCAGTGGCAGCATGGGAGCACACTCGTTTAAGGTCACATACAGATTAAGATGCGCCGTCTTTAAATAGCGCGGCATCTCTACCTGCGGAATCATCTTGCCGACAAATTCGTTGGCGATGCGAAATTCCTCGCAAAACTCCAACATACGAGGTGAAGCGACAGAGCCAACGACCTTGCAGTTGGGCACCATCGAAGCGGCGGCAAGCATCTCATACGGCGGCTTATGCTTGAGTTCGGAAATACTCCAGATTCCCAGCAATGAAGGACCTGAGCTGACCGGCGCGGCTCCTTCAGGTATTACTCGATAGCGGTTAAGCAGGAAAGCTGCGTCCAAGCCTTGACGCTGCAACACCTGTTCTTGCCCTTGCTTGACGCAGCCAATACGGCGGATCTTTCCTTCTCGAGCTAATGCGCACACACGGCGGAAGCTACGCCATGCATAGTCCTCGCTCGCCTGCATAAAGGTGCCGTGCCAGACGACGCAAACCGGCACGTTCGGCGCCAATCGATTCATCGCATCAACAATATGCTGATATGCAAAAGGAAACCCCTGCAGCACTACCGCTTGAGGCTTGCGCAACAGCAGCAACTGCACGAACTCGTGCGCGTCCTCAGGGGTCAGCAAATCGGTAACCAACAGCAGGTGATCAAACAACTGACTCGCCGAGCTGCGGATCCCCAACCAGTGAGGATGCGCAATGGAAACTGGCACGTTCTCGGGCAGCGCGACGATGGCGGCTGCATCGAATTCCGTATGCGTACTTCTTTGCGGTGTCGTCACTACGGCGGGCTCAACAGCGGGCGTGAGCTCAGGTGCAGTATGCACGACGCTGGAAAAAGGCTCGTTGACAGTGGCGGGGCTCTCCGGCGCCGCCGCCCCGCCAGACGACCGCTTTAAAGCGCGATAGAGGGTACCCACCGGGCTCTTGGATATGGCCGTACCGACACGGAATGCCATGGATTGTTGAAGTTCCTGGCGGTGGGCGGCGACCACCGCCAACTCATCCGACACACGGGCTAACTCCGCCTTCAACCGTGCGAGTTCCTTGACCGCTTCGTCCCTGGCAACAACCGCGTCAGTGGAGGACTCAGCCCGTTTGCTTGCTTCTGTCTGGCTTTGGATCATGTGCATAGACCCGGTGTTATCCGAGCCATAACTAGCTTAAGAATCTACCGTCAAACCACACGGCAACGAAATCAGGGCGAAGGTTCGCACTAGGCTCCAGAAGCACGTCGCTCAGCCCTATGCTTGGCCTCTTCGATAGCCAGTCGCCGTGCCAGCCGCGTGATAAGTTCATCACGCTCCTTATCGCGAATCCGCACCATCAAAAGCTCGAACATCACGAACGTTAGGAAGATGTACAACAGCAGATCCGCACCACGCCCCACACCCAGAAAGTTCGCAACTGCGGTCAGATCAGCGGGCGACCATATGAAATAGATGCCCGCGAGGCAAATGAGTGTGAGCGCGCCGGCGAAGACTCGAACCCGGCCCATCCGCAACCAACCGCAGGCTGCCAGCGCAGCAAAGCCCAGTGTAAGGAAAATTTGAGCAATCATTTATGCAGCCGCCCCAGGAACAATTCAAGCAATATGTTTATGGAGTTGGACAAGGGCTGACCTTTGGCGAGCGAATACTCCGTATATGTAATAGTCACGGGAACCTCGGCGACGTGCAACTTGTGCCGAGCAATCTCTTCCAGAATCTCGGAGGCGTGTGCCATGCGATTCTGGTTAATTTTTATTTTTTTAGCCGCTTCCAGGGTAAAGCAACGCAGCCCGTTATGTGCATCCGTTACCTTCAATCCGGTTGTGATTCGCGTAAACAATACGGCCGCCTTCAACAACAGCTTGCGCCGCCCCGGCATGGCTCGTGTTTCTCCGAGAAAACGACTGCCGATGACGATATCCACATCGGGCTTAGACGCTCGGTCTACCAGACCTTGAATATCTTCGACATGATGCTGCCCGTCCGCATCGAAGTTAACGATATATTGAGCGCCGATTTCGATGCAATACTGAAGACCTGTCGCCAATGCCGCGCCTTGCCCAAGGTTTATGGGATGCCGAATGACGAAAGCACCCGCCGCCTCTGCTTCTAGCGCGGTCGAGTCCGCGCTCCCGTCGTCAACCACCACGACATTGGGCCATTCGGCTCTCAAGCCCGTCACCACTCCGCGAATAACTTGTCCTTCGTTATAAGCGGCGATGACCACCCATGTACTCGATCGCATCTCAGCCTCCCCGTGTCGCGACCGCGACGCCAACAATAATTATTAACCCGCCAATGATAGTCGTTGAACGTAACTGTTCTTTAAAAAACAGATAGTCCAGTACCGGCACGATGATGAATCCGAGCGCAAACATGGGGTACGCCAAGCCGAGCGACACTTTGCGCAGAATCATGATCCAAAGCAGCGTCGAACCGCCGTAAACCGCAACGGCAGCGTAGAACCACGGATTGAAAATCAGCCCTAACACATCTTGGGGCACGTGAACGATGGTGGTCGCCGTTTTCTTGAGCAATAGATTCCCGACCGCGAGACCCGATACACAAAGCAGAATTATTGAATATAAGGCAAACGACATGAGAATTAAGCCTTCGACGCCGAGACATCTGTCACCGCCCTTGGAAATGCCAAGGTTACGCCTAGCAAAATAATAAAAAGCGAGGCCAGGACTGAAGGCCACATATAGCGATAATCCTGCGACCCAATCATTATCAAGAGCCCAAGACAATTAAATAGCAGCGGAACAGCAATAAGCACAACAGCCTTACCACGCCGCTTTGCAAGCATCACCAGTGCGAACAAACCCACAAAAACGTACAAAGCTGGCCGTAAAAGCGTATTTTCTTTCGCTAGCAGGTTCTCATGCGCTGCGCTGATTCGCTGCTTCAGCCAAGGAAGTTTTGAATCCTCTTTCAACCCCCGCTCGCGGGTAAGCGGCATGTCGTAAATCCTCAAAGGGGACAAGGTCAGCCACTCGTTCTCATTCGTCCCGATTCGCCACACCAGCCCGGACAAGCACAATTGATGCCTCAAGAAAACCAGCGGATGTCGAATGATTGACTTGACCGCCAGCGCGTTCAAGGCCGCTTGGTTATGCGCCAAGAATTCATATGAGATATTAGGGCTCCAGAACAAGGGCACAATATTCTCGCATCGGTAACCCTTCAGCCAATCTTCCTTCGGCAAAATTTGTTCAAGTAGCCGATTTTCCTGCGGCTCCCACTGCACATTGGCCTGCTCCATTGCGCCAAGCACATGCAGAGCATAAATAGCCTTGTAGTGCGCTGCGATGCCCGAAGCCCCGAGCACCGATAGAACGAGGGTCTTCAGCATGATGAAAGTACCTATCTGCGCGGCAAGTGCCAGGCTGACCTTGATGCGCGCGGCCTTCCCCCTCGCCAAGCAAAGCAGTAGCAAGAAGAACGGCGGGCTGATGAGTAGTCCGTTGTGCCTCAAGCCGACGATCAACATGCCGGCTAGGGTCAAAGCAATCAATGCACCATTACTTAAGTTGAAGCGCAGCCGGACCTGCCGCGCCGCAAGCACGGTCATAAGTAGCAGCGCCATCGCAAACGGGACGTCTTTCCACATTGTGGAAGCCATCAAAAGGTTAGGTGGAAATAGAGGGAACGCGACGGCCGCCACCAATGCCAAGCGACGTCCGAGCCCCCAAGCCATGGCTTCGCTGATTGCCATTGCACCAACCCACGCGAACAAAGCAGCCTGAAACACCATCAACGAGGCAGGTGACGGATAAACTTCATACGGAACTGCATAAAACAGGGTCGACAACACAGGATGCAAGTCGTCGTAGCGCCCGGTTACTAGCTGATTCCACTGCGTAATGGAATCCGACGACATCTGGGCTGGCCAATACGCCAACAGCGATATGATGTAAATTGCGAAGGCGGGCAGCGCCAGTAGCATGGTCCGGCGCCAATGCAACGACGTGTCGGCCGCGTCAAGGCTAAGCAACGCTCGTCTGCGACCCATGGCCCAGCCAGCCAATACCGCGCATACGAAAGCGCCGAGAAAATTAGGGATAACCTTGTCGGCCGTCCGCGGAATGCTGATTGACATATCTGCGAGCGACGCTAAATCAATCGTGAGCGACTCTCGCCCAGGAGAATAGAGGTCCAGCGTTTGAGTGCGCCCGTCGACGGTCAGCTCCAGGATTCCGGAGTAGTCATGACGAGTGAGGGTCATCTTGGTACCCGGTTCGACATGAATTTTCGCCTCGATCGCGCCCGGCTGATTTCTGAAGGAAAGCAGGAAGCCCTCGCGTGTCTCCCACGCTGGATCTCGGTGAATGACATTTGCCAACATCTGGCGCGTGGTTTCAGCGTCTACCCAGATTTCTGCGGACTTGGAGGCCGGATTTTTTTGACCGGTCGCCACCAGGCGCAGCGTGGCGTTAGCTTCCCACTCGGGGTGAACCGGCAGCAGCAGTACAAAAAACGTCGCAAACAGCGCCGCAATAACGAAGATATCTTTTTTCCTCAACATTCCATCCCACCCCTTAGACACCGCCATATATTTATTTGGGGACGGGTCAGCGCGAGCAATACAAACGCCAGAATATTACCGGATAATATGACCCTCCAACGTCTGCTCCGCAGAATGAGTCCTACAAATACTCAGAATCGTTGTTTTTAAGCTGCAATTGTAGTCTGACTAGGGTCGCAGCTGCTTCCGATGACGTCGCTTGCGAATGATTAGCCAGGACGGAGCACGGAACCTGACCAATTTTCGATACAGCACAACATAAGCAATGGAAAAGGCAAAAACACAAGCTATAAGCACATACTGGTACTGCCAAAACAACACTGCGGGTATTACAGCGAACGATGACAACAACCACAAATAGGGAGATGTCATTGCGTTGCGCCCATGCCTATGCCGTATATCTTTACTCCCGCCCCACGCCCAGCGTATAAGCCGTTTATACACCAGCATGTGCAAATGCACCCCGTCCGGCATCCCTGGCGATTGCCCGCGCAATATTCTTTTCCGATAAATTGAGAAGAGAGTTTCAAAGACCGGATAAATGCATAGCAATAGCGGAAACCATGCAGAGACGGAAGGGTGGCGCGCAAGCATCAACACTGAAACCGCACCGATCATGAAACCAATGAAATATGCACCGCCGTCACCGAGAAAAATCAAACCTCTCGGATAGTTCCACAACAGGAACCCCATAATTGCCCCAATCATTCCAACACAAGAAATGAGAAGTAAGCGATCCCCGAGATAATATGAAACGTAGGCAAAGCCAGCAAAAATCATGACCGAAACAACCGCAGCCAGCCCATTATATCCATCTATTATATTTATAGCATTGGCTGCCCCTGCAATAGCTATCGTGGTGCAGACCAGCGAAACCACGCCAAACTGCAGCAGCCAATCCACTCCAAATATATCTAAACGAGTAAGGGTCGCGCCTAAAAAATAATAGGCGGCAACCCCTGAAATCATGGCAAGAATTAAACGAGAAAGGACTCTTACCCGCTTGGTTAAATCCTCGGCCAAACCGCCTAGAAACGCGGGCAGCGATACTAGCAAAAGAATTAACGGATCGCTACCCAGTGCGGGCTCGCGGGCCATCGCTACTACAAGAATACAAGCCATGGCGAAAAGCACAGCAACCCCGCCTACCCGTGGGACTGGTTTATCATGATACTTCTGAACTCCCGTGGTGTCGCAGTCGGCGGTATAACGACTATGAAGAGAGCTATACCTAACCAACAATAACGACGACGCAAAGGAAATCAGAAATGCAACGAGCAGATAAAGCATATGGTCCAGGTGCCAGCGGCTTCTAATTTGAACTCAGATTGAAAGCTCGTTATCGCAGATAAGCTCAAATAGCGAATAATTTGGATACCAAAATTGACGAAAGAAGCCGGTGCCAGCCAGCTGGTCACTATTATCTCTTGAATCCATTTAAAGCACAATGCAGAAAGCGTTACCACCTTGAGGTACTCGCATCATTCCGTAATTTTCAATTTTTTATGCCGTATCGCATGGATTTCGCTTTGGTCTGTCTTGTCGCGTTACGTCCGCTCCCAAATCTCACAACGGGTGGTGGCAGCGGCATTTTCTATCAGCTTCTGGCGTGCTATCTGATCAAGTGCGTCGTCCGCGATAGCGGGTGGCGCGATCGTTAGAGCACTCTCCCAACATCAATTTTAATTATTGCAACATTTCCTCCGTTGTTCGCCGCTGTGTTATCCCAACTGGCCAATGGCAACTTCCATGGTCCGTCGGTAGAGAGAGCAGCACGGTTTGCTATTGCATTCCTCATCCTGGAGGGTGTCTTTCTCGCCATGGGCCGCAAGGTCCTGCGTCAATCCACCTGGGAGTGGGTCATCCTCGCCGGTTGGGCGTCCGCATCCATCCTGATCGGCTGGCTATGCCCAGATTTCAACACCCCAATACACCTGAATACAACGCTTGTAGGTTACGGCAACCTGAGGCTGCTCGCCGTCGTCTTTATTGTCTACAGCGTTCGGTGACTGTTGTGCCCCCTCTCCGCGCGCGGAGAGAGCGCTGAAGGTAATTTCGGGGATTGTTCTGTTTGAAGCATTCATCCTCACCGAGACGCGCGCCGGCTGGATGGCGCTGCCAATCTTCTTTGCTGTCGGACAACTGCTGCAGGGCAGTTCCGTCATCCGATCAAGTTGGCGTTGGCGGCGGCTGGGTGTCGCCGCACTGGCAGCCCTCGGCTCCACGAGCCAAGTCTTGCGCGAACGGGTGGATCAAGGGTTCTAGGAGGTGCGTGAGTGTACAACTACCTATCGATTGCCGAAACGTCCGTGTGCATACGACTCCAGTTGTGGCGAGCCTCGATGGACATGGGGTTGAGCAGTATCCTTGGTTTGGACTGGGTTCCACGAACGGGTTCGCGGACGAATTGCAGGCACGAGTCGCTCAAGAATTTATTGCACCATTTGTCACAGAGGACTTCGGGGAACCACACAACGACATGCTGTATATGCTGATCAGTTTCGGCTTGTTGGATGGACTGACCTTGCTTGCCGTATACACCGTACCTGCGGTGGCTCGCCAAGCGTTCCCCTGCCGAAATCCGGGCTGCTGCGGAAATGGGATTGGCCCTTACTCTGGGTTTTGCATTTTTTTGACCTTACTGAACTGATGTTCCGCAGCATGCGCACCATCATCAGCCTTTACGTCGCCCTAGGCGACCAGTTAGTGGCCCTGAGCATACCCTAGCCTGAGGAAGATTGCTCCGACGGCGCCCGCGAAAGGGCGGCAGCCAAATAGTCGAAGCAGTATCACAATGGGTGCAAAAGTAGTCGACTCCGAGGAGACGATCATGCGCATTGCTGATGCTCAATGGATTCCTTCGACCCAGCACCAGACCTGGGATGCCCTGACCGATCCGGCCGTGTTGCAGCGATGCATTCCGGGATGCGTCGCGGTCGAGAAGCGCAGCCCTACCGAGTACGCAGTCACGCTGCGTGCCAAGGTGGCCGGACTGGATACCGACTACGACGGCGAAATCCTGCTTTCCGACGTCGATCCGCCCAATAGCTGCACGCTGGTCTTCGAGGGCAAAGGCCGAGCCGCCTGCCTGGCCATCGGCACGGCCCAGGTCAATCTGAGCGCCAAGGACGATGGCACCCGCGTGGCCTACACGGTGGCCGGCATGACCGGCGGCAAGCTCGCGGAATATGGCGAAGGCGTGGTGCTGAAGGCGGGCGAGAAGATCATCGACAAGTTCTTTACCGCCTTTATCGACTACATGGCGGCGCAGCCCCGCCTGGCGCCGCCGCCCAAGCCGCCCGAACCGCCCGAACGCGGCCTGGCGAATTCCCGCTGGTCGTGGGTGGTGGTGGTGCTGGTCGTGGCCATTTTCTGGGGCTACCACGCGTTTTATCAGTGATTTCCCTAGGGTACGGATGCTATGCTTGCCGGCATGTCAACGCCGCCTCCGTCCCCAGCCGCCCCATCGACCTCCCACACGCGCAGGGAGCTGCTGATGGCCATGGCCGGCGTGGCGGCCACGGTCGTGCTGGCCGCATTCGACTCCACGATCGTCACCACCACGCTGCCCCGCGTCGCCGAAGCCCTGAACGGCATGGCGCTGTACGCATGGGTCGGCACGGGCTACCTGCTGGCCACGGCGGCGTCCATCCTGATTTTCGGTCGTCTCGGCGACATGTTCGGCCGCAAGCCGCTGATGCTGATTTCGGTGGCTGTGGTGGCGCTGGGGTCCATCGCCTGCGGGCTGGCGCAATCCATGCCGCAATTGATTGCCTTTCGGACGCTTCAAGGCGTGGGCGGCGGCATGATGATCGCCACGGCCTTTGCTGCGCCGGCCGACCTGTTTCCAGACGCCAAGCGGCGGGTCAAATGGATGGCGCTCGTATCCGCCGCATTTGCCATGGCCAGCGGTATCGGCCCCGTGCTTGGCGGCGCCGCCACCCAGGCGCTGGGCTGGCGGGCGGCATTCTTCATTTCGCCCATCGCGGCCGCGGGCGCGCTATTTCTGCTGGCACGCTATTTCCCGCTCATCCGCCCCATGCACGACGACAGCCGCAAGGTCGACTGGGTTGGTGCGGTGCTGCTCGTGATTGCCGTGGGCTGTCCGTTGGCGGCCATCGAACTGGCATTCGCGCCCGGCGACCATGCCCATCCCCTGCTGGGCTTGGCCCTGGCGGTGGCCGGCTGCGCGGCGATCGCCCTGCTCATTCCCATCGAGCGCCGCGTCGCGTCGCCCATTTTCCCCCTGCGCGTGGTGACCGGGCGGGAACCGCAGCTGCTCAATCTGGCGGCCATGACGGTCGGCGCGGTGATGTTCATCCTGATTTTCTACAGCCCGCTGCTTTTGCAGCAGGTGCTGGGCTATAGCCCGAGCGAGGCCGGGCTGCTGTTGACCCCGCTGGTCGCGGCCATTTCGGTGGGCAGCATCATCAACGGCCGCCTGTTCCCCAAGCAATCGGAGCCGCAGCGCCTGATGGTGTTTGGCGGGGGCCTGCTGGCCGCCGGATCGCTGATGGTGCTGCTGATCTCGCCGGGCACTTCCGCCTGGTGGATCCTGGCCGCATTCTTCGTCAACGGCTGTGCGCTGGGGTTCCTCCTGCCCAATCTGACGCTGTTCATGCAAATGCTGAGCGAACGCCGCGATGTGGGCGTTGCCTCGGCGCTGGTGCAGACCACGCGCGCCATCGGCAGTGCGATCGGCACGGCGCTGGTCGGCATTCTCATCTCGCAAAGCAATGTGCTGGACGGCGTGCGCACCGGGCTGGTCCTGTGTGTCGCGCTGGCAATCGCCTGCGCGGTGCTGGCGCACCGCGTCAAGATGAAGAACCTGGCCACCCGCCGCAAAGCCGCCTGAAGACGCTTCCATGCAACGCCGCGACCTGCTCGACCTGCTGCTGCTGGCCGCCGTATGGGGCGGGTCTTTCTTGTTCATGCGCGTCGCCGTCCCGGATTTCGGCCCCGTGGCGCTCATCGAGCTGCGCGTGGGTCTGGCGGCGCTGTTTCTGCTGCCTGCCGCGCTGTGGCGCGGCAAATTGCCCCTGATCGCCCGTCGTTGGAAAGCCATCCTGCTGGTGGGAACCTTCAATGCGGCCCTGCCCTTCCTGCTGTATGCCTATGCGGCCCAATCGCTGGGCGCGGGTTTCCTGTCCGTGGCCAACGCCGTGACACCCGTGTGGGGCGCGGTAATCGGATGGCTGTGGCTGAAAGACCGGCTGCCCTGGTCACGCTCGGCGGGCCTGGTCATCGCGCTGGCAGGTATCGTGGTGCTGGTGTGGGACAAGCTGAACTTCAGCGCCGGAGGCTCCGGCCCGGCGGTGCTCGCAGCCGTCTGCGCTCCCATCTTCTACGGGGTGGCCGCCAATTGCACCAAGCGCTTTCTCACGGGCGTCGATGCGCTGTCCAACGCCACGGGCAGCATGATCGCGGCCACACTGGTGCTGCTGCCGCTTGCCATCCCCACTTGGCCGGAAACGCCTGCCTCCTGGCAGGCCTGGACGGCAACCATTCTGCTGGCCGTGGTGTGTACCGGCGCCGCCTACATCGTTTTCTTCAGGCTGATCGCCAATGTCGGGCCGACCGGCGCGGTCAGCGTCACGTTTCTCGTGCCTATTTTCGGCGTCGCCTGGGGTGCATGGCTGCTCGGCGAGGACGTCACCGGTTCCATCGCGATCGGTGCGGGCATCATCCTGCTGGGCACGGCGCTCGCGCTGGGCGTGCTGCGCCCGCGCTGAACACCGCCCCCATCTTCAGTACTTATCCGAACTCCCCGTCAACGCCACGCCGATGCGCAGCAGCGTGTACGAGGCCGCGTCCACGCAGCGGCGCAGCCAGCCGCGGCGGCGGTAGTCCAGGGGCCGGATGAAGCGGCCGCCTTCGCGGATGGCGGTTTCGAGGCGCTCCTGCAGGTCCCAGGCGAAGGGCTGGTCGTCGACGACGACGTTGGCTTCGCGGGCGAGCAGCAGGCTGAAGGGGTCGAGGTTGGAGGAGCCTACCGTGGCCACGTTGTCGATGACGGCGACCTTGGCGTGCAGGTAGCTGGGCATGTATTCGTAGATCTCGATGCCGTCGCGCAGGAGCTGGTCGTAGAGCGAGCGCGTGGCATGGTATTGCATGCGGTATTCGACCTTGCCCTGCAGCAGCAGGCGCACCCGCACGCCGCGGGCGGCGGCCTTGGCCAGGGCGCGGCGAAACCGCATGCCCGGAAAGAAGTAGGCGTTGGCGATGAGGATGTCGCGCCGCGCGCGGGCGATACCGTAGAGGTAGGCGCGTTCGAAGGTCTGGCGAAACCGCAGGTTGTCGCGCAGCACCAGGGCGGCGCGCAAGGCGCCGCGCGGCGAGGCGTCTTCGTGGCGCGGCTTGAGCAGATGCATGTGGCGCCATTCGCGGGGATGGCGGCGCAGGCGCGCCCAGTTCAGGCGCACCCAGAGCAGATCCTGGGCGTAGGCGGCCTGGGTGGCGAGCGGCCCTTCGACGCGCACGGCGAAGTCGAAGCGCGGCGCGCCGATGCCGTCGGCGGGGTCGAGGTCGTCGTAGTCGTCGATGATGTTGATGCCGCCGATGAAGGCAATGCGCCCGTCGACCACGGTGACTTTGCGGTGCAGGCGCCGCAGGCGGTTGCGCGAGAAGACGAACTTGCCGAGCCAGCGCGGCTCCGGCCGGAAGATGCGGCAATGCGCGCCGGCTTCGGTGAGCGCGGTGCGGATGGCGTCGGCGGTGGCGGCGGCGCCGAATCCGTCCAGCACGACGCGGACTTTCACGCCGCGGTGGACGGCGGCGATGAGTTTTTCCAGCACCCGCCGCCCGGTGCGGTCGAGCATGAAGATGTAGGTTTCGAGGTGGACGCTGACGCGCGCGGCGTCGATGGCCGCGCACAGCGCCGGGAAGAAATCCGTGCCGTTCTGCAGCAGCCGAAGGTCATTGCCCTCGGTCCAGTCCAGCTCGACCCGCTCGCCCTTCACGGGAGTTCCAGCTCGGCCAGCAGGGGGGAGTGGTCGGACAGGCGCGCCCATTCGCGGCCGCGCAGCACGCGGGCGCTGCGGACGGCAAAGCCGCGCTGGTAGATGCGGTCGAGCCGGAACCAGGGAAAGACCGCGGGAAAGGTGCGCGGCGGCGGCAGCAGCCGGCCGGCGCCTTCCATGCCCAGCTGGTTGGTGCGCTCAAGCACGGTGGCGCCGTTGGGCAGGCCGCGCAGCGCATTGCGCAGCCGCCTGACGGAATCGCGCAGGCGCGGCAGCTCGCCGCCCTGGGTGCGCGGGGCGTGCGAGAACACTTCGTACAGGCCGAGCTGCTGCACGAAGAGCGGCGCCAGGCGGTCGCCCCAGTCATTGAAGTCGCCGGCCACGAGAATGGGGTCGCCTTCGGGCACCAGCCGCTGGATGCGGTCGGTCAGCGCCAGGATCTGCCGCGTTCGGCTGCCGGCGAACAGGCCCAGGTGCACCACGAAGCAATGCACCGCGCGGTCGCCCACTTCGATGCGCGCGTGCAGCAGGCCGCGCTGCTCCAGCCGGTGGTCGGAGATGTCCTGGTTCTCGTGTTCGAGGATGGGGTAGCGCGACAACAGCGCGTTGCCATGGTCGGTGTGGCTGCGTATGGCGTTGCGCCCGTAGGCCACGTCCAGCCGCAAGGCCGCGGCCAGGGATTCGTGCTGCGCGTCGAGCAGGGATTTGCTCTCGTTGCGCCCCTGCACCTCCTGCAGGAAGACCAGGTCGGGACGCAGGCCGTACAGGCCCAGGCGCAGCTCGTTCAGGGACTCGCGGCGGCCCAGCGCCGAACGGCCCTTGTGGATGTTGTAACTGACGACACGAATGAGCGACATAGAAGAGATGGCGCCTTGAAGCCGAAAAACCGCCGGCCGCCCCTTGCGGGAAATGCTCCGGCCCGGCTGGCGTCCGCCAGATTACCGCATTTCAGCCATTCGTTCGCGCATCCCCGGCCCACGCCCTGGTGGAAACCGGCGGGCCCGCAGACAGCGCCCGCGAGCCCGCCACGCCCCGGGACGCCGTCTCCGAGCCAGGGCGCCGCGGAGCCGGCGCCGCCGGTCCGCGGGCGTGCCCCTCATGTGGAGAGCGCCGCGGGCGCTTCGGAAGCGGGTTTACTTCTCGACGTTGCGCAGCCGGATGTGCAGCTCGCGCAGCTGCTTCTCGTCGACTTCCGAGGGCGCCTGGGTGAGGAGGTCCTGGGCGCGCTGGGTCTTGGGGAAGGCGATGACGTCGCGGATCGATTCGGCGCCGGTCATCATGGTGACGATGCGGTCCAGACCGAAGGCGATGCCGCCGTGCGGCGGCGCGCCGTACTGCAGCGCGTCGAGCAGGAAGCCGAATTTCTCGCGGGCCTCTTCGGGGCCGATCTTCAGGGCGCGGAACACCTTGCTCTGCACGTCCTCGCGGTGGATACGCACCGAGCCGCCGCCGATTTCCCAGCCGTTGAGCACCATGTCGTAGGCCTTGGCGTAGGCCTTGCTCGGGTCGGATTCGAGGAAGTCCTCGTGGCCGTCCTTGGGGCTGGTGAAGGGATGGTGGGCGGCGGTGTAGCGGCCGTCTTCCTCGTCGTATTCGAACATGGGGAAGTCGACCACCCACAGCGGCTTCCAGCCCCCGGTGGACAGGCCGTTCTTCTTGCCGAATTCGCTGTGGCCGATCTTCACGCGCAGCGCGCCGATGGCGTCGTTGACGACCTTCTCGCGGTCGGCGCCGAAGAAGATGATGTCGCCGTTCTGGGCGCCGGTGCGCTTGATGAGCTCGGCCAGCGCGGCGTCGTGCAGGTTCTTGACGATGGGCGATTGCAGGCCGTCGCGGCCCTTGGCCACGTCGTTGACCTTGATATAGGCCAGGCCCTTGGCGCCGTAGATGCCCACGAACTGGGTGTAGGCGTCGATCTCGCTGCGCGACAGCTCGGCGCCGCCCGGCACGCGCAGGGCCACCACGCGGCTGCCGGGCGCGGCGGCCGCGGCGGCAAACACCTTGAAGTCCACGTCGCGCATGACGTCGGTCATGTCGGTGAATTCGAGGTTAACGCGCAGGTCGGGCTTGTCCGAGCCGTAGCGGCGCATGGCTTCGGTCCACGGCATGATGGGGAACGGCGCGGGCAGGTCGACGTTCTGCACCACCTTGAACACGTGGCGGATCATGTTCTCGAAGATCTCGCGGATCTCGACTTCATCGAGGAAGGAGGTTTCGCAATCGATCTGGGTGAACTCGGGCTGGCGGTCGGCGCGCAGGTCTTCGTCGCGGAAGCACTTGGTGATCTGGTAGTAGCGGTCGAAGCCGGACACCATCAGCATCTGCTTGAAGAGCTGGGGCGACTGCGGCAGCGCGAAGAAGTGGCCGGGGTTCACGCGCGAAGGCACCAGGTAGTCGCGCGCGCCTTCGGGCGTGCTCTTGGTGAGCATCGGGGTTTCGATGTCGATGAAGCCGAGCTGGTCCAGGAACTTGCGCACTTCGATGGAGACGCGGTAGCGCAGCATGAGGTTGCGCTGCATCTGCGGACGGCGCAGGTCCAGCACGCGGTGCGTCAGGCGCGTGGTTTCCGACAGGTTGTCGTCGTCGAGCTGGAAGGGCGGCGTCACCGAGGCGTTGAGGATTTCCACTTCCTTGCACAGCACTTCCACCTCGCCGGAGGCCAGGTCGGGATTGGCCGTGCCGGCGGGACGCTCGCGCACCAGGCCGGTCACGCGGATGCAGAATTCGTTGCGCAGGCGTTCGGCCGTGGCGAAGGCGGCGTTGTCCGGATCGAACACGATCTGCGCCAGGCCGGCGCGGTCGCGCAGGTCGATGAAGATGACCCCGCCGTGGTCGCGGCGGCGGTTCACCCAGCCGAACAGGGTGACGGTCTGGCCGAGATGGTCACGGCAAACCTGGCCGGTGTAGCAGGTACGCATGCGGGATGACTCCGTTGTGTGTGCTTGGTTGTAGCGTAAGGGTTACGAATCGGCGCCGGGCCGACCACACCCATGGAAACGATGTACTTCAGCGCCGCATCGACGCTCATGTCCAGGTCGATGGTGTCGGCGCGCGGCACCATCAGGAAGAACCCCGAGGTGGGGTTCGGCGTGGTGGGCACGTAGACGCTGATGAGATCGCTGGCCAGCTTGTCGGCCACCTCGCCGCTGGGCGTGCCAGTGACGAAGGCGATGGTCCAGGCGCCCGCGCGCGGATACTGCACCAGCACGGCGCGCCGGAAGGCCTGGCCGTTGGGCGCCAGCACGGTGTCGCTGACCTGCTTGACCGAGTTGTAGATCGACCGCACCAGGGGAATGCGCCCCAGCAGCCTCTCCCACTGCTCGACCATGCTGCGGCCGATGAGGTTGGCGGCGAACACCCCCGTCAGAAGCACCACCACGATGACCAGCACGAAACGGAAGCCGGGAATGTCGATGCCGAACAGGGATTCGGCCGACAGGAAGCTGGGCACGAACCCTTCCAGGGTGGCGATCAGCAGACCCAGCACCCATACCGTGATGACCAGCGGCACCCAGATCAGCAGGCCGGTGATGAAGTACTTCTTGATGACGCGCATACGCATCGCATGCGCTCTAGGTGGCCGCGGACGAACCGGCGGCCGGCGATCCGGCGGCCGGCGCACCGGCGGCCGGCGAACCGGAGGACGACTCCGCGGCCGGGCTGGCGGCGGGCGCGGATTCCGACGACGGGGACGAACCGGCAGGCGCGCCCTGGCCGCCGCTGCCGTTGCCGCGGAAGTCGGTGACGTACCAGCCGGAGCCCTTGAGCTGGAAACCGGCCGCAGTGACCTGCTTGGTGAACGTGCTTGCGCCGCAGGCCGGGCAGACCGTCAGCGGCGCGTCGGAGATTTTCTGCAGGACGTCCTTGGCATGGCCGCAGGCGCTGCACTTGTAGGCGTAGATGGGCATCGGAACTTCCGGGCTCGGCCCGGCGCATTCAAAGTCGCCGCCCGCCCGCCGCGCGGCGCCGGTCGGAACCGGGCCGCCCGGCGGATGGGCAAGGCAGGGAAAATACGGGAAAGTCTTGAATTTTAGCGGGTTTTCTCGAAGCGTCGGCGCCCGCCGGTCTGCCCGCCCGCGCACGGCGGGCGGCGGCGGCTCCCGCCGGGCCGGCCGCCGCGGCCGGCGCGCCCGCCCGGCACGCCCTATACGGGCAGCAGGAACATCAGGGCGGCCACGGCCGTGGGGCCGGCCGCGCACAGGAACAGACGGCCCGAGGAGATGCTGCCGTCGGGGAAATGGTTCTTGAGGATGGCGAAGCCCGCCGGGTTGGGCGCATTGGCGATCACCGTCAGCCCGCCGCCCGTCACCGCGCCGGCCACCAGCATGTAGTGCCAGACGGTGCTGGTGCCTTCGACCAGCGAGCCCAGGTAGGTCAGGGCCGCGTTGTCGGTGACGGCCGTCAGGGCGGTGGCGCCCCAGAACAGCACGAAGGGCTCCAGCCCGCCCAGCAGATCCTGCAGCCACCATTTCTGCAGGCCGCCCAGCACCACCAGGCCGGCCAGGAAGAACCCCACCATCAGGCCTTCCTTGATGAGCAGCCGGTTCTGGTGGCGCTTGTAGGCCTCGGCAAAGCCGATGAACATCATGAGCAGGCCCAGGAAGATCGCGGGATGGTGCGCGGTGAGCACCACGGCCACCAGAATGGCCATGTGCACCGCGGTCACGGGCCAGGGCACGGGCGGGCGCGGCTGCGCGCCGTCGGGCGCGTCCACGCCGCCGCCGGTGCCCACCTCGCCGTCGAGCAGCACCTTGCGGCAGACCAGCGTGAGCAGCGCGGCGTTCAGGCACACCGCCAGGGCCGCGCGCCAGCCGAAATGCGCCAGCATGAAACCCGTGTCCCAGCCGAAGGACGAAGCCACCATGAGCACGGGCGGCGCGGCGTAGGCCGTGAGCACGCCGCCGATGGACACGTTGACGAACAGCACGCCCAGCGTCAGGTACTTGAAGCCCGTCCGCCCGCTGGTGCGGAAATAGGCGTCGCGCAGCAGGATGGCGGCCAGGGTCATGGCGGCCGGCTCCGTGATGAACGAACCGCCCAGCGGAACCAGCGACATCACCACGAAGAAGGTGGCCAGTTCGCGGCGCACCGGCAGCAGCCGCGCCACCACGCGCACCAGCTGCCCCACCAGGTCGAGGATGGGCCGGCTGGAAGCCACCACCATGATGACGAAGACGAACAGCGGCTCGGTGAAGTTGCGCGTGTCCATGTACTCGATGGCGTGCGACGGACCCGACAGCGCCGCCATCGCAACGATGAGCACGAAGGCCCATACGCCGAACACCGCCTCGACCTCGGAGAACAGATGCCAGATGCCCGCATGCGGCCCGCCGCGATGCGCGAGCCGCGCGAACACGGGCACGGAAAACGTGTGGAGGACCGCCACCGCGAACAGCAGGGTGGCGATGAGTTCCATGGAGTGAGGCATATCGAGAGCTTTGGGAATGAGCGCCGGCGCCTGGAAAGCGCGGCCCGGCAGCACGGACAAGCGACGGACTATACCGCAGCGTCCCGTCGCGGCCACTCAGGGAGATTGCTAGGGCGCGCCTGCACTCCCGGGTCTCCGCCCCGCGCGCAGCCTGCCTATCAGGCGATCGGAGCCACCGGCTCGCCGCCTTCCTTTTCCGCCTTCATCTCGCACAGCAGGCTGTGCAGCATTTCGGTGGACAGGCCGTGCAGCACCAGCCGGTAGCCGGCGCGCAAGGTCGACATCGGCACCAGCGGATGCTTGTTGTTGACCAGGATGAGGTGCTGCGGCGCGCCCAGCAGCTTGGCCGCGTAGATGCCGATGGTCTCGTCGAGCTGCAGCGAGTTGGCCGCGCGCCAGAAGTCGTTGTCGGTCAGCATGAGCTGGTAGAGCGGCGTGAAGAGCTCGATGGCGCTTTGCAGGTCGAGGAAGTTGAGCCGGCCGTGCGGCAGGTCTTCGAGCCGCAGGCCGGGGTCGCGGATCATGCCGAAATCCACCTCGGCCGGCGCGTGCATCTCCACGCCGGCCTCGCGCAGCGCCTGGTTCAGCCGGATGACGAAGTTGAAGAGGTTGAGGTCATGCTTGACGAACAGCTCGTCCTTGAGGTCGTCGATCTCGCGCGGCTCCAGCGGCGTGGTGCTGACGGGCACGGGCGAATTGGCGGCGATGAAGGACAGGATCTGCGCGCCCAGGTGGAAATGCCGCAGGATCAGCCAGTTGGCCTCGGGCGAGACGAAGCGCTTGAGCCCCCAGGCCAGGATGCGGTGCAGCAGGCGCGAGTGCGACCAGCGGCGCGGCAGGAAGGTCTTGACGATCTGGATGAGGATGATGAAGGCGCGCGCCAGCGGCCGCAGGAACGGCAGCAGGTACTGGCGCGACGCGCTGCTGGAGTCCGTGAGCCAGGCGCGCTTGACCTCGTCGGGCAGCGGCGTGCTGCGGTCCAGGTACAGCGCCAGCCAGGGGCTGGGGTCGGCCGGGTCGTGGCCCTGCGCCAGGAAATCCGGTTGGGGACTCATGCCGGGTCCTCCTCCATGACGTGATGGAACTGCATCAGGTACAGGGCCGCGGTGCGCCTTGCGGTGTCCACGATGCGGCGCTCGGCGCGCCCGTCCTCGTCGCAATCCAGCGCCAGCTCCACCGCCGACAGCCAGCGCGCCAGGTGATGCTCGTCGTTGTGGCCGTGGTATTCCAGAAAGCGGAAGGCATCGGGCGGCAGCCGGAGGCTGGCCTTGAGCAGGGGCAGCAGCGCCGGCACGATGCGCTGGCCCGTGCCTTCGATGATGTAGATCGCGCCCAGCAGGCCGATCGGGTCGCGCGTGGCGGCCAGGCCGTGCAGGTAGGCGTTCAGTGCCTCGCCGCCCGGATTGCGGCGCAGCGCGTCGATGTCCTCTGCCGTGCCGCCGGCGTTGCGGTAGTCCCGGAACAGGATCTCGAAATCGTTCTGCTCCTCGCCGGCGTGGGTGTCGATCAGCGCGGCCAGCGGCCGGTAGGGCTCGCTGAGCGAGGCCGCGCCTTCGCGCATCCATTTGCTGCCTTCGCGCACCTGCGGAATCCACTGCGCCATCCAGTTCAGGTAGTCGTCGGTGGTGAACCGGCGGTTGCGCAGGCGCCGCACCAGCGGCGTGCGCCAGACGCGCGAGCGGTAGTCGTGCCAGATCGAGGCCAGTTCGGTGAGCAGCTGGCCCAGGCCCTGGGGCGCGGCGGCCGGGTCGTGCGGCGGCGCAATGGCCTGCGCGTCGGCGCTGTGCGCGTCGGAGACGCCGGCCGGCGCGCGGGCCGGCGCTTGCGGGGCGGCGGATGCCCGCGCCGGCCCGTCGGCCGCTTCGGCCTCCAGCAGCATGTAGGCGGTCATGAAGCGGCCGGACTCGGGGATGTAGCAGAAGATCTGTTCGCCCGGCCTGACCTCGCGCGTTTCGAGGAACTCGGCCAGCATGATGAGAATGGACGCCGCGCCCGTATTGCCGCGCCAGGCCAGGTTGCTGAACCAGCGCTCGCGCGCGATGGCCAGGCCGGCCTTCTCCATGAGGTCGGCCACCACCGGAATGAACTTCTCCGACGAATAGTGGCAGAGGAAGTGGTCCACCTGGTCCGGATCGACCCAGCCATCGCGCACCAGCTTGGCGTACTCGTGGATGCCGATGTCGAACAGGTGCGGCAGCAGCCGGATGTCCTGGCGCAGCGACAGCGCGCCGTCGGCCTCGGCGTCGCTCCAGGACGGATAGTCCAGGTGCCCCTTGCTGCGGTCGGCCGACAGGCCGAGCTGCATGCAGACCGGGTAGTCGCCCGAGAACGAGCGCTGGTGGACCCACTTGAGCCGCAGCCGCACGCCTTGCGACGCGCCGGGCAGCGCGCCCTCTCCCTTGCCCAGCAGCACCGCGCCGGCGCCGTCCGAGAGCATCCAGCGCAGGAAATGCGCGTCGAAGTCGGCGTCGTAGCCGCGCGCGGCGAACCGCGACCGCTTGAAAAGGCGCGACGGCAGCTCGCTGGCCACGGCCAGCGCGCGCGCATGCCCGCCCATCTCCACGCCCTGCGCCGCCGCCTGGATCGCCGACACGCCGGCGGCGCAGATGCCGTGCACCGACAGCGCTTCCATGGGCGGCGCCGCGAGTTCGGCCTGGATCATGTTGGCAAAGCCCGGCATCAGCGCGTCGCCGCCCGACGAACCGCTGGCCAGCAGCGACACGTCGGCCAGCCCGGCCCGGGCGCGGCCCAGGCAGTCGCGGATGGCCTGGCTGGCGAGCTGCGCATTGCTGTAGCGCGTGGCCCCGTCCGGGCCGATGGCGTAGTAGCGCTGGCGGATGCCGTTCTCGGCCAGGATGCGCTGCTTGATGCGTCCCGACAGCCGGTTGAGCGGCGCGATGTAGTGGTCCATTTCCTCGTTGGAAACGGGCTCGCCCGGCATGAAATAGCCGGCGCTTTCGAGGTAGACGCGATGAAAGGCAATGGGCATGCGTGGGTTTTCCCTCAGGAGTGGCTCGGGCGCCCGGGCGTCATGCGCGAACGGGTGCGGCAGCGCGGCAGCACCGTTCCCAGCACGAAGACGCGGAACATGTAGGGCACGAGGCCCGGCTCGTTGAGCGACGGGTCGACCCGTGCGCAGTAATGGTTGTTGTGCAGGGCGGTCAGCTCCGACCAGTGCGCGCGCGGATTCTCGTGATGCGCGGTGTGCAGGCCGATATTGAAGAGCAGCGGATTGACCAGCCCCTCGAAGTTGCGCGCGTAGCTCAGGCGGGCGACGCGCTGCGGCCCGCCGTCGGCGTGCGCGTGCTGCAGGTAATTGGTGGCCAGCAGCCAGTGCAGCCCGTGCAGCTGCGGCACGATGACGAACAGCAGCGCCTTGGCCGGGTCCAGCGCCAGCAGCCCTCCCCACAACCCGAGCCAGGCCGCGTACTGGCCCATGCAATAGCGCCACGCGCCCGGCCAGTGGCGGCGCAGCCGGCCCAGCCAGGCGAAGAAGAGCGGGTACAGCACCCACACCGCCTGCGCGGGGTGGATGAGATAGCCCCAGAGATGATTGGTGTCGCCGCCGAAGCGATAGGTGCGCGCCGCGTCGCGCGGGCCGTGCTTGTAGCGGTGGTGATTGGCCACGTGCGCGGGGAAGAACACAAAGGTGGGATGCCCCTGCAGCAGCGTGATGGCGTAGTCGGTGAGGCGATTGGCGGCGCGTCCGCGCCACATGCGCAGGTGCGTGTGGTTGTGGTGGATGACGCCGATGCCCAGCGTCAGGAACAGCATCAGCCCATAGAGCGGCCACCAGAATCCATGCACCCACTGCCAGGCCGCCAGCGCGGGCAGCGCCGCCAGGTAGGCCAGGCTCTGCCAGTCGCGCCGGTTGCGCAGGCGCGGCAGCCGGGCGCGCTCAGGACGCATGGCCCTGCGCCGTCTGGCGCCGCGCGTGCGTGCGCAGCTGGGCGTCGGCGGCATCGGCCGCCAGCCGCGTGCCGAACAGGCGGTCCATGAAGGTGAACTGGAACCCGTAATTGCCGTGGTAGCAGGCGTGGTGCAGATGGTGCCGGCGGCTGGCGGCAAACCAGTGCGAATACGACACGCCGGGAAAGAAGTCGTAGTTGGCGTGGCCCACGCAATTGAAGAACAGGCTGAAAAGCGGCACCGAGAACAGCGACCAGAAGCTGAAGTCGTGCACCACCATGGGCAGCAGGATGACGTTGCCCAGCATCAGCGCCTCCAGCGGATGGAAGCTGTAGGTGGAAAACGGCGTGGTCACCACCGAGCGGTGGTGCGGCAGGTGGAAACGCCTGAGCAGGCGCGTGTGCAGCAGGCGATGGTTGATCCAGAAATGCACGTCGTTCCAGGCCAGCAGGAACAGGATCTCCAGCGTGATCCGCCCCCAGCCCGCGTCCGGGTCCAGCCGCGCCCAGCCCAGCTTCAGCAGCCCCCAGGGAAAAATCATGCCGGTGCCGAACAGCAGCACCGACACGCCGGACTGCGCCAGCTCGCGCCGCAGCTGGCCGGGCGCCAGCGGCCGCGGATCGAGCGGCCGGCCGATGCCCAGCGCGGGCAGGATGTGGTGCGTGAGCAGCCACGTGACCGCGCCGAACAGAAGATAGATGCCGCCGAAGAACAGCAGGCCCGCCAGCATGACCTGCCAGGCGGAAAGCGCTTCAAAAGCTTGGGCCATATTTGGGGCCTCACCCGGGGAATGGGCGCATCATAAGCAATCCGGCCCGGGGCGGTCGAACTGTTAATTACAAAATAATTCCGGACGCCACAAACTCCGACGACCTCCCGGTTCAGGGCGGGGGAAAGCGGCCGTCCAGCTCGGCTGCGGCCGCCGCCATCCGCGCCGCCAGCGCGGCGCTGGCCGCCGGCATCGGCGCGCGCAGCTCGGCGCGCATCAGGCCTTGCTGCGCCAGCAGCGCCTTCACCGGGCCCGGGTTCGGCTCGGCGAACGCCAGCCGGATCAGCGGCGCCAGCCCGTGGAACAGCGTGCGCGCCCGCTCCAGCTGCTGCGCGCGCACCGCGCGGTCCAGCGCCACGAACAGGTCCGGCCGGATGTGGGCCGCCGCGGCGATCATGCCGCTGGCGCCCAGGCAGCGCAGCGCGAACGCCTGCAGGTCTTCGCCGGCCAGCACGCGCAGCCGGCCGTCGGCGATCAGCGCAGCCGACTTGTCCAGCGAACCGCCACAGTCCTTGATGGCGGCAATGTTGGGATGCGCCGCCAGCGCCAGCAGCGTGTCCAGCGCCAGCTCGGCGCCGGTCCGGTACGGGATGTCGTAGAGCATGAGCGGAAACGGCGCCCTGTCGGCCAGGGCGCGGAAATACGCCGCCGCGCCTTCCTGGCCCGGCCGCACGTAGTACGGAGCCGGCGCCAGGATGCCGGCGAGCGGCCGCGTGCCGAAGGCGGCCAGGCGGCGCAGCGCGTGGCCCTGGTGGTTGCCCGCCAGCCCCATCGCCACCGGCAGCCCGTCGGCCTCGCCCAGCACAGCGTCCAGCACGGCCAGCTGTTCGGCGTCGTCCAGGGCGGCGGCTTCGCCGGTGCTGCCGCAGACCACCAGGCCGTCCACGCCGGCGACCCGCAGGTGGCGCACCAGGCGCCGCAGCGCGGCGCCGTCGACCGCGCCATGGGAAAAGGGGGTGACGAGCGGAATCCAGACGCCCTGGAAGACGGAATCGGGGGATGACATGAACACTCCTTCAGTAAACGGACCGAGGGGAAGAACCGTTCAGAAGTGCTCGGGAAGACCGCCGGGGAAGATGCGCGCGCCGCCTGGCGCCGCCGCGAAGCCGCTGTTCCGTCGCCCATCTGACGGAACGGCACGCTCCGGTCAGACGAGCGGCTGTTTTTTGGATTTCAGGCCGGCAGCGGCCAGCGCCGCGCACGGGGCGCGGGAAAAGCTGGCGGACGGCGGAACCTGGATCATGGGAAAGCGGAAAACGACCGGCGATGCGGGAAGGGCAATCTACCCGCCACGCCGGCGGCTGTCAACGCGGGCGCGCGCAAGCGGGCGCGCGCAAGTAGGCGGGCGCAAGCAGGCGGGCGCTCAGCCCAGGCTGTCGATGAAGACGCGGCACAGCGCCTCCATGCCCTGGCGGTCGTCGTCGTCGAAGCGGCCGGGCAGCGGGCTGTCCACATCCCAGACGCCGATCAGCTCGCCGCGATGCACCAGCGGCACCACGATTTCCGAACGCGACGCCGCGTCGCAGGCGATGTGGCCGGGAAAGGCGTCGACGTCGGCCACCACCTGGGTCTGGCGCTGGCTGGCCGCCGCGCCGCACACGCCGCGGCCGAGCGGAATGCGCACGCAGGCCGGCTTGCCCTGGAACGGCCCCAGCACCAGCTCGGCGCCGTCGTAGAAGTAGAAGCCGGCCCAGTTCAGGCCGGGCAGCGCGTTGAACGCCAGCGCGCTCAGATTGGCGGCGTTGGCGATGCGGTCGCGCTCGCCTTCGAGCAGGGCGCGGGCCTGGGCGGCCAGCCCGGCATACAGCTCGGGCTTGGATGCGGCGGAAAGGGCAGCGGCGTGGAACATGGCGGGAAAAATGTAACTGTACCGGCGGTTTTCGATGCAAGTGATTTTAGGCGCCGCGTGCGCAAAAAGGGCCGGCCCGCCGCCGTATGTGACAATAGGCGCCTTACTCCGAGGGGCGGCAGGCCGAAGGCGTCCGCCTCCCGGGCGCCTCTTTTTCCTCTTCTTCCTCAAGAAGCACTTCCATGGACAAGCCTATCGAACCTGCGTTTTCCTTCTCGGAACGCGCCCAGCAGCTCACCAGTTCCGCCATCCGCGAGATTCTCAAGGTAACGGAGCGCCCCGAAGTCATTTCGTTCGCCGGCGGCCTGCCGGCGCCGGCGGGCTTTCCGGTGGAAGTCGTGCGAGCCGCGTTCGACAAGGTATTGGCCACCAACGGCCGCGCAGCCCTGCAGTACGGCCCCACGGAAGGCTACCGTCCCTTGCGCGAGTGGGTCGCGGCCGACCTCGCCGCCGCCGGCGCCCAGGTCTCGCCCGAGCAGATCCTCATCGTGTCGGGCTCGCAGCAGGCGCTGGACCTGCTGGGCAAGGTGCTGATCGACAAGGACAGCAAGGTGCTGGTCGAAGACCCCAGCTACCTGGGCGCGCTGCAGTCGTTCAGCCTGTACCAGCCGCAGTACGTGCCCGTGCCCACCGACGAGGGCGGCCTGATTCCCGAGGCCATCACCCCCGAACTGGCCGCGGGCGCGCGCTTCCTGTATGCGCTGCCCAACTTCCAGAACCCCACCGGCCGCACCCTGAGCCTGGAGCGCCGCATCGCCCTGCTCAAGCGCGCCGCCGAGCTCGGCCTGGCCATCATCGAAGACGACCCCTACGGCGAGCTGCGCTACGCCGGCGAACCGCAGCCTGGCCTTTTCACCCTGGCCGCCGAATACGGCGCCAATGTGGTCCGCCTGGGCACCTTCTCCAAGGTGCTGGCGCCCGGCCTGCGCCTGGGCTTCATCGCCGCCGCCCGCCCCATCATCGACAAGCTGGTGCAGGCCAAGCAGGCCACCGACCTGCACACGCCCACGCTGACGCAGATGGCGGTGTATGAAATCGTCAAGGACGGTTTCCTGCAGGAGCATCTGCCCAAGGTGCGCGAAATCTACCGCAAGCAGGGTCGCTGCATGCTGGAGGCCATCGAGCGCGAGTTCCCCGACACCGTGAGCTGGACGCGCCCCGAAGGCGGCATGTTCCTGTGGGTGACGCTGCCCGGCCACATCGACAGCACCGCCCTGCTGCAGAAGGCCATCGAGCAGAACGTGGCCTTCGTGCCCGGCGCGCCGTTCTACAGCGGCGGCGGGCGCGCCAACACCATGCGCCTGAGCTTCGCCACCGTGCCCGAAGACAAGATCCGCGCCGGCATCGCCATCCTGGGCAAGCTGCTCAAGGAATACACGGCCTGACCGCCGCCTCGCCGACGGCCGGGTGCAATGCCCGGCCGTCGTTGTTTTATGCTGTCCGTTTCGAGTTCCCGTCACCGCGATTACCGTGAGCGCCCCCAACTCCACTCCCGCCGATCTCAGCGACATCGTCTTTACCGACTGGGTTGAACGCTGGCTTCCCCGGTCGTGGCGCCCCTATGCGCGCCTCTGCCGGCTCGACCGGCCCATCGGCACCTGGCTGACGCTGCTGCCGTGCATTGCGGCGCTGGTGCAGGCCGCGGGCGGCCTGCCCGACCTGAAGCGCCTCATCGTCTTTTCGCTGGGCGCGCTGCTCATGCGCGGCATCGGCTGCACGGTCAACGACATGTGCGACCGCAACTTCGACAAGCACGTGGAGCGCACGCGCTTCCGACCGCTCACCAGCGGCCAGTTGAGCATGCGCAACGCGGTCTGGTTCCTGCTGGGCCAGCTGCTGGTGTGCGGATCGCTGCTTTTCTTCATCAACGAGATGAGCCGTTGGCTGGCCGTGGCGGTGTTGCCCTTCGTCTTCATCTATCCGCTGTGCAAGCGCGTGACCTACTGGCCGCAGGTGGTGCTGGGCATCTGCTTCAACTGGGGCATGCTGATGGCCTGGTCCGACACGCAGAACCAGGTGCCCCTGGCCGCCATCGCCATGTGGGCCGGCGCGGTGCTGTGGCAGGTGGGCTACGACAGCATCTACGCCTACGTGGACGTGCGCGACGACCGCAGGCTGGGCCTGCATTCCACCGCCATGCGCTTCGGCGACCAGGGCAAGCTCTGGATCGGCGGCTTCTACCTCGCAACCGTGGCGCTGTGGGCCTGGGGCGGCTACGCCATGGGCATGTCGCGGGCCTACTTCGTGGGCATGGCGGTCGTGGCGCTGCACCTGGCCTGGCAGCTCAAGGTGTTCGACATCCAGCGCCCGGACCGCAATTTCATGCTGTTCCGCGCCAATCTCTGGCTGGGCGTGCTGCTCATCGCCGCCGCGCTGGCGGGCGCGCTGATCGCCTGAACCCCGCTGCGCCGGCGCAGCGCGCCGACGCAACGCGCCGGCACGTTGTGCAGGGAGACGGGCTGGGCGAAGATGGTGCCTGGCCCTTTTACCGGAGACGCGCTCCCATGTTCCCCGTCCTCAAGTCCCTGGCCGCGGCGTGCGCGGCCGCGCTGCTCGCCCCTGCCGCGCACGCCGCGGCCGATTGCGCCGCGCAGCGCGGCTGCGCCGCCAAGATCTGCCATGTCGAAAACGACATCGCCGCCGCCCAGGCCCAGAACAACAGCCGCCGCGAGGCCGGTCTGCGCAAAGCACTGGCCGAAACCCAGGCCCATTGCACCGACGAGCGCCTGCAGGCCCGGCGCGAGGCCGACGTGCGCGAGAAACAGGAAAAGGTCGAAGAGCGCGAACGCGAGCTTGCCGAGGCCCGCGGCAAGGGCAAGCCGGACAAGATCGCCAAGGCGCAGCGCAAGCTGCAGGAAGCGCGGACCGACTACGACCGGGCGCTGGCCGAACTGAACCGCTAGCGTGCTGTCCCGCAGATACGCCCCCGGCCGCTTGTACGGGCGGCCGCCGCCTTGGCCCGCCATCTCATGGAAATATCACCACCTATGGTGCCATTTGGCGAAATCTATGATGATTAGCCAATAATATGGAAAAATGTTTTCAGGCAATCCGGGTTTATCCCAGGGTGTTTTGAGCACAGAATGCAACTCATCGGGACACAGCAAGCGAACCCCCAGCAATCCAGCCCGAGGTTCGGCTCCCAGCTCAAGAGACACGGAGGTCTGCCATGAAAACCCTTGCTACCGCTTTGATGTTGTCCATGTCCGTTCTGGCCGCCGGCGCCCAGGCCGCCGAAACCGACCAGGGCCCCAGCCGCGCCCAGATCCAGGCCGAACTGCAACAGGCCAAGGCGTCGGGCCAATACACCTTCGGCGAAGAAGGCTACCCCGCCGCCATTCCCGCGCAGTCCACGCTGAGCGCGCAGGACGTGCAAACCGAAATGGCGCAGGCCAAGCTGGCCGGCGAAGTGACGTTCGGCAACCTGGACTACCCGCCCGTGGCGCAAGCCGAGTCCACCTCGGTGTCGCGTGCCGACGTGCAGGCGCAGCTGGCCCAGGCCAAGGACGAAGGCGTCGTCACCTTCGGCAACCTGGACTATCCGCCGGTGCGCGGCTGATCGCCCCCAAGGGCGCTTCCCGGCGCCCACCCCAGCCCTCCAGCCCGCTGGAGGGCTTTGCGTTTATGACGATCCGTCATTTCGTAAAGTCGAATCGACATAAATAGCAGGCATTTCGATGAATTGCCTGCTACACATCGGCGGTCCCCCGTCTTAGGATGTGGACATCTCCTCTCGCATCCGGAGTTCCGCCATGGCCGTCACCTCTCCCAAACCCATTCTGCTGCTGGGCGCCGGCAAGATCGGCTTTGCGATCGCCCTCATGCTCCAGCGCAGCGGCGCCTACCAGGTTCTGGCCGTCGACCAGGACGCGGCGCGGCTGCGGGCCGTGGCGGCGCTGGGGTGCGACACGTTGCTCGCGGCCGACGACGACACGATCGCCCGGGCCATGCGCGGACGCGATGCGGTGGTCAATGCGCTGCCGTTTCACCGCGCGGTCGCGGTGGCGACCCTGGCCGCCCGCGCCGGCGTGCATTATTTCGACCTGACCGAAGACGTGGCCAGCACCCATGCCATCCAGGCACTGGGCCGCGAAGCGCGCAGCGTGCTCATGCCCCAGTGCGGGCTGGCGCCGGGCTTCATCGGCATCGTCGGCAATGCGCTGGCCCGCCGCTTCGACCCCTTGCTGGACCTGCGCATGCGCGTGGGTGCGCTGCCGCGCTATCCGTCCAACGCCTTGCGCTACAACCTGACCTGGAGCACCGAGGGGCTGATCAACGAGTATTGCAATCCCTGCGAGGCCATCGTCGACGGCCGGCTGACCGCCGTGGCCGCGCTGGAAGGCTATGAGACCTTCACGCTGGACGGCGTGGAGTACGAGGCCTTCAATACCTCGGGCGGACTGGGCACCCTGCCCGCCACGCTGGCAGGCAAGGCGCGCAACGTGGACTACAAGTCCGTGCGCTACCCCGGCCATTGCGCACAGATGAAGCTGCTGCTCAATGACCTGCGCCTGCGCGACCGGCGCGAGCTGCTCAAGGAGATTCTGGAGGCGGCCATTCCCGCCACCGACCAGGACGTGATCATTGTTCTGGTGACGGCCAGCGGCCGGCGCCACGGCCGCCTGGAAGAAGAATCGCACCCGGCGCGCATCTACGGCGCCGAGCTCGGCGGCCACAGGCTGAGCGCCATCCAGCTATCGACCGCGGCCGGCATCTGCGCCGCGCTGGACCTGGTGGCCGAGGGCGCGCTGCCCGCGCGCGGCTTCGTGGGCCAGGAAGCGATCGCCCTGGACACCCTGCTGCAGAACCGCTACGGACGCGTTTATGCGGGCCAGCCTCCGGCGCTGGAGGACGCCGCCCGCGCACGGGCAAGCCGGCCCCGCGCCGTTCCGGCCTGAACCTTGTTGAGGGCCCGGCGACGGCTCAGGCCCAGCCTTCCAGCCGCCGCGTGGCGCGGATCAGCCGCTGCTCTTCTTGTTCGATGTCGGCCAGGCTCTGGCGCACGCTGTCCACGTGGTCGGCGGCCGCCTTGCGCGCCTGTTCGGGCTGGCGCGCCATTACGGCGTGATAGATCCGCGCGTGCTGGCGGTCGATCTGGCGCTTCTCGGGCTGGCGGTGGTAGAGGTTGTTCACGCAGGCGAACACCGAACCCAGCAGCAGGTCGGTGAGCGACTGCAGCGTATGCACCAGCACCGGGTTGTGCGAAGCCTCGCAAATGGCGAGGTGGAAGGCGTGGTCGAGATGGGCGTGGCGCGCGGTGTCGGTCGCGGCGCCCTGCGCGGCCATCATTTCGTCGTAGCGGCGCCGGATCATGATGAAATCGGCCTCGGTGGCGCGAATGGCGGCAAGCCGCGCCGATTCGGCTTCCAGCAGCGAGCGCACTTCGAGCAGGTCGTACAGGGTGCGCGGCTGCGAATTGAACAAGTGCATCAGCGGCCCGGCGTCCACCTGGGAAATGCGCGCCACGTACGAGCCCTTGCCCTGCGCGGTGTGGATGATCTCGCGCGCGCGCAGCAGTTTCAGGCCCTCGCGCAGCGCGCTGCGCGACACGCCGAGCTTTTCCGTCAGGCGGCGCTCCGACGGCAGCGCCTGCCCAGCCTTGAGCACGCCGTCGAGAATCAGGCGCTCGATGCGCTCGGCCACTTCATCCGCCACGGGCCGGGGCCGGGTTTCCGTTTCTGCGTGCATGCGCGCTCCATTACTGGTATGACCAAATCTCGCCACCAGGCGATATGGGTCTGCTCATCCTGATAAGTGACTGATATCTAACCATAAAAATCTGCACCACGCCCTGTGCACCGCACAAAAACTGGTATGACCAGTGCGTTTTGCTATGGACATCGCCCTCCGCCCGGCCGATCATGTCGGAACCGTTTTCCCGGCGCCCGGCGCCAGCCAGACCCCTCGATCCGCAGAGACCCGTATGACGACGCAACGCATCCAGAAACATGGCCTGCAAGTGGCGGCCAATCTCGCCCAGTTCATCGAACAGGAAGCCCTGCCCGGTTCCGGCCTGGACGCCGATGCCTTCTGGCAAGGCTTCGCCGCGCTGGTGCACGACCTGGCGCCGCGCAACCGCGCCCTGCTCGCCGAGCGCGACCGCCTGCAGGCCGAGCTGGATGCCTGGCACCGCGCCCACCCCGGCCCCATCGCCGACGCGGCCGCCTACCGCCAGTTCCTGGAAAGCATCGGCTACCTGCTGCCCCAGCCCGACGAGGTGCGCGCCACCACGGAAAACGTGGACACCGAGATCGCCCGGCAAGCCGGCCCGCAGCTGGTGGTGCCGGTTTCCAACGCGCGCTACGCGCTGAACGCGGCCAACGCCCGCTGGGGCAGCCTGTACGACGCCCTCTACGGCACCGACGCCATTGCCGCCACGCCCGGCGACAGCGGCAAGGGCTACAACCCCGAGCGCGGCCGCGCCGTCATCGCGCGCGCCCGCGCCTTCCTGGACGCCGCCGCCCCGCTGGCGCAGGGCTCGCACGCCGACGCCACCGGCTACGCCGTGGAAAACGGCCAGCTTCGCGTCGCCCTCTCCGGCGGCGCCGTCGCTGCGCTCCAGCGGCCCGCGCAGTTCGCCGGCTACCAGGGCGAGGCGCAGGCGCCCTCGGCCGTGCTGCTCGAAAACCACGGGCTGCACTTCGAGATCCAGATCGACCGCGCCCACGCCATCGGCGCCACCGACGCCGCGGGCGTCAAGGACGTGCTGCTGGAAGCCGCCCTCACCACCATCATGGACTGCGAAGACTCCGTGGCCGCGGTCGACGCCGAGGACAAGGTCCACATCTACCGCAACTGGCTCGGCCTCATGAAGGGCGACCTGGCCGAGGAAGTGAGCAAGGGCGGCAAGACCTTCGTCCGCCGGCTCAACCCCGACCGCCAGTACACGCGCCCCGACGGCTCGTCCCTGACGCTGCATGGCCGCTCGCTGATGTTCGTGCGCAACGTGGGCCACCTCATGACCAACCCGGCCATTCTCGACCGCGACGGCCACGAAATTCCGGAAGGCATGCTCGACGCCGTGGTCACCACGCTGGCCGCCCTGCCCGACCGCCGGAACCGGCGCAACTCGCGCACCGGCTCGGTGTACATCGTGAAGCCCAAGATGCACGGCCCGGCCGAGGTGGCCTTCGCCACCGAGCTGTTCGGCCGCGTCGAAGACCTGCTCAAGCTGCCGCGCAACACCATCAAGATGGGCATCATGGACGAGGAGCGGCGCACCAGCATCAACCTGAAGGCATGCATAGGCGCGGCGAGCGCACGCGTGGCCTTCATCAACACGGGCTTTCTCGACCGCACCGGCGACGAAATGCACTCCAGCATGGAGGCCGGCCCCATGCTGCGCAAGGGCGACATGAAATCCACCGCCTGGATCGCCGCCTACGAGCGCAATAACGTGCTGGTCGGCCTGGACTGCGGCCTGCGCGGCCGCGCCCAGATCGGCAAGGGCATGTGGGCCATGCCCGACATGATGGCGGCCATGCTCGAACAGAAGATCGCCCACCCCAAGGCCGGCGCCAACACGGCCTGGGTGCCCTCGCCCACCGCCGCCACGCTGCACGCACTGCACTACCACCAGGTCGACGTGCAGGCGGTGCAGCAGGAACTCGAACGCACCCGCCTGGCCGACGTGCGCGACGAACTGCTGGGCGGGCTGCTCACCGTGCCGGTCGCCGCCCGGCCCGACTGGTCCGCCGCCGACATCCAGCAGGAGCTGGACAACAACGTGCAGGGCATTCTCGGCTACGTGGTACGCTGGATCGACCAGGGCGTGGGATGCTCCAAGGTGCCCGACATCCACAACGTCGGCCTCATGGAAGACCGCGCCACCCTGCGCATTTCCAGCCAGCACATCGCCAACTGGCTGCGCCACGGCATCACCGACCGCGAGCAGGTCATGGAGACCTTCAAGCGCATGGCCGGGGTGGTGGACGGCCAGAACGCGGGCGACCCGGCCTACCGGCCCATGGCGGGCCATTTCGACACCTCGCTCGCCTTCCAGGCCGCGTGCGCCCTGGTGTTCGAGGGCCTGACGCAGCCCAACGGCTATACCGAACCGCTGCTGCACCGATACCGCCAGGCGTTCAAGGCCGCCCAGGCCTGAAACGCCGCGCCCTGCCCCGCAGGCGGCAGGGCGCGGCCCGGCTGCGCGCGTTCCGGCACGCGGCTTTTAATTTCGCACGACCGTGCTAAATTAACGCCCATGCCCGCCAGGACCGAAAAAAGCGAACTCACCTACGCCGCCATCGTGGACGCGGCGCTGGACCTGGCCGCCGCCGAGGGGCTGGAGCGCCTGTCGCTGGGCGAGATCGCGCGGCGGCTGGACATCAGCAAAAGCGGCGTGTTCTCGCGCGTGGGCTCGCTGGAGGCCCTGCAGCAGGCCGTGCTCGACGAATACGACCGGCGCTTTCTCGCCGCCGTCTTCACGCCTGCGCTGGCCGCGCCGCGCGGCCTGCCGCGGCTCAACGCCATGGTCGCCAACTGGATCACGCGCGCCGGCAACGTGGAGACGCTGACCGGCTGCCTCTATGTGGCGGGCGCCTTCGAATACGACGACCTGCCATCGCCGCTGCGCCCCCTGCTCGAAAACAACGTGCGGCGCTGGCGCGCCTCGCTGGTGCGCACCGCCGCCCAGGCCCTGGAGGCCGGGCACCTGCGGCCGGACACCGACCCCGAACAGCTGGTGTTCGAGATCTACAGCCTCATGGTGGGCCTGATGCACGACGCGCGCTTCCTGCGCGACCCGCGCGCCGGCGCGCGCGTGCGCGCCGCCTACGACCGCCTCATTTCCACCTACCGCAGCTTCACTTACACCGGATAAGGCCCCCCAACCCGGGCCGCCGCCTGTTCCGGCCAAATTTCGCACGATCGTGCGAAAAAGAGAGGAGAACCGCCATGGACAGACTTATTGCCGCCGGCATCGCCGTCGCCCTGGCCCTGCGGCTGTGGCTGGGCTGGCGCCGTCTGCTGCGCCAGCTGCCCGATCACCCCGAACACCTTGTGCTTTTTTGAAGCCCGGCCGCCGCGCCGGTCTATAGTTGTTTCTGCCCACTCTCGCTTCCGTCATGCCGCGTTCCGTTCATCTCCTGATCATCGATCCGCAGAATGACTTCTGCGACCTGCCCGCCGGCCATCTGCCCGTCGACCCGATCACCGGCCGGCCGCGGCAGCCGGCGCTGCCCGTGGCCGGCGCCCACGCCGACATGCGGCGCCTGGCCGCGTTCATCGACGCCGGCGCCGGCGCGCTGGACGCCATCACCGTCACGCTCGACTCGCACCACCGGCTCGACATCGCGCACCCGGTTTTCTGGCGGCGGGGCGACGGCGCCGAAGTGCCGCCGTTCACCCCCATCACGGCCGCGCAGGTGCGGGCCGGCGAGTACCAGCCGCGCCACCTCGACGACCTGCCGCGCACGCTTTCCTACCTGGACGAGCTGGAGTCGCGCGGGCGCTACACCCTGATGGTGTGGCCGCTGCATTGCGAGATCGGCACCTGGGGCCACAACGTCCATGCGGACGTGCACGCGGCCTACAGCCGCTGGGAAGACCAGCGCCAGCTCATCGTGCGCAAGGTGCCCAAGGGCACCAACCCCTGGACCGAACACTACAGCGCGCTCATGGCCGAAGTGCCCGACCCCGACGACCCGCGCAGCCAGCTCAACCGCCCGCTGCTCGACGCGCTGGACCGCGCCGATCTCATCCTGGTGGCCGGCGAGGCCGGCAGCCACTGCGTGAAGGCCACCGTGGAGCACCTGGCCGAACACCTGCCCGGCGGCCGGCTGTCGCGCGTGGTCCTGCTCACCGACTGCATGAGTCCCGTGGCGGGCTTCGAGGACGCGCAAAACGCCTTCATCCAGCGCATGCGCGACCTCGGCATGCAGGCGCGCACCAGCGCCGACATGGCGCGCGCGCTGGCGGCATCCGATTCATAAAACTCATCACCTCCCCAGATTTCATTGCTTTACGGCCCCGCCGCGGGCCGGAAGAATATCGAGTTTCCCTGGCCGCACCCGGCGCGCCCTGCGCGACGATCGATGGAGACACGAACATGAACGGCGCCCACAGCCTAGTCAAAACCCTGCTCGCGTCTGGCGTGGACACTTGCTTCGCCAACCCGGGCACGAGCGAGATGCACTTCGTGGCCGCGCTGGACCAGATTCCCGGCATGAAATGCGTGCTCGGCCTGCAGGAGAACGTGGTGACCGGCATGGCCGACGGCTATTTCCGCATTGCCCGCAAGCCGGCCTGCACGCTGCTGCACTGCGGGCCGGGCCTGGCCAACGGCATGGGAAACCTGCACAACGCGCGGCGCGCCCGCAGTGCCATTGTGAACATCGTCGGCGACCAGGCCACCTACCACCGCCCCCATGACGCGCCCCTCACCGCGGACACCGCCGGCATGGCGCAGACGGTGTCGCAATGGGTGCGCGCCAGCGAGCACGCCGCCCAGCTCGGCCGCGACGCGGCGCAAGCGGTGCAGGCCGCGCGCACCTACCCGGGCCAGATCGCCACGCTCATCCTTCCGGCCAATGTGTCGTGGGACGAAGGCGGCGAGGCGAGCCGCGCGGACGAGCCGCCGGCGCCGCCCGCGGTCGGGGGCCACGTCATCGAGCGCACGGCGCGCACCCTGCGCGCGCACGGGGCCGACACGCTGATCCTGCTGGCGGGTCCGGCCGTGCTGGCCGAGGGCCAGCGCCTGGCCTGGCGCATCGCGCAGGCCACCGGCGCGGCGCTGCTGGGCGACTACGTGACCGCGCACGTGGCGCGCGGCCGCGGCCGGCTCCAGCTCGAACGCGTGCCCTACGCCATGGACGCCGCCATCGCGGCCCTGCGGCGCTACAAGCACATCGTCCTCGTGAACGCCAAGCCGCCGGTGGGCTTTTTCGCGTATCCGGGCATGCCGTCCACGCAATACGCGCCGGACGCCCAGCTGCACGTGCTGTCGCGCCCCGACCAGGACGGCGTCCAGGCGCTGCAGGACCTGGCGCGCGCCCTGGACGCGCCCGAGGCGGAGATTCCCGACCCCGGTCCGCGGCCCGAGGCCGCCACCGGCGCGCCGACGCCGGAAGGGCTGGCGCAGACGCTGGCCGCGCTCATGCCCGACAACGCCATCGTGTCCGACGAAAGCGTCTCGTTCGGCCGCGGCTTCTACCGGCACACGCACGCCGCCCCCGCCCACGACTGGCTGCACCTGGCCGGCGGCGCCATCGGCGACGGCATGCCGGTGGCCACGGGCGCGGCCATCGGCGCAGGCAGGCAGCGCCGCGTCGTCAACCTGCAGGCCGACGGCTCCGCCATGTACTCGCTGCAATCGCTGTGGACACAGGCCCGCGAACGCCTGCCTGTCACCACCATCATCCTCAACAACAGCAAATACAACATCCTGATCGGCGAATACCGCAATGTCGGCGCCGTGCCCGGCGACACGGCGATGAGCATGCTCGACCTGGGCAATCCGTCGCTCGAATGGACCGGGCTGGCCCGCGCCATGGGCGTGGAGGCCGCCAGCGCCACCACGCTGGAGCAATGCGCCGACCTGATGAAAAGCAGCTTCGCCCGGGACACCCCCTTCCTGATCGACCTGCGGATCTGAACCCGGACCCGCGATCTCGGCATGAGGCGCGAGAGAGAAAACGCCTCGCACAACACTGGAGACCCGTTTTCATGAAGTTGGCTTTCGTACGCAAGATCCTGGGCCTGGCGTTCCTGGGCAGCGCCGCCTTTGCCGCCCAGGCCGGCACCTACCCCTCGCACCCCATCACAATGATCGTGCCTTATCCGGCAGGCGGCACGTCCGACCTGGCCGCGCGCACGATCGCGCAGGCGATGGGCCCCTACCTGAAGCAGTCCATCATCGTCGACAACCGCGCCGGCGCGGGCGGCAATATCGGCATGGGCGTGCTCAAGCGCGCCAAGGCCGACGGCTACACCATCGGCCTGGGCACCATCGGCACGCAGACCATCAACCCGTACATCTACCCCGACATGCCGTTCGACCCGGCCAAGGATTTCGCGCCGCTGTCGATGGTGTTCACCACGCCCAACGTGATCGCGGTGCGCAAGGATGCCGAGGCCCGGACCCTGCAGGACCTGTTCTCCCAGGCGCGCGCCAACAAGAACCGGCCCATCAGCTACGCCACGCCGGGCATCGGTTCTTCCGTGCACCTCACGGGCGCCTATCTGGAGCAGGCGGCCGGCATCCAGATGCTGCATGTGCCCTTCAAGGGCGTATCGGGGTCCATGCCCGCGCTGATCGGCGGCCAGGTCGACGTGCTGATGGACAACCTGCCCACCACGCTCAGCCAGCTCAAGGACGGCGCGCGGGTGCGCGCGCTGGCGGTCACGTCGGCCACCCGCTCGCCGGCGCTGCCCGACGTGCCCACGGTGGCCGAATCGGGCCTGAAGGGCTTCGACGTGACGGCCTGGTTCGCGCTGTATGCGCCGGCCGGCACGCCCGCCGACGTACAGGCCGCCCTCATCGACGCGGCCGGCAAGGCGCTGGCCACGCCCGCGGTCAAGGCGCAGCTGACCGCGCTGGGCGCCACGCCCGGCACGCTCTCGGGGCAGGCGCTGTCCGAGTTCGAGGCGCGCGAGCGCCAGCGCTGGAGCGCGCTCATCGCCGAGCGCCACATCTCGGCCAACTAGCCGCGGCGCCGGCCGGCCTCGCGAGGCCGGCCGCATCGCGCCCCGCCCGGCTTGCGGATCGCGGACGCCGATGCCTACTATCGGTGTCCGATCCGATCACCCCGCCGGGAGCAAGTCCGAATCATGCGCCGTATCCGAACGCCGAGCATGGCTGCGCTGAGCGCTTTCGAGGCTGCGGCGCGCCATGAAAGCTTCACGCTGGCCGCACGCGAACTCTCCGTCACCGAAAGCGCGATTTCGCGGCAGATCAGTCTGCTGGAGGAAAACCTCAACGTCTCGCTCTTCGTTCGGGTCAAGCAGAAAGTGGTGCTGACCCGGCCCGGGCGGCTCTACAGCGAGCAAGTGCGCGACGCGCTGCGCGCGCTGGAAAAGCACACCCTGGCCGTGGCCGCGCACGGCAGCGGCCGCGGCAGCCTGGAGCTGGCCGTGCTGCCGACCTTCGGCATGGAATGGCTGATTCCGCGCCTGCCGCGGTTCTACGAGAAATACCCCGCCATTCGCATCAATATGGGCGTGCGGACCAGCCCCTTTTCTTTCGAGGAGGAGCACTTCGACGCCGCCATCCACCACGGCAAGCCGATCTGGCCGCACGCCACCTCGGAATGCCTGTTCGGCGAGACGATGGTGACGGTGGCGCGCCGGGATCTGATCGGCCGCCAGCGGGAACGCGCCGCAGACCTGCTGCGCTATCCCTTGCTGTATTCGACCACCCGGCCGGAGTCGTGGAAACAGTGGTTCGCGGCCGCCGGCATGCCCGACAGCCTGGGCCAGGCGCAAAGCGCCGGCTTCGAACTGCAGGCCATGGTGGTGCGCGCGGCGGAATCGGGACTCGGCATTGCGCTGGTGCCGGAATTCTTCGTGCCCCGCGCGGCGTGGCGCGGCGGCCTCATCCGCGCCCATCCCCTGGCGATCCCGGGCGAGGATTCCTACCATCTCGTGTATCCCAGCAATATGCGCGCCAGCTATCCGCTGGAATGCTTCCGCGAGTGGATACTGGAAGAAGCGCGCCGCTTCGCCGGACAGGCCGGCCGCGCCGCATAGGCGGGGGCCGGGCTCAGTCCGCGGACGGGCCGGCGTCGTGGCGCTGCACGTAGATGGCGCTGATCGCCTCGCACAGCCGCGGCGGCGCCTCGAACAGGCGGGACACCGGCAGGCAGCCCTGGACGGTGGCGAACACCGCGCGGGCGGCGGGCTCCGCCTGCACTTCGGCGCGGCTCACCGTGCCGGCCCGGGCGCCGTCGCCGGCTGATAAAATTGCTTCCCATTTCCGGATCGGATTCCGATTTCCTATGCGTGCGCCTCGGGCTGCCCAGCGCCGGATCAGCTGGACACTGCTCTTCGCCTTTCTCTTTGCGACGCTGCTCCCGGTTCTGGGGCTGGCCAGCGGCGAGCCCGCTGCTGCGCGCAAGGTGCTGGTGCAGTTCTGCGGCGTTGGCGAACACGAGTTCGCGCTTGAGCTCCCGGCGGGCGACGCGCCGCAGAAAAAGGCCGGCGCCTCGCCGACGCATGCCGGCTTCTGCCTGCTGTGCGTCTCGCCGGCCACCCTGCCCGAGCTCGCCGCGCCCACTTTCATTCCGGGACTCTCCGGCCCTGTTTCGTGGGCCATGCCCGTCCCGTCCGCGCCGCGCGAGCCCGCATGCTGGAACGTCGCGCTCGCCCGGGCTCCGCCTCTGGTCTGACCGTCCCGCCGCCGGCCGATGCGCCGGCTCCAGACGCTTTTCCCGTTATTCCGCCGCCGTCCCGCGCGGCCGGGCCCGTGCGCGGCCTGGCCGCGCGGACGGCCGCGCACACAGGAACCCAGACCTCATGGCCATCTTCGCCAAGACGAGGAACGCGCGCGCGCTGGCCGCGCCGCGCCCCCTCTTTGCCCTTTTCCCGCTCGCGCTGGCGGCCGCGCCTGCCGCCGCGCCTGCCGCCGCGCAGCAGTCCGCACCCGCCGAACTCTCGCCCATCGTCGTGTCCGCCGGCGCGGAATCCCCGCTGAACCAGCCCGCCGCCACCGGCTCCAACCTCGGGCTCACGCCCATGCAGACGCCCGCCAGCGTCGACGTGATCTCGCGCGAACAGATCGAGTCGCGCGGCGACGCGAGCGTGCTGCAGGCCATCACGCGCGCGCCCGGCATATCGGCCATGCCCCATCCCGGCAACGGCAACAGCGCCCTGTCCTCGCGTGGCTTCACCGACAGCGCCTCGGTCATGCGCCTGTACGACGGGCTGCGCCAGTACGGCGGCGTGGGCGTGACCTTTCCGTTCGATACATGGTCGGTGCAGAGCATCGAAGTGCTGCGCGGCCCGGCGTCGGTGATCTACGGCGACGGCGCGATCGGCGGCGTGGTCAACGTCATCCCCAAGAAGCCCACGCGCGGCCCCATCGAAAACGAAATCCAGGCCACCCTCGGCACGCAGGACACCGCCCGGCTGGGGCTGGGCAGCGGCGGCGCGCTGAGCGACACCCTGTCGTACCGGCTCGACCTGAGCGGCAACTACACCGACGGCTGGGTGGACCGCGGCCAGTCGGGCGACGCCACGTTCTCCGGCGCGCTGCGCTGGGATCCCTCGCCGCAATGGACCACCACGCTCAGCTACGCCTATGGCTACCAGCGCCCCATGCGCTACTTCGGCACGCCGCTCATCGACGGCCGACAGCGCGATGCGGTCCGGCGCGAGAACTACAACGTCAGCGACAGCTTCATGCGCTTTCGCGACCAGTGGACCCAGCTCGATTCCACCTGGACGCCGAACGACGTCGCCACGGTGCGCGCGCGGCTCTACCACATCGACAGCCAGCGCGACTGGCGCAACGCGGAACGCTACGTCTACAACCCGGGCACCGGCCTCATCGACCGCTCCGACAATACCGCGATCACCCACGACCAGGACCAGACCGGCCTGACCATGGACGCGGCCTTCAAGGGCAAGCTGGCGGGCCTGGACAACACGCTGTCGATCGGCTTGGACGTCAACCACAGCACCTTCAGGCACACCAACAACACCTACACCGGCAGCTCCGGCCCGGTGGACCCGTATGACCCCGCGCACGGCCGCTTCGAAAGCGAGATTCCCACGATCCCGCGCTACCGCAACAAGGCCGACCAGTACGCGCTCTTCGCGGAGAACCGGCTGGCGCTGAACGCGCGCTGGTCGGTAATCGGCGGGCTGCGCTACGACCACGCCCGGATCGTGCGCGACGACCTCGTCACCGGCACGCGCGCGTTGTCCAAGACCTACGCCGACGCCGGCTGGCGCCTGGGCACGGTGTTCGACCTCACGCCGGACCTGGCGCTCTACGCGCAATACGCCGAGGCGGCCGACCCGGTCAGCGGCCTGCTCATGCTGAGCCCGGCCAACAGCGGCTTCGACCTGTCCAAGGGCAAGCAGATCGAAGTGGGGCTGAAACAGAACTTCTGGAGCGGCAAGGGCGCATGGACGCTGGCGGCCTATCACATCCGCAAGTCCGGCCTGCTCACGCGCGACCCCGACGATCCCAGCCTGCGCAAGCAGGTCGGCGAGCAGTCGTCGCGCGGCCTGGAAGCCTCGCTGGCGCTGGCCTTCGCGCCCGGCTGGAAGCTCGAAGCCAACGCGGCGATGCTGCGCGCGCGCTACGACGACTTCACCGAATCGGCCGGCTCGCCCGCCGTCGCCGTCTCGCGCGCAGGCAAGGTGCCGCCCAACGTGCCGCAGCGCCTGGCCAACCTGTGGATCAGCTGGAACTTCCTGCCGCGCTGGACCGCCATGGGCGGCCTGCAGTACGTGGGCAAGCGGTACGCCGACAGCGCCAACAGCCTCGAACTACCGTCCTACACCACGACCGATCTCGCCCTGCGCTGGGACGTGAACAAGAACACCACGATCACCGCCCGCGGCTACAACGTCTTCGACCGGGCCTACTTCGCTACCGCGTACTACACCAGCACGCAGTGGCTGTACGGGCCCAGCCGGCGGTTCGAGCTGACCCTGAACCACCGGTTCTGAACGGGAGACCGCCATGTCGATGCCTGCTCGCCTGCGGCGCCTGGCGTTCCTGGCGCACCGCTGGCTGGGAATCGGCGGGTGCGTGCTGATGCTGCTGTGGTTCGGCAGCGGCATCGTCATGCTCTACGTCGGCTACCCCAAGCTGACGCCCGCCGAACGCCTGGCCCGGCTGCCTCCGCTCGACCCCGCCGACTGCTGCGTCGGGCTGCGGGCGCTGCCGCCGCCGGCGGACGGCGCCGTTCTCACCTCGGTGCGCGGGCGCCCGGCCTACGTGCTGGGCACGCGCACCTACGCGGGCGACACCGGCGCGCCCGAACCCGCAACGTCGCCCGCGCTGGCGCTGGCCGCCGCGCGCGCGTTCTCGCCCGGCGCCAGCCCTAGGCTCGACGGCCGGATCGTGGAAGACCGCTGGACGCACTCGGGCGGCCTGAATCCGCACCGCCCGCTGTACCGCGTCCAGGTCGACGCGCCCGAGCCCGCCACGCTGTATGTATCTTCGGCCACCGGCCAGGTCGTGCTGGACGCGCCGCTGGCGCAGCAGCGCTGGAACTATGTGGGCGCCTGGCTGCACTGGCTGTACCTGTTCCGCAACCGGCCCGCCGATCCGGTCTGGACCTGGCTGGTCATTGCGCTGTCGGGCGCCTGCACCCTGGTCGCCGCCAGCGGCGTGCTGGTCGGCATCTGGCGCTGGCGCTTCCGCGGCCGCTACAAGTCCGGCAGCCGCAGCCCCTACCGCGAACCATGGATGCGCTGGCACCACATCCTGGGCCTGGTCTTCAGCCTGTGCACCTGCACCTGGATTTTCAGCGGCCTGATGTCCATGAACCCGGGCGGCGTGTTCGCCGCCCCCGCCCCGGCGCCCGACCGCGTGGCCTACGCCGGCCCCGCCGGCGACGCGCCGCGCCCGGACGATCCGCGGCCCGTGCTCGCAGCCTTGCGCGCCGCGGGCTTCGCCCCCGTGGAACTGCGCTGGCGGCGGCTCGGCGGCGAAAGCTACGTCCTGGCCTACGACGCGCACGGCGACAGCCGCATCGTGCGCGCCGGCCCGCGCGGGCCGCGCATCACACGCCACTGGCAGCCCGAAGAAGTCCTGCCCGCGGCGGCCGCGCTCTTTCCCGGCTGGCGCTGGCGGTCCACGGTGCTGACCGACTACGACGCCTACTACTATGGCCGGCACGAAGCCGCCATGAACGGCGGCGCGCCGCGCGGCCTGCCCGCCCTGCGCCTGGCGGGAGACAACGGCGTGCTCGCCTACATCGACCTGCGCTCGGGCGACCCGGTCCTGATCCTGTCGCCCTCGCAGCGCGTGGGCCGCTGGCTCTTCTACTTCCTGCACAGCTGGGACCTGCCGCCCCTGCTGCGCGCCGCCACGCTGCGCGACGTCCTGCTCATTCTGCTGAGCGCGGGCGGCATCCTGCTGTCGGCCACCGGCTGCGTCATCGGCTGGCGGCGGCTGCGCACCAAGGCCGCGGCACGGCACCCGCCCGGCCCGCGCCGCGCGTAGCGGACCGCCGCGCCGCAAAGCAAAAGCCCTGCCGCACGTTGCGGCAGGGCCTGTTTGCTGTGGCGGCGCGGGCCGTCGGAAGGGTCAGAACGGAATGTCGTCGTCCATGTCGGCCAGGTTGGCGCCGCTGCTGGCCGGGGCGGCCTGCGGGGCGGGGCGCTGCTGGGGCGCGGGACGCTGGGCCGGGGCGCGCTGCTGGCGCGGGGCCTCGTCGTAGCCGCCGCCATAGCCGCCACCGCCTTCGCCGCCGCTGTCGCGCCCGCCCAGCATCTGCATCTGGTCAGCCACGATTTCGGTGCTGTAGCGGTCGGCGCCGGTGTCCTTGTCTTGCCACTTGCGCGTCTTGAGGCGGCCCTCGATGTAGACCGAGCGGCCCTTCTTGAGGTATTCGCCGGCGATTTCGGCCAGGCGGTTGTACATGACGACGCGGTGCCATTCGGTTTCTTCGCGGCGCTCGCCCGTGGCCTTGTCCTTCCATTGGGAAGTGGTGGCCACGGACATGTTGCAGATGGCGGCCCCGTCGGGGCTGTAGCGGATCTCGGGGTCGCGGCCCAGATTGCCCACGAGGATGACTTTGTTAACCGATGCCATGATGTCCCTCTGTTGTTGACGGCCTGCGCCCGCGCGTTGCCGCGGGCACGCCGGCAACAACGTCAAAGCGTTGTTGAAGACGGGTTTCATGAAACTCGCCGGTCACCTTGACGATGACCGGCGAGCCTGTATGAAACCGCAATATGGTTCGTATTATCGACGAAAAGCCGGCGGCGCGCCAACGCCCCTGATGATGGAAGCGTCCCGCATATTGCCGGCATTTGGCCATATCTGGAGGCGATTGCGCCCAAACCGGCTCCGCCGGCGTGCGCTCAGGGCAGCGGCCGCAGCGCCCAGGTCACGGCCAGCCACAGCACGGCCAGCGCGGCCGCGCCCGCGAAGACGGCATGCGCGCCGGAATGGGACGCGAGCCAGCCGCCCAGCGCGCCGCCCGTGAACAGGCCGGCGGCCTGGGCGGTGTTGTAGAAGCCCAGGGCCAGCCCCTTGTAGGCCGGCGGCGCCACCCGCGACACCAGCGAGGGCTGCAGCGCCTCCAGCACGTTGAAGGCCACGAAGAAGGCGGTCAGCGCAATGGCCAGCGTATAGAAGCCCTGGCTGGCCGCGGGCAGCAGCGCACAGACGACCGCCAGCCAGGCCACCGAGGCACGCAGCGCGCCGCGGTGCGCGCGGCGCTTTTCCGCCAGGAACACCACCGGCACCATCAGCACGAACGACACCAGGATGACCGGCAGGTAGACCTTCCAGAGTTCGCGCGCGTCCAGCCCGCCCGCGTGCGCGAGCAGCGCGGGCACGACCACGAAGAGCGACACCTGGATCAGGTGCAGCGAGAACACGCCGAAATTCAGCCGCAGCAGGTCGCGGTGGGTGAGCACCTCGCGCGGGCGCACGCCCTGCAGGCTGCGCGCGTCGGTGCGCGGCGCGGCCGGCACGACCCAGCCGGCCACGCCCAGGCAGATCAGGCCCAGGCAGGCGATGGTCCAGAACAGCCCCGAAAGCCCCCACCAGCCGACCAGCACGGGCGACAGCACGAGCGAGACCGCGAAAGACAGGCCGATGGAGCCGCCGACCATCGCCATGGCGCGGGTGCGCACTTCGCTGCGGGTGGCGTCGGCCAGCCAGGCCGTGACGGCGGCGGATATCGCGCCCGCGCCCTGGATGGCGCGGCCGATGGTGATCCAGTACACGTCCGGGGCGCGCGCGCAGACGATGCTGCCGATGACGAACAGCAGCAGCCCGAACAGCACCACCGGGCGGCGCCCCCAGCGGTCGGATGCCAGGCCGAAGGGAATCTGCATGAAAGCCTGCGTGAGGCCGTACATGCCCAGCGCCAGGCCGACGCGGGCCGGGTCCTCGCCGCCGGGCAGGCCGCGCGCAGCCACGGCGAAGACCGGCAGCAGCAGGAACAGGCCCAGCATCCGCGCGGCGAACAGGCCGGACAGCGCCACACTGGCACGACGTTCGGAGGGAGTCAGCTTGAGTTTCGGTTCTGCCGGCATGCGGAGGGTCACCATGTCCAAAGCCGCGCGCCTCATGGGGGACGCGCGCATGATCCGAGCGCGCTGCGCGCGCCGCAACGGCGGCGCAACGCGAGGAGATTCGGCGCGCTATAGTACCAAGTTGGCCTTTGAAACGCCTGAAAAGAGCCCGCTTGGCGTGACCATACCGTGACCATACGCATTCGGGGTGCGCGCACCCACAATCTCAAGAACGTTTCCCTGGACCTCCCGCGCCACAAGCTCGTGGTGGTGACCGGCCTGTCCGGCTCGGGAAAGTCATCGCTGGCCTTCGACACGCTGTACGCGGAAGGGCAGCGGCGCTACGTAGAGAGCCTTTCGGCCTATGCGCGGCAGTTTCTGCAGCTGATGGACAAGCCCGATGTGGACCTCATCGAGGGGCTGTCGCCGGCGATCTCCATCGAGCAGAAGGCCGCGGGCCACAACCCGCGGTCCACCGTGGGCACGATTACCGAAATCCACGATTACCTGCGCCTGCTGTACGCGCGGGTCGGCACGCCCTACTGCCCCGACCACGGCCTGCCGCTGCAGGCGCAGAGCGTGAGCCAGATGGTCGACGCGGTGCAGTCCTGGCCGGCCGAGACGCGGCTGGCGGTGCTGGCGCCCATCGCGCGCGGCAAGAAGGGCAGCTTCGAGGACGAATGCGCCAGCCTGCAGGCGCAGGGCTACGTGCGCCTGCGCGTGGACGGCCAGATGCAGGAAATCGACGGCATGGCGCCGCTGAAGAAAACCGAGAAGCACGACATCGACGTCGTCATCGACCGCCTGCGCATCAGGCCGGAGAGCAAGCAGCGCCTGGCCGAGAGCTTCGAGACCGCGCTGCAGCTGGCCGAGGGCCGGGCGCTGGCGCTGGACATGGACAGCGGGCGCGAACAGGTGTTCTCCAGCCGCTACGCCTGCCCGGTGTGCAGCCACAGCCTGCCCGAACTGGAGCCGCGCCTGTTCAGCTTCAACAATCCCATGGGCGCCTGCCCGAGTTGCGACGGCATCGGGCACGTGGGTTTCTTCGACCCGAAGCGTGTGGTGGCGTTTCCGGAACTCAGCCTGGCGGCCGGCGCGATCCGCGGCTGGGACCGCCGCAACGCCTTCACGCACTCGCTGCTGGCCAGCCTGGCCGCCCATTACGAATTCGACATCGAGCAGCCTTTCGAGGAACTGCCCGACGCCATCCGCGACAAAGTGCTCTACGGGTCGGGCGAGGAGGAAATCTCCTTTCTCTACCTCAATGAAAAGGGCCGCAGCACCGTCAAGCGCCACACCTTCGAGGGCGTGATCCCCAACCTGGAGCGGCGCTGGCGCGAGACCGACTCGGCCACGGTGCGCGAAGAGCTGGGCAAGTACCGCAACGTCAAGGTGTGCCCGGATTGCGGCGGCTCGCGGCTGCGCGCCGAGGCGCGCAATGTGCTGATCGGCCCGGAGCCGCGCGGCGGCGAGCGTCGCGGCCAGGCCATTTACGAGGTCGAGGCCATGCCGCTGTCGACCTGCCTGGCGTGGTTCCGCGCGCTGACGCTCGGCGGCGCCAAGCAGGAGATCGCCCAGCGCATCGTGCGCGAGATCGAGGCGCGGCTCAGTTTCCTGAACAACGTCGGGCTGAACTACCTTTCGCTGGACCGCAGCGCCGACACCATCTCCGGCGGCGAGGCGCAGCGCATCCGGCTCGCCAGCCAGATCGGCTCGGGGCTGACGGGCGTGATGTATGTGCTGGACGAGCCGTCCATCGGCCTGCACCAGCGCGACAACGACCGCCTCATCGGCACGCTGCAGCACCTGCGCGACCTCGGCAACAGCGTCATCGTGGTCGAGCACGACGAAGACATGATCCGCATGGCCGACTGGGTGATCGACATGGGCCCGGGCGCCGGCGAGCACGGCGGCCAGGTCGTGGCCCAGGGCAGTCCCGAGGACGTGCAGCGCGACCCCGCCTCGCTCACCGGCCAGTATCTGAGCGGCCAGCGCGCCATCGCCATCCCGGCGCGGCGCGCCGTCACCGACGACCAGCCCTGGCTGGAACTCACCGGCGCCAGCGGCAACAACCTCAAGCACGTCGACCTGCGCATCCCGGCCGGCCGGCTGGTGTGCGTGACCGGCGTGTCCGGCTCGGGCAAGTCCACCCTGGTCAACGACACGCTCGCGGTGGCGGTGGCGCGCCAGCTGCACCACGCGCAGAGCGAGCCCGCGCCCTACACGGCCATGCACGGGCTGGAGAATTTCGACAAGATCATCAGCGTGGACCAGAGCCCCATCGGGCGCACGCCGCGCAGCAATCCGGCCACGTACACGGGCCTGTTCACGCCCATCCGCGAGCTGTTCGCCGGCGTGCCCGAGGCGCGCAGCCGCGGCTACGATCCGGGCCGCTTCAGCTTCAACGTCAAGGGCGGGCGCTGCGAGGCCTGCCAGGGCGACGGCGTGGTCAAGGTGGAGATGCACTTCCTGCCCGACATGTACGTGCCCTGCGACGTCTGCCACGGCAAGCGCTACAACCGCGAAACCCTGGAGATCCGCTACCGCGGCCGCAACATCAGCGAAGTGCTGGACCTCACGGTGGAGCAGGCGCTGGAATACTTCGACTCCGTGCCCGCCATCGCGCGCAAGCTGCATACCCTCATCGACGTGGGCCTGTCGTACATCCGGCTCGGCCAGAGCGCCACTACGTTGTCGGGCGGCGAGGCCCAACGCGTGAAGCTGTCGCAGGAACTGTCCCGGCGCAGCACCGGGCGCACCCTGTACATCCTGGACGAGCCCACCACCGGCCTGCACTTTCGCGACATCGAGCTGCTGCTGCAGGTGCTCAACCAGCTGGTCGACAGCGGCAACACCGTGCTCATCATCGAGCACAACCTGGACGTCATCAAGACCGCCGACTGGCTCATCGACATGGGCCCGGAAGGCGGCGACGGCGGCGGCCGGGTGGTGGCGCAGGGCACGCCCGAGGACGTGGCGGCCTGCGAAGCCAGCCACACCGGCCGCTATCTCGCCCGGCTGCTGAACCGGACGAACGCCTGCGCCGAAACCATGTTCGTGCCGCAGGACGAGCCCCACCGCAAGCACCGCTGAACGGCGCGGGTCAACCCATTTCGAACAGGCGGCGGTGCTCGCGGATGGCGTAGCGGTCGGTCATGCCGGCGATGTAGTCGGCGATGGCGCGGGCCTGCTCGTTGAAGCCCTCGCGCCGGTAGTCGGGCGGCAGCAGGCGCGGGTCGTCCAGGAAGGTGGAGAACAGCGCCTTGACGATGCGCCGCGCCTTGGCCGTCATGCGCAGCACGCGGTAGTGGCGGTACAGGTTGTCGAACAGGAAGCGCTTGAGTTCGTCGGCCTCGCGCCGCAGCGGCTCGGAAAACCCCGCCAGCGGCGGCGCGCGCCGCACGTCGTCGGCGCTGGCCGGCGCGTGTTCGCGGATGCGCGCCAGCGAGGTGCGGGTGAGGTCCACGATGAGGGAGTTGATCATGCGCCGTATGGTTTCCGACGTCGCGCGGCGCGGCGCCAGGCCGGGATACCGGCGCTGGACCTCGGCATAGTGCCGCTCGAAGATGGACACTTCCAGCAGTTGCTCCACGGTGATCAGGCCCGAGCGCAGCCCGTCGTCGATGTCGTGGTTGTTGTAGGCGATTTCGTCGGCCAGGTTCGCCACCTGGGCCTCCAGCGACGGCTGGCTGCGGTTCAGGAAGCGTTCGCCCACGTCTCCCAGCTGGCGCGCGTGCGCGGCCGAGCAATGCTTCAGGATGCCTTCGCGCGTCTCGAAGCAGAGGTTCAGGCCGTTGAATTCGGCGTAGCGTTCTTCGAGCTCGTCCACCACGCGCAGGCTCTGCAGGTTGTGCTCGAAGCCACCGGCCTCGGGCGCCATCGCGCGCATGCAGGCGTTGAGCTCGTCCTGTCCGGCGTGGCCGAAAGGCGTGTGGCCCAGGTCGTGCGCCAGCGAAATGGCCTCGGTGAGGTCTTCGGACAGCCCCAGGTTGCGGGCCAGCGTGCGCGCGATCTGCGCCACCTCCAGGCTGTGCGTGAGCCGGGTGCGAAAGAGGTCGCCCTCGTGGTTCACGAACACCTGCGTCTTGTACTCCAGACGCCTGAAGGCGCTGGAATGCACGATGCGGTCGCGGTCGCGCTGGAACTCGCTGCGGTTCTCGGGCGCGGGTTCGGCGTGGCGGCGTCCCCGGGTGCGGGACGGGTCCGATGCATAGGAAGCCAGTTCTTTCATCTGCAACGCCGTCCCTCTCCGTTCATCCGGTGGTGCGGGCCAGGACGGCGCGCACCGCAGCGTCGGGAACCGGCTGCGTGACGGCCTGCCCGATGCGGTTCATGAGCACATAGCGGATCTGCCCGCCCTCGGTTTTCTTGTCCACCTGCATCAGCGCCAGCCAGCGGTCCGCCCCCAGGTCGGGCGCCGTGACCGGGCAGCCGATGGCCTGGACCAGCGCGCGCACGCGCGCCGCGTCGGCCGCCGGAAAGTCCGCCACGTCGGCCGACAGCTCGGCCGCCTGGACCAGGCCGCAGCCTACCGCCTCGCCGTGCAGCCATTCGCCATAACCCAGGCCGGCCTCGATGGCATGGCCGAAAGTGTGGCCCAGGTTGAGGATGGCCCGCAGGCCCGATTCGCGCTCATCCTTGCCCACCACCTGCGCCTTCAGCTCGCAGGAGCGGCGGATGGCGTAGGCAATGGCCTGCGGGTCGAGCTGGCGCAGCCGCGCGGCGTTGTCCTCGCACCAGGCCCAGAAGTCCGCGTCCAGGATGAGGCCGTACTTGACGACCTCGGCCAGCCCGGCCGACACCTCGCGCGGCGGCAGCGTGGCCAGCACGTCGGTGTCTATCTCCACGGCCTGCGGCTGGTAGAACGCGCCGATCATGTTCTTGCCCAGCGGGTGGTTGATGGCGGTCTTGCCGCCCACCGAGGAATCGACCTGCGCCAGCAGCGTGGTGGGCACCTGCACGAAGCGCACGCCGCGCATGTACACCGCGGCCGCGAAGCCGGTCATGTCGCCGATGACGCCGCCGCCCAGCGCCACCAGCACGCAGCGGCGGTCCAGCCGGTTGCCCAGCAGGGCGTCGAAGATCAGGTTGAGCGATTCCCAGCCTTTGTGGGCTTCGCCGTCGGGCAGCTCGATGCGCAGCACGCGCTTGCCGGTGCGGGCCAGCGCCGCCTCGGCGCGCTCGCCGTACAGGGCCGCCACCGTGGGATTGGTGACCAGCGCGATGGCGGTGGCATCGGCCGGAATGGACTGGTCCAGGGCATCCATGCGGCCCGGCCCGATATTGATGGGATAGCGCCCACCCGGGGTATCGACCTCGACGACGTTCATAAGTGCTTCTCGAAAGCTTGCAGTTGTGGCAGCAGCCCCTTGACCAGGGTGTGGATGGAGGCGGAGCCCGTTTCCACCACCAGGTCGGCCACCTCTTTGTAGAGCGGTTCGCGCAGGGTCAGCAGGTCGCGCAGCGTGCCGCGCGGGTCAGCGGTGGCCAGCAGGGGCCGGTTGCGGTCGCGGCAGGTGCGGCGGAACAGTTCGTCCACGCTGGCGCGCAGGTACACCACGATGCCGCGCTCGCGCAGGCGGCGGCGGTTCTCCTCCGCCAGGATGGCTCCCCCGCCGGTGGCGAGAATTATGTTCCGACGTTGGGTACACTCTTCCAGTGCGGCGGATTCCCGGCGGCGAAAGCCGGCCTCGCCCTCGATTTCGAAGATTACCGGCACCCGTACGCCGCAACGTGCCTCCAGCTCATGATCCAGATCGATGAATTCGCGCCCCAGGGCGCGCGCCAAGCCGCGACCGATGGTCGTCTTGCCGGCGCCCATCATGCCCACCAGGAATACGGGCAGGTCATGCGGCAGGGTCGCAGTCCGGCCCGCGCAGGCCGGCGCGCCGCAGGAAGTATCGGGCGTTCCGCTGTCGGACGCCGCATCCGGACCGGCATCCGGACATGAAGAGGCGGAAAAGTTCATGCCGGCATTATCCCATTGCCGCCCGCCACCCGAGCGCCACGCCCTGAACGATCTTGTTACAGAAACCGGAGGCCCCTTCCCGGGCCGGCCCTGAGATACCCGTAAAATCGCCGCGATGAGTAAGCCCCAGAATTCCTCCAAGAAAGACAAGCCCGCCAAGAGCGGTTCGCCATTTCTGCGATTTTTCGTAAAGGCCGGCATTCTCTGTGTCGGCCTTGCGCTGTGCGGCGTGCTGCTGGCCGGCATGGCGCTGGCGCTGGCCTGGCCCAACCTGCCCGACCTGCACGCCATGACCGACTACCGGCCGCGCGTGCCGCTGCGCGTCTATACCGCCGACAAGGTCCTCATCGGCGAGTTCGGCGAAGAACGCCGCAACGTGCTGCGCTTCAACGAAATCCCGGACATCATGAAGTCGGCCGTGCTGGCCGCCGAGGACGACCGCTTCTACCAGCATGGGGGCATCGACTGGATGGGCGTGGTGCGCGCGGGGCTGGCCAACATCACCAGCATGTCCAAGTCCCAGGGCGCCAGCACCATCACCATGCAGGTGGCGCGCAACTTCTACCTGTCGTCCGAAAAAACCTACTCGCGCAAGTTCTACGAACTGCTGCTCACGTTCAAGATCGAGTCCCAGCTCACCAAGGACCAGATTCTTGAGCTCTACATGAACCAGATCTACCTGGGCCACCGCGCCTACGGCTTCGCGGCCGCCTCGCGCACCTATTTCGGCAAGCCGCTGTCCGAGATCACCCCCGCCGAGGCCGCCATGCTGGCCGGCATTCCCAAGGCCCCCTCGCGCTTCAACCCGATCGCCAACCGTCCCCGTGCCGAGCTGCGCCAGCGCTACGTGCTCAACCGCATGCACCAGCTCGGCTACCTCACCGACGCCGAATACCAGCAGGCGCTGGCCCAGCCCATCGTCATGAAGTCGGCCGAGGGCACGCCGGCCGGCGGCTACGCCATCCACGGCGAATACGTGGCCGAACTGGCGCGCCAGCTCCTGTACAACGTGTACCAGGACAACGTCTATTCGCGCGGCATCAATATCTACACCACGGTCCAGTCCAAGGAACAGGAGGCGGCCTACCGCGCCGTGCGCGAAGGCGTGCTCGACTACACCCGCCGCGCCCCCTACCCCGGCCCCGAGGAACAGCTCGACCTGCCCGCCGGCATCGAGAACAACGCACAGGCGCTGGACGACTTCCTGGACGGCGTGTTCGACAAGTTCAGCGACAGCGGCGACCTGCTCACCGCCGTGGTGCTCTCGGCCAGCCCCACCGAGGTCAGGCTGGCGCGCAGCTCGCGCGAGATCATCACCATCACCGACAAGAAGGTGCTGGGCGTGGTCGCACGCGCGCTGAACGACAAGGCCAAGCCCGAGAAGCGCATCAAGCGCGGCTCGGTGGTCTATATCCGCAAGTTCGGCGACAACTGGGAAATCATCAACCTGCCGGCGGTGCAGGCCGCGTTCGTGGCGCTCTCGCCGCAGGACGGCGCCATCCACGCCATGGTCGGCGGCTTCGACTTCTATCGCGGCAATTTCAACCGCGTCACGCAGGCATGGCGGCAGCCGGGCTCCAACATCAAGCCCTTCATCTACGCCGCCTCGCTGGAGCGCGGCCTCACGCCCGCCACGCAGATCTCCGACCAGCCCTTCATGCTCACGGCCGAGCAGACCGGCTCCAAAGCCTGGGCGCCCAAGAACTACGGCAACCAGTACGAGCCCATGCTGACGCTGCGCCAGGCGCTGTACAAGTCGAAGAACATGGTGTCGATCCGCATCCTGCAAGCCATCGGCCCGCAATACGCGCAGGACTACCTCACCCGCTTCGGCTTCGACAAGGCGCGCCAGCCGGCCGTGCTGCCGCTGGCGCTGGGCGCGGGCTCGGTCACGCCCCTGCAGCTCGCGGGCGCCTATGCGGTGTTCGCCAACGGCGGCTACCGTGTCACGCCCTACCTGATCGACCGCGTCACCGACAGCAGCGGCAAGGTCATCATGCAATCCAAGCCCGTGGTGGCCGGCGACGCCACGGCCCGGGCCATCGACCCGCGCACGGCCTGGGTCATGGACGACATCCTGCGCGGCGTGGCCACCTACGGCACGGCAGCCCGCGCCCGCGTGCTGCTCAAGCGCAGCGACATCGCCGGCAAGACCGGCACCACCAACGAATCGGTGGACGCCTGGTTCTCCGGCTACACCCCCAGCCTGGTGGCCACCGCCTGGTTGGGCTTCGACCAGCCCAGATCCCTGGGCTCGCGCGAAACCGGCGGCGGAGTGGCCATGCCGATCTGGGTGGACTTCATGAAAGAAGCGCTCAAGGGCGTGCCTGAAGACAAGCAGCGCCCGCGCCCCGACGGCCTGCTCGTGGAAAACGGCGAATACTATTTCTCGGAGTTCCCGCCCGGCCAGGCCGTCGCGCGCCTGGGCCTGCCGGAAGCCGACACGCTGGGCGAGTTCCTCAATGGCCTGACGAGCGGCGCCGGCAACGAGGACAACCGCATCAAGGTGGCGCCCGGGGCAAGAGTGGGCGGCGAAGCCTCTTCCTGGTCGCAGAAGATTCCGTTCTGAAGAAAAGGCGGCGCCGCAACCGTTTCCCGGTGACGGCGTTCCGGAAGGCGGATGCGCAAAGGCCGGTTCCCGGGAACCGGCCTTCGGCTTTGGAGGCGCCTGCCGGACGCCAGCAAGCGGGCGGCTACAGGCGCACGGTGACGGGGACGCCCGCGGCCTCGGAGCAGATCTGCGACAGCGCGTCCGGCAGCGGCGGGCCGCCGCGCGTGTCGTTCCAGTGCTTGCCGTCATAGCGGTAGTGAAAGCCGCCGCTGCGCGCCGCCACCCAGAGCTCCTGCACGGCTGCCTGGCTGTTCACCACGACGTGGGTACCGTCCTCGAATACCAGCGTCAGCACGTTGCCGCTGCGGCTGGTTTCCACATCGACGTCGAGCGAAGCCGCCCAGTCGTCGGCCTGGCTTTCGATGCTTTCCAGCACCTGGTCGATCAACGCAAGAAATTCGGATTCGGTCATAATCGAGCCTGCAAGAATTACGGAGTTCCCAGTGTCCCACATGGCATTTCGCCGCATGGCTCTTCGCATTGTAGCCACGCTTGCAACCGCTGGCATGGTCGCGGCTTGCGGGTATAAGGGCCCGTTGTACATGCCCACGCCCGACGGCAAGCCGCCGGCGCGCACCCAGCAGCACAAGACCACCAGCATTCCCCCCGCGCCGGTGCTGCCATGAATCCGCCCCTGGCAGCGCTGCCCCAGCCGGCGGGCTCTCCCTACTTCCAGTACCGCAACAGCGTTCTGTATGCGGAGGATGTCCCGCTGGACCACCTGGCCGCGCTGCTGGGAACCCCTCTCTACGTGTATTCGCGCGCCGCGCTCAAGGGCGCCTGGAACACCTACCGTTCGGCCATCGGCCCGCACAAGGTGCTGGTGTGCTACGGCATGAAGGCCAATTCCAACCTGGCCGTGCTCAAGGAATTCGTCCGGCTGGGCGCGGGCTTCGACATCGTCTCCGGCGGCGAGCTCGAGCGCGCGCTCGCCGTGGGGGCCGACCCCGCCCGCATCGTGTTCTCGGGCGTGGGCAAGCAGGCCTGGGAGATGCGCGCGGCCCTGGAAGCCGGCGTCAAAAGCTTCAATGTGGAATCCGAAGCCGAATTGCGGCGGCTCTCTGACGTGGCCTCGCACATGGGCCGCGTCGCGCCCGTGTCGCTGCGCGTGAATCCGGACGTGGATCCCCAGACCCACCCCTACATTTCCACCGGCCTGAAGGAAAACAAGTTCGGCATCGCCATCGGCCAGGCACGCGACGCCTACCGGCTGGCGCACGCCCTGCCCGGCCTGCGCATCGCGGGCGTGGACTGCCACATCGGCTCGCAGCTCACCGACATCAGCCCTTATCTCGACGCCCTGGACAAGCTGCTCGACCTGATCGACGCGCTGGCCGCCGACGGCATCCGCATCGGGCATCTCGACCTGGGGGGCGGGCTGGGCATCCGCTACTCGAACGAAACCCCGCCCTCGCCGCGCCACCTGCTGGCCCCGGTGCTCGACCGGCTGCGCGCGCGCGGGCTGGATCATCTGGAGCTGGTGCTCGAGCCCGGCCGTTCGCTCATCGGCAACGCCGGCGTGCTGCTGACCACCGTGCAATACCTCAAGCACGGCGAGGCGCGCAACTTCGCCATCGTGGACGCGGCCATGAACGACCTGCTGCGCCCGGCCCTCTACGAAGCCTGGCAAGGGGTGCTGCCGGTACGGCCCCGCCCGGGCGCCAAGGCGTGCAACCCATACGATCTGGTCGGCCCCGTGTGCGAAAGCGCCGACTGGCTTGCCCGCGGCCGGGTGCTCGACCTGCAGCAAGGCGACGTGCTGGCCATCGAATCGGCCGGCGCCTACGGCATGACCATGGCCAGCAACTACAACACGCGCGGCCGGCCCGCCGAGGTCATGGTCGACGACGGCAGGTTCTACCTGGTTCGCCAGCGCGAAACCCCGCGCGACCTGTACCGCGGCGAATCGACCCTGCCGTAGCCGGGGCCGCCGCCCCGGGGCCCGCGGTCAGAGCTGCCCGTAGGAGTGCAGCCCCGACAGGAACATGTTCACGCCCAGAAACGCAAAGCCGGTGATCAGCAGGCCCGTCAGCGCCCAATAAGCCGCCATGGCGCCTCGCAGCCCCTTGATGAGCCGCATGTGCAGCCAGGCGGCATAGTTCAGCCACACGATGAGCGCCCAGGTTTCCTTCGGATCCCATTGCCAGTAGGCGCCCCAGGCGTCGGCGGCCCACAGCGCGCCCAGGATGGTCGCCACGGTAAAGAACGCGAAACCGACCGCGATGGCGCGGTACATGATGTCGTCCAGCACTTCCAGCGAAGGCAGCGCGGCCGCGATGCGCCGGCGCCCCAGCAGGATGGCGCCCACGATCACCGCGCCGATGCCGAAATACAGCATCCACGTGGCCGAAAGGCCGTCGGTGCGGAACACCATGGGCTCGGCGCAAAGCAGCACGCCCAGCACGAACAGCGGCGCCAGCCGGGCCCAGGAAGCCGTATTGCCGTGCTGCTTGACCAGGTAGGCAAAGCCCACCATGGCGGCCAGCGAGAAGGTGCCGTAGCCGATGAAGTTGGCCGGCACGTGCAGCTTCATCCACCAGCTCTTGAGGGCGGGCACCAGGGGCTGGATCTGGCCCGCATCGCGCGTGAACGAATACCACAGCAGGAACACCACGGCCGAGGTCACCACCAGCAGCACGAAGCCGCCCAGCGCGCGCGTGGTGTACTTGCGCTCGTAGTAGAGGTAGAACAGCGCCGTGATCAGCGAAAACAGCACGAAAACTTCGTACAGGTTGCTTACGGGAATGTGGCCGAGATCCGGCCCCATGAGATGACCTTCGCGCCATCGCACCAGCAGCCCGGTCAGGCCCGCGAACACCGCCCCCCAGGTCAGCGCCGTGCCCAGCCAGGCCGCCGTGGGGCTGAACACGCCGATCCAGTAGCACACCGTAGCCAGCGCGAAGAGCGCGCTCATCCACAGAATGGCCGACTGCGACGAAAACAGGTATTTCAGGAAGAACACCTGTTCGGCGCGGCCCAGGTCATTGCCGTAGAGCATGACCGCCAGCCCCGCCGACAGCGCACAGGCGATCATGAGCCGGCGCAGCGGGCGCCACAGCCAACCCATCCAGGCCGCCACGGGCACGGCCGCGCAGAGAATCGTCTTCTCGTAGTAGTCCATGGCGCCGCTGTAATGGACCAGCGCGTAGCCCGCGCCCGCCGCCAGCAGCAGGAAGAAGACGAGATCCGTCCAGTCGGGCCGGCCGCGCCGCGCCCGGCCGTCGCCGGTTTCGGACAGGCCTTGCGGCCATTGGGATTCCGGTGTGGAAAACGAAGAGGTGGTGGTCGTGGACATAAATCAGCCTTCCGTCCGGTTCTGGCGCAGCAATGCCTGCTTGAAGCGCTCGAATTCTTGATTGAAGTCCAGTGTACGCTTCTGCGAAGTCATGGCCGCCAGGATGCCGCTGCCGCCGCCCTCGGGCCTGATCCACACCCAGACGCGCCGGTCCCGAATATAGAACATCGCAAACACGCCCAGCACCAGCAGCAGGCTGCCCAGGTACACCGCTTTCTTGCCCGGCGTGCGGCTGACCTGGAACACGCTGGCCTGCACGTGCTGGAAGTCGGCCAGCGACAGGAACACGGGCGCCGGATACACGGCCAGGTCCGACAGGGCCGCCACCGCCAGCCGCGACCACGTCGCCGCCTGGTCGGCCTGCGGCCCGGCATCGGGCACGGGCGGCAGGCCCGCGCGTTCGCGCTCGATGGCGCGGATTTCGTTCATGCTGGCGCCGATGAGGCGGATGACCACGTCGGCGGCGCGCTCCAGGTCGGCGGCCGGCGTATTGGCCTGCAGGAAAGCCGCCACCGCCTGCAACCCGCCCGAGGCAAAGGTTTCCAGCGCGCGTTCGGCCGCGGTCTGCAAGGGCTGGCGGTCCATGCCGGCCGGACTGTTGCGCTCGGCGAAACGGCGGGCCGCCTCGCGGCGCGCCGCCGGATCGGCCAGCGTGGCGCGCAGGCGCATGAACTCGGCCACGGAACCGTCGGCGTCGGCGGGTATGCGCAGGTAGCGGAAAGGCTCCGAGGCATTGTTGCGCACGCCGGCCAGGAACACCTGCGCGCCGTCCAGCTCCACGGGCAGCATGTAGTTCTGGAATTCGTGCGCCTGGCCCGCATCGTCGATCAGGCGGTACTCCACGCTGGGTCCCACGTTGCGCAGGTTTTCGTTCTTCTTGCCGGCCGCGCTGCCCGCCACGGAGGCCACGTGGTCGGCAAAGCTCTGGTTGCCGCCCTTGGGCGCGCCCCCGCTCAGATCCTCCACGTTGATGGGACGCAGCCCGGTGATTTCCACGCGCATGCTGCGCTGGCCGGCGGCGGTGCTGGCCGTGACCTCGCTGGTCTTGCCCACCGCGCCATCCACGCTGAAGGTCTGGCCGCCGCTGCCCACCAGCGGATAACCCAGCAGCTTCACGGTGCTGCCGCCGTCGTCGAAGCTGGACTGGTACACCGTCATGCCCTTGTACCGCAGCGGCTCGTTTACCTCGATGGTCGACGCGAAGGTTTTGCCCGTCTCCGGATCCGTCACCTCCACCTCGCTGGCGAAACGGCTGGGCATGCCGGTGGAGTAGTAATCGACGACGAACTTCTTGAGCTTGAGCAGGAACGGCAGCGGCTGCACCAGCGCGCCGTCGCCCACCATGACCACGGCGCTGCTCACCTGGCTGTTTTCGGGCACCAGCACGCTGGCGCGGAAGCTGGGGTTGTTCACCGACAGCCGGCCGCTTTCGGGCACCTCGGAAATCAGCATGTTCTCCACGATGGGCCGCTTCCCGCCGAACATCACCTGCAGCCGCACGGGCAGCTCGCTGTCGAGCAGCCCGCCGATGCAGATGATGACCAGCGCCGAGTGGGCGAAGATGTAGCCCAGCCGGTTGGCGCTGCCCTTCTTGGCGGCGAGCATCACGCCGTTCTCGTCCCTGCGCTCGCGCACCGCGTAGCCCATGCGCGCCAGCAGGCCCTTGAGCCCGGCGACGGTTTCGGGCACCGTCCCCGGCACGCTGGTCTGCACGCGGTGCGGAAAAGCGCCCAGGCTGCTCGCGCGCACGTGCTCGCGAAACGACTTCGCGTCGCGCAGCATCTTGGGCGCATTGCGGATCAGGCACACCGAGGTGGACACCACCAGGAAGCCCATGATGAGCAGGAACCACCAGCTGTTGTAGACGTGCCAGATGGAGAACTTGTCGAACACTTCGTACCAGAACGGGCCGAACTGGTCGATGTAACTGCTGCTGGCGCGGTTTTGCGGCAATACCGTCCCGACCAGGCTGGCCAGGCAGATGAAGACGAGCAGGCTGACGGCAAAGCGCATCGACCCCAGCAGCTCGAAGAAATCGTGGGGCAGCGTGCGCAGGGAGAGGCGGGAAGATGTGTGGGTCGAATTCATGAAAAAAGGGGGGCCGCGCCATCGGCTTCCCCCCTCGTAGACAGCGCGCGGGCCCGGCGGGTTCCTTGCGCCCCGGTAAGTGGACGCGGCCCGGCCGCGCGCGTTGCGGACATGCGCCTAGCGCAGGCCGGCCGCGTAATCGGCCACGGCCTTGATGTCGGCGTCCGACATGCGATCGGCGATATCGTGCATGGGCGCGCTGTTGGCCCGGTCTCCGCTGCGGAACAGCTTGAGCTGCTCTTCGATATAGGCGGGGAACTGGCCCGCCAGGCGGGGATATTGGCCCGGAATGCCGGCGCCATTGGCAGAATGGCATGCCGCACAGGCGGGCACATTGCGTTCGGGCAAGCCGCCGCGCCAGATCTTTTGACCCAGGTCAACCAGCTTCTCGTAGCCGGCGGAGGCCGGCTCCTTCAGCGGCTGCTGGGCCAGGTACAGGGCAACGTTCTGGATGTCGGCGGGCGTGAGATTCTGCGCCATGGCCGTCATGGGAGTGGGATTGCCTTCCGGGCCGTTGCGCAGCGGCGTCTTGGCGCCCTGCTTGAGCTGGAAATCGGTGAGCTGCTTGGCCAGGTATTCGTGCGACTGGGCCGCAAGATTGGGATTGGCCGGAATGGTGCTGCTGCCCCCGGCGCCATGACAGGACGCACAGGCGACTATCCCGCGCGAAGCGTCTCCCTGCTCGAACAATTGACCGCCCTTGGCGGCATCCGGTTTGGCCGGGCCGGGCGGCGCGTCGGCGGCAAAACCGGGGGAAAGGGCAGCAGCGCCGAGCAACAGCCCGCTCGCTATCAACATCCGGGACAGCACACGCTTCATGTATACCTCGACGAACGCATCGATCAAGGCGCAAAAAGGCGCCCATGCCTGCCCGCACACCCTGGAAAGCCGTAACGAACCTGCTGCAGCTGCCTTGCCCGCAAGGCCGTCGGCGGGAGCCCTCCCGCAATCCAGGCGCTTGCCACGCGACAAAACAGACGGCTCCGCGCACGGGGACCACTGTTGCAAACGCCGGATTATACAATAGGGCTCGAAACCAACCGTATCCGAAGCCCTCCGTGTCCCTCCTGCACCGCGCCTCTTTCCTCACTTCCGCTGCCCGCCTGGACCAGCTTCCGGCCCCCGGCGCGCCGGAAGTCTGCTTCGTGGGCCGCTCCAACGCCGGCAAGTCCACGGCCATCAACGTGCTGTGCAACCAGCGCCGTCTCGCCTTCTCCAGCAAGACGCCGGGGCGCACGCGGCTGATCAACATGTTCAGCCTGCCCGACCCGCTCGACCCGCAGGCCGCGCTGGGCTACCTGGTCGACCTGCCGGGCTACGGCTACGCGTCCGTCGCGCGCGACGAAAAAGAAAAATGGGCCGACATCCTGGGCGGCTATCTGCGCGACCGCGCGTCGCTGGCCGGCGTGGTGCTGCTCATCGACATCCGCCGCGGCGTCACCGAGCTCGACCGCCGCCTGGCCAACTTCATCGCCCCCACCGGCCGCCCGGTGCTGGCCCTGCTCACCAAGGCCGACAAGCTGCCCTACGGCCAGCGCGTGCGCGCCATCTACGCCGTCCGCAAGGAACTCGCGGACATCGGCGCGCTGCACACCGTGCCGTTCTCGGCCACCGAGCGCATCGGCCTCGAAGAGGCCGCCAACCATATCGAGAACTGGATATCCCCGAAGGTCGTACCATGAACCCGCAGATCATCACTCCCGAATTCCCGGTTTCCCGCCCGCGCCGCCTGCGCCGCGACGCCTTCACCCGCCGGCTGGTGCGCGAGAATGCGCTCTCGGTGGACGATCTGATCTACCCCGTCTTCGTGGCCGAGGGTACGGGCCTGCGCCAGCCGGTGCCGTCGCTGCCCGGCGTGGTGCGCTACTCGCCCGACACCCTCATGGCGGTCGCCGAGGAATGCGTGTCGCTGGGCATTCCGGTACTGGCGCTGTTCCCCGCCATCGAGCCCTCGCTCAAGACGCCGGACGGCATCGAAGCCACCAACCCCGAGGGGCTGATCCCGCGGGTGGTCCGCGAACTCAAGCAGCGCTTTCCCGAGCTGGGCGTGCTGTGCGACGTGGCGCTGGACCCCTACACCAGCCACGGCCAGGACGGCGTCATCGACGACAACGGCTACGTGATCAACGAACCCACGGTCGAGATCCTGGTCAAGCAGGCCCTGGTGCAAGCGGCCGCCGGTGTGGACATGGTCGCCCCCAGCGACATGATGGACGGCCGCATCGGCGCGATCCGCCAGGCGCTCGAGGAAAACGGCCACATCCACACCCGCATCATGGCCTACTCCGCCAAGTACGCCAGCGCGTTCTACGGCCCCTTCCGCGATGCCGTCGGCTCCGCCGCCAACCTGGGCAAGTCCAACAAAATGGCCTACCAGATGGATCCGGGCAACCTCGACGAGGCGCTGCGCGAAGTGGCGGCCGACCTCCAGGAAGGCGCGGACATGGTCATGGTCAAGCCGGGCATGCCCTACCTGGACGTTCTGCGCCGCGTGAAAGACGCTTTCCGCGTGCCCACCTTCGCCTACCAGGTCAGCGGCGAATACGCCATGATCAAGGCCGCCGCCGCCAACGGCTGGCTGGACCATGACAAGGTCATGATGGAAGCGCTGCTCGCCTTCAAGCGCGCGGGCGCGGACGGCATCCTCACCTATTTCGCCATCGAGGCCGCCAAGCTGTTGAAGCAGCCGCGCTGAGATACTGAGGCGCCGAGCCGCGGCGGCGCGCCAGACCCGAGCCTGACCGGCGTCCGGCGCGCCGCTTGCCGCGCCAGCCCGGGCGGCGCTACCGCGCCAGCGCGCGATCCAGCGTCGCGGCGAACCGCCGTGCGTCCTGGAAACCGATCACGCGGGCGTCAGCGATCTCCTTGCCACCCGGCTCGAAAAACATGATGCCCGGCGGGCCGAACAGCCGGAAGCGCCTGAGCAATTCGCGGTCTTCCGCATTGTTGGCCGTGACATCGGCCTGCAGCAGCAGCAGGCCCGCCATGCGCTGCGCCACGCCCGGATCCGAGAACGTGAAACGCTCCATCTCGCGGCAGGACACGCACCAGTCCGCATAAAAATCCAGCATCGCCGGACGGTCGCTGGCGGCAAGCGCCGCATCGAGCTCTGCCACGTTGCGCACGCGCTTGAAGCGCACCGCCTGCGCCGCGCCCGGCGCCGCGGCGTCTGCGCCGCGCGCGGCCAGGTGCGCCAGCGGCTGCAGCACATCGCGCCCGCCGCTGGCGGCGCCCGCCAGCCAGGCGGCCGCCGCCAGCGCCAGCAGCAGGCCCAGGCCCTTGCCGAACATGCGGGCCGCGCCGGCTTCCGCCGGCAGCGCATCGAAGGCGCGCAGCATCACGGCGGCCACGATGGCCAGGAACGCCCAGCCGCACATCTGCACCCACACGGGCACCACCGGAATCAGCATCCACCACGCCGTCGCCAGCAGCAGCATGCCGAACAGGCGCTTTACGCCCTCCATCCACGGACCGGCCCTGGGCAGCAGCGCGCCGGACGACGCCCCCACGAGCAAGAGGGGCACGCCCATGCCCCAGGCCAGCGCGAACAGCGCCGCCGCGCCCAGCACCACGTCGCCGGTCTGCGAGATATACAGCAGCGCCCCGGCCAGCGGAGCGGCCACGCAAGGCCCCACGATGAGCGCCGACAGCGCGCCCATGAGCAGCGCGCCGGTATGGCGCCCGCCGGGAATGCGCGAAGACGTCCGCGCAAGCCGGGCCTGCACCGCGGCCGGCATCTGGAACGTGAAGGCGTCGAACATGGCCAGCGCCAGGATGGCCAGCAACGCCGCGAACAGGCCGAGTATCCAGGGCGTCTGCAGCCATGCGGCCAGCCCGGCGCCGCTCAGGCCCGCCGCCACGCCCAGGGCGGTATAGACCACCGACATTCCGAGCACATAGGCGGCCGCCAGCCCGAAACCGCGCCAGCGCGAGGGCCGCGCGGCCGCATCGCCCACGACGATGGTGGAAAGAATGGGAATCATGGGCAGCACGCAGGGCGTGAACGCCAGCAGCACGCCCAGCACCAGGAACACGCCAGCGGTCTTGGCCCAGCCCATGCCCGCAAGCGCGGCGGCCAGCCCCGTGTCGCCCGCCTCCGCCAGCGCGCCCAGCCCGGGCCCGGCGCCCGAGGCCGGCGCGGCGCCATCGGCCAGCGCGTAGCCCCCGGCGGCCGGCGTCAGCCGCACGCTGTGGTCCTGCGGCGGATAGCACAGGCCCGCGTCGGCGCAGCCCTGGCTCGTCACGGTCATCGTGAACGCCTGGCCGCCCGGCATCAGCGGCACGCGCACCGCCACGTCCCGGTGGTAGACCTCCATGTCCTTCTCGAACGTGGGATCGTATTTCACCTCGCCCTGGGGATATGCCGGCTCTCCCAGCCGCGCCGCGCCCGCCGGGCTGATGGTGATGCCGAAACGTTCGCGGTACAGGTAATACCCCGGCGCGACGCGGTAATGCAGCTCCAGCGCGTCCGGGGCGGCCATCGAGGCGCTGAACGCAAAGGCCTTGTCGGGCTCCAGGAACTCCTGCTCGGCGCGGACCGGCGCGGCGCAGGCCAGCAGCAGCATCAACAGCGCCAGCGCGGCGGGCAATCCGGAACGGATGCGAGCGGCCATCGCGACGATCCCGGCAGAAACGCCGGGCATACCAACGGGTTGCGGCATCAGTCTCTCTGTTGCGGCCTGTCGGCCGTTTGTTCACGCACCCAATCCAGGTAAGGCGCGGCGCCGCCGATGACAGGCAGCACGATGATCTCGGGCACTTCGTAAGGGTGCATCTGCGCCAGCCGCGCCACGGCCGCCGCATGGCGTCCGTGCGTGGTCTTGATGTGCATGGGGATTTCCTCCGCCCCTTCCACCGTGCCCTTCCACTCGTAGATGGACAGGCAGGGCGCGCCGAGGTTCACGCACGCCGCCAGGCCTTCCTCGACCAGCACATGCGCGATGCGCTTGGCGAGAAGCAGGTCGGGCGCATTGCTGACCATCAGCACAACGTCGTCATCTCGCAACATGTCGCCTCCCGGATATGGCCGCGCAGGATGTAACTGGGAGTATTTTATCGGTATTGCCGCCCTGCCTTGCGCCGCCGGGCGAGGCCGTTTCTTTCATCATGCCGAGGCCCGCATGTCCGATACCTGTCTGTTCTGCCGCATGGCACGCCACGAGCTGGACGTCCACATGATCCACGAAGACGACCGGCTCATGGCGTTTCTCGACATCCACCCGGTGCGCCCGGGCCACGCGCTCATCATTCCCAAGCAGCACTATCCCTATTTCGAGGACATGCCCGCCGACCTCGCGGGCCGCATCGTCAATCTCGGACAGCGGCTGGCGCGCCACATGAAGCGTCTCTACCAGGTCGAGCGCGTGGGCTTTGCCTTCACGGGCATCCACGTGGCCCATGCTCACGCCCACGTGATCCCCATGCACCATCCGCAGGACGTCACCTCGACCCAGTACATCGTGCAGAAGGACCTCACGTTCACCATGCCGCCCCAGCCCGACGCCGAGACGCTTGCGCGCACCGCCCAGGCGCTGCGCGAGGAACTGCACGCGTCCTGAACCCGCGCGCCCGGGCCATGGCGGCGGCCGCCGTCCGGCGCAGCGCCCGGCCCGCCTGGCGAAAAAAAGGCGGGCCCGAAGGCCCGCCCTTTTGCTTATCTCGCTGCGAGTCTTACTCGGCGGCGCTGTCCTCAGCGGCTTCATCGACTTCCGGGCGGTCGACCAGCTCCATGAAAGCCATGGGAGCGTTGTCGCCCTGGCGGAAGCCCATCTTCAGCACGCGGGTGTAGCCGCCGTTGCGGTTCGCATAGCGCGGACCGATTTCGGCAAACAGCTTCACCACGGCGTCGCGGTCGCGCAGGCGGGCAAACGCCAGGCGCTTGTTCGCAACGGTGGGCTCCTTGCCCAGCGTGATCAGGGGTTCGATGACGCGGCGCAGTTCCTTCGCCTTCGGCAGCGTGGTCTTTATCGCTTCGTGGGTAATCAGCGAAACGGCCATGTTGCGGAACATGGCGAGACGGTGGCTGCTGGTGCGGTTGAGCTTGCGCAAGCCATTACGGTGACGCATGATAAGTTTCCTTTGAATCTAAGGACGGCGTTTCCGCCATCGGGTTGCCGGCTCTTCTATCGGCCTGGAAAAGGCCGCGGTCCGGTGAAAAAACGGTGCATTTTACGACGGTTTCGCCTTGCCGGGCGGCACGCGCCCGGCAAGGCGGGAAGCGCGCGAACGCGCCCCCCGCATGCCTTACGGACGCTCCAGGCCCAGGGGCGGCCAGTTTTCCAGCTTCATGCCCAGGGTCAGGCCGCGCGCGGCCAGCACTTCCTTGATTTCGTTGAGCGACTTGCGGCCCAGGTTCGGAGTCTTGAGCAGCTCGTTCTCGGTACGCTGGATCAGGTCGCCGATGTAGTAGATGTTCTCGGCCTTCAGGCAGTTGGCCGAACGCACCGTCAGCTCCAGGTCGTCGACCGGGCGCAGCAGCACCGGATCGATCTGCGGCGTGCCGCGCACCGGGGCTTCGTACGAGTCGCCGGCGCCTTCCAGGGCAGCGAAGACCGAGATCTGGTCCATCAGGATGCGGGCCGACTGGCGCACCGCTTCCTCGGGCGAGATCACGCCGTTGGTTTCGATGTCCAGCACCAGCTTGTCCAGGTCGGTGCGCTGTTCCACGCGCGCGCTTTCCACGGCGTAGCTCACGCGGCGGACCGGGCTGAACGAGGCGTCCAGCACGATGCGGCCGATAGTGTGGGTGCGGTCTTCCGACAGCGCGCGCACGTTGCCCGGCACGTAGCCGCGGCCCTTCTCGACCTTGATCTGCATTTCCACCTTGCCGGCGTCGGTCAGGTTGCAGATGGCGTGGTTGGGGTTGATGATCTCGACGTCGTGCGGCAGCTCGATGTCGCTGGCCAGCACGGTGCCGGCGCCGCTCTTGCGCAGGACCAGGGTCACTTCGTCGCGGTTGTGCAGCTTGAAGACCACGCCCTTCAGGTTCAGCAGGATGTCCACGACATCTTCGCGCACGCCCGGGATGGTCGAATACTCGTGCACCACGCCGGTCATCTGCACTTCGGTCGGCGCGTAGCCGGTCATCGAAGACAGCAGGATGCGGCGCAGGGCGTTGCCCAACGTATGGCCGTAGCCACGCTCGAAGGGCTCCATCACGATCTTGGCATGGTGCGTGCCGATCGGTTCGACTTCAATGGAGCGCGGCTTCAGAAAACCTTGAGTGGACATGTACTGTGTTCCTTTTCAATACCCTCGGCTCGTTACACCGATAAGGCTGATGGACAGGTAAAGCGGGAAAAGCGCGGCGCGCGGCGCCATGAGAGCAACACCGCCGCCACGAACCGCAAAGCCCGCTCCGCCGTACTGGCGCGGAAGCGGGCTGCTGCGGGACTTGCAAATGCGGACTCGGAAGCCGCCGCCCGGAAAAACGCCTTGCGGCGCGCCGCCGGGGACGGCTCCACGTCGATCAACGCGAGTACAGTTCGACGACCATCGATTCGTTGATGTCGCGGGCGACGTCAGCGCGGTCGGGAGCCGACTTGAAGGTGCCGGTCATCTTGGCCGCGTCGACTTCCACCCATTGGGGGATGCCGATGCTGGCGGCCAGGTCGAGCGATTCCTTGATGCGGGCCTGCTTCTTGGCCTTTTCGCGGACCGAGATCACGTCGCCGGCCTTGACCAGGATCGAGGCGATGTCGGCGGTGTGGCCATTCAGCTCGATGGCGCGGTGGCTCACAAGCTGGCGGGCTTCGGCGCGCGTGGAGCCGAAGCCCATGCGGTAGACGACGTTGTCCAGGCGCGATTCCAGCAGCTGGATCAGGGTCTCGCCGGTGTTGCCGCGACGGCGCTCGGCTTCGGCGAAGTACTTGCGGAACTGCTTTTCCAGCACGCCGTACATACGCTTGAGCTTCTGCTTTTCACGCAGCTGCAGGCCGTAGTCGGAGGTGCGGGCGCCCGAAGTGCGGCCGTGCTGGCCGGGCTTGGAATCCAGCTTGCACTTGGAGTCCAGCGAACGGCGGGCGCTCTTCAGGAACAGGTCGGTGCCCTCGCGGCGCGAGAGCTTGCATTTGGGTCCAATATAACGTGCCATGTGGATTCCCTTTAGATACGACGACGCTTCGGCGGACGGCAGCCGTTGTGCGGCACCGGCGTGATGTCGGCAATGCTCGAGATCTTGATGCCGAGGGCATTCAGGGCGCGCACCGACGATTCGCGGCCGGGGCCGGGGCCCTTGATGCGCACTTCCAGCGTCTTGATGCCGTACTCGAGCGCAACGCGGCCGGCCGTTTCAGCGGCGACCTGCGCGGCGAACGGGGTCGACTTGCGCGAACCCTTGAAGCCAGCACCGCCCGACGTGGCCCACGACAGGGCGTTGCCTTGACGGTCGGTGATGGTGATGATGGTGTTGTTGAACGAAGCGTGAACGTGCGCGATGCCGTCCGAGACGTTCTTCTTGACCTTTTTGCGCACGCGCGAAGCGCCGCTGGTGGAAGCTTTCGCCATAATCCAGTTCCTCGATTATTTCTTCAGGGACGCAGCAGCACGACGCGGGCCCTTGCGGGTGCGGGCGTTGGTGCGGGTACGCTGGCCGCGCACGGGCAGACCGCGCTTGTGACGCATGCCGCGGTAGGTTCCCAGGTCGATCAAACGCTTGATCGAGAGCTGCACTTCACGACGAAGATCGCCTTCGACCGTGAACACACCGACATGTTCGCGGACGCGTTCCAGTTCAGCGTCGCTCAGATCCTTGACCTTCTTGTCAAAGGGTACGTTTGCCGCTTCGCAGATCTTGCGAGCGCGCGTACGACCGATGCCAAAAATGGCGGTCAGGCCGATCTCGGCGTGCTGATGCGGCGGAATGTTAATGCCAGCAATACGGGCCATGACTGTTCCTTGAATAAATCCGTTGCGTAGTCGCTAACCCGGGTTAGCCTTGACGCTGCTTGTGACGCGGGTCGGTGCAGATGACGCGCACCACGCCGTGACGTTTGATAACTTTGCAGTTGCGGCAGATCCGCTTAACCGATGCCATTACTTTCATGGTTGACTCCTAATTTTCCGTAATCCGGTTTCCACTCACTTGGAGCGGAACACAATCCTCGCTCGCGTCAGGTCATAGGGCGTGAGCTCCACTGTGACCTTGTCACCCGGCAGGATCCGGATGTAATGCATACGCATCTTGCCGGAAATATGGCCCAACACCACGTGGCCGTTTTCGAGCTTGACGCGAAATGTCGCGTTGGGGAGGTTCTCCAGAACCTCGCCTTGCATCTGAATGACGTCGTCCTTGGACATTCTTTTGCTTACCGCATCGGCAAACCCGCGCCCTTGAAGTTCGCCTTCTTGAGCAGCGAGTCATACTGGTGAGACATCATGTAGGCCTGGACCTGCGCCATGAAATCCATCGTCACCACCACAATAATCAACAGAGACGTGCCACCGAAGTAGAACGGAACGTTCCAGCGCATCACCAAGAATTCCGGCAGCAGGCACACCAGCGTGATGTAGATGGCGCCCGCGAGCGTCAAACGCATCAGGATCTTGTCGATGTAGCGCGCGGTCTGCTCGCCCGGGCGGATGCCCGGAACGAACGCCCCGCTCTTCTTCAGGTTGTCTGCGGTTTCGCGGCTGTTGAACACCAGAGCCGTGTAGAAAAAGCAGAAGAAGATGATCGCGACCGAATACAGCGTGATGTAGAGCGGTTGACGAGGCGACAGGGCCGCGGCCAGGTCGCTCAGCCAGCGCATGCTCTCGCCGCTGGAGAACCAGCTCGTGACCGTGGCCGGGAACAGGATGATCGACGACGCGAAGATCGGCGGAATCACCCCGGCCATGTTCAGCTTCAGCGGCAGGTGCGAGCTCTGGCCACCGTAGATCTTGTTGCCGACCTGGCGCTTGGCGTAGTTCACCGTGATCTTGCGCTGTCCGCGTTCCACGAACACCACAAAAGCGGTAACCAGCACCACCAGAGCCACGATGAACAGTGCCGACAGCACGGACATCGCGTTGGTGCGCACCAGATCCAGCAGCGCAGCCAGCGCCGCGGGCAGGCCCGCGACGATACCCGCGAAGATCAGGATGGAGATCCCGTTGCCCAGACCGCGCTCCGTGATCTGCTCGCCCAGCCACATGACGAACATGGTGCCGGTGACCAGGGTCACGACGGTCGTGAAGCGGAACAGCATGCCCGGATCGATCACCAGTCCCTGCTGGGACTCAAGCGCAACCGAAATGCCCACGGCCTGCACCAGCGCCAGCACCACGGTGCCGTAGCGGGTGTATTGGGTAATCTTGCGCCGGCCGGCCTCGCCCTCTTTCTTGAGCGATTCCAGCGAAGGCACCACCACCGACATCAGCTGCATGATGATGGATGCCGAAATGTACGGCATGATCCCCAGGGCAAAGATCGAGAAGCGCGAGAGCGCCCCGCCCGAGAACATGTTGAACAGGCCGAGGATTCCGCCCTGGTTCTGGCGGAACAGGTCCGCCAGCGCATCTGGGTTGATACCCGGTACGGGAATATGAGTACCCAAACGGTAAACCACCAGGGCGAGCACCAGGAACACGAGGCGGCGCTTCAGATCGCCGTACCGTGCCCCGGATTTGCCCAATGCCTGTGCGTTAGCCACTCGTCACCTCGTGATCAAGCGAGCGAGCCGCCCGCGGCTTCGATGGCGGCGCGCGCGCCGGCCGTCGCCGTGATGCCCTTCAGCACCACTTTGCGCGAGAGTTCACCCGACTTGATGACCTTGGCGTAGCGAACCGCCTGGCCAATCACGCCAGCGGCCTTGAGCACTTGCACGTCGATTTCGTCGACGGGCACGGCTTGCAGGTCCGACAGACGGACTTCGGCGTACAGGTGCTGGCCCAGCGGCGTGAAGCCGCGCTTGGGCAGGCGACGCTGCAGCGGCATCTGGCCGCCTTCGAAGCCAACCTTATGGAAACCGCCCGAACGCGACTTCTGGCCCTTGTGGCCACGGCCCGCGGTCTTGCCCAGACCCGAACCGATGCCACGGCCGACGCGGCGCTTGGCGTGCTTGCTGCCCTCGGCGGGCTTCAGCGTATTGAGTTGCATATCCGACATGGTGATTCCTTAGGCTTCCGAGACGGAAACGAGATAATCCACCTTACGGATCATCCCACGCACCTCGGGCGTATCGACCAGCACGCGGCTGCTGTTCACACGGCCCAAGCCCAGGCCGCGCACAGTGGCGCGGTGCGATTGCTTGGTACCGATCACGGAGCGCACGAGGGTCACTTTGATCTGCTTCTGAGCCATGATTTACCCCAGGATTTCTTCGACGGTCTTGCCGCGCTTGGCAGCAACTTCCGCCGGGGTCAGGGAGGCGCGCAGGCCGTTCAACGTGGCGCGAACCATGTTGTACGGGTTGCTCGAGCCGAGGCTCTTGGCCACCACGTTGCGCACACCCATCACTTCGAAAATGGCGCGCATCGGGCCGCCGGCGATCACGCCGGTACCTTCAGCGGCCGGCGAGATCAGCACCGTGGAGGCGCCGTGCTTGCCCACCACCGTGTGGTGCAGCGTGCCGTTCTTGAGCGCAACCTTGAACATGCCGCGGCGGGCCTGTTCCATCGCCTTCTGGACCGAGACCGGCACTTCGCGCGCCTTGCCCTTGCCCATGCCGATGCGGCCGTCGCCGTCGCCGACCACGGTCAGCGCGGCGAAGCTCATGGTGCGACCACCCTTCACGACCTTGCTGACGCGGTTGACCGCGATCATCTTCTCGCGCAGGCCGTCATCATTCTCTTTTTCCGCGGCGTTCTTGCCTTGTACTTTAGCCATTTGACAGATCCTCGCTTAGAACTTCAGGCCGGCTTCACGCGCGGCATCGGCCAGCGCCTTCACGCGGCCATGGTAACGAAAGCCCGAGCGATCGAAGGCAACCAGTTCGATGCCGGCGGCCTTGGCCTTCTCGGCAACGCGCTTGCCCACCAGCGTCGCGGCGGCCTTGTTGCCGCCCTGGCCGGACTGGCCGGCCAGCTGGGCGCGCACCTCGGCTTCCACCGTGGAGGCGCTGACCAGAACGCGATCGCCTTCCGGCGAAATGATGTTGGCGTAGATGTGCTGGTTCGAGCGGAAAATCGAGAGGCGATGAACGCGCAGCTCGCTGATCTTCCGGCGGGTCGGAACCGCACGACGCAAACGGGAAACTTTTTTGTCCATGATTCGTCCTTGCGTGCGCCGTTATTTCTTCTTGGTTTCTTTGATGACGACGCGTTCGTCCGCGTAGCGCACGCCCTTGCCCTTGTAGGGTTCGGGTTCGCGGTACGCACGGATTTCAGCGGCCACCTGACCGACGACTTGCTTGTTGAAGCCCTTGATGACGATTTCCGTCTGGGTGGGGCATTCGGCCTTGATGCCGGCCGGCAACTTGTGCACGACGTCGTGCGAGAAACCGAGCTGCAGCTTAACGGCATCGCCTTGGACCGAGGCGCGGTAACCCACGCCGACCAGGGTCAGCTTGCGCTCGAAGCCCTTGCTCACGCCGGTGACCATGTTGGCCACCAGCGCGCGCACGGTACCCGACATGGCGTTGGCGTGGCGCGATTCGTTGGCGGCGGCAAACGTCAGCTTGCCGTTGTCCAGCGCGATCGAGACGTCGCCGGTCAGGGCTTGGGTCAGGGTGCCCAGCGGGCCCTTGACGGTGATCTGATCCTGCTGGATGCTGGCTTCGACACCCTTGGGCAGTTCGACCGGATATTTAGCGATACGTGACATTCGAATTTCTCCTTAGGCCACGTAGCACAGCACTTCGCCGCCCACGCCGTTGGCGCGGGCCTTGCGGTCGGTCATCACGCCGCGCGAGGTCGATACGATAGCCACGCCCAGGCCGTTCATGACCTGGGGAATACTGGTACGGCCCTTGTAGATGCGCAGGCCGGGACGCGAAACGCGTTCGATGCGCTCGATAACCGGGCGGCCAGCGTAGTACTTCAGGGCGATCTCGAGCTCAGGCTTGGCCTGGGTGCCCTTGATCTCGAAACCGTCGATGTAGCCTTCGTCCTTCAGCACGGTGGCGATGGCCACCTTCAGCTTCGAGGAGGGCATGCTCACCGTGGCTTTGTCTACTTGCTGCGCATTGCGAATGCGGGTCAGCATATCGGCGATGGGATCGCTCATGCTCATAATTCTTTCTCCTACCAGCTGGCCTTGGTGATGCCGGGGATTTCGCCCTTCATCGCCATTTCACGCAGTTTGTGGCGCGTCAGGCCGAACTTGCGGAAGACACCGCGCGGACGGCCGGTGACCACGCAACGGTTACGTTGACGCGTCGGGTTGGCATTGCGCGGCAGCTGTTGCAGCTTGAGCCGAGCCTGGTAACGTTCTTCGTCGGTCTTCGACTGGTCGTCGATGATCGCCTTCAGTTCGGCGCGCTTGGCGGCGAACTTGTCGGCCAGCTTGGCGCGCTTGATGTCGCGATTGATGAGGGAAAGTTTAGCCACGTCATCAGCCCCTTAGTTACGGAACGGGAAGCTGAAGGCGGTCAGCAGCGCCTTGGCTTCTTCGTCGGTCTTCGCGGTGGTGGTGATGCTGATATTCAGCCCACGCAGCGCGTCGATCTTGTCGTATTCGATTTCGGGGAAAATGATCTGCTCTTTCACCCCGATGTTGTAGTTGCCACGGCCGTCGAACGCACGACCCGAGATACCGCGGAAGTCGCGCACGCGCGGCAGCGCGACCGCAACCAGGCGATCCAGGAATTCGTACATGCGTTCGCCACGCAGGGTGACCATGCAGCCGATCGGGTAGTTTTCGCGGATCTTGAACCCGGCGATGGCCTTGCGGGTCTTGGTCACGACGGGTTTCTGACCGGCGATCTTCGTCAGGTCGGAAACGGCGTGCTCGATGACCTTCTTGTCGGCCACGGCTTCCGAGACACCCATGTTCAGGGTGACCTTGGTGATGCGCGGCACTTCCATCACGCTCTTGTAGCCAAACTTGGCTTGCAGGTCGGCGACGACCTTGTTCTTGTAGAAATCTTGCAAACGAGACATGTCTTTCGCCCCTTACGCCTTGGCGCCGACGACGGCGCCATTGGAACGGAACACGCGAACCTTGCGGCCGTCGACTTCCTTGACGCCGACGCGGTCGCCACGACCGGTAGCGGGGTTGAAGAGCGCCACGTTGGACACGTGGATGGGCATGGTCTTCTCGACGATGCCACCCGGGTTGTTGGCCATGGGATTGGCCTTCATGTGCTTCTTGACGACGTTGACGCCTTCGACCAGCACGTGCTCGGCGCCGACGCGGGCCAGCACGGTGCCGCGACGCTTCTTGTCGCGGCCGGTCAGGACGATGACTTCGTCGCCTTTACGAATGTTCTGCATCGTGGGCTCCTTACAGCACTTCCGGGGCCAGCGACACGATCTTCATGAACTTCTCGGTACGCAGTTCGCGCGTCACGGGTCCGAAGATGCGGGTGCCGATGGGCTCCAGCTTGGCGTTGAGCAACACGGCGGCATTGCCGCCGAAACGAATCAGCGAACCGTCCTTACGGCGCACGCCCTTGGCGGTACGAACCACCACGGCATTGTAGATTTCGCCTTTCTTGACGCGTCCGCGCGGAGCCGCATCTTTGACGCTCACCTTGATGATGTCGCCGATACCGGCATAACGGCGCTTGGAGCCACCGAGCACCTTAATGCACATGACGTGACGCGCACCAGTGTTATCGGCCACGTCCAGCGTGGTCTGCATTTGGATCATGATTTTTCCTGTTCCAACTTAACTGGAAATACGGTTTTCCCCACCAAGGGAACACTGCAATTCCTGCCAGTTTTGGTCCCGTCAGGTCAGCCGCCCTGCTTGTTTGCCGCGGCGCTGGGCTGCTTGGCAGCGCAACTTGCGGCGGGTTGGCAACGCAACGACCCTGGGTTGAAATCCTGCGGGTATTCCCCCAACGTGCCGATCGGCTTCGTTTGCCTTTGCACCACGCTTTGCGCGGCAAAGACGCCCTTATACCCAACCGACAATCTGGGAAAGCTGTTGATTCTATCCCGCCCGCCCATGAAACGCAAGGGCTTTTGCTGAAAAATTAAGCAGATACGCCACAGCCGGCAGCGCCCGCAATGCGTCCCTAGTTCTTGGGCTGGTAGTAACGCCGCTCCCAGGCAGCCTGGTTGGCTTTGCCGCGGCGGATTTCGTCGGTGAAGGGCGCGGCCAGCAGGACCAGGCGGTTCAGCCAGCGCACCGGCGCCCGGCACGGCCGCTCGAAATCCACGAACAGCACCGCGCGCAGCCCGTCGGTGTCGTTGTGGACCTGGTGCGGATACAGGTCGTCGAACACCACTGCCTCGTTTTCCTTCCAGCTGTAGCGCTGCCCGCCCACCTCGATCCAGCAGCGCTCCGACGGCTGCGGGACCACCAGCCCCAGGTGCAGGCGCAGCACGCCGTTGTATGGGCCGGTATGCAGGGGAATGCGCTTGCCCGGCTCCAGGATGGAGAAGAACGCGGTGCGCACCCCCGGAATGCGGCGCAGCGCCCGCGCCGTGGCGGGGCAACGCGCCAGGTTGCGCTCGGAACGCAGGCCGTAGCCCAGGAAGACGAAGGTCTTCCATTGGTCGTCCGACGTGATCATGCCCACGTCGGGCGAGATCTCGTGAAAGGAGGGAAGGTTCTGGCGCTCGGCCAGCAGGCTGTCGAGTTCGGCCCGGATGGCGGGCGCCTGCGCCTCCAGGTCCCGGACCCAGGGAAACTGGTTGTTATCGAAAATAGGACGATCGCCGACCAGGGATGCCTGCGCGATCCGGTGGTGCAACCAATCGATGAAACGAAAGACGATTCTGCTGTACAGGCTGGGCTTGACGGGCGGATTCTGGTCTATGGGTTGCACAGCGCTTCAAGGTCCGAAAACGGGGCGACGCGCTACATTGTGTCGGCCACCGCCCGGCCGCGCAAGGCTCCGGCCCCCGCATTGGCCCCAGGCTCGCGGCGCGCAATGGATCTCCCCTCGTCATACAACCTGGTTTAGACTGGCGTGGGCGACGCGTTCGCGACCTTTGCTATCCAACCCCTATTTCGCAAGGAAAGACAGGCATGTATGAACAGTTGGCGCTGTATATCGACGGCGAATTCATCGCCGGCGAGGGCAGGCGCACCCAGGACGTCATCAACCCGGCCACGCTCGAAGTGCTGGGCCAGCTGCCTCACGCAACCGAAGCCGATCTGGACCGCGCCCTGGCGGCCGCCCAGCGCGCCTTCGAATCCTGGAAGAAAACCTCTCCCATGGAACGCTCGGCCATCCTGCGCAAGGTAGGCCAGCTTTCGCGCGAGCGCGCCCAGGAAATCGGCCGCAACATGACGCTGGACCAGGGCAAGCCCCTGGCCGAGGCCGTGGGCGAAGTCGCCTCGTGCTCCGAGCACGCCGACTGGCACGCCGAGGAATGCCGCCGCATCTACGGGCGCGTCATCCCGCCCCGCAACCCCGACGTGCGCCAGATCGTGGTGCGCGAGCCCATCGGCGTGTGCGCGGCGTTCACGCCCTGGAACTTCCCGTACAACCAGGCCATCCGCAAGATCGCGGCGGCGCTGGGCGCCGGTTGCACGGTCGTGCTGAAGGGTCCCGAAGATTCGCCATCCGCCGTCATGGCCATCGCCCGCATGTTCCACGAGGCCGGCCTGCCCAAGGGCTGCCTGAACATCGTCTGGGGCGAGCCCGCCAAGATCTCCGACTACCTGATCCGTTCGCCCATCGTGCGCAAGGTGTCGTTCACCGGCTCGGTGCCGGTGGGCAAGCAGCTGGCGGCGCTGGCCGGCGCACACATGAAGCGCGTCACCATGGAGCTGGGCGGCCACTCGCCGGTACTGGTGTTCGACGACGCCGACATCGACCGCGCGGCCCAGATGCTGGCCAAGTTCAAGATCCGCAACGCCGGCCAGGTGTGCGTCTCGCCCACCCGCTTCTACGTGCAGAACGGCGCCTACGAGCAGTTCCTGGCCCGCTTCACCGAAGTGCTCAAGAACATCAAGGTGGGCGACGGCCTCGAACAGGGCACCGAAATGGGCCCGCTGGCGCACGAGCGCCGCGTGCCGGCCATGACCACCTTCGTGGACGACGCCGCGAAGCACGGCGGCAAGGTCGTGCTGGGCGGCGGGCCGCTGGACCGCAAGGGCTTCTTCTTCGCGCCCACCGTCATCACCGACCTGCCCGACAACTCCATGCTGATGACGGAAGAGCCGTTCGGCCCGGTCGCGCCGGTCGTGCGCTTCACCGACACCGAAGAAGTCCTCAAGCGGGCCAACAGCCTGCCCTTCGGCCTCTCGTCATACGTGTTCACCAATTCGCTGCAGACGGCCACCAAGGTGTCCAACGGCCTGGAAGCCGGCATGGTGAACATCAACCACTTCGGCAGCGCCCTGGCCGAGACGCCGTTCGGCGGCATCAAGGACAGCGGCATCGGCAGCGAAGGCGGCCTCGAAACCTTCGACGGCTACCTGGTCACGAAATTCATCACGCACATCTGACCCTGCCGCAGCGCAATACCCGGGCCCCGGACGTCGCCGTCCGGGGCTTTTTTGTCGGCGGCCGCGCGCTCAGTCCGGCCGACCGTCCCCCGCGGCCCGCAGGTCGCGCGGCGTCATGCCGAAACGGCGCTTGAACAGGCGGCTGAAATGCGAGGGATGCGCAAAGCCCGCCTGGTAGGCCAGCTCCGCGATGCTGCGATGGCGATGCCGCGGACTCAGCAGCAGCTCTCGGCACCTCTCGAGCCGCTGCTCGAAAATGAAGGACTCCGCCGTCAGGCCGCCCGCGCGCAGGATGCGGTGCAGATACGCCACGGACACGCCGCAGCCCTGCGCCACGCGCTGCGGCGAGAGCGCCGGGTCCGCCAGGTGCTGGCGGATGTAGGCCAGCGCCCGCTGCCGGTGCGCCACGGTCACGCTGCTGTCGGCCTCCGACGCCTGCCCCTGCCCCGGCTGCACCAGGAAAAGCACGATCAGGTCGATCAGCCGCTCGCCGAGTTCCGCGACCTCGGCATCCGACCAGCTTCCGATGCCGCTGAACAGATGCTCCATGTAGCTGGCCAGCAGCGCGCCGCGCGGCGAGCCGTCGTCCACGCGCAGCTTGTGGAATGCGCCGACGCGGGAGTCCCGCTGCGCCAGCGCGCTGCGCGGAAACGACACGCTCAGGCTGCGGTAGCCCGCGGCGCCCTGCGCCGTGGCCTGGTAGGGCAGGCTCTGGTTCATCAGGTACACGCAGCCCGGCTCGACCTGGAATTCCCGCCCCCGCTGCCGCACCGCCAGGGGTCCGGCCAGCGGCAGGCCGAAGGTGTAGAACTCCTGGTCCAGCCGCGACACGTTGCCCGCGGTGCGCTCGAGTTTCTGTCCCTGGTAGTGGAGATCGTTGAACTGGAGGCTGGCGCGGCGCACGTAGCGCAGATGCCCCGCGAAATCTCCCGCATCGCCGTGATGCACCTCGAACGGGCCGAACGCATCCGACAGCGCGGCGCGCCACGCGGCGCGCCGGCCGGGGCCGGCGCCGGCCGAAATGGCGAATTCCGTATCGGGCATGGCGCGGTCTCCTTGGACGCGGGTATCGGCGCCGGGCGCTCGTGATCCTGCGTCTACATATTCTTGACTCACCCTGCTCTGGGGCGTCGCGCGCCTTGTAGGCGCGCCTGGCGCAAGTCTATATTCAGCCCGATAAGCACACAACCTGGACAACCCGGGAGGAGACCCATGGCGAACGCGCCCGTGCCGGCTTCGCGCTACCTGCGTTGCGAGGGCCGCGAGCTGCACTATATGGAATGGGGCGCGGCCGACGCCCCGGCCGTCATCATGTGGCACGGCCTGGCCCGCACGGGACGCGATTTCGACGAACTGGCCCGGGCGCTGGCCGACAGCTACCGCGTCATCTGCCCCGACACGATCGGCCGCGGCCTGTCGCAATGGAGCCCCGACCCGGTCGCCGAATACCGGCTGGACTTCTATGCCGCGCTGGCCCGCGCCCTGCTCGACGGCCTGTCGCTGACACGCGTGCGCTGGGTGGGCACGTCGATGGGCGGCGCGACGGGCATGCACGCCGCCGCGACCACGCTGCGCGGCCGGATCTCGCACCTGGTGGTCAACGACATCGGCCCCGAGCTGCCGCAAGCCGCGGTCCGCCGCATCCTGGACTACGCCGGCGCCCCGCCGGCCTTCGACACGGTCACCGAGCTCGAGGCCTGGCTGCGCGCCGCCTACAAGCCCTATGGCTGGCAAAGCGACGAGCAATGGCGCAGGATGGCCGAGACCTCCATGCGCCGCCTGCCCGACGGGCGCGTCACCGCCCACTACGACCCGGCCATCGTCGGGCAGTTCAGCCACCACCCCGCCGACTACGACCGCTGGGACGGATACGACTCGCTGCGCTTGCCCGTCCTGCTGCTGCGCGGCGTCGACTCGGACCTGCTGCCGCCCGAGGTCGCCGACGCCATGACCCGGCGCGGCCCGCGCGCGCAGCGCATCGACTTCCCCGATTGCGGCCACGCGCCCGCCCTGAACGTGGCGCCCCAGATCGACGCCGTGGGCCGGTTCCTGGCCACGCCGGAAGACGCGGCGGCCATCCGCCACTGATACAGGAGACCCCCATGAAACGCATTCTGCTCGCCGCGCTGGCCGGCCTGTGCATGAGTTCCGCCGCGGCGGCCAAGGATTTCGTCGTGGCCCACGTCTATGACAAGACGGGCCCGCTGGAAGCCTACGCCAGGCAGACCCAGAACGGCCTCATGCTCGGCCTGGAGTACGCGACCCACGGCACCATGACGGTCGCTGGCCGCAAGATCCGCGTCATCGAGAAAGACAACCAGGGCAAGCCCGACGTGGCGCGCGCGCAGCTGGCCTCGGCCTACGCCGACGACGGCGCCGACATCGCGGTCGGCCCCACCTCTTCCGGCGTCGCGCTGGCCATGCTGCCGATCGCCGAGGAATACGAGAAGATCCTGCTGGTGGAACCGGCCGTGGCCGACTCGATCACCGGCGACAAGTGGAACCGGTACATCTTCCGCACCGGCCGCAATTCCTCGCAGGACGCCATCGCCAACGCGGTCGCGTTCGACCAGCCGGGCACCTCGATCGGCATGCTGACGCAGGACTACGCCTTCGGCCGCGACGGCGTGAAGGCGTTCAAGAGCGCGCTGAAACACGCCAGGATCGTGCATGAAGAGTATCTGCCCGCCAACGCCACCGACTTCACCGCGGGCGGACAGCGGCTGTTCGACGCCCTGAAGAACCAGCCAGGCCGCAAGATCATCTTCATTCTCTGGGCGGGCGCGGGCAACCCGTTCAAGATCGCCGACCTCGACCCCAAGCGCTTCGGCATCGAAATCGCCACGGGGGGCAACACGCTGGCGGCCATGACGCCGCTGAAATCGCTGGCCGGCATGGAAGGCGCGACCTATTACTACTACGGCATCCCGAAGAATCCGGTCAACGACTGGCTGGTAGCGGAACACCAGAAGCGCTACGGCCAGCCGCCCGACTTCTTCACCGCGGGCGGCATGTCCGCCGGCATCGCGATCGTGCAGGCGCTGGCCAAGACCGGCGGCAACGCCGATACCGACACGCTGATCAAGGCCATGGAAGGCATGAGCTTCGACACGCCCAAGGGCAAGATGACGTTCCGGCCCGAGGATCACCAGGCCATGCAGTCCATGTACCACTTCCGCATCAAGAACGATCCGTCGGTGCCCTGGGCCGTGCAGGACCTGGTCAGGGAAATCACGCCGGACCAGATGTCGGTGCCGATCCAGAACAAGCGCTGAATCCGCGCCCGCCCCATGCTGGAAACCCGATCGCTCACCGTCCGTTTCGGCGGGCACGTGGCCGTCAACGATGTCAGTTGCAGCTACGCGCCTGGCACCCTGACCGCCATCGTCGGCCCGAACGGCGCGGGCAAGACCACCTACTTCAATCTCATTTCGGGCCAGTTGCGCGCCAGCTCCGGCACGGTGCGGCTGGAGGGGCGCGATCTCACGCCGCTGGGCGCCGCCGCGCGCATGCACGCCGGCCTGGGCCGCGCCTTCCAGTTGACGCAGCTGTTTCCGCGCCTGAGCGTGCACGAGAACGTGCGGCTGGCGCTGCAGTCGCGCCGGCAGGGCACGGGATGGCGCCAGATCCGGTTCTGGCGCACCTGGAATGCCGACCGCGGCCTGATCGAGCGCGCCGACATGCTGCTCGCGCGCACCCGCCTGTCCGCCCGCCGCGACCAGCATGCTGCCGACCTGCCCCACGGCGACCAGCGCAAGCTGGAGATCGCGATGCTGGTGGCGCTGGAGCCCCGGGTGTTCATGTTCGACGAGCCCACGGCCGGCATGAGCGTGGACGACGTGCCCGTCGTGCTGGAACTGATCCGCGAGATCAAGTCCGATCCGTCGAAGACCATCCTGCTCGTGGAACACAAGATGGACGTGGTGCGCGAACTCGCCGACCGCATCGTGGTACTGCACAACGGCAGGCTGATGGCCGACGGCGAACCCGCGGCGGTCATCGCCTCGCCAATCGTGCAGCAGGCCTACCTGGGCCTCGGCCCGGCGGAGACGGCGGCATGACGCGCCCTCTGCTCGAACTGCGGGACGTGCATACGCACATCGGCGCCTACCACATCCTGCAGGGCGTGGACCTCGCCGTGCCGCCGGCGGCCGTGACCATGCTGCTGGGACGCAACGGCGCCGGCAAGACCACCACGCTGCGCACGATCATGGGGCTGTGGCGCGCGTCGCAAGGCCGGGTGAGCTTCGACGGAGCGCCGGTGGGCGGCCCGGGCACGCGCGCCTCGCCGCCCGACATGGCGCGCATGGGCCTGGCCTACGTGCCGGAGAACATGGGCATCTTCGCCGACCTCTCCGTCAAGGAGAACATGGTGCTCGCGGCGCGCCGGGCCAGGAACGCCAGCCAGCTGGACACGGCCCGGCTGGAGTGGATTTTCGGCTTCTTCCCCGCGCTGAAGAAGTTCTGGCTGCATCCCGCCGGCAAGCTGTCCGGCGGGCAGAAGCAGATGCTGGCGGTGGCGCGCGCCATCATCGAGCCGCGCCGGTTGCTGCTGGTGGATGAACCCAGCAAGGGCCTCGCCCCGGCCATCGTACAGAACATGATCGACGCCTTCATCGAACTGAAGCAGGCCTCCACCACCATCCTGCTGGTCGAGCAGAACTTCAACTTCGCCCGCCTCGTGGGCGATCATGTCGCCGTGATGGACAACGGCCGCGTCGTCCATGCCGGCAGCATGGCGCAACTGGCGGCCGACGACGAACTGCAGACACGCCTGCTGGGCCTGTCGCTGGGAAGCCACCAATGAGCACGCTCGAACTCGACATCCCGCTGCCGCGGGCGCGCGCGGACCTGCGCCCCGTCCTGCTGGTGCTGGCCCTGGCCGGCATCGCCCTGCCGCTGGTGGGGTCCCTGTCCACCTGGGCGACGCTCACCGTGGCCGGGCTGGCCATGGGCATGATCATTTTCATCGTGGCCTCGGGCATGACGCTCGTTTTCGGCCTGATGGACGTGCTGAATTTCGGACACGGCCTGTTCATCGCCATCGGCGCGTACATGGCGGCCACGGTACTGGGCGCCATGGCCGACTGGACGCAGTCCGGCAGCCTGTGGGCGAACCTGGGCGCGGTGCTGCCGGCCATGATTGTGGGCATGCTGGTGGCGGGCGCCGTCGGCCTGGCGTTCGAACGCGTGATCGTGCGGCCGGTGTACGGGCAGCACCTGAAGCAGATCCTCATCACCATGGGCGGCATGATCATCGGCGAGGAAATCATCAAGATGCTCTGGGGCCCGCAGACCGTTGCGCTGCCGCTGCCCGAAGCAATGCGCGGCGCATTCCTCGTGGGCGACGCCGCCATCGAAAAATTCCGCATCGTCGCGCTGGGGGTCGGTCTGCTCGTGCTGTTCGGCATGCTGTGGGTGCTCAACCGCAGCAAGCTGGGCCTGCTGATCCGGGCGGGCGTGGAAGACCGCGAAATGGTGGAAAGCCTGGGCTACCGCATCCACCATCTTTTCGTGGGCGTATTCGTCGCCGGCTCGATGCTGGCCGGGCTGGGCGGCGTGCTCTGGGGCATGTACCAGCAATCGGTCGTCCCGCAGCTCGGCGCGCAGGTGAACGTGCTGATTTTCATCGTCATCATGATCGGCGGCCTGGGCTCGACCGTGGGGTGCCTGATCGGCGCGCTGCTGGTGGGGCTGATGGCCAACTACACCGGCTTCCTGCTGCCCAAGGCCGCCCTGTTCTCCAATATCGCACTGATGGTCGCCATCTTGTTGTGGCGTCCGCAGGGCGTGTACCCGGTCACGAACCGCTAGGGCGCCGACATGTCTATCCGCCCGCTATCCGGCGATCCCCCCCGCAGCGCCGTGCTGGCGCTTCTGCTCATCGCGATCGTGGCCGGGCTGGCCGCCGCGCCGTTTCTGTTTCCGGGCCCCAAGTCGCTGGCCGTGGCGGCGAAGATCCTGGTGTTCGTGATCCTCGTGGCCAGCTACGACCTGCTGCTCGGCTATACGGGCATCGTCAGTTTCGCGCATACGATGTTCTTCGGCATCGGCGCCTATGGCGTGGCCATCGCCAGCGTGCGCCTGGAGCCGGGCTGGACGGCCGTGCTCGCGGGCACGGCGGCCGGCCTGGCGGTATCGCTGGCCTTCGCCCTGCTGATCGGACTGGCCAGCCTGCGCGTGCGCGCCATTTTCTACGCCATGATCACGCTCGCCGTCGCGGCCGCGTTCCAGACCCTGGTATCGCAGTTGTCCAACCTGACGGGCGGCGAGGACGGGCTGAACTTCAAGGTGCCGCAGATGCTGCGGCCAGCCTTCCGGCCATTCGCCGAGCCGGTCTTCGGCGTCACGGTCGACGGCCGCATCATTACGTACTACCTGATAGCCGCGGCCTGCCTGGCGCTCTTCCTGCTGCTGCTGCGCATCGTGAATTCGCCCTTCGGCCGCGTGCTGCAGGCGATCCGCGAGAATCCTTTCCGCGCCGAAGCCATCGGCTACCGCACGGTGCTTTACCGCAGCCTGTCCAATCTCCTGGCGGCCGCCTTCGCCACGCTGGCCGGCGCGATGTACGCGCTCTGGCTGCGCTACAACGGTCCCGACACCTCGCTGTCGTTCGAGATCATGCTCAATATCCTGCTGATGCTGGTGATCGGCGGCATGGGCACCATGTACGGCGCTGTGGTGGGCGCGAGCCTCTTCGTCTTCGCACAGAGCTATCTGCAGGACGGCCTGCACCACATCCACGAACGGGCTTCGGGCATCCCACCCCTGGCGCTGCTGTTCGAGCCGGACCGCTGGCTGCTGTGGCTGGGCATTCTGTTCGTGGTGTCCGTGTACTACTTCCCGACCGGAATCGCCGGGCGGCTGCGCGAACTGGCGCAGAAGCGCCGGCCCGCAAGTGCCGCCGCGCGCCGCTGATGCGGCCGGCGCGGGGCTAGCGGGCGCGCTGGCGCAACGCGTCGGCCTCGCGCCGCAGGCCGTCCACCCGGCGCTGCATCTCGTCCATGCTGCGCCGGATTCCGCTCCCGCCGTCGTCCAGCTTCGAGCCAGCCTGCGCCGGCGTCAGGCGCGGCATGCCGGCAACGCCTGCATCGAGCGGAATCATGGCCGGCGGTTGCGGATCGGCACGGGCCGGCCGGCTGTCCAGGATGCGCTCCAGCAGCCCGAGCTGATTGCGCTGCGCCTCGAGCGCGCGCTCCTGTTCCATCAGGGCGAGTTCGTCCTCGTCGTCGGTGCCGAAAATCGCGGCATGGTCGCGCGACCCCTGGGGCAGGCGCACGCGCGGCTCCGGCCCCGCCGTCAAGGCGTTCCGGCCCGCCGTCGCTTCGGCCGCGGCGGTCGCCCCGTCCGCTTGCGGCGGGCCGCCCCCGCTCTGCCGCCCCCAGGCCGGCAGCACCGCCGCCGCCAGCAGGCAGAGCACGAACCGACGGGCCTGCGCCCGCTTGCATGAACCTCGCATCCGGCCTCCGGGCCCGGGGTAACGCGCTCATCCGGCGGAAGAGCGCAAAAAAAAACGGCAAGGGATCGAACCCTTGCCGTTTTATATCAGAACGGCTTGCCTGGACGGCGGCCGTTCCGGGGTGCTGCTGGCTTAGATGACGCGAGCGGCTTCAACCAGGCGCACCACGCGCCACGACTTCGAGCGCGAAATGGGGCGGCCTTCGGCGATTTCAACCGTATCGCCTTCGTTGTACTGGTTCGATTCATCGTGCGCCTTGTACTTCGCGGAACGCATGATGATCTTGCCGAAGATGGGGTGCTTGACGCGGCGTTCGACCAGAACGACCACCGTCTTGTCCATCTTGTTGCTCACGACCTTGCCGACCAGCGTGCGCTGGCGCTTGGCCACTTGGGTGTTTTGAGTTTCGCTCATCTTTATTTCCCTGCCTTCTCGGTCAGCAAGGTACGCACGCGCGCGATGTCGCGGCGCACGTTACGAAGCTGGGCGGTGTTGGCAAGCTGCTGCGTGGCCTTCTGCATACGCAGACCGAATTGCGCCTTCAGCAGGCTCTCGAGCTCTTTGCCGAGCTCAGCGGCGTCTTTCGAACGGAGTTCGCTAGCTTTCATCTCAGTACTCCTTAAGCACCAATGTGACGCGCGACGAACGTGGTCGAAATCGGCAGCTTGGCGGCAGCCAGGCGGAACGCCTCGCGCGCCAGCTCCTCGTTGACGCCTTCCATTTCGTACAGCACCTTGCCGGGCTGGATCTCGGCGACCCAGTATTCCGGGTTGCCCTTGCCGTTACCCATACGGACTTCGGCAGGCTTCTGCGAAATCGGCTTGTCCGGGAACACACGGATCCAGATGCGGCCGCCACGCTTGATGTGACGGTTGATGGCGCGACGGGCGGCTTCGATCTGGCGAGCCGTCAGGCGGCCGCGGCCAGTGGCCTTCAGGCCGAACTCGCCGAACGACACGTGGGTGCCGCGGGTCGCCAGGCCAGTGTTGCGGCCCTTTTGCTCTTTGCGATACTTTCTGCGAGAGGGTTGCAGCATGGTTATTCTCCTTCAGGCGCCGGGGCCGCGTCCGCCTTGCGGGGACCACGGCCACGACCACCCGGACGACCGGTGCGAGCACCGTCCGGACGATCGCCACGCGGAGCGCGGCGCGGACGACGTTCTTCTTCGCGCGGGGCGGCGGTTTCCGGCGGCAGTTCGCCGTTGGCCAGCATGTCGCCCTTGTAGACCCACACCTTGATGCCGATCACACCGTAGGTGGTGTGGGCTTCGGAGGTGCCGTAGTCGATGTTGGCCTTCAGGGTGTGCAGGGGCACACGGCCTTCGCGATACCACTCGGTGCGAGCGATTTCGATACCGTTCAGGCGGCCCGAGCTCATGATCTTGATGCCCTGGGCGCCCAGGCGCATGGCGTTCTGCATGGCGCGCTTCATGGCGCGGCGGAACATGATGCGCTTTTCGAGCTGCTGGGCGATCGAGTCGGCGATCAGCTGGGCGTCGGTTTCCGGCTTGCGGATTTCCTCGATGTTGACGTGCACGGGCACGCCCATCAGACGCTGCAGATCGGCCTTCAGGCTCTCGATGTCTTCGCCGCGCTTGCCGATCACCACGCCCGGACGAGCCGAGTAGACGGTGATGCGCGCATTCTTGGCGGGACGCTCGATGACCACGCGGCCAACGGAGGCGCTCTTGAGCTTCTTCTTCAGGTACTCGCGCACGCGAATGTCTTCGGCCAGCATGGGACCGAAGGCCTTGTCGTCGGCGAACCAACGCGAGGACCAGTTACGGGTGACCGCGAGACGGAACCCAGTGGGGTGAATTTTCTGACCCATCGTGACTCCTTAGGCTCCGACCTTGACCGTGATGTGGCAGGTCTGCTTCTCGATACGGTTGCCGCGACCCTTGGCGCGAGCCGAGAAGCGCTTCATCGACTGGGCCTTGTCCACGTAGATCGTGGTGATCTTCAGCTCGTCGATATCGGCGCCGTCGTTGTGCTCGGCGTTGGCGATGGCGGACTCGACCGCCTTCTTCAGGATGCCGGCGGCCTTCTTGGGCGAGAAGGTGAGGATGTTCAGCGCCTGAGCGACCGACTTGCCGCGGATCAGGTCCGCGACCAGACGGGTCTTCTGAGCGGAGATGTGAACTCCACGGATAATGGCAGTAGTTTCCATCGCTTACCTCTTGGCCTTCTTGTCCGCGGCGTGACCCTTGAACGTACGGGTCAGCGCGAACTCGCCCAGCTTGTGACCGACCATGTTCTCGTTGATGTAGACGGGAACATGCTGCTTGCCGTTGTGCACAGCGATCGTCAGGCCGATGAACTCGGGCAGGATCGTGGAACGGCGCGACCAGGTCTTGATCGGCTTCTTGTCTTTGCCCGCGACGGCCGCGTCCACCTTCTTGATGAGGTGAGCGTCGACAAACGGGCCTTTCTTGATCGAACGTGACATAGTGTTCGCCTCTTACTTGCGCTTGCGCCGTTGGACGATCATGTTGCTCGTCCGCTTGTTGCGACGGGTCTTGTAACCCTTCGTCGGAGTGCCCCACGGGCTCACCGGCTCGCGAGCTTCGCCGGTGCGGCCTTCGCCGCCGCCGTGCGGGTGGTCGACCGGGTTCATGGCAACGCCACGAACGGTCGGACGCACACCGCGCCAACGCATGGCGCCGGCCTTGCCGATCTGGCGCAGGCTGTGTTCTTCGTTACCGACTTCACCGATGGTGGCGCGGCATTCGATGTGCACGCGGCGGACTTCGCCGGAGCGCAGGCGGACCTGGGCGTACGTGCCTTCGCGGGCCAGCAGCACGGCCGAAGCGCCGGCCGAGCGGGCCATCTGGGCGCCCTTGCCGGGGATCATTTCCACGCAGTGGATCGTCGTGCCCACCGGGATGTTGCGAATCGGCAGCGTGTTGCCGGCGCGGATCGGGGCTTCGATGCCCGAGACCAGCGTGGCGCCCACTTCCAGGCCGCGCGGAGCGATGATGTAGCGACGCTCGCCGTCGGCGTAGCACAACAGGGCGATGTGCGCGGTACGGTTGGGGTCGTACTCCAGGCGCTCGACCTTGGCGGGAATGCCGTCCTTGTCGCGACGGAAGTCGACGACGCGGTAGTGCTGCTTGTGGCCGCCGCCACGATGGCGCACGGTGATGTGGCCGTTGTTGTTGCGGCCCGAACCACGGGTCTTCTTCTCGAGCAGCGGCGCGTAGGGCGCGCCCTTGTGCAGGTTGGCGCTAACCACCTTCACCATGCCACGACGGCCAGCCGAAGTCGGCTTAACTTTCACGAGGGCCATTTACTTCACCTCCGCAAAGTCGATTTCCTGGCCATCCTTGAGCGAAACGTAGGCCTTGCGCTCATTGCGGCGGCGGCCGACGAAACGGCCAAAGCGCTTGACTTTGCCCTTACGGTTGAGGACCTGCACGGACTCGACCTGCACCTTGAAGAGCAGTTCGACGGCAGCCTTGATTTCCGGCTTGGTAGCGTCAGCCACGACACGGAAAGCGATTTGCTGATTCTTCTCGGCGACGAAGGTGGCCTTTTCGGTCACGATCGGGGCCAGAATGACTTGCATCAAGCGTTCAGCGTTCATCCCAGCATCTCCTCGAGTTGAGCGATGGCCGGCTTGGTGATCAGCACTTTCTTGTAGTGGACCAGCGACAACGGATCGGCATAACGGGGCTCGACCACGGCAACGTGCGGCAGGTTGCGGGTGGCGAGGTAAACATTTTCATCGACGTTGTCGGTGATGATCAGGACCGAATCCAGGCCCAGGCTCTTCAGCTTGGCGGCAGCCAGCTTGGTCTTGGGCGATTCGAGATCAAACGACTCGACCACGGCGATGCGGTCTTCGCGGGCCAGCTGCGACAGGATCGAGCGGATCCCGGCGCGGTACATCTTCTTGTTGACCTTCTGGCTGAAGTTCTCTTCGGGCGAGTTCGGGAAAATCCGGCCACCCCCACGCCACAGCGGCGACGAGGTCATACCGGCGCGAGCGCGGCCGGTACCCTTCTGGCGCCAGGGCTTCTTGGTGGTGTGCTTGACTTCGGAACGGTCCTTCTGGGCACGGTTGCCGGAGCGGGCATTGGCCTGGAAGGCCACCACGATCTGGTGAATCAGCGCTTCGTTGAAGTCGCGGCCGAAGATGGTGTCGGGCGCGCTGAACGTAGCGGCCTGACCTTGGTCGTTCAGGAGCTTGAGATCCATTTACTTACGCTCCCTTCTTGGCCGGGGCCTTGATGGCCGGACGCACGACGATGTCGGAGCCGGCGTGGCCGGGGACAGCGCCCTTGACCAGCAGCAGGCCGCGCTCGGCGTCGACGCGAACGATGTCCAGGTTTTGAACGGTGCGGGTGACGTCACCCAGGTGGCCAGCCATGCGCTTGCCCGGGAAGATGCGGCCCGGATCCTGCGCCTGACCGATCGAGCCCGGGACGCGGTGCGAACGGGAGTTACCGTGCGAGGCGCGTTGCGAGCCGAAGTTGTGGCGCTTGATCGTGCCGGCGAAACCCTTACCGATGGTGGTGCCCGTCACGTCGACCTGTTGGCCGGCTTCGAACACGGATTCCACGGCGATGACGGCGCCAGCCGAAAATTCGGCGGCACGGGCGGGGTCGAGGCGGAACTCTTTGAGGATGCTGCCGGCTTCAACGCCAGCTTTGGCGTAGTGGCCGGTTTGCGACTTGGCCACACGCGAGGCACGGCGGGTGCCGTAAGCCACCTGGATGGCGGCGTAGCCGTCGGTTTCCAGCGACTTAACTTGGGTCACGCGGTTGTTCGACACGTCCAGCACGGTCACCGGGATGGATTCGCCTTCCTCGGTGAAAATGCGGGTCATGCCGACCTTGCGACCCACCAGACCCAGCCGGTGAGCGGCGGGCGTGGGTGTCGAATTCGACATCGTTTTCTCCATTCCCGACTGCGATTGGTCGGGGCTAATCGGGCAAAGGGTAACGGCCTTCGCCCTACGACTATGTTCAACGCTGGGCCCCGAAAGCGCCCCACCCGTGGCAGCGCCGGGTCAATAACCTGGCAACCGGCGGGCAAAAACGCAAGGCAAGGCCCAAAGTCAGACTTGCCACAAAATGGCAAGCTTCGCATATTAGCACGTTTTTTCCAGGCGGCACAAGCACTTAGCCTGTGGGGCGTACGCGACGCCCCTTGTCGCGGCGCCAACGCGGACGCCGAGGCGCCGGAAGCGGCAATGGCGCCGCACGCCGCGTTCCCGCGCGGGCCGTCTCTGGCCCGACGGAAGGCAATACCCGGGCGGGATGCCAAGACAAAGACAAAACGGCCGCATTCTTGCGAATGCGGCCGTTTCTTTCCGGACCGCGCCGATGGCGCGGGACCAGGAACGCCTTACTGCAGTGCGATTTCGACGTCGACGCCAGCCGGCAGGTCCAGACGCATCAGGGCGTCAACGGTCTTGTCGGTGGGATCCACGATGTCCATCAGGCGCTGATGGGTGCGGATCTCGAACTGGTCGCGCGAGGTCTTGTTGACGTGCGGCGAACGCAGCACGTCGTAGCGGCGGATGCGCGTGGGCAGCGGCACGGGACCACGGACGACGGCGCCGGTACGCTTGGCGGTATCGACGATTTCCGCAGCAGACTGATCGATCAGCTTGTAATCGAAGGCTTTCAGACGGATGCGGATCTTTTGGTTTTTCATGGCGTTTCCTAAAGAACGAAAAACGAAGGCGGCCGGGGAGGACAGAGCCGCCTTCGCTCAGGGGTGCAACTTAGGCGATGATCTTGGCGACCACGCCGGCGCCGACGGTACGGCCGCCTTCACGGATGGCGAAGCGCAGACCTTCTTCCATGGCGATCGGCGACAGCAGCTTGACCGTCATCGTCACGTTGTCGCCCGGCAGCACCATCTCCTTGTCCTTGGGCAGATCGATCGTGCCCGTCACGTCCGTCGTGCGGAAGTAGAACTGCGGACGGTAGCCGTTGAAGAACGGCGTGTGGCGCCCACCCTCTTCCTTGGACAGAATGTACACCTCCGAGGTGAAGTCCGTGTGCGGCGTGATCGAACCCGGCTTGGCCAGCACCTGGCCGCGCTCGACGTCTTCACGCTTGGTGCCGCGCAGCAGAATGCCCACGTTGTCGCCCGCCTGGCCTTGGTCCAGCAGCTTGCGGA
>NZ_CALSFU010000013.1 GCF_943737005.1 Achromobacter sp. Marseille-Q4962 | reverse complement strand
GCTCGGGTCCATCGGGTATATTCCTCCTGCGCAGGCTGAAGAACGCTATCTCCGTACCAACTCTGACTCTGTGCCGATGAACGCTGTACTTTAACCAAACAGCCTCCTCGATTCCCGGGGCAATTCACCTACGCAGCCCAGCAAGCAGCAGTGTGGGAAGAGATCGCTGCTTACATGGAACTGATCATCACACGCCGCAACAGGAAGATTCTTTCTAATGGCGAAGAGATTGAAGTACCACAGGCCGAGGCTCCAGCATATTTCGAGTGGGTGCTGTGGCGAGCCTTCCTGGCTATCAACAGCTTGGCCAACAAACCCTATGAGGCTCGCCGCTTCAAGATCGATCAGGATTTCCTGCCGGTAGGCACTGCTCCAGGCAATGGCCCGGATCTGATCTTCGAGTTCGATGATTTTGTACTGGTGGTGGAAGTCACGTTGACGGCTAACTCGCGCCAGGAAGCGGCGGAAGGAGAGCCGGTAAGACGCCATGTGGCGGACCTCGTGGCGCTCTACCAAGAGCAGTCCGGTAAACCAGTCTACGGCTTGTTCATCGCCAACAGAATCGACTCCAACGCTGCTGAAACCTTCCGTATTGGTATCTGGTACACCAATACCGATGAGAAAATGCGGCTGGACATCATCCCGATTACCTTGGCGCAGTTCAAAGACGTGTTTGAAGCGCTGTTTGTTTCGGGACAAGTGGATGTTGCCCTCATTCGAGAGCTACTTGAACAATGCGGCAACCTGCGACCAACACATGAAGCTCCCGCCTGGAAGCGAGAAATTGCCGACGTTGTACAACGAACAGTAGGCCAGCTTTTGCAGTAAGCATCGTCGGCTTCAAAGGAGATCGCATGGAGCGTGAAGACATTCATCGGCATTATTCTTGGCAGTTCAAAGCCGGGCGAGTAGTCGATAACAGCGTACCGGATAGCTGGCTGTCGGCCATTTCTTCCTTGTGCACCAATGTCGATGTGCTGATTCAAGGCGAACTACGAGAAGGCTTTCATTGGCTGGACATAAAGGAGAAGCATGGGATGCTGTCGGTGTCTTATGCGGCTCCGAGCGCACTGACGGACGCGATTAATGCCCTGGTCGATATGGATGACACAGCTTGTCGCCAAGCCGTACCGGCGAGTGCGCCAGCCACTGGCATCCTGCTGCGCCAAGTAGATAGCTTGAACTGGTCAGGTCAGGCAGTTGCAGCCTGGCTGCCGGTTGATGAACTTGGCAAGCCACTGTCTGGGGCCATTGTCTACATCGAGGATATGCCGCACTCGCTACAAACTCATTTCATGACGTGGCTGGGGCAGCAGCCACTATCCATTTCGCGCCCGCCGCTTGGCTTGCCAAGACGGGGACAAGCCTATTTCGCAGAGGACATACTGACTGCGATGGATTCAGCCCCTCATTAAATGCACAAAGCCCGCGATTTTGCGGGCTTCTGAATTTGTGCGTTTGCTACATAATTCCGCCGATTTCCATGGATGCAGCCTTTTCTTGGCGCCGCCACGGTCGGGTCGCTTCCAGGCCGATATCCAGCGCCGCGGTCTTCTCCTCGAGCCGATTCACCACGCCACGCAGCTTGGCGAAGTTGTCGGTGAAGATTTCGGTCTGGTGGCGAGCTCGGGAGATGGCCACGTAGTACACGTCACGCTGGGTGGTGCGGCTGAAGCTTTCAGCGTTTATCAAAGCGCGATCGCAGGTCAGGCCCTGGGCACTGTGGCTTGTGGTGGCGTAAGCGCGGTCCAGGTGCAAAGGGGCTGTCGCGGCGTCCAGCACCAGACGCCGGCCGCTGCCGGCGACCGTGACCGTCGTGGGCGTGACCGCGACGACCTCCAAGCGCGCGCCGTTGGCCAGGTCGAGCGACGCGTTATGGCGCGTCACCCGCACCCAGTCTCCGGCGGATAGCTCCGCACGCAAGGGCTGATAGACGGAGATCTTCGTCGCCCGCGCAGGATTTAACGTCGTTCGAACCTTGGTGGCGACGTGCTCGACCTCCAGTTCGTTCCGCTTGCCGGCAACGGTCCCGATAACCCGATACATTTGGCCCTCCTGCAGGTTTCCCGTCTTGTACGTTCGTTCGGGCTGGATGATGTCGTCGCAAACGTAATACTTCGCCACCCGTCGCTCGGCCTGCGTCGTGTCCCGGCGGGTGAGCAGGTCGAACTCGAAACCGCGGCCGGCCAGCCCGAGTTTTTGGTGGGCAGCTTCGTTCAGCGCGTTCCGGGAATCATTGGTGCCGGTGATAATCAGCGTTTCTCGGCGCTCATCGGCGGTCAGCGCCGCGTACTCCGTGGCGATCTTGTCGTAGCGCGACGCATCGTCTTTGATGGCGTGCACCGCCTGGAGCTTGGCATCCAGGACGTCCAAGGCTTCAACAGCCTTCCCATGGGCGGCAAGCTCCACTGCTTCTTTCAGCTCGACCTTTTTTTGGCGGATGATGTCGCCCATCACGGCGGTGGCCATCCCGGCATTCTGCAATTGATGGAAGGGGCGCCCGGCCTCGATCGCCTTGGTTTGGCCCGTGTCGCCCAGCATGACGATGCGGGCGCCATCGGCCTCGGCCATCTGCATCAGCCGTTCCATGATCCGCGCCGGCACGACCCCCGCTTCATCAATCACCAGGACAGTATTCGGATCCAATTTGAAGCGGTCGCGCTGGTGTGCCTCCAGCACCGACGCGAGGGTGCGCGCTTCCATACCCAGCTCGCGCAGCGCTTGGATCTGTTTGCCGTAGGACGCAACGGCCTTGACGGTAAATCCCGCGGCTTCAGCCGCCTCCTTTACCTGGGCGAGCATGTGGGACTTGCCGGTTCCAGCCAGGCCTTGGACGCCGACAAAGCGGTCCGCTGTGCCCAGAATCAGTTCAGCGGCAGCCAATTGGCCAGGCTTCAGGCCGCGTTCCGCCAGTGCGGCCTTGGCTGCCTCAGCCTGCAGAATGGGCCTGACGCGGCCGCGTCCTTCTCGTTCGATCTGCAGAATGCGCTTTTCCCGTTCCCGCGCCTTCTGTGTGGTGTACTTGGCGCCGTTCGGCACAAGCTCGCCGGTGGCGATGGAGCGCCGCACCTTGGCCTCGGCCTGCTTCTTGGTCAGCCCGTCCTTCACCAGCTGGTTGACCCAGGCTGCCCGGGTCAACGCGGCACCATCGTGGCTTCGAGCCATGCGGTACTCCAGCGTCCCCAACACGAGGTGACCCTTGTCCAGCGAGCGCTTGACAGCCGACTTCACGTCGGCCAGTCGAATACCGGTGCCGGTCGCGCGCCCCAGTGCAGTTTTCAGCAGATCCCGGCCCTTGACCACCGATTCCCGCTCGGTATGGTGCTTGATCGCCCAGTGCAGCGCATTGTCAGCGATGAGCGCGGCAGCTTCGGCGGACAACTCCCTGGACTTCTTCGGCTCACCCTTGCCCGCCTCGAAATCAATGCCAATCTCCGTGGCTTGTCGGCTCCAGTCCGCCTGCAGCTCCTCTCGCGTGATCTCGGGAGCCTTGTCATTGCGCGTCTTGAGCGCAATCGTCTGTTTAAGTTTTGGGCTCGCCGTGACGCGACTTTCGCCGAGGGCGGCCAGCTCGGCGTTGATGTCCTGGGACCGCTTCGAGTACGCTTCAATCTGCTCACGGGAGATGTGGGCAAGCTCAAAGTTCTTGCCTTCATATCGAATGGCGTGCCCGACCCGCTCCAGTTCAGTGGCCAGCTCGGCCGAGTAGATGGACTGCACGAGCGACACCAGGCGATAGACATCATCATTGGACATGGCGGTCCAGGAGCCGTCCGCACGTTGGGTAATGTTCAGGACCAGGGCGTGCGTGTGAAGCTGGGGGTCGGAGTATGCTCCGTGCGTCGGCCGCGCGGTTTCATGGCGGAACTTGGCGATGGCGGCATTTCCGGTCCGCTCCATCGTGGTCACGCCTTTCTCCGTCTGGCGGGCGCGCACCAACTCCTTCTCCAAGAATTCGAGCGCCTTGCTCACCGCTCGATCATGTGCCTCGATGACGGAGCCGTCCTTGCCGACGAGAGCCTGAATGCTCACGCTCTTGGGCGGGGAGAATGTCATGTCGAGCGCGGCCCGAGCCTTGGCATCATGACGAACGGATCGGGAAAGGCGCACGCCCGGCCCGAACTCGCCGCGCAAAGCCCGTTGCAGGTCGGCCGGATCCACAACGCCGCTCAACCCCAACGCCTGGGCGGCCTTGCCTTGCCACTGGGCAGCCGCGCCGTCACGGCTGTAGTAGTCGTCCTTCTGGTCGGCATAGTAGTGCGACGCCTTGGTGGCGGCGCTGCGGTGAATCGTCTTGAGAGAGATCATTTCGCTTCCAAATCAGAAGGCCGCCAGGTGGCTGGCGGCCAGTGCGACAACATTAGGCGGCGATCGTGGGATCTTCAGGCAGTTCTGCCTGCCACCAAGCTCGAGCTTCGCTGGGTGCTGGATGCGCAGCTCCGTGAGCGCCCGCACGCTTGGCCTCAATGAAGGGGGCATGCCGAATGGCGAAGTTGACGGGCTCAAGCTTGAACTTTGCGATCGGCCGGTCACCCGCGAAAGCGATCCAGCCCCAGAGATCAGGCAAGGATTGAATTTGTGCGGCTGTCACGACGGGTTCGGTCTTGCGCTCCATGCGTTCGCTTGTGCTGCGTGCGCTTCCCGGGTTGCGACTATCCGTATACTCAGGCCGCGCGACTTCGTGCTCGCCAAGAGCCTTGGACATTTCCTGCGCCGTTTCGGGGTCGGTCTTGGAGCCACCGAGCACGACCAGCGAACGGAAGCTGGCCCGCAGCGTTTGCGACATCTTCTCGCCAAAGATGTCGTCAAGCTGCGAAACCGACTGCAGCCCAGCCACAGCCCGGCCTCCGTTTTTTCGCCCCTTGGTGAGGAAGTCCTCGAGACTGGCCATCTTCTCCATCGAGCCGAGCTCGTCGATAACGAGCCACCAGCGGCGGGCTTGGTCTTCAGGCAGCGAAAGGAGGGCGGAGCAGAACACGTCGACGAACGACGAGATGAGCGGCTTCATTGCCTCCTTCATGTCCTCGCGCCAGGTGATGAACAGACTGCCCGTGCCGGTCTCCATCCAGTCTCGGATGCTGAACTTGCCTGCTGGCATGGAGCAGTGTTCCGCCAGATACTTCGACAGCACGAAGCGGGCGCTGGTGAGCGCTTTGTTGGCCTCGGACGAGCCAGCGAACAACGATTCCGCAAGCGTGCCTGCCAGAAAGGCGCGTAAATCCTTGTCCGAGGCGATGGTTGTCCAACGGAACAATTCATCAATGGACGGCGTGCCCAACTCGTAGAGCTTGCGTGCGGTTTCACGCAGTAGCAGCCGAGCGTAGCCGTTCCATTCTTCCGCCTGGGCATCCTTGCCCAACGGCACAACATTCAGTGCCAGGCGCTTCCAGTCATAGTCAGCACGAACCTCGTTGAAGAACGACCAACCTTGGGTGCGCTGGTCATACGGATTGAGCAGGACGTCGCTGGGGCGGCCAAATTTGCTGTAGAGGTCTCCGTTGGGATCGACGGCGACGATGCGATCACCGCGAACCAGTGCGGAAAAAACCAAGTTTCTCAAAAGGACTGATTTGCCGCTGCCGGTTGCGCCGTTCAGCAGAATATGGAGGTTCTCGACGCGTGTGGGCATCGGCACGCCTGCCACATTGATCTGTTGAACTCCCTGTTCATGGCACAGCTTGCGCAGTTTCTTGATCGGGACCACCTTGGTGCCGCGTATGTGGATCTTGTATCCCGCTCCGTCGAATCCCTTCTTTTTCGAATGGCGCTTCAGAGCGATGGCCAGGCTCACTGCCAAGATCAGCCCAACGACAGGCGCAGTAATCAGCAGGATATGGGACGGGGTGGCAATGATCCAGTTGGACAGAACCAGCCATGTGATTTGACTGAAGGGAACGCCCGACATCACCTTGGCGGTCAGCAGCCAGAAGGTCAAGGGCAGAAAGAGGATGGCGAAGCGAATGATTCGCCGTCGGGTGTACGGTGCCATGGTTTTCCTTGAGGACGGGCCACGAGGTGGCATGTGATGCCGGCGGGCTCTTCGGAGCCTCGCCGGCCGGAACATTGGTCAGGAATGGTTGAAAAGCATGATCAGCGTCGTGCAGAGCGCGGTTCCGAAGAACGCGCTTGCCATGCAGAGCAAGCCCGTGCGCCAAGCGACGGCCGGCACTGCGGACGCGGCGGCACGGCTGGTCACGCGCAGTTCGCCGGTGAGATGCGCAATCGTTCGGCCAGCCTCCAACATCGAGCGGGTGGACTGGTCCGCCGCCTGGCTGGCGGCTTCCTGTCCCGCCCGGCGGATGACGGCCGGTAGCGATTGCAGCGATTGCTGCATCTCCTCCTGGCGCTGCGTCAGCAACTCCATGCGCCCGACAAGCTGGTGGCTCTCCCGGAGGATTTCTTGGTAGAGCAGCTCCACCTTGCTGCGTGCGGGCACGGCAGGAGGCGGCCCGCCAATTTGCGTATCGGACATGGCGGCCTCCTACGCGAGGAGCGCATTGAAGGCGCGGTCGAGCTGGCGATCGACGGGCCGAGCGAGCGACTGCAGGGCGTGCATGTCGCTCAGGTGCGAGATCAGCTTGACGTCGTCGCGGGCCGCTTCCCGCAGAGCCTGCCGGTAGTCCTTCTGGTCGGACAGAATTTCCTTGATGGTCGTGCGTTTGTTGCCCAGGAGGTCGAAGACTTCGTTCTCGAAGATGGCGGCCTCCGGGTTGGCTACGAAACCGCCGGCCTTCCTGGCGTAACCGAATATCGCGGCGAATTCCTCCTTCACATCGGCGTCAACGCGATTGAAGAGCACGCGCACGCGCTCCGCAGGAACACCGATTTCGGCCAAAGCCTGGATCGTCTTGATGGTTTCGCGCTGGGCTTTGCCCAGCGGGATCACCGGCAGCACGTAGTAGTCGATCTCCAGGTGTGCCTGATCGTACTTCACCAGTTCAGTCAGGAAGTCTTCGATGTTGGAAGCACCCACGTCGACGATGGCGGCCTCGGCCATCAGCAGCTTGCGAAACAGGCGGCCGAAATGGCCACCGCGAATCTGTTCGACGTCCAGGCCGAGATCAGCCGCGCTTTCGTTGGTGGATTCCACCGCGATGATTTCCGCGTCCTGGATACGCGGGGCGAGCACGTGGCTCGTGACTGTGGTCTTGCCGACGGTGCCGGAGTAGTTGAGGACGGCGATTTTCAGCGGGGTCTGGGTGGCCAGAATGGCTTCGTTCATGGGGGCTTACTCCTATTTCTGCCGGCCGATCTCGGCCAGCTCGTTGAGGTCAATGTCGTTGGAAGTGCGAAGGCGGACGAGGTCAGCCTTGCTCATGAGGCCGCCGCCGGTAGTGGCAGCCGTGGGTGTCGGCAGCGCAGGGACGGGTGGCGATGGGGCGGAAATGGCAGGCGAAGGCATGCACGCGGGTTCCGCCGCCTGCCGTTTGCGCCAGCGATAGAGCGCCTTTCGCAAGGCACCTCTTGTCATCGGGACGCCGGCGTTCGCCAACGTGGAAACGATCGCGGCGTGTGACACGCCGACGCTGACAAGGTGGTCAATCACCGGTAACAGGGCCCGGATTCTGGCGTGCTGCTCAGCATGCTCAAGCGCGTTCAGCTGCCGAACGATGTCCACGTGCACGCCGTCAGGAGGAGTGCTTCTTTTCTGCATGGTGAAATGCCCGGGGGAACCGGGCTGGATACGGGGTTGACAGGAGGGGGAGCCGCGCCCGCTTGCGGGCGTGGGGGAACCGTTGCGGTTCCCCCGGGGGGTCGGAAGCGCGGCCGCCGACAGGCGGCCGGCCAGGGGGGCAGCATGCCCCCGCGCTTGGGGGCCATGCATCCCCATCCCGCCGGCCGGTGTTGCCGCCGGGATGGGGACTCGCCTTCTTGGGATTGCCACGTACAACGTCGTGCCTGGCCGAATCGCAGGGGCCTTGGCAGGCCGCCTTGGAGGCTACGGGAAAAGGCGGTTGTGGGCAGGGCGCGGCGAGGCCATCGGCTCGCCAGCGCCCAGGGGGGCTACCTTTCCCCCGCCCGGCGGCGCGCAGCGCCGGCGGGGAGGGGGACTGAACCTATGGGTTTCAGGCCGACGCCGCAGGCGGCGGGGCGAAGGGAGCGAAGCGACCGGAGGGGTAGGCGGATCGGCGCTCAATTTGCGGCCGGCGCCTCGCGCGCGACTCTCTCTCAAACCTATAAAACCTATAAATACCTATTGAGTACCGTTTTTGGGACTAGCATCAGGCCGTTTTTGGGCCTGGCCGCTGCCAAAATTGGGCCGGGCGAAAGACCTTTTTGGGCCTGGCCCGAATTTGGGACTAGTTCCAAAATTGGTCCATGCTGTGGATAACGTTCAGTGCGGCGGTGGCATGCCGGCAGCTTGGAATACGCGCTGCTTGAACCAGGCTTCCGGCTCGTTCGGGCGAATGCTCAGTCCGAGGCTCTTGCCTTTGGCGACAATGCCGCCCCAGGTGGCATGCCACGGAGTGCGCGAAGCCTTGGGCTCCCATTCCCGGAAGACCCAAAGCCGCCACGACTCGAACCAGTCCGACGACATGCCAGCGTCACCAGGGCGTGAACGCATGTACGCCGCGAAGGTGGCCGCCATGGCGTCGATCTTCTCCGGATTCCAGTGCGGCCGTTCGCGCGCTGCCCAAACGCGCCAGCGCTCTGGCAGTGTCCATCCCGCGGGCAGCCGCGTGGGTGCGGCACCGGCGGCGGCTGCGTGCTGGCCATGCCGGAGCCGGCCAGGTCGTTCTGCAGCCGTAGGTTCATGATCTGTCTTGACAAGCGCCTGCCGCACGCCTGTGGCCACCGCGGCGCATCCTATCTCGTGCACCTCTTCGGCCGCCGCGCTCGCTATCTCCGCAGGCGTGACCGCCTCGGATACTCGGCGGTCGTGGTCAGGCTCTCCATCGGGTTCATTGCTTGGCCCGGCTCCGCCATCGTCTGGTTCGGTCTGCGTTGACGCACTGACATTGCCTGCGTTTACACCGAATGCAGGGGGCAGGCCCACGAGCGGCACGGCGTTGGGACACAATCGATAGACGATGCAGCTGCGGTTCTCGCCCGTACGGTGTCCGGTATCCTGAATGGCGCCCAGCTTGCGCAACCGGCCCAGCGCTTCGATAACCGTTTTGCGATTCAGGTGGGTGACCTTGCTCAGGTACTCGATCGAGGCAAACACGGTCCATTCCTCTGCGTCGTAGCGCACCAACATGGCGAGGTTCAGCAGGATGAGCTTGGACGATGATTTTTCGACGTTGGCCAACCTGGCCCATTTTGTTGCTTCAATGCTCATGGCCGCCCCTTGTGCTGCAGCAGATTCTTACCGGGTAAAGGATTTGTCCAGCTCGGGCCGCTCACGCGCCATCCTCCTGCACCGTTTCAGCGATCGAGGCGCGCGGCCGCAGCGGCAGGCCGTGTCTTTCGTAGAACTCGCGGCGAGCCAGGAGCCAGGCCTTGTACGGCCAGGCGCGGCGCTCGCCCCAGGGATAGGCGTCGCGGATCGCGAGATGAATTTGCTCGAGCGTTTGGCCTTCGGCTTGGCCACGTTCGTACACTTGCTGCATGATTCTGTACGCCATGCGGGTGCGCGCTTCCTGCGCGCCGCGTTGGCGGTTCGCGTGGGTCATGGAAGTCTCCGGGGAATGCGGGACGACGCGGATGCGTCGAGGGCAGGGACAATCAAAGGCCGGCGCTGGCGCCGGGGTTGAAATAGACTTCGACGAGCTTGTAGTCAGCGAAGTAGAGCGCGATGTCCAAGGTCGAATGCAAGTAGCGCAGGATCGTGTCGAGATCCATGGCATTACCGGCTATGGATTGCTTAACCAACAGCGCTACACGGCTGTACGTATCGGCTGCGCTATTGGCATGGGTCGTGGTTACCGATCCAGGGTGGCCCGTATTGAGCGCGTTCAGGTAGTCCCAGGCTTCTGGACCGCGCAGCTCGGACAGGAAGATGCGATCTGGCGAACTGCGCATTGCGGCTGCAATGCAGTCGGTGGCCGACATGCGCCCCGCGCCAGTGCCGTAGATCATGTGAACGCGATTCGGATGGTTAGGCAGGAACAGTTCGTGCACGTCCTCGATCGTCAGAATCCGTTCCGTGACCGGCACGCATTCGATCAGGCTACGCGCGAAGGTGGTCTTCCCCGATCCGGTCTTGCCGGCCACGATAATGTTTTTGCAGCTCTTGACGGCAAGTTCCAGAAACTCGCGCATGCGCCGTTGCTGCTTGAGCTCGAGCAGCTTCCGATCTTGAGGGGTCACCGCCGCCGCTGCGTGATCGCCGCCGCCGCTGACGTCCACCCACTTCTCGAACGCGCCTTCGGCCTGCAGCTCGTCGAGCGTCTTGACCAGGCTGCTGTGCTTGCGAATGTTGATGGACAACGTGCCATCAATGACGGCTGGAGGCCTGGCAACTTGGCCCCGTTCCCCATCCGGCAGCACCAGGGACATGATGGGGGTAAAGTTCACGTTGTTGTAGCTGGCCATGGCGGACACGAGGGCGTCCAAGTATCCGAACGTGAGGGCCGCGTCTTCGTGCTCGTGCCAGCGGCCGTTCTGCCGGGTCAGAATGAGGCCGGGGCGCGGAATCGTGATCTCGCGCACCGCATCGTCCGCCATGTAGTGGGCGACCGGGCGCAGCAGCTGGCGCAATGCAATGTCGTTGGCCACCGCCACAGCGGGCGGAGCGCTATGGGAGTCTTTCATAGTGATCAGAATAGAAGGTGCTGGCCGGGACGCGGCAGGCCAGCGAGGTGGTCAAAGGGTGTTTGGCGACCTACCGCGACACAGGGCGCAGGGCGTAGACCGAGCTGAAGTCCAGATCCCGGGCCACGTAGATACCGATGCGCCCGCCCTGGTTGCGATACAGCGTCGGCGGGATGTTGATCGAGTTGTCCAGCACTGTGCTGACGGCGTCCCGCGCGGCGTCGCCCGTCGAATCAAATCGAATCGACCCGCTGCTGTTGTCGCCACGAGAGGAAGCCCAGGCGCCGAAGTCGCTGATTAGACTGACCAAAATCGCGCCGCCGAAGCGTTCGGCGAAGTGCGTGTCGATGTGGCCATCCAGGCCGGCTTCACCCAGCGCGCCAGTGCCCGGCGAATCCAGGTGGATCACCACGCCCTTGGGCGTCTCCAGCCGGGACCAGACCACGCCAATGCGAGGCTGCCCTTGCGACAGCACACCCTGTTGGTAGCCTATGAACTTCGTTCCTTCGTCGATCAGGACGACACGGCCGCTGGTTGAGCGAACGTCGTGCGGCGCGTAGCAGGTGATCATGCCCGCCTGGGCGCTGACGAACCTGGTGTCCTGGACGCAGTCGATCATTGTTCCCTGCGTAATGAGCAGGTCGCGGTTGCCGAGCGTGCCGGCTCGAGCGGCGGTCAGCTTCATGGGCTTGAGCCGGTCGGACATGGGGCCGCTGTCCGGTTCGCGTGTGGCTGCCTGGGTCGGAGCCTGCTGTCGGCGTTCACCCTGGCCGTCCTTCCCGGCTTGCAGACCGCTCGTCAGGCGGCGCTTGACGACGGGATCCTCGACCACGGACTGCACCAGGCTGCCCAGGTTGCCGGTCGCCGGCGGCGGAGCAGTCAGGTCAGGGAGAGAGGCTCGATTCGGCTCAGGTGGAGGCGGCGGTGGCGGCGCAGGCTTGTCCTCGGGCAGCTTGAGCTTGGGCAGGATGTTCTCTATCTTGGCTTGCGCCACAGCATCCAGTTGGGTGCTGCCATCCGGACTGGCAATCATGGCACGCCATATCGCGGTGCCCGCCAGTAATATGCCACCGAGCACTACCAATGAGAAGAACGCCTTGGCACCAGCTGCCGTCGGACGAGCGGCTCCTTGCAGGTCTGGTGCGCCACGCCCCTCGATATGCGCCTGTTGTCGTTCAATTTCGGCGACCGCGTCGATGCTTTTACGCGCGGCGCGCCGGCGTCTGAAGAATCTCATGGTTTCGGCTCCTCCAGCAGCACGCGCTCCACTGCCGGCGATACCGTTCCCGTCGACAGCGAGCGGGCAGAGAGCGTGCCCTCGTTGTGAACCGCCACGACCTGGTCGCCCAATCGAAGATGCCAGCGCTTGGCGACGCGATGCAACACGATCGTCCGATTGCCTTCCATGTGGCGATTGGCGATGACTTCGTTGCCGTCGGCGTCCACGAAGTAGACCGTCGGAAGATCCTGACCCGGTGCGAAACGCAGCCAAGTCTGGGCACCATCGTCCCAAGCCGCCTCGGGTCCAATGCCAGTGTCGCCGCTCATGGTGTATCCCTGCCAGTTGATGGCCAAGTCAGCCGCGGCCAACTCCCGTTGCACATGCTCCCGCTCTTGTTGCTGCACCGTCTTGGCGTGCTCGGCGTCCGGATAGCGCAGCACGAGCCGGAACACTTCTCGCCCTTTGCGCTCCTTGGCGTACTTGAGCAGAAAGGAGTAGGTGCGCTTCGTGGTGATGTACAGCAGGTTGGTGTCGGCCTGTTCCACGATGGGCTTGAGCAAGAGGTGCTTGCCGATTTGCTGGAAATCGTAGGCGGCCGAGTCGCCGAAACCATGCGTCACATACTCTTCGTCGTCATTGAGCTGGATTTGGGTGGCTACCCCCAAGGTGGTGTCCACCTGGATCACGTCTGCCGGGTCGTAATCGGTCCAGCGGATGCGCGGATCCTTCGGCGAGGCCTGCGGCCGGTCCAGCGCCCATGCGGGTGGGGCGGCGCCGCAGAGCGCGGCCGCAAGCACCGCCGCGGCCAACGCTTTCAGGCGAGTGTTCATCGGCTGTATTCCATTCCGTGGTTGTGCTCGTGGGTGCGGCTGTGCGCATGCTCCAGGCCGACTCCCATCTCTTTGTCGCGCGCGGGATCGCGGACCAGGCCCACGCCGCCCACGGCCTTGAAGGGATAGCTGATCGAGAGCGATTCTTCTTGACCCGTCAGCTCGAACGACCGATTCAACGAGTTTCGCGCGTGCACGATAAAGTCGCCCGTGTCGCGGTCCAGCTGGATGAGGCAGTTGGGCGTGGTGCCCACCACGGGGCCACGGTATTCGCGGCCGTCCTCGGGCTGGCGAATCTGGCGATCCCGCTCGCCGTACATTTCGATCGGCCGGCGCGCTTCCCGAATGCGCTCCTCGAAGTGTTTCGCGATCCGGTTGGCCGCCGCCACGATGCTGGGCAGCCGAAAGTCTGCGTCCTTGCGCATGTGGTCCTTGACCAGGCGATCGGCACCGTAAAGATCGACCTTCGCGTAGCGTTCGAGATCGCGGTACAGGGCAGCTTGCTCTGCAGGCGTGAGGCGGTGAGCGTTCTCCAGGCGACGGGCCAGCTCGTTGATCTGCTCTTTATTCATGGCGATTACCTCAGTGTTTCGACGTCGGTGGTGTAGGTGATGACCTGGAAGCCCAGGGGATTCTCGCGGCGTACGCTCTCTGTCATCGGGGCGTTGACATATCGATAGGCGAGCGTGGCCACCAATTGCTCCGGCGCTGGCGACACGTCGGAGCCTTCCAGTTTTCGAGTGAAGCGCACGGTGGCGCTGCGATTGGGGCCGAGTGTGATGCTGCGAACACTCACGATGATGCGTGTGTGCTTCCCGTAGCGTTTGTCCAGTGCCTCTTGGCCCGTCTTCGGGTTGTCCTGGAACTTGGCGAAGTAGGCGCGCTGCACGTCGGGCGCGCTGAACAGGCCACAGCGGTCGTAGGCGTTCTGGATGGTGTTCCAGTCGTAGCTTTCGCATGCCAGGACGTACTGCTGAATGAAATACCTGTCCATTCGCTCGCCGTAGTCCTCCTTGCCGTTGCCCAGCTGCGTGACGTGCTCGATTTCGCCTGTGGCATCGTTGACGCGTACGACGTAGGGCAGCGGGGGTTTCTGGAAAGGGAAGATGGAGGCGAGCGCTCCGGCGGAAAGGATGGCAATGACGAAAGAGCCTACCGCGACGCGCCAAGCAGCGCGCCTCGACGTGAGCAGCTCGGTCAGCAGATCCCGTTCGAGTCCTCGGGTGCGCTCCAATTCCTGCTGGAGCGAAAGCTTCGGGTCATCGGCGGCCATGGCAACCTCCCAGCCAACTGAAAAGCGGGGCGGGCGGACGTACGAACCGTACGGACGAAATAGGGCGAGCCGCGCCAAGCGCGGCCACGTAGGCGTGCTTCATCGATTCTCCGTAGAGAAGAAAAAGGGGGGTTAGATCAGGGGAGCCCGGCTAGCACCGAGCGGAAATAGAAAGGCACAGCGAATGCTGTGCCCTGAAGAGAAGTTCCAACAATACACATCCGGCGAGCGATCAATGAACGCTGGCCGGACGATGGATCACCAGCCGCGATTCCGACGCCGCTCCTCCTCGTATTCAGCATCTCTTTCTCTCTGTCGGCGTGCGTACCATTCCTCTACGGCACGACGCCGCTCCTCCTCGTATTCAGCATCCGTGAGCGGCGGGGGCAGTAAGAGTTTGCTCGGCCATTTGAAAAACATGTACCACAGAGGCCGGATGATCCACGTCCAGGTTGCTCGGGCGAGGCTCACCCACTGCCAGGCGGTTACAGGCTGCTCGGCGGACACGCCATGAAGCGTGGAGCCGGTCGCGACATGCTCACCCACGAGGGGCTGTTGCGAGAGGGGCTTGCCCAGAGGAGTAAGTGGAGCCATTAGAGAACCTCATCAATTCATCGGTTCAGCAATCAGAAGGCGTAACCGCACCAATGGTAAGTGTATGTTACCCCAACTTGCCTAGAAAGGGCACAGATGTTCCGCTGCCGTTACCTCCGGTGATCGCACGTGCGACGTCAGCCACCTGAGCCATCATGTGCTTCGCGCACAGTCCGAACAATACGATGGCTGTCAACATGGAGAAAACATTGATCTGGTCCGCTTTCGTGAGATCAAGCAGTCCCTTCTGCAACATGCCGAACATACCCATGATGAACATGAAGATCAACAAGAATAGGCCGGCGTAAATTGCATAGAACATGGCCTGGCGCAGCCACCCTTTGAAGAAGTCTCGCGTCGGCTCGAACAGCAGGGCCAGGATGCATAACGGCCCGAGCACCACGACTATGCCCATGCCCACCTTTACGGTGATCAGCACAATCATCCCGACGGCGCTCATGAATGCCGAGATGATCGCGATGAGCAATGCGATGACCCAGAAGCCAAAGGCTCTGCCGATGTTGCCAACGCCAGAAGGCGCACGATCCTGAATGCGGGTGCCAATCTCAGCGCCCTTGTTGGCCGCCTCGTCCATCATCTCTGAAGGCGTTTTCTGAGAGCCAGTGAACAGCTGTGCAACGGATGACGGCAGATCCAACATGACGCCAGCGATCTGTTGTTGATACAGACCGCCAGCACCAGCAATGCCGACGATTACTCCTATAGTGGCGACACGCCGAGCAGCCTCCAATACTGGCGTCTGAATGGCCCCCGTCATGATGAGCCAACCGTACCAGATGAGCGAGATGGACAAGCCGACGGCAACGACCGGCATAATCTTCTCGGTAATCGAGGCCACCATTGGCGTCACAACGCCGGTCAGCATGGTGGTTACCGATTCGTCAACCCAGTTGGCAATGCCCCCCAAGCTTGTAAGGGTGACCGAAGACCCAGCCATTAGCGTACTCCCGGCAGCGGCGCGTGGATCGCGTCGATGCTAAGAGAACTCGCAGCGATTTTTTCGGCCTGAGCCTCCAGCAGAGCCTTTTCCGCTTCGAGCTGACGCTGCAACATGTCTGCGCGGGTTTGGTCCACCTGCACATTCGCCTGTTCAACCATCAGGCGGGCCTGCAGGTCGGCGATGGCCTTCGGATCCTGCGTCATGTTGATCTGCGCCTGCAGCTGGTTGATCTGTTGCATACGGGCCGTCATGCCCTTCTGGATCTGTTCGCTCATGGCTTGGCTGCGCAGCGCCAGCTGCTCTGCACGGTTGTCGAGATTCTTGCGGTCGGTCTCGTAGTTGCCTGTGAGGCGTTCCTCTCGCTCGATGCGCCGCAGGATAGCTTCGAAATCTCCGCTCTCGGCTTGGCGCAGGATCACCCGGGCATCGACTGGAAGCGCGGAGCGGATGGCCGGGTTGTTCAGAATATCGCCCAGGTTGCGTACGCCAGTGATCGACTCGAGCTGCCGCCGCTGGTTGTCGAGTTGATCCTTGAGCACCCCAATCTGCTCGGCATACTTGAGCATAGTTTCCGCATGCTTGACCGCACGATCGGCGATGCTGGCACCGTCGACCACGGGAATGCCGCCGCTGGCGTGCGTTGCCGTCGTTGCATTGAAAAGCATGGCTGACGCGAGGGAGAAGGCGGCGTAGCGCCGCCAAGGTTGCTTAGCACGGTACATGGTTAGCTCCTTGTCGCCTCTCGGGCGAGCGTGAGGTAATGGGGCAGCCAGACTTCGGGGTCGGGCCCGTACTTTGCGATGGCCCCCTCCGCCAGCTCGGCCATGTCTGCCGAGCCGGAGAACACCAGCAGGGAATCGGGGCACGTGGACAGGTCGAGTTCCGCGGTCACCGTGGAATCGCCCTGCTTGATCAGACACTGGCGACTGAATTCGCCCAATTTCTGCACCAGCTTGAACGCGGCGGGACTCAGCTTGAAATCGTTGATGTACTCCGCCTCGGACGCTTTCGGGTTGGGCAGAAAGATCTGCGTTGCCGATTGCTGAATCATCGAGCGGCCGACGGGATTGCCGCTGATCGCCTCCGGCTCTTGTGTGGCGAACACGAAGACGCCGTTCTGTTTGCGGATCGTGCGGCTCTTGTTCTGCATGAAGTCTTGGAAGTACGGCACCTTGAGCGGGTGCTGAACCTCATCGAAGAAGTACGCAAAGCGCCGACCGTCGATCATGTTCTCGGTCCGATGAAGCAGATAGGTGATGGCCGCGTCGCGAATTTCGCCATGGTCGAGAAACTCGGTCAAGTCGAAGCCGAAGAGATCCGTGCGTGACAGATCGAGCTCATCGGTCTCATTGTCGAGGAGCCAGCCGTTCTCATAGCCTGTGCACCACCGTTGCAGCCGCTCGCGCAGGCTGAGCGAGGCTCCCTCGGACGGGGCTGACGGGAGGAACTGGAGCAGGGTCGACAATCGTCGCTGCGGCTGTTCGATATACTCCACCAGCTTGTGTACTGCAGCCTCGATCTGCTTCTGTTCAGCCATTGTCGGCGGTTCTCCCCCATCGGCCGCCAGCTGGCGAGTCAAGTTCACCATGAAGGCCGTGTTCGTTTTGGTGGGCTCGAGTTGCAGGTAGTTCCAGCCGGTCGGCAGGCCCAGCTGCATCGAAAAATACTTCCCGCCCATGGCCATCACGGCGACCTGCAAGCCACGATCTTTGTCGAAGATCGCGCCCGTGTAGTTGAACTTGCGAGCCTGCGAAATGAGATGGCCGAGGAGGACAGTCTTGCCTGTTCCGGACTGACCGATGATCGACGTATTGCCCAAGCGGCGTTTACCCGTCTCATCAACTTCCGCGAGCGATGCGTGGAAGTTCATGTAATAGGGAGTACCGCCTGTGGTCTTCAGCATCGTCACCGCCGGTCCCCAGGGGTTGCCCGCCGGCTTGCCGAACAGGTAGTTGTGCATCGAGGAGAAGCACAAGTAGTTCAGCGAGGTGATGGGGGCAGGGCGTGGGCGCCATTTCCAGTTGCCCGGCAGTTGAGCGGCCCAAGCCGCGATGAGCGCGCGGTCGACCAGGCGGACCACCACTTCGTCATTGGCGAGTGCGCCGCTCAGCTCGGCGGCGGCGCGTAGCGTGCGTTCGCTATCCTCGCCGAAAACTTGCAGGGTGGCATGGTGGTCGCCCATGACGAACTTGCCGGCGGCCAGGTCGTCTCGCGCCGTCTTGAGATCATTGATCTGCGAAGTGGAATAGTCGCCCGAGTCTTGTAGCCACTTGATCTGGCGCGACAGCGCTTTCAGGCCCTCGGCCTTCGACATGGAGCCGAAGGACTGCGACAGCACGAATTCGTGCGGCTGATTCAGCAGGCAGTTCAGATGGCCAGGCTTGGTGCTATTGCAGTACTCGCGGATTTCCAGCATCACGTAACGACGCGTCCAGTCGGGGCCTCGCATTTCTGCCTGCTCCCCGTGGGTGGAGAAGAATTGGCGGCTGACCGGCAGATAGTTGTAAAGGCGAGCGTCGACGACGGGGACGGGTGACATCTTGCCGTTGAGCAAGAGCCCGAAGAACTCCGCCGGCTCCGAGAAATGCCCGACGCGGCGGTTGCCGGCCTCATCGGGCGGTGTGGCCCGATTCACGATGGTGAGCAGTTCTGGGCCATAACGCTTGAGCGAGGAGCTCAGCTTGCGGTTGATGTCATCGAGCTGGTCGATGGCCTGCGTTTGCCACGCCAGGGCGTCACGGGCTGTGCGACGTTCGAACTTTGAGAGCAGCTGCAGCGCGGGATCGATCTGCGGCCGAATGATGATCGTCAGATACATCTCATTGATCATCGGCGGCTTGCCATCGAAAACCTTGCGGTAGGCGGCGTCGTGAGCGCGTGAGAACGCGTCGGGGTAGTTGCTTTCCGGGTATTCGGAGACACGACGCCGAACCAAATGCGTCCAGAGGCCGAAGCCACTCGGCCACCCACGGAGAACGTTGTTCAGCTCCTCGATCCAGGCCTTTTGCTCGGCTTCGGAGTAACCTTCGAAGGTGCGTCCGTCGATGCGCCAGGTCGACAGATATTCCCAATCACGAGTGGCAATGATGGATTCGGTGACATGGTGCGAAAATGGAACATACTTGCTGACTGCCGGCTCTTTAGCGGGCAGCGCCGGAGCGTGGTGGGTCATTGATTACGATCTCCCAGCTGCCGGCACCAACGCCGGCGCTTGCCGTATGGGGTGGGGGTCAGGGAAACGGCGCCCCAGTGCCGTTTGTTGGGTGCAAAGAGCTTGGTCTTTGCCCAGAGCTCCCAAATCCAGAACGCGCGATCGTCATTTCGGCTGAGCACAGCCACGACCGGGTACAGGACAGGTCCGAGCAGCCAGCCCCAGAGGGTGAACATGGCGACCGAGACGGTCAGGAAGACCAGGCCAACAAAGGCTCGGGTCGGAACGCCGCCCTTGATGGTGGCTATGCGGGTGGCTCCCTTGAACAGTGGGTACTGATTCGGTGGAACGCTCGACGCTGTGGCAGGCGTCTCGGGCGCGGCCCCACCGCGCTGGCGCGACGCCTTTTCAGGGGCGCTCATATTCAGAAGATCAGCTTGATGAGGCCGCCGGCGAGAGCGCCGGCAAACACAACGCCGCCAGCCCACTGGATCAGCTGGTCTTTGCGGATGACCTCCGCGGAGTAAGCGAGGCCCAGGGCGCCGGCGATGATCAACGCAATTACCGGAATGACGAGCCAGAGCCAGTCTCTGAAGTTCTCCGCGGCTGCCTGCACCTTTTCGAGCTGGGCGAAAGCCAGGTCCGGGTGGACAAGCAGGAGCGCGCCCAACGCGAAGTAGGGGAGCAGGGCAAAGGGACGCGAGGAACGTTGCGACGTGGTCGACATTGGAATCTCCAATAGCTATTCGCCACCCAGCACGTGAGTGCGGGCGGCAATGTGGTAGAAGAAGGGAGCCGCGAGCCTGCGGGGGCAGAACGGCGAGAGAACAAGGAAGGAGGCGTTTAGCGGCTAAACGCCCTGGGCGCCGCTATTGCGGGCGCGCGGCCGGTCGCATGGGGACTGGTGCCCCGAAGACGGCATCCGCTCGCCTGTTGAAAGCGTCTTTTCGAGGTGACGTGAAGGCGTCAGCGCGCGGAGTGTGAAAGGCGTCGGGCCGAGGCGCAGCGAAGGCATCGGGCCGAGGTGCCATGGAGGCATCCTGACGCTTCACCCCGCTGGTGGCGGGCGGCCGGGCGGCTCCCGCGACCTGCTTGACAATCGCAGGAACGGGCATACCCGCGCCCGCGATGACCTTGGCGACGTATCCATTCTTGAATCCATCGGTCAGGTTTCCGGTGTTGTAACAACTGAACGCGGCGTACAGGGCCGGTTGCCCTGGTCCGTGCAACGCCGCGGCGCGCCTGTAGCACTCCACGAGCACGCGCTGTGCGGAGGCCAGGTTTACGCACGGGTCGAAGATGGTTTCGGGCGTTACGCCGAGCCATTGCCAGTTGCGCACGTTGATCTGGCCATAGCCCACGTCGAAGTTGACGCCCCGGTCCATCAGCTTTCGGACCTCCGCAATCGCCTCCTCGCGAGACTTCGGCCGAATGCTGCGATGCGGCTTGCTGTTGACGCCGATGACCAATGGGTTGAAGGCGGATTCATGGCGCACGACGGCGGCCAAGGTGCTGATATGGACGTCAGGTGCGCACTGGCGGGCCAGTGCAGGAAAATCCATCGTCAGTTTCCTCCGCCGTAGTTCTCGCGCGCAGCCTTCTTGGCGGCCTGGTCGCGTTGGTACTTCGCCAGAGCGCGGTCATAGTCCTTCGCCTCGGCCCAAAAGCCGTCCTCCTCCGGCGTGCCGACGTAGCGAGGCATATCGCCGCGCAGGTCGGTGTACTCATGGAGGATGTACGCGGAGCAGTAGGACGGCAGCTTGTCGGAGATGACCGTGCGGTCGTAACCGGCATCGCCGCCCTGACCATAGGTGTAGGCCAGGGTTCGATTCAGCGTTTTCGCGTCGCACTGACCAGCGCCGTGGGCAAGCGCCTTTGCCAATCCCTGCATCGCGCTAGATTCCCGGACTACCGGGCAAAGCGCGAGGAATGCCTGCCGAGCGTCCAGTGTGTCAGAGAGCTTCTTCTTCTTGATGCCGAAGAAGTGGGATAGGGAAGCGCCGCACTCGGACGGGCGGCTACTGCCGGACAGACACAGCAATGCTTCGCATGCGAGGCGCACGTCGCCGGTAAGAAGGGAAGTGTCGATGTCTACCGAAGGCGGCAACTGGACTGAGACGCCGCTGGCCATCGCAGGCGCGAACCCTGGCATGAGCGTCAGCACGAAAAACGCCAGAAGGCGCTTGAGTCGGATGGACATGGTGGAGCTCCTATAGGCAGAGGTTGTAGGAATTGGTCGCCACCACGCGCTTGCCCTCGCGGGTCTCGGTTGTGGCCGAGCATCCGTCGACGGCTATGACGTTCACGACCCGGGTGGCCGACTCGCACATGTCGGCGTCGCCGCCGGTCGAGTTGTCGCAGCTGCCAGTCAGCTCCGCGGTCTTGCCGCCGTTGGAGAGCTGGCAGTGCCCTGCATAGCCATTCGTCACCGACTGGCCGGGCGAGGCGATCGAGCCGCTCCAGATAGTGCCGGTGGAGTTGCCGCTTCCGGCGGTGGAGCCGATCGCCCACAGGCATGTCAGCGTGGCGGCGGGCCGATACAGCGTGACGCCATACATCGTCCCGTAGTTCACCTGCATCCCCTTCCAGATCTGCTTGTGCGTGCTGGAGGAGATTGCGGTGCCCTTGAAGTTGTTGGTGCCGGAGTATTCGGCCCCCCGAGCTTTGGCGATGACGGTGTCTACGACCCCGGCGCCGCGCGGCGCTTGGCAGTTTTGCTGCCAGGGCCCCCAGTCCTCATGGGCGACGTCTGCGGGATTGGCTTGCAGAATGTACGCGGTGCGATAGCGCACCTGCGTTCCCACGTATCCGTCAGGGCATTGAGTCGTCTCGCTCTGGGTTTCGGCGCGCCTGCAGCCGCCATAGACGGTGTGCCAGGAATATCCGGCGATGCAGCCGCCCGGGGGCAGAGGGGCGCCCTGGTTCACCTGTACGGACATGTGTTGCAGGTCGGTCTGCAGCTGCACATCGGCCTGAGTTTGGGCATGGGCCAGCGCTGCGAGCGCCAGGCCGACAAGGGCGAGCGCACGCGCGCCCCAGCACGCGATGGTGCGGAACTTCATGGTTATCTCCTGTTGAAAGGTGGGCGTTAGCTCTTGCAGCCTTGCATGACAGCGGCACGCGCGTTCGCGTCGGCTGGCGTGATGATGACGCGGTCACCCGAGAGCGTCGCGGTTTGGGCCACCCGCACGTAGCTGGACCCTGCATTCTGGAAGGTGCCGGAGAACGAGCCGTTCACCGTGACAGCGCCAGCAGCATTGACATAGCCGGAACCCTGAATCGTGCCGCCCACTGAGCCCGCAACATTCACGTCAGATCCCGTGACGGTGGCGCCAAGCCCCTGCAGGGAGACATAGCGCCAGGGGGTTAGGCCAGCCGGGCAGACCAGAGACGGCACCTTCGCGTTGTTCGGCAAGTTGGGGTACACGCCGGTTACCACATGGCCTGTGGCGGAGAACCAGGCACCATTCACGCAGACGGCCAGCATCTTGTCGGCCGTCGAGGCGTACAGCCCCTCGGGTGTGCAGGCCGCACCAGGCGTGACCGCTGTGTTGAGGAGCAGCCCTTGGTTTGTCTGGATTGTCCTGTCCACCGTCAGCGTGTTTTGCAGCGTGACGGGCCGTGTTTCCCCGTGCCGGACGAATTGGGCAAACGGCGTGGCATCCAGACCTGCGGCGACGACCGCATGTCCTACTTCGGTGCCGAAGTCAAACCACGTGCGCGGCACATTGACCAATGGGCCGACCACCTGTGTGCCGCCGCGCGCGTCGTGGCCACCATATCCGTCGGCGGACATCATGACCTTGGCCAACAGCGTCGGCGAATAACGCGCGCGTGAGCCTGCCGGAGCCGTGCAGCCACCGGGTTGCCGTTGACTGCGCTGCGCGCTTATCGGGTGACATGTATAGACATAGGCTGTCGTTCGGCAGTCGGCGCCGGGGCACGTGCCCTGCCGCACAAGGGCGAACCGCACCGCGTCGCCCAGCGCCGGATAGCGTGGTGTGTTAGCCGGCAGGACGCCAAGCTCGACCAATTCGGGGACGCCACCGCGCGCGACTTGGCCGCCAGCGACTCCCACCCAGGACAGATTCTCCGGGACGCCGTCGCCGCCAGTAATGTTCTCGTTGCTGAGCCAGGACTGATACTTCACCTGCAGGTCGACAACCGCGCCACGCACTTGGAGCATGTAGCGTCCAGTGCTGGCCGCAGCGTTGTCGTCGACGGCACGGCTGATCTCGCCTGCTCCAAATATGGCCGCGAATATGGCGACCACGATTGTGATGATGACGGGAATCAAGGCATTTCCTTCGTTTGACGGGTCGGACTTAGCTGATCTGGGCCGGTCCTATAGCTGTCTGTCCAAGAAGTGGGCTGGAGCTTGTTTAGCTGGAGCTTGTTTATCGAGATGAGCGATCTCAATCTTGAGCCAACCAGGCACGTTGGCCCGGGAAACAGAGCCGAGTTCTCGCGCTTCGTCTTGTAGGTGTTGGTAGGCGGTCACGTCGATGGGGTCATATTGGGCCAGCAGGTTGTCCAGGAGCGATACATACGTCCAGGGACGCTTGCTCCAGTGCAAAGCAACCCGATGAGCCACCACGCCAGCGAGCAGGACGAGGCCGTAGAAAGCAATGAGAAACGCGGTGCTGGGCGTGCTGTCGACCGCCAAGTGCGACAGGCCGACCATTCCCACCACGACGGCAAACGCGACGAGGCGGGCGAAATCTTCCCGAGGCGACGACAGAACTCGGAACACGGAGCTCTTGTGATAGACGCGCAAGATTCGTGTCAACTGACGGCGTCTGCGCTTGAATTGCGCCATGTGAGCACGAGTAGATTGGGACATCGATCTGGTTCCTTTGGTAGGCGCTTCACCGCGTCGTGGACGCGGTGAAGCGCATTCGGTCACGGGCTTACCGCGAGGCGAAGACGAACGTGTTGGAGTCGCCCTTCTCGCACAGAGCTTGCGCGGTCGCCGGGTCAAAGGTGCCGGGTTCGTTGTTGCTGCCCAGCGTCTTGGCTGCCGTTCCATTTACGGAGATGGTTTCGGACACCGCGGCCAACGTTGAGGCGAGCGTCGGGCACGCCTTTGCATTGACGTTGGTGAGGGTGAGCGAGAAGGCGCTACCCATCGCGCCGCCGCCCAAAGCGGCCGGGGCTAGCGTGATGGTGCCGTTGCTGCCGGTGCCGGATCCACCCAGACGGTGGGCCACAGTGGTGGTCGACACCTTGAAAACAGAGGAGCCTTGCAGCGCCGGAATCAGGTTGTCGACGGTGGTGATGTTGGCGTAGGGCGTGACGTTATCGGATTCTCCAAGAACTTTCGTTCGCGCCATGAACCGCTGCAGCTCGCCGGCGACGGCGGGTACACGCATTTCGGTCACGATGCCGTTGACAGCCGGAACACCGAAGACGAGCGCCAGCAGCGTAATCGCGACGACGATGACCACTTCGGCCAGGCTGAATTGGCCCAGTTGGCGGTAGGCTGCCGGGTTGCGACGCGCGAGGTTCGAGTTGAGCCGGTAGACGCTCGACGTGGCGAGTTTCGGGCGCGGGTGTTGCGATTGGGAAGATGCATTCATGCAAGACACTCCATTGCGGGAGATAGAAATACGAAAACCCCGATTCAGCGGGGTTCGGTGGAGGGGGTAGCGTTTTCGGGAAGGCCCGCAGGCACGCCGGCCTAGAAAGCGCCGAGCAACATGGCGCTGCGCAAGTCGAAGATGACGGCATAGTGCCAGGCGAGGAAGCCCAGCAGCGCGGCCACGGATATGAGCAGCAGAACCCAGCGGATGACGACCGCTCGGTGCTCGATGCGGCGGAGCATGGAGCGCTCCAGCCGCGCTCGGGTCTTCTGCAGCGCCACGTCCAGACCCAGCGCATCGGTCAGATCCTGGAGATACCAATAACTTTCGCGATCCAGCAGCCCCACGTCGAGAATCGAGGCGCCATCGGTGGAATCATCGAGTTTGGCGATCATTGCCTGCAGTCGAGCGTTGAGCCAACGGGAAGCGCCGGCGCGCTGGGCGTTGATTGCCTCGCGCAGTGGCACGGAAACGCCAGCGCGTCGCTTCAATGCCGTTGCCAGCGAGCTGACAACAGCTACAGCCTGGATATCACGGTACAAGCGGTATACCCCCCAGGTGTCGAGCCATCGTCGGATCCTGCCGTCCCAGTGCGGAAAGGACAGAGGCAGAGCGATGACAAGTCCCGCCGACAGGAGCCACAAGATGATGCCGTGTTCTCGAACCCACTCCGCATAAGCGAAGAACGACCGTGCAAACGGTCCGTAGAACCGTTGATCCACGGGCGGGAAGGCCGCCAGCAGTTCTGGCGCCGACACATAGGGAACCACGACCATGGCCACGAGCCAGAACACGATCAGCGAAACCACACCGGCCAGCAGTGTCCACTTGAGAATATCGGCGAGGGTTCTTGTCAGGCGTACCAGCGCGGCGATGTCCCGCAGGCCTTCGACGAGAATGGCATCCCCTCTGTGCTGAAGTGCCGCGAGTTCAGCGACTTCCCGCTGCGGCAGCGTGCCCAGGGTCGCCTGTCCAAGCTCGCCGCCATCGGCCAGATTGAACGCCCAGCGCGCAGACAGGAAGCCGCGGGCCGTTCGCGGACCGTAGCGGCGGGCGTCAGCTTCGAACATGCGCAGCAGGGTCCGCTGTCCGGCACTGTCCGCGATCATGTCCGCGAGGTAGTCGTACCAGTCCGCTCGATGCTTAGCGAACTGATTGGCTGCCAGCTTTACGCGCAGCCGCCCAAGGAGAGATCTCATGGCGCCTTTTCCATGTCCAGGGTGGCGAAGGCCACAAAATGCTGCTCGAGGTCGCGCGGATCGATGGCCCCCTGGCTCATCTTGTAAACGGCGCATTCCATTGCGGTCTTGCCATGCATGTTGGGATCGTCGTAGGCCGCGGTGCGTTGCGCCTGGAAAATCTGCAGCAGCCGCAGTTCATCTCCGTGCGAAATGGCGCGCAGGGCCTCGGGATCCACGCCCGGCTCGAAGATCTCGGCCACAACCGTCCGACCGGCATAGCCATACAGCTCTGGAATCGCCTTTTGCCGGCAATGCGCGCAGCCTTCAGGGTTCCGTATGCGAATGCTGTCGTGGCCGATCCGGTAGAGTCGCTCTATGCGAGCCATGTATCGTCTCCACCAATCTCCCGACCGTTGCACCCCGATGGGGTCCGCCGCTCCCGAGAAAAGGGCGTTTGCCGGCAACGCGCACTCGCACAGCACCGGCAGGAGCGTTTGGTGAGCCAGAAGCTTCAGGAAGCGGGGGGATCCGAGTACATCCCAAGGTATGCCGATCTGCACGGATGCCAAGCGCTGCGGGATGCTGAGCGCACCGCCCACGTGCAGCGTCGTATAGCAACTCGATCCGGCCTGGGTGATGTCCTGAAATGCCTGGCCAGTCAGCGTGTCCCGGATTTCCCCGAGGAACACGTCGCTTGCGGCGGCCCTCTTGAGCGCCATCAGCTTGGCCTGAAATGCTTCCTTGTCTGCGTCGGTGTGGCTGCGGGACAGGCTGGCCTGTAGTGCGCCGGGGAACCGCTGTTCGGCCGGATCTTCGATGGACATTTTCTTGCGAGTGGGGGGCAGTCGCACGATCAGCTGACCGATGGTGGTCGTTTTGCCGGAGCCCGGTACGCCGCCTATGACGATGGCGCCACCCAGGCTCTGCATCGCCCGCTCGAGCTGTTCGACCTGCGACGGCAGGAATCCGAGGCTGGCGAAATCGACCGATTCGACCTTGGCATCGAGGTCAAGGGCGCGGATGGTAATGGACGGTCCGGTGTCAGCGACGAACGATCCCCAGCGCAACAGGTAATTGCGGTCATCGATCACCTCGTAGAATCGTCCCTGCTGCTCGACCTTGGTGCTGAACACCGCACCATTGCCGCCGGAGACGTCTTGCCAGCCTACGTGGGCCATTTCCAGCATCCGATCGGTGGGCATCACGAGATGGGCCGGCGTGACGTACTGACCGTCGATCGTCGCGCTCACCTTGGACAGCGTGCTCGTCATGTCGATGTTCAAGTGGAGGTCGCTGGCGCCGTTGCGAATTTGCCAGGCGATCAAGTCGTGAAGGCCAGTGCGGACTGCGGACCGACCGCCTTCGGTCACCAGCTTGGCAGCGAGGTCTTTGGCTCCCAATCGCTCGCGCACGAGGGTGAGGAGCACGACGGGTGCCACCGTGTAGATGACGACACCACGGCCGTGCCGGTCGGCATGTTTGGCACGTTCCAGCACGGCCCGGAAGATATCGGAATCCAGTTGGCCGCGCTTAACGAATACGGCGTACTGGTCACCCTCCAGCTCGGCGACGCAGGCAATGATCGCGGCGTCGGGACCGGACCAGTCGACCTTGAGCGCCCGGAAACGCGGATGCAGATCTGCGATGTCCTTCATCGTGCCCAGGTCGCCGCGCGGCTCATCGGGCGGGCGAACGTCCGGGTCTGCGGGGTCGTGAATCAAAGGCGTTTCGGCTTCGGCGGTGGTAGGGCTGCCTTCGGCCAGCAGGCGCGGGGCCAGCTGGCGGAACCATTCAACCAGCGATCTCATGGGTGAACCTCGTTCAAGCACACGGAAATCTGCGTCTGCTTTTCGGTTTCGTGACGGTTGTCAATGAAGATGGCGCACGGGGTTGCGATCTTCACCAGGCGCAGGCCTGGATCGTGGCCCATGGCCGGAAGGCGCTGGCCGGCTCGGTACATTACGTCGCGACCATCGACGTCGACGATGGCCGAGATACTTCCGCCCACGCCGACGATGCCCTTGAGGCGCGCCGCCCGTGGCCGCGGCTTCGGCGGCTCGACAGGCTCACTGGCGTCGCCGGGATTGGAATCAGGAGCTGCTGTCGTCACCTGCAGTTGGTTCGTGGCGGAGACGCTGGCTCTGGTGCTGGCGGCATGGCCCTGGGCAAGCCGCTCATTGGCCAGAGCCCGTCGTGCGTCTTCCTCCAGCAGCTCCCGGACCAGGTGCGCCGGCGGCGCCGGCGGCGGGGCCGGAACGACCTGCAGGTTGATGGATTCAGCGGAGGTGGTCATCGGCAGAACAGGGGCAGCCAGCAGCCCGAAGACCGCTGACAGGCGGACGAATCCCGAACTAACGGGGTTGAACATAAAGAACTCCTTCGAGCGTGGCAGCAAAGCTGCTCGCGGTGAGCTTGGGCTGCGTGTCCGGCTGGTAACGCACCTGCAACTGTGTCAGCGCGGTGCTATCGGGCAGCGCGAGGCCATAGAACGAGCGCAACGGTGCATTGATCGTGAAGCTGCGCATGGCCGGGACCGTCATGTCCGCAGGCAGTGGTACGGGCTGTTCCAGGCCATTGGGTAACTGGATGTTGGGCACCCGGATCGGCACGGCCTTCGGGGGGTCGAGCTTCACATCCTGCAGCGCGGGACTGAGGGCCTGCCAGCTGGGAATCCAGATGCGGTCCAGATCACCGGCGACGGGCACTGCGGCCAGCGCCAAGGGCTTGGTGGTTCTTGTCTCATCCATGGGCCAGCTGGCCTTGGCCGTGCCCAGTGTGGGGAAGGACACCTTCCAGGAGACAGGCAGCGCGGCCCTGAGCGAGTTGTTATCTGCCAGCAGGCCTCGCACGTACTCGGCGGAGCACGAGCCCGCAGCAGGCTGGCAGGACGCTTCGGCCAATTGCCACCGCCCCGGGTTCACGGGGACATCCGCCACCGCGTTCAACAGGCGGTTCAGGCCGGCCTCTCCATCCGCTTTGGTGCTTCGCGCCCAGCTGTCCAGCGCCTGCTTCCAAAGCGCATGCGCATCGACTGCGGTACGCATCGCTTCAAGCCGCTGACGTTCTTGGGCCTGTTTCTCTTGCCACCAGGTCTGGACGGTGTCCCACGCGACATACGCGAGGATCAATCCGAACACGACCCACCACATGGGCGAAATCATGGACAGCCGGAATGCCGCTCTGCGCAACGACGATTGTGTGTTGGCTTGGCTTGCCAGCTGATTGAACTGGAAGGGTGCAGCACCCGGTCGGTCCGTGCCGTGCAGGACGGCGTCCCGGTAACGCTGCAGTAGACCTTCCAGCGCCTGATTCGCCGCATCGGCATCCGGCAGTATCCGGTCGCCGCCTGTCTGTACCGTGCCATCGACGGCGACGGTGATCCAGAAGCCGCCCTGCGGCAGTTCGGCGAACGCGATGTGCGTGCCGTGCCTGTACAGTTGGGCGAAGGCAGCGGCCGCCGAGTACAGGCGGGTTTTTGCCTTGGCCCGACGGTCGCGGCCCTGGGCGATCAGCAGGCCGACCACGAGGCTGCGCGGACCCGCCTGCGTGAAATGGGTGGCGCCGGCCTGGTGCGCGGCCTTCATGGCCGCGGCGGTGAGATCCTGGCCCAGCACCGCCTGCCAGCTCATGCCGACCACGAGCGCATTGTGCGTGCCGGCGATGGGGATGGTTTGATAGCGCTGTTGCCTTGCCACGATCAATATCCTTCTTCGGGAATGGCAGTCATCAGAAGCAGCGTGATCTGCTTCTTATCCTGCGCGGCGTCCGATCCCCCGAGGGCGATCGGCGCTTTGTCGTCCAATCGGCGGCGCGTGCTGGTGCCGGCGGACTGCTCGAACCCACCGATGAGGGCCGGCTGTCCAGGGCGAAGCTCAACCTGCTGGATCGCGCCCTGACCGCCGATGTTGGCCTGCTGCACGAAGGAGGGGTAATCCGGCGAGCCGAATTCCAGCTTCTGCAGTGCGCCGATCATCCGTGTGTCGTCGTACGAGACGGTGAGCTGCACGCGACCATCATCCTGGGCGTTCGGCACCACCGTGAGGAAGGTGCCAACTGTCTTCTCGTCCTGGGTAACGCTTACGGTCGGGCCCGACGCGTCCGAGTAGCTCTGTGTCTGCTGCAGATCCTTCACGTATGGAATGTTCTGCCGCACCGCCACAGTGGCGGGTCGGAGATTGGAGGCCAGAATCGGAATGCTCGTGTGCCGCACGACCGTGCCCATCTCATTCAGCGCACTCATGAGCAGCTTGGATCCGGCAAACGGTCCACTTCCCACAGTGCCTCCGAGGGAGCCGGCCGCTTTGGTGCCGTCCAGCAGGGCACCAGGCGCGTCGCCCGCCGCAGCGTTTCCTCGGCCCAGGCTGTTGTAAATCAGGTGCCAGTCCAGGGCTGCCTGGCTGGTCTGGTCGAGTTGGACCGTGATTTCCTCGAACAGCATCCGCACGCTGCGCGACATGATTCGGTTCTCGGCTTCCAGGAATTGGGCCACGGCATCGAGTGCGTCCTTCGTGTCGGTGACGACGATGCTGTTGGCCGCGCCGGCGGCCGCTTTGACCACCCCGGCCCGCGTCAGGTACTGGCTCACCTTCGTCAACACCGCTTCGGCCGGCGGTGTTTGCCCTGCGGTCGAGTATTTCGACCGGTTCTGCGAGGCGAACTGTCCATCATTGCCTTGCGAGCCGCTCTTGCCGGACAGGCCCAATTCAAGGCTGGTCTCCCCGGTCAGCTCCAGGGCCTTGACGTAAAACGTGCGCGTTTCGGTTCGGTAAAACCGGATCGCACCGACCTTGTCGTCATAGCGCCAGTAGACGCCCAGGCGCAGCGCGACGGAGTCCAGGATTGTGGAGAGCGGGGCCTTGCCTGCCGGCAAGGGCTCCATCTTCGTGCGTGCCACCCCCGGGGGCAGAGCGGGGCCGGCGATGCGGTCCACGCCGGTCTCGGGGACCAGGGCAGGAACGAGCGTGTCGGCGGTGGCCGGGGCGAGCTCGCGGGCAGTGATCGCCATCTGGTCGGAGCCAAGGCGCGGCAGGAAGTACTCCCGCGGCAGCAACGCATCAGGCGCGACTTGGGTCGGGATGCCGGTGGCGAGCTGGATCCGTTCAGCCAGGGTGCTCAGGTCGGTGGCGCCGCCTTCGAACAGCAGGGTGGTGTTGACGTTGGCACGCAGTGCGGGCGGCAAGGAGACTTCCCGGGCCAGCGGTTGGGGCCGGCCTGCAACCCAGGGAAGGTCGACGGTCTGGCCTTTGGCGCGCTCCGGGTCACGCACCTGCTCCCTGAACGCATCGAGTTTCTCGTAGCTGCTGGAGCGGGCGGAATCCGCGCGCTCGGCGATGCGATCGGTGGCCTGGAGGGCGGAGCAGCCGGCTAGCACGAGAAGCGCGAGCGAGGCCGCCACTTTGCGATAAGCGGTCATTGGGGATTCCTGTTTTGGGGGGCCGCGCTCAGGGTTGCAGCGTTGCGGCTGGGGCGCGGTTGCAGCTGCGGGTGAACGGGATTACACGCAGCACGCGATTGGCATAGAAACATGGCCGCACGGGCGATTCGGTCATGGCAATGGCCTGCGAAAGCGCCTGGGTGGCTTCCTGGAACGATTCGGCTTCGAACTCTGCCGGTGCCTGGATGGGAAGGTCGAAGTTGAGTTCCCACTGATCGGGACCGAAGGTCCAACCCGCCTTGGCCGCCCAGCGCGTCAGAGCCTGGCGAACCGTGCCGTCATCGGGACTGAGGTGCCAGACCTCCTTGACGACGATCGGTTGCGGTGCGGGCTCCGGTGCCGAAGGCGGCGCCGGCGTGCTGTCGGCACTCGTCGGAAGGCTCGCCAGGGCGTCTGTCGTCGGAACGAGAGCAGAGCTGGCCACGATGGGCGCGTTCGTTTCAGCCATCGGTTGGACGGCGTCGGTCGGCGTGGTGGCGAGTGCTTTGTCGGAGGTCGCAGGAGCGGCGGCCGGCGTATGCGGTTTGGGCGGTGCCGGCGGCACAGGGATCGCAGGGGGCTGCGGCTTGCCGGAGACGGGTGTGGAAGCCGCCGGCACAGGCGAGGTGGCCGATGGACTCGCCTGGGCGGTCTGGTCGAGCGCAATCTTGACCGGCTCGGCAGGTGCGGGGGCCGAGGCGAACTTGTCCGCGTCCTGCGTCTTGCGCGGATCGCCGTGATTAATGGCCACCCGATTGCTGTCGTCGGGCATCGGAGGGGCCGGCGGCACAAAACCGCAGGCCGAGAGAAGGCAGGCCACCGTGAAGGCGGTGGCCAGAATTTTGGCTTGCATGATTACTCCAGGGATATGTCGGCCGGACTGGCCAGGCGGTTATTCCGGCAGCTCCTGGTGCCGGTCAGGGGTCCAAGGGCGGACGCCCTGGCGTTCGAGTTCGGCGTGGACAGCTCGCAGATCGCCCGGCGCGGCTGCGCGGCGTGCCAGCAGCAGAAGCTCCGTGAGAATCGGTGCCGTGCCGGCGCGTTCAGGCTGGGCCGCGTCTGGCCCTGCATCCAGCAGGGTCAGCCGGAGCTGCGCCACCTGGTCCGCGACCGTGTCTTCAGTTTCCAGCCGAGCTCGTAGATACTGCGACAGGCTCATGCCTGAGTGTTTGGCGGCTGCCTCGTACCGGCGATGAGCATCGGCAGACAGGCGAAAAGTTACCGGGCATTCAAGCAGTTGCCGCATGGAATCGGCCCTCCTCCACGACGATATGTCCGATGGCCTCGGCGAATGCCCGGTGAAACGCCGCCCGGCGGATCCGGTACTCCACCTGGCTGTCTTTGCGACCGGCGCAGTGCTCCCGGAAACGCTCGTCCCGGAACTGAGCGGCCGTCAGCTCGGTTTCCGTCTGGAACCAGAGCCGGGCGGCGTGCCGGGCGGCGCGGGCGGTGGAGGGGAATTCATAGGGCGCGTCAAAGCTGCGGGGCGCGCGCGCGCCCGCCACGTGTGGATGCCTCATGGGAAAATCCTGGGTTGCCCGCGGGGGGGCAGGAATGCCGCCAGGGGAGCGGCCGGCGTTGGGAAGGGGTGTGCAGCGTTGCTGCTGTGTTATCCACGGGGCGCGAAGAGCGCGCCGCCGAAGTTTTGATTCAGACGGTTACGGGCATGCCAAGGGTGTCACTCGTGACTACGCGACTGTGTGGACAAATCAACGGGACCAAACTCGGCGGGCTACGCCAGAGAACGCAACCGTGCTTGAGCGTTCCTAGCTTGCACCACTGCACCGCCGGCTCGCCGTTGAGCTCCGTGTGGAGGTATGCGTATCGGGTCGGATACGGTTTGCGTTGCATATGTGGCATGATTCATGGTATTTAAATTTTAGGCTATTGATTTTGTTTTAGAATTTGCTCCCACCGTCTCCGCCAAATACGGATGCCGCGTTGAACCGCGATGTCTCAAAACCCGCAGCAGCTAACGCTCTGCGGGTTTTTCTTTGCCTCACGTTGTCCCCGCTCCTTCCTGGATAACTCACCATATCGGCCGGTACTCTTGCAGGCGCTTCGGGGGAACCCGCTCACATTCCTGGAAAGTGCCTGCGGAGCTGGCGCGGGCCGGGTAGCGCCCAGGACAGCCTGTCCGTTCATCGCAAGCCCTGCCCGCGCGTGCCCAGGCGCAGGATGGACCTTGCGCGGAAAGCGGCGCCCTGTCATTGCGCCGCGGGCTCGCCGGATGACGGCCGGCATCGAACGGCCTTAAGACGAGAGACTCAAGAACCAGAGACTCAAGGCCCTGGCGGTATGACCGATTGCTGTCCGCAGGCTGTACGCGGGAGAAGGGCGCGGCTTTTGACCAGTTGCGGAGTTGGTGAAATACCGCTATGATTCAAAGCTTGCTTTTTCAAGCGCCCGTAGCTCAGCTGGATAGAGTACCTGGCTACGAACCAGGGGGTCGTAGGTTCGAATCCTGCCGGGCGCGCCATTTCTTTTGATGTGGCTGAAAAACAAGAAATCAGGAAAGCAGAGCAGGCGGCGCCGGTTCGATCGAATGATGAATCGAATCACCCGAATCAAATCGGTGCGCAGCCGGAAATGCCTGATTGATTATGCAGCAACGATGGCATGATTATTTTTCTGATATAATTTTGCCTCTTTGCCGGAGCGCCCGTAGCTCAGCTGGATAGAGTACCTGGCTACGAACCAGGGGGTCGTAGGTTCGAATCCTGCCGGGCGCGCCACATAAGCAAAGAGCAAAAGAAAAGCAAAACCAGACGAGCAAGCAGAAGAAAAACAAGCGCGAGAATAAGCTTGCGAAGCAAGCTGAAAATTAAGCTGCAAGACGAGCCGAGGGAATCCCGCGGCAAAATCGAAAAAGGCCTTTGATTGCGTATCGAAGGCCTTTTTGTTTTGCGCGAGACTGATGCGGTTGCCGCGCCGCGGCGTCGCGGCTCTGCGCAACCGCGCCTGCCAGCCTGCCAATGGCTAACCCTTAGCGAGAGGGCGCGTGGGCCGGCGGCGGCTCGGGTTCGTCGCAGGGCGTTTCGTCCAGCCCCCAGTCGCCCACGGTGTACCAGTCCTCGCCCAGCAGCTCGGCCGGGTGCATGGTGCGGCCCGAGCCGTTTCCGCAGGCGAGGGATTCGGTAGGACAGTAGCGGTCGCAGCCCCAGCAGATGCGTTCGGGGTGTTTGGGATGCAGTGGGAATTTCTTGGCCATTTCGGCGATCCAGGATTGCGCGCGCCCGGCTCGCGCGGAAATCTCCGGCCGTCGGCCGAAGTCATGTCATGCGGCGGGGCTGGTTCCAGCGTAACCACGGATGGGCCGCGGGCCTTTGATCTCGCGCAAGCTCCGGCGCGCCCGTCCTGTCTGATTTGCCCGCTGGCGCGCGGACATGGTATAAACACGCCTCTTTAGCGCGCCCGTAGCTCAGCTGGATAGAGTACCTGGCTACGAACCAGGGGGTCGTAGGTTCGAATCCTGCCGGGCGCGCCACCCCTCTTTCCGCCTGCATATCCCTGTTCCGCAGGCGAGCCTGGCGCGTCGATGCGCCCGCCGCGTCATCAATGGGCTGTGCCCGGCAGGCAGCCCCGCACTGGCCAACCCCGTAACAGCAAGCCCCGGTCGGCAAGCCCCGGCCGGCAAGCCCGGCCGGCAACCTCGACGGGCAATCCCGATCGGCAGCCGCGAGCGTCGTTCCCGCATGTCCATGCCGCGACGTTTCCCGGCCGGCCAGGCTGGCGCGCGGTCAGACGACCCGGCGGTCGAGCGCGGTGAGCGACGTGCCGCTCTTGAGCAGTTGGTAGACCTGGCCGCCCAGCCAGGCCACTTTCTCGCCGGAACTGGTGCGGCAGTAGCAATGGGTGCTGGGATCGAAACGGGACGTGCCCAGCGCGGAATAGGCGTCGGGGTCTGCCACAAAACGCTCGATGCGGTAGAGCGTGCCGTCGGGGGCGGTTGCCAGTACATCCGTCAGTCGTCTTGCGGTTCCGTGCATTCCTGCTACCTCCACGTCGGGTTCATGGGAGAGGAAGAAAGCCCGCCCGCGGGCTGGAGGGAAAAGGTTCCAGCCGCGGGGGCGGGGCGTCAGCGATGCTCGCCCAGTTGGGAGTCATCGAGCTGCTCGGGCGCGACGCCAAGCGCGTGTGAAACGCGTTCCAGCACGGAGGGCCGCGGCTGCGGCCGGGGACGCTCCAGGTCGACGTAGATCGAATGATCCACGCCCAGCCGGGTCGCCATTTCCTGCGTGCTGATGTTGAGATGTTCCCGCCATGCGCGGATCAGGCTCCAGTCGTTGCCGGTCTTGAGACTCAGCACCGCCCGCGGAAGCCCGCGCGCCAGCGGGGTGTCGCGCCGGCGCGCGGGCGCGTCCCTGCGCGGCGCCATGCTGTTGCGCACTTCACGCTGCCGGGGGCCCGGCGCGGCGTCGGCCGTGTAGATCGCGTTGCCGCGCACCTGGCGATACTGGTTGCCGCCGATCCAGCATAGCGGCTCGCCGTTGTCGAGCCGGCATTCGCAGTCCAGGTGCAGATTGCTGGACGTGCTTTCCAGCTTGGCAATGGTTTCCCGCGTCGTGGCGTGGCGGATCACACGGTGCAGCACACCGTCGGCCGAGCGCACGAAAACGTCGGGCAGTCTCCAGGAAAACGTGATGATAGGCCTCCGTGCCAGATTTTTCCGCCAATGTAGCCGCGCGCGGGCCAGCTGGGATTTGGGGTTTCCCCGCGCCTCGATGCGCCCCCGGTTTTCAGCCGGAATGTCGCAGTCCCGACGCCCGCAGCAGCGCGGGCAGCAGCGTCGCCGCCGGGCCGTGCAGATTGTGGTGGGCGCGCGCATCGAGCGGGGTGGCGGCCGGGTTCACCTGCGCGACCACGGCGCCCTTGGACAGCGCCAGCAGGGGCAGTTCCGCGGCCGGATACACCAGCGCTGACGTGCCCACGCTCAGCAGCAGGTCGCAGCGCTCGGCCGCGCCGCGCGCTTCTTGCCAGGCCCGCGCCGGCAGGCTTTCGCCGAACCACACCACGCCCGGCCGCACCGGCGCGCCGCAGGCGCCGCAAGCCGGCGGCATGATGCGTCTGCCCTCGCCGGGGTCTTCCGGCGGGTCCGCTTCCGGGCGCCAGGGCTGGCCGCAGGCCGAGCATCGCGGCGCGTGCAGGCTGCCGTGCAGGTGCAGCACGCCGGCGCTGCCGGCGCGCTCGTGCAGGTCATCCACGTTCTGCGTGACGACCGTTACCTCGGCGCCGCGCCGGGCCAGTTCGGCGATGGCCAGGTGCGCGGGATTGGGCCGGGCGCGCAGCGACTGGGCGCGGCGCCATTCGTACCAGCCCCAGACCACGTCGGGGTGGGCGCGAAAGGCTTCAGGGGTGGCGAGCGCCTGCGCGTCGAAGCGCGACCACAGCCCCGTGAGCGCGTCGCGGAATGTCGCGATGCCGCTTTCGGCCGATACCCCGGCGCCCGTGAAGACAACGATGCGCCGCGCTTCGCGCAGCGCGCGGGCAAGCGCCGGGGGAATGTCCTGATGCGTAGTTGTCATTTCCTGCCTTGTCGTGCGTGCGATACGCTGCACGGACGGCTGGCGGCTGTCAAGCGGCGTCGCGCGGCGCGCTGCGGTCGGTGCCGGCGTCGAGGGGGAGGCGGATATCCCGGATCGTGGCCGGCCCGTCTTTCATGTAGGATTTTTCATCGCTTCCTTACCTTGATTGCCGCGCATCGACCGCGGCCCGGAGACCCAGCATGCCCGAGACGCCCGCCGGCCTGGAGCGGCTGCGCCGCTTTATTGCCGAGGCCACGCGATTGGCAACGCCCGAAGGGCTGGCGCAAAGCCCGCGCCTGGAGGCGGCGCTGGCCGAGCTGGTCAGCCACGACGACTGGCTGCCGCCCGCCTGTGCCCAGCCGCATCCGCAGTATTACCAGCAATATCTCCTGCATTGCGATCCGCTCGAGCGTTTCTGCGTGGTGAGCTTCGTCTGGGGGCCGGGCCAGTCCACGCCCGTGCACGACCATGAGGTATGGGGCTACGTGGGCATGCTGCGCGGCGCGGAGATCGACCAGCGCTATGCGCGCCTGCCGGACGGCCGCGTTGCGCCGCGGGGCGAGCCCGCGACCCTGCGCCCCGGCCAGGTGGCGCGCCTGTCGCCGCAGGAGGGCGACATCCATCGCGTTTCCAACGCGCACGCCGACCGCGTTTCGATCAGCGTGCACATGTACGGCGGCAATATCGGCGCGGTGGCGCGCCACGTATACGACCCGGCCACCGGCCAGGCCAAACCCTTCGTGTCGGGCTATTCGTCCGCCCAACTGCCCAATCTCTGGGACCGCTCGGAAGCGGTGCGCGCCGCGCTGCGCTGATCCCGCGCCGCAAGCCCGGAAGCAGGGCGGCTATCGCGGGGGCCGCGGTCATGCTATGTTCATGTCCTAAATATTGGGAAACATGCAAACATGGACAAAACCCTGCTCAAGGGCCTGATGGTGCTCGAAGCGGTGACGGACGTGGACAATCCGCCGCGCACTATCGACGCGCTGGCCGCGCGCGTGGGACTCACCCGGAGCAACACGCACCGCACCTTGCAGACGCTGATCCATGCCGGCTACGTGGTCAAGGACGAGGAAGGCGGCGGCTATCGCGGCGCCATCCGGCTGTTCGAACTGGCCGCCCGGCAACTGGCCCAGCTCGACGTGCGCAAGCTGGCCGCGCCGCATATGCGGGCGCTGGCCGACCTGACCGGCGAAACCGTGCACCTGTCGGTACTGGATGGTTTCGACGTGGTGTACGTGGACAAGATCGACAGCCCGCAGCCCATCCGCGCCTATTCGATGATAGGCGGCCGCGCGCCGGCCTATGCCGTGGCCACGGGCAAGGCCCTGCTGGCCTACCAGCCGGAGGGCTATGTGGACCGCTACGAAGACCAGCTCGTGCGCCACACGCCCGCCACGCTGGTTTCGCTGCCGCTGCTCAAGGAAGAGCTGCGCAAGATCGCGCGGGCCGGCTACGCCGTGAACCGTGGCGAGTGGCGCGAAGGCGTGGGCGGGCTGGCCGTGACCATCCTCAACAGCCTGGACCAGCCCGTGGCGGCGGTGGGCATCTCCGGTCCGCTGGACCGCCTCGGCCCGGCCCGGATGAAGCAGCTGGCTCCCGAGGTGGCCGCCTGTGCGCAGGCGGTGTCGCGGGGCATGGGCTACCGGGGCGGCTATCTGGGCCAGTAGGCGCGCTTCCGCGTCGCCGCGGCCCGCGGGGAAAAGCGGGTGGCGTCGACGGCACCGGCTTGACGGCACGGGGCCCGCGCCCGGTGGATTCATCGGCGCGCCGCCGACAGGCGCACCACGTCGGCCCAGCGCGCGACTTCCTGCCTGAGCACGCGGGTGGTTTCGGCCGGCGTGGTCGCTACCGCGTCGGCGCCCAGCCTGAGCGCGGCCTGCCGCACCGCCGGCAGGGCGGCGGCCTTGCGCATGCCTTCGGAGAGCCGGTCCACGATGGCCTGCGGCGTGCCCGCGGGCGCGAGCAGCGCATAGGCGGTGGCCACGGAATAGTCCTTGACGCCTTGCTCGGCCAGCGTGGGCAGGTCGGGCAGCGCCGTGGCCCGCGTGGCGGTCGTGACGCCGAGCAGCCGGATCTTGCCGCTGGCGAGCTGCGGCAGCAAGGCGGGCAGGGTCTCGATCACGAGGTCGATCTGCCCGCCCAGCAGGTCGGTAATGGCCGGCCCGCTGCCACGGTACGGAACATGCATGAGGCGGACGCCGGTGACGACCTGGAAGAGTTCGCCCGCCATGTGTTGCGAGGTGCCGTTGCCCGCCGAGCCGAACGTGAGCGTGCCGGGCTTGCGCTTGGCCAGGGCGATGAGCTCCTGCGCATTGCGCGCCGGCACGCTGGCGTTGACGGCCAGCGCCATGGGCATGCTGGTCGCCATGGACACGCCGACGAAGGCGGTGGCGAAGTCATAGCCCGGCTTGTCCGGCAGGGCGGCATGGATGGCGTGGCTGCCCACCGCGCCCATGAGCAGGGTGTAGCCGTCGGGCGCGGATTTGGCCACGTACTCGGCGCCGATCTCTCCGCCCGCGCCGCCCTTGTTCTCCACCACCACGGGCTGGCCGATCTCGTCGCCCAGGTGCTGGGCGTAGATGCGGGCCGCGGCGTCGGTGGCGCCGCCCGGCGGAAACGGCACGACCATGCGCACGGGTTTGGACGGCCAGGTGTCCGCAGCCGCGGGGCCGGCCGCCAGGGCCAGCGCCGCGCCCGCCAGGGCCAGGCGCAACAGGATCTTCATCTTTCGTCTCCTTGGCATGGGCGGGCCGGCATGCGCGGCTTGACGCGTGTACGGCCTCTTATTATTTCCTAAAATTTAGGACTTAAATTTCAATAATTGTTTTACTAAGAATTCCACACGATGATATGCTGGTCAACAAATAAGCACGCGACCTAGGGAATGTTCTAATTTCCCCGGGGAATCCTTGCAGTCGTTCGAGAGCAGGCCCGATCATGGCACTGCTGCGCCGCGGCGCTTTAGATTGTTTTGTTCATCCCAAATATTGATTTTTAATAACGAGAGGTCAGACATGACACCCAGTGCGGCACTGGCCGGCATCAAGGTGCTGGAGATATGCAATGTGGCGGCGGGCCCGTTTTGCGGCATGCTGCTGGCGGACATGGGCGCGGACGTAATCAAGGTCGAGAACCCCGAAGGCGGCGACACCCTGCGCAGCTGGCCGCCTTTTTCCGACGGCTACAGCGAGAACTTCGCCTCGCTCAATCGCAACAAGCGCTCGGTGACGCTGAACCTGAAGCATCCCGGCGACCTGGCGCTGGCGCGCGACCTGGCGCTTTCGGTGGACGTGCTGATCGAGAACAACCGGCCGGGCGTGATGGACCGCCTCGGCCTGGGCTATGCCGCGCTGTCGCGCGGCAATCCGCGCCTGGTCTACTGCTCGATTTCCGCTTACGGGCAGTCCGGGCCGCGCGCGCAGGAGGGCGGCTTCGATCTCACCATCCAGGCCATGAGCGGCATCATGAGCGTCACGGGGGAGCCGGGCGGCGAGCCCGTGAAATGCGGCGTGCCGCTGGCCGATTTCTCCGCCGGCCTGTACGGCGCGTTCGCCATCGCCTCGGCCCTGCGCGCGGCCGCGGCCACGGGGCAGGGCACCCACATCGACGTGCCCATGCTGGGCGCCACCCTGGGCATCGCGGCGCTGCAGACCTCGGAATTCTTCGGCAGCGGCAAGGATCCGGCCAAGCTCGGGTCCGCCCATCCGCGCAACGCGCCCTACCAGGCGTTCCGCTGCAAGAACGGCTATTTCGGCATGGCGGCGGGCAACAACGCGCTATGGAAGAGCGTCTGCCAGGTCGTGGGCCGCGCCGACCTGGTTGCCGATCCGCGCTTCGTGGACACCAGCGCGCGCGCGCGCAACCAGGCCGAGCTGCGCGGCATTCTGGAAACCGTATTCGCGGCCCACGAGGCGCCGCACTGGCTGTCGCGCTTCCGCGAGGCCGGCGTGCCCTGCGCGCCCATCAACACGTATTCCGAGGTGCTGGCCGACGAACAGGTGGCGCACATGGGCTGGGTGCAGCCGCTGGATCTGCCCAACGGCGCGCGCACGCGCACCTTCGGCCCGCCCGTCCGCTTCGACGGGCAGACCAGCGCCGTGCGCCTGCGGCCGCCGGCGCTGGGCGAACACAATGCGGAAGTGCTGGACGCGCTGCGCGCCGGATTGGGGCGCGGCGATACGGCCCAGGGGGCAGAGGCATGACGCAGCCCGGCGGATCGAAGAGCGCAACCGCGGGCCGCGCCGCGCCCGCGCCGCTGCGGGTCGAATGGCGCGACGGCGTGTGCATGCTGACGCTGGCCCGGCCCGAGAAGATGAATGCGCTGTCGGCGGAACTGGTGGAGGCGCTGATCGCCGCGGTGGACGAGGCTGCGGCGCGGGGCGTCCGGCTCATCGCGCTGCGCGGCGAGGGCAGGAATTTCAGCGCGGGCTTCGATTTCGGCGGCTGGGAAACGCAGAGCGAAGGCGACCTGCTGCTGCGCTTCGTGCGCATCGAGACGCTGCTGCAGCGCCTGGCGTCCTCGCCCTGCCTCACGCTGGCGCTCGCGCACGGGCGCAATTTCGGGGCGGGCGTGGACCTGGCCGGCGCCTGCAAATGGCGCGTGGGCGAGGCGGGCGCCACCTTCCGCATGCCCGGCCTGAAGTTCGGGCTGGTGCTGGGCACGCGCCGGTATGCCGCGCTGGTCGGCGCCGAGCGCGCCCGCGCCGTGCTGGAGCAGGCCGCCACGTTCGACGCCGAAACGGCGCTGCGCGACGGCTTTCTCACCCGGCTGGCCGCGCAGGCGGCATGGGATGGAATAGTGGACGAGGCCGCGCGCGTGGCGGGCGGGCTGGCCGTCACGGCGCGCGCGCAGCTGTACGCCGCGCTGGACGCGGAAGACCCGGACGGCGACCTCGCGCGCCTGGTTCGCTCGGCGGCCGAGCCCGGCCTCAAGCAGCGTATCGCCCGGTATCTGGAGGCCCGTTAGCGCATGCCGCCCACCGCGCGGCGGCAAAGAAAACGGGCAGGCAAAGGAGACAACATGAGTTCCGGATTCAACCAGAAAAACAAGCTGCGCTCGCTGGAGGAACTGGCGGCGCTGGTGCCCGACGGCGCCTCGGTCGCGCTGGGCGGCAGCTTTCTGCACCGGGGGCCGTTTGCCTTCGTGCGCGAACTGATCCGCCAGAAGCGGCGCGGCCTGGAGCTGATCAAGCAGTCGCCCGGCTACGACGTCGACATTCTGTGCCGGGCCGGCGTGCTGGCGCGCGTGCGCGCCGGCATCGTGGCCATGGAAGGCAATTTCGGGCTGGCGCCCTGGTACCGCAAGGCGGTCGAGCGCGGCGAGATCCGCCTGGAAGAGCATGCCTGCGCCAGCCTCACGGCTGGCCTGCGGGCGGCGGCCTTCGGCGTGCCGTTCCAGCCTTGCGGCGGGCTGCACGGCAGCGGCCTGCCCGAGCTGAACGGCTGGAAATGCCTGGACGATCCCTATGGCAGCGGCGAGCGCACCTGGGTGGTGCCCGCCATCCGGCCGGACTTCGCCGTCATCCACGCCTGCGAGGTGGACGCGCAGGGCAATGTGCGCGTGCACGGCACCGCGCACTGGGACCGCATCATGTCGCGCGCGGCGCGCTCGGTGCTCGTGGTGGCCGAGAAGCAGGTGGACAGCGCCGTGTTCGAGGCCCAGCCCGAGGCCACGCTGGTGCCGTTCTTCATGGTGCAGGCCTACGCGGTGGCGCCGCGGGGCGCCTGGCCCGGCTCCTGCTGGCCCGACTACGAAATCGACTATCCGGCCGTGGAAGCCTACATGGACAAAAACGGCGACTTGCAGGCGCACCTGGATGCAGCGCCCGAAGCGCGGGAGGTGGCGCATGGCTGAGCAATGGTCGGGCTTTTCGTACATCGTGACCAACCTGGCGCGGTTCATCCGGCCGGACGAGATCACCTTCAGCGGCGTCAACTCCACCCTGCCCATGCTGGCCTGCCTGCTGGCCAAGCGCGCCTATGACTGGGATTTCGTCTACATCAACGTGGCCGGCGGCGTGAATCCGCGCCCGTCCAAGGTGCCGTTGTCCAGCTCGGACCCGGTGCTGGCCGAGCACACCGCGTCCATCTTCTCCAACGAGGATTTCTACGACCTCTGCACGCGCGGCCGCATGGACCTTACCTTCCTGGGCGCGGCGCAGATCGACGGCGCGGGCTGCGCCAACAACTCGTGCATCGGCGACTGGCATGCGCCCAAGGTCCGCCTGCCTGGCGGGGGCGGCGGCGCGGTCATGCTGCCCACGGCGCGGCGCGCCTGCACCTGGCGCACCGAGCACTCGCGCCGCACCTTCGTGCAGCGCCTGGATTTCATGACGTCCTGGGGCGGCTTTCACGGCGTGGTCACGCCTATCGCGGTGTTCGTCAAGCGCGACGGGCGGCTGGCGCTGCAATCCTGGCATCCGGATTCCAGCATCGACGAAGTCCGCGAGCGCACCGGATTCGCGTTCGACGCCCAGGACGCCGCGCCCACCGCGCTGCCCACCGCCGCCGAGGCGCGCGCGCTGCGCGAACTGGACCCCGACGGACGGTTCGAGCGCGACGCCGCGGTGTCCTTGCGCTGAGGAGGCGGCCATGGACGACTCGCACGAGACGCTGGTGCGGGCCTGGGCCGGGCGCTGGCGCCATCCGGATTGGCGCGCGCGTCCCGCCCTGGCCGATGCGGCGCGCACGCTCAGCTATGGGCAGCTTCACGCAGCCGTCGGCCGGACCGCGCAGGGGCTCGCGCGCGCCGGCGTGGAACCGGGCGACTACGTGGCGGTGGCCATGGAGCGTTCGCTGGAACTGGTGATCGCCTTGCTGGGCGCGATGGCGGCGGGGGCCTGCCCCTGCCCGCTGGAGCCGCGCATTTCGGCCGGGGAGACGGCGCGCCGCATCGACGCTGCGGGCCTGCGCTGGCTGCTGCACGACGAGGCCCATGCGCCGCTGGCCGAAGCAAGCGGGCTGCCCGCCGCACGGCGGATCCGCCATGACGCGCTGGAGGGCCGAGGCGCAGACTGGCCGGCGCCGGGCATCGCGCCGGACGCGCCCGCGCTGCTGCTCTTCACCTCGGGCAGCACCGGCAATCCCAAAGGCGTGCTGCTCAGCCACCGGGGAATCGCCAACAACGCGCGCGGTGTGCTGGCGCACACCGGGCTGACGCCGGACGACGTGCTGCTGCACGTGATGCCGCTGCATCACACCAACGCGCTCAACAACCAGATATTCACGCCCCTGCTGGCCGGCGCGCGCGTGGTCCTGGCCGGCCGTTTCCGCGCCGAGGACATGCCGGGCCTGCTGGAACGCTTCCGGCCCACCATCGTGACCGGCGTGCCCACAATGTACGCCCGCATGCTGGAACTGGAATTCGACCCGGCCAGCCTGCGCGGTCTGCGTTTCGCACGCTGCGGCTCCGCGCCGATTACCGAGGCGCTGCACCGGCGCATCGAGGCGTTGCTGGGATGCCCGCTGGTGGTGTCGTACGGGCTGTCGGAAGCAACCTGCACCTCCACCATGAATCCGCCGCGCGCGCGGCGGGTGGGAACGGTGGGCACCGTACTGGCGGGACAGGCGGTCACGCTGCGGCTGGCCGACGGCAGCCTCGCGCCGCCCGGCGGCGAAGGCGAAATCTGCATCGAGGGCGACAGCCTCATGCTGGGCTACCTGGGCGCGCAGGCCACGGGCGGCCGGCCCGCCATCCTGCGCACGGGCGATCTGGGCCGCTTCGACGCGGACGGCTATCTGAGCATCACCGGCCGCATCAAGGACGTCATCATCCGCGGCGGCGAGAACATTTCGCCGGCCCTGGTGGAAGGCGTGATCGCGGCACTGCCCGGCGTGGCGGCCTGCTGCGTGGTGGGCGCGCCGGACGAAGACCTGGGCGAGGCGCCGGTGGCCTTCGTGACGCGCGCGCCGGGCGCGGCCGCGCCCGAGGCGCCGGCGATATGCGCCGCCGTGCTCGAAGCCCTGGGCCGCATCTATGTGCCGCGCGAGGTGCACTGGGTGGACGCGCTGCCGGAAAACGCCGTGGGCAAGGTGGACCGCAAGGCGCTGGCCCGCCGGCTGGCCGGCGGCGCGCCGGCCCGGGCGCGCGGGGAACCCTCGCCGCACGCCTAGGCGTACTGGGCCCGCCGCGTGCCGCCGGCGCGGCGGCTGGCCTTGTCGGTGACGATGTTCTCTTCGGCCATGCGCCGGCCGCGCTGCTCGATGCGGCCGAGGAAGTCGCGCAGCATTCCGACCTCGGCTTCGCTGAGGTCCTGCACCAGCATGTCATTGAGCCGCGCCACCTCGGGCAGCAGGGCGCGGTAGCGGCTGCGTCCTTCTTCGGTGGCCTCGACCAGCACCACGCGCCGGTCGGCCTGGGCATGCAGCCGGCGCACCCAGCCTTTTTCGCACAGCGCGCCCAGCGTGCGGGAGGTGCGCACCAGATCGAGCTTGGCCGCGGCGGCCAGCTCCGCCGAACTCATGATGCCGCCTTCGACGGCGCAGGCCAGCAGCCGCCATTCGCGCCGCGTGATGCCGAAGCGGCCTTCGCACAGGCGCACGAATACCGGGTTGGATTGGGACCAGGCCTGGTACAGCCGGTACATCAGCATGTCGGACAGGCAGGGTTGGGAGGGCGAGGTCATGGCGTCTCCTCTCGGATCGCGCCGCCCTGGGCGCTCCCGTCGCGCATGGGGCCGCGCCGGCGGCGGGCAGGCATGCATGTCGTTATGGAAAGTACTGGATTAGATCAACAAAAGCCCGCATTGCTAAATTCATTTTGCCTATTTGCGAATGGGCCAGGCATGGACAAAGCCATCGCGCCCATGCCGGAACGATAAGCCGCTTGCCGGCCCGGACGGCGCGGCCCCCAAGGAGAAGACCATGCAAGAACGTATGAAGAAATGGGCCGCGGCCTGTGCGCTGGCGTTGCTGGCCGCCGCGCCCGCGGCCCATGCCCAGGCGTCGTCCCCGCCCCTGGACGGACCGCTGACCATCGTGGTGGGCTACCCGCCGGGCGGCAGCTCCGACCGCATTGCGCGGCTGGTGGCCGAGCGCCTCAAGGACAGGGTGGGCGTGTCGGTGGTGGTGGAGAACAAGACCGGCGCGGGCGGACGCATCGCCGCCCAGGGGCTGCGCGCGGCCGATGCGCGGCAGAACGTGCTGATGCTCGCCAATCCGGCCGTGATGGTGGTGGCGCCGCTGGTCTACGACAAGCCCGGCTACGACGCCAGGGCCGACTTCAAGCCGGTTTCGCTCGTGAGCCGGTACAAGTTCGCGCTGGCGGTGGCGGCCAGCTCGCCGGTGAAGGACGTGGCCGGCTTGCGGCGGGCGCTCGAGGCCCACCCTGGGGAGTTCGCCGTGGGCGTGCCGGCTACCGGCAGCCTGCCGCATTTCTTCGCCCTGATGCTGGGGCGCGCGCTCGGCCAGACGCCGGAAGTGGTGGGCTACCGCGGGTCCGCGCCCCTGATTTCCGAGCTGATCGGCGGCATCCTGCCGCAGGGCATCGACACGCTGGACACGCTGCTGCCGCAGCACCGCGCCGGCAAGATCCGCATTCTCGCGACCTCGGGCCAGACGCGCGACCCCGATCTCGAAGACGTGCCCACGTTCCGCGAGGCCGGGGTGGACCTGGCCGCCGACGGCTGGAACGCCTTTTTCGCGCCGGCCGCCATGCCGCAGGCCAAGGTCGAGCGTCTGGGCCGCGACATCGCCGAGGCGCTGCGCGAGCCGGCCCTGCAGGAGGTGGTGCGGGCCGCGTACCTGGAGCCGGTGTCGGCCGGCCCGGCCGACACCGCCGCCGCGCTGGAGGCTTACCGCAAGCAATGGGAGCCGGTCGTGCGGGCATCCGGTTTCAAGGCCGAGCAATGAGGGGACGGGCATGAGCGAGGTGCGCAATGTGCTGTTCATCATGGCCGACCAGCTGCGGGCCGACCACCTGAGCTGCTATGGCCATCCTTATCTGGAAACGCCCAGCCTGGACGCGCTGGCGGCGCGCGGCGTGCGCTTTGACCGCGCTTTCGTGAACTCGGGCGTCTGCGGCCCGTCGCGCATGAGCTTCTACACCGGCCGCTATCCCTCGCGCCATGGCGCCACCTGGAACCGCGTGCCGCTGTCGATCAACGAAATCACGCTGGGCGAATACCTGGCGGGCCAGGGGCGCGAGCTGGCCCTGGCCGGAAAGACCCACGTGATTCCGGACCGGGCGGGCATGGAGCGCCTGTCGATCGACGGCGCTTCCGAGCTGGGCGTGCTGCTCGAACGCGGCGGCTTCGTGGAGCTGGACCGCTACGACGGCCATCACGAGCCCGGCGCCGAGAGCGGCTATCCGGCCTATCTGCGTCGGCACGGCTACGACAGTTCCGACCCATGGACGGACTACGTCATTGCTGGCGTGGACGCCTCGGGCCAGGTGGTCAGCGGCTGGAACATGCGCAACGTGCATCTGCCCTCGCGCGTGGCGGAGGCGCATTCGGAGACGGCCTACATGACCGGCCAGGCGCTGGATTTCATGAAGCGCCGCGGTTCGCAGCCCTGGGTGCTGCACCTGAGCTACGTGAAGCCGCACTGGCCCTATATGGCGCCCGATCCCTATCACCGGCGCTACACGGCCGACCAGTGCCTGCCGGTGCGGCGCAACCGCGCCGAGCTGGAGCAGGCCCATCCCGTGGTGGCGGCGTACCGCCAGCACGAGGAGAGCGTCAGCTTTTCCCGCGACGAGTGCGTGCGCACGGTGCGGCCGGCCTACCAGGGCCTCATCCGGCAGCTGGACGACCACCTGGGCCGCCTGTTCGATTACATGGAGGGCGCGGGGCTGATGCGCAATACGCTCATCGTGTTCACGGCCGACCACGGCGATTTCCTGGGCGACCATTGGCTGGGCGAGAAGGAGCTGTTCTACGACACGGTGCAGCGCGTGCCCTTCATCGTGATGGACCCCTCGGCGGCGGCCGACGCCACGCGGGGCCGGGCGTTGGACGACATGGTCGAGAGCGTGGACCTGGCGCCCACCGTGCTGCGCGCGCTGGACGTGCCCCGGCCCTGGCACCGGCTCGAAGGGCGCGAACTGCAGGACCTGCTGCACGGCGGCGCGCAGCCGCAGGGCTGGCGCGACTGCGTGTTCTCGGAGCTGGACTACAGCTTCCGGCAGGCGCGGCTGGCCCGCGGCAAGACGCCGCGCAACGCGCGGGCCTGGTCGGTGCGCACCGACCGCTGGCGCTACGTGTACTGGCTGGACGAGCCCGAGCAGTTGTACGACCTGCACGCCGACCCGGAAGAGTTCCAGGACCTGGGCGCGAGCTCGGCGCACGCCGGCGTGCGCGACGAGCTGCGCCACCGCCTGCTGGAATGGATGCTGCGCGGCCGCGTCCGCACCACCATCAGCGACGAGGCGGTGGCGGGCGGCACCAACGCCCACAAGCGGGCGGGCGTGTTTTTCGGACAGTGGTAGGCGGGGCCGGGACGCCGCGCGGCGTTCCGGCCCGGAAGATGGCGCGCCTAGAACCGATAGGCGCCGCTCAGCATCACCGTGCGGCGCGCGCCGTAGAAGCAGTCGCCCCGGTCGAGGCAGACGGTTTCGTAGCTGCGGTCGGCAATGTTGTTCACGTTGAGCGCATAGCGCCACCGGCCGTGGTCGTAGCTGACCATGGCGTCGAACAGCGTGACCGAGGGCGTTTCCGGTGCGCCGCCGTCGCGGAAGGCCGACAGCCAGCGCACGCCCGCGCCCACGGCGAAGCCTTCCATGCCGGCCACGTTGAAGCGGTACTTGCTCCATACCGATGCCATGTGGCGCGGCAGGCTTTCCAGTTGCGGGTCGATATCGGTGTAGATGTAGTTTGCGATCACGTCCACCGACTTGGTGACGCGGCCGCGCAGTTCCAGTTCCACGCCGCGCGTGCGGGTCTTGCCGGTCTGGACCTGGTTCTGGGGGTTGTCGGGGTCGTTGGTCTGGCGGTTCTTTTCGCGCAGGTCATAGGCGGCCGCGGTGAACGACAGCGCGCCGTCGGCGGGCATGTATTTGATGCCGGCCTCGTACTGCTTGCCGCGCATGGGCTTCCAGTGCTGGTTGTAGAAGTCCGCGCCCGCGATCGGCGTGAACGATTCGCTGTAGCTCAGGTAGGGCGACCAGCCGTTGTCGGCCGCATACATGATCCCGAACCGCTTGGTGGTGGCGAAGTCGGTTTCGCGGTTTTCTCCTTCGGTGGTGCTGTCGGCGCGGTCGCGGCGAATGCCCGCCACCACGATCCAGTTGCGGCCGAAACGGATCTGGTCCTGGGCGTAGAAGCCGATCTGCTGCTGTTTCTGCTTGGGCGCGTCCGACAGCGCGTAATCGGGCAGGTTGCCGTAGACCGGGTGGTAGAGATTGAGCGGCGTGCCCAGGCCGCTCGCGCTCTGGCTGGTCTGCCGGAAGCGGGAGTAATCCAGGCCCACCAGCACCGTGTGCTCGGTGGCGCCCCAGCGCACCCGGCCTTCCACGTTCTGGTCGGCCAGCAGTGTGCGCATGTGCGGCCTGTTGATGTAGAAGTAGCGGTCCACGGTCTGCTGCGCCGCGTCGATATACGGGTTGCCGCGGGCCGCGCCGTACACGTTCGGGTACATGCTTTCGTAATCGACCCGGCTGACGCTATTGCGGAAGTTCTGGCGGAAGGTCCAGTTGTCGTTGAACTTGTGCTCGAAGAGCCAGCCTACGTTGAATTGCTCGGTGTCGTATTTGTCGAAGCCGGGCTCGCTGGTGAAGCGGCGGGTCGGAATGCGGCCGTTCACGTTTTCCTGCACGGTGCCGTCCCAGGGCAGGAATCCCTGGGTGGAGTCCAGCCGGTCTTTCTGCCAGCTGGCCTGCAGTGTGAGCGAGGTGGCCGCGCTGGGCCGCCAGGTGAGGGAAGGGGCGACGTACAGGCGGTCGTCGTCGGTATGCTGCATCTGCGTGCCGCTGTCGCGGCCCAGCGCCACGATGCGGTAGAGCCACTGCCCGTCCTCGGTCAGCGGGCCGGTCAGGTCGGCGCGGATCTCGCGCCGGTCGTAATTGCCCACGCTGACGCCGACTTCGCGCATGGCCTCGGGCTGGGGGCGCTTGCTGACCAGGTTCACCACGCCGCCGGTGCTGCCCTGGCCGTAGAGCATCGAGGCCGGCCCGCGCAGGATCTCCACGCGCTCCAGGCCGTACACCTCGGTGCGCGGATTGTTGCTGCCGATGTACTGGCGCAGGCCGTCCAGGTACTGCACCGGCTCGGTGCCGCGCACCCGCACATAGTCGCCGCGGTTGTCCACGCCATACGCATTGGGGCGCACGCCCGCCGCGTAGTTCATGGTGTCCTGCACGTTCTGCGCGCCCTGGTCGACGATCTGGTCCAGGGGAATGACGGTAATGGCCTGCGGGGTTTCCGCCAGGGACGTGTCGGTCTTGGTGCCGGCGGCGCTGCGCGAGGCGGAATAGCCTTGCACCGGGCCGGTGGCGGTTTCGCCCGTGGCGGTCACCTGCACGGCGGGCAGCACGGTGGTCGCGTCGGCGGCGGTCTGCGCCCGCAAGGGCGCGGCGGCCAGGCAGGCGGCCAGCGCGGCCCATTGCAGCCCGCGCGGGGAGGGATGGGAGGAAAACGGCATGGGGAGCTCCAGAAGCGGTGTTGCCTTCGGAATAATCTGAAATTATTGCGAATGGCAATCGTAATGAGTCTCAACCGTAGAAGGAATCATTGCGGCGTTCCGGCCGGGCAAGCAGATGTAAAAAAAACCGCCGGTCCGCCTGGTCCGGGGGATGAAAGCGATTGTCTTTCAAGGGCTTGCGCCGTCCCGCGGCCGGGTGCTGGCGCGCGCCCCACTGTCGGGCGGATGCGACAGCGCCCGGCCGCGGGACGGCGCGGCGCGTCGGACGCTGCCGGGGCCCCGGCGATCAGGGTCGGGCGGCCGACCCGGCGGCTTCGGGCTTGAGCTCGCGGCGCAGGATCTTGCCGATGCTGGAGCGCGGCAGCGCGTCGCGGAACTCGACGTACTTGGGCACCTTGTAGCCGGTGAGCTGGGTGCGGCAGTGGGCGATCAGCGTTTCCGCGTCCAGCGCCGGGTCGCGGCGGATCACATAGAGCTTGACCGCCTCGCCGGAGCGCTCGTCGGGCACGCCCACGGCCGCCACCTCGAGCACGCCGGGATGCAGTGCGGCGGCATCTTCCACCTCGTTGGGGTACACGTTGAAGCCCGACACCAGGATCATGTCTTTCTTGCGGTCCACCAGGAAGACGTAGCCGTTCTCGTCCACATAGCCCACGTCGCCTGTGCGCAGATAGCCGTCGGGATGCATGACGAGGGCGGTTTCGTCGGGGCGGTTCCAGTAGCCGCGCGTGACCTGCGGCCCGCGCACGCAGATTTCGCCGCATTCGCCGATGCCGAGCTCGCGTCCTTCGTCGTCGCGGACGGACAGGTCGGTGGAAGGAACGGGCAGCCCCACGGAGCCCGTGAACGTCTGCACGTCCAGCGGGTTGATGGTCACCGCCGGCGAGGTTTCGGTGAGGCCGTAAGCCTGCGCCAGCGAGCGCCCCGTGACGGCGCGCCAGCGTTCGGCCACGGCGCGCTGCACGGCCATGCCGCCGCCCATCGAAAGGCGCATGCGCGAAAAGTCCAGGCTGGCGAACTGCGGATGGTTGAGGAGCGCGTTAAAGAGCGTGTTCACGCCCGTGAACGCGCTGAAGGGCGTCCTGGACATTTCGCGTATGAGGCCGGAGATGTCGCGCGGGTTGACGATGAGCAGATTGCTGGCGCCGATTTTCAGGAAAGTCAGGCAATTGGCCGTCAACGCGAAGATGTGATAGAGCGGCAGCGCCGTGACGATGCATTCCTCGCCTTCGCGGACCAGGGGCGCCACCCAGGCATGAGCCTGACTCACGTTGGCCATGAGATTGCCGTGCGACAGCATGGCCGCCTTGGCAACCCCGGTGGTGCCGCCCGTGTATTGCAGGCAGGCCAGGTCGCTCTGGGCAAGCTCGGGCTCGCGCAAAGGCGCGGCCGCGCCCGCGCGCAGCGCGGTGCGCAGGCGCACCGCTTCGGGCAGGTGGAAGGGCGGCACCATGCGCTTGACACGGCGCACCGCGAAATCCACCAGCCGTCCCTTGACGGGCCCCAGCAGCTCGCCGATGGAGGTGAGCACCACCCGCTCCAGCGCCGTGCCGGGCAAGGCGGCTTGCAGCGTGGCGGCGAAGTTCTCGGCCGCCACGATGACGCGGGCGCCCGAATCGACCAGTTGGTGATGCAGCTCGGGCGCGGTGTAGAGCGGATTGCAATTGACCGCCACGCACCCGGCGCGCCATATGCCGAACAGGCAGACCGGATACTGCAGCAGATTGGGCATCATGAGGGCCACGCGGTCGCCCTTGCGCAATCCCTGCTGCCTGAGCCAGGCCGCGAAATCGCGCGTGAGCCCGTCGAGCCCGGCATAGGTCAGGGTGCGGCCCATGCTGAGGTACGCCGGCCGCGCCGCGAAGCGCGCGCAGCTGTCGCGCACGAGCGAAACCAGGGTGGCGGCCGGGTCCAGGTCGATCTCGCCGGGAACGCCGGGCGGATAGCTCTTGAGCCAGATTCTTTCCATGGGGCGCGGATTCCTAGTGTCGGCCGGCCCTAGCCGCCGAGCAGGGCCTTTTTGAGGGAGGACTGGGCGGGCTTGTCGCCCAGCCAGACGCGCAGCAGGGCGCGCGCGAACGCGGGGTCGTCGATGCGGCCCAGCGGCTTGCCGCCATGGGCGGCCTCGACGCCCCGCGCGTCGAAGTCCAGGTCGATCACGTCGCCCTCGCGCAGCGTTCCCAGGGCCGTCAGCAGGCCGGTCAGGCGCCGGGCGGAGGGCTGCATCGCGGCCAGTTCGTTTGCGGCGGTGTTGTCGCGCAGGCCCTCCTGCAGCGCCTCGTCCAGCGTGGCGGCATCGACGTCGCGCAGCAGTTGCAGGCGCAGGCGGCGCGGCGCCGGGCTCTCGATCAGGGCCCGCGCGTCGCGGCCGGGCCGGGCGGCATAGAGGGCCGCCACGTAGACCTTGACGATGAACTTGCTGCGCAGGCCCGCGCCGACCAGCGCCAGGGTCTGGCCCTGCGCCTGCACCTCAGGCGCAACGGCCACGCCCGCGACCTCCGCCGCGGCGCAGGCGGGAGCGGCGAGCGCGGCGGACAGCAGCAGGGTCAGCGCCGCGAGCCTTCGTCCGAAATAGACTGGCATGAGTCTCCTCCTTGGGTCTTGCGCTTGTAATGAGCCTTGTCGGCGATGTAGATGGTGCGTTCGACGACGGCGTACACCACGCCGTCCTTGTCCTTCAGTTCCACCGTGTAGTTGCGGGTGGTTTCGTGATCGCGCGCCAGAATGCGGCGGATTTCTGCGATTTCGCCGGGCTCGATCCGGAAATCGGCATACAGCGTGGTGTAGGCGGGCTTGCGGAAGCGGATGGACGCGGCCTTGTCCCAGACGATGTGATCCGGGCCCAGCGCGGCCATCAGCATGGTCGGGTGCGCGCCGTCGGTCACCGCGAAGAGCGAGCCGCCGTACATCGAGCCCACGATGTTGCGCGTGCGCCGCAGCAGGGGCAGCTTGATCCGCACGTGCAGGAAGTCGGGCGACACGTACTGCACCCGTCCGCCGGTGGCGCGGAACGCCGGATGCAGGTTGAACCCCACCCGCATCAGGCGCGCGCGCCACGCCGGCGGAACGCGCGTGAGCCAGTGCGGTTTCACAGCGCCTCGAACAGTCCGGCGGCGCCCATGCCGGTGCCGATGCACATGGTGACCATGCCGTACTTGCCGCCGGTGCGCCGCAGGCCGTGCACCAGCGTGGCGGTCCGGATCGCGCCCGTGGCGCCCAGCGGGTGGCCCAGGGCGATGGCGCCGCCCAGCGGGTTGATCCTGGCGGGATCCAGGCCGAGTTCGCGGATCACCGCCAGCGATTGCGCGGCGAACGCCTCGTTGAGCTCGATCCAGTCCAGCGCGTCCTGCGCGATGCCCGCGCGCCGCAGCACCTTCGGAATGGCCGCCACGGGGCCGATGCCCATGACCTCGGGCGGCACGCCCGCCACCGCATAGCCCAGGAAGCGCGCCAGCGGCGCGAGCCCGAACTCCTTGACCGCCCGCTCCGAGGCGAGGATGACGGCGGCCGCGCCGTCGGACATCTGCGAGCTGTTGCCCGCCGTGACGCTGCCCCGGGCGGCGAACACGGGCTTGAGTCTGGCCAGGGCCTCGGCCGTGCTGTCCGGCCGCGGGCCTTCGTCCACCTCGACCAGTCGCCGCGTTTCGGCGACGGCGCCGCCGGGCCCGGGCTGGCGGCGCAGCGTTTCATAGGGCGTGATCTCGGCCTTGAAATGCCCCGCGGCGATGGCGGCGCAGGCTTTCTGGTGCGAGGCCAGCGCGAAGGCGTCCTGGTCCTCGCGCGATACGTTCCAGCGCTCGGCGACTTTTTCGCCCGTCAGGCCCATGCCGAACGCCATGCCGAGGTTTTCCTCGTGCTCGAAGATGGCGGGGTTCATGGCGACCTTGTTGCCCATGATCTGCGGCATGGCGCTCATGGATTCGGCGCCCGCGCCGATCATGATGTCGGCCTCGCCCATGCGGATGCGCGCGGCCGCGTCGGCCACCGCCTGCAGCCCGGAGGCGCAAAAGCGGTTCACGGTCACGCCCGCCACGCTTTGCGGCAGGCCGGCCAGCAGCAGGCCGATGCGGGAGACATTCATGCCCTGTTCGGCCTCGGGCATGGCGCAGCCGGTGATCACGTCGTCGATGCGGGCCGCGTCCAGGCCGGGCGCCTGGGCCAGCGCGCCGCGCAGGGCGGCCGCCAGCATGTCGTCCGGCCGGGTGTGGGCATAGGCGCCGTTGCGCTTGCCGACCGACAGGCGCGTGGCGGCGACGATGTAGGCGTCTTGAATCTGCGTGTTCATATCATTCCTCATGCGTCCATGGGGCCGCGGGACGGTGTCAGTTCCGCAGCGGCTTGCCGGTATCCAGGGTGTGGCGGATGCGTGCCTGCGTTTCGGGCGTGCGCAGCAGCGCCATGAACTCGCGGCGCTCCACCGCCAGCAGCCATTCCTCGTCCACCCGCGTGCCGGCGTCGACCTCGCCGCCGCACAGCGCCACGGCGGCGCTGCGGGCCACGCGGTAGTCGTGAGCGCTGATCATGCCGCCTTCGCGCATGTTCACCAGCATCATCTCGAAGTTGGCGATGCCGGCGCGGCCGGCCACCGGCACGCCGGTCAGCGGCGGCGCCGGCGCATGGCCGGCATCGGCGGCGGCGCGGGCCTGCGCGAGCGCCACGTGCAGCAGCTCGTCGGGGTGGAACAGCACGATGTCGTGTTCGCGCGCGAAGCCGGCCTGCACCGCTTCCAGCGCGCTCTTGGCCACTTGCGCCATGGCGATGGTCTGGAACACCGGCTGCAGGTAGGGAAACACCTCGGCCGGCGTGGCCGTGCGGGCCGCCAGCGCGGCGGCGCGGGCGGCGAACTCCTTGCTGCCGCCGCCGGCCGGGATCAGGCCCACGCCGGCCTCCACCAGCCCGATGTAGCTTTCGAGCGCCAGCACGCGGTGCGAGGCGTGCATCAGGAATTCGCAGCCCCCGCCCAGCGCCATGCCCTGCACGGCGGCCACGGTGGGAATCTGCGCGTACTTGAAGGCCAGCGAGGTGCGCTGGAATTTTTCGACCATGGCTTCCAGCATGTCCCACTGGCCGGCGGCGCAGGCCTGCGACACCTGCTCCAGGTTGGCGCCCACGGCGAAGGGCGCCTCGTGCCAGATGACCAGCCCGTCGAAGTCGCGCTCGGCCAGCGCGATGGCGCGCTGGATGCCGTCGAGCACCTCGCCGCCGATGGTGTGCATCTTGGAGGTGAGCGACAGGATGGCGATGCCCGGGTCGGCCTCGGGCAGCCGCCACAGCCGCACGCCCTCGTTCTGCCACAGGGTTTCGCCGCGGGAGTCGGGGGCTTCGCCATAGACCCGCTCGGGGTAGAGCTGGCGGCGGTACACGGGCAGCGCGGAGCGCGGATGCAGCTTGCCGTCGCGCGCCGAGTACGAGCCTTCGGGCGTGTGCACGCCCTGGCGCGACGGGTCGGTCGCCCAGGCGGGCAGCGGCGTGTCGCTCATGGCGCGGCCGGCGGCGATGTCCTCGGCCACGGCCTGGGCAATGGCCTGCCAGCCGGCGGCCTGCCACGTCTCGAAGGGGCCCTGCGACCAGCCGAAGCCCCAGCGCATGGCCAGGTCGAGGTCGCGCGCGTTGCCGGCCACGCTGCCGAGCTGCGCCGCGCAATAGTGGAAGATGTCGCGGAACAGACTCCAGAGGAACCGGGCCTGCGGATGGGCGCTGGCGCGCAGCGCGGCAAACCGCTTGCCGGGGTCGCGCTCCTTGAGCAGGGCGGCCACCTCGTCGGCCAGCTTGCCCGCGCTGGGGCGGTAGTCCTGCGCGGCGAGGTCGAGCACCTGGATCTCGCGGCCCGCCTTGCGGTAGACGCCGGCGCCGCTCTTCTGGCCCAGCGCGCCGCGCGCGATCAGGGCCGACAGCCAGCCGGGCAGGCGGAAATACCGGTGCCACGGGTCGTCGGGCAGGTTCTGCTCCATGGTGCCCACCACGTGGGCCAGGGTGTCCAGCCCCACCACGTCGGCGGTGCGGTACGTGGCGCTCTTGGGCCGGCCGATGCGCGGCCCCGTGAGGGCGTCCACTTCGTCGAAGCCCAGGCCCAGGCGCTCGGTGTGGTGCATGGCCGCCAGGATGGAGAAGACCCCGATGCGGTTGGCGACGAAGTTCGGCGTGTCCAGCGCGCGGATCACGCCCTTGCCCAGGCGCGTCGTGAGCCAGGTTTCGAGATCGTCCAGCACCGGAGGCCGGGTATGCGGGGCGGCGATGATTTCCACCAGCCGCATGTAGCGGGGCGGGTTGAAGAAATGGATGCCGCAGAACCGCTCGCGCAGGCTCTCGGGCAGGGCATGGGCCAGGGCGTCGATGGACAGGCCCGAGGTGTTGGAGGCCACGATGGCGTCCGGGGCCACGTGCGGCGCGATGCGTTCGTACAGCGCGGTTTTCCAGTCCATGCGCTCGGCGATGGCTTCGATGACCAGGTCGCAGCCGCGCAGGCGCTCCAGGTCGTCGTCGTAGTTGGCGGGCGTGATCAGGGCCAGCCGGGCCGCCCCGGCCAGGGGCGCGGGTTCGAGCTTGGCCAGGCCGGCCATGGCCTTCCTGACGGCGCCGTTGCGGTCGCCCTCGGCGGCGGCCAGGTCGTACAGCAGGACCGGCACCCCGGCATTGGCCAGATGGGCGGCGATCTGCGCGCCCATGACGCCCGCGCCGAGTACGGCGACGTGTTTGACGGCGAACTTGCTCACGTTTGTCTCCTGAGAATGCGGGCGGCGCCGGCCGCCGCCCGGGGACGTTTAGAAGCGCGACGACACCTGCAGGCCGAAGATGTGGCCGCTGCTGTCGTAAGTGCCCGCCACGCGGCCCTTGGTTAGTTGGTTGCCCGAAGTGGTGTCGATGTCGGTCTTGCGCAGATAGAGATAGGTATAGCCCACGTCCAGCGTGGTGTTCTTGGTGGCCTGCCACTGCACGCCGGTGGAGAACCAGTAGCGGTCGTTGTCCGGCAGCGAGGTGGGGCGGTCTTCGGCGTGGTGCACCGGGGATTGATCGAAGGCCAGGCCGAATTTCCATTTCCAGGCCGGCGCGAACTTGTAGTTGGCGCCGATGGCCACGCGCCAGGTATCGCGGAAGTTGAGCGGCAGGTCGTCGTCGCGCGCGCCCGTGCCCGAGTTGCGGATCTTCAGGTCGGGAATGCTGCTCCAGCCCGTCCACGAGACGTCGCCCAGCAGTTCCCATTTTTCGTTGAGCTGGTGGGTGGCGCTCAGCACCAGCGTATCGGGCAGCGTGACGCGGGTCTTGGCGTCGAAGGACACCGAGCTGCCGGTCGGGTAGATGCTGGTGATGTCGGTATCGCCCTTGGCCCGGTGGGTGATCTTGGAGCGGTACGACAGGCCGATGCGCGTGTCTTCGGTGGGCTGCAGCATGAAGCCGACGTTCCAGCCCCACGCGTCGCCCTTGAGATTCAGGTCGGCGTCGCCGGTGCTGGCCAGGGGCAGGCCGGGCAGCGGCACCACGGTCTTTTTCTTGTAGTTGGCGTCGATGTGCTGCCAGTTCAGCCCGAAGCCCATGGAGAACTGGTCGTTGACCTTGTAGGCGATGGACGGGTTGACGTTGATGGTCTTGATCTCGAATTTGTTCGAGTGGTATTGGCCCACCCAGTCGTCGTCGTACTCCGTCATGAGGCCGAAAGGCGCGCCCACGCCCAGTCCCAGGTACCACTGTTCGTTGAGCTGCCACGAGGCGTACAGATTGGGCACCACGCCGAGATTGCCGGCGTCTCCGCCCTCGCCGCCGGTGGGGCGCGCGCCGCCCAGCCCCGTGCCCGGCAGCCCCGGCACGCTGGGATTACGGCTGTCGCCGTTGTCGGAAAACTTGAACGATGGCTTGATGAGATTGACCCCGGCGGAAATGTTGAAGCCGGGCAGGTAGGTCATGCCGGCGGGGTTGTAGTAGATGATGCTGGCGTTTTCGGGATTGGCGGCCGAGCCGGCGTAGGCATTGCCCAGGCCGCTGGCGTTCTGCTCCAGGAGCTGGAAGCCCGCCGCGTGCGCTCCCGCGCACGCTCCGAGGCCAGCGATGACGGCCGACAAGGTGCCCAGGGTCAATGTGCATCTGCTCATGGTACTGCCTCCTCGTGTTGGGAACGGAGTGGTTTTCTGGTGTTGCCGGTTTCGGGTTCCGGTCTTGTGGGCTCGTGCCATCCGCAAGGCGTGCATGGGCCGTTTATTCTGGCTGGCGCGCGGCGGCGCCGCGCTGGGCGCCCCGCTCGGCGCGCCGCTGGTAATGCAAGGGGCCGCCCGTGAAGGGCGCGAACCCCGTGCCGAAAATGACGCCCGCGTCGGCCAGGTCGGCATCGGCCACCACGCCTTCGTCCATGCGCCGGCGCGTGGCGTCGATGAGCGGCTGGATCAGGCGCTCGGCCAGGCCCGCCGGCGCGGCCTGGCCCGGCCGCGCGCTCCTGACCGGCTTGCCGTCTTTCCAGCCATAGAAACCCTTGCCCGACTTCCTGCCCAGGTCGCCGCGCGCCAGCCGCTCGGCCAGGCAGCGCGGCGGCCCGGCGCCCCCGGCGAGCTGCGCGCCGGCCGCCTGCGCGATGTCCAGGCCCACCGTGTCGGCCAGCTCCAGCGGCCCCATGGGCATGCCGAAGCGCGTCATGGCCGCGTCCACGGTTTCGGGAGCCAGACCTTCGTCCACGGCGCGCATGGCCTGCAGCAGGTACGGCGCCAGCACTGCGTTGACCAGGAAGCCGGGCGCGCTGCGCACGGGCAGGGCCAGCTTGTCGATCTGCCCCACGAAGGCGCAGGCCCGCGCATGCGCGGGGCCGGGTTCGCCGGCATGCACGACTTCGACCAGCGGCATCTTGGCCACGGGGTTGAAGAAGTGAATGCCGACCAGCCGTTCCGGGCGGGCCAGTCCCTCGCGCAGGGCCTCGAGCGACAGGCTGGACGTGTTGGTGGCCAGCAGCGCGTCGTCTTTCAGGCGCGGCTCCAGCGCGGCGTAGAGCGCGCGCTTGGCCTGCAGGTTCTCGCTGATGGCCTCGATGACGAGATCGGCGCGCGGCACGCCCGCGCCCTGCGGGTCGGGGACGAGGCGGTCGAGCGCGGCCCGGACGGCGCGCGGGTCTTTGAGGCGGCGCGCATACAGGGCGGCGGCGCGCCCGAGGGCGGGCGCGATGCGCGCCATGTCCTGGTCTTGCAGCGTGACCGTCATGCCCTTCAGCGCGCACCACGCGGCGATGTCGCCGCCCATGACGCCCGCGCCCACGACATGCACCCGCCGCACGGGCGACGCGCCGGCGGGCCGGCCGTTGGCTTTCAGGCGCTCCTGCAGGCGGAATACGCGCAGCAGGTTGCGGGCCGTGTCGGAGGCGAGGATGCGCTCGATGAGCGCCGGCGCCTGCAGGGCGTTGCCGTCGTGCTTTTCCCAGAGCTCGACGATGGCGGGGGCGGCGGGGTAATGGCCGCCGGGGTCCTTGGCGGCGATCTGTTTGCGGGCGCGCGCGGCCACGATGGCCTTGAACGGCCGGAGGTTGAGCCAGCCGCCCGGGCCGCGGGCCCGGCGCGGCGGCTTGCCGGAAAGCACGGTCTGGCGCGCGGCCGCCTCCAGCAGGCGCGGCGGCACCCGCGCGTCCGCCAGGCCCAGCGCCGCGGCGCGGCGGGCATCGGCGCCGCGCCCGGTGAGCATCATGTCCAGCGCCGCCGGCGCACCGATCAGGCGTGGCAGGCGCAGCATGCCGCCCCAGCCGGGGAAAATGCCCAGCATGACCTCGGGCAGCGCCAGCGACACGCCGGGCGAGTCGGCCACCAGGCGGTAGCGGCAGGCCAGCGCCAGCTCCAGCCCGCCGCCCAGGCAATGGCCCTCGATCAGGGCCAGGGTGGGATAGCGCACGGCGGCGAGGCGGTTGAAGAGGTTCCAGCCGCGCGCCACCAGGGCGCGGGCCTGTTCGGGCGTGTCGAGCGCGGCGAATTCGTTCACGTCGGCGCCCACGATGAAGCCGCCGGTCTTGCCGGACCGGATGACGAGGCCGCGCGGCGGCGAGGCTTCCAGCGCGTCCAGCGCCTCGGAAAATTCTTCCATGGCGCGGGCCGACAGCGCGTTGACGGCGGCGTCGGCGCGGTCGAAGACGAGCCAGGCCAGGCCGTCGGCGTCGCGCGACAGGCGCCAGTGCGCCCAGGTTTGCGGGGCGTTCATGCGCGTTCCTCCAGGGTTTCGACCAGCATGGCCCCGCCCTGGCCGCCGCCGATGCAGATGGCGGCCATGCCGCGCCGGCCGCCTCGCCGCCGCAGGGCTTCGAGCAGGTGCAGCACGATGCGCGCGCCCGAGGCGCCCACCGGGTGGCCGATGGCGATGGCGCCGCCGTCCACGTTGAGCCGGTCGCGGTCGAGCCGGCCCCAGGCCGGCGTGCCCAGGTGCTCGCGGCAATAGGCTTCGTCGTCCCAGGCGGCCAGGCAGGCCAGCACCTGGGCCGCGAAGGCTTCGTTGATCTCCCAGAGGTCCAGGTCGTTCAGCGCCAGTCCGTGCCGCTGCAGGATGGGCGTGGCGGCGTGCACCGGGCCCAGACCCATGCGCGCCGGATCGAGCCCGGCCCACTGGCTGTCGAGAATGCGGCCCAGCGGCCGCAGGTTCCAGCGCGCCACCGCCTCTTCGGAAGCCAGCGCCAGCATGGCGGCGCCGTCGGTGACCTGCGAGCTGTTGCCCGCCGTGATGTTGCCCCAGGGCTTGTCGAACACGGGCTTGAGCTTGGCGAGCTTCTCGGGGGTGGAGTCTTCGCGTACGCCGTCGTCGTGGTCGTAGAGGCGGCCCTGCGCATCGACGATCGGAACGATCCCGCCATACGCGCCCGCGGCGCGTGCGGCCAGGGCGCGCTGGTGGCTGGCGGCCGCGTAGGCGTCCATCTCGGCCCGCCCGATGCCGAACTGCGTGGCCAGGTTTTCAGCCGTCTGGCCCATGGAAAGCCCCGCCACGGGGTCGGTAAGGCCCTTGAGCAGGCCGATCACGGGCGCCAGATCGCGCAGCCGCAGGGCGCGCAGCGCGGCCAGGCGCGCGCCCAGCCCGCGCGCCGCATACCAGCGTGCGAGCCAGCGCACCATGCCGTCGGAGAACAGCACCGGCGCGCGCGACAGCGCATCCACGCCGCCGGCCAGCACCAGCTGGGACCGTCCCGACTGGATGTTGGCGATGGCCGAGTCCAGCGCCTGCATGCCCGAGGCGCAGTTGCGCATGACCGTCCAGCCCGGCACGCGGTCGCCCGCGCCCAGGCGCAGCGCGATCACCCGGCCGATGTTCACCTCGTCGGGAGACGGGGCGGCGCAGCCCACGATGACCTCGTCCAGGTCGGTGGGCGCGTAGGGCTGGCGCAGCAGCAGCGCGCGCCCGGCCTGCACGGCGAGGTCGGCGGCGGAAAACGGCCCCGGCCCCGTACGCGCTTTCAGGAAGGGCGTGCGGGCACCGTCAACGACATAAACCGGCTTGAACGTCATGCAGCCCCCTCACGCCGCTTTGCGCTCGGCTGCGGCCTTGCCGGCCGCACCCAGGTCGAAGGCAAAATCATCCACTCTCACCACCCGGTCGCGCAAGTCATTGCGGCGTTTCACCAACGCATATTCTTCGTCGGAGAGCGCGCCGGCCGCATAGGCCGCCTCGGCGATGTCGCGCACATTGGCGCGCGGATCGCCCTGCAGGCCGCCGCGTTTCTCGAACTCGCGGATGCGCGCCTCGACGGGCTCGGCCTCCAGCGCAGCCGCCAGCGCCTGTTCCAGCGCGCCCACCGGCTCGTCGGCCGTGGCGGGCAGGTGGCAGCACGCGGTGAGGCGGTCGCGTGCCGGCCCGGGCGCGATCAGCAGGCGCGCGACTTGCTGACCCAGCGCGTCCGAAGGCGGGCGGCAGGCGCGGCCCCGGGGCATGACCAGCAGCCGCAGCGCGCGCGCCATTGCGCGGTTGGGGAAGTTGTCGAGCACTCCCTCGAAAGCGTCTTCGATGCGGTGCAGGGCGTCTTGCAGCGCCCAGTGCGCCAGCGGTTCGTCCGCGGCCTGCCGGCCTTCGTCCTCGAAGCGCTTGAGGGTGGCGCTGGCCAGGTACATCTGCGAAAGAATGTCGCCGAGCCGGGCCGAGAGCCGCTCGCGGCGCTTCAGGCTGCCGCCCAGCGCCAGCATGGAGGCGTCGGCCAGCAGGGCGAAGGCGGACGAATAGCGGCCCAGCTTGCGGTAGTAGCCCTGCATGGCGGGCGCGGCTTCGGCCGGCGCGCGCGCCAGGCGGGCGCCGGTGAGGCCCGCGCCCAGGGCGCGCAGGGCGTTGCGCAGCACGAAGCGCGCATGGCCCCAGAAAGCGAGGTCGAAATCGCGCAGCCCCTGGCGCGCGTCGTCGGCCTGGGCCGCGCGCATCTCCGCGAGCACGTAGGGATGGCAGCGGATCGCGCCCTGGCCGAAGATGATGAGGCTGCGGGTGAGGATGTTGGCGCCTTCCACGGTGATGCCGATGGGAATCTGCTGGTAGGCGCGGCCCAGGAAATTGGACGGCCCGAGGCAGATGCCCTTGCCGCCGATGATGTCCATGCCGTCGTTGACGACCTGGCGCGCACGCTCGGTCACGTGGTACTTGACGATGGCCGACACCACCGAGGGCTTCTCGCCCAGGTCCACCGCGCCGGCCGTCATGGCGCGCGCGGCATCCACGAGATAGGTGTGCCCGCCCATGCGGGCCAGGGCTTCTTCCACGCCCTCGAATTTGCCGACGGGCATGCGGAACTGGCTGCGCACCCGCGCATAGGCGCCCACGGCGCGCGTGGCGAGCTGCGCCATGCCGGTGTTGGAGGAGGGCAGCGAAATGGAGCGGCCCGCGGCCAGGCATTCCATGAGCATGCGCCAGCCCTGGCCCGCCATGGCCGGTCCGCCGATGATGAAGTCCAGCGGCATGAAGACGTCCTTGCCGCGCGTGGGGCCGTTCATGAACATGGCGTTGAGCGGGAAGTGGCGGCGGCCGGTTTCCACGCCGGGGTGGTCGTGCGGCACCAGCGCGCAGGTGATGCCCACGTCGCGCGCGCCGCCCAGCAGGCCCTCCGGGTCGTACAGGCGGAAGGCCAGGCCCAGCAGCGTGCACACGGGGGCGAGGGTGATGTAGCGCTTGTCCCAGGTGACGCGCATGCCGATGACTTCGCGGCCCTGCCATTCGCCCTTGCACACGATGCCGCTGTCGGGAATGGCGGCCGCGTCCGAGCCCGCCCACGGGCTGGTCAGCGCGAAGGCGGGCACCTCTTCGCCGCGCGCCAGGCGCGGCAGGTAGTAGTTCTTCTGCGCTTCGGTGCCGTAGTGCAGCAGCAGCTCGGCCGGGCCCAGCGAATTCGGCACCATGACGGACACGGCCAGCGCCGAAGACCGCGTCGACAGCCGGGTGACGATCTCGGAATGCGCGTAGGCGGAAAAGCCCAGCCCGCCGTAGGACGTGGGGATGATCATGCCGAGGAAACCATTGCGTTTCAGGTAGTCCCACAGCTCGGGCGGCAGGTCGTAGCGCCGGTGGGTGACCTCCCAGTCGTTCAGCATGCGGCATGCCTGCTCGACGTGCGTGTCCAGGAAGCGACGCTCCTGCTCCGTGAGGCGCGGCCGCGGGTAGGACAGCAGGCGGGACCAGTCGGGGCGTCCGCCGAAGAGCTGGCCTTCCCACCATACGGTGCCGGCCTCCAGGGCGTCTCGCTCGGTGTCCGACATTTGCGGCAGCACCTTGCGGTAGAGGCGGAACACGGGCGCGGTCAGCAGGGCGCGGCGCAGCGGGCGCACGCCGAGCAGCACGGCGGCCAGCAGCGCAACGAGGGCCAGCGCGATGAGGACTGCGGTCATGGTTCTTGTCTCCCTGGTTCTTGCGTGGCGGGTCGCGGGTCAGTTGCCGGGCGCCGGCGGCAGGGGCGCCCGCAGCCCGCCCAGCAGGAAGCTCATGAGGCGCGGCAGCAGCAGCGCCGGGTTGTCGGGCTGCTCGGCCTCGTCCACGGTCCAGCCCGTGACGGAGCGCAGCAGGTCGGTGCCGAAGATGGCGTAGGACGTGGCGCCCAGCATGAACTGGAAGCGCCACATGATCTCGGCGCGGGGCACGTCCGGCAGCGCGGCGAACAAGGCATTACGGTAGCGGTCGAGCACGTCGGCGTACTCCTCCGCGAACAATGCCCTTATGAAATCGGACGGGTCCGTCATGGTGCGCTCCAGCAGCGGCAGGAAAGTGCTGCCGGCCTGGTTGGGGTCGGCCGCCAGGCGCAGCAGCGTGCCGAAAAACGCGTCCACGATCTGCGAGGGTTTGAGCGGCTTGCCTCCCGCCTGGGCCTCCAGTTCGTCGAGCAGGCGCAGCCGCTCGCGGTTGACGATGGCCAGCCGGCGCTTGAGCACCGCCTGCACCAGCGATTCCTTGGACCCGAAGTGGTAATTGATCGACGCCAGGTTCACGCCGGCCGCCGTGGTGATCTGCCGCATCGACGTGCCGTCGTGTCCCTGCTGGGCGAACAGGGCTTCGGCGGTGTCCAGGATCGACTCGCGCGTGCCCGAGGTCTTGGATTCTTGCATTTGGTTGAATTCAAACGTTTGTTTTATTGAGTATGCGCCCGAACGAATCGGAATGCGAACCCCCGGCAATCCCCAATAGGGTTTACCCCCGATGGATCTCGGCCGCTTCGGCGAGCCGGCGCGCGGCGCGCGTCGGGTTTTCGGACGAGGCGAATCAGGCGTTCGGGGGAGCGTTGTCCTAGTGCGGACGCATCATTCGCGACCTTTGTCCTCGGACGACGGGCCTAGGATGAAAGCCGTCTGGAAGGCGCGCGCAAAAGTCCGCAGTATCGGGCTGGGAACAGATGTGCATGTGCGCGGGGACCGCATTGCGCCCGGGCGTTCGAACGATCCGCATATGGCCGGTACAGGAGCAAAGGGAAATGAAGACCTACAGAGTGGGGCTGCTGGTCGATGGATACGAGCAGCCGGGGTGGATGCACGAGATGGCCGACTGGCTCGCCCAGAGCCGGGAGTTCCAGATCGCGGCCTTGCTGGTGATGGGGCTGGGGCAGGACGGGCGCGCGCCGAGGCTGGGCGTGAAGGCGCTGTTCGGAACCCTGACGCGGCTCGAGTCCCGGCTGCTGCCGGCGCGGCAGAGGCAGGTGCTGGAATGCGGCGACATGCGCGAGCGCCTGCCGCCCGGCGTGCCGGTGCTGGACCTGCAGCCCGCCTCTGAGGCCGGCGACGACGGCGTGGCCGCGCTCGGCCTCGACCTGGTCATCACGCTGGGCTCGTCGGCCGCGTCCCGCGCCCAGATGCGGGACTGGGCCGCGCTGGGCGTATGGCGGCTCAGCTACTCCGACATCGCGGTGGCCACCAGCCGCTACGCGGGATTCTGGGAGGTGTACCAGCGCGCCGACCACACCTCGGTGCGGCTCTGGCGCATGGGCGCGACGGCGGAGCAGGACGAGCTGCTGGACCAGCGCAGCTTCAATACCGAAGTATTTTGGCTGAAGAACCAGGCGCGCGCGTTCAGTCTGGGCAATTTCATGGTGTACGACGCCTTGCAGGCGCTGGCGCGGTCGCGCCGGGGCGCCGCGCCGCCCGTGATCCAGATCGTGAGCGGCGAGCGCCGCGCGGACCCGGTGGAATGGAATAGCGCCTCGTACATCGCGCGCCAGGCGGCATTAATGGCGGACCTCGTTGTGCGCCGCATCATGAAAAAGAACATACGCTGGCGGATCGGCATGTTTCCGTCAGCGCGCCAGCAGGCCGTGGTGTCCGAGGCCATGGTGCTGCAGCCCCCGAAGGGTCGGTTTTTCGCGGACCCTTTTGTTTATATGCGCGACCAGAAACCCTATATATTCTTCGAAGACTACGATTTTAATTCCCGCAAAGGCACGATTTCGGTCGCGACATACTCCGACGGGGACTTCCGGCTGATAGGAACCGCGCTGAACCTGCCCTACCATTTATCCTTTCCGTATATATTCGAATACGAAGGGACCACGTACATGGTTCCGGAAACATGCGGAAACCGCAGCATCGAGCTCTGGAAATGCACCGATTTTCCCTTGAGGTGGGAGCTCGACATGACGCTGATGACGAATATATCGGCGGTCGACACCATAATATTCAAGCACGGCGAATACTGGTGGCTGCTCACCAATATCGACCGCACCGACGGCCAGAGCCATTGCGACGAATTATTCGCCTTCTTTTCCGATTCGCCGCGCTCCACGCAATGGACGCCGCACGCCTGCAACCCTATCGTGCGCAACCCCATGCGGGCCCGCAACGCGGGAATCGTTGTCACGCCTGGCGGAGAGGTGATCCGCTGCGCCCAATACCAGGGGTTCTGCCACTACGGCAAGGGAGTGTCGCTCAACCGGATCGAGGAGCTGACGCCCTCCACTTATGTGGAAACCGATGGCGAGATCCACTATGCCGATTTTCTGAAAAAACGCCATGCTTCGATGCACCATTGGCACTACCAGGGCGGGCATACGGTATTTGATTTCGCCTATATGGATTGAATAAGGCGGATGTTTTGCCAGGAAAATGCATTTCATATTCGCCGGCTGCCGCGGCAAAGGCTGGAAGAAGAAGGCCGAGGCAGCATTCCAGACTGAACCCTCCGCGACTTTCCCCGGCGGGCAGCGCCCCGCGGCGGGCCGCCCGGCCAGGGCGGCGTGCAACATTTCCGTTACCCCTCCCTCTGGTTTTTCATGCCTGCCGCGCTTGCCGCGGCTGCGCCCCTTGCGGCAAGCGGGGCCGCATGGGCGGGTTCCCGGGCAGCGGGGCGCATTTTCCCCCCCGGGAAAACCCGGCCGCCGGAAAGAATGATTTCGTTATCTCATTCCTATTTATGAGAAGTGTTTAAGGCTAACGGATGATTACTGTTTTTGTCGGATTATATCGACCTGAAACGTCTTGCTTTTAGCCATTGCGAACCATAAGATGGGTTCACGCCATCCGTTATGTTGGCTACCAAAGTTGCTCAGCCTGCATGCCATGAATATGCCGCATCCGCATATTCCCGCATGGCGCGGAACAAGCTCCGCGGGGCTGAAAATAATAGTCTTCAGCACAGCGAAGATCCCCTTCTAGGCCTGTCGAAAAAACCGGGAGGACATTATGGCCAAGATGGTCCTGATTGAAGCCCATCCGCTGTTGCGGCTGGGGTTGTGGCAGATACTCAGCAAGTTGGACGATGTTTGGGAAATCGAGGGAATGGGCCTGGCCGACATCTCCAAGGCGGATGGGGCGCACGCGGGCGCCGATCTTCTGATCTACGGACTGCCGGTCGACACGGACGAGGCCTGGACCGCACTGGGGGAGATCCAGCGGGTGTTGTCGCCCAAGCGCATTCTGCTGCTGACGGACGTCATGCCTTTGCCCATGCCCGTGCAGGGGCTGCCTGGCGCCAGCGTCTACGGCTGCCTCATGAAGACGGCATCGGTCGAAATCCTGGAAGCGGCCATCCGCCTGGTCATGGCGGGCGGCCAGTGCTTCCCGAGCGAGCAGGCCCTGCAGGCGCCCGCCACGCCGTCGTGCGCGCTGCCCGCGCGCGACGGCGAAGACGCGTCTTCCAAGGGCGCCATGCCCATCAGCGCCGGCGCGCAGTTGTTGCAGATCACGCCGCGCCAGTATGAGGTGCTGGTGCTGCTGGCGCGCGGCTACCCCATCAAGACGGTGAGCCGCATGCTGAACATTTCGGTTGCCACGGCCAAGACGCACGCCTGCACGCTCTACCAGCGCCTGCACGTGAAGAACAAGGGAGAGGCCGTGTACGCCGCGCTGCAGCGCGGCGCGACGCTGGAATGGCACGAGCCGAGCAACAGGGATGCCGACGCCGGGCACATGTACGGGCGCAAGGTCGGCTGAGCAGACGCGCGCCGCTTGCCCGGCGGCCGCGGGAACGCCCTGCGCTTCCCGTTGCCGGGCTTGGCCTGTCTTCGCATTCCAGGGCGGTTTTCCACGGCGCTGGCGCCCGCCATACCGCCGCATTCCGCCACCAATCATCCTCCTGAACGAGATTCACCGCGCAGCCCCGCTGCTAGCATGGGATGTGTCCGCAAGCATGGGTTGGCATGGCGATTACTCAGCGCCGCCAAAGCGATCCAGGAGCGCGGATAGGACTCCCGTGCCCCCAATCGCATTCGCCAGCGCCGCTGCGCGCGTGAGCCTGGATCGCGGGAACCGTTGTCTGAACCATGCTTCACAAGGTTCCGTCCAGGATGACGACCGTACTCATCGAAGACTATGCGCTGCTTCGCGTCGCGATCCAGCATGTGCTGGAGCGCGTGCGCAACGCCGACGACATTCTGGCAATCTCGCCAGCCCATCTGCTCAATATGTCCAGTTCGCTCAACCGGCCCGTGGAATTGCTGGTGCTCGGGTGCAGCGGCGTGGCCGATAGCGACCTGAGCCTGCTCTCCCAGGCGACCTCGCTGTTCATGCCGCGGCTGGTGCTGGTGCTGTATGCGGTGCTGGACCCGCTGGTGATGACGGGATGCGCGCGCGCCGGCGTGGCGGGCTACCTGCCCAAGGCATCGAGTCCCGAGGCGCTGTCGGCAGCGGTGAGCCTGGTGCTGGCGGGCGGCGAATGCTATCCGCAGCCTTCATCGAGAATGCCGCTGGCCAGCCACGCGCCGGCGCCCGAACTGCGCGAGCTGACCCAGCGCCAGGAGGAAATCCTGCAATTGCTGGTGCAAGGCAAGACCATGCGGGAGATCGGCCAGCAGGTGGGCATTTCGGTTGCCACGGTCAAGAGTCACGCTCGCACCCTGTACTGGAAGCTCAACGCCCGCAACCAGGCCGAGGCGGCCTACATCGCGGTGCAGATGGGGCTGGTGCACGGCAACGGGCCGCCGGCGCCTGGCCTCGCGCCCAAGAGCGAACCAGCGGCATAGGGATGCACGCCTGCGCGGACTGTCCGCAGTCCACGCAGGCGCGCACCTCTATGCCCGGCGAGGGCGGCCGGCATGGCGCGCCAGGCGGGCGGCCCGGGCTTCGGCGATCGCACATCGAGAAACCGGCGGCGGGGATCGCGTTTCAGAGATCGCTCTCCCGCGCGGCGCTTTCCCGCGCGGCGCTCTCCCGCGCGGCGGCGGACCGGGAAAGCGCCTGGCCCGTGGCGTCCAGGAAAGCGTGCTCGGCCGCGGCCAGCACCGATTCCACGTGCAGGTGCGCCTGCGCATACTGCCGCGCGGCCTCGCCGAGCGCATGGCGGCGGGCGGAATCGTCGGCCAGGGCGCGGACGGCCCCGGCCAAGGCGCCGCCGTCTTCGGGGGCCACCAGCAGGCCGCAGTGGCGCACCACGCCGGCCAGCTCGGTGCCTTCGGCCGCGCCGCACACCACGGGCCGGCCGCTGGCCAGCATGCCCGTGAGCTTGGACGGCATGACCAGGTCGGCCGCGCCGGCGCGCTGGGGCAGCAGGTGGATGTCCGCGGTGCGCAGCAGCGCGCCCAGCCGCTCGGCGGGCTGCAGGTCCAGGAACACCACGCGCCGCAGGCCCGCGCAGGCGTCCTGCAGCGGCGCGCGCTCGGGGCCCTGGCCGCAGAACACGAACCAGATTCCTTCGTGCGCGCTCAGCCGGCGGGCGGCGTCGGCCAGCGTCAGCAGGCCCTGCTTGCCGCCCATGTTGCCCGAATAGAGCGCCACCACGGCCTGGGGCGGAATGCCCAGCTCGGCGCGCAGGTCGCCGCCCTCGTCGGGCGAGATGCGGTCCACGTCGATCCAGTTGGGCAGCAGCAGCGCGCGCGCCGGATCCACGCCCTTGGCCAGCGCCCGTTCCAGCATGCGCCCCGATATCGTGGAGACGCGGTCGAAGCGGCGCATCAGCCACGTCTCGGCGCGGCGCACCAGGCCGCGCAGCCCGGCGCCCTTGAGCAGCCCCAGCTCGAACGCCGCGTCCACTTCGTAGTCCTGGATGTGCAGCCATGCGCGCGCGCCGCAAAGCCGCGCGGCCAGCCACGCGGCCGGCGCGCAGAACAGGGCGGGCTCGACCACGAACACCAGGTCGGGGCGGCTCACCGCGGCGCGCAGCAGCGAGGGCAGGCTGGACAGCGCGAAGCTGGCCAGGTGCGCCAGGCGCTTGGCGCCGCCGGGCCGCGCGGGCACCCACAGCGGCGCGCGGCGCACGTCCACGCCGCGCAGCGTCTCGCGCTGGTAGCGTCCGGCGCGGTAGCCCAGCTGCACCCGCCATTGCGGGTAGTAGGGCGGCGCCGTGACCACGCTGACCTGGTGCCCGCGCGCCGCCAGCCATTCGGCCATCTCGGCGGTGTACTTGCCGGTGCCGGTCAGCTCGGGCGCGTAATTGATGCCGTAGACGAGGATTTTCATGAGGCGTCCCGCGCCGCGCGGGGCCGCACGGGGCGGCAGGGGCTGCCGTGGCAAATCATGCCGGGCGGCAGGCTGCGGAACACCGAGCTGCGCGCGCCGACGACGGTTTCGCGGCCCACCGTGACGTCGGGGGCGATGAACACGTCGGTGGCCACCCAGGCGCCGTCCTCGATGCGCACCATGCGTTCGCGCAGCGGGAAGTCGGGCCGCGCCGGATCGTGGTCGGCCGCGCAGAGATAGCTGCGCTGCGAGATCACGGCGTGCGCCCCGATGTGGATCTGCCCCAGGCTGTAGATCACCGCGTCGTCGCCGATCCAGGCATAGTCGCCGATCTCCACTTTCCAGGGATAGGTGATGGTGGCGCTGGGGCGCACCAGCACTTTGCGGCCCACGCGCGCGCCGAAGCAGCGCAGCAGCCAGCGGCGAAAACCGTAGGCCACCTGCGGCGACCAGCGGAACAGCGTGCCCTGGACGATCCACCAGAGCTGCACCGTCAGGGCCGAGCGGCCGCGCTGTCCCGGAGCCAGCGTGAACTGGTCCAGCCGCTGCAGCGCGCTCATTTCGCGGCTCCCGCCACGGTTTCCCCCTTGGCCCGGCCGAGGGCGGCCTGCCGCTCCTTGCGGATTTCCTCCGTTTTGATGCGGATCTGCCAGTAGTACAGGGCGCGCGCGATTGCGTAGTCGAAGCCGGCCTTGCCGTCGAGAAAGCCGAGGCGGAACACATAGGAATGCAGGAACGACACCGGCCCCTTGAATGGCATGGCCTGGAAGATGCGCTTGAGCAGGGCGCGCGCGCCCACGTTGGCTTCGCGCGGGTCGTTCATCAGTCCCTTGGTGCGCAGGTTGGCTTCCCAATCCGAATAGCGGTTGTGTTTGTCGAAGTAATGGAAGAGCGTATCGTGGTCGTTGTGGACCATGCGGTTGCGCAGCGCGAAGGTTTCGCCCTGCACCTGCGGCTGGTAGTGGCCTTCCACCTCCCACATGTTGGCCACGTCCAGGTCGTCGTAGTCCAGAAAGCGCGAGCGCTCGCGCGCCAGCAGCGCCAGCTTGTAGACGCGGTGCCCGTGCTCGAGCTTACGGCCGCAGAACACGTAGTCGAACGGCACGAAGGCGCCGCCCGCGCCGGCCGCGAAGCGGGGCAGGCAATCGCGTATTTCGCGGGCCAGCGCCGGCGTCATTTCCTCGTCGGCGTCGACGTACAGGACCACCGGATGGGAGAAGGGCAGCGACTCCAGGCACCATTGCTTCTTCTTCGGGTATTTGCCGTTCCACTGGAAGTTGCACACTTTCGCGCCCAGCGATTCAGCCAGCACGCAGGTGGCGTCGGTGCTGTTGGAGTCCACCACGAACACTTCATCGAAGTCGGCGAGCGCCTTCAGGCACTTGACGATGTTTCGCTCCTCGTTCTTGGTCATGACCACGACGGAAATCGGTATCTTCTGCATGATGCTGTCCTGTTCAGGGCGTGCCGCGCCGCAGCAGCGGCTCGAAAAGCGCGATGACATTGAGGCAATGCCGCTCGAGAGAGAAGAAGTCCGCGCGCGCCGGACCCTGTTCGGCCAGCCGCTGGCGCATCTCGGCGTCGTCGGCCAGGCGACGCACGGCGTCGGCCAGCGCCGCGGCGTCGCCTACCGGCACCAGCAGGCCGTAGCGTCCCGCGTCGAGGATTTCGGCGGGGCCGTGCGGGCAGTCGGTGGAAATGACCGGCACGCCCAGGCAGAGCGCCTCGACCAGCACGTTGCCGAAGCTTTCGCGCAGCGACGTGGAAGCGAAGGCGCCTGCTCCCGCCAGCATGGGAAAAGGGTTGTCGATGTGGCCGGCCAGCGTTACGCGGGTGCGCGACGGCCGCTGTTCGATGCGCCGCTGCAGCGCCGCGTGCTCGGAGCCCTCGCCCAGGATGGTGATGGAAATGCGGGGATCGTCCAGCAGGGCCGCGGCGTCCACCAGCGTGGCGTAGTCCTTGACGGCTTCCAGCCGTCCCACCGCCACCACGTGCAGCTCCCGCGACGCGGCCGCGCCCGGCACGGACGCCTGCCCGCTCTGGGCCCGCACGTTGTCCAGCGGCACGCCGTTGTAGATGTACCGGACCTTGCCGCGCAGCGGCGGAAACATGCTGACCAGGTCTTCCTTCACGCCGCGCGAGACGCCGACCACGGCATCGTGGCGCCGGTAGGTCTGGCTCACGACCCAGCACTTGAGCCGGCTCAGCCTGGAGGCGCCGTAGTGGATGGCCGGGCTGCTGTGCTCGAACGCCACCGTGCGGAACTTGCCGCGCAGCAGCGCCCGCGCGATGACGACCAGCAGGTTGCACAGCAGCCCGTGCGAACACACGATGGCGGGCCGCTCGCGGCGGATCTGGCGCAGCAGCTTGAAGAACGCCAGCGGCAGCATAAGCCGGAAGCGTTGCGGAGACTCGATGATGGGCAGGGCGCGGGTCACCTTGGGGTTGGACACGGGGTATTCGCGGTTGCGCGAACGCAGCAGGAACAGCGACGAGTCGATGCCGCGTTCCGGCAGCGCGTCCGCGATGAAGGCGACGCACCTTCCGACGCCGCCGTGCAGGTCCGGCGAGACAAACATGACATCAGACATGAGGCAGAACTCGCGGTAGCGCCCGGCGCGACGCGTCCGGACGGGGGCTGGGGGAAGCGGCGGCCTGCGTCGGCACGGGCATGGCGCGGGCATTGCGCAGCAGCGACAGGCAATAGCAGAGCAGGAAGCCGGTGAAGGCGGTCTTGGGGGCATAGGCCAGGCCGCCCGACAGCGAATCCACGAAGATGTAGATCGGGACGGTGGCGAGCAGGTATCGCCGATGCAGCTCCAGGCCGGGATTCCGGTATCGTCTCAGCAGGGTGAGCAGCAGGATGAGCAGCGGCGGCAGCATGATCATGATGGTGCCGACGATGCCGAACTTCATCAGGTAGAAGGCCCAGGAGTTGTGCGCGAAAGTGCTCAGCTCGAAGCCGTTCTCGCCCATGACCCAACTGCGAAAGCCCGCGCCCTTGCCGAACACGGGGCTTTCGGCGAAGAAGTCCATCTGCCCCTGCATCTCCTGGATGCGCGCGCCGTAGCTCGAATCCTCGTCCAGGCGCTCCACGCTGAAGATGCGGTTGGCGAGCACGTCCAGGTAGCCGATGCTGGCGAAAACCAGCACGCCGGCCACCGTGGCGGGCGCGAAGATCAGGAACACGCGGCGCCGCACCTCGGGGTTGCCCGCCAGCATCATCGCCAGGAAAACGGCCACCGCCAGCTGCAGGTACTGGCTGCGGTTGAGCGAGAACACCAGCGCCATCAGCATGTACACGGTGAGCGCGTAGGCCTTGGGGCCCGACACGTTCAGGGTGCGGCGGAAGTACAGCAGCGACACCACGCCGGACGGAATCGCCCAGATGCCCAGCTGCACGTTGCGCACGGGATTCGAGATGGAGAAACCCTGGGCTTGTTCCAGCAGCATGAAGGTGGACACGGCCAGGCAGGCCGCCACGATGTACTTCTGCAGGATGGCGTAGGCGTGCGGACTGTCGATGTCCTTGTAGCAGAGAAAGGGCGTGCACAGGAAATAGAACACGATGCGCAGGTCGCGCGCCACGTCGCCCGTCTCGATGCCCGGATGGTGCGCCGACACCAGCAGCAGGTAGATCACCGACAGGCACTGCATGCCCAGCAGCATGCCCAGCGCCCCGCGCGGCAGCGCGTAGGCGCCGGGCTCGGCCAGCCTGAGCGCCTTGACGCCCAGCATGGCGACGAAGAGCAGGTCGAAGGGCGAAAGCTTGAAGCCGCCCACGCCCAGCACGAAATGGTCGTTGTTCAGCGCCAGCGCGGTGAACGCGAACAGTCCCAGCAGGTGCAGGGTCGAGAGTTTGCGGATGTTGGCCATGGGAGAGGCTCCTGGGGCGGGCGGCGCTAGCGCACCGCCCAGTCGTCGCGCCGGAAGAGCTTGGTGGCGAGCTTTTCGATCAGGTAGGAAAGGTCGCCCTGGCGCGCGTGCGCGGCCACCTTGGACGCGCGGCACGACAGTTCGAAGAGCTTGCCCAGCCCCGGCTCGGTGCGGCGGATGCGGTCCACGATCTGCTCGCGCTCTTCCTGCAGCACGTCCTGCATGAGCGCGGTCTTGGTTTCGTCGTGGGCGGTGTAGACCCCCATGGCGTCGGGCACGATCACGTTCTTGCCCTCGCGCAGCAGCCGGCTCCAGAGTTCCAGGTCCATGCAGTAGCGCATGCTCTCCTGCAGCAGCCCGTGCTTGCGCAGCAGGTCGCGGCGGAAGATGGCGGACTGGTTCGGAATGGACGCCTTCACCACCGTCAGCGTGCCACGGTTGACCGGCGTGTAGTGGATCTTGCGGAAGATGCGGTTTTCGGCGTCGGCCACGAACAGGTTGCCGCTGATGATGGGCGCGCGCACGCGCGAGGCGGCGGCGCCGAGCTTGCGCAGCGCGCCCGGGAAATACAGATCGTCGGAGTTCTGCCAGCCCACGTATTCGCCCGTGGCGCGCTCGAACCCCTTGTTGATGGCGTGCGACTGCCCGCGGTCGGGCGTGCTTTCCCAGTAGCTCAGGTAGCGCTCGTACTTGCGGATGATGTCCACGCTGCCGTCGGTGGAGCCGCCGTCGATGATGATGTATTCCAGCCTGGGGTAGCCCTGGTTCAGCACCGAAAGAATGGTGCGCTCCAGGAAGCGCGCCTGGTTGTAGGAGGGCGTCACGATGGTCAGCTTGGGCAGCAGGTTGCCCGCGATGGGGGCCGGCGGACGCAGTTCGCTGACGAATTCGACGAGCTGGCGCGTATGGGCGATGTGACGATTGCGCATGGGAAACCTCAGCATAGGATTTACCGGGTGGCGGCCGGTATGGCGCCCGCGATGTCCGGGCGGGATTGGCGGATGGCGAGGGCCACGCCGGCCAGCGTGATGAGCGCATAGGCCATGCGGCCCCAGGCGGCGGCGTGTTCGCCCGCCACGTGCACCAGCGCGGCCATGACGCACAGCATGGCCAGTCCTCCCAAGCCGTTCAGGATGGCGATGGCGCGCGAGTTGCCCAGGCCGAGCAGCGAGAAGTGCGCGGCCGCGTTGAGCGAGAGCATGCCGGAGGCCGCGATGAGCAGCCGGAACGTGCCCAGATGGCCTTCGGCCACGTTCGAGCCCAGCATCAGATCCAGCAGCGGCGAGCTCACCGCCAGCACCGCCAGGGTGGCCGTGACCGACAGCGCGAGATTGGCCAGCATCATGCGGCGCACTTCGCGCTCGGCCGCACCGGGGTAGGGCGGCGCCGCGGCCAGGCGGCTCACCCGCGGCATCGCCTTCTGGAAGATGGCCACCGAGGCGGTGTGGATCATCTGGCCGACCTGCACGCCCACCGTATAGATGGCAAGCGCGGCCGGCCCCATCAGGCTGCCCACCAGCACGCGGTCCACCGAGCCGAAGGCGAGTGCGCTCAGGCTGTTGAGCCACGACCAGCGCGAGAAGCGGAACGCCTCCATCATCGCGGAGCGGTCCCGCACCGGCCGGACCGCCGCGTGTCCATAGGCGCGGGAGAACACGCCCATCTTGGCGCTGCCGGCCAGCAGCAGGCCCAGCGCCTGGGCCAGGCCGGTCCAGGTCGGCGAGGCCGTCAAGGCCGCGGTGGCGCAGGCCAGCGCCAGGGTGCCGCTGCGGCTGAACACCTCGCACAGCGCGGTGGCGCGGAAGTCTTCGCGGCCTTTCAGGCAGCCGGAGAAAAGCTGGTCGTATTGCTGCGCCAGATAGATGGCCAGCGCCGGCATCGCGAGCAGGGTGACGGCCACGCCGCCGAACGTGGCGTGCGGCCAGAGCAGGCTCACCGCCAGCCACAGCGCCACCGCGATGACGCTCACCACGCCCAGCGCGCAGCCGATCAGCGCCATGCCCACGCCGGCCGCGCGGTAGGCTCCGCCCGGCTCGTGCATGCGCTCGGATACCAGCTTGGTGGCCGTCACCGCCGCGCCCAGGTTGGCGGCGTTGCCGAAGCCGGCCAGCGCGATGATCATCGAGTACTGGCCGAACCCCACCGTGCCCAACTGGCGGAACAGGATGGGCAGCGCCACCAGCGCCGCCATCGGGCCGACGCCGTACTCCACGAGTCCCCAGAACGAGGCATTGCCGGCGATGTATTTCCTCACGAATCCGAACATCGGTAAGCCTGTGGGTCGGAGGGCGTGGCCTCAGGCCACGGAAACGGCGCCCGGGGCGCGTTCGCGCAGGAAATGGCCGTAGGCCAGCTCGATGCCCCGGGCGAGCGGGGTGGCCGGGCGCCAGCCCAGCGCGCGCATGCGCGAGGAATCCATCAGCTTGCGCAGCGTGCCGTCGGGCTTGCCGGCGTCGTAGACGATGGCGCCCGTGTAGCCCACCACCCGCGCCACCAGCGCGGCAAGGTCGGCGATGGAGATGTCCCGCCCCGCGCCGATGTTGTAGATGCCTTCGGCCTGCGGATGCTCCATCAGCGTGACGCAGGCCTCGGCCAGGTCGTCCACGTACAGGAACTCGCGCAGCGGGGCGCCGGTGCCCCACAGGACGACGCTTTCCTGCCCGTTCTCGCGGCCCTCGTGGAACTTGCGGATCAGGGCGGGAAGCACGTGGCTGCTCTGCAGGTCGTAGTTGTCGTGCGGGCCGTACAGGTTGGTCGGCATCGCGCAAATGAAGCGCGCGCCGTATTCGCGCTGGTATGCCTCGCACAGCTTGAGCCCGGCGATCTTGGCGATGGCGTAGGGTTCGTTAGTGGCCTCCAGCGGCCCCGTCAGCAGTGCGTCCTCGCGTATGGGCTGCGGGGCCTCGCGCGGATAGATGCAGGACGAGCCCAGGAACAGCAGTTTGCGCACCCCCGCCTCGTAGGCGGCGTGGATGACGTTGCACTCGATCATCAGGTTGCGGTAAAGAAAATCCACCGGATGGGTGTGGTTGGCCAGGATGCCGCCCACCTTCGCGGCGGCCAGGTACACCACGTCCACCGGGGTGGACGCGAAGAACCGGCGCACCTGGTCCTGGTTTTCCAGGTCGAGCTCCGCGCGGCTGCGCGTGATAACGCCGCGATACCCGCGCCGCTGCAGCTCGCGGGCGATGGCCGCGCCCACCATGCCGCGATGGCCGGCCACGAACACGCGTTGGTCCAGGTCCGTCATGGCAGGCTACTCCTTGTAGGCGTAGATTTCATAGCCGTTCTGTTCGACCAGGGCGTCCCGGCGCGCTTCCTTCAGATCGGCTTCCACCATTTCCTTGACCAACTGGGCGAACGTGGTGCGGGGCGACCAGCCCAGCTTCTCGCGGGCCTTGGTGGGATCGCCCAGCAGCGTCTCCACCTCGGTCGGCCGGAAGTAGCGGGGATCCACGCGCACGATGACCTGGCCCGCCTTGACGTCGTGCACCGGGCTGAACAGCACGGTGGCGGTTTCGTTCAGCCCTTCTCCCTCCCACGCCAGCAGGATGCCCAGCTCGCGCGCGGCCGTGTTGATGAACTCGCGCACGCTGTACTGCATGCCGGTGGCGATGACATAGTCTTCCGGCGTGTCCTGCTGAAGCATGAGCCACTGCATTTCCACATAGTCGCGCGCATGTCCCCAGTCGCGCAGCGCGGACAGGTTGCCCATATAGAGGCAGTCCTGCAGGCCCAGCACGATGCGGGCCAGCCCGCGCGTGATCTTGCGGGTGACGAAGGTTTCGCCGCGCTTGGGCGACTCGTGGTTGAAGAGGATGCCGTTGCAGGCGTACATGCCGTAGGCTTCGCGGTAGTTCACGCTGATCCAGTAGGCGTACAGCTTGGCCGCGGCATAGGGGCTGCGCGGGTAGAAGGGCGTGGTTTCGCGCTGCGGGATCTCCTGCACCAGGCCGTACAGTTCGGAGGTCGATGCCTGGTAGAAGCGGGTCTTGTTCTCCAGCTTCAGGATGCGGATCGCCTCCAGCAGGCGCAGCGTGCCCAGGCCGTCGGCGTTGGCGGTGTATTCGGGCTCCTCGAACGACACCCCCACATGGCTCTGCGCCGCGAGGTTGTAGATCTCGTCCGGCTGCACGGCCTGCACGATGCGGATCAGGCTGCAGGAATCGGTCATGTCGCCATGATGCAGCACGAAATGGCGCGGCTGGTCATGCGGATCCTGGTAAAGATGGTCGATGCGCGCGGTGTTGAAGAGCGAGGCCCGGCGCTTGATGCCGTGGACTTCGTAGCCCTTGGACAGCAGCAACTCCGCGAGATAGGCGCCGTCTTGACCAGTAACGCCGGTGATCAGTGCCCTTTTAGACATGGTTGTATCCTTAAGACTTAGAAACTGCACGAAAGGAGCCGAAGGCTGCGGAACCGATGTGTAGGCAGGTTACTGACACACCCGCCGCCAGGATATCGGCCAAAAGGTCTAATAACTCAGCCTGCCGGTAGGGAAAAAGGGATTGGATTCCTTCGTCTAGCGTCCCCAGCACGGCCACCGAAAAGAGGGCGGCAAGAATGGGGCGGCGGTTGACCGACAGGTAAATCAGCGCGGCCAGAAACCCATAGGCCGCCAGGTGCAGGCGCTTGTCGCCAAAGGCGTCCGACATGTCGGACGCGAGTCCGGGCAGGTTGCCCACCGACACCATCACCAGGAAGAAGAGCCCGGCGGTCGGCAGGCAAAGGCGGGCCAGGCCCGGACGCCAGAAGGGCGGCCGGGCGTTGCGCGGCTCAGACGCGCCCATACATGTCCTGGAAGCGGACGATGTCGTCCTCGCCCAGGTAGGCTCCGGATTGCACTTCGATGATCTCCAGCGGGATCTTTCCCGGGTTTTCCAGGCTGTGGACTTCGCCGAGCGGGATGTAGGTCGACTGGTTCTCCGTCAGGAGGAACTGCTCGTCGCCCCGGTAGATGCGCGCCGTGCCGGTGACCACGATCCAGTGCTCCGCGCGGTGGTGGTGCATCTGCGAGGACAGCCGCGCGCCCGGCTTTACGGTGATGCGCTTGACCTGGTAGCGCGGTCCCTGGCCGACCGAGTCGTAGGAACCCCAGGGGCGCTGCACCTCCCGGTGGTGGTTGAGTTCCGCGCGCTGCTGCGTCTTGAACGCCTCCACCAGCCGCTTTACGTCCTGCGAGCGCGTCTTGTGCGCGACCAGCACGGCGTCGGCGGTTTCGATCACCACGATGTCGTCCAGGCCCACCGAGGCGACCAGGCGGCTGGTCGAATGGATGAGGCAGTTGCGCGAGTCCTCCACCATCACGTCGCCCGACATGGAATTGCCGTCGGCCGTCTTGCTGGCAATGCCCCATACCGCGTCCCAGGCGCCCACGTCGCTCCACGAGGCGGCCAGGGGAATGACCACCGCGCTGTCGGTGCGTTCCATGATGGCGTAGTCCATGGAATCGCTGGGGCAGGCCTCGAAGGCCGCGCCGTCCAGGTGGAAGAGGGCGGTTTCGCCGGTGCCGGCGTCCACCGCGGCCCGCACCTGCTCCAGGATCCGGGGCGCCAGCCGTTCCAGCTCGCCAATGAAGACGGACGCCTGGAAGGCGAACATGCCGCTGTTCCAGTAGTAGTTGCCTTCGTCGATGAAGCGCTGGGCCACTTCGGGCGAGGGCTTTTCCACGAAGCGCCTTACGCGGCGGGCGGGCGCCAGCTCGGGCGCTTCTTCGGCCTGGATGTAGCCGTAGCCGCTCAGCGGCGATGTGGGCCGGATGCCGAACGTCACCAGCGCGCCGTTGCGCGCGGCCTGGTAAGCCTGCGCGAACGCCTCGGCCAGCACCTCGCCGTCTTCCAGCACGTGGTCCGACGGCATGATGAGCATGACCGGATCTTCCCCGTCGCGCATGGCGCGCAGGGTGGCCGCCGCGATGGCCGGCGCGGTGTTGCGCGCGTGCGGCTCCAGGATGACCTCCACGTCCTTCATGCCCAGCTCCAGCGCCTGCTCGGCCGCGATGTAGCGGTGCGCCTCGTTGCACACCAGCATGGGCCGGGCCTGCGCGCCGGCCGAGCCCAGCCGCAGCAGGGTGTTCTGCAGCAGCGAGCGGTCGTTGGTCAGCCGGATGAACTGCTTGGGCAGCAGTTCGCGCGACAGCGGCCACAGGCGCGAGCCGGATCCGCCGCAAAGAATGACGGCCCGGTACGGGGGAAGGGGATTGGTCATGGCGCTCACTCCTTGAAGTAGGCCTGGGTGTAGGGGTGCACGCCGGGATCGGCGGCGATCGCCTCGGCGCTGGCCCAGCGGTAGCGCTGGTGCTGCGCTCGCGGCAGGTTGGCGATGTCCAGCGGAAAGTCGGCCTCATAGGCCAGCACGACGTAATGGGTGGAGCGTCCCGCCTCGCCCGCGAAATTGGTGCCGTAGAAGTGCTCGTACACGCCGCGCGGCCGCCACGATTCGGCCGGCACGGACAGGCCCAGCTCCTCCCGGGCGATGCGGCGCAGCGCCTGGCGCAGCGTCTCGTTCTTGCGGATGCGCCCGCCCGGCACGAACCACGCGCCCCGGGCCGGCGGGTTGGCGCGCAGCCCGGTCAGGTAGCGTCCCGCGCCGTCGCGCAGCAGCAGGTCGATGGACACCAGCGGCAGCATTTCCACGGCTCGGCGGAAGTCGGAGGCGGACAGCGCGCCCGCGGGCGGTTTCGCTTCGCGCATCGCGGGCCATCCCAGCGGTTCAGTAGACATTGCGGCCCGTCCAGCCCGACAGCGCGGTGCGGGCGATGATCTGCAGGTCCATGCGGAACGTCCAGTGCTGGATGTAATAGAGATCGTGCTCCACGCGGTCGCTCATCTTGCGCAGCGTGTCGGTCTGGCCGCGAAAGCCGTTGATCTGCGCCCAGCCGGTGATGCCGGGCTTGACGCGGTGGCGCATCATGTAGCGCTGCACCAGGTCCTTGTACATTTCGTTGTGCTCCAGCGCGTGCGGGCGCGGGCCCACTACCGACATCTCGCCCTTGAGCACGTTCAGGAACTGCGGCAGCTCGTCCAGGCTGGTGCGCCGCAGGAAGCCGCCGATGCGCGTGACGCGCGCGTCGTTGCGCGTGGCCTGGGTCACCACGCCGTGCTCCTGGTGCACGGTCATGGTGCGGAACTTGTAGACCTGGAACACTTTGCCGTCCACGCCCAGCCGGGGCTGCTTGAAGAACACCGGCCCCTTGGACGTGGCCTTCACCAGGCAGGCGATCGCCAGCATCAGCGGCGACAGGCCGAGCAGCGCGCACGCGGCAAAGCTGCGGTCGAACACCTCCTTGGCCATGCCGCGCACGCCGGCGGCCGGAAGGCTGTTGAGCTGGATGGCGGGCAGCCCCAGGAACTCGCCGATGCGGTGCCCCAGCAGTTGGATCGACATCACGTCCGGAATCCACCGGATGTCGACCAGGTCGTTGCGCAGGTGGTGCAGCACCTCGCGCAGCTCCTGGCCGGCCTCCATCGGCAGCACGATCCAGATCTCGCGCACGCCGTGCTGCTGCACGAACTCGTGCAGCGACTCCAGGCTGCCCACGCGCCGCACGCCCGGCGGCAGGATCTCGTGGTCTTCGGCATAGATGCCGGCGATTTCGTAGCCCGCGTCGCGGTAGCGTTCCACGCGGCGCCAGAGGTCGTGGCCCAGCGCGCCGAAGCCGACCAGCGCCACGCGCTTGCGGTCCAGCCCCCGGTCGCGCGCGGCGCCCAGCACGGCGTATACGCCGATGCGCAGCCCGGTCAGCACCAGCGCCGCCAGGCAGAACCACGTAGCCGCCCATACGCGCGATACCGCGCCGGCCTGATGCATGAGAAAACTGACGAAGATGCCCAGCGCGAACACGGTGGCCCAGGCCGCCAGCGCCCGCACCACCAGGTCGGTCAGCAGCCGACCGCGCCATGACACATAAAGACGGAACGCGGGAAAGATGGCGATCACGCCGAGTCCGCAGAGATAGATGAGGAACAGGTGGATCTGCGGCGGGTCGGCCACCGCTTCGTCGGAGAATTTCAGGCCCGTGGCGGTCAGGCCGCAGGCGATCACGATCGCGGCATCCAGGAGCCGGTACAGATAACCGGCTCCGCCGAATCTCGCCGACATATCCGTTTGGGACGGGTCCATCGTGCACTCCTGTTTCTTGGGCAGACACTTCGCGGCGCGCGGAAAAAAATGTGCGCCGCCGCAAACTTGCAGCTACCGGGGAAATCTTATTGAGTGCTCGCCGCGGTCGAAACCTCCAAACGGACTAGGAGAAGGCTTAGGGCATCCGTCGAATGTGCGGGGTACGGAAAAGAGAGTGGAATGTCGCAACCCGTTACGCATCGGGCTCCTTTCCAAGCAACGAAGTCATTCACAGTGGATTTGCCATGACGACACTATTCGGAACGTTGAGCCGGGCCATTGCGGCTATCGCGCTCGTGTCCTCGCTGGGCGCCTGCGCCCTTTCTCCCGGCATGACATTCAAGGCCGATCATCGGGTAGATCCGCTAGACCCGAATTCCGTGGCCGAGATCAAGGAGATCACGCCAACGCTGGTGCAGGACGAGCACCAGGCCCGGGAAGCCCTCATCGACAACAAGGGCGGCGTGGGCCACCTGCTCGGCAAGGGCGGGCCTTACGTCATCGGCCCGGGAGACATTCTCTCGATCGTCGTCTGGGACCACCCCGAGCTCGTGCTTCCGACGCAAACCTACGCCATCGGGACAGGGGCGACCGAACTAGCCATAGGAGACACCGCATCGGGCATTCCGGGATATACCGTTTCATCCACTGGATACATCCAATTTCCGTATGCGGGACTCCTCAAAGTGGCGGGGTTGACGGAACTCCAGGCGCGCAATCTCATAGTCAACAGTTCCAGCAAGTACATCCAGGACCCGCAGATCACGGTGCGCGTGCTGGGCTATCGCAGCAAACGCGTCTATGTGGACGGCGAGGTGAAGAATCCCGGAACCGTGGCAATCAACGACATACCCATGACCTTGCTCGAAGCGATCAACCGCGCGGGCGGAATCCTGCCCACCGGCGACCGCAGCAGCGTCTACGTCATACGCGAGGGCAAGAAGACGCGCGTGAACATTCCGGCGCTGATCGAGCGCGGGCAAGACCTGAACCAGGTCATGCTGCGGTCCGGGGACGTCGTGCGGGTAACCCCTCGCGAAGATAGCAAGGTGTACGTGATGGGCGAGGTGACCAACCCCATGGCCGCGGTCATGCGCGACGGCCGCATGTCGCTGACCGAGGCGCTGGGCGAAGCAGGAGGACCGAATCAGATGAGTGCCAACCCGTCAGAGATCTTCGTGGTGCGCGCCACCGACGAGGGCAAGCCGCTGGTCTATCACCTGGACAGCGGATCGCCGCAGGCCCTGGCGGTGGCGGAGAAGTTCGAGCTGCAGCCCAAGGACGTGGTGTTCGTCGATTCGGCCGCGATGGTGCGCTGGAACCGCTTCGTGAGCAACCTGTTCCCGAGCACGCAGACCGTACAGACCGTTCATTCCATCAAGTAGTACCGATCCTTCCCTTGCCTTTGGGGGCGCCGCGGCGCGGCGTCCCCTACTGGAGAGCTGCATGTCGTTGCCTATCGAATCCTTTGAGCCGCCCGTCCCGGCGCGCCAGCAGGAGACGCCGCTGACGTCGCACGTCGACGCGATCTTCACGAACCGCTGGCTGATCATTGCCTTCACCATGCTGGCCTTCCTGGGGGCGGCGATCTACATCATGGTGACGCCGCCCGTCTATTCGGCCGACATCATCGTGCAGGTGGAGGAAGAGCAGCCCAACGGCCAGGCGCGCAGCCTGCTCGGCGACGTCTCCGCCATATTCGACACCAAGGCGGAAACCTCGGGCGAGATGGAGGTGTTGCGCTCGCGCATGGTGGTCGGCCCCGCCGTGGACAAGTTCCTGCTGTACATCCACGCCAAGCCGCGGTATTTCCCCGTGGTGGGCGAATGGCTGGCGCGCCGCCACGAAAGCCTGCCCTTCCTGGCCAGCCTGCCGCATGGCGGCTATGCCTGGGGCGGCGAATCCATTTCCGTCTCGCAGCTCGACGTGCCCAACGAATGGCTGGGCAAGCCCTTTCGCATCACGACCCTGGGCGAGGGCCGCTACACGCTGAACGACAAGATCACCGGCGCCACCTTCAAGGGCACGGTAGGCAAGCCCGAGCATTTCCTGCTGCCGGGCGGCGGCGCGCTGGACGTGCACGTGGACGCCATCTCGGGCCGTCCGGGCACCGAATTCGTGGTGTCGCGCACCTCGCGCCTGGCCGCCATCGAGGACGTGCAGTCGCATCTGGGCATCTTCGAACGCGGCCGCGCCTCGGGCGTGATCGGCGTGACGCTGGAGGGCAACGACCCGGCGCTCACCACCGCCATCCTGAACGAGATCGGCCAGGAATACGTGCAGCAGAACGTCAACCGCAAGGCGGCGCAGGCTGAGAAGTCGCTCGGTTTCCTGGAGCAGCAGTTGCCCAAGCTCAAGAGCGAGCTGGACGCGGCCGAAACCAAGTACAACGCCCTGCGCAACAAGCGCGGCACCATCGATCTCAGCGAGGAAGCCAAGCTGATCCTGGCGCAGTCGGTGGACGCCCAGACCAAGGTCATGGAATTGCGCGCCAAGCGGCAGGAGCTCATCACCCGCTTCTCGCCCAGCCACCCGAGCATCGTGGCCATCGACCGCCAGATCGCCTCGCTGACGGGCGACGTGAATCGCATCGGCGGCAACATCAAGCAGCTGCCCGACCTGGAGCAGGATGTGGTGCGCCTGGTGCGCGACGTGCGCGTCAACACCGAGCTGTATACCGCGCTGCTCAACAACGCCCAGCAACTGCGTCTGATCCGCGCCGGCAAGATCGGCAACGTGCGCATCGTCGATGCGGCCGTCGAACCCGACAAGCCCGTGCGTCCCAAGGCCGCCATCATCATCGCCGTGGCCACGGCCATCGGCCTGATCTTCGGCGTGCTGTGCGCCTTCGTCCGCAACGCGCTGTTCGGCGGGCTGTCCGAACCCGAGGACGTGGAGCGCCATACCGGCCTGCCCGTGCTGGCCGCCATTCCCTACAGCGACGTGCAGGACAGGCTCTGGAAGCGCAGCCGCCGCAAGAACGCCTCGGTGCCCGCGCTGCTGGCGCAAAGCGAGGGCAGCTCGCCGCCCATCGAAAGCCTGCGGTCTTTCCGCAACGTGCTGCAGGCGTCGCTGCGCCACTCGGCCAACAACATGGTCATGTTCACCGGGCCCGTGGCGGGAGTGGGCAAGTCGTTCCTGTCGGCCAACTTCGCCTTCATCCAGGGCGGCGTGGGCAAGCGCGTGCTGCTGATCGACGCTGATTTCCGCAAGGGCCAGCTCCACAAGTATTTCGGCGTGCCCAAGGAAGACGGCTTGTTCGAGGTGCTGACGGGCACCGTGCCGCTGGCGCAGGTGCGCCGCCACAGCGTGGCCGAGGGCGTGGACTTCATTTCCACCGGCGCGGTCACCTTCGATCCCTCGGAGCTGATGGCCTCGCCCGTGTTCGGCGAAACCCTGCGCGAGCTGTCCACCCAGTACGACATGGTCATCCTGGACACCGCGCCCGTGCTGTCCTCGCCCGATGCGGCCGTGGTCGGCACGCACGCGGCGGCCGTCATGGTGGTGGTGCGATCGGGCATGAACACGGTGGGCGAGATCCGCGAAACCGCCAAGCGGCTCATCCAGGCCGGCGCGCCGGTGGACGGCGTGCTGTTCAATGGGCTCAAGCTGCTGCCGGAGCGGTTCAACTTCCGGTCCAAGTACGGCGGCTACCGCTATTCCCGCGCGGCCTACTACGGAGATTTCAAGCAGACGGGTTCCAAATAACGACAACCACCGCCACCTGGAGAAGCTGGCATGCACGGGACGTTTGGCTGGGAGAACCCGCAAATTCGGGATACGGTATTCAAGGCATACGACATCAGGGGAACAGTACCGGACGAAATCGACGCGCGCTTCGCGCACGGCCTGGGCCTGGCGGCCGGTGCGCGGGCGCTGGAGCAGGGTGTGCGCGCCATCGTGGTGGGGCGCGACGGCAGGGCCAGCAGCGTGGAGCTTTCCGCCGCGCTGCAGGCCGGCCTGCGGGCCGCGGGCGTGCACGTGATCGACATCGGCATGTCCACCACGCCCATGATGTATTTCGCCACGTGGCTCATGGACACGGGCACGGGCATCGCCGTCACGGGCAGCCACAATTCGCCCGTCCACAACGGCTTCAAGATCGTGATGGAAGGCGCCGCGCTGTATGGCGAGGGCATCAAGGCGCTGCGCGACGCCATGCTGGCGCCGGCGGAGGCCGCCGCCGTGCCGGGCGGCCGCACGCAGATGCAGATCCAGCCCTGCTATGTGGCGCGCATCCTGGGCGACATCCGCCTGGCGCGTCCCATGAAGGTGGCCATCGACTGCGGCAGCGGCGTGGCGGGCGCGGTCGCCCCGGCGCTGTTCCGCGCGCTGGGCTGCGAAGTCACCGAACTGTTCTGCGAAGTGGACGGCGCGTTTCCGGGGCACGCCCCGGACCCCGCCGATCCCCACAACCTGCAGGATCTCATCTACTGCCTGCGCTATTCCGATTGCGAAGTCGGGCTGGCATTCGACGGCGACGGCGACCGCCTGGGCGTGGTCACCAAGTCGGGCCAGATCATCTGGCCCGACCGCCAGCTCATCCTCTTCGCCCGCGACGTGCTCGCGCGCAATCCGGGCGCCGAGATCCTGTACGACGTGAAGTGCAGCCGGCACGTGGCGCGCGCGGTGGAAGAGGCGGGCGGGCGCGCCACCATGTGCCGCACGGGCCATTCGCTGGTCAAGGCGCGCATGCGCGAAACCGGCGCGCTGCTGGCCGGCGAGATGAGCGGGCACATGTTCTTCAAGGAGCGCTGGTACGGCTTCGACGACGGCCTGTACGCGGCCGCGCGCCTGCTGGAGATCGTCTCGGCCGCGCCGCACCCCTCCACGCTGCTGGAGCAGCTGCCGCAATCCTGCGCCACGCCGGAGATCAAGCTGGAAACCGCCGAGGGCGAGCAGTTCGCCCTGGTCGACGCCTTGCGCGCGCAGGGGGAGTTCCCCGGCGCTGTGTCGATCAACGACCTGGACGGGGTGAGGGTGGACTATGCCGACGGCTTCGGGCTGGCCCGGCCGTCCAACACCACTTCTTCGGTGGTGCTGCGTTTCGAAGGAGACACCGTGGCCGCGCTGGCCCGTATCGAAGAGGACTTCCGCAATGCGCTGCGCCGCGTTGCGCCTCATGTTCGTTTACCGTTTTAAGGAGCATCACGCGATGGGTAAGGCCAATAATGGGACAGCGGCGCCGGGAGCCGGCTCCAGCCTGGCGGACAGCCCGCAATGGCAGGCGTTCGCGCGGGCCGCGGACGCGGCCCGCCTGGACGCCGGCGCGCTGAAGACGATAGAGGCGGCGGGCCTGTGCGTGGACCTGACCATGCAATGGCAGTCGCCGGCGCTGGAGGAGGCCGGGCGGGCGCTGCTCGAGGCGCGCGGGCTGGCCGCGGCTCGCGATGCGCTGTTCGAGGGCGGGCCGGTCAACTGGACCGAGGGCAAGCCCGCCTGGCACACGGCGCTGCGCGCCGGCCGCACGCGCGAAGCGCCCGACGGCCAGGACTCGGAGTCCGTGCGCGAGTACGCCCGCATGCTCGACTATGTGCGGGCGCTGGACAAGGCGGGCGACTATTCCAGCGTGCTGCACATCGGCATCGGCGGCAGCGACTGGGGGCCCCGGCTCGCGGTGCAGGCTTTCGGCGGGCCGGCCCAGCGCCGGCAGATCCGCTTCGTGTCCAACATTGACGGCCATTCGCTGCACGACGCGGTGGCGGGGCTGGACGCGCGGCGCTGCCTGGTGGTGATTTCGTCCAAGTCCTTTACCACGGCGGAAACCCTGCACAACGCCCGCGCCGCCATCGCCTGGCTGCGCAACGGCGGCGTGAGGGACGCCAGCGCGCAGCTGGCCGCCGTCACCGCCAATCCGTCGGCCGCGCGCGCGCTGGGCGTGCCGGGCAGCCAGGTCTTCAAGATGTGCGACTGGGTGGGCGGCCGGTATTCCGTGTGGTCGGTGGCGGGGCTGTCCATTGCGCTCACCGTGGGCGCCGAGGTGCTGATCGGCATGCGCGCGGGCGCCGAAGCCATGGACCAGCATTTCCGCCAGGCGCCCGTCGGCGCCAACGCGCCCGTGCAGCTCGCGCTGGCCGGGCTGGTCAATTGCAGCGTCAAGGGCCACAACTCGCTCAACATCGCCGCCTACAGCGCGCGGCTGCTGCACCTGGTCACCTATCTGCAGCAGCTCGAAATGGAATCGCTGGGCAAGCGCGTGGCCGGCGACGGACAGCCCGTGGGCGTGCCCACCGCGCCCATCATCTGGGGCATGCCGGGCACCGACGGACAGCACACTTTCTTCCAGTGGCTGCACCAGAGCGAGGACGGGGCGCCGGTCGATTTCATCGCCAGTCTCCAGGGCCATCCGGGCAGCCCCGACGCGCACCGCATGCTGCTGGCGAACTGCCTGGCCCAGCGCCAGGCGCTGCTGCGCGGCAAGAGCCTGGAGCAGGCGCTGCTGGACGTGGCCCACATCGACGACCGCGAGCGCGCGCTCAGCCTGGCGCGGCACATGGTGCACCCGGGCGGACGGCCCTCCACCCTGGTGGTGATGCGCCAGCTCGACCCGCGCTCGCTGGGCGCGCTGCTGGCGCTCTACGAGCACAAGGTCTTCGTGCAGAGCGTGGTATGGGGCATTAATCCGTTCGACCAGTGGGGCGTGGAGCTGGGCAAGCGCCTGGCCACCGGCATCGAGCGCGAGCTGGCCGTGCCGGTGTCAGCGGGGCTGGTGGACTGGGGCCACGACGCCTCCACCTCGTACTGGATCGACCGCTACCGCAGCCATGCGCAGGCGCCGCGCCCGCGCCATGCGGGGCTGCCGGGCGTGGCCGCCCATCTCTGACGGGGCGCGCCATGGACCGCACCCATGTGCTGGTGACGGGAGGCGCCGGCTACATCGGCACCCACACGCTGGTGGCCATGGCGGCCGCCGGCATGCGCCCGCTGGTGATCGACGATTTCAGCAACAGCTGCCCCGCGGCGCTGTCGCGCGTCGAGCGCCTGTGCGGGGCGGAGATTCCCTTCGTGCGGGGCGACATCCGGCAGCCGGGGCTGCTGGACGAGGTGTTCGCCGACGCGGCGGCGCGCGGCGAGCCGGTGCGGGCGGTGCTGCACCTGGCGGGCAGCAAGGCCGTGGGCGAATCGGTGGCCGATCCGCTCAAGTATTACGAGAACAACGTGGCGGGTTCGCTCGCGCTGCTGCGCGCCATGCGCGGGGCGGGCGTGCGCCGGCTGGTGTTCAGCTCCTCCGCCACGGTCTACGGCGAGCCGCAGGAGCTGCCGTTCACCGAGTCGCATCCCGTGGCGCCCGCCAATCCCTACGGCCGCACCAAGCTCATGGTGGAGCAGGCGCTGCAGGACCTGTGCGCGGCCGACCCGGATTTCGGCGCGGTGACGCTGCGCTACTTCAACCCCATCGGTGCGCATCCCAGCGGCCTGATCGGCGAAAGTCCGCGCGACGTGCCCAACAATCTCTTTCCCTACATCACCCAGGTGGCGGTGGGCCGCCAGCCGTATCTGCGCGTATTCGGCAACGACTACGGCACGCCGGACGGCACCGGCGTGCGGGACTACCTGCACGTCATGGACCTGGCCGAGGGCCACGTGCGCGCGCTGGCCTATGCCTGCGCCAACGCGGGCTTCGTGGCGCTGAACCTGGGCACGGGGCGCGGCACCAGCGTGCTGGAGCTTGTGGGCGCCTTCGAGCGCGTGAACGCGCTGCGCATTCCTCTGCAGGTGCAGGCCCGGCGGCCCGGCGACGTGGAGCGGATGTGGGCGGACCCGTCGCTGGCGCGGCGCATGCTGGGCTGGCGCAGCACCCGAGGGGTGGAATCCATGTGCGCCGACGGCTGGCGCTGGCAGCGCAGCAATCCGCAGGGCTACGACGAGGACGGCCCGGCCCCATAACCCCGGCGGCGTGTCGGACGCATACCGGCGGCCCCTCCGGAGCGGTTACAGTTGACGTACTTATGGCTTTTGGGGCCGGGGCGGCTTCCCGTCCGCCCGGCCCGTATCCGTCAACGAGGCACTACCATGTCTGAACCGCAATTCCACTCCGGCCCGGCCGGCGCACGCCAGGAGCGGGCGCGATGAACGGGCCGTCCAAGCTCCCGGCCGCCCACTGGAACCTGGACAGCATCGTTTCCCGGCTGCACAGCGCGCGCATCGCGTGGCGGGGCGCCCGCGGCCGCCTGCGAGAGCATGCCGGCGTGCGCGAGTTCCCGTCCCGCGAAAGCCTGCGCCAGATCGTCAACGACCTGCGCGGGGCGCTGTTTCCCATGCGGCTGGGCCCCATCGACCTGCGCGAAGAGGTCGAGGACTTCTACGTGGGCCACACCATCGGCGCGGCGCTGGACGCGCTGTTGCAGCAGGTCTGTCTGGAGCTGCAGTACGTGGCGCGCGACAATCCCGAGCCCGAGGCCGCCACGCGCGAGCGCGCCATCGAGCTGGTGCGCCGCTTTGGCGCCGAGCTGCCGCGCGTGCGCGAGGCCCTGGACCTGGATGTGCTGGCCGCCTACCAGGGCGACCCGGCGGCGCAGAGCGTGGACGAGGTGCTGCTCTGCTACCCCGGCGTGCATGCCATGATCCACCACCGCCTGGCCAACGTGCTGTACCGCCTGGGCGTGCCCATGCTGGCGCGCATCGTGGCCGAAATCGCGCACGCCGACACCGGCATCGACATCCATCCCGGCGCCACCATCGGCCGCAGCTTCTTCATCGACCACGGCACCGGCGTGGTCATCGGGGAAACGGCCATCATCGGCGACCGCGTGCGGCTCTACCAGATGGTCACGCTGGGGGCCAAGCGCTTCCCGCCGGGCGAGAACGGCGAGCTCAAGAAGGGCCTGCCGCGCCACCCGCTCATCGAGGACGACGTGGTGATCTACGCGGGCGCCACCATCCTGGGACGCATCACCATCGGCAAGGGGTCCACCATTGGCGGCAACGTGTGGCTGACGCGCAGCGTGCCGCCCGGCAGCAACGTCACTCAGGCCAGCCTGGTGAGCGACATGCCCGATTGCGGGCTGGGCGGCTGACCGGCGCATGGACACGCGGGTTTCCGACCTGGCCGCGCTGCGCGGCTTCGTGGACCGCCATCCGCGCCTCTTCGTGCTGACGGGCGCGGGCGTCAGCACCGACTCGGGCATCCCCGATTACCGCGACGCCCAGGGCGAATGGAAGCGCAAGCCGCCCATCACGCTGCAGACCTTCATGGGCGACGACCTGGCCCGCGCGCGCTACTGGGCCCGCAGCATGGTGGGCTGGCGGCGCTTCGGCCACGCCCGTCCCAATGCCGCCCACCGCGCGCTGGCGCAACTGGAGCGCCACGGGCGGGTGCAGTTGCTCGTGACGCAGAACGTGGACGGCCTGCATGAAGCCGCCGGCAGCCGCGCCGTGGTCGACCTGCACGGCAGGCTGGACGAGGTGCGCTGCATGCGCTGCGACTGGCGCGGCGGCCGGAAGGACTGGCAGTGCGCGCTGGACGCGCTCAATCCCGGCTGGTCGGCGCTGGAGGCCGCCGACGCGCCCGACGGCGACGCCGACCTCGAAGGCATGGACTTTTCCGCTTTCGGCATTCCGCCCTGTCCGCGCTGTGGCGGCGTGGTCAAGCCCGACGTGGTGTTTTTCGGCGAAACCGTGCCGCGCGAGCGGGTGGCGCGCGCCAACGCCGCGCTGGAGGCCGCGGACGCGGTGCTGGTGGCGGGCTCGTCGCTCATGGTGTATTCGGGCTATCGCTTCGTGGCCGCGGCCGCGCGCGCCGGCCTGCCCATCGCAGCCATCAACCTGGGCCATACCCGCGCCGACGCGCTCCTCACGCTGAAGGTGGAACAGCCCTGCGCCCCGGCGCTGGCCGCGCTGCTCGGCGACGAAGACGCGGCCGGTTTTTGAGCGGTTTGTTCAAGTGCTTGGCCGGCAAGGCTTTTTCCGGCCTGTTACAGACCTTTCCATAGGGTTGTCCACAGATAGTGGGGATAACTCTCCGGGATAACCCTTGTTCCGGGGCGCTCGAAAACCGGGGTCAGAAGCGATCCAGGCGGTAGGCGGCCAGGTCGGGCAGGGCGCGCGGCGCGCCGGCGGCGGGCGGCGCGGCCAGTTGCCCGATCCATTCGGCCGTGACCGCGGCGTGGGTGAGGCCCAGGTGCTGGTGGCCGAAGGCAAGCAGCACCCGGCCGCCGCAGACCCGGTCGATGACGGGCAGCGAGTCCGGCAGGGAGGGACGAAAACCCATCCAGGCCGTGGCGTCGCCGGCATCGAGGTCCGCGCCGAACAGGCCCTGGCTCAGCCGGTGCAGTTGCCAGGCGCGCTTCAGGTCGGCAGGCCGCTTGAGGCCGGCGAATTCGACGGTGCCCGCCAGCCTCAGCCCGCCGGCCATGGGCGTCATGATGAACTTGCGCTCCAGCGACGTGACCGGAAAGGGCAGCCGCCCGTGTTCGCGGGGCAGGCTCAGGTGATAGCCGCGCTCGGTGTCCAGCGGCACCCGGATGCCGGTCAGTTGCGCTGTGAGTCCCGCCGAATGGGCGCCGCAGGCGATCAGCACGCGGCGGGCGCGCAGCTCTCCCTGGCTGGTCGCCAGCGCAACCCCGCCGGCGCAAGCGCCGCCGTCGCGCAGGCGGCCGCCCCGCACCTGCCGCCTGAGAAAGCGCACGCCGCAGGCTTGCGCCGCTTCCGCCAGGCGCAGCACGACGCGGTAGGGGTCGACGAAATGCCCGGTCCGGGGAAAGAACAGCCCGCCCTGCAGGTGCGCGCTCAATTGCGGCGCCGCATCGCGCACCGCCCCGGCGCGCCAGGTGTCGACCGGAACCTCCTCCTGCTCCAGGCGCGCCCGCAGGGCGTCGATCGCGTGGCGCGATTCGGGCCGCTCGAAGACCAGCAGAGAGCCTTCCTGTACGAGCAGGTCCTCGCCTCCGATGGACCGCAACAGGCGTCGCCAGGCATCCAGGCTGTTTTCGTTGAGCGCGCGGATGCCCGCCACGGTGCGCCGGAAAGGCGCGGGCCGCAGGTTCAGCAGCAGGCGGGCGAACCAGGGCAGCGCGCGCGGCAGGTGTTTCCAGTCCAGGCGCAGCGGCCCCAGCGGGTCCATGAGCATGGCCGGCAGGCGCTTGAGGATGGATGCGTCGGCGATGGGGAACACCTGCTCGGTCGCCAGGTGCCCGGCATTGCCGTACGATGCGCCCCGGCCCGGCTCCTGGCCGTCGATGACCGTGACGCGCAGGCCCTGCCGGGCCAGCGCCAGGGCGCAGGCGACGCCGATGATGCCGGCGCCCACCACGGCCACGTCCGTGTCCACATCCGCGCCGTCAGGCGCGCCGTCGCTGCGGGAATCGTTCGGCATAGGGATCCTTGTCGGGCGGGGCGGGAGGCTCAGGCAAGGCCCTGCTCGGCCGACCATCCGGCGTGCCACTGGCGGAACAGCGCGTACTGCTTCTCGGCGTAGCGGCGCTGCGCGTCGCTGAGCGCGTCGGTTTCGTTGAAGTGCAGGGTGTATTCGGTGTCGCCGTTGAGCACCATCAGGTGCTTGTAGTAGAGCACCAGGTCGCAGCCTTCATCGAAGGACGAGAGCACGGACAGCGCCGCCTCGAGTTCGCGGGCCAGGCGGCGCGCCCTGGCGTCGCCCCGGGCCGCCTGCTTGCTCAGCGCCACCAGCTGCAGCACCTCGCGCGGCAGGGCGTTGCCGATGCCGGTGATGGCGCCGGTGGCGTTGCAGTTGACGAAACCATGGACGACCTGGGTGTCCACGCCCACCATGAGCGTGATCCCTTCGTCCTGGGACGCGATGTGCTCGGCCGCGTAGCGCAGGTCGGCCGCGCCGCCGAACTCCTTGAAACCGATCAGGTTGGGGAACGCGCGGCGCAGCTCGAAGAACAGGTCGGCGCGGGTGGGGAAGCCGTAGTAGGGGCTGTTGTAGATCACCGCCGGCAGCCCGGGCGCGGCCGCGAGAATGGCGGAGAAGTGCGCCTTCTGCGCGACGGGCGAGGCGCCGCGGGAGAGCACGCGGGGAATGACCATCAGGCCCTGGGCGCCGACCCTGGCGGCGTGCGCCGCGTGGGAGACGGCCTCGCGCGTATTGACCGCGCCGGTGCCGACGATGGTCGGAACGCCCGCGGCCACCAGGCGGGCCACGCCTTCCTGGCGTTCGGCCTCGGTGAGCAGCGGCCAGTCGCCCATGGAGCCGCAGTACACCACTGCGCTCATGCCGAGGCCGACCAGTTCGCGGCCCTTGGCCACCAGGGCGTCGAAGTCCGGCTTGCGCGCGGCGGTGCAGGGGGTCATGAGGGCGGGAATGCAGCCGGTGAAGATGTTGTCGGTCATGGTCGTGGCTCCTTGAAGCGTTCGGTTCGGGATAGGGAAGGCGGAGAGGCGGGCGCCGGGAGGCTCAGATGCCCCACGCGAACGGATCCTGTTCGTCGATCAGCAGCGTGCTGTCGGCGGTGATGTAGGCACGGCCCGTGATGAAAGGGCGGATGCGGCCGTCCTCCCATTCGTAGCGGCCCTCGAAGCGGCTGCCGGTGATGCCGGCCTGCACCCAGGTCTGGCCGGGCGCCAGCTTGCCGTCGGCGGCCAGGCACGCCAGCTTGGCGCTGGTGCCGGTGCCGCAGGGGGAGCGGTCGTAGGACTTGCCCGGGCACATGACGAAATTGCGGCTGTCGGCCTCGGCGTCGTCGGCGAACAGCTCGACGTGGTCGATCGGGGCGCCGCCTTCGCCGTGGATGCCCTGGGCGTGCAGCGCCTGGAGCAGCGACCAGGTGAATGCCGTCAGCGCCTCGACGTTGTCCAGCCGCAGCGACTGGCCGTGTTCGGAAACCAGGAAGAACCAGTTGCCGCCCCAGGCGACGTCGCCGTGCACGCGGCCGTGGCCGGGGACGTCCACCGGCACCTGCCGGCGGTAGCGGTAGGCCGGCACGTTGCCGATGGTCACCGCGCCGTCTTCGTGCAGGGTGGCGCTCACCGGGCCGACCGGGGTGTCGAACCTGTGCACGCCCGGGCCGATCATTCCGAGGTGGCGCAGGGACGCGGCCAGACCGATGGTGCCGTGGCCGCACATGTTGAGGTAGCCGGCGTTGTTGAAGAAGATCACGCCGCAAACGGCGCCGGGCGACTCGGGGGCGCAGTACAGGGCGCCCACCAGCACGTCGTTGCCGCGCGGCTCGAGCAGGCAGGCGCGGCGCCATTGGTCATGATGCTCGCGCAGGGCATGGCGCTTTTCGGCCAGCGTGGCGCCGGCCAGTTCGGGAAAGCCCTGCATCACCAGGCGCGTGGGCTCGCCGCCGGTGTGGGAGTCGATGACATGTATGCGTTTCATGAACCTGTCCATTGGAAGCGTGCAAGAGCGGAGGGGGAGACGGCCGGACCGTCAGGACGAAGCGCGGGCATAGGCGCTCCCGGGGTCCCGGTCCTGGCTCTCGGCGCCGGCGCCCGTCTCGCTTTCATCGTCTCCGGCCAGGCGCACCAGGTGGGCGGGCACGCCCGTCGCAGCGCCCCAGTAATAGATGCCCAGCGCGCACGCCGCCACCGCGATGGTGTCCAGCGGATGGCCGAGCACGCCCAGGCCGCCGAAACTGCCCAGCCAGGACAGCGCAATGGTGGCGGCATAGAAGCCGATGAGCCAGGCCGAGGAGCGCACCTGCTGGCGCAGGTCGAGGTGCCGGGTGGGCACCAGGCGGCCGCACAGCAGGTACACCGCGAACATCAGGATCTGCAGGCCCAGCAGCCAGGACACGGTGCCCCAGCCCGACCAGTAGACGATCAGCGCGGCGATGATGAAGGACAGCGGACCGATCACGCTCATGCAGCGGACGCGGAACGGGCGCGGCATGGCGGGCGCGTTGCGGCGCAGCGCGGCCACGGACACCGGCGCCACGGCGTAGCTCAGCACCAGCGCGGCCGACACCACGTTGATCAGGGCTTCCCAGGACGGAAACGGCAGGGTCCAGAACACCGACAGGCCGAAGGTCAGCCACAGCGCGGGACGCGGGATGCCCGACGGCTCGTCGATGCGGGTGAACACCTTGAAGAAGGTGCCGGTCCGCGCCCAGCCGTAGACCACGCGCGGCGTGGCGTTCATGTAGATGTTGCCGCAGCCGCTGGGCGAGATCACCGCGTCGGCGACCACCAGGTAGGCCAGCCAGCCCACGCCCAGGGCCATGGCGATGTCGCGGTAGGGCAGCGCGAGCTCGCTGGAGACGCCGGCCCAGCCGTCGGCCAGCATGGCGGTGGGCACGCTGCCGAGAAAGGCCAGTTGCAGCAGCACGTAGATGGCCGTCGAGAGCAGCACGGAAAGAATCAGCGCGATCGGAATGGTGCGCTGCGGGTTCTTCACTTCGCTGGCTACCGAGATGATGGGCGTGAGCCCCAGGTAGGCGAAGATGATGCCGCCGGCGGAAACCGCCATTTCTATGCCGGACAGGCCGAAGGGGGCGAAGCCCTGGACCTGGAAGTTCTCCGGCTTGAAGAAGGTGAACAGCACGCCGATGACCAGCAGCGGCACGATGAACTTGAACACGCTGACCAGGTTGTTGGCCTTGGCGAAGGTCTTGACGCTGCGGTAGTTGAGCTGGAAGAAGAGGCAGAGCAGGCCGAACTGGACCAGCCAGCCCGCGAGCGTGGGTTCGCTGGAGCCGGCCTTGGTCAGGCCCGGGAACCATGCGGCCGCATACTGCCGCGACGCGACCACCTCGATCGCCACCAGGCTGGAGAAGGCGATCAGGGTGATGAAACCCATCAGGTAGCCGAGCAGCGGACCGTGGGAGTACACCGGGTAGCGCACCACGCCGCCGGCGCGCGGCAGGGCCGCGCCCAGCTCGCAATAGACGATGCCCAGCAGCAGCACGGCGAAGCCGCCCAGCAGCCAGGAAAAAATTCCCGCGGGTCCGGCGATCGCGGCAACGTGGCTGGCCGCGAACAGCCAGCCCGAGCCGAATATGGCGCCCAGCCCGATGAACGTGAGGTCGGTCAGCGAGAGCTGTTTCTTGAACTTTCCTGGCATGGTGTCTCCTTATGGGTTGTCGTAGGTCCGCGGACGATCTCCCATCGATCATCCCGGCCGGCGTCCGATAAATGCACGGTCGGGGAAACTCCCGGTGCCATGGGATCCGATGAATGAAACCGCGCATTTCCATGCCGGCTCCGGACGGGCGCGCGCCGCGCCCGGGCCTGTCGGCTGCGTCAGGGTCGTTGAATTATTGGGCCCGGGGGCGGGCGGGCGCTTGATGGTTTTTGCCGCCGGGAACGATGAAATCGGCACAGTCGCGATGCCGGCTCCGATTTCGCCGGCGCGGCGCCCCGCGGGAGCGGAGCCGCGCGTTGACGCGCCTTGTTCGGCATGTCCATAATTTCGGCCTGCCAAACGCGCCGGAGACTGGATGCCCATGATGCAGACCCTGCTGGAGCTCGTGGATGGCGCAAGCGCTCCGCATCGCCCCGAGAGTATCGAAGAGCTGGTATCGGGCCTGTCGCTGTTCTTGCCGATTCTGGACGCGGTGCCCACCGCCGCGATATTCGTCAAGGATCTGCAGGCGCGCTATCTGCTGGCTAACCGCACGCTGGTGCAGCGCTGCGGCCTGAAGCGGCTGGCGCCGCTGCTCGGCAAGACCAGCGCGGAGGTGTTTCCCACGCACCTGGGGCCGGGATACACCGAGCAGGACAGGCGCGTGCTGAAGCAGGGCGTGATCCTGCAGGACCAGCTGGAGCTGCACCTGTTCGGCAGCCGGGAGCCGGGCTGGTGCCTCACGCACAAGCGGCCGATCCGCGACCGCCGCGATGCGATCATCGGCCTGATGGGCATTTCGGTCGACCTGCCCTCGGCCAGCGGCGCGCATCCGGCCTACCGGCGGCTGGCGGCGGTGGAAGCGCACATACGCCGCCATTTCGGCGGCCCGGTGACCATGCAGGAGCTCACGCGCATCGCGGGCATGTCCGTCGCGCAGTTGGAGCGGTATTGCAAGCGCGTGTTCCACCTGACGCCGCGGCAGATGATCCACAAGGCCCGTCTGGAACACGCGCACCGCCTGCTGCTCACCGACATGCCCATCACGGAAATCGCCATGCGCTGCGGCTATACCGACCACAGCGCATTCACCCGCCAGTTCAAGATGCTGACCGGGCTCGCGCCCCGCCGTTACCGCGAGGCCGCCGGCCGCGCGGGGCCCCCGCCCGCGTACGCTCCGGCCTGAGCGAGGAGCGGGCGCCGCAGGCTTCGGGCCGCGCCGCTATTCCTCGCCCAGCAGCGCCTTGCGCGCGGCGTGCCAGCTTCCCGCGTCGGGCGCATAGAGCAGCCCGCCGCTGCGGTGCGTGGGCTTGTAGGGCGAGCCGTCGAAATGGGCGGCGTAGCCGCCCGCCTCGCGGTGCAGCAGCCAGCCGGCGGCGTGGTCCCAGGCCGTGAGCTGGTTGTAGAAGGCGATGTGGCAATGCCCGGCCGCCAGCATGCGGTATTCGTGCGCGGCGCAGCGCAGCGAGGCCGTGCTGCCCAGCCGCGACAGATGGCTGTTGACGGTGGTGCGCAGGGGCTCGGGCAGCGCGCCGGTGGCGATCATGCCGTCCATTTCCGAGGGCGGGGCCGGGCTGGCCACGGCCAGCGCCGCCTGGCGGCCGTGCTCGTATTCCACCCAGGCGCCTTCGCCGCGCACCGCCAGCGCGGCGTCGCGGTGGACGGGGTCGTAGATGACGCCCGCGATTACGTCGCCGCGGTGGCAGGCGGCGATCATCATGCCGAAGAGCGGCAGCCCCGCCACGTAATTGCGGGTGCCGTCGATGGGGTCGATCAGGAAGGCCAGGTCGGCATCGACCAGCATGTTCAGCAGGGCGGGATTGCGGGTGGACGCCTCTTCGCCGATCAGCACGGCGCCGGGGTACAGCTTGGCCAGGCGCGCGCTGATCATGCGCTCGGCGGCTTCGTCGGCGTCGGTGACCAGGTCGCGCGCCGAGCTCTTGCCGCGCACGGCCCCTTCGGGCAGGTTGCGGAAATGCGGCATGACTTCGGCCTGGGCCGTGTCGGCCAGGATGGCCGCCAGCCGGCGCGTCTCTTCGCGGGTGAATGTTCTGCTCATCGTGATTCGTCCAGGCAACGCGCAAATCTAGCATGCCTGGGCGGCATTTGATCGCATTCCGCAAGGGATTGAATCAAAAGGGCTTTTCAAGACTGTCCAGGACTTTTCGGCCGGGTTGTCCACAATTTGCGGGGATAAGCCGGGCGCGCAGGCGGCAAAAGGGGCGGGCCGAAGCCCGCCCCTTCACGCCCTGCCGGTCCTCATGTCTTCACAAGGAAGAAGCGCGGCGGCTTGGCGCGGCCCTCCCGGCCAGGGCCGCACGGATCCGGCTTTGCCGGTCCGTGGCGGCGCTCCCTGGAGGGGACGCGCCCGTGGCGCTCCGGGGGTGGACCTTACCCTCCCAGGTCCACGCAGAGGTACTTGATCTCGAGGTATTCCTCGATGCCGTACTTCGAGCCTTCGCGGCCCAGGCCCGACTGCTTCACGCCGCCGAAGGGGCCGACCTCGTTGGAGATGATGCCGGTGTTGATGCCGACGATGCCGTATTCCAGGCCTTCCGAGACGCGCCAGATGCGGGCGTAGTCGCGGGTGTAGAAGTAGGCGGCCAGGCCGAAGATGGTGTTGTTGGCCATGCGGATCACTTCTTCCTCGGTTTCGAAGCGGAAGAGCGGGGCCACGGGGCCGAAGGTTTCCTCGGTGGCGAAGCGCATGGATTGCGTCACGTCGCGCACCACGGTGGGCTCGAAGAACGTGCCGCCCAGCGCGTGCGGCTTGCCGCCCGCGATGACCTTGGCGCCGTGCGCCGTGGCGTCGGCGATGTGCTCCTGCACCTTTTCCACCGCGTTGGCGTCGATCAGCGGACCCTGGGTCACGCCGTCGGCGAAGCCGTCGCCCACCTTCATGGCCTGGACCTTCTCGACCAGGCGCCTGGCGATTTCCTCGTACACGCCCGCCTGCACGTAGATGCGGTTGGCGCACACGCAGGTCTGGCCGGCGTTGCGGTACTTGGAGGCGAGAATGCCGTCCACCGCGCGGTCCAGGTCGGCGTCGTCGAACACGATGAAGGGCGCGTTGCCGCCCAGTTCGAGCGAGAGCTTCTTGATGGTGGGCGCGCACTGTTCCATTAGCGTGCGGCCCACTTCGGTGGAGCCGGTGAAGCTCAGCTTGCGCACCACGTCGCTTTCGCACAGCGCCGCGCCGATCTCGCGCGAGCTGCCGGTGATGACGTGGAACACGCCGGGCGGCACGCCGGCTTCCTCGGCCAGCACGGCCAGGGCCAGGGCGCTCAGCGGCGTCTGCTGGGCGGGCTTGAGCACCATGGTGCAGCCGGCCGCCAGCGCGGGGCCGGCCTTGCGGGTAATCATGGCGGCCGGGAAGTTCCAGGGCGTGATGGCGGCGGTGACGCCGATGGGCTGCTTGAGCGCCAGCAGGCGCTGCCCGGCCTTGGGGCTTTGCAGCACGTCGCCGTCGATGCGCTTGGCTTCTTCGCCGAACCATTCCAGGAACGAGGCCGCGTAGGCGATTTCGCCGGCCGCCTCGGTCACGGGCTTGCCCTGTTCGGCGGTCATGATGGTGGCCAGGTCCTGCTGGTGCTGCATCATGAGCTGGGCCCACTTCAGCAGGATGGCGGCGCGTTCCTTGCCGGTCTTGGCGCTCCAGGCGGGCAGCGCGGCGTTGGCGCTGGCGATGGCCTGCTCGGTTTCCTTGCGGCCCAGTTTGGGCACGGAGACGATGGTCTTGCCGGTGGAGGGGTTGTCCACCGCAATGGCGGGGCCGGAGCCGGCGCCCACCCACTTGCCGTCGATGTAGCAGGCATCGCGCAGCAGGTCGGGACGGCTCAGGGGGCGAGGCAGTTGGGTCATGCTGGAGTCTCCTTGATTGGATGGTCGGCCGGCAAAGGCCGCGGGCGCTGCCCGCGCCGCCGTACAGGGCGGCGCGGCGCAACGCCCGCGGCACGCGCCGGCCGTGAAGCCGGTGGGTTCGCCGGGGTCAGGCCGCGAGGGATTCGGACAGAATCTCCAGCGCGCGGTCGAACTGGGCGTCGGGGATGGTCAAGGGGTACAGGAAGCGCAGAACGTTGCCGTACACACCGCAGCTTAGCAAAATCAGGCCGCGCTCGATGGCGCGGGCCTGCACGCGCTTGACCGCCTCGGCGTCGGGCTTGCCCGTGGCCGGGTCGTTCAGCTCGAGCGCCACCATGGAGCCCAGGCCGCGCACGTCGGCGATCGCCGGCACCTTGGCGCGCAGGCCCTCGAGATGGGCGCGCAGCTTCTCGCCCAGCCGGGCGGCGCGTTCGCAGAGCTTTTCTTCCTCGATCACGTCCAGTACGGCATGCGCCGCGGCCACGGCCAGCGGGTTGCCGGCATAGGTGCCGCCCAGGCCGCCGGCGGCCGGCGCGTCCATGACTTCGGCGCGGCCCACCACGCCGGAGATCGGGAAGCCGCCGCCCAGGCTCTTGGCCATGGTGATCAGGTCGGCCTGCACCGAGTGGTGCTGCATGGCGAACAGCTTGCCGGTGCGGGCAAAGCCGGTCTGCACTTCGTCGGCGATCAGCAGGATGCCGTGCTCGTCGCAGATCTTGCGCAGCGCGGTCATCAGCTCGGGCGGGGTGATGTTGAAGCCGCCTTCGCCCTGCACGGGTTCGACGATGATGGCCGCCACGCGCTTGGGATCGATGTCGGCCTTGAACAGCAGGTCCAGGCCCTTGAGCGAGTCGGCAACGGTGATGGACTGCGTGGCGTTGGGGAACGGCACGTGATAGATGTCGCCCGGCATGGGGCCGAACGACAGCTTGTAGGGGGCGACCTTGCCGGTCAGCGCCATGCCCAGCATGGTGCGGCCATGGAACGAGCCCGTGAAGGCGATGACGCCGGAGCGGCCGGTGGCCGAGCGGGCGATCTTGACGGCGTTTTCCACCGCTTCGACGCCGGTGGTGAAGAAGGCGGTTTTCTTCAGGCCGTCGATGGGGGCGAGGCGGTTGATGCGCTCGGCCAGCGAGATGTAGCCCTCGTAGGGCACGATCTGGTAGGCCGTGTGCGTGAAGTTGTCGAGCTGGGCGGCGGCGGCGGCCTTCACCTTGGGGTGCAGGTGGCCGGTGTTCAGCACGGCGATGCCGCCGGCGAAATCGATGTATTCCTTGCCTTCGGCATCCCACAGCGTGGCGTTCTCGGCGCGCACCGCATAGAAATCGCACATGACGCCGACGCCGCGCGGCGTGGCCAGGGAACGGCGGGTGTTCAGATCCTGATTCTTCATCTCAACCTCGGAGACAGGGGGGGCGGTAAAACACCTATTTAATGCTACTATGGCTCCATTTGTAAGAACCACTTTAGTAAAACTGGTAGAACCAATTGCGCTCCATCGTTGGCGACCTGCTGCAGCTGCGCCTGGCCGACGCCAGCGGCCCCATGAACCGCCGGCTGTACCAGGGCATCCGCGAGGCCATCCTGGAGGGCGCCATCGCCGCCGACACCCGCCTGCCCGCCACGCGCGACCTGGCGGCCGAGCTGGGCATCGCGCGCAATACCGTGGTCCACGTATACAGCCAGCTCCAGGCCGAAGGCTACACCCGCAGCCGCCAGGGCAACGGCACCTTCGTCAACGCCTCGCTGCCCGATTCCTATCTCGCCAGCGGCCGACGCTCGCGCCAGGCCAGCGCCGCCGCCCCGCGGCCCGCGCTCTCGCCGCGCGGCGCGGCCATCGTCGAAGGCGTCTCGGCCTCGCCGTACCAATGGGGCGCCTTCATGCCCGGCGTGCCCGACCTCACCGAGTTCCCGCACAAGAAGTTCGCCCGCATCCACAGCGCGCTGTGGCGCAATCCCGCGCCCGACCTGCTCACCTACGCCTACGGCGGCGGCCTGCCGGCGCTGCGCGAGGCGCTGGCCCAGCACCTGGCCATCACGCGGTCCATCGATTGCGATCCCGAGCAGATCCTCATCACCGAGGGCTCGCACCAGGCCATCGACCTCGTCACCCGCATCCTGGGCGACGCGGGCGACACGGCCTGGACGGAAGACCCGGGCTACTGGGGAGCGCGCAGCGTGTTCCACGCCAACGGCGTGCGCACCGTGCGCCTGCCCGTCGACGAAGAGGGCATGCGCGTGCCGGCCGACGCGGGCAGCGCGCCGCCGCGCTTCATTTTCGTGACGCCCTCGCACCAGTACCCCCTGGGGCCGGTGATGTCGCTGGCGCGCCGCCGCCAGCTGCTGGCCCTGGCGCGCCAGGCCGGAAGCTGGATCATCGAGGACGACTACGACAGCGAATTCCGCTTCTCCGGGCGTCCCATCGCCTCGCTGCTCGGGCTGGAGCCCGACGCGCCCGTCATCTACCTGAGCACGTTCAGCAAGACGCTCTACCCCGGCCTGCGGGTGGCGTACCTGGTGCTGCCCAAGAGCCTGACGGCCGCGTTCCAGGCGGCGCACGCCGAGCTGTACCGCGAAGGGCACCTCATGACGCACGCGGCGCTGGCGGCTTTCATTTCCGAGGGACACTACGCCGCCCACATCCGGCGCATGCGCATGCTGTACGGCAGGCGGCGCGCCATGCTGGTCAATCTCATCGAGCGGCGTCTGGGCGCCGACTGGCTCTACCGCGACGCCAGCCAGGCGGGGCTGCATCTGGTGCTGAACCTGCCGGACGGCATGGACGACCTGCGGGTGGTGGAAGAGGCGCGGGCGCGCGGCGTGCTGACGCGTCCGCTGTCGCGCTACTACGCGGGCGAGGAGGGACGCCGCTCGGGCCTGCTGCTGGGCTATGCCTGCGTGCCCGAGCACGACATCGCGCGCAAGTTCGAGGTGCTGCTCGACGCCCTGGCCGAAGTGGCGCGCCCCGCGGACCGCGTCTCAATACGCCCGTAGCGCCGACTGGAACGCCGCGGCGTTGCGCATGCCCTGGTCTTCGAAGTTGGTGTTGAACACGGCGTGCGCCTGCGCGCTTTCCCGCGCCAGCCGGACGAAGCGTTGCGCCAGCTCGGCCAGCTCCTCCTGCGAGTATTCGTACTGGAAACGGCCCGACGACGCCGCGCCCCGGGCGCCCCAGCGGCCGGCATTGCGCCCGTGCAGCCGCAGCAGCGTGAGATCGGGGTGCGTGCAGGCCCACACCGCGGGCACCGTGTTGTCCACTCCTTGCGGCGCGTCCACCACGGTATGGGCCAGGCCCAGCTCGCGTTCCATGGCCAGCGTGTCCCGCGTGGCGCGCGGGCCGTCGAACCAGCTCGCGTGCCGGAACTCCACCGACACCAGGAAATCCTCCATGCGCCGCGCGCATTCGGCCACGCGCGCCAGGCCGCGCGCGTCGCGCCGCACCCAGGGCGGAAACTGGAAATGCACCGCGCCCAGCTTGCCGGGCAGGCGCAGCGGCTCCAGGGCCAGCAGGAAGCGCCGCCACAGCTCGTCGCCAAGGTCGCCGGGCATGCCGTCGGCGTAGATGACCGGCGCCTGCCAGCCGGCGAGTTCGCGCCGCACGTCCGCGGGCAGAGCCGAGAGCGGGGTCTGGTGGCCGGTGAAGAGCCGGTAGGCTTTCACGTTGAAGACGAAGCCGTCCGGCGTGCGCTGCGCCCAAAGGTGCGTGGTCTGCGCGGTGGGCAGGGCGTAGAAGCCGGCGTCGGCCTCGGCCAGGCCGAATCGCGAGGCGTAGTGGCGCAGCCGGGCTTCGGGGGTGTGGGCGTGCGCGGGGTAGAAGCGCCCGCAGGCCAGTAGCGTGGGGTCGGTCCAGGAGGCGGTGCCCGTGAGCAGGCGCATGAGGGAGGTCGGACGAAATTCGGAAAATTCTGTATAAATATACAGTTCCCGGCTGGCGCGGAGCAATCCGCGGCCGGCCTTCCGGTTTCCGTTCCCCGGTTCCCGATTTCCTGTTTTCCGATCGACGGCCGCCCGCGGCCCGCCCCATGTCCGCTACCGATTTTCCGCCTTCCGATGCCGCGCTGGTCCGGCAGGAGCGCCCCGCAGCCGGGCGCCCCGCAGCCGGGCGCCCCGCAGCCGGGCGCCCCGATTCCCGGCCCGGGTCGGCTGACCCTCTTGCCGAACTCAATCCGTCCCAGCGCGAGGCCGTCGAGCATGGCGCGGACGGCGGCATCGGGGAGAGCGGGCCGCTGCTGGTCATCGCGGGAGCCGGTTCCGGCAAGACCAATACGCTGGCGCACCGGGTGGCGCATCTCATCCTCAACGGCGCCGACCCGCAGCGCATGCTGCTGCTGACCTTCTCGCGCCGCGCCGCGCAGGAGATGGAGCGCCGGGTGGGCGGGGTGCTGGCGCGCGTCATGCGGCTGCGCCCGGGCGCGCAGCCGCCCTCGCTGCCCTGGTCGGGCACGTTCCACAGCATCGGGGCGCGTCTGCTGCGCGATTGCGCCGGCCGCATCGGCCTGTCGGCGTCTTTCACCATCCACGACCGCGGCGACGCCGAAGACCTGATGGGCATGGTGCGCCACGAGTTGGGCCTGTCGGCCGCCAAGTCGCGTTTTCCGCTCAAGGGCACCTGCCTGGCGATCTATTCGCGGGTGGTCAACAGCCAGGCGCCGGTGGCCGAGGCGCTGAACACGGCCTTTCCCTGGTGCGCGCAGTGGGAAGACGAGCTCAAGTCCCTGTTCCGCGCCTATGTGGCCGCCAAGCAGGACCAGCAGGCGCTCGACTACGACGACCTGCTGCTGTACTGGGCGGAAATGATGTCCGATCCGGAGATCGCGGCCGACGTGGGCGCGCGCTTCGACCACGTGCTGGTGGACGAATACCAGGACACGAACCGCCTGCAGGCCGCCATTCTGCTGGCCATGAAACCCGACGGGCGAGGCTTGACGGTGGTGGGCGACGACGCGCAGTCGATCTATTCCTTCCGCGCCGCCACGGTGCGCAACATCCTGGATTTTCCCTCCCGGTTCGCGCGGCCCGCCCGCGTGGTGACGCTGGAGCGCAACTACCGATCCACCCGGCCCATACTCGATGCCTCCAACGCGGTCATCGGCCAGGCCGCCGAGCGCTACGCCAAGAACCTCTGGACCGATCGGGCCTCCAGCCAGCGGCCGGAGCTGGTGACGGTGAGCGACGAGGCCGGCCAGGCGCGCTGGGTGGCCGACCAGGTGCTGGCGCAGCGCGAGGCGGGCATGGCGCTCAAGTCGCAGGCGGCGCTGTTCCGCTCGGCCAGCCATAGCGCCGCGCTGGAGCTGGAACTCACCCGGCGCGACATCCCGTTCGTGAAATTCGGCGGCCTGCGCTTTCTGGAGGCCGCGCACGTCAAGGATCTGCTGTCGGTGCTGCGCTGGGCCGAGAATCCGCGCGGCCGCATGGCGGGCTTCCGTGCGGCGCAGCTGCTGCCGGGCGTCGGACCGGCCACCGCCGGCAGGCTGATGGACGCCATGGCGGCCTCGGCCGAGCCCTTGCGCACCTTGCGCGAATTCAAGCCCGGCGCGGCCGCCCAGGAAGACTGGCGGGCCTTCGCCCGCACCTACGAAGCCCTGTGCGATCCGGCGCTGCGCTGGCCGGCCGATGTGGACCTGGCCCTGCGCTGGTATGCCACGCACATCGAGCGCCTGTACGAGGATGCCCGGGTGCGCAAGGCCGACCTGGACCAGCTCGTGCGCATCGCCGCCGGCTACCCTTCGCGCGAGCGCTTCCTGACCGAACTCACGCTGGACCCGCCCGACGCCACCAGCGACGAATCGGGCGCGCCGCTGCGCGACGAGGATTACCTGATCCTGTCCACCATCCACTCCGCCAAGGGCCAGGAGTGGAAGGCCGTCTACGTGCTCAACGTGGTCGACGGCTGCATCCCGTCCGACATGAGCACCGGCTCGGCCGAGGAGATCGAGGAAGAGCGCCGCCTGCTCTACGTGGCCATGACGCGCGCGCGCGAGCGGCTGCAGCTCATCGTGCCGCAGCGGTTCTACGTGCACCAGCAGACCGGCATGGGCGACCGCCACGTGTATGGTTCGCGCACCCGGTTCATCACGGACGCCATGCTGCCCCTCTTCGAGCACCTGCCCAAGCCGCCCGAGCTGCCGTTCGGCCGGGGCGGGCGCGTCGCGCCGCAGGCGCCGCGCATCGACGTCACGCGCCGCGTGCGCGACCTGTTTTCCTGATCCGGGCCGCGCCCTGGGCTATCATCGTCGGTATTCCACGCTGCGCAGGCGGGGGCCGAACGCCTGAGGTCGTCTATGCTCAAGGAAACCACCGAAGCACGCGAAGCCGCCGGGCAGGGCGGCGAAGTCGTCGCGTCCATCGCCTACGTCAATGGCCGCCGCGCCCGCGAAGTGCCGATCGACGAAGTGGGCGCCCATATCCGGCAGCCCGACGGCATGCTCTGGATCGGGCTGCGCAACCCGCGCCCCGAGCTGCTCGCCCAGGTGACGAGCCAGCTCGGCGCCTGCACCAAGAACCAGGAAGAAATGCTGGAGCCGCACAAGCGGCCCAAGATCATCGACTACGGCAATATGGTGCTCATCGTCGCCATCACGGTCGAGGTCGAGGGCGACCGCCCGGCTTTCGGCGAAACCCAGTTCCTCATCGGCGACGGCTTTCTCGTCACCGTGCGGCGCGGCGCCACGGCGGGCCACAGCCCGCTGCGCGAGCGCCTGGAGGCTTCGCCCGACCTGCTCAAGCGCGGCAGCGACTACGTGGCTTCCGAGCTGCTGGACTGGCTGGTCGACCGCTACGTGGCGGCGGCGGGCAAGTTCGAGGCGGTGGTCGAGGGCGCGGAGCAGAAGCTGCTGATCCGCGGCGCCAAGGACGCCGATATCCGCAGGCTCTACCGGCAGCGCCGCGACCTGCTGCGCGTGCACACCGTGGTCTCGCCGCTGGCCGAGATCTGCCGCCGCCTGGCGCGGGTGGAAATGTCTTCGGTGGACGAGCTCGCGCGCCCATACTTCGGCGAGGTGGCCGACCGCGTGCTGCGGGTGGACGAGCTGTTCAATTCGCTGCGCGAGGCGCTGGCCTTCGCCTTCGAGGCCAGCCTCATGATCGGCCAGTCGGCGCAGAACGACATCACCCGCAAGCTCGCGTCCTGGGCCGCCATCCTGGCCGTGCCCACCGCCATCGCGGGCATCTACGGCATGAACTTCGAGTTCATGCCCGAACTCAAGACGCACTGGGGCTATCCCGTCACGCTGGGCGTCATCGCGGCGGCCTGCTCCTTCCTGTACTGGCGCTTCCGCAAGTCGGGCTGGCTCTAGGGCCGCCGGCGGGCGGCGCGGCAAAAACGGCCGCTTCCGCGCCGCGCCGGACGCGGCTGTGGCACACTGCCAGCCGTTTTCCCCAGCCTGTCCACACGAGAAGGAGCCCGGCAATCTTGCGCGGCAAACCCCCATTCCGCAACGGCGGCAAGCTGACCGCCCTGGTCGTGGCGCTCATCCTGGCGGCGGCCGGCGCCCTGGTGAACCACCTGCAGCCGCGGGCGCCCGCTCCGCCGGCCGGCAGCCGGGACGCGGCGCCCGCCGACGGCGTGCCCGCCGGCAGCTATACCCTCACGGGGCCCATCGTCAACGTGGCCGACGGCGACACCGTCACGCTGCGCGCGCCCGGCGGCCAGCGCCGCATACGCATGGACAGTATCGACGCGCCCGAGGAAGGGCATGGCGCGGAGCAGCCCGGCCAGCCCTACGCCGAGGCCGCGCGCAAGCACCTGGCCGGCCTGGTGGCGGGCAAGACGCTCACCGCCCAGTGCTACGAGCAGGACCAGTACGGGCGCGACATCTGCGCCCTGATTCTCGAAGACGGGCGTTCCGCCAACCGGCTCCAGGTGGAGGCCGGCTACGCCTGGGCCTATACCGCCCGCCAGGGCGCCTACCTGCGCGATCCCGCCATGCCCGGACTGCAGAAGGCCGCGCAGAGGGAGGGCAGGGGGCTGTGGGCCCAGAAACGCGCGGTCCAGCCCTGGAAGTGGCGCTACGACTGCTGGCGGCAGCGGCAGTGCGACGCCGCGCAATAGGGCGGCGCGCCGGTGCCGCGCCGGCGTCGATTGCGATATGCTCTCACTCGGCGTCCGACACCGCGGAAGTCGGCGGGCTCTCAAACCGCTACCAGAAAGGAAGCATTACGCATGCGTGTATCGAAGCGGCTCTGGGCGGCAGCCGTGTTGCTGCTGCTGGCGCTGTCAGGCTGCTCCCCGGAAAACACCCTGCACAGCCCCATCAACAGCCCCTATCCCGCCGGCGCCGAGGCCGGCAACACGCTCTATTCCGCGTTCGTCAAGCGCTCGCCCAAGTACCTGGACCCGGCCAGTTCCTATTCCGGCGACGAGACGCCCTACACCTACAACATCTATGAGCCGCTCTACGGGTATCACTACCTGAAGCGGCCTTACGAGCTCGTGCCGCGCGCGGCTGCCGCCATCGACCCGCCGGTCTACCTCGACGCCCGGGGCAGGCCGCTGCCGGCCGACGCGCCGGGCGAGCAGATCGCCCACAGCGTGTACGACATCCGCATCCGCCCCGGCATCCGTTTCCAGCCTCACCCGGCCTTCGCGCGCAGGCCCGACGGCTCCTACGCCTATTACCCGCTGTCGCCGGCCGATCTCGAAGGCAGGTACGCCATTCCCGATTTTCCCGAAACCGGCACGCGCGAGCTCACCGCCGACGACTACGTCTACGCTTTCCGCCGTCTGGCCAGCCCGCGCGTGGTGTCTCCCATCTACACGCTCATGGCCAGCTACGTGGAGGGAATGAAAGAATACGGCGACCGCCTGCGCCAGCGCGACCAGGCCCTGCGCCGCGACGCCCCGGAGGGCGCCGCGCCCTGGCTGGACCTGCGCGAACCCGACGGCTTCACCGGCGTGCAGGCGCTGGACGCCCATACGCTGCGCATCCGCGTCAAGGGCAAGTATCCCCAGTTCAAGTACTGGCTCGCCATGACCTTCACCGCGCCCGTGCCCTGGGAAGCCGACCGCTTCTACAGCCAGCCGGGCATGGCCGCCCACGATCTCTCGCTCAATACCTGGCCCGTCGGCACGGGCCCCTATATGCTGGTGGAGTCGCTGCAGAACCGCCGCCACGTGCTCGCCCGCAATCCCAACTATCACGGCGAGCCCTATCCCTGCGAAGGCGAGCCCGGCGACCGCGAGGCCGGCCTGCTGGCCGATTGCGGCAAGCCCACGCCCTTCATCGACCGCGCGGTGTTCAGCGTCGAGAAAGAGGCCATCCCGCTCACCGGCAAGTTCATGCAGGGCTACTACGACGTGCCCCAGATCGAGCGCGGCGAATACGGCGTGGCCATGCTGGTGGCCGCCGCCGACAGCGCCGACAAGGCGCGCCAGTACCGCGAGCACGGCATCAAGCTGCCCACCACCATCGAGACGGCGAACTGGTACATGGGCTTCAACTGGCTCGACCCCGTGGTGGGCAAGGGCGACACGCCCGAACAGGCCGAGAAGAACCGCAAGCTGCGCCAGGCGATCAGCATCGCCTTCGATTGGGAGGAATACGTCGCGGTCTTCGAAAACAGCCAGGCTTCGGTGGCTTACGGGCCGGTGCCGCCCGGGGTGCTGGGCTACCGCGAGCCCCCCGAGGGCATCAACCCGGTGGTGTACGACGTGGTGGACGGCAAGCCGGTGCGCAAGTCCATCGACGTGGCGCGGCGGCTGCTGGCCGAGGCCGGCTACCCCGACGGCCGCAACGCCAAGACCGGCGCGCCGCTGGTGCTCTACTACGATTCCATGGTGGGCGGCGGCTCGAATCCGCAGTTCGACTGGATGCGCCGCCAGATGGCCAAGCTCGGCGTGCAGCTCGACGTGCGCGCCACCGACTACAACCGTTTCCAGGACAAGATGCGCAGCGGCTCCGCGCAATTGTTCTTCTGGGGCTGGAACGCCGACTACCCCGACGCCGAGAACTTCCTGTTCCTGCTCTACGGGCCGAACGCCAAGGCCAGGACCGGGGGCGAAAACGCGGCCAACTACCAGAACCCCGAATTCGACAGACTCTTCGAACAGATGAAGTACCTCGACGACGGCCCAGAGAAAGAACGGCTCATTGCGCGCATGGTCGCCATCGTGCAGCGCGACGCGCCCTGGATGTTCGGCTATTTCCCCATGTCGGGCGGCGCCTACCAGCAATGGGTGGGCAACGCCAAGCCCACCCAGATGGTGCGCAACACCCTGCAATACATGAAGATCGACGCCCCCTTGCGCCAGCGCAAGATCGACGAATGGAACCGGCCCGTCTGGTGGCCGCTGGGCCTGTTCGCGCTGCTGCTGGCCGCGGCGGTGTGGCCTTCGTACGCCGCGCTGCGCCGGCGCGAGCGCCAGACGGCCTTTTCCGCGCCGGCGCGCGAGGAGGCGCCATGATCGGCTACGTTCTGCGCCGGTTGCTGTACGGGATGCTGATCCTGATCGGCGTCAACCTGCTGACCTTCGTGCTGTTCTTCGCCGTCAACACGCCCGACGACATGGCGCGGCTGTCCATCGGCGGCCAGCGGATCAGCCAGGACGCCATCGAGAAATGGAAGGCCGAGCGCGGCTACGACAAGCCGCTCTTCTACAACAGCGGCGCCCAGGGCGCGGCCCGCCTGACCGACACGGTGTTCTACCAGCGTTCCGTGCCGCTGCTGGCGCTGGAATTCGGCACGTCCGACGGCGGCCGCGACATCGGCCGCGAGATCCGCACCCGCATGGGGCCCAGCCTGGCCCTGGCCGTGCCCACCTTCCTGCTGGGGCTGTTCGTCAGCGTGATGTTCTCGCTGGGGCTGGTGTACTTCCGCGCCACGCGGCTGGATTTCTGGGGCGTGGTGCTCTGCGTCGTGCTGCTGTCCATCTCCAGCCTGTTCTACATCATTGCGGGGCAGTGGCTCTTCGCCAAGATGCTGCGGCTCGTGCCCTTTTCCGGCTTCGAGTGGGGCTGGGACGTCTCCAAGTTCCTGGCGCTGCCGGTGCTGGTGGCCATCGTGTCGCGCCTGGGGCCGGAGGCGCGCTTCTACCGCACGCTCTTCCTGGAGGAAATCGGCAAGGACTACGTGCGCACCGCCCGCGCCAAGGGCCTGGCCGAGCGCGTGGTGCTGCTGCGCCACGTGCTGCGCAACGCCATGCTGCCCATACTCACCAGCACCGTGGCGGCCTTGCCGCTGCTCTTCATGGGCAGCCTGATCTCGGAGTCCTTTTTCGGCATTCCGGGGCTGGGCAGCTACACCATCGACGCCATCAACGCCCAGGACTTCTCCGTGGTGCGGGCCATGGTGTTCCTCGGTTCCGCGCTGTACATCGTCGGGCTCGTGCTGGCCGACATCTCCTACACGCTGGCCGATCCCCGCGTCCGATTCGAGTAGCCGCCATGCCCAAGTTCGTTTTCCTCTGGACCGACGTCGCGCTCTGGCTCATGGCGCTGGGCGTGCTGCTGTATGCCTGGCGTGTGTCGCGCAGCCCCGCTTTGCGGTCCACCTGGGGCCGGGTGGCGCGCGACACGCCCGCCATGTGCTCGGCCGTGGTGCTGGCCGCGTTCGCCATCGTGGGGCTGGCCGATTCCGTGCATTACCGCCCGCTGCTTCCGCCGGCGCCCGGCGCGCCCGCCGACGCAGCGCCGGCCTATGCGCCCTCGGTCGCGTCGGTGCTCGACGGGCTGCTGTCCGGCACCGTGCTCACCCGCCCCGAAAAAACCTACTCCGAGCCGCTGGCCGTGCGCCAGTTCACCAAGGAAACCATGCTCATCGACGGCAAGCCCGTGCGCGATTTCCCGCTGCTGCGGGGCGCGGGCGCGCATCTGGCCGATCCCGACCGCGACCGCGGCGCCGACCTGGCGCGGCGCCTGGCCGCGGGGCTGGCGGGCGGCCTGGCCGTGGCCGCCGCCGGCGCCGCGATCCTGTATGCCTGCCTGAGGCGGCGCGCCGGCGCGCCGCAGGCGCGGGCGGCGCTGCTGCGCGGCGAGTCCGACATTCCCTGGCGCGCCATGGCCGTCACCTTCGCCTTGCTGTGCCTCGCCGCCGGGGCGCTGGCCGGCCTGTCCAGCGGCTACCACGCGCTGGGCACCGACCGCATCGGCAACGACGTGCTCTGGCAGGCGCTCAAGAGCATCCGCACGGCGCTCGTCATCGGCAGCCTCACCACCATCGCCATGCTGCCCCCGGCCATCGTGTTCGGCATCGCGGCCGGCTACTTCAAGGGCAAGGTGGACGACGCCATCCAGTACCTGTACACCACCATCACCTCCATTCCCGGCGTGCTGCTGGTGGCGGCCTGCGCGCTCATGATGCAGGTCTACATCGACAACCACGCCGGGCTCTACGACACCTCGGCCGCCCGCGCCGACCTGCGCCTCTTCCTGCTCTGCATGATCCTCGGCCTGACCGGCTGGTCCGGACTGTGCCGCCTGCTGCGCGCCGAGACGCTCAAGCTGCGCGAGCTCGAATACGTGCAGGCGGCGCGCGCCTTCGGCGTATCGCACTGGCGCATCATGACGCGCCACCTGCTGCCCAACGTGGCGCATATCGTGCTCATCACGGTGGTGCTGGAGTTTTCGGGGCTGGTGCTCTACGAGGCCGTGCTTTCCTACCTGGGCATCGGCGTGGACCCCAGCATGAACTCCTTCGGCTCCATGATCGACGGCGCGCGCCTGGAAATGTCCCGCGACCCCATGATCTGGTGGAATCTCATGACGGCCTTCATCTTCATGCTGGCGCTGGTGCTGGCGGCCAATCTCTTCGCCGACGCGGTGCGCGACGCCTTCGACCCGCGTACCCGGCGCTACCGCCCGGCGCGCGCGCCGGGCCCGACCGGGCCGGGCCGCACAGCCGCGCTCGCGGCGGACGCCGGCGCGGGCAAGCGGGGAGACGCGTCATGAGCGGCCCCGGCGCCTCCCTGCTGCGGGTGCGGGACCTGCAGGTCGACATCGCCGGCGAAAGCGGCATGACCCATGCCGTCAAGCGCCTGCAGCTCGCCATCTCGCGCCGGGAAACCTTCGCGCTGGTGGGCGAGTCGGGCTGCGGCAAGAGCATGACGGCGCTTGCGCTGCTGCGGCTGCTGCCCGACGCGGGCCGCATCGTGGGCGGCCAGATCGACCTCGAAGGCCAGGACCTCAACCTGCTTCCCGAAAGCGCCATGCGCGGCGTGCGCGGAGGGCGCATCGGCATCATTTTCCAGGAGCCCTCCACCAGCCTGAATCCCGTGATGCGGGTGGGCGATCAGATCGTCGAAACCCTGCTGGCCCACACCCCGCTGCGCGGCGCCGCGGCGCGCGAGCGGGCCGTGCACTGGCTGCGCCGCGTCGGCATTCCCGAGCCCGAGCGCCGCGTCGACGATTACCCCTTCCAGTTTTCGGGCGGCCAGAAGCAGCGCATCATGATCGCCATCGCCCTGGCCGCGGAGCCCGCGCTGCTCATCGCCGACGAGCCCACCACCGCGCTCGACGTCACCGTGCAGGCGCAGGTGCTGGACCTGCTGGCCGACATCCAGCGCGAACTGGGCATGGCGGTGCTGCTCATCACCCACGATCTGGCCGTGGTGAAGAACGTGGCCCATCACGTGGCGCTGATGCGCGGCGGGGAAATCGTCGAAAGCGCCAGCGCCGAGGAATTCTTCCGCGCGCCTCGCCACCCTTATGCGCGCCAGCTGTTCGCGGCCATTCCCACCTTCGAGAAGCGCGGCGCGCCGCTTACCGAAGAAGGCCGCCGCGCGGAGGCGGCGCGCGGCGGGTCGGGCGCGCAGGGCGCGTCCGCGGACGGGCAGGCCCCCGTCATGCTCGACGTGCAGGATCTGAAAGTGCATTACCCCGTGCGCAAAGGGCCGCTGCGCCGCGTCGCGGCCTGGGTCAAGGCCGTGGACGGCGTGTCGTTCCGCCTGCACGCGGGCGAGACGCTGGCGCTGCTCGGAGAATCCGGCTGCGGCAAGACCACCACCGGCAAGGCCCTGCTCAGGCTGGCCGAGGGCGCGCGCGTGAGGGGCCGGGCCCTGCTCGGCGGCGTGGATGTGCTGACGGCGGGCCGCCGCGAGCTGCTGCGCCTGCGCCAGGACATCCAGATCGTGTTCCAGGACCCGTACGCTTCGCTCGATCCGCGCATGCGCGTGGGCGAGATCCTCGACGAAGGGCTGGCCTCGCTGCGGCGCAGCCTGTCGGCGGCCGGGCGGGCCGCGCTTGCCGCCCGCCTGGTCGACCGCGTGGGGCTGCCCGCCAACACGCTGTCGCGTTATCCGCACGAGTTCTCGGGCGGGCAGCGCCAGCGCATCGCCATTGCGCGCGCGCTGGCGGTCGAACCCAAGGTGCTGGTCTGCGACGAGCCCACCTCGGCGCTGGACGTGTCGGTGCAGGCCCAGATCCTGGATCTGCTGCGCGAGTTGCAGCGCGACCTGGGCATCGCCTATCTCTTCATCACCCACAACTTCGGCGTGGTCGAGTACCTGGCCGACCGCATCGCCGTCATGGACGGCGGACGCATCGTCGAAATCGGCCCGTGCGCCGAGGTGCTGGCCTCGCCCCGCGAAGCCATGACGCGGCGCCTCCTGGCGGCGGTGCCGCGCCTGGCCTTCGGGCAGTCCTGAGACGGGCGGCCTGCTCAGGACTGCCAGGCCACGCCCGTCTCCAGCCAGATCTGCGTTTCGTACCGCAGCGCGCGCACGCATTGCTCGAGAAACGCGTGTACGGCTTCCACATCGCGCGCATCGAAGCGCCGCGCGAGCATGGCGACTTCCGTGGCGATCCATGCCCGCTGCTCGAGCAGCGGCGCGCATTTTTCCTCCACGGGCTGGATCACGACGATGCGCCGGTCCAGCGAGTGGCGGCTGCGCCGCACGAAGCCCGCCGCCTCCAGCCGGTTGATCAGCGCGGTCGCTCCCCCCGCGCTGATCCCCAGCAGGTGGGCGAGCTGGCCGGTGGGCAGCGCGTTGAATTCCACCACGAGCTCGAGCGCCTTCACCTGGGCCAGCGGCAGGCCCAGCGTCTGGGCCAGGGCCGACTGGCTCGCCGCGCTGTAGGCCGCCAATTGCCGTCCGAGCATCTGCGAGATGTCGTGCAGCGTCTCGGGCCGCGGCGTGTCGGGGTAGGGGCGCTGCGGCGCGCTGGCGTGCGCGTAGTGGGTGATGAAATCATGGTGCAGCATGGTCGGGATCTCCTGCGTCGCGTGATCGTGATTACTTGCGCGTGGCCAGCCCGCCGACCACGCCGCCCAGCAGGCCGCCGCCGGCCTGCCCGCCCCCGAGGATCGACGCCGCGCCGTTCAGGATGCCGCCCAGCAGGCCCCCTTGCTGCTGCGCGCCCGCGCCGGCGGAAGCCGCGCCGCCCGCCGTCGCGGAAACGCTGGCCGAGGCATCGGCCGCGGTGACCTGCGCCGACACGCCTCCCACCGCCCCCGTGAGGCCGCTCACCACGCCGGTCACGGGCGCCAGCAGGCCGCCCGCGCCGCCGCCGCTGGCCGTGCCGGTCAACCCGCCCGCCACGCCGGTCACCGGCGCCAGCAGACCGCCGCCGTTGCCCGTCGCCCCGCCCGTCAGGCCGCCCACCAGTCCGGTCACCGGCGCGAGCAGGCCGCCATTGCCGGCGTTGCCGCCCACCGAGGCCACCGCGGCGGTCACGCTGGAGACGGCGCCGGTCAGCGGGGCCAGCAGGCCGGCGGCGCCCGCTGACGTATCCACGCCGGTCGCGCCCAGGGCGCCGGTCAGCGGGCTGAGCAGGCCGTTGCCGCCGCCTATGCCGTTCAGTCCGCCCGTCAGCGAGGCCACGGCGCCTGTGGCGTTGGCCAGCGTATTGCCAAGCGGATTGGCATTGCCGGGCGTGGCCTGCACCAGTCCTCCCGCGCTGGCGATGGCGCCGCCCAGACCTTGCAGCACGCCGTTCAGGCCCGCCGCATCGCCGCCAGGCAGCGTGCCGCCCAGATTGCTCACCGAGCCGCCCAGCGTCGTCAGCAGGCCGTTCACCGGCGCGCCGAGCGTGGTGACGGCGCCCACCTGCTGCGTCAGTCCGGTGGCGGCGCCCGCGATCGGGCTGACGGTGTTGTCGAGCGCTGCGCCGACGCCGGCCAGCGGGGTTTGCAGGCCCAGCGGCAGCACGTTATCGACCGCCTGCCCGGTGTTGCCCAGCGCCGGCTCCAGGATCGGGTTCACCGGGCCGCCGAGCAGTTGGCCCGTGAGCCCGCCCGCCAGTTGCGACACGGGCTGGAGCAGGCCCCCCTCGCCGGAGAGGCTCGAGGTGAGCGTGCCCACGGCCTGGGTCGCGTTGCCCAGGATCGCCGTCAGGGGCTGCGGGTTGTCCGGATCGGCGTTGAGCAGGCCGCCCGTGCTGGCGACGGTCTTGCCCAGACCGTCCACCAGGCCGCCGAGGCCGCTGCCCAGTCCGCCGGGCAGGCCAGTGCCGGCCAGCGTCGTTCCCAGGTTGCTCACCACGCCGCCGACCTGCTGCACCGCCGTGTCCACCGGCTGCCCCAGGCCCGTCGTGGCGCCGACTTGCTGGGTCAGGCCGACGACGGCATCGGCGACAGGCTGCACCGTCGGGTCCAGCGCCTTGCCCAGCTCGCCCAGCGTGGTGTCCAGATTGAGCGGCACCGCGTTGTCCACCGCCGCGCCGGTATTGCCGAGCGTGGTTTCGAGCAAGCCCGTGGTGGTCGGGTTGGTGCCGGGGTTGTTCGGATCCGTCGGGTTGCCGGGATTGTCCGTGCCGCCGTTGCCATTGCCGTTGCCGTTGCCGTTGCCGTTGCCGTTGCCATTTCCGCCGGGGCCGCCCGTGCCGTTGTCGCCGCCCGTTCCGCTGTCGCCGCCGAGACCGGGGAGCGCGGCGCTCGAATGATGGCCGCCGCCGCTGCCGCACGCGGCCAGTGCGCTCGCGAGCAGGGCGGCCAGGACGGAGGCGGTGAGAATGCGCTGGACGCGGTGGGTGTCGTGGGGGGATTGCATGGCGAGCTCCTCTCATTGGGAAAGCGGGCGCTGAAATGTCCCGATACGACTCACCACGCATAAATCATGCCAATTCTTTTCGGATGCTGCCTTTTTTGTCCGCCGCTTTCGGGGAGCGCTTGAAAAAATTCGGAAAATCAGCGGCTTATGGGGAAATTGCTGCGGTTTTCGCAAATTTGCGAATCCGTTTTTTTTGCGCCGAACAGGGCCGGCGGGAGCCCTCGGCAGGCAATGTGGCCCGTAACGTTACGGCGGCGTTACGTAACGCCGCCCGCGCGCCGGGGCGTGTCGGCCCTAGAACGCGTCGTAGAACAGCGAGTAATTGGCGTTGAAGCGCCAGTCGCGCCGGTCGTCGCCGGCGGGCCGCGCGCCGACCGGCTTGGCCACGTTGAAATCGAACAGGTAGCGCTTGTCGTCGGTGAGCCGCAGGCCCATGGCCACGGACGACAGGTGGCGCTGGTTGGCCTCCTGCAGCGCGTCGTTGTTGTACCAGGTGCGCGCGTAATCGACGAGCGCATAGGGCTGCACGCTGGACAGGTAAGCCCAGCCCAGCGGGATGCGGCGATTGATTTCCGCCGACAGGCCCACGCCCTTGTCGCCGCTTTGCTCGCCTTGCGGGTAGCCCATCGCGAAGCGCGTGTTGCCGAACGAGATCTGCTCGGAGGAGGGAAGCACGTTGCTGGAATACTGGCCCGAGGCGGACAGCACCAGTCCCAGCCCCGCGGGCAGGGTGTGGGCCAGCCGCGCGTTCAGGTTCACGCGCGTGAAATCCAGGTCGAGCTCGGGGGTGGCCGCGTAGCCGTAGTTGCTGTCGATGCGTTTGCGCGCGCCGGCCGTGTCGAAGCCCTTGGAGACGCCCAGCGTGACGTCGGAAGACGCCGTGGGCGACACCTGGACATACCGCAGCTCGGCATTGGCCGCCCGCACGCGGGCGTCCTGGCGCAGCCAGAGATCGCTGTTGCGCGCGTCGTAGCGGTCGCGTGAATTGGTGGCGTAGACGCCCAGGGTGCCGGTCAGCGAGCGCGTGTTGTTCAGCAGAAGGGGATAGCTCACCGCCACCCCGGCCCGCTCGTTGCGCACCCGGCGCTCGAAACCCAGGGACTCGATGGCTTCGTCCCGGGGCCGCGCATCGTAGTGGTAGCCGTCGAGCTTCATCGCAAGACCGTCGTTGCCGATCGGCACCCTGATCTCGCCGGCCACGTACTTGACGTCGTCGTGATTGAACGGCACGGCGGCGGTCAGCTTGACCTGTTCTCCCAGCGGCGTGAGGCTGTTGGCGGCCATGTTCACAATGGGCTGCATGCCCGTGCCCAGGTCCGCCACGCTGCCGGTCAGGCCCACGGGCCGCCGCGTGGCCGCCAGCACCAGCGCGGTTGCGCCGTCGGCGCGGCGCGGCAGGTCGAGCGCAGGCGTGAACTTGACGCCCGGCACGGTGCGCATCAGGTTGAGCACGCGCTCCAGGGTGGCCTGGGTCAGCGGGCGCTCGGCTTTCAGAGGGCCGGCCAGCGCCTCCAGGCGGTCCCGGGCGTTGCCGATATCGCCGTCGATGCGCACGTCCGACACATAGCCTTCCACCACGGTCACCACCACCAGCCCGTCGGCGAAGCTTTGGTTCTGCACCAGCGCGAAGGACAACGGATAGCCGGCGTCGCGGTAGCGCTGGGTGATGCGGTCCACCTGCTGCACGAGCTCGCCCAGCGTGATCTCTTTTCCGGCCAGCGGCGCCAACAGCGCGGAGATCTCGCTGAACGGCAGGGCGTGCGCGCCGGAGACGTCGAAGTGGCGCGGGACGATGCGCTGCGCCAGGCGGGCTTTCAAGGCAATCTGTTCGGGCGTCTGCACCTGGACGCGGGGCGGCGACGGCTGGGCGGCCGGCGGGCGTTCGATTTGCGGAAGCGCATCGACGGGATTGCCGCGCAGCGGGCCGTCGGCCAGCGCGCAAGCCTGCGGAGCCAGCATGGCCGCCAATGAAAGCAGCGCGGCGGAACGGGCGGAGATTTTCCGGGGCCGGTGCGATACGGGATGCGGTGGTGTCTGCGGTATCCGGTCCATGCGCGGCGAGTCGTGTCGAAGTGGAGTGGCGGCCCGAACCATGGCCGCCGCTGCGACGGCACGAAAGAATATGTTTGACATTGTAATAATTGCCGCGCCAAAGGGAAATGACAATAAGTTTCCGATAATCCGTTTAAATAATTTTATATATCAATTTATTATTCATTGCTGCAAAAACCAAGACAACATACCCCATCATGCCGCCCTATTTGCAATTCTTCGCAGATCAATCGATATGCGTTACATAATGAAGCGTACTCATGGTCTTTATCCGTATAAACCCTGATGTGTATTAATTCGTAGTAGTTGAGACTATAAAAAAGTATCCAATTACATTTGAAATAATGTGCCGGAACCTGGCGAAACCGGCCCGAAGCGGGTGTCGGGCCATTGCATCAGCAGGATGGGGCAACCCGAGCAAGGAGCAGACATGAATCCGGGCGATGCCGCGCCTCTCGCGTTTCATGAAGGGCTGGGGATGCTCTCGTTTCCGGTTGCGGGCCTTCGCGCCGCCTTGTCTGCCATGGTCTTTCCCGCGGCGCCGGCGGCCGCGGTTTCCGCCATGCGCTTGCGCATGGCGCGCGCGTCCGGACGTTTTCGAAAGAGATTCGCGCAGCGTATCGATCTGAATACCGACCCGGCCGTCCAGCCGCCGGGCGCAACCCATCCCGTTCCCGATCCGGCTTGCCAGGCCGGATCGAGGCTGTAGCGGGAGCAGGACGGTTCTGTTCCGTCCATCCCAGATCAATCGAAACCGACGGAGTTCGCTATGAAAGGCAGATTTGTTCAGTTCTGGAAAGACGAGGACGGCATTACCGCGCTCGAATACGGCATGATCGCCGGCCTCATCGCGGTTGCCCTGGTCGTGGCCATCGGTTATCTCACCGACGGCCTGGAATCGCTGTTCACGACCATCAAGACCAAGCTCGAATCGTTCGAACCGTAATGCTGCGGCGACCGCCTGCGCCAGCAGCGGTGCGCATCGAAAGCGAAAGGGGACAGCTTGCGTCCAGGGGAAGTATTGTGGTGGGCAATGTTCGCGGTTTGGAATGGCGTGCTGATCGGCTGCGATCTATGGCGGCGGCGCGTGCCGAACGTATGGGTGGCGGCCGGTCTGTGCGCGCAGGCGCTGTGGCTGCTGGCGGCCCTGCTGGTTCAGGGCTGGGCGTATCCGCCATCGTGGCCCGGCTGGGCGCAGGCCGCTGCCGGCGCGCTGTTTCCCGCCGCCTTTCTGCCGCTCTGGCGCCGCCGGCTGATGGGGGCGGGCGACATCAAGGCCATGGCCGTCATCGGCCTGGCGCTCGGACTGGCGCCGCTGGCGCTGACGCTGCTGTTCGCGAGCCTGCTGGCCGGGCTGCACTCGCTGGCCTGGCGCACGGTGCCCGCCGTGCGCGCGGCGCCCCGTTCGGCGCAGATTCCCTACGCGGCCTATCTGGGAGCGGCCGCGCTCAGCGCGGCGTGTATTCCCTCGAATTCGGCCTGGTATTCGTGGTGTTCTTCGTGGTGCTCTACGGGATCCTGACCTATGGCTTCGTCTTCGCCGCGCAGCACGCCGTCAACCTGGCGGCGCAGGATGGCGCGCGCCGGATGCTGCAATGGCAGGAGGGGGCCTCATCGCTGGACGCGCTGGACGCGCGCGCCCAGGCGGCGCGCGACGCGGCGCTCGATCTGTCGGCCTGGATCGCCACCCTGTCCGCGGCGCCGGTGGCCGTCGCCGTGTGCGGCAGCGGCGGACTGCTCCAGGCCAGCGGCGGCGGCGCCTGCAGCGGCCATGCGCTGGAACAGGACCAGGCCGAAGTCACGGTGTCGTATGCCTACGGCGCGCATCCGCTGATACCCGTGTTGCCCTTGCTGGGGCAGGCGCTGGTTCCGGATTCCCTGGTGCTGCGCGCGCGCGCCCTGGTGCGGCTCGGCGGCGCGATGGATGGGGTGCAGTGAGATGGGCGCCGCCGCTCTTCCCCGGCCCATTCCGGCGCTTCGCGCCAGGCAGCGCGGCGTGGCCGCGCTCGAATTCTCGCTGGTGCTGATGGCGCTCTTCATGTTCCTGTTCGCGATCATCGGGCTGGGGCTGATCTTCTGGCTCCAGCAGCAGTTGGCCGCGGCCGCCTCCGAAGGCGCGCGCGCCGCGGTGCAGGCGCAGCTCGACGAGGCTCCGGACGCGGCGGCGCGCACCTGCGGCGCGGCGCTGGCGGTGTTCGGGGCCGACACCTCGGTGGACTGCCGCGTTACGCGCGCGCCCTGCGCATGGGCCGGGTCCGGCGGACAGGCCGCCGATTGCGCCACCGTGGCGCTGAGCTACAGCGTGCGGCAGTGGCCGCTGCTGGCCACGGCGCAGGGATTCCTGTCCATGCTGCCCGGCGGGGGCAACTGGATTCCCGAGCGCATGGGCGCCCGGGCGGTGGTGCAAGTGTCTCAAGGAACACCATGAGCAGCCTGAGCAAGATCATCGCGGTGTTGTTGCTGATTGCGGGCCTGGGCCTGGCCGGCGCAGCCTGGCATTTGCTGTCCGTGCGGCCCGAGACGGTTCCCGCGGCCGCCCTGCCTGAGCAGGCGCCGCCGCCGGCGCCCGAGGCGGCGGGCGCGCTGCATCCGGTCATCGTGGCGGCCCGGCCGATCCCGGCGGGTTCGCGCCTGGAGGCGGCGCAACTGACGCTGGCGCATTGGCCGGCCGTGCCTCAGGGAGCTTTCGGAAAAGCCGGCGCGCTGGAGGGCGAGGTGGCGCGTGTGGATATCGGCGAGGGCGAGCCCCTGCTGCCTTCGATGCTGGCGCGCGGCCTGTCGCGCCAGCTCAAGAACGGCGAGCGCGCCGTGGCGGTGGCGGTGGACGAGGTTGCCGGCGTCGGCAACCGCGTCGCGCCGGGCGACACCGTGGACGTGTTTTTCGAACTGGACAAGGGCGCCGAGGTGAAGGGAACGCAGGCGCGCCTGCTGCAGGCCGGCGTGCGCGTGCTGGCATACGGAGATGCCGCCCTGGGGCGGCCCGATCCCGGCGTTCCGGCCAAGGGCGGCGCTGCGCCCGTGCCGCGCACGGCGGTGCTGGCCATGCCGGTCGCCGACGTGAACAGTCTGCTGCTGGCTTCCCGCTCGGGGCGGCTGCGGCTGGCGCTGCGGCCGGCGGGAGACGACGGCCAGCCTGACGTGACGCTGTTCGCGGCGCGCCAGCCCGTGCTGCCGGGCCGACCCGATCTGTCGCCCGCCCAGCGCGCCGCGCTGGGCGACGGCCTCAACCGCGCCTACGCCGGCGACAGCCTGGCTCAGCTCGATGGCGCCGCCGACGCGCCGCGGCCCGCCGCGGCCGCCACGGCGAGGTCTGGGCGCAGTGTCGAAATCCTGCGTGGAGGGCAATCCGAACGCGTGCGCTACTGACCGGCGCCGCCTGCGCGGCCCGCCTTCCTGCGATTTTCCGGTGTCCAGAACAGATGATGAACAAGCCGTCCATTTCAATCCGTGTCGTTGTCGGGATGATCCTCGCGGCGGCCTGTGCAGGGGCTCCGAGGGCCCAGCCCGCCGGCGCGCCGGCCACCGGGGTGCCGGCCACCGGGATGCCGGCCACCGCCACGCCGGCGGAGATCGTCCTGCCGGCCCGGTCCCAGCAGACGCTGCCGCTGTCCGGCGCGCCGTCGCGCATCGGCATCGGCGATCCCGACGTGGCCGACGTGAAGGTGCTGGCGGGCGCCAGCGGCGCGCCAGCCGTGCTGATCTTCGGCAAGAAGCCGGGCCTGACCCAGTTGCGCGTCTGGAGCGGCAAGGGCGGAACGCCGCAGGTCTGGACCGTGCGCGTCATCGGCGCGATGCAGGGCGCGCTGGCCAGCCGCGGCGTGGCGGGCGGCGCGCAAGTGGACGTGGCCGATGGCGCCGCGCTGGTTTCCGGGCATGCCGACACGCCGCTGGCGCACCGGGCGGCGGCGGCGGCGGCCGCCGCCGCCGCGGGAGGCGCCAAGAACGTGGTCGACGTTTCCACCGCAGGCAGCGGCGGCGTGGTGCAGGTCGAGGTGAAGGTGGTGGAGGTGTCGCGTTCGGTGCTCAAGCAGGCCGGCATCAGCCTCTCGGGCGGCCATGGCCCCTGGGGCGGCACGAGCTCGACCACGCCTGACGGGTTCGCGGCGCCGCTGGGTTTCAGCAGGGCCGCCAGCCTGGCATCCGGTTTTTCCCTGTTCTACGACTCCAACGATTTCAGCGCCCGGCTGCGGCTGCTGCAAAGCAATGGCATGGCGCGGGTGCTGGCCGAACCCACGCTGGTCGCGCTGACCGGGCAGAGCGCCAGCTTTCTGGCCGGCGGCGAGCTGCCGATTCCGGAGTCGGGCGGACTGGGCACGGTCACCGTCGCCTTCAAGCCTTTCGGCATCGGGCTGACGGTCACGCCCACCGTGCTGTCGCCGCAGCGCATCGCGCTGAAGGTCGCGCCGGAGGCCAGCGAGCTGGACTACGCCAACGGCGTCGTCATCAATAGCGGCTACGATTCTTCCACCATCATTCCGGCGCTGCGCACGCGGCGCGCAGACACCACCGTCGAGCTGGGCGACGGCGAGAGCTTCGTCATCAGCGGCCTGGTGTCGCGCCAGACGCGCGCGCTGGTCAACAAGGTGCCGATGCTGGGCGACCTTCCCATCATCGGCGCGTTCTTTCGCAGCGTGGACTATTCGCAGGAGGACACGGAACTGGTCATCGTGGTGACTCCCAGGCTGGTGCGACCGATCGCGCGAGGCGTGGCGCTGCCCTTGCCGGGCGGGCGGCAGGAAAAGACCGACACGGCCTTCAACGCATGGGGGTACTACCTGATGGGGCCGGCCAGCGGCCAGCAGATGCCGGGATTTTCGCGGTGAGCGCCATGAAGACACACGCATCCGAATGGGCGGGCCTGCGCGGCGCCAGACGCTTCCTGTTCTGTTCCGAAGACAATGCCGTCGCGGCGCAACTGGCGCAGGCGCTGGGCGAAGAAGGCCTGCTGATGCAGGAGACGCCCGCGCCGCAGGAGCTGGCGCGGCGCGTGGCGGAGATTTCGCCGTCCCTGGTGTTCGTGGATTTCACGCCCAGCGCCGACGAGCCCGGCAAGCTGGCGGCGGCCGCGGATCTGGTGCGCCTGCTGGCCCAGGCCGCGCCCGAGGTGGCGCGCGTCGCGGTGGGCCGCCTGAGCCAGCCGGAGGGCGCGGTCGCCGCGCTGCGCGCGGGCGTCAGCGATTTCGTCGATCCCGCCGCGGCGCCGGAAGAAACCCGGCAGGTGGCGCGCCGCCTGATGGCCGCGCCTCGCGGCAACGACGCGGGCCAGGCCGGGCGCAGCCTACTGCTGCTGGGCGCGCGGCCCGGCGTGGGCACCAGCACGCTTGCCGTGCACCTGGCCGGCATCGTGCAGGGTCGCCTGCAGCAGGCGCACGGCGCGCATGCCGGCGCCCGCGCGGGCAAGGCGGCGGAGCCGGGCGAGGGCCTGCCCCTGGCCGCCCGGGTGGCGGTGGCCGATCTCGGGTGGCCGGTGGGCGACTGCCAGCTCTATCTGAACATCAAGGGCGATTTCCATTTCGCCGAGGCGGCCCGCAACCTGAAGCGCCTCGACGCCACGCTGCTGGGTTCGGTGCTGCCGCGTTCCGCCAGCGGACTGAGCGTGCTTGCGCTGCCGCGCGACGTGGAACAGATGCGCGAAGTATCCCTGGCGGACTCGCTGCTGGTCTTCGAGCGCCTGCGGCAGCATTGCGGCGCGGTGCTCACCGATGCGGGCGGCTTTTCCAATGCCAAGTTCATCGCCGCGCTGGCGCGCGTGTCCCAGTACGTCTGGCTGGTCACGGATCAGAGCGTGGGCGCGCTGGTTTCGCTGGCCGGACTGCTGCAGGACCTCGAACGCCTGCACGTGGAACGCGCCAGGCTGGGGCTGGTGGTGAATCGCTACGACGAGCGCTACGGCATGACGGCGCAGCAGATCGCCGAACGCTTCGGGCTGGCGCTGGTGGGCACGCTGCCCGAACGGACGCTGGCGCTGATGACGTGCACGAACCAGGGCCGCCTGCTGCATGAAGAGGCCGAGCGCGACATCTATGTGCGGGGCGTGCAGGCGCTGGCCGACCGGCTCTGCGCCGAGGCGCACGCGGCGCGCGCCGGCTGGCTTGCGTCCTGGTTGCAAGGCATGCCGCGCTGGCCGGCGGCTCATTGATCGGCGGAAGGAATACGTGCGGCGGCACGGGCAAACGACGGACGGCAGACGGACATGATCATGACAGGCACCATCGAGTTCGGCGACGAGGGAGGCGGCGCGCACGCATCGGCCCGCTATCACGAGGTCAAGGGCGCCGCGTACGAGCACCTGCTCTCGCGCATCGAAGAGCTGGGGGCGGAGTTCGGCCGCTGGACCCGGTCGGCCATCCAGGAGTTCGTCGACATCGAGGTGGCCAGCTTCGTGCGGTTGAGGCGCCTGCCCGTCAACGAAGGCGAGGTGCGCGACATCGCCGAGGCGCTCACCAAGGAACTGGCCGGACTGGGGCCGCTAGAGGATCTCCTGGCCGACGCGTCGGTCGAGGACATACTCATCAACGGCTACGACAACGTGTTCGTCTCGCGGCGGGGCGTGCTGGCGCGCGAGAGCCTGCACTTCACCGACAACCAGCACGTGCTGCGCATCGTCCGGCGCATCCTCGCGCCCATCGGCCGCCGGCTGGACGAGTCCTGCCCCATGGTCGACGCGCGCCTGCCGGACGGCGGGCGCCTCAACGTCGTGATCGAGCCGCTGGCCGTCGACGGGCCCATGGTGTCGATCCGCAAGTTCCGCCAGGATCCGCTCAAGCCCGCCGACCTGCTCGCCCTCGGCACCTTCGATGGGGAAATCCACCGGCTGCTCAGCGAGGCCGTGCGCAACCGCTGCAACATCCTCGTTTCCGGCGGCACCAGTTCGGGCAAGACCTCGCTGCTCAACGCGCTGGCCTTCTTCATACCCGAAACCGAGCGCGTGGTGACGGTGGAAGACACGGCCGAACTGTCGCTGAATCATCCGCACGTGGTGCGGCTGGAGGCCCGGCAGGGCGGCTTCGACGGCGCCGGCGCCGTCAGCATCCGCGACCTGATCCGCAACAGCCTGCGCATGCGTCCGGACCGCGTGGTGGTGGGGGAAGTCCGCGGCGCCGAAGTGATGGACATGCTGCAGGCCATGAATACCGGCCACGAAGGCTCCATGGCCACCATACACGCCAATTCCCCGCGCGAATGCCTCTACCGCATCGAAATGCTGGCCGGCTTTGCCGGTTTCCAGGGCAGCGAAGACAGCCTGCGGCGCCAGATCGCCAGCGCCCTGGATTTCATCGTGCAGATCGGGCGCCTGTCCAACGGCAAGCGCCGCGTGCTGTCGGTGACCGAGGTCACGGGCATGGGCGACAACGTCATCTCGACGCAGGAGCTGTACCGGCACGAAGCCTATGTCTGTCCCGAAGGCGAAGAGAAAGACCGCTGGAAATGGCTGGGCATACATCCGCACACGCCCAAGCTGGCCCGCTTGCGCACCGAGCCGCGCAAGCCGGACGGCGCGGCCGCGGACGGGCCCGAAGACGGCGGCGGAGGCGGATTCTGGAGCCGGAGGCGATGACGATGCTGGCTTACGTGCTGGGCGGCCTGGCCCTCGTCTCGATGCTCGCCGCGCTGCTGCTGTGGCGGCACGCGCAACAGCGCGCGCGCCGCGAGGCCAGCTCGGCCTTTCTCGAAAAGCGGCTGAATCCGGGCGCCGCGTCCGCGGAAGGGACCACGCCGTTCGCGCGGAATGCGCGTCCGATGCGCTCGGGCCTGGCGGGATGGGACAGGCTGCTGCTGTGCGCGGGCGTACGCCAGAGCCCGGCGTTCTACGGCAGGCTGGCCGCGCCGGTTGCCGCCGGCACGCTGCTGGCCTGGCTGCTGCTGGGACCGCTGTCCGGCGCGGTGGCGCTGGTCGCCTTGTCGGTCGCGGCGTATTTCACGCTCTGGCTCAAGGGCGAGAAGCGCATGCGGCGCATGGCCGCGCAGCTTCCGGCCTTCCTGGACAACGTGGTGCGGCTGGTCACCATCGGCAACAGCATGGCGTCGGCTTTCCAGACGGCGGCCGAGGCGGCCGAAACGCCGTTGCGCGAAGTCGTGGCCACCGCGGCCGGCCTGAGCCGCTCCGCCTGGGAGCTGGACGAGGCGCTGGTCCACGTGTCGCGCATGTACGGCATGAAAGAGCTGTACGTGGTGGCTTCCGTGGTTTCCATCGCCCAGCGTTTCGGCGGCCGCAGCGACCAGGTGCTGGAGCGCATCGCGGCCTTCATGCGCGATGTCGGCCAGGCCCGCAGCGAGCTGTCGGCGAGCTCGGCCGAGATCCGCATGTCGGCGTGGATACTGGCCTTGCTGCCGCTGGCCGTGGGCGCTTTCATCATGGCGGCCAACAACGATCTTTTCATGGGCCTGTGGCGGGATCCGGCCGGTTTCCGGATGCTGGTCATCGCTATCTGCCTGCAGATCGGCGGTTCGTACTGGCTGTACCGCATGGTCAGGGGAATCTAGGGGAAAGGGAAACCATGGCCGCGATAGCGCACCTATCTCCCGCGACGCTGCTGGGCCTGGCGCTGCTGCTGGCGGCGGCCGCGCTCCTGGTCCTGGCGGCGTCCCTGTTCCGCCGGCTGCGGGAGCAGGACCGGACCCGCCAGCTCGTGGACGACGCGCTGGCGGCGCGCAGCCGCCGGGCGGCCCCGGACACCGCCGGCAGCGCGGGCGGCGGCGGGAGGCTGGCGTTCGCGGCGCGCGCCGCCGATGCGTTCGGCAAGCGCCTGAGCACGGGCCGCTACGCCGAGGCATTGCTGGCGGCGGAAGACCGCAAGCTGCTGGACCTGGCGGGCTATGCCAGCCCGCCGATCGCGCGCGCCCGCTTCGTGGCCGCGCGCGCCGCGCTGGCATTGCTGCTGCCGGCAGCGGCCGTGGCGTTCGGCCTGGGGCGCGGACTGGGCCACGGCCCCGCGGGCGTGGTCGCGGCGGCTTTCGTGGCGTTCTGCCTGGGCTGCATGCTGCCCAAATGGATCGTGCGGCGCCGCGTTGCGCGGCGCCGCCGCGAGGCGGCCGAAGAACTGCCCATGTTCATCGACCTGCTGCGCCTGCTGCAAGGCGTGGGGCTGTCGGTGGACCAGAGCCTGCAGGTTCTGGTGACGGAGTTCGCGCATGTGCTGCCGGTGCTGACCGACGAGTTCCGGCTGGCGGCCGGGCTGTATGCGCGCGGACGCACGCGCGAGCAGTCGCTGGCCAGGCTGGCCGGCGGCTTCGGCAACGACGACATTTCCGCCATCTGCCGGCTGATCGCGCAGGTGGACCAGCACGGGGGCGCCGTCCAGGAGCCGTTGCAGCGGTTCGGCGAGCGCCTGCGCGAGAAGCGGCGCATGGAGCTCAAGGAGAAGGTCGGCAAGACCACCGTGAAAATGACCGGAGTCATGATCGTGACCCTGCTGCCCGCGCTGCTCATCGTGACCGGCGGGGCCGGATTCATTGCCGTGGCGCGCGGCCTGTCGCGCCTGGGAGGAATGTGATGCCGAACAAGAACGGATGCAGGCGCTGCGCGGCCCGGCTCGGGCTGGCCGCCGTGGCGATGGCGGCGATGGCGGCGGGGCTGGCCGGCTGCAAGACCAATAACGTCGAAACCGCCTGGCAGCTGATCCAGCAACAGCAGCAGGAGCAGGCGCTCGCGCGGCAGAAGGAAGAGGCGGCGCAGGCCAGGCGCGTGGCCGACGCGCCGGAAATGATGCTCTCCATGATCTCCGAGACGCAGCGCCAGGGACGCTATTTCGCTTCGCTGGCCTATATCGACGCCTTCCAGCGGCAGTTCGGCAGCGACGCGCGCGTGGCCGCGATGCGCGCCGAAGCGCTGCGCCAGACCGGGCAGGTCGCGCAGAGCGAGCAGGCCTATCGCGCTCTGCTGGGCACGCCGCAGGCGGCGCAAGGCTGGCACGGGCTGGGGCTGATCGCCGGCGCGCGCGGCCAGTACGCGCAGGCGGCCGACGATCTGGCGCGCGCGGCGCAGCTCTCGCCGATGGACCCCGGCATCCTGGGCGACCTGGGCTTTGCGCGGCTGCGCGCGGGCGATCCGGCCGGGGCCCGCGTGCCGCTGGGCCAGGCCGCCGAGCTGGCGCCGGACAGCGCCAAGGCGCAGGCCAACCTGGCCGTGCTCCTGCTGGTGGAGGGCGAAACCGGGCGCGCGCAGTCGCTGATGGCGCGCGCGCAATTGAGCGGCGAGGCCCGCCTGCGGGTGCTGAGCCTGGCGGAGGAGATCCGCCGCCAGACGGCGGCCGCGCCTTCCGGCGGGCCGGTGATGGCGGCGGGCGATCCGGCGCCGGGGCTGCCCATCATGAGTCCGCTCATGGACCGGCTGGGCAATGGGCCCATCGTGCGTTGAAGATCGCGCGTTGAATATGTGGCGTTGAACATTTTTACAGGAGCGCAGCCATGCGGACTTTCCGTTCTTCCAGACCGATCGCGCCGCGATCCGTGCGCGGCCTGGCGCTGGCGCTTGCCGCCGCGGCCGGGCTGGCCGCTGGCGCGGCCCGCGCGCAGGCGCAGGCCCCGCTGACCGGCGGCATGGCCGGCGCGGCCAGCCCGGCGCCCACCGCGCCCGCGCCGGCCCGCGACGCGGAGACGGCCATGCCCGCCCGGCCGGTGGTGCGCCAGACGCAGGCGCCGCTGCCTGCGCCCCAGCCTGCGCCAGGCGCGCCGCGCGAGGAGCAGTTCGGCGACGTGACGCGCGGCCTCCTCGCGGCCCAGGCCGACGGGCGGCGCGCCGGGGCGGCGCTGCCCGTGCTGGGCGCGGTGTCCACCGCCGCCTGGGACCGGTATCTGGCGAGCTTCACCCATCCCGTGCCGGAATGGTTCCAGAAGCGCGTGGACACCCGCAATACCAATTAGGACGTGCCAGCCCGGAAAGGAATGTCGCATGAGAACCCGCGCCGCAACCGCACCGCGCAGGGCCAGCCGCCAGCGCGGCGGCATCACCATTGCCATGGTCTTCGCGGTGATCGTGGGGTTGTTGCTGCTGGCTGTCACGCAGCTCGGCTATGCGTTCTACATGCGGCGCGAGATGCAGAAGGCGGCGGACCTGGCCGCGTTGTCGGCCGTGCAGGTGCTGGGCATGGGCCAGGCCGGCGATTGCGCGCGCGCCGCCGAGGCCGGCCGCCGGGCCGCGCTGGCGAACCTGCCCGCGCTGTTCGATACCTTCACCGCGGACGACGTTACTGTGCAATGCAAGGTCTGGGATCCCGCGCGCGCGGACGCTTCGGCCATGCACCTGCTCGACGCCGCCGACGGCCAGCCGCCCAATGCCATGCGCGTCGTCGTGGCCCGGACGCTGGCCGATGTCGTGCCCAGCTTCTTCGGCGCGCTCGGCGACGGCACGCGCGTGTCGGTGGCCGCCGTCGCCACGCGCAGCGCTCCCGTCGCGGCGTTCACGGTGGGTTCGCGCCTGCTGCGGCTGGAGAAGGGCGGGCTGCTGTCCCAACTGCTTGCCACGGCGGGGGCCACGCCCGCGCAGCTCGACGTGCTGGACGCGGCGGGCGCGGCCAGCGCCGACATCACGCCTTCGGGATTGCTGCAGGCGCTGGGCCTGCCGCTGTCGGTCGCCAGCGGCGTGGGCACGCCCGAGCAGCTTGCCGCGGTGAACAACCTGAGCCTGGGCACGCTGCTGCAGGCCACGGTCACGGCGATAGACAAGGGCGGCGACACGGCCACGGCAGGGGCGGGGCTGCTGCGCGGCGCCGTGACCGAGCTGCTGCGGATTCCGGGGCTCACCCGGCCCATCCGGCTGTTCGGCGACGGCGGCGTGCTGGGCCTGGACCTCTCCGGCGGCGATGCCGCGGCCGGGCTGCGGGCGCGCGTGAATGCGCGCAACGTCATCGAGACGGCCCTGGTGCTGGCCAACGGCGACAACCTGATCGACCTGGGCCTGAATGTGCCGCTGCTGGGCCTGCAGGCGCAGGCGCGCGTGGTGGAGCCGCCCGCGCTGGCCGTGGGTGGCGTGGGCGCGCGGGCCGTCAGCGCCGGCGTGCGGGTGTATTTGCGCGTGAATACCTCGGACATTCCGCTGGTGGGACGGCTGCTGTCGTCCACGGCGAACATGCAGCTCGACCTGCCCATCGTCATCGACGTGGCGCAGTCGGCGGGCACGCTGACGGGGCTTTGCGCCGCGCCGCTCCAGGCCACGATCGACGTGACCGCCTCGCTGGCCAACGTGTGCGTGGGACGTTTTCCCGGCATGGCCTCGTCCAGCAATGCGTCGGCCGCCGGCTTTCTGAGCGCCTCCAACGCCTGCCAGCAGGCCGGCTTCGGCGCCATCGACCGCTACCGCGTGCTCAATGTGCTGGGCATGCCGGTCGCGAGCAAGGTGACGCTGGAGGTGTTTCCTTCCGCCGCGCCGGTGCCCGTCACGCTGTCGGCGCCGCCGGCTTCGCCGTCCACGGCGACCGTCAACGCCAGCGCCATCGATCTGGCGGGCCTGGCCTCGGGCCTTGCGGACACGCTGGTCGTGGGCCTGCTGGGCGACATCACGCAGACCGGCGCTCCCATGACCGGCGCGCAGCGCGATGCGCTGGCGCGCAACCTGGTCGGCGGGGGAGGCTCGAATCCGGGCAGGTCCGTTTCAGCCATCGTCAACGATATCCAATGGTCGCAGGGCCAGCTCGATGCGATCGGCCAGCGCATCGTCGCCGGCGGCCTGGCCGGCGTGCTGGGCGGCACGCTGCAGGTGGTCGGCAATGTGCTCAACACGGTGCTGCTGGCGCCGCTCACCGACCTGGGGTGCAGCCTGCTCGTGGCGCCGGGCGCCATCCGCGAATGCCGGGTGAGCGCGGTGTCCACCTATGTGCTGAACGGCTCCGGACAGGTGGGGGGCGTGGTGTCGGTGGCGATCGCGCTGCTGACCCCGCTGCTGGACGCGCTGTCGGGCGCGCTCGCGCAGGTGCTGGATTCGCTCGGGCTGAACGTGGCCCAGACCGATGTCGCGCTGCTGTCGGTGGACTGCGGCCGGCCGAGGCTGGTGTATTGATGACGCAAGCAAAGACTCCGCGCGGAGGGGGCGCGTGACATGACCCAGAAATTCTCCCACGACGCGTTCGACGTGTACGTATGGGAAGGGGCTACCGATATCGCCGCCCGCGCCGAGCGCTGCCTGGTCGGCCTGGACGCCACGCTGATGCGCGCCGACGCGGGCACCGCCTTCCCGCCGCCGCGCGATCCGGGACGGCCCGCGGTGGCGCTGGTGTCCGTATCGGTCATGGGCGACCAGCGCTTCAGCGGCTACGACTGGCTGTCGGCGCAGGCGCTGCCTGTGATCTGGGTGGCGGCCGAGGCGCGCGGGCGCGATCCGCGCTATTTCCCGCCCGCGTATTCGCATATCCTGCCGCCGGCATTCACGGCGGCCGAACTGCGCAAGCTGCTGTTCGAGCTGCTGGGCGAACTGGAAAGATTCGAGCGCGCGCAGCCGCGGCGCAACCAGCCCCTGGTGGCGGAGTCGGCGCCCATGCGGGCCTTGCTCGCCGAGGTCGACATGTACGCCAATTGCCGCAGCAGCGTGCTCGTTCATGGCGAAACGGGCGTGGGCAAGGAACGCGTGGCGCGCCTGTTGCACGAGCGCGCAGACTGGGCCGGCGGCCCGTTCGTGGCCGTGAACTGCGGCGCCATTCCCGAGGGGCTGTTCGAGGCGCATTTCTTCGGCCACGCCAAGGGCGCGTTCACCGGCGCGGTCGGGGCTCACAAGGGCTATTTCGAGCAGGCCAGCGGGGGCACGCTGTTCCTGGACGAGATCGGCGATCTGCCCGCCTACCAGCAGGTCAAGCTGTTGCGGGTGCTGGAGCAGGGCGTGGTCACCCGCCTGGGCTCGGCCGCCGAGGTGCCCGTGGATTTCCGCCTGGTGGCGGCGACCAACAAGGACCTGCGCACGCTCGTGGCGCGCGGCGATTTCCGGGCCGACCTGTACTACCGGCTGGCCGTCATCGAACTGCGCATTCCCAGCCTGGAGGAGCGCGGCGGCGAGGAGAAGGCGCTGATCTTCCGCGCGCTGCTCGACCGGCTGGGCGTGCGCGACGATCCGCCGCAATGGCTGCTGCGGCGGGTGGCCGCCACCCGCTATGACGGCAACGTGCGCGAGCTTTCCAACGTGGCGGAGCGGGTAGCCGTGATCCAGCGCCAGTTGGGGGGCTGGGACGCCGATCGCATCGGCAGGATATTCGAGCGGCTTGGCCCGCTGACGCCGCCGCCCGCCTTGACCGAGGCCGAGCGCGCCGAGCGCGAGCGCGTGCTGGCGGCGCTGCAGGCCAATGAATGGCGCCGCCAGGACACCGCCAGCGCGCTGGGCATCAGCCGCAAGGTGTTGTGGGAAAAAATGCGCAAACTGCGCCTGGGCGAAGGCCAGGCCGAAACCGAAGATGCGGCGTTCTGAACCGGCCCCGTCGCATGCGCCGGGGCGTCCATATATTGCTATAGTTCTGCGAAAATTTTTTCTGGGGAAAGCATGAGCATCCGATACCTGCGCGCTTCGGCGCGCGCCGCCGCGCTGGGCGCGGCGCTGTCCGGGCTGGCCGCTTGCGCCAGCGCCCGGCAGGAAGCCGACCGGCCCGTCGTCCAGCAGGTCGAAGACAAGGCGGCCGCCGCGCCGGTGACGCCGCCCGCGCCGCCGCCGGCGTCCCGGCCGTCCACCACCGTGGCCGAGCTTCAGGATCTCATCCAGCGCCACCAGGTGTCCGAACTGCGCACGACCTATAACGGCGTCTATGGCGCGAGCCTGCTGTTCAAGCCCGATGATCTGGCCTACTACGTGGCGCTTTTCCAACAGAAAGACTTCTGGCGTGTGCTCAAGACCAAGTCCGAGCAGCAGGCCGAATCCGCCTACCGCGCCTTCGCGGCGCGGTCCGCCGAGCTGGCCGAAGTCGACATCCGCCGCATCAAGCTGCAGGCGGAGTACGCCCATGCCGAGAAGCAGCTCGCCGCGCGCACCGTCGAACTGCAGACGCTCCAGGCCGACCGCAGCCTGCGCCTGGAGCAGGAAGCCCAGGTGGCCGCCCGCCAGGAACAGGCCCGCAAGGACGCCAGCGCCCTGGCCGAGCAGCAGAAAGACGCGCGCGAGCAGTTGCGGGCCCTGCAGCGCCAGATCGACGCCCTGCGCGCCCAGCAGGCGCGCGTGGAGCAGGCCGCCGGCAGGCGGGCGGGCCGCTAGACCTTCCCCGCGGCATGGGGAGGATGCCCGGGGCGGGGCCGCGGATTTGCGGTCCTTGTATTCTTGGCATTCTCCCCCATAATCAAGACATGGCACTCAAAGTTTTCGACCTCCAATGCGACCACGGCCACGTTTTCGAGGGCTGGTTCGGTTCGCACGAAGACTACGACGCGCAGCAGGCGCGTGGCCTCGTCACGTGTCCCGTCTGTGCGTCGGCTTCCATTACCAAGCGGCTTTCGGCCCCGCGCCTGAACGTGTCCCATTTGCATGCGGAAACGCCCGCCCAGGGCCCGGCCGTGCCCGCCCAGGCGACCGAGGCCGAAAAAATGGCCGCCTTGCAGGCGGCCGTCATGCGCCAGGTGCGGGCGCTGCTGCGCAACACCGAGAACGTGGGCGCACGCTTCGCCGAAGAAGCCCGGCGCATCCACGAGGGCGACGCCGACGACCGCCCCATACGCGGCACGGCCACGCGCGAAGAGCGCGAAGCGCTGGCCGAAGAGGGCATCGACGTCCTGGCGCTGCCCGACTTCTTCGACGACGACCGGCTGCAATAGCCGCCGCCCGCTTCCGCGCAATGAAAAACGCCAGCCCGAGGGCTGGCGTTTCGCATGTCGCGGACCGGGTCAGCGCATCAGTTGACGCGGCTGCGGTACTCGTTCGTGCGGGTGTCGATTTCGATCTTGTCGCCGATTTCGCAGAACAGCGGCACGTTCAGTTCGTAGCCGGTGTTGATCTTGGCCGGCTTGAGCACCTTGCCCGAGGTGTCGCCGCGCACGGCCGGCTCGGTGTAGGTGATTTCGCGCACGATGACGGTGGGCAGTTCCACCGAGATGGCGCGGCCGTCGTAGAACACCACTTCCACGGGCATGGCTTCTTCCAGGTAGTTCAGCGCATCGCCCATGCTTTCGGCTTCGATTTCGTACTGGTTGTACTCTTCGTCCATGAAGACGTACATCGGGTCGGCGAAGTACGAGTACGTGCATTCCTTGCGGTCGAGCTGCACGACTTCGAACTTTTCGTCGGCCTTGTAGACCGATTCGCTGGCGGCGCCCGTCAGCAGGTTCTTGAACTTCAGTTTCACAACAGCGGCGTTGCGGCCCGACTTGTTGTATTCGGCCTTCTGGACGACCAGCGGATCCTTGCCGACCATGGCCACGTTGCCGACTCGCAATTCCTGAGCGGTTTTCATCGATAAAACTCCGGGGGTGATGGGTGCACTCGCCGCGCTAGCATGGTCCGCTGCCGCGGCCCGGGCGCTTCAGCGCTTTCGGGCCTCGGGCCCGAGGGCCTCTGACTGGCGTATCGGACACTCCGGCGTTCCGGGCGCGGCCTGCGCGGCCTCGCCCCGGGTCTTCGGATTCATGCACATCCCGGCAGGCGTCATGATTTCGAGGCCCGGCCGCAAACCGGACGGACAACTCGGAAAACTCTCTATTCTAGCGTTTCTTGGCGAGTTCTGTGCAAAAACCCGCCAAACTGTCCCCCAGATCGGGGCGCGAGGCCTGTTCGGCGTCCCATTGCCGGGCAGCGGCCAGCCAGGCGTTCCATGCCGCCGGCGCCAGCGCCGCCTGCAGCGCGGCCCGGGTGTCGTCGGGCGCGCCGGCGCGGTTCCAGGCCCGCATCAGGGCCTGCGCCGCCTCCGGGGCCGGATAGCGCGCCAGCCAGGCGTCGAGCTTTTCCAGATGCACATTTTCGTCCTGGGGATAGATCTGCCAGATGAGCGGCCGGGCCGCCCAGGCGGCGCGGACGAACGAGTCTTCGCCCCGCACGAAGTTGAGGTCCGAGCACCAGAGCAGACGGTCGAAATCCGGCTGCGGCATGAAGGGCACGCGGGCGACCGCCGGTCCGCCGGCCGCCGGTCCGCCGGCCGCGGCGCAGGCCGCCTCCAGTGCAGGGGCCACGCCTTCGGGCGCGAGCAGCAGGGTGGGGCGGGCATCGGTCGCCAGCGCTTGCGCGAGCCCGGCGAGCGGCGCTTGCGGGTAGCAGAAAAGCGTCGCCAGGCGGCCGCCTTGCCGGCGTGCGGCCAGATGGGTTTCGGCGATGCCCAGGGCGCGCAGGAAGTCTTCCTGCTGTCCGGCGCTGGCCTGCAGGGCGTCGCGCTCGGCCGACAGCCCGGGTTCGCGCAGCAGCCCGCCGGTGGCGTCGGTGAAGCCGGGAAAGAAAAAATGCTTCACCAGCCCGTCGGGCCGCTGCGAAGGCAGGCCGTGGCAGGTTTCCACCCAGGGCTCGGCGCTGAGATACTCCAGGTTGATCCACACCGGGTGCGAGCGCCTCATGGCTTCCACGAAAGCGGCGGGCGGATCGCAGGCAAAGGTTTCGATGACCACATCGCCGGGCGCCAGGTCGCCGGCCGGGGTTTCGGTCCAGCGGACAATGTCCACGCCTTGCACGGCTTGCCGCGAGGCCTGCGGATCCACGTCCTGCTGGATGCGCGCGAAGCTCGCCAGGTCGTCCACCCACAGCCGCACCTGCCAGCCGATGCCGTGCGCCAGCCGGCGGGCCAGCCGCCAGCACACGCCGATGTCGCCGTAGTTGTCGACCACCCGGCAGAAGATGTCGGCCTTCATGGGAGCGGGCCCCGGTTCTTAATGGAAGTGGGCGGGGGCGGCTTCGGCGTCTTCCGGCAGCTCCGCGTGCACCAGCTCGCCCAGCGGATTGGGGAAGTACGGCGCGCCGCAGTCCTCGCAGAATTCGGGCGGCAGCACGCCGGGAATACGGCGCACTTCGCTCACGCCCAGTTCCTTGAGCAGGGCGGCGATGTCGTCCACCACGTCGGGCATGCCTTCGTCGGCCGGCGGGTCTTCCTCGCGCCCGTACACGGGCCAGACGCAGCCGTAGTACACGTCGTTGCTGTTGCGGGCCGTGAAGCCGATGCGGTATTCGTCGATGCGTTCCTCGCCGCAGCCGGCCACCACCGCGCGCAGTTGGGAGGGCTCCAGGTTGACGGCGCCTTCGAGCCAGCTCACGGCGGCGCGCAGCGACAGCGGGCGCACGCGCCGGTCGGCCTCGCGGTTGCTCACGTAGTAGGCGTCGGGCAGCAGCATCTCGAACCCGCAGCCCGGCAGCAGGCCGGCCACGGTGGGCTGGACCTGGGCGGACCATTGCTGCAGGCAGGCGTCGCGGCTGGCGTCGGCCTCGCCGGGGCGCTCCTGCCAGCGGAAGATGGGTGCGCCTTCCGGCACGGCCACGGCCGCCACGATGTAGCGGGTGTCGGCCAGCATGTTGGCGACTTCCCCCTCGGTATTGAGCGCCGGCTTGGCGGTTTCCGCGCCCAGCGCGTGCGAGCCCAGCCGTTGCAGCCATTGCCAGGTCTCGGAAAAGGTGCGCGGCATCTGGTCCACGCTCACCAGCCAGGGCAGCATGGCCACGCGCGTGTCGGCGGCCAGCACGTGGCCGTGCAATTGCGCCACGATGGCCTGCTGCGCCGGGGCGGGAATGGCGTTGGCCGGGATGGCGTAACGGGTCCAGGCGGCAATCGGGGCCACCAGCAGCAGCAGGTCGTAGCGCACCCCGTTCTTTTCGAGCTTCATGGACTCGGACAGGGTTTCCGCCTGCTCGATCAGCACCTCGTAGGCGCCCACGTCTTTCTGGGCCAGGTGGTCCAGCGCCGCCTCCAGCGGGCCGTCCTGGCCTGCCTTCAGGAGCCTGGGAATCGCCTCGCCCAGCAGGTTTTCCCAGTACACATCTTCCACCCGGCTGCCCGAACGGTTCAGGGCCTCGGCAAGGGCAACCAGGCGGGCGGCTTCGCGGCTTAGGCGGGGAGAGGACGAACTGCGGGATCGGGCCATGACTTCGGGATGCGTCTCAGATTGTGCAACGGTCTAGTTTAACGCCCGCGGCCAGTCAGGGCCTGCCTGCCCGCGCGCGCGGCTGTGGCGCGCCATATTAAACCTATTCCGGCAATAGTTTATGGATAAATATGTGGTTTATTGCTTGAATGGCAAGCGCGACAATTTCCGCCTTGTTGAATGAAAGGAGAGCGCCATGCGCTGGCCCACGTTGTTTGTTTCGCACGGATCTCCCATGCTGGCCGTCGAGCCCGGCCGGACCGGCCCGGCCCTGGCGGGCTGGAGCCGCGCGCAGGGCCGCAAGCCGGCCGCCATCCTGGTGGTGTCGCCGCACTGGATGGGGCAGGGACTCGCCCTGTCCACGCGCGGCGAGCAAGTGGCCTGGCACGATTTCGGCGGCTTTCCGCCCGAGCTGTATACATTGCAATATGCCGCGCCGGGCTCGCCCGGGCTGGCCGGGCGCGTGCGGGACCTGCTCGCGCAGCAGGGCCTGCGCGCCGATTTCGATCCGCGCCGGCCGCTGGACCACGGCGCCTGGGTGCCGCTGCGCTACCTGTATCCCGGGGCGGACGTGCCGGTGGTGCAGTTGTCGCTGGACATGGGCCGCGACGCGGCCGGGCAGGCCGAGCTGGGCCGGGCGCTCGCGCCCCTGCGCGACGAAGACGTGCTGATCATCGGGTCCGGCTCGCTGACGCACAACCTGCGCGACGTGCGCATGCCGCAGGACGCGCCGCCGGCCGCCTACGTGCCGCCTTTCCAGGATTGGTACGCGCGCAACCTGGCCGAGGGCAACCTGCAGGCGCTGCTGGACTGGCGGGCCAGGGCGCCCGGCGCCGCGCGGGCCCATCCCCACGACGACCACCTCATGCCGTTTTACGTCGCCCTGGGCGCGGGCGGTCCGCGTGCGACCCGCTTGAACGACGAAGTCGCGTACGCTGCGCTGGCCATGGACGCCTACCAGTTCGCGGACTGACCCGTCCGGCATCGGTGGCCCGTATTGGGCCGGCCTAATACGGGCCGGCCCAATACGGGCCGGCCAGCAACGCCCGGCCAAATGCAAAGCGCCGCTTCCGCCTGGGCGGGAGCGGCGCTTTGCGCATGCTGGAGCCGGCGCGGGAGCCGGGCGGGGGCCGGGATCCCGCGCGGGCCGGTCAGGCGGCCAGTAGCTGGCGCAGCACGAAAGGCAGGATGCCGCCGTGCTCGTAGTAGTCCACCTCGATGGGCGTGTCGATGCGCAGCATGAGGGTGACGTCCTGCCTGGAGCCGTCCTTGCGGGTGATCGTGAGGGTCACGTCCTGCATGGGCTTGATGCCGTTTTCCAGGCCCGAGATGTCGAAGGTTTCCTCGCCCGTGATGCCCAGCGACTGCACGCTGTCCGCGCCCTTGAACTGCAGGGGCAGCACGCCCATGCCCACCAGGTTGCTGCGGTGGATGCGCTCGAAGCTGCGGGCGATGACGGCTTTCACGCCCAGGAGCTGGGTGCCCTTGGCCGCCCAGTCGCGCGAGGAGCCGGTGCCGTACTCTTCGCCGCCGAAGACCACGGTGGGCGTGCCCTGCGCCACGTACTTCATGGCGGCGTCATAGATGGACATCTGTTCGCCCGTGGGCTGGAAGAGGGTCTCGCCGCCCTCGAAGCGGCTGCCGTCGGGCAGCGGCGGGATCATGAGGTTCTTGATGCGCACGTTGGCGAAGGTGCCGCGCATCATGATCTCGTGGTTGCCGCGCCGCGAGCCGTAGCTGTTGAAGTCGGCCTTCATGACGCCATGCTCTTTCAGCCACTTGCCCGCGGGCGAGGTTTCCTTGATGGAGCCGGCCGGCGAGATGTGGTCGGTGGTGACCGAGTCGCCGAAGATGCCCAGCGCGCGTGCGCCCTTGACGGTGGGCATGGCGCCCGGCGTCATGGAGAAATCCTGGAAGAAGGGCGGTTCCGCGATGTAGGTCGAATCGGGCCAGTTGTAGGTGTCGCCCTTGACGCCCTTGATGTTCTCCCAGAGCTTGCCCGGGTTGCTCTTGACCTGGCCGTAGTTGGCCTCGAAGGCCTTGGGATCCAGCGCGTACTTGAGCAGGGCGTTGACTTCTTCGGTGGAGGGCCAGATGTCGCCCAGCCAGACGTCGCCGTTCTTGCCCTTGCCCACGGGCTCGGTCATGAGGTCGCGCGTGATGGTGCCGGCCAGCGCATAGGCCACAACCAGCGGCGGCGAGGCCAGGAAGTTCGCCTTGATGTTCGGGTGGATGCGCGCCTCGAAGTTGCGGTTGCCCGAGAGCACCGCCGCGCACACCAGGTTGTTGTTGATGATGGCTTCGTTGAGGTCGGGCGACAGGTCGCCGGCGTTGCCGATGCAGGTGGTGCAGCCGTAGGCGGCTACGTCGAAGCCCAGTTTTTCCAGGTAGGGCAGCAGGCCCGTCTTGGTCAGGTATTCGGTCACGACGCGCGATCCGGGCGCCAGCGAGGTCTTGATGTGCTTGGGCACCTTGAGGCCGGCTTGCACCGCCTTCTTGGCCAGCAGGCCGGCCGCCAGCAGCACGCTGGGGTTGGACGTGTTGGTGCAGGAGGTGATGGCCGCGATGAGGATGTCGCCGTTCTTGAGCTTGGTGCCGGCGCTGGTGGTGAAGGTCTGCTCCAGCTTCTCGGCGGGCTGGTTGAAGCCGTTCTCGGCAATGGGCCTGGAGAACAGGTCGATGAACGTGCTCTTGACGTTGCCGATCTCGATGCGGTCCTGGGGACGCTTGGGGCCGGCCAGCGAGGGCGCGACGGTGGAGAGATCCAGCGTCAGCAGCTTGGTGTAGTTGATGTCGGAGGCGCGCGGCACGCCGAACATCTTCTGTGCCTTGAAGTAGGCTTCGAAGGCGGCGATCTCGGCCTCGGTGCGGCCGGTGCCGCGGAAGTAGTCGATGGTGCGCTCGTCCACCGGGAAGAAGCCCATGGTGGCGCCGTATTCGGGCGCCATGTTGCCGATGGTGGCGCGTTCGGCCACCGACAGGCTGGCCGTGCCTTCGCCGCAGAATTCCACGAACTTGCCCACCACTTTTTCGCGGCGCAGCATTTCGGTGATGGTGAGCACCAGGTCGGTGGCGGTGACGCCGCCGCGCAGCTGGCCCTTGAGTTCCACGCCCACCACGTCGGGCGTCAGGAAGTAGACCGGCTGGCCCAGCATGCCGGCCTCGGCCTCGATGCCGCCCACGCCCCAGCCCACCACGCCGATGCCGTTGATCATCGTGGTGTGGCTGTCGGTGCCCACCAGCGAATCGGGGTAATGGACGTTGTTCTTCTTGTCGTAGTGCACGCCGCGGGCCAGGTATTCGAGGTTCACCTGGTGGACGATGCCGAAGCCCGGGGGCACCACGCCGAAGGTGTCGAAGGCCTGCATGCCCCATTTCATGAACTGGTAGCGCTCCTGGTTGCGCTTGAATTCCAGCTTCATGTTGAGGTCCAGGGCGTTCTTGGTGCCGAAGTAGTCGATCATGACCGAGTGGTCCACCACCAGGTCCACCGGCACCAGCGGCTCGATGCTCTTGGGGCTCTTGCCCATCTTGTCTGCCACCGAGCGCATGGCGGCGATGTCGGCCAGCAGCGGCACGCCGGTGAAATCCTGCAGCACGACGCGGGCCACCACGAAGGGAATCTCGTCTTCGCGCTTGGCGTTGGGCTGCCAGTTGGCCAGTTGCCGGACGTGTTCCTCGGTAACCTTCTTGCCATCGCAGTTGCGCAGCACCGACTCCAGGACGATGCGGATGGATACCGGCAGCCGCTGCACATCCACGCCCAGCGCCTTGCCCAGCGCCGGCAGCGAATAGAACTGACAGGACTTATTGCCGATCTTGAAATTCTTGAGAGTATCGAGGGTGTTGTGCGGCATGATGGACTCCGTGGTGTTTGTCCGCGTAAAGCAGGCATTTTGTGGCGTTTTGGCCGTTTTGTCATTCTATGGGAGACGGTCCGGCCGCGCCACCGACTCTTATGTCTTATATAAGAGTTGCACGGGCGTGTCAAAGTTCCGTCAGCGGGCGATGCGTCCGGTCCGTTTTGCCAAGAAAAGCCCGCGCCGATGTTGCGCGCGCACGCCGGCGCGCCGCTCGCCCGGACTTCAGCCGCCTTTGCCGCGGCCGGCGCGGCGCGCCTTGCGGGCCAGGCCGCGGCGCGAGATTTCCGAATCCAGGATGAGGCGGCCCTCGATCTTGCCGTGCATGCGCGTCACCGAGCGCATGGCGTCCCGCATGTGGTCTTCCATGAGCCTGCGCACGGCTTCGGCGTCGCGGGCCCGGGCAGCCTTCAGGATGTCGCGGTGGAACTGCGTGTTGGCCGCGCCGAAGCGCTGCTGGGCAGCCAGCGGCATGTCATTGTCGTACACCGTGAGCTGCCGGATCATTTCATTGATCATCTCGCAGCTGAATCTCAGGAACGGGTTGGGGCAGGCGGCGGCCAGGATGTCATGGAAGCTCATTTCCTCCTGGCGCTGGATCAGCGAATCCTCCATGCGCTCGGCCGCCGGATCGCAGCACGCGATGTTGTGCTCCAGCGCCGCGAACTGCGCCTCCGTGAGGTGGGGCACCGCGCTGGCGGCCAGCTCCGGCTCCAGCAGCTTGCGCACCTGGTAGATGTCCTCGATGCTCACTTCCTTGAAAAACAGGTAGTTCTGCATGAGCTGGAAGGTGCGGTGCAGCGGCACCTCCACCACCCTGCCGCCGCCGCCCGGGCCGGTGCTGACTTTCACCAGCCCCTGCACCTCCAGCGACTTCAGGGCTTCGCGCATGGTGCTCTTGCTCACCGAGAACATGCTCTGCAGTTCGCTTTCGCGGGGCAGGCGGTCGCCCGGACGCAGGTTCTTCGCCGTAATGAGGCGCTTGATCTCCTCGGCCACCAGGTCGCTGCGCTTGGGCTGCGGAAGGCTCTCGCCCTCGAAGGCGTCCTGCATCTTGAATTCCATCCCGCTTCTCCCGATTCGACTCGCGCGCATGGGCCGCCGCGTTGCCCGCGCCGGCGGACGAGGCCTCCCCAAGACCCCGGGTTATACCTGATGACCCCGCTATTGACAGTGGCTTTGTACAGACCGGATCATCATATCAATCCTATTTATCATGATAAATAGGAGAGCGGTATGCGGTCACCATATATAAGCTGTGGCAGTTGCGGAAAGAGCTAGGAGCAGACCTCGCCGGTCCGGCCGCCCCTGCGGCGCGGGCCCTGTCGAATACGCCGCGCAGCGCGGCCCCCCAGGGAGAAAGACTTGAATCGCCGCAATCTCTTGAAAATGGCCGCGCTTTCGGCGCTGCCCGGCGCGCTGTGGAGCGCGCGTTCCGCCTTCGCCCAGTCCGGCGGCATCGCCTTTGCCTGCCCCGTGCCCATGTCGGGCCCGTTTGCCGCCAACGGCAAGTACGCCGACCTGGGGATGAAGCTCGCGCTGGAGCAATACGGCAAAGTGCTCGGCCAGCCGCTTTCCTATACGGTGCTGGACACCGAGGGCAAGCCCGCCACCGCCGTGCGCAAGGTCCAGGAAATCTCGCAGCAGAAGGGCGTGAAGTTCTTTGCGGGCGGCATCCTGTCGTCGGAGTCGCTGGCCATGGGCAAGGAGGTCGAGCGCGCCGGCGGCGTATTCATTACCACGGCCGGCGCCGACGAGATCACCGGCAAGGACTGCAACCGCGCCACCTTCCGCTGGTCGGTGCCCACCTTCGGCGCCATCGAACAGACCGTGCGCCCGCTGCTGGAAAGCCTGCCCAACGCCAGGCGCTGGTACACCATCACCCCGCAGTACGTCTTCGGCGAGGGCCTGTTGTCGGCCGCCAAGAACATCTTCAAGGAAAAAGGCATCGAACACGTGGGCAACAGCTACCACTCGCTGTCGGAGAAGGAGTTCAGCGGCTATCTCACCAATGCCATGGCCGCCAAGCCCGACGTGCTGCTCATCCTCAACTTCGGTTCCCAGTCGTCCGACACGCTGCGCCAGGCGGTGAGCTTCGGCATGAAGCAGAATTGCAGCATACTGGTGGCCTGGGCCTCGGGCCTGGAGCAATTCGAGAGCCTGGGCGCCGACCTGTGCGAGGGCGTGTATTTCGGCGCGCAGTACTGGCACGGCATCGACTCGCCGCTGAACAAGGAACTGGTCGCCCTGGCGCGCGACAAGACCCGCGGGAATCCCAACTACAGCCTGGCGGGCTCGTACATCTGCACCCGCATCCTGCTGGAGGCCATCAAGAAGGCCGGCAGCCCCGACCCGGCCAAGGTCATTGCCGCGATGGAGGGCATGGCCTACGACGGCCTGACCGGCGCCGAAACCCTGCGCAAGGAAGACCACCAGGTCCTGAAGAACTATTACCTGCTCAAGGGCAAGGCCAAAAAGGCCATGAAAGACAAGGACGACTACGCCGAGATCGTCCATGCCGGGCAGTCGTTCCTGGCGCCCGCGCAAACCGGCTGCAAACTGTAGCGTCCGCGCGGCGCCCGGCGGGCGCCGCCGCGCATTTTTCCGGGAACCCACGCGGCTCTTCTATGAACGTTTATCTGCTCCAGGTCGTCAATGGCGTCGGCGTGGGCATGCTGTACTTCCTGCTGGCGGTCGGCTTGTCCATCGTCTTCGGCTTGTTGCGCTTCGTGAACTTCGCGCACGGCGCCTTTTACCTGCTCGGCGCCTATTTCTGTTTCCAGGCGGTGCAATGGGGCCTGAACTTCTGGCTGGCGCTGCTCCTGGTGCCGCCCCTGGTGGGCGCGCTGGCGTGGGTCGCCGAGAAGCTGCTGCTGCGCCACGTGTATGCGCAGGCGCACGAGTTCCACATCCTCATCACGGTGGGCCTGGCGCTCGCGCTGCAGGAGCTCGTCATCGTGGTGTGGGGGCCTATCGGCGATAACGTCGCCGTGCCCGCCTCGCTGCAGGGCGTGGTCATGTGGGGCAGCTTCGTCTATCCCAAGTACCGCCTCTTCGTCATCGGCTTCACCGCGCTGTTCTCGCTGGCGCTCTGGTACGTGCTCGAGGGCACGCGGCTGGGCAGCGCGGTGCGCGCCGGCAGCGAGTCCACGGAAATGGTTTCCATGCTGGGCATCAACGTCTTCCGCATGTTCAGCCTCATCTTCGCCCTGGGCGCGGCCACGGCGGCGCTGGCCGGCGTGCTGGCCGCGCCCATCCGGGGCGTGGAGCCCTTCATGGGCATCGAGGCGCTGGGCATCGCTTTCGTCATCGTGGTGATCGGCGGCATGGGCAGCTTCGGCGGGGCCCTGGCCGGGGGCCTGCTGATCGGCGTGGTGCAGAGCGTGATGAGCACGCTGTGGCCCGAGGGCGCGCGCCTGATGATCTATGTCGCGATGGCGGCGGTGCTGCTGCTGCGTCCGCACGGACTGCTGGGGAGAGGCTGATGAAGCGCCTGAAATCGCATGCCCAACTGACGCTGGCCGTGGCCGTGGCGGCCGGCCTGCCCCTGGTCATCCAGTCCGGGTCCCTGGCGACCGAAGTGCTCATCTACGCCCTCGCGGTGCTGGGCTGCAACCTGCTGCTGGGCTTTACCGGCCTGCTGTCCTTCGGCCAGGGCATTTTCTTCGGGCTGGGCAGCTACACGGCGGGCCTGCTGCTCACGCGCTGGCCCTTGCCGATGCCGCTCGCGCTGCTGGCGGCGGTGGCCATGGGCGCGCTGGCCGCGACCGCCGTGGGCTGGTTCGCCATCCGCCAGCGCGGCACCTACTTCGTCATGCTGACGCTGGCCTTCTCGCAGATGTTCTACTTCCTGGCCTACAGCCTGCCCGACCTGACGGGCGGCGACAACGGCCTGCTCGACGTGCCGCGCCCGCCCTTGTCGCTGGCCGGCCTGGCCGAACTGCCGCTGGCCTCGCCCTGGCAGTTCTACGCCTTCGTTGCCGTGTGCTTCGTGGCGGTGTTCTGGCTGCTGCTGCGCGTGACGGAATCGGTGTTCGGCCGCACGCTGCTGGCCATCCGCGACAACGAGGCGCGCGCCATGGCGGTGGGCTACAACGTGCGCCGCTTCAAGCTCGCGGCCTTTGCCCTCTCGGGCGCGGTCACGGCGCTGGCCGGGGCCTTTCTCGCGCTCATGACGGGCATCGCGCCGCTGTCCAGCATCGAGTACCACACCAGCGAAATGATCCTCGTCATGACGGTGATCGGCGGCACGGGCAACCTGTTCGCGTCGCTGCTGGGGGCGGCCTTCTATGTGCTGTTCTCGGACTGGCTTTCCACGCTCTGGCCGCGCTGGCTCATGCTGCTGGGCCTGCTGCTTATCGCGGTAAGCCTTTTCATGCAGAAGGGGCTGTGGGGGCTGGGCGAACGCATCTGGCTCGCGGCGCGCGGAGCGCGCGCGCCGACCGCCAAGGAGGAACGCGCATGAGCACCGCCTCGGACAACGGGCCGCTGCTGCGCGCCCGGGGCATCGTCAAGCGCTTCGGCAAATTCCAGGCCCTGCAAGGGGTGGACCTGGCGGTCCGGCCGGGCACGGTGCATTCGGTCATCGGGCCCAACGGGGCCGGCAAGACCACGCTGTTCCATATCCTGACGGGCACGCTGCGCGCCTCCGAGGGCAGCATCGTGTTCGACGGCATCGACGTCACCCACGAAGCGGACTACCAGCGCGTGCAGCGCGGCATCGCCAGATCGTTCCAGGTCACCAGCCTGTTCGCCAATCTGTCGGTGCGCGAGAACCTGCGCCTGGCCGCGCAGGGGGCGCAGCCCGCCGGGGCCTACGATTGCTGGCGCCCGCCTTCGGGCCCGCGCGCGCTCGCCGGCATCGTGGACGCCGCGCTCGAGCGCCTGGGCCTGGCGCGCCAGGCCGGCACCGCGGCGGGCGCGCTCTCGCACGGCCAGCAGCGCCGGCTGGAAGTCGGCATGGCCCTGGCGGCCCAGCCGCGCGCCATCTTCCTCGACGAACCCACCTCGGGCATGGGCGTGGACGACCTGGACGAGATGAAGCAGCTGATCCGCAGCCTGCGCGAGGACCATACCGTGGTGCTCATCGAGCACAACATGGGCATCGTCATGGACATCTCCGACACCGTCACGGTCATGCAGCAGGGCAGGGTGCTGGTGGAAGGGCCCCCGCGCGCCATCCGCGACGACGAGCGGGTGCGCACGGCCTATCTCGGCAACATGATCACCGGAGGACGCCAATGACGCTGCTGCAGGTCGACGCCATACACAGCTACTACGGCAAGAGCCACATACTCCAGGGCGTCTCGCTCTCGGTGCCGCAAGGCTCGGTGGTGACACTGCTGGGGCGCAACGGCGCGGGCAAGTCCACCACGCTCAAGACCATCGCCGGCGTGATCGCGCCGCGCCAGGGCGCGGTGCGCTACGGCGGGCGCGACATCGCCGGGCTGCCGGCGCACAAGGTGGCCGGGCTGGGGGTGTGCCTGGTGCCCGAGCACCGCGGCATCTTCAAGCTGCTCACGGTGGAGGAAAACCTCAGGCTGGGCATGCGCCGCGATTCGCCCTGGCAACTGGACGACATCTACCGCATTTTCCCGCGCCTGAAAGAGCGGCGGCGCAACGGCGGCGGCCAGCTTTCGGGCGGCGAGCAGCAGATGCTGGCCATCGGCCGGGCGCTCATGAACCACCCGCGCGTGCTCATGCTGGACGAGCCCGTGGAAGGGCTGGCGCCGGTCATCGTGGAGGAAATCGTGGCGCAGATCCGGCTCATCAAGCAGGCGGGCGTATCCATCCTGCTGGTGGAGCAGAACCTCGAGGTTTGCACGCAGCTTGCGGACCGGCATTTCATCATCGAGCAGGGCGTCATCGTCTACGAGGGCGGCAACGAGGCATTCCTCGCCGACGAGAACGTCAAGGACAGGTATCTGGGCGTGGGCGTCTAGGGCGCATCCACGCGCCCTGGCCCCGCCGCGCCCGCAAGACGGAGAGGAAACGGCATGGAGCTGACGACTTTGGAGGCCGTGCGCGCGCTGCGCGTCGATGGCGGCCGGCTGTGGCAGTCGCTGATGGACCTGGCCCGCATCGGGGCGACGGACAAGGGCGGGGTGTGCCGGCTGGCGCTCACCGACCTGGACCGCCAGGCGCGCGACCGCGTCACCGCGTGGGCGCGCGAACTGGGCTGCTCCGTGCGCGTGGACGCCATCGGCAACATCTTCATGCGCCGCGCGGGCATGCGCGAGGACCTGCCGCCCGTCATGACCGGCAGCCACATCGACACCCAGCCCACCGGCGGCAAGTTCGACGGCAACTACGGCGTGCTGGCCGGCATCGAGGTCCTGCGCACGCTGTGCGACCGCGGCCTGCGCACCGAGGCGCCCATCGAGGTGGTGGTCTGGACCAACGAGGAAGGCTCGCGCTTCGTGCCCGTGATGATGGGGTCCGGGGTACACGCCCGCGCCTTCACGCTGGAACACGCCCTGGCCGCGCGCGACCGCGACGGCGTATCCGTGGCCGAGGCGCTGCGGGCCATCGGCTACGACGGCGCCGAGCCCGTGGGCGGCCGCGCGGCCGCCGCGTACTTCGAGGCCCACATCGAACAGGGCCCCATCCTGGAATCCGAGGACATCGTCATCGGCGCGGTGGCGGGGGCGCTGGGCCAGCGCTGGTACGACGTGGTCATCACCGGCCAGGAGGCGCATGCCGGACCCACGCCCATGGCCCTGCGCCGCGACGCGCTGCTCGCGGCCTCCGACCTGGTGCGCGCCGTGAACCGGATTGCGCAAGACCACGCGCCCCACGGGCGCGGCACGGTGGGCTGCCTGGACGTCTTTCCGAATTCGCGCAACGTCATTCCCGGCCGCGTATCGCTCACGGTGGACCTGCGCGCGGCCGACGACGCCACGCTCGACGGCATGGCGCGCGCGCTGGCCCGCGCCTGCGGCGAGCTGGAGCAGGGCGGCGCCTTCGAAGTGTCGTGCAAGGAAGTGGTCTATTTCGCGCCCCAGCCCTTCGACGCCGCGCTGGTGCAGGCGGTGCGCGACGGTGCGGCGTCGCTGGGCCTGGACTCGCTGGACATCATCAGCGGCGCGGGGCACGACGCCGTCTACATGGCGCGCGTCGCGCCCACGGCCATGATCTTCGTACCCTGCAAGGACGGCATCAGCCACAACGAGATCGAAGACGCCCGGCCCGAGCACCTGGAGGCCGGCTGCAACGTGCTGCTGCATGCCATGCTGCGCTGCTGCGGCCGCGTCGAGGCCGCCGAGGAGGCCCGGGCATGAAAGTCCTCATCGCGCGCATGAACCACGAGACGAACACGTTTTCGCCGGTGCCCACGCCGCTTTCCGCTTTCGGCCTGGCCGGCCCGACGTATGGCGCCGACGCGTATGCCGAGAACCATGGCAAGCGCACCGCCATGTCGGCCTTCATCGACCTTGCCGAGGCGCGCGGAGCAGAGCTGGTGACGCCCGTCTCGGCCACCGCCTATCCCAGTGGCCGCGTGGCGGCCGACGCCTATGCGGCGATCTGCGACCGCATCGTCTCGGCCGCGCCCGGGTGCGACGCCATCCTGCTCGACCTGCACGGCGCCATGGCGGTGGAAGGCACGGACGACGGGGAGGGCGACCTGCTGGAGCGCGTGCGCCGGGCCGCGCCCGGCGCGCCCATCGCGGTGGCGCTGGACCTGCACGGCAACGTCACGGCCAAAATGATCGCCAACGCCGACGTCATCGTCAGCTTCAAGACCTATCCCCACGTGGACATGTACGAAACCGGCGAGCACGCCGGCCGGCTGCTCTTCGCGGCCATGGACCGCCGCATCCGCCCCGTCATGGCCTGGCGCCGCCTGCCCCTGGTTTCGCACACCCTGCGCAGCAATACGGACGAAGGCGCCATGCGCGAGGCAGTCGAGGCCGCGCGGCGGGCCGAGGCCGACGGCGCGCTGGGCGTGTCGGTGCTGGCGGGCTTCGGGCTGGCCGACATTCCCCACCCCTGCCTCAGCGTGGTGGTGGTGGCCGACGGCAGCCGCGAAGAAGCCGAGCGCATCGCAGGCGACATGGCCGCGGCGATCTGGGCGCGCAGGGAGGGCTTTCTCTACCACAGCGAGCCGCTTGCGCAATCGCTGGCCCGCGCGCGGGAACTGGCGCGCGGCGCGGACAAGCCGGTGCTCCTGCTCGACCATGGCGACAACTGCATGAGCGGCGGCACCTGCGACACCATGGACGTGCTGATGGCCGCGCTCGATGCCGGCCTGGAAGGCATCCAGGCCGGGCTGTACTGCGATCCCGAAGCCGTGGCCGCGCTCGCGCGCGCCGGCGTGGGCGCGCAGGTGGAGCTGCCGGTCGGCAACAAGCGGCCCATCGAATCCATCGGCCGGCCGGCGCGTCCGGTCGTGCTGCGCGGCACGGTGCGCGCGCTCACTAACGGGGAATACCGCATTACCGGCCCCACCTATACGGGGCAGCTTGCCTGCATGGGGCGCAGCGCCGTGCTGGACATCGGCGCGGCCCGGCTGGTCGTCACCGAGCGCACCCACGAGCCCTGGGACCTGGGCGTGTTCCGCAGCGTCGGGCTCGAGCCCGCCGAGGCGCGCTACATCCTGGTCAAGTCGCGCATGTACTGCCGGCCCGTGTTCGTGCCCATATCGTCGGCGCTGGTCGAGTGCGACAGTCCGGGCGTGACCAGTTCGGACTGGTCGCTCTTCGATTTCCGGCGCCGCGAGCGGCCGCTCTTTCCGTTGGAACCCCTGGCGCCCGAGGCTTACGATCCGCGGCGCGCGCCGCAGGCATGGCGGCTGGAGGAGGGCTGACCGTCGCGTCGGGCGCGTTCGTCAATGCCGGGCATGCCCGGCATTCGTTTTTTAGGGCCGTTGCCCGAGGGCAACATTCACATGTTCAGCACTTGGAAATTTCAATGAGAATGATTCCTCTTTTTGTATCATGCCCCGTAGAGTAGAAGCCCCCTTGGCGATCGGGCCTTGACAGCCCCGTGGCCGTGCTTGCGGCAACGGCCGCGTCGCATATGCGTGACCCATCGGGATTCCGTGGTTTCACAACGAAAATCCCGCGCAAGCGGACCTCCCGATATGAAAATGAAAATCCTTGCCAGCATGGTGGCCGCGCTGCCGTGCTGCCTGCCCGTCGCTTACAGCCAGACCGCCGCGCAGCCGGCATCCGGTGCCGGCCAGGGGCCGGTGGTGTCCATGGAGGCCATCAAGGTCGAGGCCAGCGCCGACGCCTCGGCCGGCGGCCTGGCCCAGCCCTTCGCCGGCGGCCAGGTGGCCCGCGGCGGACGCGTCGGCGTGCTGGGCACGCAGGACATCATGAACACGCCGTTCAGCATCACCAGCTACACCAATGAGCTGATCCAGGACAAGCAGGCGCGCAGCGTCGGCGACGTGCTGCAGAACGACCCCGGGGTGCGCGTGGCGCGCGGTTTCGGCAATTTCCAGGAGTCGTACTTCATCCGCGGCTTCATCCTCGGCTCGGACGACGTGGCCTATAACGGCCTCTACAGCCTGCTGCCGCGCCAGTACATCGCCACCGAACTCTTCGAGCGCGTCGAAGTGCTGCGCGGCGCGTCGGCCTTTCTCACCGGCGCCGCGCCGGGCGGCGGCGGCATCGGCGGCGTCATCAACCTCGTGCCCAAGCGCGCGCCCAACGACCCGCTCACCCGCGTCACCACGGGCATCACCGACAACGGCCAGGTCCAGCTCTCCACCGACATCGCCCGCCGCTTCGGGCCGGACGACAGCACGGGGATCCGGTTCAATGCCGGCCAGACCAGCGGCGATACCGCCGTGGACGACGGTCATTCGCGCACCAGCGTGTTCGCCCTGGGCCTGGACTGGCGCTCCGCCGACACGCGCCTGTCGGCCGACATCGGTTGGCAGGAGAACAAGCTGAAGCGGGCGCGGCCCAACGTGACGCTGGGCGGCGGCGTCACCAGCGTGCCCGACGCGCCCGACGCCAGCTCGAACTTTGCGCAGCCGTGGTCCTATTCCAACGAACGCGACGTGTTCGGCACTTTGCGGGCGGAGCACGATTTCAACGACAAGCTGACGGGCTGGGCCGCTTTCGGCATGCGCCGCAGCGACGAGGCCAACTCGCTGGGCAATGTCACGGTGAATAACGGCAGCACCGGCGACGGCACCTTCTACCGCTTCGACAACACGCGCGAAGACCGCATCGACACCGGCGAAATCGGCCTGCGCGGCAAGCTGCGCACCGGCCCGGTCGGACACGAAATCGTCGCCTCGGCAGCCTTCTTCGACCAGAAGACGCGCAACGCCTACGTGATGGACTACACCAACACGTTCCCGACCAACATCTACGATCCCATCTTCTACGACAAGCCCGCCTTCAGCGCGGCTGCGCTGCGCGGCAACGATCTGGACGATCCCGGCCTGCAGCGCCGCGTCCGCACCAGCAGCTATGCGATCGGCGACACGCTGTCGTTCCTCGACGATAAGGTGCTGCTGACGCTGGGCATTCGCCATCAGCGCCTGTCCTCGCGCAGCTATGCCTACAACACCGGCAAGGAAAACGACGCGTACGACGGCAGTCGCAATTCGCCGGCTGCGGGCCTGGTGGTCAAGGTGACTCCCAGCGTGTCGCTGTATGCGAACTACATCGAGGCGCTGGTTGCCGGCGACACCGCGCCCGAGACGGCCAACGGCAGGCCCGTGCCCAACGGCGGCACCAGCCTGGCGCCGTACGTTTCCAAGCAGAAGGAAATCGGCGCCAAGTACGAGGGCGACGGGCTGGGCGCGGGCCTGGCGCTGTTTTCGACCGACAAGCCGCGCGCGACCTATGACGACAACAACAACTTCACCGCATCGGGCAAGGATCGCCACCAGGGTGTCGAACTCACGTTCTACGGCGAGGCGACACGCAGCGTGCGCGTGCTGGGCGGCCTGACCTGGCTCGACGCCAAGCAGCGCTCCACCGGCGATTCCGATATCGACGGCAACCGCGTTATCGGCGTGCCGCGCTTCCAGGCCAACCTGGGCGTGGAATGGGATATCCCGGGCGTCGAGGGGCTGACGGTCGACGGCCGCATGGTCTACACGGGCTCGTCCTATGCCGACGACGCCAATACGCTCAAGGTGCCGAGCTGGACGCGTTTCGACGCCGGCGTGCGCTACATGATGGACGTGAACGGCCACCTGGTTACCCTGCGCGCGCGGGTGGAAAACATCGCCAATCGCGACTACTGGTCGTCGGTGGGCGGCTATCCGGGCAACGGCTACCTGGTGCTCGGCAACCCCCGCACCTTCATGTTCAGCGCCAGCATGGACTTCTGACCGCATTCGGGCGCAACGGCAAGCCGGGCCGGCCCGCGAGGGCCGCCCGGCCTTTTTTTGCGCGCGCCGCAAGCCGGCGCCGCCTCACCAGAACCAGCCGCCGCGCGTCAGTTCGCCTTCGCACTGCCGGTACTGCGCGGCGAACCGTTGCGCGCGCGCCTGCACCCGCTGCGACACCTTCTTCAGCCAGGACTTGCGTTCGTAGCTGCGGTTGCGGTAGCCGGTCCAGCCTTCGTGATAGTTGAGATACTGGCCGTAGGCGTCCCATTTGGAAACGCCGTTGATGCGCTGGGTCTTGTTCATGTACCAGCCCATGAAGTCCATCGCGTCGGCGAAATCGTCGCGGCTCGAGGTCCAGCCGCCGGCCTCGCGCTTGTAGTCGGCCCAGGTTTCGTCCTTGGCCTGCGCATAGCCATAGGCCGAACTCACGCGGCCCCACGGGATGAAGCCCAGCAGGTAATCGCGCGGGGGCAGGGCGTCGTGCCGGAACGACGACTCCTGGTACATCATCGCCATGGGCACCGGCACCGGCGCGCCCCATTTCTTCTGCATCCGCAAGGCGGCGTCGTGCCAGTCCGGCTTCTCGCGGAAAATTTCGCACAGGTTCTCCGGATCGGAGGGCGGCGTGGCGGCGCAGCCGCACAGGAGCAGAACGAGGGGCGCGGCCAGGTGCCGGAACATGGACTGCGGTTCTCCAGGTAAGCGCGTCCGGCATATGCGGACGGCGGATGGCGTCGTGGCCGCAATTGTATGCAAGCGTACCGGCCGGAGCCGCCCGCGCGGCCAGTCGCGCTCAGGCGAGGCCGGGCGGCGCGGCGCCCAGGTGCCGCAGCAGGCTGCGCAGCGGCGCGGACACCTCGGCCCAGTCGCGCACGCACACGCACAGCCGCCGCCGGGCCCAGGCGTCCGACAGCGCCAGCACGCGGCAGGCATGGCGTCGACGCAGGCGGCCGGCCGGGCCCCGCGGCAGAATGCCTACTCCCACGCCATGGGACACCATGTCGAACACGCCCTCGAAAGTTTTCATGCGGATGCGCAGCTTCAGGCTGCGGCCCGCCGCGCGGGCGTGTTCTTCGATGTGGTCCTGCAGCGCATTGCCCGGCGCCAGTCCGACATAGGGTTCGTCGAGCACCTCGGCAAACGGAACCGCCGCGGCCCGCTGCGCCAGCCGGTGGCCGGGCGGCACGATGAGCGCCAGATGATCGCGGGCCACGGGCTGCAGTTGCAGGCCGCCGGCGTCCACGGCGTCCGACACGATGCCCGCCTCGGCCAGCCCCGCCGCGACCGCGCCCACGATCTCCACGCTGGTGCGCTCCTTGAGCTCCACGCGCAGCCCCGGGCGGGCGGCCAGCCATGGCGCGAGGCGGGGCGGCAGGAATTCCGCCAGCGCGGCGGTGTTGGCATACAGGTGGATGGTGCCTTTGGCGCCTTCCGCGTAATCGTGCAGCTCTTGCCGCAGCCGGGCCTGCTGGCGCAGGATCAGCCGCGCATGGTGGGCCAGCGCGTCTCCCGCTTCGGTGGGCGTCACGCCGCGGTGGCGGCGCTCCAGCAGGCGCACGCCGGCGTCGTCCTCCATGGCGCGCAGGCGCTCGCTGGCCGAGGCCAGCGCCAGGTGCGCGCGCGCCGCGCCCCGGGTGATGCTGCCCGCGTCCACGACGCACAGGAAAAGACGGAGGTCGGAAAGATCGAGCCGCATGGAAGGCCGTGCCTGGGTTGCCTTCGGTCGAGCCGAAGGCAAAAGCGGAAAAACCACATTGTGCCAAAGGTGGGGCGGGTTTCAAATGCCGGCATGAACGAACCGACGCTATCCCTTCTGGCGCTGCTGCTCGCCACCTTCGTCGCCGCCGGCCTGGTGAAAGGCGTGACCGGCATGGGCCTGCCCACCGTGGCCATGGGCGTGCTGGGCGCCCTGATGACCCCGGCAGCGGCGGCGGCCCTGCTGGTGATTCCCGCTTTCGTGACCAATGTCTGGCAATTGCTCGCCGGCCCTTCCGTGGCGGCCCTGGCGCGGCGTCTCTGGACCATGATGGCGGGCATCGTGGCGGGCACGGTGGCGGGCTCGGCCATGCTGGCCCGGGTCGATCCCCGCTGGTCCGGCCTGGCGCTGGGCGTGGCCCTCATCGGCTACGCTGCCTGCGCGTGGGCCTCGCCCGCGCTGTCGGCGCCGGAACGCGCCGAACCCTGGCTGTCTCCCGCTGTCGGCCTGCTCACCGGCCTCATCACGGGTGCCACCGGCGTCTTCGTGATGCCGGCCGTCCCCTATCTGCAGTCGCTGCGGCTGGACAAGGACGACCTGGTCCAGGCGCTGGGCCTGTCTTTTACCGTGTCCACGGCGGCGCTGGCGGCCGGCCTCATGGTTCACGGCGCGTTCCGCGCGGGCGAGCTCGGACTGTCCGTGCTGGCGGTGGCGCCCGCGCTGCTCGGCATGCGGCTGGGCCAGCAGCTGCGGGCGCGCATCAGCCCGGCGCTTTTCCGCCGCTGCTTCCTGCTGTTTCTCATGCTGCTCGGACTGGAACTGGTGGCGCGGCCCTTTCTCCCGTAGCCGCCCGCGCGGGCAAACAAGAAGGCCCCGGCGCTCGCGCGCCGGGGCCTTGCCGCGGGCTTGCCGCCGGATCTCGCCGGCGGCAGGTTCGCGTCTTACATCTCGACCACGTCGGCCACGTCCTTGTAGTCGGCGATCTTGTCGAAGTTCAGGTACTGGTAGATCTGGTCGCCGCTCTTGTTGATGACGCCCATGTCGGCCATGTACTCGTCCTTGGTCGGGATGCGGCCCAGGCGCGAGCAGATGGCGGCCAGTTCGGCCGAACCCAGGTAGACGTTGGTGTTCTTGCCCAGGCGGTTAGGGAAGTTGCGGGTGCTGGTCGACATCACGGTCGCGCCCTCGCGCACCTGGGCCTGGTTGCCCATGCACAGCGAGCAGCCCGGCATTTCGGTGCGCGCGCCGGCCGTGCCGAACACGCCGTAGTGGCCTTCCTCGGTGAGCTGGGCGGCGTCCATTTTGGTGGGCGGCGCCACCCACAGCTTGACCGGGATGTCGCGCTTGCCTTCCAGCAGCTTCGACGCGGCGCGGAAGTGGCCGATGTTGGTCATGCAGCTGCCGATGAACACTTCGTCGATCTTGGCGCCGGCGACTTCCGACAGCGTCTTCACGTCGTCGGGGTCGTTGGGGCAGGCCACGATGGGCTCGTGTACGTCGGCCAGGTCGATCTCGATCACGGCGGCGTACTCGGCGTCGGCGTCCGGCTCCAGCAGCTTGGGATCGGCCAGCCAGGCTTCCATGGCCTGGATGCGGCGACGCAGCGAGCGCTCGTCCTGGTAGCCGTTGGCGATCATCCACTTCAGCATCACGATGTTGCTGTTGATGTACTCGATGATCGGCTCTTTGTTCAGGCGCACCGTGCAGCCGGCGGCCGAGCGTTCGGCCGAGGCGTCGGACAGTTCGAACGCCTGTTCCACCTTCAGGTCGGGCAGGCCTTCGATTTCGAGGATGCGGCCGGAGAAGATGTTCTTCTTGCCTTGCTTGGCCACCGTGAGCAGGCCCTGCTTGATGGCGTACAGCGGAATGGCGTTGACCAGGTCGCGCAGCGTGACGCCGGGCTGCATCTTGCCCTTGAAGCGCACCAGCACCGATTCGGGCATGTCCAGCGGCATCACGCCGGTGGCGGCGGCGAAGGCCACCAGGCCCGAGCCGGCGGGGAAGGAGATGCCGATGGGGAAGCGGGTGTGCGAGTCGCCGCCGGTGCCCACGGTGTCGGGCAGCAGCATGCGGTTGAGCCACGAGTGGATCACGCCGTCGCCCGGGCGCAGCGAGATGCCGCCGCGGGTGCTGATGAACTCGGGCAGCGTGTGGTGCGTCTTGACGTCCACGGGCTTGGGATACGCGGCGGTGTGGCAGAACGACTGCATCACCAGGTCGGCCGAGAAGCCCAGGCAGGCCAGGTCTTTCAGCTCGTCGCGGGTCATGGGGCCGGTGGTGTCCTGGCTGCCCACCGAGGTCATCTTCGGTTCGCAGTAGGTGCCCGGGCGCACGCCCTTGCCTTCAGGCAGGCCGCAGGCGCGGCCGACCATCTTCTGGGCTAGGGTGTAGCCGCGGCCGGTGTCGGCCGGATCCTTGGGCAGGCGGAACAGGGTGGAGGGCGGCAGGCCCAGCGCTTCGCGCGCCTTGGCCGTCAGGCCGCGGCCGATGATGAGCGGAATGCGGCCGCCGGCGCGCACTTCGTCGAACAGCACGTCGGACTTCACCTGGAACTCGGCGATGACGTCGCCGTTCTTCAGCGCCTTGCCTTCGTACGGGCGCAGTTCGATCACGTCGCCCATTTCCATCTTGGAGACGTCCAGCTCGATGGGCAGGGCGCCCGCGTCTTCCATGGTGTTATAGAAGATGGGGGCGATCTTGCCGCCCAGGCACACGCCGCCGAAGCGTTTGTTCGGCACGAAGGGGATGTCTTCGCCGGTGAACCACAGCACCGAGTTGGTGGCCGACTTGCGCGAGGAGCCGGTGCCCACCACGTCGCCCACGTAGGCGACCAGGTGGCCCTTTTCCTTCAGCGATTCGATGAATTTCACGGGGCCGCGCTTGCCGTCTTCTTCCGGCTCGAACGCCGCGCCTTCGCGCTTGTTCTTCAGCATGGCCAGCGCGTGCATGGGGATGTCGGGGCGCGTGGTGGCGTCCGGGGCGGGCGACAGGTCGTCCGTGTTGGTTTCGCCCGGCACCTTGAAGACGGTGATGGTGAGGCTCTCGGGCAGCTCGGGACGGCTGGTGAACCATTCGGCGTCGGCCCAGCTTTGCAGCACGGCGCGGGCGTTGGCATTGCCCTTGTCGGCCTTTTCCTTCACGTCATGGAAGGCGTCGAACATCAGCAGGGTTTTCTTGAGCGCCTCGGCGGCGATGGCGCCGACTTCGGCGTCGTCCAGCAATTCGATCAGCGGGCCAATGTTGTAGCCGCCGAGCATGGTGCCCAGCAGCTCCGTCGCCTTGGCGCGGCTGATCAGCGGACACGCTTCCTTGCCCAGGGCCACGGCGGCCAGGTAGGAGGCCTTGACCTTGGCGGCATCGTCCACGCCGGCCGGCACGCGATGGGTCAGCAGCTCGACCAGGTTCTGCTCCTCGCCGGCGGGCGGGTTCTTCAGCAGTTCGATCAGTTCGGCGGTTTGCTTGGCCGAAAGGGGCAGGGGAGGAATCCCCAGGGCCGCGCGTTCGGCGACGTGTTGGCGATAAGTTTCCAGCATGTGAGGCCTGCTCAAAAGTCGGGTTGGAAGAAAGGTTGTGGCAGGAATTGTAGAAGCAAGACGGGGCTGGGAGCAAACGTCTTATATCTTATATAAGACTTGCGGCAGCGTTGTTGCGCACCTCCAACGGCGCGCCCGGCCGTCCGCCCGGTTCAGGGCGCGGGCGCATCGCACACGATGGCCACGCGCGTGAAATTGGCGCCGTATTGATTGACGTTGAGCTCGAAGGGCGCGCTGTCGCCGGGCTTCAGGCCCGGCAGCCGGATTTCCTTGGCGACGGCGCCCGTGAGCTGGCCGCGGTCGTCGTACAGCGTCGCCCACAGCGTCGCGCGGTCCACCGGGCGGGTATCGTCGTTGCGGATTCTGCCCTGGACGATGACGTATTTGTAACGGAAGCGCTGCGTGAAGTTCAGCGTGCCCGTGCCGATCCTGGCCTCGGTGCGGTCGAGCACGACTTCCAGGCGCGGCCGGGAGCCCGGCAGGGCTTCGCGCCGGGCGGGCCGCCAGTCCGCCTTGAATTCCGTGAAATCCCCAAAGGCTTCGCCCGAGAGTTCCAGGGGAACCCGTTCGCCTGGGTACAGGCGGTCCGGCAGCTTCCAGGCGGAATGCAGCCGCAATTCGCGCGCGCCCACGTAGACGCGGATGGCCGCCTGCGGCGCCAGCGCGATGTCCTGCTTGCTGGTGTTGGCGATTTCCAGATAGAGACGGGGCCGGCCGATTTCGTCGATCAGCCGCCGCGGCGGCGAAATGCTGAGCGCGGCCGGCTCGAACAGGCGGAAATTCTCGTCCAGCAGTTCCTGCGCAGTCAGGCGCAGGTGCTCGATTTCCCGCACCTGCGCGGGCGAAACGCGCACGATGCGGCCTGCGGCGGGCGCTCCCGCCGCGGGTTCCCCGGCCGTGGCCGGGGCGGGAGCCGGCGCGAACAGGAATACGGCCGCGGCGGACGCGGCGAGCAGGGCTGGGCGGCTAGCTGTCACTTTGCACCATATAGTCGTAATAGGCGATGGGCGCATCGGCCAGCATCGCGCACTGCACGTCGAAAATCGTGGTTGCGCCGGGAGCCAGGCTGCCCGCCGAGCCATAGCCCGCGCCGGTGCCGATGATGCGGCCTTCGCGGTCGTACAGCATGACCACCACGCGCAGCCCGCTGGCGGTCTGCGCATCGGCGTTTTTCAGCAGTCCCACCAGCCGGTAGCTCCGGTCGTGCACGAGCTGCACCTTGCCGGCCTCGATCTTGCGGCTCGGCCCGGCAGACGGATAGGGCTGCGTCACGCTGAGCGCGTAGCGCGTGTGCGGAGTGGACGGGAGGTCCACCAGCACCGGCGTGTATTCGCCCGGCTGCAGCACGGAGGCCAGCGGCGAGCCGTAGGCCGGGGACAGCGTCAGCTCGTCCTGGAAGAGCTCGGCTTTGACGCGCGGCGCGTTAATCTTCTGCCCCGTTTCGTTGCGCATCAGCATCACCAGCCGCTGCCGCCCGTCTACCGTCAGTTCCTGGACGTCGCTCAACCTGATTTGCGACGGATCGATGGCCGGCGCGGCCGTCCGCGCGGGGCGCGACGGCGGGCGCAGTCCGTCCACGGCCAGCCAGGCGGCAATGGCGGCCACGACCGCCACGCCCGCGGCCAGCACGGCGGCCGGAGCGCGCGAACGCGGCACGGCAGCGGGCGCCGGCCGCATGCCGCGCAGGATCTGTTCGAGGCGTTCGGCCACGCTGTCTTCGACCAGCGTGACGGCATGGCAGTGGTCGCAGCGGTACTCGCGCGGCGCGAGCCGCGTGAACTGGCCGCTGCCGCAATTGGAGCAGGTGAGGGTAACGGTATTGATGGTGGCGTGCCGGGCTTTCATGGTGGCGGGTAAAGCGGGGCCGGACCGGCCTCAAGGGCCGACAGCATACCGGCGCCGGCGGGCGCGCTCATGCGCGAAAGCGTCTATTTGTTACAAATTTGCACCGGATCCGGCCCGCACGGGCCGGTGCCACGCCGGTGCTATGATTCCGCGCTTCCCAGAAGACGCTTTCCCAAGACAGCACGCCGTACCCACGTCTTCCCCAGGCCCGCGCGCGCCGACGGGGCGGAGCCGGGGCAGCACTGGCTCTGCCGCATGAGTATTTCCCAACACTTGCTGTTCATGGCCTGCGTTGCGCTGGCCACCTATGCCCAGACCATGACGGGTTTCGCGTTTGGTCTCGTGCTGCTCGGCCTGTCGGGCGTGTTCCGCCTGGCGTCCGTGGCGGACGTGGCCAACGTGGTGAGCGTGCTTTCGCTGGTGAACGCCGCGGCCACCCTGCTGCGCAGCCGGCCCGAGGTGAACTGGGCGCTGCTTGCGCCGGCCCTGGCCGCCAGCCTGGCCGGCGTCGGGCTGGGCGTGACGGCGCTCAACTGGATCAGCGGCGAAATGGCGGTGCTGCTGCAGTTGCTGCTGGGCGTCACCATCCTGGCCTGCGCGGTCCTGCTCGTGTTGCGCACCCGGCCCCTGGCGCGGGTGTCTTCACGCGGGGCTTTCCTGTTCTTCGGCGGCATATCCGGCGTGCTGGGCGGCCTGTTCTCGAGCGCCGGCCCGCCCATGGTCTATCACCTGTACCGCCAGCCGCTGCCGCTGGCGGCCATCCGCAACAGCCTGCTCATTCTTTTCTCGCTCAATGCCTTGCTCAGGCTGACGCTCGTGACCGGGCAGGGCGCGTTCACGGCGGTGTCGTTCTGGCTCAGCCTGCAGGCGTTTCCGATCGTGCTGGCCGTGACGTGGTTCGCGCGCCGCTATGCCTCGGCCGGATCCATGCACACCGTCAGGCGCATGGTGTTCGTGCTGCTCGTCGCGGCGGCCTGCGGGCTCATCGTGCCGGCCGCGCGCGCGCTCGCGGGCTGAGCCCGCGCAGCGGCTCAGCGCTCTCCCGAAATGTAGCGCTCGAGTTCGGTGATGATGAATTTCTGCTCCTTCATGACGTCGCTCACCAGGTCGCCGATCGAAACCAGGCCGACCAGCTTGTTGTCCTGGATGACGGGCAGATGGCGGAAGCGGCGTTCCGTCATCAGCGCCATGCAGTGTTCGCGCGTGTCTTCGGGACGCACGTAGTACACCGGGTCGCTCATGATCTCGCGCACGAGGGTGGTGCGCGACGAGCGGTCCTGCAGCACGATCTTGCGGGCGTAGTCGCGCTCGGTCAGCATGCCCACGACTTCGTCTCCCTGGGCCACCACCACTGCGCCGATGCCGCGCTCGGCCATGGTCTTGATGGCGTCGAACACCGATGAGTCCGGCGAAACCGTCACGACCGACTGGTTGGCCTTTTCCCTGAGAATCTCTGCAACCTTCTTCACGATGTACCCCCGTCTCTCTGGAGAAAATCGGACCGCGGCGAACGAGAGCCGCGCGCGGCTGGCAGGCAACGCGTCTCCATCCTAAGCCTGGGGGACGGTTTGCCGCAAGCGCCGTCCGCCGCGTTGTCATATTTCTTGGATTCCGTAACGCTTGCGCTGCCGACAGGCCGTCCGCGCCGGCCTATCATGATGCGTTCCTGCGGACCCGAGGGAGGCGCGGCATGAGCTACGAGCTTTGGTATTGGGACGGCATACCGGGCCGGGGGGAATTCGTCCGGCTGGCGCTGGAGGCGGGTGGCATTCCTTACCGGGAATGCGTGCGAGAAAGCCCGGACGGCGAGGAGGCGCTGCTGGCCGACATGCGCGCCCGCCGCGTGCACCCGCCTTTCGCCCCGCCCTATCTGGTGGCCGACGGCCTGGTGCTGGCGCAGACCGCCAACATCCTGCTTTACCTGGGGGAAAGGCACGGCCTGGCGCCGGCTTCGCTCGAAGGCCGACTGTGGGTCAACCAGCTGCAGCTCACCATCGCCGACATGGTGGCGGAAGCGCACGACACGCACCATCCGATTTCCGCCAGCGCCTATTTCGAAGAGCAGAAGGACGAGGCGATCCGCCGCGCCAAGGTGTTCCGCGGCGAGCGGATTCCCAAGTTCCTGGGCTATTTCGAGCAAGTGCTTTCCGGCCCCGAGGCATGGATGGCCGGCGGCGATCGCTGGTCCTACGCCGACCTGTCGCTCTACCATCTCGTGGACGGGCTGCTCTATGCCTTTCCCAAGCGCATGGGCACGGTGGCCGCGCGTTTCCCGAACGTCATGGCCCTGCATCGGCACGTTGCGGCCTTGCCGGAACTGCAGGACTATTTTTCCAGCGGCCGGCGGCTTCCGTTCGGCGAGGGCATTTTCCGGCGCTACCGCGAACTGGACGGCAAGTAGGGGCGGCGGCGCGAGGACTTTGCCGGCGTGCCCGCCCATCCCTCAGCCCGCCCGCACCTGGAGATCCGCGCTTCATGTCCGACCTGCAGAAAATCAAGCTCGCCCTGCGCCGCTTCGCGCGGGAGCGCGAATGGGAGCCGTTTCACAGCCCCAAGAACCTGGCCATGGCCGTCGCCGGCGAGGCCGGCGAACTGGTGGCGCTCTTTCAGTGGCTGACCGAAGCGGAGTCGCGCGCGCTGCCGCCCGCCCGGCTCGCGCAGGCCGCCGACGAGATCGCCGACGTGCAGATGTACCTGGTGGCGCTGGCGGACCAGCTCGGGGTGGACATCCCCAGCGCGGTGGCGGGCAAGATGGCGCGCAACGCGTTGCGGTATCCGGCGGCGGAATTCCGCGGCAGCGCGCGCCGGCACGACGAACCACCAGACTGAACCGGGCGCTCAGAGCACCTTGCTTTCGTGGTGGACCTGCGGCGGCTCGACGAAGAATCCGCCCACGAGCTTGCGCCATTCCTGGAAGTCGGCCGACTCGCGGAAGTCCACCATATGGTTCTCCACCGTTTCCCAATCGACCACCAGCGTATAGCGCTGCGGCTGTTCGATGCTGCGGTACAGGGCCACGCCATGGCATCCGCGCGCCCGCAGAAAGAGCGGCCTGGCCTGGGCGACGCCCTGCTCGAACAACGATTCCTGGCCTTCTCGCACGTGGATGCTGGCAATTTCCTGGATCATGGGGAATGTCTCCGCTGTGTTCGCGATGAGCCGGGGCGCGTTTCGGCCCGGGCAGTGCGGTAGTATCGCTGAAAATCCGGCCCTGCGCCGCGCGGCGCAGGGCGCGTTTCCCTTCATGCCCGCCGGAGTTTTTTCTTGGCTCGACTCATCTATGCCCGCTTTCTCTGGTACCTGGGTGTGGGCGTCCTGGCCGCCGGAGCGCTGGTGCTGCATACCGGCGTCAGCCCCGATACGACGCTGGTCGCCATCGCCGCCTACCTGCTGCTTTCGGTGCTCGCGATGCCGGGCGTGGCTGCGCTGGCGGTGGCGCGCGCGCGGGCAAGCCGGGCCTGGCGGCCGCCGCGCTGGCCCGCCTGGGCGGTTGCGGCGCTCGGGCTGCTGCTGCTCGCCAGCCACCGGGTGGTGGCGGGCGAGCTGCGCGCGGAAATGGGGGTGTTCCTGCTGCTGATCGGCGTGGACATCGCCCTGGCCTGCCGCGAGTGCGAGCTGTTGAGCGCGCGCCTGCGGCAGGATTGAACGCCGCGATCAGGGCGAGGGGGACGGCGGCTTGCCGGGCGCTTCGGCCGGCGGGGCGGCCGGCGGCTGGGGCGGCTGCGCCAGCAGCATGGTGGGCGGCGCGGCCATTTCCAGCCCGTCGTCGCGCAGGCGCTTGAGCACGCTGAAGAGCAGGGCGCTGCGCACGCCGTAGGTGGCGCGCGGCGACGAGACATAGCCCTTGGCGCTGAAAATCAGGTGGCCGCTCTCGATGCCCTCCAGATAGACGTTCGGGGCTGGCGACTCCAGCACGTCCTCGTGTGTCTTGAAGACGTCCAGGACCCGTTCGCGGACCTGCTCGGCGTCGGTGGCCAGCGGCATGGGCAGCCGCAGTTGCACCAGCCCCAGCGGGTTGGACCGCGTCACGTTGCGCACGGTCTTGGTCACGAATTCGGAGTTGGGCACGATCACCGTGGAACGGTCTCCCATCTGGATTTCCGTGGCGCGCACATTGATGCGCAGGATGTCGCCTTCGACGCCGCCGAGCGACACCCAGTCGCCGACCTTGACCGGGCGTTCGGCGAGCAGGATCAGGCCCGACACGAAGTTCTGCACCACGGCCTGCAGGCCGAAACCGATGCCCACCGACAGCGCGCTGGCGATCCAGGCCACCCGCTCCAGCCCGATGCCCGCCGCCGAGAGCGCCAGCGCCACGGCCAGCACGAAACCCGCATAGCCGAAGAGCGTGGCGGCCGACAGCTGCATGCCGGGGTCGAGTTCGGTGGTGGGCAGATAGCGGGTGCGCAGCCAGCGCTTGAGCATTTTCACGCTCAGCAGCGACACGGCCAGCACCAGCAGCGCCTGCAGCAGCGCGCCCGGCCGGATCTGCGCTTCGCCAATGGCCAGGCCCTTGCGCAACTGGTCGAAACGCTGCAGCAGGTCCATCGGCCCTTCGCCGAACGGCGCCACCAGCAGCATGAGCGCGAGCAGCCCCACCGCCACCCGGCCCAGGCCGGACAGCAGCACGGCAGCCTGGTCGCGCAGGCTGGGGCCTTCCGACTCGCTGGACTGCCCGCTGCCCAGCAGCGTGCTGAAACCGTCCTCGATCAGCACGGAAAGCAGATAGGCGGTGCCCAGCACCATCAGCACCCAGAGCACCTGCTTGGTGAGGAAGCTGCCGAAAGCCACATAGCCCGCGAGCAGGCTGCACAGGCTGATGACGAGCACCGTCCAGATCGCCACGTTCAAGGCCGACACCCAGAACGGAACCGCGGACTCGCCGTCTTCGCGCTGCGCCTTCAGCCGCAGCCGCCGGCCGGCGTTCAGGGCAGCGGCCAGCGTCAGCATGATGAGCACCGCAACGATGCCGGTCACCGTAATGGTCGTGGTGAGGCTGGCGTTCAGCAGCACCGGCAGCCGCTCGGCCAGCCAGGTCAGCGCAACCAGCACGCCCACGGCATTGGGCACCCAGCGCAGCCGGCGCGCCACCGCGTCGCCAATCGGCGGCAGCCGCCACGACGGCCGTCGCGGCGACATGAGCGCATTGCCCAGGCCCGCGGCATAACCGCCGAACGCGGCGATCGCGATCATGTTGGCCGTCAGCGTGATGCTGGCGGTGTCGTTCCATTGCGAATTCCAGTCCAGCGCCACGTAGAGCAGCAGGGCGATCAGCCCCGGCGTGGCCGTGGACAGCGCCACCTGCGCCATCGCCAGGAAGGAGCGCCGCAGACGCCCTGGCGGCACGCGCGTGGCGGTCAGGTGCAGCAGCAGCCGGCCGATGCCCACGCGCACCGCGAGCGTCAGCGCGATCAGCCCGCCCACCAGCAGCCAGGCCCATGCCGGCGTCTGCCTGGCGGCATTGGCCAGGTCCTCGCCCACCGAATCCAGACGCTCCAGGTCTCGCGGAAACTCTTCGTGGAATTCCTGCCAGAACTGGCCGGCCAGGAAAGAGTCGCGCCGCTCGCCCAGGCGGGCCTGGAACAGCTTGCGGCGCTGCGCCGAAATCTGTTCGGCGGTTTGCGCGGCGTCTACCGACAACAGGCGGGCCAGCTTGATCTGGGCGTCCAGCGCGCGGCTGGTCTTTTCGAGCTGCGCGCGCTGCGCGGCCACGTCAGGCGCTTCCTTGCCGTTCTCCGGCGCGGGGCCCAGTTCGCTCAGCCTGGCTGTTACGGCGGCGAGCTGGGGCGCCAGCGCCTCGGCGGCCGCATCGGCCTTGGACTGGATGTCCAGCGCGTTGCCGCGCTGCTCCACCATGTCCGCGTCGTCCGCTTCGTCGGGAATGTGCTTGCGTATGTCGTCGATCTGCTTGCGCGCGGCCGCGAGCTGGGCTTCGGTTTCCTGCGGGGTCGGGGGCGCCGCGTGCGCGGCCAGCGCGCCGAACGCCAGAAGCAGGGCAGCCAGCCAGGCGGCGGCCAGGACCCCGAGGGAGGGGCGGCGCGCGCGTGGGGCGCGATAGGAATAAAGGGGCATCATGTCTGTGGAAATGCGAGTCGCTCGCCAGCTGGCGGCAGCATACCAAGCCGGAGGCGGAACGGTGCAACAAAAAATGCCTCGCGCCGCGCCTGCCGCGCGGACTCGCTGCCCCTCGGGCGGGCGCTTCTCGCCTTGGGACGGCCCGGCGGCAAGGAGCCGCTTCCGCGGCTTCCTCGCACCGGGGCGGCAATGCCGGCTTACGACCCCTACGTTTGGATTCAAATGCGGGGCGCGCCGGACCGCGCGCGGGCGGTCTGGCCCAGCACGGCGTCGCAGACCTCCAGCCATGCCCGGGCCGCATGGGAAAGGTAGCCCGGGGCGCGGGAAACCGGGGCGCGCCAGATGTGGCCCACTTCCCATTGCATGGCCGAGCGCGCCAGCCGCGCCGTGCTCAGCCCGCGCGTCTTCATGCGCTGCACGAGCGGTTCGGGCAGCAGGGCCGCGCCCAGGCCGGCCGAGGCCAGGGACACCAGGAAATCCCAGTGCGCGCTTTGCGCGGCGATGCGCGGCTCGATGCCCGCGGCCGCAAAGCCCTGGCGCAGGCGGCGCGTCATGGCGAAATCATCGGTAGGGATCAGCAGCCGGGTATCGCGCAGCGCCGTCAGCGGCAGCGACTTCTTGCCGGCCCAGGGCGAATCCGGCGGCCCGACGACCCACACGGGATAGCTGCCGAAAGGGCGGACTTCCAGGCCGCTGTCCGGCGCCACGGGCAGGATGGTGGCGCCCACTTCCAGCTCGCCGTCTCCCACCAGCGTTTCCACCGCGCGGCCCGTTCCTTCGCGCAGGGTCAGGCGCACGGCGGGGTGCAGTTCGCGGAAACGCTTCACCACGGGCGTGAACAGCAGATTGATCATGGGCGGAATGCCCACCTCCAGCTCGCCGCGCCGCAGGTCGGAGGTTTCTCGGATTTCCTCGCCCAGCTGCCGCATGACTTCCAGCACCTGCTGGCCGCGCTGGTACATCACCCGTCCGGTGTCGGTGGGGCGGGCCGTGTGCCCGTCGCGCACCAGCAGCTGGGTGCCGGCTTCTTCCTCGAGCTGCCGGATCATCTTGCTCACGGTGGACTGCGTCACGAAGAGCGCCCGGGCCGCCTTCGTGAAGCTTGCATGCCTGACCGTTTCGACGAAATAGCGCAGCGCGCGCACGTCCATTGCCGCCCATCCTCTCCGCGGATTTCACGCGGCCTGGTCCAAATAATGAAAAAAATGACTCAATTGAATGATTTTAAGTCATTACGTGATTTGGCATTCCCCTTCCTATACTGGCGCCGAGATATTCCCGCCGGGTTCGGCCCGCCGCGGGACAGCCAGGAAACGCCGCGACAGACGGTGCCCGGACGCGACGGCCAGGCCGCGCGCCCGACCGCTAGCCGCCGGCCTCGTATTGGAGACACCCCATGCATACCGACCGCATCCGCCATCCCGGCCTGCAAGACCGCATCACCAGCGCCGAACAGGCTGCCCTGCTCGTCAGGAACGGCATGACAGTGGGCATGAGCGGCTTCACTCGCGCCGGAGATTGCAAGTCCGTGCCGGCGGCCATCGCCAGCCGGGCCGAGCGCGAGCCCTTGTCCATGACGCTGATCACTGGCGCCTCGCTGGGCCACGACACCGACAAGCTGCTGGCGCAGGCCAATGCGCTCGCCCGCCGCATGCCGTTCCAGGTGGACACCACGCTGCGCCGCAAGATCAACGAAGGCGGCGTGGCGTTCATCGACCAGCACCTGTCCGAGACGGCCGAACTGCTGCGGGCCGGCCACATCGGGCCCGTGGATGTCGCCATCATCGAGGCCGCCGCCATTACGGAAAGCGGAGCCATCGTGCCCACCATGTCGGTGGGCAACTCCGCATCCTTCGTCCAGCAGGCGCGGCAGGTCATCGTCGAACTCAACCTGAGCGTGCCGGCCGGCATCGAAGGGCTGCACGACATCTACGTGCCCGCGGACCGCCCCGGCCGCGAGCCGATTCCGCTCACGGCGGTGGACCAGCGCATCGGCACGCCGTATATCGAAGTGGATCCGGCCCGCATCGCGGCCATCGTCGTCACGCAGGAGCCCGACAGCCCGTCCAACGCTTTGCCGCCGGACGAGGAAACCAACGCCATCGCGAATCACATCAACACGTTCCTGCGCGCCGAAGTGGCCGCGGGGCGGCTGGGCAGCTCGCTGCTGCCGCTGCAGGCTGGCATAGGCACCATCGCCAATGCCGTGCTGCACGGATTCGCGGACTCGGATTTCGAGCGGCTGGCGATGTACTCGGAGGTGCTGCAGGACAGCGCCATCGAACTGCTGGACCAGGGCAAGCTCGCCTTCGCCTCGGCGTCTTCCATCACGGTGTCCCGGCCCGTGTACGAGAAAATCCTCGCCAATATCGAGCACTACCGCGAGCGCATCGTGCTGCGCCCGCAGGAAATCAGCAATGCCCCCGAACTGGTGCGTCGCCTGGGCATCATCGCTATCAACACCGCGCTGGAGTTCGATATCTACGGCAACGTGAACTCCACCCACGTGGGCGGCACCCACATGATGAACGGCATCGGCGGCTCCGGCGATTTTGCGCGCAACGCGCACCTGGCCATCTTCGTGTCCAAGTCCATCGCCAAGAACGGCGACATCTCCAGCGTCGTGCCCATGGTGTCGCACGTGGATCACACCGAGCATGACGTGGACGTGCTGGTCACCGAGTGCGGGCTGGCCGACCTGCGCGGCCTGGCGCCGCGCGAACGGGCGCGCGCCATCATCCGCCACTGTGTGCATCCCGCATACCGCGACGCGCTCGAAGACTACTTCGAGCGCGCCTGCCGGCGCGGCGGGCAGACGCCGCACCTGCTCGAAGAGGCGTTCTCCTGGCACCAGCGGTTCGGCGAGACGGGCTCCATGCTGCCCCGCGCCGAATCCCGCGCGCGCAAAGCGGCCTGAGCGCTTCAGCGCCTGCCGCCGCGCGGCGCCGGCAGCGCCGAGCGGGGCAATGAAGTCACCAGGCTGCTGCGGGAGCGTTCCAGCTCGTCGCGCAGCCAGGCGCGCAAGGCCAGCAGCGGCGGCCATTCCCGCAGGCTGGGGCGGTAGACCAGGTGATATCCCTGCGTCAGTTCATGGTTCACGCCGATCGGCGACAGGCGCACCAGCTTGCCCGCGCAGATCGCGTCGGCCGCCAGCAGCTCGCGTCCCAGCGCGATGCCCAGCCCCTGTTCCGCCGCCTGCAGCATCAGCCCCGCGTCGTTGAACGACGCCACCGGGTTCACCGGCTGGTTCAGGCCCGCCGCCTTGAACCAGATCTGCCATAGTTCCTTCTCGCCCAGCAGCGGCAGCGTCGCCAGCGTTTCCGGCCGCGTGTCGGGCAGGGCTTGCGCGGTTTCCGGGCAGCCCAGCACGATGAGCGGCAGCGGCTCGTCGAACAGGGGCTCGGACTCCACGCCGGGCCACGGCCCCTCGCCGGAACGCAGCGCGGCGTGAAACCCGTCGCGGTACAGGTCCGCAACCTGCTGCGACGTCTCGATTTCCAGCGACAGGTCGGGGTGGCGTTCGCGCCAGCGCGCCATGCGCGGTAACAGCCAGCGCTGCGCGAAAGAGGGCAGTACCGACACCCGCAATGTCTGCGCGCCGCCCCGGGCCACCGCGCCCGCCGCCATCAGTCCCTCCTCCAGCGTGGCCAGCGCGCTCTGCACGCTGCACAGCAGGGCGGACCCGGCCGCATTGAGCACGATGCCGCGGCCGTTGCGTTCGAACAATTCGTATCCCAGACGGGATTCCAGCAGCTTGATCTGCTGGCTGACGGCCCCGTGTGTCAGATGCAGGCGCTGTGCGGCGGCCCGCAGGGTCTGCGATTCGGCCACAGCGCGAAACGCCGGCAGGGTATGGAGAGGAAGCCGCATGGACAAATCCTGGCACGCGCTAAATTGGTTAGGGTTTCTATCCAATTAAGCCAAAAACATTCGATATTCAGGGCAGGTATGGACGGTTAGCCTAACCATACCAGATCACCGAAGGAGACTCATCATGTGCACGCCCTCGAAGTCGATCCCTCTTGATTGCCGCGGCGGCGCCGCGGCGCGCCCCGTACCGAACGCGGCCGGGTGGCTGGCCCGGGCTCTCCACGTGCTGCGCCGCACGCGCATGAGGCGCCGGATGATCGCCCAGGCCGTGGAAATGGACGACTTCCAGCTCAGGGACATCGGCGCTCCCTGCTGGCTGGTCAACGAAGCCTGGGGCCGGCGCGAACTGCAGCGCGTGCGCGACGCGCACCTGTTGCTCTGGTGAAGCGCAGGCGTAGAGGGCTTTCGCGGCTCCTATATATAGAGAGGAAGAAAAGGGAGCCGCCCGCCGGCAGCGATTGATGGCAGCCGCGCGACAGTTTTAAAATCTATGCTATAGTCTCGCTCCCTTGCCGCTGGGCCCGGAAATTGAAGCGGGGCGGTGCGGCAGGGCAAGGCGAGGCGCGGGGTTCTGCGGTGCAGGGGGCCACGTGATTTTTGCAAGGCAGTGCGCAATTC
>NZ_CALSFU010000012.1 GCF_943737005.1 Achromobacter sp. Marseille-Q4962 | reverse complement strand
GCCCCGCCCCCGCCGCCAAGCCCGCCGACACGCCGCAAGCCCTGCACCAAGACGCGGCGCCGCGGCCGTCTGCCGCCCCGGCAGACGACGCGCCCAGAACGCAGGCGGCGGTTCCTTCCCCTGCCGGACCGCAGTCCACCCTGCGCATTACGGAGATCCCGGCGCAGGACCCGAGGGCCTGGCTGCGCGAACTGCGCCAGGCGCTGGACGCCTGCGCGGAGCGCGGGTTCTTCGAGCGCCCGGAATGCGCCTGGGAAGCGCGCGAACGGTACTGCGCGCCGCATCGCGCCTGGGGCGCGGTCAAGGAGTGCCCGGACCGGCCTTGAGCGGGCATGCGCCCGAATCGAAGTTCAATGAACTCACCGGCCGTCGCGGCCTGAGCCAGGCCGAGGCCGCCGCCATCGCCGGCGTGCCGCAATCCAACGTCCCCGGGTCCGCCGCTGCAAGCTGCGGAACATTTCGCCGGAACGCCTGATGCGGCCCCTGGTGGCGCTGGACCAGCATGCCGGGATCGCGGTGGCGCCGGCACGCCGGTCCTGCAAACGCGGCATTTCCGTCGCCGCATGACGCTGCGACGCCGCGTCCGCGGAATGCTTTGGCTTTGCGCCGCGCCCGGTCCGCGCCATAATGCGCAACCGCGGCTTGCGCCGCCCCTCATGCACAGGAACTCCTGAATATGGACGCTACCCTCAGCAGCACCGTCGACACCGCCCTGGCTTTGCAGGGCGCGAACGTCAATCAGGAGATCCAGGCCCGGGTGCTGAAAAAGGCCCTGGATGCGCAGGCCGATACGGCCCTGACCCTGATGCAATCGCTGCCGGTGCTCGCCGTGGACGCAACGCTGGGTTCGCGCATCGACACCTACGCCTGACCGGCCGCGACGACCGGCAGCGCCTGCGCCCGCCCACAGCCTGTCGGACGCCGCAATAAGCGCGTCACGCTCGCCACAAGCGCCAGCCGATCAAGAAAAACGCCGGCCCTTTGGAGGAACCGGCGTTTTCCGTTGCACCCTGCGGCTTGCCCGCGGACTTATTTCTTCTTCATCGGCGGCAAATCCGTGCACACGCCTTCGGCGACTTCGGCGGCCATGCCGACGGATTCGCCCAGGGTCGGGTGCGGATGGATGGTCTTGGCGATGTCGACGACGTCGGCGCCCATTTCCACGGCCAGGGCCAGTTCGCTGATGAGGTCGCCGGCGTGGGTGCCGACGATGCCGCCGCCGAGGATGCGGTGCGTTTCGGCGTCGAAGATGAGCTTGGTGAAGCCTTCGTCGCGGCCGTTGGCGATGGCGCGGCCGGAAGCGGCCCAGGGGAAGACGCCCTTCTCGATCTTGATGCCCTGCTTCTTGGCTTCGTCTTCGGTGAGGCCGACCCACGCGACTTCGGGGTCGGTGTAGGCCACCGAGGGAATGACGCGGGCGTCGAAGAACGACTTCTGGCCGGCGGCCGCTTCGGCGGCGACGTGGCCTTCATGGACGGCCTTGTGGGCGAGCATGGGCTGGCCGACGATGTCGCCGATGGCGTAGATGTGGGGCACGTTGGTGCGCATCTGGCGGTCGACTTCGATGAAGCCGCGGTCGGTAACGGCGATGCCCGCCTTGTCCGCGCCGATCTTCTTGCCGTTGGGGCTGCGGCCCACGGCCTGGAGCACCAGATCGTAGCGCTGGGGCTCCTTGGGCGCGCCTTCGCCTTCGAAGCTGACGTAGATGCCGTCCTTCCTGGCTTCGGCGCCCACGGTCTTGGTCTTCAACATGATGTTGTCGAAGCGGCCGGCGTTTTTCTTCTGCCACACCTTGACCAGGTCGCGGTCGGCGCCCTGCATCAGGCCGTCGAGCATTTCGACCACGTCCAGGCGCGCGCCCAGCGTGGAATAGACGGTGCCCATTTCCAGGCCGATGATGCCGCCGCCGATGATGAGCATCTTCTTGGGGATTTCGCGCAGCAGCAGCGCGCCGGTCGAGTCGACGATGCGGTCGTCCTGGGGCAGGAACGGCAGTTTCACCGACTGGCTGCCGGCGGCGATGATGGCCTGCTTGAAGCGGATCGTCTGGGTCTTGCCGTCCTTGGCGGTGACGGTCATGTGGTGCGGATCGGCGAATTCGCCGACGCCGCGCACCACGGTGACCTTGCGGGCCTTGGCCATGCCGGCCAGGCCGCCGGTCAGCTTGGCGACCACGCTGTCCTTGTAGGCGCGCAGCTTGTCGAGGTCGATCTTGGGCTCGCCGAAACTGATGCCGTGGGCGGCCAGTTCGCGGGCCTCGTCGATGACTGCGGCGTTGTGCAGCAGGGCCTTGGACGGGATGCAGCCCACGTTGAGGCAGACGCCGCCCAGCGTGTCGTAGCGTTCGACCAGCACGGTGGCCATGCCCAGGTCGGCGGCGCGGAAGGCGGCCGAGTAGCCGCCGGGGCCGGCGCCCAGCACCAGCATGTCGCATTCCAGATCGGCCGAACCCGAGTAACTGGCCGCGGCCGGCGCGGCAGGCGCGGCCTGGGCGGGCTGCGGCTGGGCGGCCTCGGCCCTGGGCGCTTGCGGCGCGGCCGCCGCGGCGCCGCCTTCGGCCGCTTCCACTTCCAGGATCACCGAGCCTTCCGACACCTTGTCGCCCACCTTCACGCTGACCGACTTCACCACCCCGCCCTGCGAGGCCGGAATCTCCATCGACGCCTTGTCCGATTCCACGGTGATCAGGCTCTGCTCGGCCTTGATCGTGTCGCCCGCCGACACCAGCACCTCGATGACTTCCACTTCCTTGAAATCGCCGATGTCGGGAACTTTGATTTGCACGGTATTGCTCATGAGGCTCCCCGTTTACAGCGCGATGCGGCGGAAGTCGCCCAGCACGGCGCCCAGATAGGCGTTGAAGCGCGCGGCGGCGGCGCCGTCGATGACGCGGTGGTCATATGACAGCGACAGCGGCACGATCAGGCGCGGCACGAACTGCTTGCCGTCCCAGACCGGCTTGTGCGCCGAGCGCGAAACGCCCAGGATGGCCACTTCGGGCGCATTGATGATGGGAGTGAACGAGGTGCCGCCGATGCCGCCCAAAGACGAGATCGAGAAGCAGCCGCCCTGCATTTCCGCGGGGGAGATCTTGCCGTCGCGGGCCTTCTTGGACAGCTCGCCCATTTCCTTGGCGATTTCCAGGATGCCCTTCTTGTCGGCGTCGCGGATCACGGGCACCACCAGGCCGTTGGGCGTGTCGGCGGCGAAGCCGATGTGGTAGTACTGCTTGAGCACCAGGTTGTCGCCGTCGAGCGAGGCGTTGAATTCCGGGAACTTCTTCAGGGCCGCGACCACGGCCTTGATGATGAAGGCCAGCATGGTGACCTTGATGCCGGACTTCTCGTTTTCCTTGTTGAGCGTGACGCGCAGGGCTTCCAGGTCGGTGATGTCCGCTACGTCGTTGTTGGTGACGTGCGGGATCATGACCCAGTTGCGGTGCAGGTTGGCGCCCGAGATCTTCTTGATGCGCGACAGCGGCTTGGACTCGATGGGGCCGAACTTGGTGAAATCCACCTTGGGCCACGGCAGCAGGCCCAGCGCCGCGCCGTCGGCCGAACCGCCGGCGGCGGCGCCCGGCGCCGCGCCCGAGGCCAGCGCCTGCTTGACGTAGGCGCGCACATCGTCGGCCGTGATGCGTTCTTTGGGTCCGGTGCCCTTGACCTTGCTGAGGTTCACGCCCAGCTCGCGGGCAAACTTGCGCACCGAGGGCGAGGCATGCGGCAACTGGCCGGGTTTCAGGCCCGGGTCTTCGAGCGCGGCGGTAGGCGCGGGACGCGCGGCAGGGGCCGGCGCGGACGGCACGGCGCTTTCCGCCTTGGGCGCGGGCGCGGCGGCCTCGGCCTTGGGTGCGGGCGCGGCGGCGGCCGGCTGGGCCTTGGGCGCGGCCTGGCCTTCGACCACGGCGATCACGGAGCCCTTGGACACCTTGTCGCCCACCTTGACCTTCACTTCCTTGACCACGCCGCCCTGCGAAGCGGGGATCTCCATGGAAGCCTTGTCGGATTCCACGGTGATCAGGCTCTGCTCGGCCTTGATCGTGTCGCCCGCCGAGATCATGACTTCGATGACTTCGACTTCCTTGAAGTCGCCGATATCGGGAACCTGGATTTCAACCGGGCCGGAGGAAGCGGCTTGCTCGGCGGCGGCCGGCGCGGCCTGGGCGGGCTGCGGCTGGGCGGCCTCGGCCCTGGGCGCTTGCGGCGCGGCCGCCGCGGCGCCGCCTTCGGCCGCTTCCACTTCCAGGATCACCGAGCCTTCCGACACCTTGTCGCCCACCTTCACGCTGACCGACTTCACCACCCCGCCCTGCGAGGCCGGAATCTCCATCGACGCCTTGTCCGATTCCACGGTGATCAGGCTCTGCTCGGCCTTGATCGTATCGCCCGCCGACACCAGCACCTCGATGACTTCCACTTCCTTGAAATCGCCGATGTCGGGAACCTTGATTTGCACGACGTTGCTCATGTCTCTTTACCCTTAGGCGTATTGCGGGTTGGCTTTGTTCGGATTGATGCCGTACTTCTTGATGGCTTCGGCCACCTTGGAGGCGGGAACCTTGCCTTCGTCGGCGAGCGCGCGCAGCGCGGCCAGCACCACGAAATGGCGGTCCACTTCGAAGTGCTCGCGCAGCTTGTAGCGGAAATCCGAGCGGCCGAACCCGTCGGTGCCCAGCACCTTGTATTCGCGGCCCTTGGGCATGAACGGACGGATCTGGTCGGCAAACAGCTTCATGTAGTCGGTGGAGGCGATGATGGGGCCCTCCGTCTTGGCGAGCTGTTCGGTCACGTAGGCGACCTGCGGGGTCTTGTCTTCGGGATGCAGCATGTTGTGGCGCTCGGCGTCCAGGCCGTTGCGGCGCAGCTCGGTGAAGCTGGTCACGCTCCAGACGTCGGAAGCCACGCCGAAGTCGGCCTCCAGCAGTTCCTGGGCGGCCAGGACTTCGCGCAGGATGGTGCCCGAGCCCATGAGCTGCACGCGGTTCTTGCCCTTGCCGTGCGATTTCAGCTTGTACATGCCGCGGATGATGCCTTCCTCGTCGCCCGGGGTCAGGCCGGGCTGCGGGTAGTTTTCATTCATCACCGTCAGGTAGTAGTACACGTTCTCCTGGTCTTCCACCATGCGCTTGAGGCCATGCTGGATGATGACAGCCAGTTCGTGCGCGAACGTGGGGTCGTAGGACACGCAGTTCGGGATGGTCGAGGCCAGGATGTGGCTGTGGCCGTCTTCGTGCTGCAGGCCCTCGCCGTTGAGCGTGGTGCGTCCGGCCGTGCCGCCCAGCAGGAAGCCGCGCGCCTGCATATCGCCGGCGGCCCAGGCCAGGTCGCCGATGCGCTGGAACCCGAACATCGAGTAGTAGATGTAGAACGGGATCATGATGCGGTTGTTCGAGGAGTACGACGTGGCCGCCGCGATCCACGAGCTCATGGCGCCCGCTTCGTTGATGCCTTCCTGCAGGAGCTGGCCGTCGGCCGCCTCCCGGTAATACATGACCTGGTCCTTGTCGACCGGCACGTATTTCTGGCCTTCCGGCGCGTAGATGCCGATCTGGCGGAACAGGCCTTCCATGCCGAAGGTGCGCGATTCGTCGGCCAGGATGGGCACGACGCGCGGACCGAGCTGCTTGTCGCGCAGGATCTGGTTGAGCACGCGCACGAAAGCCTGGGTGGTGGAGATCTCGCGGCCCTCGGCGGTGGGTTCGAGCACGGCCTTGAAGGCGTCCAGCGCCGGCACCTTGAGCTGCTCGTCGGCCTTCTGGCGGCGCTTGGGCAGATAGCCGCCCAGGGCCTTGCGGCGCTCGTGCAGGTATTGCATCTCGGGCGAGTCTTCCGCCGGCTTGAAGTACGGCAGCTCGGCCAGCTTGTCGTCCGGGATCGGTATGGCGAAGCGGTCGCGGAACTCGCGGATGGAATCCAGCTCCAGCTTCTTCTGCTGGTGAGTGGGGTTCTTGGCCTGGCCGACGTGGCCCATGCCATAGCCCTTGATGGTCTTGGCCAGGATGACGGTGGGCTGGCCCTGGTGCTTGACGGCGGCGTCGAAGGCGGCGTAGACCTTGTGCGGATCGTGGCCGCCGCGGTTCAGGCGCCAGATGTCTTCGTCGCTCATGCGCGAGACGGCCTCCAGCAGCTTGGGATGCTTGCCGAAGAAGTGCTCGCGCACGAACTTGCCGTCGTTGGCCTTGTAGGCCTGGTATTCGCCGTCCACGGTTTCTTCCATGATGCGGCGCAGAATGCCTTCCTTGTCGTGCGCCAGCAGCGGATCCCAGTAGCCGCCCCAGATCAGCTTGATGACGTTCCAGCCCGAGCCGCGGAAGTCGCCCTCGAGTTCCTGGATGATCTTGCCGTTGCCGCGCACCGGGCCGTCCAGGCGCTGCAGGTTGCAGTTGATGACGAAGATGAGGTTGTCGAGCTTTTCGCGGGCCGCCAGGGCGATGGCGCCCAGCGACTCGGGTTCGTCCATTTCGCCGTCGCCGCAGAACACCCAGACTTTGCGCTTGCTGGTGTCGGCGATGCCGCGGGCGTGCAGGTACTTGAGGAAGCGCGCCTGGTAGATGGCCATCAGCGGGCCCAGGCCCATGGACACCGTGGGAAACTGCCAGAAGTCCGGCATCAGCTTGGGGTGCGGGTACGACGACAGGCCCTTGCCATCGACTTCCTGGCGGAAGTGGTTGAGCTGGTCTTCAGTGAGGCGGCCTTCGAGATAGGCGCGGCCGTACATGCCGGGCGAGGTGTGGCCCTGGAAATAGACCAGGTCGCCGCCATGGTCTTCCGTCTCGGCGTGCCAGAAGTGGTTCTGGCCGCAGCCGATCATGGTGGCCAGCGAGGCGAACGAGGCGATGTGGCCACCCAGGTCGCCGCCGTCGGGCGGGTTGTGCTTGTTGGCCTTGACCACCATGGCCATGGCGTTCCAGCGCACGTACGAGCGGATGCGCGCCTCGAGTTCGAGGTTGCCGGGGTGGGCGGGCTCCAGGCCGGGAGGAATCGTGTTGACGTAGGCGGTATTGGGCGAGAACGGGATGTGCGCGCCGGAACGGCGGGCTTCGTCGATCAGGCGCTCCAGCAGGTAGTGCGCGCGCTCCGGCCCTTCGCGGTCGAGGACTGCCGCCAGGGCTTCAAGCCATTCCTGGGTTTCTTGGGTGTCTTCGTCGTTGGCGGCCTGCACGGCGCCGGCCTGGGCGTAAGAGGACATCGTGTGTCTCCTGTTGGGGTTCGTTCATGACCACGCCCGCTTATTCGATGTATATGTCGATGTACTCGCGGACCAGGCGCGCCGGCCGGGATCTTCCGGGCCGCCACGGCAGGATGGGTCGGGCTGTATCGAGAAAGACCGCTGCAGGGTCGGTTCCCTATCAGCGGGCATTCTAAGAAAGAAGACGGATCGCCCGCAAGGAAAATTTCATGTTGCGGTACGGCATTTTATAATGTGAAAAATTGACGAAAAGCTGAACACCTGCGACCGCGATTTCGTCATACTTTGCGGACTATGGCAAAAGAGAGGCCCGGTCTCCGGGAATTACGTCCCGACACGAATTAAAATGCGGACTCATTCCCAGCCTAATTCCATGTCCAGCGCGCCAAAGTCGAATATACCCACTCCGTTTCACGATCACGCCCGCACGCGCCGGCGTGGGGTGTACTGGCTGACGCCCGCCCTGGTGCTCGTCCTGTACATCTGCGTGATGGGGGTGTTTTTCTGGTTGCAGCGCATCCATGACGACAGCGTCATGTTTGTGACCATCGACCAGGAAATGCGCCAGCAGCGCCTCATCTGGGTGGTGCTGGCGCTGTCGTGCGTGATTGTCATCAGCCTGCTGATGCTGTGGCGCTACACGCGCTTCCGCTCGGCCGCCGAGGCCGCGCTCATCGCCGAGACGGGTTTCCGCCGCGCCATGGAGAACTCCATGTCCACCGGCATGCGCGTGCTCGACATGGAAGGCCGCATCGCCTACGTGAATCCGGCGTTCTGCCGCATGATCGGCTGGAACGAGGCCGACCTCATCGGCCGCAGCCCGCCCTTCCCCTACTGGGTGCCCGGCCGCCACGAGCAGCACCAGCACACGCTGGATGTGCTCATGTCGGGCAAGACGCCCAGCAGCGGGCTGGAAGTGGAGGCGCAGCGCCGCGACGGCTCGCGCTTCACGGCGCGCATGTACGTGTCGCCGCTGCTGGACCCCAACGGCAACCAGATCGGCTGGATGACCTCCATGACCGACATTACCGAACCCAAGCGCATCCGCGAGGCGCTGACCGCCGCGCACGAGCGTTTCATGACCGTGCTGGAGGGCCTGGACGACGCGATTTCCGTCACCGCCGACACGCACGACGGCCTGGAGCTGCTGTTCGCCAACCGCACGTACCGGCGCGTGTTCGGCGCCCAGACGGGCGGCCACGACGAGCTGCTGGCCGGCCGCCGGGGCCGTTTCACGGACGAATCGGTGGAAGTGTTCGCGCCCTCCGTGCAGCGCTGGTTCGAGGTGCACCACCGCATGCTGGCCTGGACCGACGGCCGGCGCGTGCGCATGCAGGTGGCCCGCGACATCACCGAGCGGCGCAATCACGAGGAAGCCTCCCGCATACAGCAGGAAAAGATCCAGCTCACCAGCCGCCTGACCACCATGGGCGAGATGGCCTCGTCGCTGGCGCACGAGCTGAACCAGCCGCTGACCGCCATCGCCAACTACAGCATGGGCGCCGTGGCCCTGGTGAAAGCCGGCCACACCAGCCCCAACATGCTGCTGCCGGCGCTGGAAAAGGCCGCCTCGCAAGCCGAGCGGGCCGGCAAGATCATCAGCCGCATCCGCGAATTCGTGAAGCGCAGCGAGCCGCGCCGCCAGCGCGTGGCCATCGGCCGCATCGTGGAAAACGCCATCGGCTTCGCGGAAATCGACGCGCGCAAGCGCCGCATCCGCATCGAGAGCTTCGTGCCCTCGAACGCGCCCGACGTGCTGGCCGACCCGATTCTCATCGAACAGGTGCTGCTCAACCTGCTCAAGAATGGCCTGGAGGCCATGGAAAAGAGCGAGTCCGACGAACTCAAGGTGGCGGTCATTCCGCACGAGCAGCATATCGAAGTGGCGGTGGTGGACCGCGGCCACGGCCTGGCCGAGCCCGAGCGCCTGTTCGAACCGTTCTTCAGCACCAAGTCCCAGGGCCTGGGCATGGGATTGAATATCTGCCGTACCATTATCGAATCGCATCACGGCCGCCTGTGGGCAGATCCCAACCCCGCCGGCGGCACCATCTTCCGCTTCACCCTGCCCTGCGCAACCTCCCAGGCGCAGGCCCAGAACGATCAGTCCGAGGAGTTGCATGCATGAACACGCCCCCCCTGTCGAGCACGGTTTTCATCGTCGATGACGACGAAGCGGTACGCGATTCGCTGCGCTGGCTGCTGGAAGCCAATGGCTACCGCGTGCGCGCCTACGCCAGCGGCGAGACCTTCCTCGAAGATTACGACCCCGCCCAGGTGGGCGTGCTCATCGCCGACGTGCGCATGCCCGGCATGAGCGGCCTGGAGCTGCAGGAGCAGATCATCGCCCGCAACGCGCCCCTGCCCATCGTCTTCATCACCGGCCACGGCGACGTGCCCATGGCGGTGTCGACCATGAAGAAAGGCGCGGTGGACTTCCTGGAAAAGCCGTTCAACGAATCCGACCTGCGCGAGATCGTGGCCCGCATGCTGGAGCAGGCCACCGAGCGCGTGAGCAAGCACCAGGCGCAGAAGGATCACGAAGCCATGCTGGCGCGCCTGACCGCGCGCGAGCAGCAGGTGCTGGAGCGCATCGTCGCCGGCCGCCTCAACAAGCAGATCGCCGACGACCTGGGCATCAGCATCAAGACCGTCGAGGCGCATCGCGCCAACATCATGGAAAAACTCGAAGTGACCACCGTAGCAGACCTGATGAAAGTCGCCCTGGCAAAGCCGGAGGCGCACGCATGACCGCCATCCGGCCGAACCAAGGCGGTTCCGCAAGCCGCGAGCCCCTGACCCCTGGCCTGCGCGCCGGGCGCGCGGAGGCCCGCGCATGACCGCAAGAATCATCGACGGCGCCGCCCTGTCGCAACGCATCCGTGAGGAAGTCGCCCGGCGCGTGGCGGCCCTGTCGGCCCGGGGCGTGCGTCCCGGCCTGGCCGTGGTGCTGGTGGGCGAAGACCCGGCCTCCCAGGTGTACGTGCGCAACAAGGTCGCCGCCTGCGAAAAAGCCGGCCTGCATTCCGTCAAGGAGCAGTACCCGGCCGACATGACCGAGGCCGAGCTGCTGGCCCGCATCGACGCGCTGAACCAGGACCCGTCCATCCACGGCATCCTGGTGCAGCTTCCCCTGCCCAAGCACATGGACGCCCACCGCGTCATCGAGGCGATCGCGCCCGAGAAAGACGTGGACGGCTTCCATATCAGCAACGCCGGCCTGCTCATGACCGGCCAGCCGCTGTTCCGGCCCTGCACGCCCTACGGCGTCATGAAAATGCTGGAATCCGAAGGCGTGCCGCTGCGCGGCGCCGAGGCGGTCATCGTGGGCGCGAGCAACATCGTCGGCAAGCCCATGGCCATGCTGCTGCTGGCGGCCGGCGCCACCATCACCATCTGCAATTCCAAGACGCGCGACCTGGGCGCCCAGACCCGCCGCGCCGACGTGCTGGTGGTGGCCACGGGCAAGCCCGGCATGATCGACGGCTCCATGATCAAGCCTGGGGCCGTCGTCATCGACGTGGGCATCAACCGCGGCCCCGACGGCAAGCTGTGCGGCGACGTGGATTTCGCCTCCGCGAAGGAAGTCGCCGGCGCCATCACGCCCGTGCCCGGCGGCGTGGGCCCCATGACCATCGCCATGCTGCTGGTCAACACCGTCGAAGCGGCCGAGCGCGCCGCGGGCTGACGCGCGCGCCATGCCGGGAAGGCGCGCCGCTTTCCCGGCCGGCGAGCCCCGCCCCGCCGGCGGGATCCTCCGGTGAACCCTTGCCGATGCGGCCTTTCCGGCAAAGCCCGTTCTCTGGCGTCCGCCGCGCCGGCCGCGCTTGATTTCCCGCGTTCAGCCCCCACCCTTTACCTATTCCCGTTTTCTTTACGCGTGCAGGCCATGACCCAGAATCCCCTTCTCGCTCCCGTTTCAGACCTGGTCGATTACGCGGCCGTCAAGCCCGCGCACATCGTGCCCGCCGTCGAGGAGCTGCTGGCCGGCGCGCGCCTGGCGGTGGACCGCGCCGCCGATCCCGCCCTGCCCCCCACCTGGGAGGCCGTGATCGAGCCGCTGGACACCGCTTCCGAACGCTTGTGGCGCGCCTGGTCGGTGGCCGGACACCTGAACGCCGTGGTCAACACGCCCGAGCTGCGCGAGGCCTATAACGCCGCGCTGCCGCGGGTTACCGAATTCTCCACCTGGGTGGGCCTGCACGAAGGACTCTACCGGCAGTACCAGCGCCTGGCCGCGTCCGCCGATTTCGCCTCGTGGAGCCCCGTGCGCCGCCGCATCGTCGAACTGGCCCTGCGCGACTTCCGCCTGAGCGGCGTCGAACTGCAAGGCGCGGACCGCGAGCGCTACGCCGAGATTTCCGACCGCGAGGCCCAGTCCTCGCAGAAGTTCTCGGAAAACGTGCTGGACGCCATCGACGCCTGGTCGCTCCACGTCGAAGACGAATCGCGCCTGGCCGGCATTCCGGCCGACGTGCTGCAGGCCGCGCGCGCCGACGCCGAACAGGAAGGCAAGGCCGGCTGGAAACTCACGCTCAAGATGCCCTGCTATCTGCCCGTGATGCAGTACGCCCGCGACCGCGCGCTGCGCGAGGCGCTCTACCGCGGCTACGGCACCGTGGCCTCCGAGCAGGGCGACGCCCGCTACGACAATTCGCCGCTCATCGAAGAGCTGCTGGCGCTGCGCGCCGAGGAGTCGCGGCTGCTGGGCCTGGGCACCTTCGCGGCCTTGCGGCTGCAGACCCGCATGGCGCGCGACGCGGCCGAGGTCACCGCCTTCCTGCGCGACCTGGCGGCGCGCGCCAAGCCCTATGCCGAACGCGACCTGGCCGGGCTCAAAGCCTACGCGGCCGCCGAGCTGGGGCTGTCCGACCTGCAGCCCTGGGACGTGCCCTACGCCTCCGAGCGCCTGCGCGAGGCGCGCTATGCCTATTCCGAAGACGAGGTTAAGCAGTATTTCACCGAGCCCAAGGTGCTGTCCGGCCTGTTCGAGGTGATCGAGACGCTGTTCGGCGTGCGGCTGCGCGAAACCCCGGTTTCGTCCTGGCACGCCGACGTGCGCGGTGTGCGCGTGGAAAGCCCCTCGGGCGAACTCATCGGGCACCTGTACCTGGACCTGTACGCCCGCGCCGGCAAGCAAAGCGGCGCCTGGGTGGACAGCGAGCGCACCCGCCGCGTGGCGGGCGGACGCCTGCAGACGCCGGTCGCCTACCTGACCTGCAATTTCTCGCGGCCGGCGGGCGGCAAGGCGGCCATGCTCACGCACGACGACGTCATCACCCTGTTCCACGAAACCGGGCACGCCCTGCACGCCCTGCTCTCCGAAGTGGACGAGCCCGGCGCGGCGGCCTTCGCCAGCGTCGAATGGGACGCCATCGAGCTGCCCTCGCAATTCATGGAAAACTTCTGCTGGGAGTGGGCCGTGGTGCAGAAGCTGTCGGCCCACGTGGACACGGGCAAGCCCCTGCCCCGCGAACTCTACGACCGGCTGGTGGCCGCGCGCAACTTCCAGAGCGGCATGCAGACGGTGCGCCAGATCGAGTTCGCGCTCTTCGACATGCTCATGCATGACCGCCCGCAGGGCATTTCCATCGCCGACGTGCTGGCCCTGCTGCAGGAGGTGCGCGCCGAGGTGGCCGTGCTCTTCCCGCCTTCGTGGCACCGCCTGCCCCATGCTTTCTCGCATCTGTTCGCGGGCGGCTACGGCGCGGGCTACTACAGCTACAAATGGGCCGAAGTGCTGTCTGCCGACGCCTACGAGGCTTTCGAGGAAGCGGCGGCGCGCCAGCCCGGCAATGTCCTCGGCACGCTGGACCCCGAAACCGGCGCGCGCTTTCGCCGCGAAGTGCTGGCCGTGGGCGGCTCGCGCCCGGCGGCCGAGTCCTTTGCCGCCTTCCGGGGCCGCGCGCCCCGCATCGACGCGCTGCTGCGGCACAGCGGCATGGCCGCCTGACGCAGGAACCGGGGCCCGCCGCGCGGGCCCCGTTGCCATGGAGCGGCCGCTTCAATCCGCGGCGGGCCTGCGCGCCGAAACCACCAGCCAGCGGCCGTGCACCGACTGGCGCGAAGCCGCCTGGCGCCAGAAACTGCGGCATTCCTCGTTTTCGGCGCGGCGGATGCGGCGCCGGTAGTACAGCTGCGAAGGCACCGCCAGCAGGTGCTCGATGGCCCGCTTGGGCTTGACCTCGTCTACCTCGTGCAGGGTGATGTCCTGGAAGCCATAGTGATGCAGCAACAGGTGCAACTGCGGGAAATTCCAGGGAAAGTACGTGATGTAGTCGCGGCCGCGCTGGCGCCCCACCATGGGCCGGAAGCCCGAATGGAACCCGCGCAGCAGGAACTGCAGCCGCGAGCGGAAATACCAGGTGTTGGGCGTGGTGACGATGAGCGTGCCGCCGGGCCGCAGCGCCCGGTAAAAGCTCTGCGCGAGCACGCCGGGGTTCGTCAGGAGATGGATGGCTTCGCAGCAGACCACCGCGTCATAGGCGCGCTCGCCCCGCAGCGGGGTGTCGAGATCGTGTTCGGCCACATGGCGGTAGCCGCCGTCCGGCCCGGGGAATTCCCAGAGGCCCAGGCCGTCGAGCTGGATGGCGAGATCGGGATGGCGCCTGAGCGCGCTGCCCAGCCAGCCGTCGCCGCATGGGGCGTCCAGCACCTCGGCGGCGCCGCGTTGTCTGAGGATGTCCAGCACGACCGGCTGGTAGGGGAACGTGATTGGGACCTGGGTTGACTGCATGTTACTGTTGCTGGCGCCGGCGGCGTTGGGAATGCTTATCATGGCTGACGAAACCCCGACTTTATTTCATCGCCGCGATAATACGGGGGATTCTCCCAACTGCTCACAATTTAGAGAGTTTTCTTAATTCGTTTTCCCGATCGGCCCGCCCCGGCGGGATTGCGCCAGGACAAAGCCGCCGGGCGCCCGCACGGGTAGAATCCGGGATCGACCCTGGCTGACTGTCCGACTCATGCGAATCCCGCTTGCCCTCCGCGCATGGCGCGGCCTGCTTCTCGCCCTCTGTGTCCTGGTTGCGGCCTGCGGCCCGGCCGCGGAACCGTGGGCCCTGCACGACGTCAAGGGCCACCTGCCCGATCTGAAGTTCTCGCTTTCCGGCGCCGGCGGCAAGCGCGTGAGCGCCGACGACTTCAAGGGCAAGACCGTGCTGCTGTTCTTCGGCTACGCGAGCTGCCCCGACATCTGCCCCACCACCATGGCGCAACTGAGCGCCGTGCTGCAGAAGCTCGGCGACAAGGCCGCCGACGTGCGCATCGTATTCGTCAGCGTCGATCCGCACCGCGACACGCCCGACGTGCTGCAAGCCTATGTGGACGCCTTCTCGGCCAACGCCATCGGGCTGACCGGCAACGAGAAGGAAATCGCCGACCTGGCGCGCCGCTACCGCGTCGCCTACCAGATCGAAAAACCCCGGCCCGGCGACGCCCCCGACTCGTACGAAGTGACCCACAGCCGCGGCGTCTATATTTTCGACAACCGCGGCAAGGCCCGCCTGCTGGCTTCGGACACCGACAGCACCGAAGCCCTCGTGCACGACCTTTCCCGGCTCGTCGACGCCGCTTCCTGAGCGGCCCGGCGTTCCGCATACGTGTTGTTACACCCGCCCCGCGCCGGGCATGGGTATCATCACTGCGCAAGCCCAACTTTCCTTTGGACAAGGAGCAAGCGCATGAGCATTATCATCATGATCATCGTCGGGTTCGTGGTCGGGCTGATCGCCCGCGCCATCATGCCCGGAGACCAGAACATGGGCATCATCATGACCACCATCCTGGGCATCATCGGCTCGGTGGTCGCCGGCTTCCTGGGCCAGCAATTGGGCTGGTACGCGCCAGGCGAACCGGCAGGCTGGATCGGCTCGGTCGTGGGCGCCATCATCGTGCTTTTCGTCGTTGGGCTGATTGCCAAGAAACGCGCCTGACGCGTCAGCGCAAGAAAAAAGCCGATCGCGCGATCGGCTTTTTTCTTGCCTCTTCGGGAGCGGGGCGGGCTCGCAGAGCGTCCCGCCCTGCCCCGTCAGCCGCCTTCGGCCTGCGCGGACCTGACGGTGCGCTCGCTCCAGCCGCCGCCCAGCACTTTGTAGAGCGTGACGAGGTTGGAGAGCCGCGACAGGCGGGTGTTCACCAGCACCTGCTGCGAGCTGTAGAGCGCGCGCTGGGAATCGAGCACGCTGAGGTAGTCGTCGATGCCCTGCCGGAAACGCTGCTCGGAAAGATCGTAGGAGCGCTGGTTGGCGGCCACGAGCTGTTCCTCGGCGAAGATCTGGCGGTTCAGGGTGCCGCGGCCGGCCAGCGCGTCGGCCACTTCGCGAAAGCCCGTCTGGATGGCTTTCTCGTACTGCGCGACCTGGATGTTCTTCTGCACCTTGGCCAGGTCCAGGCCCGCCAGCAGCGAGCCGCCGGCGAAGATGGGCATGGTGATCTGGGGCGTGAAGCTCCAGGCGCCCGAGCCCGCGTCGAACAGGCCGCCCAGGCTGGCGCTGGCGGTGCCGGCCGAACCGGTGAGGCTGATGGTGGGGAAGAACGCCGCGCGCGCCGCGCCGATGTTGGCGTTGGCCGCCTTGAGCTGGTGCTCGGCGGCGCGGATGTCGGGCCGGCGCGCCAGCAGGTCCGACGGCAGGCCGGCGGGCAGGTTCGCGGCGAGCATGCCGTCGTCGAGCCGGGCGGCGCGGTCGAGCCCGTCCGCCACGTCGGGCGGCAGCGGCTGGCCCGCGAGCAGCACCAGCGCATTGCGGTCCTGCGCGGCCTGGCGGGTGTAGAGCGACAGGTTGCGCTCGGCCGTGCGCAGCGACACCTCGGCCTGGCTGAGATCCAGCGCCGTGGACAGGCCCTGGTCGTAGCTCTGCTTGGTGAGCGCGTATGAATCCTGCTGGCTCTTGAGCGTTTCGCGCGTGAGCTGCAGCAGTTCCTGGTCGGCGCGCAGGGTGAGGTAGGCGTTGGCCACTTCCGCGATCAGGCTGAGCTGCGTGGCGGTGCGCGTCTCGTCCAGCGCGAGGTAGGTTTCCAGCGCCTTGTCGCTCAGGCTGCGGATGCGGCCGAAGAGGTCGATCTCCCAGGACGCCAGCGCCCCGCCCACCTGGTAGCTGTGGCTGGTGGTGGCCTGGCCGCCGTAGGACAGGTCGGCCGGCGTGCGCTGGGCCGATTCCTGCGCCGCCACGCCCACGCTGGGCATGAGGTCGGCACGCTGGATGCGGTACTGCGCGCGCGCGGCCTCCACGTTGAGCGCGGCCACGCGCAGGTCGCGGTTGTTGGCCAGCGATATCTCGATGAGCCGCTGCAGCAGCGGGTCGGCGAAGAAGTCGCGCCAGCCGATGTCGGCGGCATTCACGCCGGGCGCGCCCTGCCCTTCGGCCTGCGCATAGGCGGGGCCGGAGGGATAGGCCGCGTCCACCGGCGCCTGCGGCCGCTCGTAGGTCGGAGCCAGCGAGCAGCCCGCCAGGGCCGCCGCCAGGGATACAGACAACAAAGTTCTCATCGGGTAATTCATTTCGGTTGTCCTTCCTCGCCCAGCGGACCCTCGGCGGCGGGCGCGTGCTTGTCGCCGCGCTCGCTCTGGCGCTGCACCTTGAAGACGCGCAGCATCACGACGAAGAAGGCGGGCACGAAGAAGATGGCCAGGAAGGTCGCGGTCAGCATGCCGCCGATCACGCCGGTGCCGATGGCGTTCTGGCTGCCCGAGCCCGCGCCGGAGGAAATGGCCAGCGGCACCACGCCCAGAATGAACGCCATGGACGTCATCAGGATGGGACGCAGACGCTGGCGCGCCGCATGGATGGCGGCTTCCGTCAGGCTGGCGCCCTGCTCGTAGTGCTCCTTGGCGAACTCCACGATCAGGATGGCGTTCTTGGCCGCCAGGCCGATGGTCGTGAGCAGGCCCACCTGGAAGTACACGTCGTTGGACAGGCCGCGCAGCAAAGTCGCGCCCAGCGCCCCGATGATGCCCAGCGGCACCACCAGCATGACGGCGGACGGGATGGTCCAGCTCTCGTACAGCGCGGCCAGGCACAGAAACACCACGATCAGCGAGATGGCATAGAGCGCGGGGGCCTGGGCGCCCGAGAGCCGCTCTTCGAACGACAGGCCGGTCCATTCGTAGCCCACGCCGGTCGGCAGCTTGGCCGCCAGGCGCTCCATTTCCTGCATGGCCGCGCCCGAGCTGTAGCCGGGCGCCGCCTGGCCCTGGATGTTGTACGACGGCACGCCGTTGTAGCGGTTGAGCTTCTGCGGACCGAAGGTCCATTTAGCGGTGGCGAAGGCCGAGAACGGCACCATGCCGCCTTCCTGGTTGCGCACGTACCACTTGTTCAGGTCTTCGGGCAGCATGCGCGCGGACGGCTCGCCCTGCACGAACACCTTCTTGACGCGGCCGCGGTCGATGAAGTCGTTGACGTACGACGAGCCCCAGGCCGTGGCCAGCGTGGCGTCGATGTCCGAGACGGCCACGCCCAGGGCGCGCGCTTTCTCGCGGTCGATGTTCAGCTCGTACTGCGGCGCGTCTTCGATGCCGTTGGGACGCACGCCCACCAGCATCGGGCTCTGCGCCGCCTCGGCCAGCAGCTGGTTGCGGGCGGCCAGCAGCTTCTCGTGGCCCACGCCGGCGCGGTCCATGAGCTGGAAGTCGAAGCCGCTGGCATTGCCCAGCTCCATGACCGAGGGCGGCGGCACCACGAACAGCATGCCGTCGCGGATGGTCTGCCGGAAATGGGCGTTGGCGCGGGCGGCGACCGCGGCCGCCTTCAGCGACGAATCGGTGCGCTCTTCCCAGTCGCGCAGCTTGACGAACAGCAGCGAGGCGTTCTGGCCGCGGCCGCCGAAGTTGAAGCCGTTGACCGCGAACACCGACGCGACCGCGTCCTTCTCGTTTTCGAGCAGGTACTTGGTGGCGGTGTCGATCACCTGCTTGGTGCGCTCCGCCGTGGCGCCCGGCGGCGTCTGGATCTGCGCGAACAGGATGCCCTGGTCTTCGTCGGGCAGGAAGGCCGTGGGAATGCGCATGAACATCCAGCCCATGGCGATCACGATGACCACGTAGATGAGCATGAGGCGCTTGGTGCGGTGCAGGCCGCGCGCCACGGAGTTGGCGTAGCCGTGGCTGCTGGCCTCGAACTTGCGGTTGAACCAGCCGAAGAAGCCGCGCTTGGTGCCGTGATGGCCCTTGGGAATAGGCTTGAGCAGCGTGGCGCACAGCGCCGGCGTGAAGACGATGGCCACCAGCACGGACAGCACCATGGACGAGACGATGGTGATGGAGAACTGGCGGTAGATCACCCCGGTCGACCCGCCGAAAAAGGCCATGGGCACGAACACGGCGGCCAGCACCATGGCGATGCCGATCAGCGCGCCGGTGATCTGCGTCATGGACTTGCGCGTGGCCTGCTTGGGCGTGAGCCCCTCCTCGGCCATCACGCGCTCCACGTTCTCCACCACCACGATGGCGTCGTCCACCAGCAGGCCGATAGCCAGCACCATGCCGAACATGGTGAGCGTGTTGATGGAGTAGCCGAAGGCCGCCAGCACGCCGAAGGCGCCGAGCAGCACCACCGGCACGGCCAGCGTCGGAATCAGCGTGGCGCGGAAGTTCTGCAGGAAGAGGTACATCACCAGGAAGACCAGGACGATGGCCTCGACCAGCGTCTTGAACACTTCCTCGATCGACAGGCTCACGAAGGGCGTGGTGTCGTATGGGTAGACCACGTCCATGCCCGGCGGGAAGTACGGCTTCAGGCTGTTGATGGTGTCGCGCACGTTCTGCGCGGTGTCCAGCGCATTGGCCCCGGGCGCCAGCTTGATCGCCAGGCCCGAAGCCGGCTTGCCGTTGTAGAAGCTGTCGATGGCGTAGGTCTGGCCGCCCAGCTCGATGCGGGCCACGTCGGCCAGCAGCACCCGCGAGCCGTCGGCGTTGACCTTCAGCAGGATGCGGCCAAAGTCCTCGGGCGTCTGCAGGCGCGAGGGGCCGATGATCGTGGCGTTGAGCTGCTGGCCGCGCACGGCGGGCAGCCCGCCGAGCTGGCCGGACGAAACCTGGACGTTCTGTTCCTTGATGGCGTTGACCACGTCGACAGTGGTCAGGTTGTAGTTGACCAGCTTGTCGGGATCCAGCCAGATGCGCATGGCGTACTGCGAGCCGAAGAGCTGGAAGTCGCCCACGCCCTGCGTACGGCTGATCGGATCCTGGACGTAGGAGGCCACGTAGTCGGCCAGGTCTTCCTTGGTCATGGAGCCGTCGGTGGAGACGAAGCCCGCCACGATGAGGAAGTTCTTCGTGGCCTTGGTGACGCGGATACCCTGCTGCTGCACTTCCTGCGGCAGCAGCGGCTGGGCCAGCGACAGCTTGTTCTGGACCTGCACCTGGGCGGTGTCGGGGTTGGTGCCCTGGCGGAACGTCAGCGTGATGCTCATGCTGCCGTCGGAATTGCTTTCCGAGGAGATGTATTCCAGCCCGTCAAGGCCGTTCATCTGCTGCTCGATCACCTGCACCACGGTGTCCTGCACGGTCTGCGCCGAGGCGCCCGGATAGGTCACCGAGATGCCGATGGCCGGCGGCGCGATGTTGGGGTACTGCGACACCGGCAACTGCAGGATGGAAAGCGCGCCGGCCATCATGAGCACGATCGCGATCACCCAGGCGAACACCGGCCTGTCGATAAAAAACTTTGCCATGCAAGGCTCCCTGACTACTGCTGCTTCGCGGCGGCTGCGCCGGCCTGCGATTGCGCGGGCGTGGGCGCCGCGGCCTGCGCTTCGTTGGCCACGACTTCAATGCCGGGCCGCACCATCTGCAGACCTTCGACGATGACCCTGTCGCCGGCCTTCAGGCCGGACGTGACCAGCCATTTGTCGCCGATGGCGCGGTCGGTCTTGAGTTCGCGCAGCTCCACTTTGTTGTCGGCGTTGACCACCAGCGCCGTGGGCAGGCCGCGCTGGTTGCGCGTGACGCCGCGCTGGGGCACCAGCAGGCTGTCGGCGTCCACGCCATCGGCCAGCCGGGCGCGCACGAACATGCCGGGCAGCAGCCGGTGCTCGGGGTTGGGGAACACCGCGCGCAGCAGCACCGAGCCGGTGCTCGGGTCCACCGTCACTTCGGAGAACTGCAGCTTGCCCGGCACCGGGTACTGCGAGCCGTCTTCCAGTGTCAGCGCCACCTGGGCCGCCTGCTCGCCCTCGGCGCGCTTGAGCTGCCCGCTGGCCAGCGCCTTCTGCAGGCGCAGCAGTTCCACGCTGGACTGGGTCACGTCCACGTAGATGGGATCGATCTGCTGCACCGTGGCCAGGGCCGCGCTCTGGTTGGCGGTGACGAGCGCGCCTTCGGTGACCGTGGAACGCCCGATGATGCCTTCGATGGGCGACAGCACCTTGGTGTAGACCAGGTTGATGCGCGCGGTCTCCAGCGCGGCCTTGGCCGACAGCACATCGGCCATCGCCTGGTCGCGCGCCGCCACCGCGTTGTCGTAAGTCTGCTGGCTGACCGCGCGCGTGGCGACCAGCGGCTTGTAGCGCTCGACGAGCAGCGCCGCGGTTTTCTGCTGCGCCTGCGCGCGGGCCAGCGCGGCCTTCTGGCTGTCGAAGCTGGCCTGATAGAGCGCGGGATCGATCTGGTAGAGCTGCTGGCCCGTCTTGACCTCGCCGCCCTCGGTGAAGAGGCGCTTCTGGATGATGCCGTTGACCTGCGGCCGCACCTCGGCCACGCGGTAGGCCGAGGTGCGGCCCGGCAGTTCCGTGCTGAGGGAAACCGGCTGGGTAGCCAGGGTAACGACGGTAACCTGGGGCTTGCCCGCCTGGGCCGCCTCCTGTTTCTTGCCGCAAGCGGCCAGGGTCAGGGCCGTTGCGGTCAGCGTCGCTACGGCCGCGCTGCGCCACAGGGCGCTGTGCTTGTTGATAGATTGCATTCCGATTTCCAAGAGAGTTACCCCTTTGCTGCAAAGTCGGGCCGCGGCGCCGCGGGACCGCGGGGCCGGCCGACGGTAAACAGGATTCCGCCGGGGCGGCGGGCGGCCGCGGCGCCGGAAGGAAAAATGTCGTACACGGGGGAACGGGAGATGATGCTGCGTTGCAAAAGTTGCATTTTGCGTTATCCCGCACGAGAAACAAAGAGGCACTTTGCGAAAACATCGTTCCAGTTATGGGACAATTTAAGCTCCGCCTCCATGACAAAATGCCCCCATGAAACGCCTGCAAGGAATGGAACTCTTCGTCGAGGTCGCCAAGACGCACAGCTTCAGCCGCGCCGCGGCCGCCCTGGGCGTGCCCAAGTCGACCCTGTCGAGGCAGGTGGCCGAGCTGGAACGCTCGGTGGGCCTGCGCCTGCTGAGCCGCACCACGCGCAAGGTCGAGCTGACCGACGCCGGCCGCCTGTATTTCGAGCGGTGCCAACGCATCGTGGCCGAGGCGCAGATCGCGCACGAAGAACTGCAGAAACTGGTCGACAGGCCGGCCGGACCGCTGCGGGTCAATATGCCCGCCGATTTCGGCACGGATTTCCTGGCGGAATCGTTCATGGATTTCTCCCGGCTTTATCCGGACGTCACTTTCTATCTGGACCTGGCCAATCCGGACCACGCGCAGCGCGTATTCCAGACCTGCGACATTTCCATCGAAATCGGCGAACTTCCCGATTCGAACCACATCGCGCGGCCGCTGGGCATGCTGCCCGCCTACCTGTATGCGTCGCGCGACTACCTGGAAAAGCACGGCGAACCGCGCCATCCCCATGACCTGACCCGGCACGAATGCATCGAGTTCCGCGCGAAAGGCGCGGGACAGGTCACACGATGGCCGCTCAACAACGGGGACCAGCACATCGAATTCACGCCGGGCAAGCGCTTTTCGGTCAACGGCGTCGCCATGGCGAGGCGGCTCGCCATGCTGGGCGCGGGCATCGTGGTGCTGGTGGGAGGGCAGTCCGCCGAACAGAAATCCGGCCAGTTGCAGCGGGTGCTGCCCGATTGGCAACTGGGGCCGTTTCCTGTCTATGCGGTGACCGAAACGCGGCTTCTGCCGGCAAAAACCCGGATCTTCATCGAGTTCCTCATGCAGCGGCTCGGCGCGGACGGCCAGGGCAAGAATACTCCCGCTTTCATGAAATAAAGATTAACGGGACGGTAATCGAAACCAACTGAAAAATCTGCAACGAGGTCAGAAGCGCTCGTCCTGGCGCAGATAGCGCCATTGCCCCAGCGGCAGGTCGCCCAGGGCCACGCGGCCGATGCGCACGCGCTTCAGGCCCACTACCTTCAGCCCCACCAGTTCGCACATGCGGCGGATCTGCCGCTTCTTGCCTTCGCGCAGCACGAAGCGGAGCTGGTCGCCGTTCTGCCAGCGCACCTGGGCCGGGCGCAGGGGCTTGCCGTCCAGCGACAAGCCATGATTGAGCAGGGCCAGGCCGTTCTCGGCCAGGCTGCCCTGCACGCGCACCAGGTATTCCTTCTCGACCGTGGAGTCCTCGCCGATCAGCTGCCGGGCCACCCGGCCGTCCTGCGTCAGCACCAGCAGGCCCTGCGAATCGATGTCGAGGCGGCCGGCCACCGCCAGGCCCTCGAGATGGCGGCGCTCGAAGCGCAGCGGCGAACGGTCGCCCGCGTAGCGGGAGCGCGCGTCGATGAGCGCCACCGCCGGGGTGTAGCCCTTTTCGGCCTGGCCGGACACATAGCCCACCGGCTTGTTGATGAGTATGGTCACGCGGGCGGTCTGCCGCGCCCGGGCGGCCCGCTCCAGCGTGATTTCCTGGTGGGGATAGGCGCGCGCGCCCAGCTCGGAAACCACTTCCCCGTCCACGCGGACCCAGCCGCGCTCGATGTAGTCGTCGGCTTCGCGGCGCGAACACAGCCCCCGCTCGGACATGAGCTTGGAGATACGTACTTTTTCCATGGGCGGTATTGTATGCGCGGGCCGCCCGCCGCCTCTTGGCATAATACGCAGCCATGATTACCGACGCAGCGCGATACGCCCCTCTTGCCCCCGGCTGGCTGGCCGGTCCGCCTCCCCTGCTCTCCCGCGCCCAGCGCCATTGGCTGTTCCGGCCCGGCGCGCTGACCGCCGGACTGCGGCAGCTCGGCCGGGTGCGGCTCGAGGTGCTGGCCGAATACGCCGAGGGCGCGCGCGCCGACGAGGCCTGCGCCATGCGCATCGCGGCCGGCTCGCCGGTATGGGTGCGCGAAGTGCTCATGTCCATAGACGGCGTGGACGGCGTGCCCGCCCGCAGCCTGACGCCGCTGCGGGCCTCGCACGGCCCCTGGCAGGGCATGCGCCGTCTTTCGACCCGGCCCCTGGCCGACATGCTCTACCACGACCGCACGGTGCAGCGTTCGCCCTTCGCCTGCCGCCGGCTGTCGCCGGAAGTGCCTTTTCACGCCACCGCCGCCCGTGTGCTGGCCGCGCGGCCCGGCGCTCGCGCCGATGTCTGGGCGCGGCGCTCGGTATTCTGGCGCCTGGGCGAGCCGCTGCTGGTGGCCGAGGGTTTCCTGCCCGCTTTCTGGGAAATCGCCGGGCGGCGCCCCGCCCCGCCGCTGCGGCCCCACCAGCGCACGCCGGGCGCGCGCTGAACTTTTTTCCGCGCGCCGCCATGGCCGGCTTATAGTGTCCTGCCCCCCAGGCAAGGAGACATGCCATGGCTTTGACGCTCTACCTGCACCCGCTGGCGTCGTTCTGCCACAAGGTGCTGATCGCCTTTTATGAAAGCGAGGTGCCGTTCCGGGCGGTGACGGTGGATCTGCAGGACCCCGAATCGGCCGCGCCCGTGCGCGACGCATGGCCGGTGGGCAAGATCCCGCTGCTGCGCGACGAAGACGCCGGCCGGGCGGTGCCGGAAAGCAGCATCATCATCGAGTACGTCCAGGCGCGCCGCCCCGGCCCCGCGTCCCTGCTGCCGCAGGATCCCGACGCCCGGCTGCAGGCGCGGCTCTGGGACCGCTTCTTCGACCAGTACGTCTCGGTTCCGATGCAGAAGATCGTGCTCGACCGCCTGCACCCGGAAAACGCGCGCGACCCGCAGGGCGTGGCCGCCGCCCGCCAGACCCTGAACACCGCCTACGCCATGATCGACGAGCGCGCGCGCCGCCACGACTGGGCGGCGGGCAACGCCTTCACGCTGGCGGACTGCGCGGCCGCCCCGGCCCTGTTCTACGCCGCCATCGTGCATCCGTTCCCGCCCGCGCTGGACGGCCTGGCCGCCTACTTCGAGCGCCTGCTGGCCCGCCCGTCGATGCGCCGCGTGCTGCGCGAGGCGCGGCCGTACTTCGGGATCTTCCCGTACCGCGACGCCATGCCGGCGCGCTTCCTGCAAGACTGAAGGCCGCCGCCCGCCCTCAACGCGACGCGCCCGCCGGCGGATCGGCCTGCCATTCGATGCGGTTGCGCCCGCGCTGCTTGGCGTTGTAGAGCGCGCGGTCGCTGCGGTTCAGGGCGAGTTCCGCGTTCTCGTCGCGCCAGTGCATGGCGGCGATGCCGATACTGACCGTCAGCGCGATGCCGCGCCCGCCGGCGGTGAACGACGAGGCAGCCACGCATTCCTGCAGGCGCACGGCGAAACGGTGCGCGTCGTCGAGCGCGGCGCCGGGCAGCAGCACGGCAAACTCCTCGCCCCCGATGCGCCCGCCCACGTCGCTGGTCCGCAATTGCCCGCGCAAGGTCTGGGCGAATTGCTGGAGCACGCTGTCGCCCGCGGCATGGCCCCAGGTGTCGTTGATGCGCTTGAAATGGTCCAGGTCGCACATCAGCACGGCGGCGTCCGGGCCGCCATGGCGCCGGATGCGCGCCAGTTCCTCGGCGATGCGGGCCATGAAATGGCGGCGGTTGGGCAGTGCGGTGAGCGCGTCGGTGGCGGCCAGTTCGCGCAGCTCGAATTCGGCCCGCTTGCGATCGGTGATGTCGGTGATGAAGCCGTGCCACACCATGTCGCCGTCCGGCCCGGTCTGCGGGCGGGCCTCCCCCTGGCGCCAGCGCGTGCCCAGGCCGGGCAGGCAGACGCGGAACTCCAGGCGCCAGCATGCCTGGCCGGCCATGGCGGCGCGCAGCGAGGCCCGGTAAGCCGCCAGGTCTTCCGCGTGCACCCGGCGTTCCACCGCCAGCGGATCGGCCACCGCCTCGGCCGGCGTCAGGCCGAACATGTCGGCGATGCCCGCGCTCACGTAGGTGAACCGCGAATCGCCGTCGCCGCGGTAGCGGAACTGGAATACCAGGCCGGGCACCGCATCGGTAAGATTCACCACCAGGTCCGCCGTGCGCTGCAGCCGCTCGGCCATGACGCGCATGGCGGTGATGTCGGTGGTGGTGCCTATCATGCGCAGCGCCCGGCCCTGCGCGTCGCGGCTGACCACCTTGCCCCGGCTGCAGATCCATTTGTAGGAGCCGTTCTTGCAGCGCACGCGGTGCTCGACTTCGTAGGCGTCGGTCTTGCCGTCGAAATGCGCCTGCATCGCTTCCCGCACGTAGGCCGCGTCGTCGGGATGCAGGCGGCCGTAGGCGTCTTCGATGCGGTCGGAAAGCTCGTGCGGGCCGTAGCCCAGGAGGGCCTTCCAGCCCGCCGAGTAATGGATCTGGCCGGTGACCACGTTGCGGTCCCACACACCCGTGCCGCTGCCCTCCACGGCCAGTTCCAGCTTGCGCGCCTCGTCTCGCCAGGACGCGTCGCCGGCCGGCGGGGAGCGCTGCGCCATCACGGCCGCGGCGAGCGCGGCGAAATCGCGCAGCGCCGCCACGTCTTCGCCGGACCAGGGCCGCGGCTGCCGGCGCAACAGGCGGAACGCGCCCAACGGGCGGCCGTCGGCGCCTTCGAGCGCGCAGGCGGCATGGAAATGGCAGTGGGCGTACGGCTGCGGCAGCGGGGCGCCCGCCCCGCCGGCCGGCCAGGCGGCGGCTTCGGCATCCGGAGTCACCAGCGCCAGGTCGACGGAGAAATGGCTGGCCGCCAGCCCGCACAGCCTCCGCAGCGCCGCGTCCGCTGCGGACGCCGCCGCCGGTTCCGCGCCGCCTTCGGCAAGCAGCGGCATGGCGGTTTCACGTGTCGCGCGCATGTCCCGTCGTGATGGCAAATGGGCTCCGGTCGCGCCCCGAGTCAAGCCGGACGCGCTGACATTTTGTCACGTTGCGGCGCGTTTCGGCATTAATTAATTGAGGAGCGAAAGCCGGCATGCCTGCGGCGCGCCGACACGCCCTAACGCCAGGCTTGCGGTTCCAGCGTGACCTCGCCCTTGTCGGCGGACAGGTACAGCACGCCGTCGGCCACATTGGCGTTGAGCCGCATGGTGCGTTCGGCCAGCGCCGCCAGCGCGCGGGTCTGTTCCGAGGGCAGGTTGACCACCCGCAGGTTGCGCGCGCGCTCCACCTTGTTGCGCACGCCGTCCCACCAGATCCGGCTGGCCGAGCCGCCGTAGCAGTAGATGATGACTTCCTCGGCCTTGCCGCAGGCGCGCAGGATGCGGCGCTCCTCGGGCTGTCCCACCTCGATCCAGCGGCGCACGGCCCCGGTGAGGTCTTTTTCCCAGAGGTCGGGCTCGTCGGTTTCGCTCAGGCCCTTGGTGAAGGCCAGGTCTGCGCTGGCGTGGAGCGCGTAGGCGGCCAGCCGCACCATCATGCGCTCGTCCGTTTCCGAGGGATGGCGGGCCACGGTCAGGGCATGGCTGCCGTAATAGTGGCGGTCGGTGTCGGCGACGTTGAGGTCGGCCTTGTAAATGGTGGCGCGCAGGGCCATGGGCGAATCCGGCGGAAAAATATGGGAAGGCGGCAATGATACCGCCCCCGGCCGGCGCTACACTGGCGCCACCGCCCCGACGCGCTGCCCGCCATGACCGCTACCGCCGCCCTGCTCGCCTTTGCGCTCGCCGCCGCCGTCCTGACCGTGACGCCCGGCCTGGACACCGCCCTGGTCTTGCGCACCGCCGCCATCGAAGGCGGCCGCCGCGCCCTGATGGCGGGCCTCGGAATCTGCACGGGCTGCCTGCTCTGGGGCGTGATCGCGGCGCTGGGCCTGGGATCGCTGCTGGCGGTGTCGCGCAGCGCCTACGACGTCCTGCGCCTGTGCGCGGCGGTCTACCTCTTTTACCTGGGCGCGCGCCTGCTGTGGCGCACCCTGCCCGGCCGGAGCGCGGGCCCCGCCGCCGCGGCCGGCCCCGTGCCGGTGCCGGCCGCGCGCGCGGAGCGCGCGGGCGCGTCCGGCTGGTTTCTGCGCGGCTGCCTGACGAACGCCCTCAATCCCAAGGTGGGCATTTTCTACGTGACCTTCCTGCCCCAGTTCATTCCCGCCGGCGCCGACGTGCTGTCGTTCAGCCTGCTGCTGGCCGCGGTCCATGCCGCCCTGGGCGTGGCATGGTTCGCCGTGCTGGTGGCCGCGACCCGCCCGCTCGCGCGCTGGCTGTCCCGTCCGGCGGTCATGCGCGCGCTGGACCGGCTGACCGGCGGCGTGTTCATCGCCTTCGGCCTGCGGCTGGCCCTGGAACGGCGCTGAATCGCGCCCCCGTCCGGCCGCCCTGTTGCCTATTGCACCGGCAGCCGGGCGGCCCGCACCACCCCGGCCCATTTGGCGGTTTCCCGTTCCGCATAGTCGAAAAGCGCCTGCGGCGGGCCGCCCACGATCTCGTCGTTGCCGATGGCCATGAGCCGCGACCGCACGGCGGGGTCCGCCAGCGCCTCGTTGAAGCAGCGATTGAGCCTGTCGATGAGCGCGTCCGGCGTGCCGGGCGGCGCCACGATGCCGCCCCAGGCCACGCCCTCGAAGCCGGGCAGCGCGCTTTCGGCCACCGTGGGCAGGTCCGGAAACTGCGGCGAACGCCGCAGGCTGGTGATGGCCAGCGGGCGCAGCTTGCCGGACCGGATGTGGGGCGTGATGCTGATCGTGTTGTCGAAAATGGCGTCGACCTGGCCGCCGATGACATCCGTGGTGGCGGCGGGGCTGCCCCGGTAAGGCACGTGCACCATTTTCAGCCCCGACGACTGAGCCAGCAGCTCGCCCGTCAGGTGGCCGGAAGTGCCCTGCCCCGGCGAGGCGTAGGTGACCTCGTCCGGATGCCTGCGCGCGTAGTCCACGAACTCGGCGAGGCTGCGCACCGGCATTTCCGGATTGACCGCCAGGATATTGGCCACCTTGAGCACGAAAACGACCGGCTTGAGTTCGCGCGGGTCGTAGGGCAGCTTGGCGAAGGTGCTGCGGTTGATGGCCAGCGTGACGTTGTTGGCGTAGCCCAGCGTATAGCCGTCAGGGGCGGCGCGGTATACCTCCAGGATGCCCGCGATGCCGGAAGAGCCCGGCTTGTTCTCGACGACCACAGGCTGGCCCAGGCGCCTGGCGGCTTCCTGCGCCAGGAGGCGCATGACCGTGTCGGGCGACCCGCCCGGCGCGGAGGGCACGACGAGCCGCAGCGGCCTGGAAGGAAAATCCTGGCCGTGGCTGGCCGGCGCGAGCAGCGCGGCCGCGGCGGCGCACAGGGCGGCAACTGCGTGTTTCAGTCGGTATGGCATGGATTCCCCTGGGCGGTTCTACGTCTGCGTGCTGCATCGTAAACGCCCATGAAACACATGATCCATTAATGTTTACCCTGAACTGTTTGTTCCACAAACAGGCTGGCGGCGCTTCCTGGCGGAGGCGTCTGCCCAGGACAGCCGCAAAGACGGAAACGCCGCCGGCGACGCCCCGAAAGACGCGCGCCGGCGGCGGGGAAGCGCGCCCTTCAATACACGCCGATGGGATGCCGGGCCACGAAGTGCCCCTCGCCCACCTGCGCCAGCGGCTGCACCACGGGATCGTCGCCCACCTTGCGCACCGGACTGGGAATCTCGTCGACCAGCAGCGAGCGCTCGCGGTGCCGCCGCTGCGGATCGGCGATGGGAACCGCGGCCATGAGCTTCTTCGTGTACGGGTGCTGCGGGTTCTCGAAGATGGCGCGGCGCGGCCCGATTTCCACGATCTGGCCCAGGTACATCACGGCCACGCGGTGGCTGATGCGCTCCACCACGGCCATGTCGTGCGAAATGAAGAGGAACGACACGCCCAGCTCGCGCTGCAGGTCGAGCAGCAGGTTGACGATCTGGGCCTGGATGGACACGTCCAGCGCCGATACCGACTCGTCGGCGATCACCACCTTGGGGTTCAGCGCCAGGGCCCGCGCGATGCAGATGCGCTGGCGCTGGCCGCCGGAAAACTCGTGCGGATAGCGGTCGATCATTTCGGGCGCCAGGCCGCATTTGTCCATGAGCCAGCGGACCCGTTCCTGGGCCGCCTTGCCGCGCGCCACGCCGTGGATGAGCAGCGGCTCCATGATGGAATAGCCCACCGTCATGCGCGGATCGAGCGAGGCGAAGGGGTCCTGGAAAATGAACTGGATGTGCTGGCGCAGCGTCTGCATGGCCGCGCCGCGCAGCGAACCGATGTTCTTGCCGTCGAACTCGATGGTGCCCGAGGTGGGCTTGACCAGTTGCAGCAGCGAGCGGCCGGTGGTGGTCTTGCCGCAGCCCGATTCGCCCACCAGCGACAGGGTTTCGCCGGGATAGAGATCGAAGCTGACCTTCTCCACGGCGTGCACGCGCTGGCGCACGCGGCCCAGGATGCCGCCCGCGATGTCGAAGCGGGTGGTCAGGTCGCGCACCTTCAGGACCGGGCCGTGCTCGCGGCGCACCGTGCTGCCCTGCGCCGGCGCGGCGGGAGCGGGCTGCGCGCCTTCGGCCGCCTCCTCCACGCGCAGCAGCGGGAAAGGCGCGGGCTCGCCGGTGCCGTGCATGGCGCCCAGGCGCGGCACGGCCGACAGCAGCGCGCGCGTGTAGGCATGGCGGGGCTGCGCGAACACCTCGTCGCAGCCGCCCTCCTCGACCTTGTCGCCGCGGTACATGACCAGCACGCGGTCGGCCACCTCGGCCACCACGCCCATGTCGTGCGTGATGAAGATCACGCCCATGTCCATTTCTTCCTGGAGCTGGCGGATAAGCTGCAGGATCTGCGCCTGGATGGTCACGTCCAGCGCGGTGGTGGGTTCATCGGCGATGAGCAGTTGCGGCTTGCAGGAAAGCGCCATGGCGATCATGACGCGCTGGCGCATGCCGCCGGAGAGCTGGTGCGGATAGCGGTCCAGGATGGCGCGGGCCTCGGGGATGCGCACGCGCTCGAGTATGCGCAGCGTTTCGGCGCGCGCGGCCGCCGCGTCCAGCCCCTGGTGCAGCTGCAGCGCCTCGGCGATCTGGTTGCCGGCGGTGAAGCTGGGGTTCAGCGAGGTCATGGGCTCCTGGAAGATCATGGCCACGTCGGCCCCGCGCACGCGCTGCAGCGTGGCGTCGGGCGCCTTGACCAGGTCCAGCACCTCGCCGCTGCGGCGGCGCAGCAGGATGTCGCCGTTGACGATGCGGCCGCCGCCGTATTCCACCAGGCGCATCAGCGCCAGGGAGGTGACGGATTTGCCCGAACCGGACTCGCCCACGATGGCCAAGGTTTCGCCGCGGTTCACATGAAACGATACGTCGCGCACCGCTTCCACGACGCGCTCGGGGGTCTTGAAGCGCACGGTCAGGCCATCGACCTGCACGACGCGTTGGGAATCCATTGTTGCCATGTCGAGGTTACTTGTCTTGTCGCGGATCGAGCGCGTCGCGCAGGCCGTCGCCCAGCAGATTGAAGCCCAGCACCACCAGGAAGATGGCCGAGCCGGGAAAGAGGGACATCCAGGGCGCCTGGGTCATGAAGTTCTTGGCCGTGTTCAGCATCGAGCCCCAGGACGGGTTGGGCGGCTGCAGGCCCAGGCCCAGGAACGAGAGGCTGGCCTCGGCGATGATGGCCGTGGCGATGGTGATGGTGGCCTGCACGATGAGCGGCGGCATCACGTTGGGGAACACGTGCCGCGCGATGATGCGCAGGTCGGAGGCCCCCAGGGCGCGCGCGCTCTGCACGTAGTCTTCGCTCTTGACGGCCAGCACCTGCCCGCGCGTGAGCCGGATGAACTTGGGCGCGGCCGACACGCCGATGGCGATCATGGCGTTGGTGAGGCTGGGCCCCAGGAAGGCCGCCAGCGCGATGGCCAGGATGAGGAACGGAATCGCCAGCAGCGCCTCCGTCGCGCGCGAGATGATGCTGTCGGTCCAGCCGCCGAAGTAGCCGGCCGCCAGGCCGAACGGCACGCCCGCGACGAGCGCGATCAGCACCGACACCAGGCCCGCCATGAGCGAGGCGCGCGCCCCGTAGACCATGCGGCTGAAGATGTCGCGGCCCAGTTCGTCGGTGCCCAGCCAGTAGGAGGCCGAGGGCGCCTTGCGGATGGTGGTGAAGCTGGTCTGGAACGGATCGTGGTTGGCCACCCAGGGCGCCAGCAGGGCGATGACGACGAAGAACAGCACGATCGCCAGGCCCAGCATGGCCACGCGATTGCGCTTGAATTTGCCCCAGGCGCGGCTGCGGCTCCCGGGCGGCGTGACGGCCTGCGCCGTCGGAGAAATGACGCTCATGAATGCCTCAGGCGGGGATTGACCAGGATGTAGAGAATGTCGGCCAGCAGGTTCATCAGGATGAAGCCCACCGCCACGCAGAGCACCACGCCCTGCACCACGGCGTAGTCGCGGGTGAACACCGCGTCCACCACCAGCTTGCCGAAGCCGGGAATCGTGAAGACCTGTTCCGTGAGCACGGCCCCGGCCAGCAGTTCGCCGAAGAGCAGCGTGACCAGCGTCACGATGGGCATCAGCGCGTTGCGCAGCGCATGGCGCAACACCACCCGGCGCGGCGACACGCCCTTGGCGCGCGCCGTGCGCACGTAGTCGGCCGACAGCGCCTCCAGCATGGCCGAACGGGTGTGGCGCATGAGATAGGCGGCAATGGCGGTGGACAGCACCAGCGAAGGCATCAGCATGGTCTTGATGGACAGCCAGAAGTCCTCGGCGGGCGACACGTAGCCCGAGGCCGGCAGCAGCTTCCATTGCACCGACACCACCATGATGAGAATGATGCCCAGCCAGAAATTGGGAATCGACATGCCCGACAGGGCCGCGATGTTGGCCCCCATCTCGATGGGCTTGCCTTTGCGCACGGCGGCGATGATGCCCATGGGTATGCCCACCAGCAGCGCGAAGAACATGGCCATGGCGGCCAGTTGCAAGGTGACGGGCAGCTTCTGGCCGATGAGCGTGGTGACGGGCACGTCGGTGCGCAGGGACTTGCCCAGGTCGCCCTGCAGGACCTGGCCCGCCCAGGCCGCATATTGCACCGGCAGCGGATCGTTCAGGCGGTATTTCTCGCGCAGGTAGTCCAGCACGGCCGGGTCGCGCTCTTCGCCGGCCAGGGTCAGCACCGGGTCGCCCGGCAGGATCTTCTGCAGCATGAAGACGATCATCGACACCAGTATCAGTGTCGGTATCGCGACGATCACGCGGCGCAGGATGAGTTTAAGCATGGGGAACAACCGTCAAACAAGCGCGGCAGGCCGGCGCCGGATGCGCCGCGCCTGCCGCCGGGAACGGGGGCCCTGGCGGGCCCCCGCCTCACTTCTGGGCCAGGCTGACGCCCTTGAGCCGGATCATGCCGTCGGGATAGGGCGTGAAGCCCTTGACCTTGCGCGACAGCGCGAACGGCCACGGCTGGTAATACGTGTAGACGCCCGGCAGCTCGTCCTGGATGATGGCCTGGGCCTGGTCGTAGATGGCGCGGCGCCTGGCCTCGTCGGTGACGGTGCGCGCCTCGTTGAGCAGCTTGTCCACTTCGGGGTTGCAGTAGTGGGCGTCGTTCAAAGCGCCCTTGCAGGTCACGAAGGCATGGATGTTGCCGTCCGGATCGACCCGGCCCGACCAGCCCAGCATGACCGCCTGGAAGTTGCCGCCGGCCGATTCCTTCTGCAGGGCGGCGTATTCCGTGGGCCGCAACGACAGGTCGAAGCCTGCCTCGGACGCCATGGCCTGCACCATTTCGGCCACCGACGAGGTGGTGGTGTTGTTGCCGAACATGAGCTCGGCCTTCACGCGCTCCAAGCCGGCCTGCTTGAGCAGCGCGCGCGCCTTGGCCACGTCGCGCTTGGTGACCGGGAACTTGTCGCTGTGGTAGGGGCTGGCCGGCGGGAACGGCTGCTGGGCGGGCTGGAAGATGCCGCCGCCGATCACCTCGTTGATGGCGTCGCGGTCGATGGCGTACTGGAACGCCTGGCGCACGCGCTTGTCCTTGAACGGATTGTCTTCGGCGCGCTTGCCGTTGGCGATGTTGAACATGAACTGCTGAAAGCCCAGCCCCGCCACCGGCGCGAACTGCAGGCTGGAATCGCCCTTGACCTGCGCGGCGTCGGAGGGGTTGAGCCGCTCCAGCATGTCCAGGTCGCCCGCGCGCAGGTTGGACAGGCGCACGGTGGTGTCCGGAATGGGCAGGAAAGTCACGCGCTGGAAGGCGTAGTCCTTGGCGTCGTAGTACTTGTCGAACTTCTCGAGCACGATGCGGTCGTTCTGCACGCGCTCGACGAACTTGTAGGGGCCCGAGCAGACGGGCTTGCGTCCCACGGCGGCCACGTCGTCGGTGAAGGTCTTGGGCGAGAGCATCATGCCGGCGCGGTCGGAAAGCTGCGCCAGCAGCGTGGCGTCGGGCTGCTTGAGCGTCAGCACCAGCGTCTGGGGATCGGGCGCTTCCACCTTCTCGATCGAGCGCAGCTCACCCTTGCGCAGGCTGTCGGGCAGCGTCATGGCGCGCTCCAGGTTGGCCTTGGCGGCGGCCGCGTCGAACTTGCTGCCGTCGTGAAACAGCGCGTCGGTGCGCAGCTTGAAGGTCAGCACCTTGTTGTCGGGGCTGAACGTCCACGAGGTGGCCAGTTGCGGCACGAAATGCAGCTTGGGATCGATGTCGACGAGCTTGTCGCACAGCGACGTGAAAACGATGCGGCCCACATAGGTGCGGGCGCGATGCGGGTCCAGGATGTCCGGGTCTTCCTGCAGGCCGATGCGGAAATTCTGGGCGCAGGCCGCGCCCGCGGCCAGCGCCAGCAGCGCGCCGCCGAAGGTGAGGGTCAGGCGTTTCATTATGGAGTTTCCCCTTGTGGTGCACGGACCGCGGCCCGCCGAAGCGGACCGCGGAGAATGATCAGAAGCCGACGGCCTGGCCGTCGCGGCGGCTGTCGCTGGCGGCCACATAGCCCAGTTCGTTGTCGCTTTCGGACATGCGCCAGATGAACTGGCCGGCGCCGAAATCCATGTACGGATCGTCGACCGACTTCAAAGCATGCCCCAATTGCCGCAGGCCGGCAACGGTGCCGGCCGGCATCGAGGTTTCGATATCGAGCGTGAAGTCGCGGTTGACCTTCCAGCGCGGGGCGCAGCACGCGGCCTGGGGCTGCTGGTGGTAGTCGAGCATGCGCACCACGGTCTGCAGGTGGCCCTGGGGCTGCATGTCGCCGCCCATGACGCCGAAACTCATGACCGGCTTGCCGCCGCGCGTGAGGAACCCCGGGATAATGGTGTGGAACGGCCGCTTGCCGCCTTCGACCACGTTGGCCGACTTGGGATCCATCGAAAAGCCCACGCCGCGGTTCTGCAGGCTGATGCCCGTGCCCGGCACCACCACGCCCGAGCCGAAGCCCATGTAGTTGGACTGGATGAACGAGATCATCATGCCGCTTTCGTCGGCGGCGGTGAGATAGATGGTGCCGCCGGCATGCGGGCGCCCCGCCTCGAAATGCGTGGCGCGGTCCAGGCGGATCAGCTTGGCGCGGCTCGCCAGGTAGGCGTCGGAGAGCATCTGCTCGGGCGTGACCGCCATGGCGCGCGGGTCCGCCACATAGCGGTACAGGTCGGCGAAGGCCAGTTTCATGGCCTCGATCTGCACGTGCTGCGACTGCACGGAGTCCACCGGCATGCCGGCCATGTCGAAATGCTCCAGGATGCCCAGCGCCATCAGCGCCGCGATGCCCTGGCCATTGGGCGGGATCTCGTGCAGCTCGTAGCCGCGGTACGACTTGGAAATGGGCTTGACCCAATCCGGACGGTAGTTGCGCAGGTCGTCCAGCGTCATCGCGCCGCCGCACTCCTTGCTGAAGGCGGCAATGCGCTCGGCCAGCTCGCCTTCGTAGAAGTCGCGGCCCTTGCTGGCGGCGATGCGGCGCAGCGTGTAGGCGGCGTCGGGGAAACGGAAATGCTCGCCCACCTTGGGCGCGCGGCCTTGCGGCATGAACGCCTGGGCATAGCCCGGCTGTTCGCTCAACTCGCTGGCGGCGGCGGCCCACTTGTGCGCCACGACCGGAGGCACGGCGTAGCCGCGCTCGGCGATTTCGATGGCGGGCTCGAACAACTGCTCGAACGGCAGCTTGCCCAGCTTCTCGTGCAGCGCGGCCCAGCCGGCCACCACGCCGGGCACCGTTACCGCGTCCCAGCCGCGCTTGGGCTGGATCGCCAGGCCGTTGGGGCCGGTGCCGTACTTGCGCTTGAAATACTCCACATTCCAGGCCGCCGGCGCCACGCCCGAGGAATTCAGGCCATGCAGCTGCTTGCCGTCCCAGACGATGGCGAAGCAGTCGCCGCCCAGGCCGCAGGAAACCGGCTCCACCAGCACGATGGTGGCCGCCGCCGCGATGGCGGCGTCGACGGCGTTGCCGCCCTTGAGCAGCATGCGCAGGCCGGCCTGCGCGGCCAGCGGATGCGAAGTGGACACCACGTTGCGGGCAAACAGCGGGATGCGCACGGAGGGATAGGGATTGGCCCAGTCGAAGGTCTTCATAGGGGTCTCGCAATGCAAGCCGGAAAGGGGAAGCCAGGGACGTTACTCTCGTGATTTAATTAAATCAATTTGAATTTTTGTTCTGTCATTTAAAAAATTCTTATGAGCACGATCCGCTTTTTCCGGACGTTCCTGGCCGTCGCGCACCATGGATCGTTCTCCGAGGCCGCCGAGCAGGTCGCGCTCACCCAGGCGGCGGTGAGCTTCCAGATGCGCTCCCTGGAGGCCGAACTCGGGCGCGAGCTGTTCGACCGCAGCGGCCGCCTCGCCATTCTCAATGCGGCCGGACGGGAGTTGCTTCCAGAAATCAAGCAGTTGCTTGATTTATACGACCGAATGAAGCTTCCGCGCACGGCCCCCGGTGAACTGGCCGGCTCGGTGTCGGTAGGCAGCATCGTCTCCTGCATGGGCACGCTCTCCAAGGTTGTGTCGGGCCTGAAGAAACGGCACCCCCGGCTGGACGTGCGCGTGCTGTCGGGCAAGGCCAGCGAACTGGCGGGCAAGGTCGAGGACGGCGAGCTGGACGCGGCCTTCCTGGTGGAGGCCGGGCGCAAGATGGCCAGCACGCGCTGGGTGCCGCTCTATGAAGAACCGCTGGTGGTGCTGGCGCCGCCCTCCGCCCCGGGCGCGGACGTGCGCGAGGTGCTGACGCGCAATCCTTTCCTGCGCTTCGACCGCACGCAGCGCACCGGCCTGCAGATCGACCGCCTGCTGCGCCGGCTGGGCGTGGCGCTGAACGAATTCCTGGAACTCAATGCCATCGAGACCCTGGTGGAGCTGGTGCGCCAGGAGGTGGGCGTCACCCTGCTGCCGCTCATCAATGGCGCCAACTGGCAGGCCAGCCCCGCGCTGCGCATCCTGCCCTTGCCGGCCGATCTGGGACCGGCGATGCGGGCGGTGGGCATGCTCGAACGCCGCGAGCATGCCCGCCAGGGCATCACGGCCGCCATCTGCGCCGAATGCGCGGCGGCCTTCCAGGCGCGGGCGGCGCAGGCCTCGGCCTGAACCGCCCGCGCCGCCCGCGCGTCAGGCCAGTCCCATGGCCGGGTCGGTCACCGAGGGCTTGCCCGTTTCCACCCGGCCCGCGAAACGGCGCAGATAGGCCGGGTCTTCCGCCAGGCCGACGCTGAAGTCGTACCAGCCGCCGCTGGCCGCCAGCGCCCAGTGCTCTTCCACCTGGGCGCCGGCCGGCACCGTGAATGTCCAGCGCTCGTGGTTGGCGTAGTACGCGTTGGGCGTGACGACGAAAGTGCAGGCGGCCGTGCCGGTATTGATGAAGCTCGCGTACACGTTGCCGTTGGCCACGTCGTAGCAGACGCGGATCTCCGGCTCCAGGCCCGCCGCGCGCGCCAGCGACAGGTCGCCCGCGAAGTGCCGGTGGTAGCCGTTGGGGCCGAGCACCCACAGATCGTACTTGCCGCCGTCGCCGGCCGCGTCCCAGCTGCCTTCGAGCTGCTTGCCCGGCTCCACCGTGTAGCGGCGCGGCAGCCGGTCCAGATGCAGGCGGTCGTACACATGGAACACCGCGCCGGCGCGGCCGCTGTTGGCGAAAACCAGCCACATGGCGGCCGAGCCGGCCTGGGCGCGGCCGCTGGTGTGCAGTTCGTAGGGCAGCGGCCGCGAATAGCGCACCCCGGTTTCCTGCACGGGCCGCGCCTGCGCCGTCGCGTCGGGCAGCGGCACCGCCGCCAGCGCCTGCTGCGCGGCGCGCAACTGGTCGGCGCCGGCGCGCGTCAGCAGGTTCAGGTCGGGCAACTGCTCGTTGTTGGGCGTGGCGAAGTTGAAAGCCGAGGTCAGGTCGCCCAGCACGGCGCGGCGCCAGGGGCTGATGTTCTCCTCGCGCACGCCGAAGCGGGCCTCCAGGAAACGCAGCACCGAGGTGTGGTCGAACGCCTCGGAGTTGACCCACCCTCCCCGGCTCCAGGGCGACACCACATACATGGGCACGCGCGGCCCGGGGCCGTATACCCGGTTGTCCGCCGGGTCCTGCGCCGAGGCGCGGGTGTGACGCTCGAGGTCGGTGGCGACCGTGGACGCCCCGGCCTGCGAACCGTCGGGGTTGATCGAGGGCGCGGCCGGCGGCGGCACGTGGTCGAAGAAGCCGTCGTTCTCGTCGAAGTTGATGAGCAGCACCGTCTTGCTCCAGACTTCGGGGTTGGCGGTGAGCGCGTCCAGCGTCTCCTGGATGTACCAGGCGCCCTGCACGGGGCTGGATGGCCCCGGGTGCTCGGAATACGTGGCGGGCGCCACGATCCACGACACTTGCGGCAGCGCGCCCGCCATGACGTCGTCGCGCAGCGCCTGCAGGAAGCCGCCGTCGGGCATGGTGTTGGCCACGCCCTTGTAGAGCGGATTGGAAGCGTCGGCCGCGGGAGTCCAGGCCGGGTACGGCGCGCCGCTGGCCTGGTTGCCGGCCTGCGCGTTGGCGCGGCGGTACTGCTGGAAGCCGGCCAGCGGGTTGTCGGTGTAGTTCTCCGGCAGGTTCTGGTAGAGCTTCCAGCTCACGCCGGCTTCCTGCAGCCGCTCGGGATAGGTCTTCCAGGTCCAGCCGACGGACGGATCGCCCAGGTCGTCCCACTGGTTGCGGGTGGACGGTCCGTTGCCCTCGCCCAGCGGATCGTTGGTGCCGGTCCAGTGGAACAGCCGATTGGTATTGGTGCCGCCGTGATGCGAGCAATGGTAGGCGTCGCACAGCGTGAAGGCCTCGGCCAGCGCGAACTGGAACTCCACTTCCTGCCGCCGGTAGTAGCCCATGGACTGGTTCTGCTTGTAGCGCGGCCATTGGTGCATGCGGCCGCCGTCCCAGGCCATTTGCGCGTCTACATAATCGTGCGGAGTGCCCGACACGCGCTGCGCGTTGCCCTGCGTGCTGTCCAGGTGGTAAGGCATGACCACGCGCGTGCCGTTGTGCTGCTCCCATACCGAGCGGCCTTCCGGCAGCGGAATGGTCAGCCGGTCGCCGAAGCCGCGCACGCCTTTGTAGGTGCCGAAATACATGTCGAAGGAGCGGTTTTCCTGCATCAGGATGACCACGTGCTCCACATCGTTGATCGTGCCGGTGCGGTTGTTGGCGGGAATGGCCAGCGCCCGGCGGATGGCGGGCGGGAACGCGGACAGCGCGGCGGCGCCGGCCGCGGACAGCGCAGTGGTGCGCAGGAAGCGGCGCTTGCCGGCGTGGACGGAATCTTTTTCTGACTTCACGGATGCGATTTCCTGTGTGGCGGATGGTGGGCCGTTGCGATCAGGGCGCGCAGCGCAGCTCGGGCCTGGCGGGCGGCTGCGGCTGCGGCGTCTCGGGCTGCGAGCCGTTGTCGGGAGGCGGCGTGGCGTCGTCGTCATCGCCGCCGCAGGCCGCCAGGGCCGCGGACAGCGCCAGCACGGCGCCGGCCCGCAGCAGGCGGCGCAGGATCAGGGAGTGGTTCATGGCTTGTTTCCTCGGTGCTTCAGGGAAAACGATGGGGGAAGGGAAAATCTCAGGGCAGCAGCGCGGACACCGACTTGCCCGATAGCGCGAGCGACTTGACCTCGTCCGGCGTGAGCGCGCGCGACCAGAGCGCCAGGTCGTCGAAATACATGGTGGAAGGGCTCTTGTCGTAGCTGCAGCAGGCGTTGTAGGTGCCGCGCCCGTCTTCGTTCAGGCCCAGGTGCGGCCCGAAAACGCCGGCCACCTTGCCCAGGTCCACCGATCCGGTGGAGACGGAACGGCTCATGAAGCCCAGCTCGGCGTCGTACACGTAGGCGCTCAGCTTCTTCGCGGCCTTGTCCACCGTCATCGCGATGTAGACCGGCTTGTTGGCCGTGAACTTCAGACCGTTGATGTCCACCCGGCCGCTGCCGCCCAGGTTGAAGCGCAGCTCCGCGCCCGCCCATTGCGCAATGGTGATGCCGGGGTTGCCGCCGCTGTTGTAGTCCTTGTTGGACACGATGGGCTTGTCGTTGCCCACGCCGTCCGACTGGTACCAGAAGCCGATGGTGAAGGCGGACAGCGTGTCCAGCAGGCCGGCCGGGTACTCCAGCCGGAAGGCGCCCATGGCGGCGGTGCCGCGTTCGTTCTTCAGGGATTGCCCGAAGATGCCGGGGTCGGCGTAGGCGGGCGCCTGGACGCCGTCGTAGGGCAGGATGCCGCCGCCTCCGGCGGCGCGGTCGTCCAGCGAGCCCTCGAACGGGAACAGCAGGGTCAGTCCGTTGCGCAACGAATCCAGCAAAGGCACCGGCTTCACATAGTTCACGGTCGCGCGCGCCGAGGCCGACGAGCCCGCCGCCGAAATGCCGTAGTTCAACGTATGCAGGCCGTCGGTGTCGAAAGAAAAGCCGCTGTCCTCGTACGAACCGGCAGTGCCGGGCAGGCGCGCGACCTCGGCGCCGTCGCGCGTGATCGCGATTTCCCGCGGCGGCTGTCCCACGCGCGTCCACGAGAGCGCCACGGTCTTGTTGTCCATGGACGTGCGCGCCAGGGCTCGGCGCAGGGCCGTCTGGCCGCCCAGCGGCGCGCCCGCGAGGTCGTACTCCGCGGCCGCGGGCAGGGCCTGCATATGCGCGAGAATGGTCGGCGCCACGTCGGCCGCGCTCGGCAGCCCATACCAGCCCGGATCCCACTGCCCGTCCACCGCGCTGTCGTCGGCGCTCGCGCCCAGCATGGCGGGCAGGCTGGCGCCGATCAGCACGGTCTTGTTGGACGCGAGCGGCAGGCCGTCCGCGGTGCCGGTCTTGCCCAGGCCATGGCTGCTGGCCAGCACCAGCAGCCAGTTTTCCTCGGGATGCTCGGCGCGGCGGGCCGCCACCTGCGCGTACAGGGCTGCGACGGACTCGTCGGTCTTCTTCAGCGTGGCCTCATAGGCCGCGCCGAAGCCGTTCTGCGCGGCCGCGCGGCCCGGCGCGCCGAACTGCGCCAGCACGACGTCATAGCCCTCGTTGATGCGGTCGCGCGCCTGCGCGGCCACGCAATCGTCCACGCCCGCGCAGTCGGTGAGCGCCTGCAGCGAGCCGGCGTCCCGGTCCGCGCCGGCCAGCGCGGCCACCCGCGACGAGTGAAAGGCCGCCCCCAGGCGGGCCTGCGGATGCGCCGCCCTGATGCGCGCAAACAGCGAGTCCGCCTTGAGCGCCTGGTTGTCCGCGTCGGACCGCACGCCATGGCGGTCGGCCCACAGCCCCGTGAGCAGCGTGGCCCAGCCCGGCAGCGCCAGGGTGGGCTGCTGCGTGGCTTCTCCCGTCACGCCGCCGGTCCAGCCGCGCGACACCGTAAACTGCGCCAGACCGGGCAGCGCCTGGGTCCCCATGCCCTGCCGGTAGGCCGGATAGGTGAGCCCGTCCACGCCGATGAACAACACCTTGGATACCGGCGCCGCGGGCTCGGTGACGGGCGGCTGGGGCGCCGGCTGGGCCGATTCCTCATCGTCGCCGTCCCCGCCGCCGCAGCCGGCCAGCAGGCTGGCCGCCGCCATCGTGGCGAGCCAGCGTTTCCAATTTCTGCTTTGCATGCTTCTCCCTCGCGCATACTGCTGGTTATGACGGATGCCATCATCGGGGCCGAAGGTGAATCCGCCATGAAACCAAGCGGAGATTCGTTGATCGAGGGATCAGGTTTTTTGCGGCCAGGCTGCCGCGGCCGGAAAAAAGCCCCCTCTGCACGCAGAGGGGGCCGCAAACCCCGCGACGCGGCGCGCAGGCCGCCGCGCCCGCCCCGGATCCGGGACGGGGGCCGCGCTAGGCGCCGATCTTCACGCCGGTGAGATAGCCCACCGAGGCGCCGAAGCCGTTCTTGTAGTTGGCCTTGACCAGCGGCTCCAGCGTGGGCTTGACCACCGAATGCACGCGGCCCCAGTCGGCCGCGTGCTGGAAGTTGCTGGTGATGTAGGTCCAGCCGTTGATCTCGTCCACCGCCTGCAGGCCGGTGGATTCGGCCGCCACCGGGCACGACAGGATGCGCGACAGCGCCTTGGTGTCCACGTTGTAGGCCCACAGGAAGTTGTTGACGTGGCCGCCGCTGTCCTCGCCGATGAACAGCGTGCGCAGTTTCTCGGAGAACTTGAGGTTGTCGGGGTTGGAGATGCGGTCGGCGTTGTGCGTGTTGCCCAGCGCATCGCGCGAGGCGAGCACCTCTCCCACCAGCTCCGGCACGGCGGCCATGTCCACGGGCACCCATTCGCTGTCGATGGCCTTGCCCGACGTGTCGGCCTGCCCGCCCTGCAGGTGGAGCTGGTACACCGCGCCCGCCGAGGGGCCTTCCACCTTGAGGTCGGGCGACGAGCCGTCGGTCATGGACGCCTCCACGCGCGACATCGCGCTGTAGGCGATCTTGTCCTTGATGTTGACGGTCGTGCCCTCCATCTTGGTGAACGCCAGCGTGCCGCCCACCAGCGCCGCGTAGCGGTGCGTCTCCAGGAACGCGGCGGCCTTTTCCCGGCCCCGCACCACGCGCACCCAGTTGTCCTTGCCCGAATAGCGGATGCGGGTGTAGCTCGCGTCCAGCGGGTCTTTGGTGGCCACGTCCATGATGTCGGGCGCGGTGAGCTGATCGGCCAGCGCCTTGATCTCGTCGCTGGTGGCGTGGCCCAGGTTGATCCACTTCAGCGCGCCCGCGCCGGGGCCCGCGCCCGAAGTCTGCGTCCACTTGGCCACGTACAGCGTGCCCGAGGAGAGGTCCGCCTTGCGGTCGGCCACGAACATGAACAGGCCGCCGTTGGTGGCGTCGTCGCCCATCAGCGCGGTGCGCTGGTCGGGCATGACCTGGATCAGCTCGTGCGAAATGCGGCCCATACAGTAATGCTTCTTGATGGTGCCCGTGCCGTCGGGATTCACCACCACCTCGGGCAAGTGGCCGTAGTGGTACGGATTGGCCTTGGCAGCGTCTCCGTACAGGTTCTTGCTGAACGCCTGGAACGACGCCTGCGTGGGCGCCACAGTGGCGTCGGGCTCGTACTCCTCGCTGGACAGGTGCGTGTTCCAGGGCGAGAGACTGGCGCCGCAGGTGATCCACAGGCCGTGCACCGACGAGGTGTCGACATTGCTGTACTTGACCAGGCTCAGCTTGCCGGTGGCGGGGTCTTGCGCCAGCGTCAGCACCGCGATGGGCGACGGCAGCAGGCCGTACATGTCGCCGCCCGCCTGGTCCATGGAAAGGTATTCGAATTGCACCACGGCGAACAGCGTGTTGCCGTTCACGCCCTCGACCTTGGGATCGGGCAGCGCCAGCAGCGACATGCCGTCGGGACAGTTCGAGAAGAACTGGCGCACCTGGCCGGCCACGGAGTTGTCCATGATGGGCGCGTTGTTGATGTCGAAGTAGCCGCCGGCCACCATGGCGCCGCCCTTGCCGTCGGGCACGCTGTCGCCCGTCATGAAGAACGGCTCGTAGCCCAATTGCACGGTGCGCTGGCTGCCGTCGCTGAAATTCAGCACCATCGACGAGCCCACCGTGGTGGTCGCCATGGCGGCGGGATCGGACAACGAAGGCGCGGCCATGGCCACGAACGAGGCCGATGAGAAGGCCGCGGCGGGCGGCCTGGTCTCGTCGTCGTCATCGTCGCCATCGGAATGACAGCCGGCCAGCAGCGCGCTCAGGGTAACGCCGCCCAGCGGCAGCATGGGTGCGCCCCCCAGCATCTTGAGTAGGCGTCGGCGATTGGCTTGCGTAATGTCTTGCATGCGGGTGTTCCCTTGTAGGAATGGAGGTGCGCCCTTCCGAATCCGGGCGTGGCCGCATGCTAGAGAGCCGGCGTTTAAGGTTCATGACAGTGCGCAGTGCCCGATTGAAAGCCCGCGCCGCCGGCTCGCGCCATCGGCGTGTCATGAAACGCGGCTATCGTGCTGCGCTTTCTCCTTTTCTCCACGCACCCGCCTTGCCTCGCATGATCGCGCTGCCGCGTCCCCGACTGCCCGACGGCCCCCGCGCCGCGCGCGCCTGCGCCTGCCTCGCGCTGGCTGCCGGCCTGGGCGTGTGGGGCGCCATCCTGCCCGCGCCCTCGCCCGGCCTGCCGCCGCCGGCGCTCGGCGCCCCCGCGCCGCGCGCCGCCGACAACGGCGCGGTCGCGCTGTGGTTCGGCAAGGACCAGGCCATCTCCACGCAAATCTCGGTGCTGGGCGTGATCGCAGCCGGCCCCGAAGGCGCCGCGGTGCTCAGTGTGGACGGCGGGCCGCCCGTGGCCGTGCGCGCCGGCGCCGAGGCCGCGCCCGGCATCGTGCTGCGCCGGGTCGCGCCGGACGCCGTCCTGGTGGAACAGGCCGGGCGCCAGAGCCGGCTGGCCGCGCCCGAAGCGCCCGCCGCGCCCGGCGGCATCATGCAAGCCCCGCGTTAGCGTTGCTGTCATATTTCAAGACCAGAATACGGCGCTCCATCCAGAACCGGAGTTGCAAAGTGCGTCAGTCAGCGCGCGGGCTTGCCCGCCAGCGGGGTTTCACCCTCATCGAAATCATGGTGGTCATCGTGATCATGGGGATCCTGGCAGCGCTGATCGTGCCCCGCGTGCTGGACCGCCCCGACCAGGCGCGCCAGGTCGCGGCGCGCCAGGACATCGCGGGCATCATGCAGGCGCTCAAGCTCTACCGGCTGGACAACGGCCGCTATCCCGCCGCCGCCCAGGGCCTGCGCGCGCTGGCCGAGAAGCCCGAGGGCGCCGCGAACTGGCGCGGCTACCTCGACAAGCTGCCCGCCGATCCCTGGGGGCACCCCTACCAGTATCTGAACCCCGGCGTGCACGGCGAGATCGACGTCTTCTCGCTGGGCGCCGACAACAAGCCTGGAGGCGAAGGCAGCGATGCCGACATCGGGTCCTGGGCGTTGTGAGCGCGGCTTCACGCTGGTCGAGATTCTCGTCGTGCTTGTAATCGTCGCCATCGCGGCCGGCATGGCGAGCCTGTCGGTGCGCCGCGGCGAAGACGGCCTGCGCGCCGACGCCGAGCGGCTGGCCGACGCGTTCGCGGTGGCCCAGAGCGAGGCGCGCAGCGACGGCCGCGTCATCCGCTGGCGCGCCGACGCGCAGGGATGGCGCTTCGAGCGCCAGGGCCGCCCGCCCGGCCCCAGCGCGCAGGACGGCGCGCCCGCGCCACCGGACCGTTTCGAGAACGACCCGCTGCTGCGCCCGCGCGCCTGGCAGGCCGCGCCCGTGCAGGTGCGGATCGAGCCGGAGCAGACGCTGGCTTTCACGCCCGAGTGGGTGGCCGATCCCTTCACGGTGCGCCTGAACCCCGGCGCGGCCGCGCCCGGCGTCGCCGTGTCGCGCGATGCCGAGGGACGCTATGCGCTGCATTGAACGCCGGCGCGCGCCCGCGGCGCAGGCCGGCTTCACCCTGATCGAAGTGCTGGTGGCGCTGGCCATCATCGCCGTGGCGCTGGGCGCGGCCCTGCGCGCCACCGGCCTCATGGCGGCCAACAACCGCGCGCTGGCCGACCGCACGCTGGCCCTGGTGTCGGCGCAGAACGCGCTGGCCCAGCTGCGGCTCGAAGGCGCGCTGCCGCAGGCCGGCGCCCGCACGCAGGACTGCCCGCAGGGCGGACTGGCGATGCGTTGCGAGCTGGTCTTCACGAACTCGATGAACCGCAGCTTCCGGCAGGTCGAAGTCCGCGTGCGCGACGCCTCGGGCGGCCTGCTGCTGCGCCTGAACGGCCTGCTGTCGCGCCTGCGATGAAACCGCACCGCCCCCCCGCCCGCGCGCAAGCCGGCTTTACCCTCATCGAAGTGCTGGCGGCGCTGTCGCTGATGGCGCTGGTCAGCCTGCTGGCCTGGCGCGGGCTGGACCGCCTGGGCGCGGCGCGCGCGCACCTGGCCGCGCAGGCCGAGGACACCGACGCCATCGCCCGCAGCCTGGGCCAGCTCTCGCGCGACATCCAGCTCTCCTACCACGGCCCCGCCTTCGACGCCCCGCCCCGCGACGCGCGCGCCATCACCACCGGATTGCGGCTGCTGCGCGGCACGCAGGGCGAGATGCTGGAAATCCTGCGTCCCGACGCGGGCGGCGCCGGCCTGTGGCAGCGCGTGCGCTGGCAGGTGAAGCCCGACGGCCTCTGGCGCGCCAGCGGGCCGGCGGCCGCCCGCTCGCCCCTGCCCGACACGCGCGACGGCGCGCTGCTGCTGCCCGGCGTGCGCGCCATGCGGCTCAGGCTCTGGGTGCGCGGCCGCGGCTGGGTGGACGCCGCCTCCACGCTGACCATCGCGCCGGCCGGCCTGGAAATCACGCTCGAACGCGGCGCCGCGCCCGCCCTGCGCTACACGCGCGTGCTGGAGCTGCCATGAGACTGCCGGGCCGCCCCCCGCGGGAACGCGGCGCCGCCGTGGTCAGCGCGCTCATCGTGGTCGCCATCGCGGCGGCGCTGTCGGCCAGCCTGTTCCAGCGCCAGACGGCCGCGGTGCGGCGCATGGAGAACGAGCAGTCGCGCGTCCAGGCCCTGGCGCTGCTGGCCGGCGGGCTGGACTGGGCGCGCATGGCCGTGCGCGAGCACGCCCGCCGCGAAGCCACCACCCGCAACGACCAGGTGTGGGCCACGCCCATCCTGGACACGCGCATCGAACAGCCCGGCGACGAACGGGTGGCAGTCTTCTCCGGCTTCCTGCAGGACGAACAGGGCAAATACAACCTCTACAACCTGGCCCGCAACGGCGTGCCGCAGCCCGCCGAGGAAAAAGTGCTGCGTCGCCTGCTCGCGCTGCTGGGGCTGCCCGACACGCTGGCGCCGCGCCTGGCCGAGGCCGTGGCCGAGGCGCAGGCGCCCGCCGCCTCGCAGGGGCCGCAGGCCGCCCCGCCGGCCGCCGCGCCGCTGCCGCGCGGGGTGGACGAGCTGGCCGCGCGGCTGGACCTGGAGCCGGCCGTGCGCGCCCAGCTGCGCCGGACGGCGACGCTGCTGCCCGCGCAGACCACGGTCAACGTCAACACCGCGCCGCCCGAGGTCATCGCCGCCCTCGTGCCCGGCCTCTCGCTGGCCCAGGCCCGCGCCCTCGCAGGCGAACGCGACCGCGGCAACTGGTTCAACAACGGCGGCGACTTCGCCAACCGCCTGGCCGGCGCCGGCGTCGAAGGCGCTGCGCCAGCCGTCACGACCGCCAGCGGCTGGTTCATGGCCACCGGCACCGTGGTCTACGAACGCGCCCGGCTGTCCATGCAGACCCTGCTGCGCAGCGCGCCGCCGGCCGCGCCCGAACCCATCTGGACAAGGGAAATCCCGTGACACGCCCTCTGCGCAATCAGTTGCGCATCGCCCTCCCTCCCCTGGACAGCCTCGGGCCGGACGCGCCGCTCGAATATGCCTGGTTCGACCGGCGCGGCCGGCGCGCGGGCCAGGGGGAAATGACGCTGGCCGCGCTGTCGCACGCTTATCCGCACGCTGCCTGCGACGCGGTGCTGCATCCGGCCGACGTGATCGCCGCCAGCGTGCGCATTCCCGCGCTGCCGGCCGGGCGCGTACCGGCCGCGGTGCGCGGCGCGCTGGAACCGCTGGTGCTCAGCGATCTCGACGCGCTCGCCATCGGCCATGGTCCGCGCGCCGGCGACGGCGCCGTCCCGGTGGCCTGGACCGCACGCGAGCCGCTGCGGCGCGCCTGGAGTCTGCTGGCTGCGCGGGGCCTGCGGGTGCGCTCGCTCACGCCGGCGCAGAGCCTCGTCCCGGCTTCGGAAGCGCCGCTGCGCGGCCCGGATGATCCCCGCTGGCTCGCGCCCGCGCCGGGCTGGTCGCTCGCGCTGCCTCAACTCGCGCCCGCCTCGGGCTCGCGCTGGCGCGGCGCGCGGCGCTGGGGCGCGGCGGCCGCCGCGGTCTGGATCGCCGGACTGAACCTGCACGCCGTCCAGCTGCGCGGAGAAGCGCGCGCCTTGCGCGAGGCCATGACGCGGCAGGTGCGCGAGGCTTTTCCCGGCATTGCCGTGGTGCTGGACCCCGCGCGCCAGGCCCGCCAGGGCCTGGAAGCGCTGCAGGCCGAGCGCGGCGCGGCCGGCGCCGCCGGCTTCCTGTCCCAGGCGCGCGCCGCCGCGCAGGCGCTGCCCTTCGCGCAGGAACGCGTGGTCCGGCTGGGCTATGACGGCCGCGCGCTGACCCTGCAGTTGGACGCTGCCGGCCCGCCGCTGCCCACCCTGGTCCCGCAGGCCGCCGCCCAGGGTCTGAAACTCGAACGCGGCGACAGCGATCTCGTCTGGCGCCTTTCCCGCAATCCGCAATGAAACCCCTGCCCTCCCTCTCTCCGCTCCTGGCGCCCGCCCGCGCGCGGCTTGCGCCCCTGCTGGACCAGGCCCGCCAGCGGCACCAGGCCCTGTCCGCGCGCGAGCGCCGCCTGCTGCACGCGCTGGCGCTGCTGGCCGCCGCCGCGCTGGCCTACCTGCTGCTCATCGAACCGGCGGCGCGCGACGTGCAGCGCCTGCGCGCCGAGCTGCCGGCCTTGCGCGCCCAGGCCGCGCAGGTGGCGGGCTTCGTCCGTGACGCGGCGGCGCTGCGCCGCCAGACGGCGGCCGCACGGCGCGAACTGCCGCCCGCCGCCGACGTGCAGGCCAGCCTGGCGCGTGCGGGGCTGGAAAGCAAACAGGGCGCGCTGGCTGCCGCCGACGGCGGGCTGCGGCTCACACTGGCGCAGGCCCCGGCCGCGCGGCTCATGCGCTGGCTGCAGGCCTGCGAACAGGACTGGGGATTGACCGTGAAGCAGGCCGACCTCGTCCGCGCCGCCAATCCCTACGGCAGGCTGCTGCCCGGCCTGGTGGACGGCACGCTGCTGCTGGATCTGCCGGACAAGGCGCCGGGCTCGTGATGGCGCGCCTGGCTGTATCCTGGCGGCGCGCCGCGTTGCCGCTCGCCTGCGCCGCCAGCGCCCTGGCCGGCGCGCTGGCGGTGCTGCCGGCCAACTGGCTGCTGGGCTGGCTGCCCGCTTCGGGGCCGGTGGCCCTGGCCGCGGCCGACGGCACGATCTGGCGCGGCAGCGCGTGGATCGCGCTCGGCCCGCCGGGCGCGCGCCGCCTGCTGCCGCAGCCCGTACAGTGGCAATGGCGCTGGTCGCCCCTGGACCTGGTGGTCACCCATCCCTGGCTGCAAGGCCCGTTGCGCCTGCGCCCCGCCTGGGGCGGCCTGGGTCTGTCGGCCCAATCGCTGCGCGCGCCCGCAAGCGTGCTCGCGGGCCTGGGCGCGCCGTGGAACACGCTGGCGCCGCAAGGCATGCTCGAACTGCGTTGGCAGGCGCTGGAATGGGGCGGCCGCCTGCCCGCCGGGCCGCTGGCGGAGCTGCGCTGGCGCGATGCGGCCACCGCGCTGGCCGCCGTCAATCCGGTAGGCAGCTATACGCTGCGCGTGCAAGGCGACGGCAAGTCCGGCGTCTCACTGACCCTGGGCACCGACGCGGGCCTGCTGGATGTCAGCGGACAAGGCAGCGCCGGACCGCAAGGCCTGCGCTTCAACGGGCAGGCCACGTTTGCGGCCAAGGCCGGGGAAACCGAACGCGCCGCGCTCGACGGCTTGCTGTCGATGCTGGGCCGGCGCAGCGCGGACGTGGTGACTTTCGGAACCGGCGGATGACTTCCGCGCCGCCACGCGCACGGCTTGCGCCGCCATCCCGCAAGCATGACGCGGATGCCAGCCCGTAAGGGTAATTCCATACGTGTCCGATACGTATTGTTGTAGGTATTTCGCAGTCCTAGACTTTTCCGTACCGCAACCAACAACCGTGGAAATTCGGAGAGGAAAATGGACGACTACAAGAATCGCTCGTACGGCGCCGTCGAGATCGGCATGAAAGGTAAGATCGGGATTGTCGTGGTGGACTACCAACTGGCCTTCACGGATGCCCGCTATCCGCTGGGCGGCGCGCCGCTGGTCATGCGCGGGCTGGACAACACCGCGCGCCTGCTCGGCGTCGCTCGCGCGCACGGGGTTCCCGTCGCGTCCTGCTTCACGGCCTACAAGTCCGAGCGCGACATGCCGCACTGGAAGATCACGGCCGTGCGCGAGCAGTTCCGGCACGACCATCCCAGCTCGGCCCTCGATCCGAAGATCCACGACCCGGACTATGACGTCGTGGTGTGCAAGTCCGGGCCGTCCATCTTCTTCCAGACGCCGGTCGTTCCCTACTTCATCAAGGAAGGGGTCGAAACCGTCATCATCACCGGCTGCAATACCAGCGGCTGCATCCGTGCATCCACCATCGACAGCTTCCAGTGGGGCTTCCGCACGATCGTGCCGGAAGACTGCGTCGGGGACATCGAAGAAGGGCCGCACCGGGACAACCTGCGCGACGTCGGCCGCCGTTACGCGGATGTCTCCAGCGCGGACGAGGTAATCGCCTACATCCAGCGTTCCTCGCGGTAGCCCGCGCGGGGCCGGGGCGCGACGGAGTCGCGCGCCAGCCGGACGGACCCGCCCTGCCCTGGCCGGCAGTCCGCCGCGCGCCTGCGCGTCCGCCGTCCGGCGGCGCCGCGTCCCGCGCCATGACCGCCGGCCGCGCGCCCGCAAGCCTGGCGGGCGGAGCAGGCGGCGCAGCCCCGCCATCGAGCCGCCGCAGCGACACCGCAGCGGGCTGCCGATTTGCCCGCGATCTTTCAGTATCCCAGCAACGGTCCGGTCTCCGGATCCCCTTCTCCTGGACAGCGCCATGCATCTCGAACATGCTCCCACTTCGCAGCCGGAAAAGGGCCAGCCGCCTCGCAGCATGAAGAAGATCGCCGCGGCCAGCGTCATTGGCACGACGGTCGAATGGTATGACCTCTTTATCTTCGCAACCGCGTCCGCGCTGGTCTTCAACAAAGTCTTCTTTCCGTCGTTCGACCCGCTGACCGGCACGCTGCTGGCGTTCGGCACGTTCGCCTCCGCCTATGTGGCCCGCATGGCGGGCGCCGCGCTGTTCGGCCATTTTGGCGACCGGGTCGGCCGGAAATCCATGCTGCTGGTGTCGCTCGTCATGATGGGCGCGGCCACCTTCGCCATCGGCCTGCTCCCGGACTACGACGCGATCGGCATCTGGGCGCCGACCCTGCTCCTGGCCTTGCGGGTCGTCCAGGGCCTGGCCCTGGGCGGGGAATGGGGCGGCGCGGTGCTGATGGCGGTGGAACACGCGCCGGCCGGACGCCGCGGCCTGTATGGCTCGTGGGTGCAGATCGGCGTGCCCGCCGGAACGCTGATCGCCAACCTGGTGTTCCTGCTGTGCAGCGCGGTCATGTCCGCCGAGGCGCTGCTGTCCTGGGGCTGGCGCATCCCGTTCCTGGCCAGCATTGTGCTCGTGGGCGTAGGCATGTACATCCGCCTGAACACGTCGGAAACGCCGTCGTTCAGCAAGATCAAAGCGTCCGCCGCGCAAGTGAAAATTCCGCTGGCGGAGGTGCTGGCGCGGTCCTGGAGGCAGGTCCTGCTGGGCGGCGTGGCGACCATGCCGACCGGCGCCTCGTTCAACCTGATCGTGGCGTTCGGCCTGTCGTATGGCACGCAGACGCTGGGCTACTCGCGCAACCAGATGCTGGCCATGGTGCTGGCCGCCTGCGCCCTGTGCATGGCGCTATTGCCGCTGTTCGGGCTGCTGTCGGACAAGATCGGCCGCAAACCGGTGATTGTCGGAGGCATCGTGGCCGAAGCGTTGCTGGCCTTCCCGCTGTTCTGGCTGCTGGACACCGGCGCGTTCCCGCTGGCCCTGCTGGGCTACCTGCTGATGATGAGCGCCTTCGCCGCGAACTATGGCCCCATCGCCACGTTCCTGGCGGAACTGTTCGGCGCCAACGTCCGCTACTCGGGGCTCTCCGTCAGCTATATGCTCTCCGGGCTGCTGGGCAGCGCCGCCACGCCCATCGTCACCACGGCGCTGCTGTCGGCCACTGGCCGCGGATCATCGGTCGCCTGGTACATGATCGGATCGGCGGCGGTTTCAGCCCTTGCCCTGCTGATGCTGGCCGAGACGCTGAGGCGCGAAGCCCCGGCGCATGTGCCGGCCGCCCGCGCCAAGGCCCAGCTTTCCTGAACGGCGCGGCGGACGGGCGGCGGCGTCCCCGCCGCTGCGCCACGCGGGCTGTTTCAGGAGTAAAAAGCAGTCATCGTGGTGTCCGCCGTCCGCCAGGCGCGGGTTTCGCGCCCGCCGGCGGGAGAACGTATGAACCGAAGACTTGGGATAGCCCCCCCGCAAGGCTCCCCGCTCGACTACCGGCATGTGTTCCTGAGCATGCCCGCGGCCCTCATGGTCACCCGCTACCGCGTGATATGCGACTGCAACAGTGCATTCCTGGACATGTTCAGGGCCTGCCGCAACGACTTCATCGGTCAGACCGTGCGAGTGCTGTATCCGAACCAGACGGATTTCGAGCGTTGCGGGGCCCGGGTGATTCCGACGCTCAAGCGTCACGGGCGGTTTACCGAGGCGCGGGTCATGCAGCGGATCGGCGGCGATCTGTTCTGGGTCAGCGTGACGGGCTTTACCGAAACGCGCGACGATCCCTACCGCGAGGCTTTCTGGTTCTTCTCGGAGCTCGGGCTGGCCGCGGCCGCCCCTGACGGCAAGACGTCCGTGCACCAGGCCGTCTCGGACGCCAAGAACTCGATGACGCAGCGCGAGCGCGACGTGGCGGCCCTGTTGATCCAGAACCAGACCGCCAAGGAAATCGGCAGGGCCCTGGGCATCAGCCCGCGCACCGTCGAGGTCTTCCGCAGCAAGCTCCTGAAGAAATTCAATGCTCCCTCGACCGCGGTCCTGGTCAAGTACCTGCTTGCCTAGGGCCATGCGGACCGCGCGCCGGGCCGGCCTTGCGCGACAGCCGCCTAAGCGTCTCGCGTCACCCGCAAGATTTCTTCCGGCGAAGTCTTGCCCTCGTCGATCCAGCGTTGTCCGTCATCACGCATGCTGCGCATGCCGGCGGCCACCGCGGCCAGACGCAGTTCGCGCTCGTCGCGCCCATCATGGATCAGCCGGCGCGCCTCGTCGTCGACGGTAAAGAGCTCGTGGATGCCGGAACGTCCGCTGTAGCCGGTGTGATTGCAGGCGGGGCAGCCCACGGGCTGGTAAACGCGCCGGCCGTCGACGGTGGCGGGCCGCTTGCAGACCGGGCACAGTTTGCGCACCAGGCGCTGCGCCAGCACGCCCAACAGCGAAGACGCCAGCAGAAAAGGTTCCACGCCCATGTCGGTCAGACGCGTCACCGCCGAGACCGCGTCGTTGGTGTGCAGGGTCGCCAGCACCAGGTGGCCCGTCAGCGAAGCCTGCACGGCGATCTGGGCGGTTTCCAGATCTCGGATCTCGCCGATCATGATGACATCCGGGTCCTGGCGCAGGATAGCCCGCAGCGCCAGCGCGAAGCTCATGTCGATCTTGGCGTTGACTTGCGTCTGGCTGATGCCGGGCAGGTCGTACTCGATGGGATCTTCCACCGTGAGAATGTTGCTGGTACTCGCGTCAAGCCGGCTCAGGGCGGCGTAGAGCGTGGTAGTCTTGCCGCTGCCCGTGGGGCCGGTGACGAGCACGATGCCGTGCGGCTGGCGGATCAGCCGGTCCAGCCGCGCCAGCACCTCGGGGCTCATGCCCAGCGTCTCCAGCCGCAGCCGCCCAGCCTCCTTGTCGAGCAGGCGCAGCACGGCGCGCTCGCCGTGGCCCGTGGGCAAGGTGGAGACGCGCACGTCGATGGGGCGCCCGCCCACGCGCAGCGCGATGCGGCCATCCTGCGGCAGGCGCTTCTCGGCGATGTCCAGGTGCGCCATGATCTTGATGCGCGAGATCAGCGCCGCGTGCAGCGCCTTGCGCGGCGACACCACGTCGCGCAGCGTGCCATCCACGCGGTAGCGCACCACCGAATGCGTCTCGAAGGGCTCGATGTGGATGTCGCTCGCACCGTCGCGCGCGGCCTGCGCGAACAGCGCGTTGATCATGCGGATGACGGGCGCGTCGTCCTGCGCCTCCAGCAGGTCGGCCACTTCGGGCATGTCCTGCAGCAGGCGGTCGAGGTCGATCTCGTTTTCCGCCACGCCCATGACCGAAGCCGCGTCCTCCGAATGCGTGTAGGCCGCCGTCAGCAGGGTTTCCAGCGCCTCGTCGTCCACGCACTCGATCTGCGCCTCTCCGTGGCAGCGGCGCACTTCCTGCAGCGCCCAGGCGGGCGTGCGCGGGCTGACCGTCAGCCGGGCCTGCCCCGCGCGCAGCGACAGCAGCGCCCGCTGCGCGCGCGCCCAGGCATAGGGCAAGGGATGCGTGCTCACAGCGACGACACCACCGTGCTCTTGAAGCCCAGTTCGCGCAGCAGCGCCGTGGCGGTGGACAGCGTGGCGGGATCCTTGGCGACCTGGCTGCGCACCACATAGCCCATGCCGCCGGGGCCCGTCTGCACATAGGCCTGCAGGCCGCTGGCCTGCACGCGCCGCGCGATGCGGTCGGCGTCGGCCCGCCCGTCCACCGACGCGAACTCCAGCGTGGCTACGCTGTCGTCGGTCTCGCCGTAGAGCGACGACGGGTCGCGCGCCACGCTCACGCCCAGCGGCAGGTTCGCCCGGATCGGCAGCGCCGGATCGCCCGCGCCGGGCGCGGCCGGCAGCTGGCGCACGGCAAAGGATTCCAGCGTCGCGGGCGGCGGGCGGCGCAGCGTTTCGGCCAACTGGCCCGGCCGCAGGTCGTACGCGTTGTTCGAGACGGGAGACGGCGCATCGGACGGCGGCAGCAGCGGCGCCTGCATGTCGGGCAGCAGCCAGTGCCGGCCGGGCTGCGCGTCGGCCTGGGCCCGCCGCATGTATTCGTAGCGGTCCAGCGTCACACCCGCGCTGCGGCGCGCGTCGCGCACCACGTAGGGGCGCAGGAACACCATGAGGTTGGTCTTGGTGCGCTTGCGCGAGTCATAGCGGAACAGCGAGCCCAGCACGGGAATGGAGCCCAGCCCCGGCACGCTGTCGGAGCTTAGCGTCACGCTGTCTTCCAGCAGGCCGCCCAGCACGATGATCTGGCCGTCGTCGACCAGCACGCTGGTGTCGATGGCGCGCTTATTGGTGACGATGCCCGTCGTGGCCGAGGACGCGCTTTCGTCGATGCTGCTGACCTCCTGGTAAATGTCCAGCTTCACCGCGCCGCCTTCCGAGATCTGCGGGCGGATGTTGAGCTTCAGCCCTACGTCTTCGCGCTCGATGGTCTGGAAGGGGTTGGAACTGCCGTTGCTGCCCGAGGTGACGTACTGTCCGGTCACGAACGGCACGGTCTTGCCCACCAGGATGCTGGCCGACTGGTTGTCCAGCGTAAGCAGGTTGGGCGTGGACAGGATATTGGCGTCGCCCGAGTTCTGCATGGCGCGCGCCAGCACGCCCAGGTTGATGACCTGGTTGCCCAGCACGTCCACCGTGCCCTTGACCACGCCCAGCGACAGGCCCTTGCCGATCGCGTCGATGGCGGTGGGCCCGGCGCCCGTAATGCCGCTGCCGCCGAGGTTGGTGCCGCCGATGAAGCTCGTGCCGCCGCTGTTGATGTTGCCCGCCCCGGTCATCCACTGGATGCCGAACTCGGCCGCTTTGGCCTCGCTCACTTCCACGATCAGGCTTTCCACCAGCACCTGCGCGCGGCGCTGGTCGAGCTGGTCTATCACCTCGCGCAGGCTGCGGTACAGCGGCTCGGGCGCGGAGACGATGAGCGAGTTGGTGGCCGGATCGGCCTGGATGGTGGCGCCGCCCGCCGAATACGACACGGCCTGGTTGCCGCCGTCGTCGCGCGCGATGCGCTCGGTGTCGCCGGACAGGCCGCTTTTCGTTCCACCGCCCGTGTTCGGCACCGGCGCCGCATGCGCGGCGTTCTGCTGCGCGCCGGCCGCCTGCGGTCTCGCCGGCGCGCCCGCGACGCCGCCCTGCCCGCCCGGCGCGTTGCCCGCCTGCCCCGCCAGCAGGCCGCCCAGCACCTCGGCGATGCGCGAAGCCTGCGCATTGCGCAGGTACACCACGTGCAGATTGCCCGAGCGGCTCTGCTGCGCGTCGAGCTTGACGATCAGGTCGCGCGCCAGGCGCGTGCGCGCCGGACTGCCCGAACGCACCAGCACGCTGTTGCTGCGCGGGTCGGCCACCACCGCGATGCGCTGCGTGGGGTCGTTGCCCTGCGTATCCAGCAGCTGCGCCGCCAGCGCCGCGATGTCCGAGGCGATGCCCGATTGCACCGGCACCACGTCCGTGTCGATGGCGCTGGGCACATCGATGCGAGCGATCACCTGCGCGATGCGTTCCAGGTTGTCGGCATAGTCGGTGATGACCAGCGTGTTGTTGCCCGGATAAGCGTTGACGGGATTGTTCGGCGGCACCATGGGGCGCAGCACCGGCACCAGGTTGGCGGCATTCTCGTACTTCAGTGGAAACACCCGCGTGATCATCTCGCCGCCGCCGGCGGCGCGCACGAACGACGATACGGGCACGGGACCGCCGCGCGCCGGGGACGCCGCGGCGCGGCCTGCCGCGGCGGAACCGGCTGTGGCGCCGCCCGCCACCGTGCTGCCCTGCAGCTTGGCGTCGGCCTCGGGCACCACGCGCGTCACGCCGTCCACCTCCACGATGGCGTAGCCCTGCATGCGCAGCGCGCCGCCCAGCATGGCAAGCGCCTGCGCGCGATCCACCGGATGCTCGGACACCAGCGTGAGCTTGCCCTTGACGCGCGGGTCCACCAGGAAATTGCGTTGCGTAAAGACGGACAGCGCCCGCAGCACGGCGGGAATGTCGGTGTCGACGAAATTGAGGCTGACGCGATGGTCTGCCTGCTGGGCCTGCGCGGGCCGCACGCCGGGCCCGAACTGGCTGGCGGCGAGCAGAACCGCAAGGCTGAATTGCGCGATGTGACGCATGGCGTGATAGCTGTCCGTGGCGAGAAAAGCGGAGAGAGAAAGCCGAATTCGCGTCGGAGTATACGGGGTGCCCCTGCAACACTACCGTCATATTCCAAAGGCATCGTGACGGCCTCGAAACCCTTTATCCACGGGCCTTCCGGGGCCGCGTGCTTTCGCGCGCCCGAGGCCGTTTCCCATGCCCGCCTTCCGATATGAAGCCGCCGACGCGCTGGGCAACACCGTGCGCGGCACGCTCGAGGCCGACAGCGAGCGCGGCGCGCGCAACCAGCTGCGCGCGCGCGGCCTGCTTCCGCTTTCCACCGAGCTCGCCTCACGCGCCGCCGGCGGCGCACGCGCATTCGGCGCCCGCCTTTCCGATGCCGATCTCGCCTGGCTGACGCGCCAGCTCGCCAGCCTGCTCGCGGCGCGGCTGCCGCTGGATGCGGCGCTCAACGCCACGCTGGAGCAGGCCGAAAAGAAGCACATCGCCGCCGTGCTGCAGGCCGTGCGCGACGACGTGCGCGCCGGCCACCGCCTGTCCGCCGCGCTGGCCGCAAGACCGCGCGACTTCCCCGAGATCTACCGCGCCCTGGTGGGCGCGGGCGAAGAATCGGGCGACCTGGCGCTCGTCATGGAGAAACTGGCCAGCTATATCGAAGAACGCAACGCGCTGCGCGGCAAGGTGCTCACGGCCTTCATCTATCCGGCCGTGGTGGCCTGCGTGTCGGTCATCATCGTGATCTTCCTGCTGGGCTACGTCGTGCCGCAGGTCGTGTCGGCTTTCAGCCAGGCGCGCCAAACGCTGCCGCTGCTCACCCGCGCGATGCTGGCGCTGTCCGCCTTCGTGCGCGACCAGGGCGCGGCCAGCGGCGCGGCCCTGACGCTGGGCATCGCGCTGTGGCGCCACGCGCTGCGCGCGCCCGCCGCGCGCAAGGCGTGGCATGCGCGCCTGCTGCGCATGCCGCTGGCCGGCCGCTTCGTGCTCGGCGTCAACGCGGCGCGCTTCGCCTCCACGCTGGCCATACTGTGCGGCAGCGGCGTCGCCCTGCTGGCTTCCCTGGAAGCGGCGCGGCGCACGCTGGGCAACGACGTGCTGCGCGACGCCGTGGACCAGGCCGCCTCCCGCGTACGCGAAGGCGCCTCGCTCTCGGCGTCGCTGGGCGCGCAGAAAGTTTTTCCCTCACTGCTCGTGCACCTCATCGCCAGCGGTGAAAAAACCGGCCGCCTGCCCGAGCTGCTCGACCGCGGCGCCCAGACCCTGTCGCGCGACCTCGAACGCCGCGCGCTCGCCATGACCGCCCTGCTCGAACCTGCGCTCATCCTGCTCATGGGCGGCTTCGTGCTGCTCATCGTGCTCGCCGTCATGATGCCCATCCTGGAAATGAACCAGCTGATCCGGTGACGCCACGCCTCGCCGGGCGGCAAGCATGACGCATCTTCGACGCGCATTGCAGGATCTCGCCGATTCCCTGCCCTCGCGGCCGATTTCCATCCTGCTTTCTCCAAGGCCGTCCGGTCGCGGCGTGCGCACGCAACCGGAACGTCGTCGTCCCCCGAAAGCACAGGCAAGCAGGGTGCTTGATCGTCTTGCACCAGATTCAACAATGACCGCGGCTGAAATGCCGAGGCCGACACCCCTGCAGGCGCGGCGTCGCGTCGCCATGAAACAAAACCCGCCACGAAGGGCGGGTTTGCGGCGGCGTCGGGGTGCGCGGTCAGAGGGCTTCTTCGTCGGCCTCGCCGGTGCGGATGCGGATGGCCTGTTCCACCGGGGTGACGAAGATCTTGCCGTCGCCGATCTTGCCGGTGCGGGCGGCCTTGAGCACGGCGTCGATGGCCTGCTCGACGCGGTCGTCGGGCAGCACCACTTCGACGCGGATCTTGGGGAGGAAGTCCACCACGTACTCGGCGCCGCGGTACAGCTCGGTGTGGCCTTTCTGGCGGCCGAACCCCTTGACCTCGGTCACGGTGAGGCCGCTGACGCCGACTTCGGCCAGCGCTTCGCGGACTTCGTCGAGTTTGAAGGGCTTGATGATGGCGGTGACTTGTTTCACGTTGCTCGTCCTGGTTTCTGGATCTGTTGCGGCGCCCGCCGGGCGCGATCGCCGGCCGGGCGCGATGGGTAAGAGAATACCACCGCCGGGGCGCCCCGGCGGGCCCGCCCGCCGCGCCGGGTAAACCCGGATCAGGGCTCCCGGTCGGGGATGAGATCGGCCTGGCGCAGCCAGACGGCGGATTCCGAATCGCTGGGCGCGCGCCAGTCGCCCCGCGGCGACAGCGACCCGCCGGAACCCACCTTGGGCGCATTGGGCACGCAGGTGCGCTTGAACTGGCTGAGGCGGAAAAAGCGGTCCAGGAAGAGCTTGAGATTGCGTTTGATGGCCGCCAGGTCGTAGGCGTTGCGCGCCACGTGGCCGCCCTCGGGCCAGTCGCCGGCGTCGCGGTCGCGCCAGGCGGCCAGCGCCAGGAACGCGACCTTGGTCGGCGCGAATCCGTAGCGCAGCGTGTAATACAGGTTGAAGTCCTGCAGCTCGTAGGGGCCGATGGCTTCTTCGCTCTTCTGCACCGGCTTGTCGTCGGCGTCGCCGGGCACGAGCTCGGGGCTCACGTCGGTGCCCAGCACGTCCAGCAGCACCGCGGCGCCCTCCCCGCCCAGGCGGCCCGATTCGGCGACCCAGCGCACGAGGTGGGTGATGAGCGTCTTGGGCACGCTGGCGTTGACGCTGTAGTGCGACATATGGTCGCCCACGCCGTAGGTGCACCAGCCCAGGGCCAGCTCGCTCAGGTCGCCGGTGCCGATCACGATGGCATTGTTCAGGTTGGCCAGCCGGAACAGGTGATTGGTGCGCTCGCCGGCCTGCACGTTCTCGAACGTGATGTCGTACACGGGCTGACCGCTGGCGTAGGGATGGCCCAGGTCTTTCAGCATCTGCAGGCAACTGGGCCGGATGTCGATTTCGGAGGCCGTGCAGCCCACCACCGCCATCAGGCGGCGCGCCTGCTGCAGCGTGCGCGCGCTGGTGGCGAAGCCCGGCATGGTGTAGGCCAGGATATTGGCGCGCGGCAGGCCCAGCGTGTCCATGGCTTGGGCGCAGACCAGCAGCGCGTGAGTGGAATCCAGCCCGCCCGAGATGCCGATGACGACCTTGGACATGCGGCTGGCCGACAGCCGCTGGACCAGGGCCTGCACCTGGATGTTGTAGACCTCCTTGCAGCGCTCGTCGCGCTGGCGGGGATCGGCCGGCACATAGGGAAAGCGCGCCACGCGGCGCGCCAGCGGCAGCTTCTGCGCCGCGCGCGGACCGCTCACCGGCACCGCAACGGCGCGAAAGCGCCGCACCTCGTCGTGGTGCCGCCGCACCGACTGGCCGAAGGTGGTCTGGCGCATGCGCTCGCGCGACAGGCGCTCGAGATCGACGTCGGCGAACACCAGATGCGAATGCGCCAGGAAGCGCTCCGATTCGGCCAGCAGTTCGCCGTTTTCGCAGATGATGGCCTGGCCGTCCCAGGCCAGGTCGGTGGAGGACTCGCCCCGGCCGGCCGAGGTATACAGGTAGGCCGACAGGCAGCGCGCCGACTGCTGGGCCACGAGCTGGTGCCGGTATTCGGACTTGCCGACCACGATGTTCGAGGCCGAGAGATTCACCAGCACGGTGGCGCCCGCCAGCGCCGCGTAGGAAGACGGCGGGATGGGCACCCAGACGTCTTCGCAGATCTCGACGTGGAACCGGAAAAGCGGCAGCCCCGCGAGCTGGAAGAGCAGCTCCGGACCGAAGGGCACGGTCTGCCCCAGCAGGGAAATCTCGCTGGCCGCCGCGCAGTCGGCCGCGCTGAACTGCCGGGCCTCATAGAATTCGCCGTAGTTGGGCAGGTAGCTCTTGGGCACCACGCCCAGGATGCGGCCGCCCGACACCACCACCGCGCAATTGAAAAGCTGGTGCGCCACGCGCAGCGGCGCGCCCACCACCAGCGCGATGTCCAGGTCGGCGGACGCCCGCGCCACCTCGGCCAGCGCCGTCTCGCAGGCATCGAGCAGCGCCTGCTGGTGAAAGAGATCGTCGCAGGTGTAGGCCGACAGGCCCAGCTCCGGAAACGCCGCCAGCACGGCGCCGCCCTGGGCCGCCTGGCGCGCCAGTTCGATGGTCTGCGCGGCGTTGTAGACCGGATCCGCGACCCTGCATTCGGGCACGCCCACGGCCACGCGAGCAAAGCCGTGGGAATACAGGTTGAAAAACGGGTTCGACATCGGGTTTCGCCTAGGATTCCAAGCGGAAAATTATCTCATGGGCCGTCGCCGCCCCGGCCGCGCGGCGCGGCGGCATCGCCGTCGCCGGCCGTCCCCGGCAGCATGGCCGGGCCCGGGCCGCCGCCCGGCCCGCTCTCGATGTCGCGTTCGGCCACGAGCGCCGCGCGGATCGCCCCCTCGCGCAGATAATTGCCCATGGCGCCGATGTCCGAACCCGAAGGCTGCTGGTACAGGCGCAGCCCGAGCTCGGGCAGGATGGCCAGCAAGTGGTCGAAGATGTCGCCCTGGATGCGCTCGTACTCCACCCAGGCCGTGATCGCGGTAAAGCAGTACACCTCCACCGGAATGCCGTCGGACTGCGGCTCCATCATGCGCACCATCATCGCCATGTCCTGGCGCACTTCCGGATTCTGCTTGAGATAGGCCAGCGCATAGGCGCGGAACGTGCCGATGTTGGTCAGGCGGCGGCGGTTGGCCGGCACCTGGGCCAGCTCGCCCATGCGCTGGTTGGTCTGGGCGATATCGGTGGTCTTGGCCTGCAGGTAGTCGCGCAGCAGCCTGAAGCGCATGAGCTGCTCGGCTTCCTCGCTGGTGAGAAAGCGCACGCTGCCGGCGTCGATGCGCAGGGTGCGCTTGATGCGCCGCCCGCCGGACTCGAACATCTGGCGGTAGTTGCGGTAGCTTTCCGAAAAAAGCTTGTACGTCGGCACCGTGGTGACGGTGTTGTCCCAGTTCTGCACCTTGACGGTATGCAGGGCGATGTCCTTGACGAAACCGTCGGCATTGGCCTGGGGCATTTCGATCCAGTCGCCGATGCGCAGCATGTCGTTGCTGGTGAGCTGGGTGCTGGCCACCAGCGAAAGCAGCGTGTCCTTGAAAACCAGCAGCAGCACCGCCGACAGCGCGCCCAGGCCGGAGATCATCCAGAGCGGCGAGCGGTCGATGAGAATGGAAAGCACCAGAATGGTGCACACGCCCAGGAGCACCAGCTTGCCGATCTGGATATAACCCTTGATGGACCGGGTCTGCGCCCGGGTGGAAGCCGAATAGGTGTCCTGCCAGGCGCTCAGCACGCCGGAAAACGCCGTGAAGAGGCAGATCCAGGCGCCCGCATGCGCCAGCCGGCCCACCACCGCGGCCACCTTCTCCACGTGCGGCACCAGTTCGATGCCCAGCGACACCACGGCGAACGGCACGGCGTACCAGAGATTGCGGTAGGCGCGCCGGCGCTGCAGGGCCTGGTCCCAGTCGCTGCGGCCGCTGAGCACCAGCAGGCGGTGCGCGAAAAACAGAACGATGCGCGCCACCACCCACTGGACGAAAAGCGCGGCCAGCACGAGCACGGCCAGGCCCACCAGGGTCTGGGCCCATATCTCGCGCGGCAGGTAGGTGTCGATCTGCGCGGTCAGGTCTTGCCATTCCACGGGCATAAGCGACGTATTCTCCGAGAATCGTTGTCAACCAGCAGGAATTATGCTGCATCCGCGCCCGGCCCCGCCGCCGGCCGGGATTCCGCGGGGCGGGGCCGGGCGCCCGCCGCCGGCGATCACCTATAATTCCGCCCATCATGGCAAAGACTCCCTCCTCCGACCAAAACCAGTTCGCCAACAAGGCGCAAGCCTGGTCCGCCCGGTTCTCCGAGCCGGTTTCCGAACTCGTCAAACGCTACACGGCGTCCGTGGACTTCGACAAGCGCCTGGCCCGCTGCGACATCCAGGGCTCGCTCGCCCATGCCGACATGCTGGCCGCCCAGGGCATCATCGGCGCGCAGGACCTGGCCGACATCCAGCGCGGCATGACGCAGATCCTGTCCGAGATCGAAGCCGGCAGCTTCCAGTGGCTGCTCGACCTCGAAGACGTGCACCTGAACATCGAGAAGCGCCTGGTGGAGCTGGTGGGAGACGCGGGCAAGCGCCTGCACACCGGCCGCTCGCGCAACGACCAGGTCGCCACCGACATCCGCCTGTGGCTGCGCGCCGAAATCGACAACCTGCTCGACCTGCTGCGCCAGTTGCGCCGCGCGCTGGCCACGGTGGCGCTGGAAAACGCCGCCACCATCATGCCAGGCTTCACCCACCTGCAAGTGGCCCAGCCCGTCACGTTCGGCCACCACCTGCTTGCCTACGCGGAGATGTTCGGCCGCGACGCCGAGCGCCTGGCCGACTGCCGCAAGCGGGTCAACCGCCTGCCGCTGGGCGCGGCCGCCCTGGCCGGCACGTCCTTTCCCATCGACCGCGAGCGCGTCGCCAAAACGCTGGGCTTCGACGGCGTGTGCCGCAACTCGCTGGACGCGGTGTCCGACCGCGACTTCGCCATCGAGTTCTGCGCCGCCGGCGCGCTCATCATGACGCACGTCTCGCGCCTGTCCGAAGAGCTGGTGCTCTGGATGAGCCCGCGCGTGGGCTTCATCGACCTGGCAGACCGCTTCTGCACCGGCAGCTCCATCATGCCGCAAAAAAAGAACCCCGACGTGCCCGAGCTGGCGCGCGGCAAGACCGGCCGCGTCAACGGCCACCTGGTCGCCCTGCTCACCCTCATGAAGGGCCAGCCCCTGGCCTACAACAAGGACAACCAGGAAGACAAGGAAGGCCTGTTCGACACGGTGGACACGCTGCGCGACACGCTCACCATCTTCGCGGACATGGCCGCCGGCATCAAGGTGAAGGCCGACAACATGCGCGCCGCCGCGCTGCAGGGCTACGCCACCGCCACCGACCTGGCCGATTACCTCGTCAAGCGCGGCGTGCCTTTCCGCGACGCCCACGAAGTGGTGGCGCACGCCGTGCGCGACTGCGAACAGCGCGGCTGCGACCTGGCCGACCTGTCGCTCGCCGACCTCAAGGCCTATCATCCGGCCATCGGCGACGACGTGCACCAGGTGCTCACGCTGGAAGGCTCCGTGGCCGCCCGCAAGCACGTGGGCGGCACCGCGCCCGAGCGCGTGGCCGAGGAGGCGCGGCGCGTGCTGGCCGAAACCGCGGCCTGATCCCGCGACTTCCGTTTCCGCACCCCGAACGGCCCCGGCGGCATCGACCGCCGGGGCCGTTTGCATCGGGCGCGGCGCCCGCCGCCGGCACGCGCTAAATATGCAGCGCGTGCCCCAGCGCCTTGAGCGCGGCTTCCTGCACCGCCTCGCCCAGCGTCGGATGAGCGTGGATGGTGCCGGCCGCGTCTTCCAGCGTGGCGCCCATTTCGAGCGATTGCGAGAACGCCGTCGCCAATTCCGACACGCCGCGTCCCACGGCCTGCCAGCCCAGCACCAGGTGGTTGTCGCGCCGGGCCACCACGCGCACGAAGCCGTCGGTGGATTCGAGCGTCATGGCGCGGCCGTTGGCCGCGAAGGGGAACTGCGCGACGACGCAATCCAGCCCGGCGGACTCGGCCTGCGCGGGCGAAAGACCGGCCACCACGACCTCAGGGTCGGTGAAGCACACGGCCGGGATGCTGGCCGGCTGGAAGTGCCGGCGCCGGCCCGCCACCAGCTCGGCCACCATCTCGCCCTGGGCCATGGCGCGGTGCGCCAGCATGGGCTCGCCGGTCAGGTCGCCGATGGCCCAGACGTTGCGCATGGAAGTGCGGCACTGGTCGTCCACGCGCAGCGCGTTGCCCTTGCGGTCGAGCTGCAGGCCCTCCAGCCCCCAGCCCTGCGTGCGGGGACGCCGGCCCACGGCGAGCAGCACGCGGTCGGCCGCGAGCAGCGTCTCGGCGCCGGCGCCGTCCTGCACGCGCAGCGCGTTGCCCGCCGCGTTCAGGCCGAGCACCTTGCGGCCCAGGTGCAGTTCGACGCCCATTTTCTCCAGCGCCGCCGCCACGGGCTTGGTGAGATCCGCGTCGTATGTGGGCAGAATGCGGTCCTGCGCCTCGACCACGGCCACTTCCGCCCCCAGCTTGCGATAGACCGTGCCCAGCTCCAGGCCGATATAGCCTCCGCCCACGACCACCAGCTTGCGGGGAATGCTGTCGGGCGACAGCGCCTCGGTGGAAGAGATCACCATGCCGCCGAACGGCACGGAGGGCAGCGGCGTGGGTTCGGAGCCGGCCGCCAGCAGCAGATGCTCGCACTGGATGCGCAGCCGGCCGTCGGCCGTCTGGACTTCGGCCGTCTTGCCGTCCAGCAGGCTGGCCCAGCCGCGCACCACTTCGACGCCGTTTTTCTTGAGCAGCGCCGCCACGCCGCCCGTCAGGCGCGAGACGATGCCGTCCTTCCAGGCCACGGTCTTGCGGATGTCGATGGCGGGCGCCTGCACCGAGATGCCCAGCGCCGACTCGCCCGCGTAATGCCTCGCCTTGCCGAACTCCTCGGCGGCGTGGATGAGCGCCTTGGACGGGATGCAGCCGATGTTCAGGCAAGTGCCGCCCAGGCTGGCGCCCTCCACGAGCACGGTGGGCACGCCCAGCTGCCCGGCTCGGATGGCGGCCACGTAGCCGCCGGGACCGCCGCCGATCACGAGCAGGGTTGTCGTCTTGGTAGTCTGGCTCATGATCACTCCACGAAAAGCAGCGCGGGTTGTTCCAGCAGCGCGCGCACGGCCTGGATGAAGCGCGCCGCGTCCATGCCGTCGACCACACGGTGGTCGAACGAGGAGGACAGGTTCATCAGTTTGCGCGCCACCACCGCGCCTTCCTTGAAGGCCGGGCGTTCCACGATGCGGTTCACGCCGACGATGCCCACCTCGGGATGGTTGATGACGGGAGTGGTGACGATGCCGCCCAGCGGCCCCAGGCTGGTGATGGTGATGGTGGACCCGGACAGCTCGTCGCGGGTGGCCGCGCCGGCGCGCACCGCCTGCGCCAGCCGCGCGATTTCGTCGGCCATGGACCAGAGGTCGCGCGCCTCGGCGTGGCGCATCACGGGCACCATGAGGCCGCCGTCGCTCTGGGTGGCGATGCCCAGGTGCACTGCGCCGTAGCGCGTCACCACGCCCGCTTCGTCGTCGTAGCGCGCATTGATCTGCGGGAAGTCGCGCAGCGCGATCACCATGGCCCGGGCCAGGAACGGCAGCAGCGTGAGCTTGCCGCGCGACTCGCCCCAGCGCTGGTTGAGCTGCGCGCGCAGCGCTTCGAGCTCGGTCACGTCGATTTCCTCGACGTAGCTGAAATGCGGGATGCGGCGCTTGGACTCCTGCATCTTCTGCGCGATCTTGCGCCGCAGACCGATGACGGGCACCGCTTCCTCGTCGTGGCGCTGCGCATAGGCGCCGCCGCGGACGGCCTGGCCGCTCCCGGACGACTTCAGGTAGGCATCCAGGTCTTCGTGCAGGATGCGCCCGGCCGGGCCGCTGCCCGGCACGTAGCGCAGCTCGATGCCCAGGTCCCAGGCGCGCTTGCGCACCGCGGGCGAGGCCAGCGGTTTTTCGCCCGGCTGGCGCGCGGCGGCGGGCGCTGCGGCGGGCCGCTCGCGCGGGATGCGCGGCGCGGGCGGCGGCGCGGGTTCGCGGGCGGCCGGCTCGCGCCGGGACTCGGGCCCGGTCGCGGGCCCGGTCGCGGGCCTGGCCGCCGGCGCGGCGGGCGCCGCCTTGGGATGCGCGGGTGCGGCTGCCGGCGCGGCGCCCGGCTTCTCGTTGCCCTCGCCTTCCACCTCCAGCCGGATCAGCTCGCTGCCCACGGTCATCACCTGGCCGACTTCGCCGCCCAGCGACACTACCTTGCCCACCACGGGCGAGGGAATCTCCACCGTGGCCTTGTCGGTCATGACGTCGGCCAGCGGCTGGTCTTCGGCGACCTCGTCGCCCACCTTGACGTGCCAGCCCACCAGTTCGACCTCGGCAATGCCTTCGCCGATGTCGGGCATCTTGATGACATGAATCCCCATCTCACACCTCCATCGTGCGTTTGAACGCTTCGCCGACCCGGCGCGGGCCGGGGAAGTACGCCCATTCCTGCGCGTGCGGATACGGGGTGTCCCACCCCGTCACGCGTTCCACGGGCGCCTCCAGGTGATGGAAGCAATGTTCCTGGACCAGGGCCACCAGCTCGGCGCCGAAGCCGCAGGTGCGCGTGGCCTCGTGCACCACCACGCAGCGGCCGGTCTTCCTGACCGAGTTCACGATGGTTTCCAGGTCCAGCGGCCACAGGCTGCGCAGGTCGATGATCTCGGCGTCGATGCCGGTTTCCTCGGCGGCCGTCGCCGAGACGTGCACGGTGGTGCCATAGGTGAGCACGGTGAGCGCCGAGCCCGGCCGCACGATGGCGGCGCTTTCCAGGGGCACGGTGTAGTAGCCCGTGGGCACCATGCTGCCCGGCCGCCCGGTCCAGGGCGTGACGGGCCGGTCGTGGTGGCCGTCGAAGGGACCGTTGTACAGGCGCTTGGGCTCCAGGAAGATCACCGGATCGTCGTTCTCGATGGCGGCGATGAGCAGGCCCTTGGCGTCGTAGGGGTTGGACGGCATCACGGTGCGCAGGCCGCAGACCTGCGTGAACATGGCCTCGGGACTCTGGCTGTGCGTCTGCCCGCCATAAATGCCGCCGCCGCAAGGCATGCGGATGGTCATGGGCGCGATGAACTCGCCCACCGAGCGGTAGCGCAGGCGCGCGGCCTCCGACACGATCTGGTCGGAGGCCGGATAGAAGTAGTCGGCGAACTGGATTTCGCACACGGGACGCAGGCCGTAGGCGCCCATGCCCACCGCCACGCCCACGATGCCGCCCTCGGAAATGGGCGTGTCGAACACGCGCGAGGCGCCGTACTTGGCCTGCAACCCTTCGGTGCAGCGGAACACCCCGCCGAAATAGCCCACGTCCTGGCCGAACACCACCACGTTGCCGTCGCGCTCCAGCATGACATCCATGGCCGAGCGCAAAGCCTGGATCATGGTCATCGACACGGAGGCCGGACCAGCGTTGTTATCGATAGCCATGATCACACTCCGAGCTGCTGGCGCTGCCGGCGCAGGTGCTCCGGCATGTCCTTGTACACGTCTTCGAACATGCTGGCGGCGCTGGGCACGTGGCCGTCGACCAGCGTGCCGTAGCTTTCCGCTTCCTTCTGGGCGGCCTGGATCTCGGCCTCGAGCTCGGCGCGCAGCGCCTCGTGCTGCTCGTCGGACCAGATGCCGCGCACGATCAGGTGCTTCTTGAAGCGCGCGATCGGGTCGCCCAGGGGGAAGTGGCTCCAGTCGTCGCCCGGCCGGTACTTGGAGGGGTCGTCGGACGTGGAATGCGGGCCGGCGCGGTATGTGACCCACTCGATGAGCGTGGGGCCCAGGTTGCGGCGGGCGCGCTCGGCGGCCCACCGCGAAGCCGCATACACGGCCAGGAAGTCGTTGCCGTCCACCCGCAGCGAGGCGATGCCGCAGCCCACGCCGCGCCCGGCGAAGGTGGCGCCCTCGCCGCCCGCGATGGCCTGGAACGTCGAAATGGCCCACTGGTTGTTGACCACGTTCAGGATGACGGGCGCGCGATACACGTGCGCAAAGGTGAGCGCGGTATGGAAATCGGCCTCGGCCGTGGCGCCGTCGCCGATCCAGCCCGAGGCGATGCGGGTGTCGCCCTTGATGGCCGAGGCCATGCCCCAGCCCACGGCCTGGATGAACTGCGTGGCCAGGTTGCCCGAGATGGAGAAAAAGCCCGCCTCGCGGTCGGAATACATGACCGGCAACTGCCTGCCCTTGAGCGGATCGCGCTCGTTGGACATGAGCTGGCACATCATGGTGACGAGCGACACGTCGCGCGCGAGCAGGATACTCTGCTGGCGGTAGGTCGGAAAACACATGTCGCCGCGTTCCAGCGCCATGGCATGCGCCGAGCCGATGGCTTCCTCGCCCAGGCTCTGCATGTAGAAGGAAATCTTTTTCTTGCGCTGGGCGGTCAGCATGCGCGCATCGAAAATGCGCGTCTTGAGCATGGCGCGCATGCCCGCGCGCAACTGGTCGTCGCTCAGCTCCGGCGCCCAGGGCCCCACCGCGCGGCCGTCGTCGTCGGTCACGCGCACCAGGCTGTAGGCCAGGCCCAGCGTATCGACCGCCGCGACATCAATAGGGGGTTTGGGCACCTCGCCGGCCGGCGAGACCTGCAGATAGGAAAAATCCGTCTTGCAACCCGGACGCCCGGTAGGCTCGGGGACGTGCAGCTTCAGCGGCCCGTATTGGCTCATGTATTGTCTCCACGCTTGATCGTGTCATGCGTCTTTCTTCTGTACAAGGCGCCGCGCGGAGGGATGGCCCGCGCGCCGCCGTCGCCGTCCGCGCATAAGGGATAAGCCATGCGCGGACCCGAGGAGATTAGCACAGGGGAGCGTCCCCGCACATCGCGCCCATGGCGGTGCGGGATGTGCCGGGCCGGGGCTGTCCGCTTATTTCGGGCCGGTCCATTCCGTGACGTAATCGCGGAAGTCCGGACGCTCGACCTGAGGCACGGCGCAGGCGGGCGTGCCCACGGCCAGAAAACCCAGGAAGCGGTAGTCCAGCGGGTCCAGCCCCAGGGCCTCCTGCACCGCCTCCACATATGTGCCCATGCCCGTGCTCCAGAATGCGCCATAGCCCAGCATGTGCACCGCGTTCAACAGGTTCATCGCGGCCGCGCCCGTGGCCAGCAACTGCTCCTGCTCGGGAATCTTGGTGTTGTCGTGGGCGATCTTCTGCGCCACGCCGATGAACAGCGGCACCGCCGCCATCCATTCGCGCACGGCCTTTTCCTTTTCCGGCGTCATGCGCGGATCGCCGCTTTCCTTCACGGCGGCCAGCGCCAGGTCCGCCAGCTTGCCGATGGCTTCGCCGCGGATCAGCACGAAGCGCCACGGACGCAGCTTGCCGTGGTCCGGGGCCGACATGGCGGTCTGCAGGATCTGGTCGAGCTCTTCGGGCTTGGGCGCGGGCGCGCGCAGGAACTTGACCGAACGGCGGGAAGCAAGGGCGTGCAGGGGCGTGACGGCAGTGGAGGAAGTCATGGGCAGGTGGGTGCGCAAACGTCGTAAATGGTAAAGAAACAGATTCTCATGATACGCCACGGCGCCGCCGCGGCCGGGCATCTCCACGCCCCGGCCGCGGTTATCGGCCGCGGGTCAGCCCAGGTGCGTGTGGCGCTCCTGGCGCTCTTCGACCTGCATCTCGGACAGGCCATGCAGAATGCCGCAGTCTTCGGCGTCGGGCCGCGCGCGCAGGCAGCGCTGCCGGATTTCCATCAGCTGCGTCTTGAGATGGGTCAGCTCGGCGATGCGCTCGTCCACGTGCGCGATATGTTCGTCGAACAGCTCGTTGATGGGGCCGCAGCCGCTCTGGTGGTCGTCGGCCAGCGACAAAATGGCGCGGATTTCGTCCTGCGTCATGTCCAGCGCCCGGCAGTTGCGGATCAGCCGCAGGCGGTCCAGATGGGCCTGCCCGTAGCTGCGGTAATTGTTCAGGCTGCGCTGCGGCGCAGGCAGCAGCCCCTCTTTCTCGTAGTACCTGACCGTCTCGACCGTGGTGCCGGCCGCCGAAGCCAATTCGCCAATTCTCATCGCTGCCTCCCGGGCCGGGCCCGCTGGGATCGTTACTTGACCCTATAGTAACTCCAAGGTGTGCAATAGCGTCGTCCAGCTTATCGGAGCCTCATACGCCATGTCCTTACCCCCGGTCAAATCCCCTGCAGATCACCCCGACGGCGACGCCCTGCGCTGCGCGGGCCATGGCTGCCGCCACGGCCATGGCGCTGCTCCCGACCATGGGCACGACCATAGACACGGCGGCGGACACGACGGCCACGGCCATCCTGCCCACGACCATGCCCCCGCCGGGGCCGGATCCCCCTCGCCCGGGCTGACCGCGGGCCCCGGACAGGCCGTCGCCCGGCTGCGCATCGGCCAGATGGACTGCCCCACCGAAGAAACCCTCATCCGCAAGAAGCTCAACGGCCTGGAGGGGGTGCACGCGCTGGATTTCAACCTCATGCAGCGCGTGCTCACCGTGGTGCATGCCGAAGGGGCGCTGGACCGCATCATGGCGGCCATCCACGCCCTGGGCATGACGCCCGAGCCGCTGGCCCGCGAGGCCGGCCGCGCGCCCGCCCCCGCGCGATCCCGCTCGCGCGCGCAGCTCTGGACCATGGGCGCGGCGGGCGTGCTGGCCGCGCTTTCCGAGGCGGTCCATTTCGCCGGCCTGCCCCTGGCGCTGTCGGCCGTGCTCGCCGTGGCCGCCATCCTGACCTGCGGCCTGGACACTTACCGCAAGGGCTGGATCGCCGTGCGCAACGGCAATCTCAACATCAACGCGCTCATGAGCATCGCCGTCACGGGCGCGGCGCTTATCGGGCAGTGGCCGGAAGCGGCCATGGTGATGTTCCTGTTCAATGTCGCCGAGCTCATCGAGGCCCGTTCGCTGGACCGCGCCCGCAACGCCGTGCGCGGACTGCTCGACCTGGCGCCCGAGAAAGCCACCGTGCGCCAGGCCGACGGCCAATGGCGCGAGACGCTGGCCGCAGCGCTACGGCCGGGCGACATCGTGCGCGTGAGGCCCGGCGAGCGCATCGCGGCCGACGGCGTCATCGTGGACGGCCGCTCCGCGCTCGACCAGTCGCCCATCACCGGCGAGAGCCTGCCAGTGGAAAAAACCCGGGACGATCCGGTATACGCCGCCACGGTCAACACTTATGGCTCCTTCGAATACCGGGTCACGGCCGCCGCCGGCGACACCACCCTGGCCCGCATCATCCACGCGGTGGAGCAGGCCCAGGGCGCGCGGGCGCCCACGCAGCGCTTCATCGACCGCTTCTCGCGGATATACACCCCGGCAGTAGTGGCCATCGCGCTGCTCGTCGCCGTGCTGCCGCCGCTGGCGCTGGGCCAGGCCTGGCACGAAGCCATCTACCGGGCCCTGGCCCTGCTCATCATCGCCTGCCCCTGCGCGCTGGTGATATCCACCCCGGTCAGCATCGTCAGCGGCCTCACCGCCGCCTCGCGGCGCGGCATCCTCGTCAAGGGCGGCGTGTATCTGGAAACCGGCCGCCACCTGAAATGGCTGGCGCTCGACAAGACCGGCACGCTCACGCACGGCAAGCCCGTACAGACCGACATGCGGGAATGGAACGCCGCGCCGACCGGCGCGGCGCCGGCGGCGCAGATCGCGGCCAGCCTCGCGGCCCGCTCGGACCACCCGGTGTCGCTGGCGCTGGCCCAGGCGGCCCGCGCGGCCGGCGAACCGCTGCTCGAGGTGCAGGACTTCGCCGCCCTGCCCGGCCGCGGCGTGAGCGGGCGCGTGCAGGGCAGGCTGTTCCACCTGGGCAACCTCCGGCTCATGACCGAGCTGGGCGTTTCCTCGGCCGAACTCGAAGCCCGCATGGACGAGCTCGAAAAACAGGGCAAGAGCGTCATCGCGCTCACCGATGGCGAGCGCCCGCTGGCGCTGGCCGCCGTGGCCGACACGGTGCGGCCGGCCAGCGCCGCGGCGGTGGCCGACCTGCACGGCCTGGGCGTGCGCACCCTCATGCTGACGGGCGACAATGCGCACACGGCGCGAGCCATCGCCTCCCAGGTGGGCATCGACGAAGCCCGGGGCGACCAGTTGCCCGAAGACAAGCTCGCGGCCATCGAATCCAAGCTCTCCGTCCAGGGCAAGGTCGGCATGGTGGGCGACGGCATCAACGACGCGCCCGCGCTGGCGCGCGCCGACATCGGATTCGCCATGGGCGCGGCCGGCACCGGCACCGCCATCGAAACGGCGGATGTCGCCCTCATGGACGACGACCTGCGCAAGATCGGCACCTTCGTGCGCCTGTCGCGGGCCACGCACCGGGTGCTGGTGCAGAACATCGTGCTGGCGCTCGGCATCAAGGCGGTATTCCTGGCGCTGGCCATCACGGGCCACGCCACGCTGTGGATGGCCGTGTTCGCGGACGTGGGCGCCAGCCTGCTGGTGGTGGCCAACGGGCTGCGCCTGCTGCGCGCAGCGCCTGCCGCGCCGCCTCCCGCGGCCGCCGGCGCGGCCTGAAAAGCGCGGGCCGGCGGCCTCAGCCGGCCTGCTCCTCCTGGGGCCAGTCTCGCAGCACGGGCGCGTCCGCCGCGCCCGGGCCCACGTCCCTCAGGTGGTCGTCCTGCAGGATCGACATGCGGTAGGCGTCGCGGTAGGCGCCGTTGGAAAAGAACTCCTCGCGCAGCAGCCCTTCCACCTTGAAGCCGCAACGCTCGTAGATGTGCACGGCGGCGGCGTTTTCCTTGTCCACCACCAGATAGACCTTGTGCAGGTTGAGCACGCGGAAGGCGTAGCCCACCGCGATGCGCGTGGCCGCCTTGGCGTAGCCCCTGCCCTGGAAGCTCGGCGCGATGATGATCTGGAACTCCGCCCGCCGGTGGATGTAGTCGATCTCGACCAGTTCCACCAGGCCGGCCGGCTGCCCCGTGTCGTGCTCGATGATGAAACGGCGCTCGCTCTGGTCGTGCAGGTGGCGGTCGTACAGTGCCACCAGCTCGTCGTAGGCCTCGTAGGGCTCTTCGAACCAGTAACGCATGATGACGTCGTTGTTGTTGATCTTGTGCACAAAATGCAGATCGCCGCGCTCCAGCGGCCTGAGCCTGATATCGGACACCGTGGTCATGTTTGCCTCTCGAAGTGCGGCCCATTGTAGGCCCGGCCGGCACGGCCCCCGCACGCGGCCCCGCCTCACGCCAGCCCGAGTTTAAGAAAACTCTTATCCATGGTGGCCCGCTCCTCCCTCAAGATTGCAAAATATTTCCGCACCTTTCAGAAATATTGCATTGCTGTGCCCAGCACAGGCCACCGCCGAGCCACCAGGAGGAATTCGGGCCATGGAGAACCAAGAACGCGAGCTGCTGCTGACGCTCACCGAAACCGTCCACAAGCTCGCCGAAATCATCGCGCACAACCACGCGCAGCTCGAGGCGCTGCGCACCGTCATGGTCGGCGTGCACGGCGCGCTCTGCGGCGAGCCCGAACTGCGGGCCCGCATCGAGGAATCGCTGGCCGCCTCGCTGGAAGGCAGCTACGCCATGGTGCTGGGCACATCCTTGTCCGACGACATCCTCACGCTGCGCGAGCAATGGCTGTCGGCCCTCATCCCCGCCGACGTCTGGAAACGCCTGCGCGCCCGCACCGAAGCCTGACCCCGCCGCCTGTTTTCCCGCGCGGGCGCTCTTTCCATGCCTGCGTCCCACCCTCTGGAGCCCCCCGATGTTCAGAAATATCACCCTGCGCCGCGGCATGCTCGCCCTGTTGCTGCTGCTGGCGGGCGCCATGTTCGTGTCCAACGGCACCGCCTGGATGAGCCTGCGCACCAGCAACCAGAACCTGGCCGCCGTCAACGACAGCTATTCCCTGCAGGCCATCGAGCTCAGCAACGCCTACCTGGTCTTCCTGCGGGCGCGGCTGATCATGGCGAACGCGTACATGGACCTGCAGCAGGGAGATTCCAAGCAGGCCGCCGCCGACCTGCAGCGCGCGACCGCCATGCACGCGCAAGCCGCGGCCCGCCTGCGGGATTTCATCGACGCGCCGCAGCTCGACGGCACCCGGGACCACGTGGCCGCCCTGACCCAGGCCTACGAGCGCTACCAGGCCGCCGTCGACGCCCAGGTGGAGGCGCTGGCCGCCCAGGACCCCGCCAGTTTCCAGAAGCTCGCGGCCCAATCCCGCGCCGTCACCTCCGAGTTCAACGCCGCCGCCATGGCATTCCTCGAGGCCATCGACAGAATCACCAACACCATGGTGACCGACGCCGCGCGCGATTATGCCCGCGCCCGCGCCATCGCCATCGCCATGGTGCTGATCTGCGTGGCGCTCACCGTCCTGGGCTGGACCTTCATGCGCAAGGTGGTGCTGCAGCCCCTGCAGGAAGCCGGCGCGCACTTCGAGCGCATCGCCCAGGACGATCTCACCGCGCGCATCGAGGTGCGCAGCGCCAACGAAATCGGCCAGATGTTCGCCGCCATCAAGCGCATGCAGGAGGCGCTGACGCGCACCGTGTCTTCCGTCTATCGCGGCGTCGAGGAAATCACCGTGGGCGCGCAGCAGATCGCCGCCGGCAACATGGACCTGTCGCGCCGCACCGAAGAACAGGCCGCCTCGCTGGAAGAAACGGCCGCCTCCATGGAGCAGCTTGCCGCCACCGTCAAGCAGAACGCCGAAAACGCGCGCCAGGCCAATGCGCTGGCGGGCGGCGCGTCCGAGGCCGCCGGCCGCGGCAGCGCCGTCATGGCCGAAGTCGTGCAGACCATGGAAGGCATCGCCACGAGCTCGGGCAAGATCGTCGAAATCGTGTCGGTCATCGACGGCATCGCCTTCCAGACCAACATCCTCGCGCTCAACGCGGCGGTGGAAGCGGCGCGCGCGGGCGACCAGGGCAAGGGTTTCGCCGTGGTCGCGGGCGAGGTGCGCGCCCTGGCCCAGCGCAGCGCCCAGGCTGCCAAGGAAATCAAGAATCTCATCACCCGATTCGGCCGCCTCCGTGCGGGCCGGCTCCGAACAGGTCGAACGCGCCGGCGCCACCATGAACGACCTGGTGACGTCCGTGGCGCGCGTGGCCGACATCATGGGCGAGATCAGCGCCGCCTCCGAAGAGCAATCGGTGGGCATCGACCAGGTCAACCTCGCGGTGTCGCAAATGGATAACGTCACCCAGCAGAACGCGGCGCTGGTCGAACAGGCGGCCGCCGCGTCCAAGTCGCTGGAAGAGCAGGCGCAGCATCTGCGCCAGGCCGTGCACATCTTCAAGATTTCGCCGGCCGATGTCATCGACATGAATGCCGGCTCGCTGGAGGTGCGCAAGCACGGCGGGGCGCTGAACGCGCCCGCCGCCGCGCTCGGGCGGGCCTGACCCGGCCGGGCCTGACCTGGCCGGGCCGGGCCGGGCCGGGCCGGGCCTGGACAGCGGCGGCGCGGGCCGCGGCGAACTGCCGCGGCCCGCGCCGCCGTCCGGAAACCGGAAAAATCAGCCCTTGGGCCGGGGGCTCGCGAAGTCTTCCAGCGCCAGCCCCTTTTCCTTCAGGATGGCTTCCAGCACCGGCTGCAGGCGCCCCAGGCTTTCCTGCACGGCCTCGCGCACGGTGTCCACCATGACCTGCGTGCCGCGCTCGATTTCGATGTTCACCAGATCGCCCGGCCGCTTGTCCTCGAAGACGGTCATGCGCCGGGTTTCCGGAATGAGCCACACCTCGAACCAGCCCTCGGCGCGGTTCACCTCGGACACTGTCAGGCTGGCCCCGTTGATGGCGATGTAGCCCTTGGCGAAAACGTATTTGCGAAACGCCTCGGGAATGTCGAAGCGCATGCGGCAGTTGGTGTCGGACGCGTCCACCTCCAGGACGCGCGAGGTGAAATCCACGTGGCCCGACAAAGGGTGGCCGCCGATTTCGGCGCCGTCCTTGGCCGCCCGCTCCACGTTGACGCGGCCGCCTTTCCGGTAGGCGCCCAGCGTGGTGATGGCCAGGCTTTGCAGCATGACATCGAAAGTGGCGCGGTCCGGCCCCAGGATTTCAGTTACCGTGAGGCAGACGCCGTCGGTGGACACGCTGGCGCCCACGGCCAGGTCGGCGCAGAAGCCCGGCGGAAAATCCAGCGTGAAGGTGCGCAGGCCCTCGCGGTCGGCGATGCCCGCAATGGCGGCGGTGCCTTGAACAATACCTGTGAACATACGGATCCTGAATGCGGGGCGGCGCGCCCCGCAGGCAAAACATCAACGGTAACCGATATTTTGCCAGCCGGCCGCGCCGTCCGGGGATCCGCCGCCGCGTTCAGTGGCGCACCGCGATGGTCTTGAGCGTGGTGAAGCCGTACAGCGCCTCGAAGCCCTTCTCGCGGCCGTAGCCCGATTGCCGCGAGCCGCCGAAAGGCAGCTCCACGCCGCCGCCCGCGCCGTAGTTGTTGACGAACACCTGCCCGGCGCGCAGCTTGCGTGCCAGGCGCAACTGGCGCGCGCCGTCGCGCGTCCAGACTCCCGCCACCAGACCGTACAGCGTGCCGTTGGCGATCTCCAGCGCCTGCTCCTCGGTGTCGAACGGAATGGCCGCCAGCACCGGGCCAAAGACCTCTTCCTGGGCCAGGCGGCTCTGCCAGGGCACGTCGCGGAACAGCACCGGCGGCTGGTAGAACCCGCCGGCGGGCGCGCCGTCCTTCAATTGGCCGCGCGCGGCCACCTTCATGCCCTGCGATTCGGCCTCGGACAGGAAACCGCGCACGCGATCCTGCTGGCGCGCATTGATGAGCGGGCCCACGTCCAGGTCCTGGGCGGCCGGGCCGGTCACCGTGGCGGCGAATGCGTCCGACAGGCGCTTGATGACGGTTTCGTACACGCCGCGCTGCACCAGCACCCGGCTGCCCGCCGAGCAGGTCTGGCCCGCGTTCTGGATGATGGCGGCCACCAGCACCGGCATGGCCGCATCCAGGTCCGCGTCGTCGAACACGATCTGGGGCGACTTCCCGCCCAGTTCGAGCGTGACCGGCACGTGGTTCTCGGCGGCGGCATGGGCCACCAGCTTGCCCGTCTGGGGCGAGCCGGTGAAGGAAATGTGGTCGATGCCGGGATGGGCGGACAGGGCCGCGCCGGCTTCGTGGCCGTAGCCCGTGCAGATATTCAGCGCGCCGGGAGGCAGCCCCGTCTCGGCGGCGATCTCCGCCACCTTGAGCAGCGACAGGCAGGCGTCTTCGGCCGGCTTCACCACGCAGGCGTTGCCCGCCGCCAGGGCCGCGCCCACGCTGCGGCCGAAGATCTGCAGCGGATAATTCCAGGGCACGATATGCCCGGTGACGCCATGCGGCTCGCGCACGGTCAGCACGGTAAAGCCCGGCGTATAGGGAATGGTTTCGCCGTGCAGCTTGTCTACCGCGCCGGCGTAGAACTCGAAGTAGCGGGCGACGGCGGCGGCGTCGGCGCGGGCCTGCTTGATGGGCTTGCCGGTGTCGGCGGACTCGATCTGCGCCAGCTCCTCCTGCCGGTCGATCAGCGCGAAAGCCAGGCGCATCAGCAGCCGGCTGCGCGCGGCCGGGGCCATCTGGCCCCACTCGCCCTCGAAAGCGGCGCGCGCGGCCCGCACGGCACGGTCCACGTCTTCCTCGCCCGAGCGGGCGATAGCGTCAAAGGGCTGGCCGTCCGAGGGGTTCAGGACGTCGATGGTTTCTCCGGTGGCGGCAGCCACCCATTCATTGGCGATAAAGTTCTTATGGCTCACGGTATGCGCGGGGTAAAGTGGCGGCCATGCGGCCGGAAATGGAAAGTGTCTCCGCATGCCAGGGCCGGACGGCGCGGGCATGGCCGGCGGAACGCGCCGGTTCTTGTCTGTCTGGTTCTGGCAGACAAAGTACGGGAGCGCCCTCCGACTTGTCAATTGCACTAACAGCTTTACACCCGAACCCCGCCGTTATCTGCATAAAAATACGGGTTTACCCTAAAACCGGTACCGATTTCTTGCACCGATCGTTTGTCACCATGATTGACAGCCTGACCGATAGCCTCCCCGCAGGACGGCGCCCATGAATTCCCTGGCAACGCCTGCCGCCACCGGTCCGGCCGACGACGCCGCGCGGCCCCGCCCCGACCTGGACGTACTGGCCGAAGTGGCTTCCGGCCTGGGCTACGTGCGCGCCGAACGCTTCGCCGAACGCGTGTACGAAAGCCTGTTCTATGCCATTGCCACCGGCAAGATCGCCCCCGGCGGCCGGCTGCCCTCCGAAATGGAACTGGCCGCCCTTTTCGAGGTGTCGCGCCCGGTCGTGCGCCAGGCGCTGGACCGCCTGCGCGAAGACCAGCTCGTGGAATCGCGGCGCGGCTCCGGCAGCTACGTCCGCGCCAAGCCCGACCTCATGGGCGGCCTGCCCGCCATGGACCCCGCCAAGCGGGTCAGCCACATCCTGGAAGGGCTGGAACTGCGCCGCGTCATCGAGCCGGAATGCGCCTATCTCGCCGCCCTGCGCCGCACCGACGCCGACCTGCGCGACATGGACCGCATGCTGACCGGCTACGAAGAAGCCGACGCCAGCGGCGCCATCGCGCACCACCACGACTACGGCTTCCACCGCGCGATCGCGGCCGCCACCGGCAACCAGCGCTTCGTGCAGGTGCTCAAATCGCTGGAATACGACGTAAGCCATGCCGTGAACCTCATGCGCCACCTGGTGCACATCCAGCCCTGGAAGCGCACCCGAGCCGCCATAGAGGAACACCGCCACATCTACCGGCTCATCCGCGACCAGGACGCGGAGGGCGCGCGCAACGTCATGCGCGCCCACATCGAAAAAGCCCGCAGCCGCATGCTCAACAGCGGCTCCGAAACCTGACACCTGTCCCGCCGCGCGAAGCGCGCAACGGCGCCGAAGCTCCTGCTTCCCCTGCGCCCCGTCAGGGGGCGGAATCCGGCGGCGTATGGCGGGCCGGCGCCGCGCCGAGCTTCGCGTCCGTGTCGGACACCGACCACGCCACCACGCGGTTGCGGCCGCCCCTCTTGGCCCGGTAGAGCGCCTGGTCGGCGCGCTCCAGCGCCTTTTCCGCATCGGGCGCATCGTCCGGACAGCGGGCCACGCCGATCGAAATCGTGATGCGGCCCACTCCGCCCGGCATCTCGCGCTTGGCCGTGGCCGCGCGGATGCGCTCGGCCACGGCGAGCGCCGCCTTGGCCGTCGCGCCCGGCATCACCACCAGGAATTCCTCGCCGCCGATCCGGCAAGGCGCATCCTCGCGCCGCACCTGGGCGCGCATGATCGTGGCCAGCTCGACCAGCACGCGGTCGCCGGCGGCATGGCCGTAGGTATCGTTGACCCGCTTGAAATGGTCCAGGTCCAGCGCCAGCACCGCGAAGGCCCGCCCGCTTGCCCGTTCCAGGGCATGGGCCAGACCCCGGCGGTTAAGCAGCCCGGTCATGGGATCGGTCAGCGTCTCGGCGTTCAGCTCGCCGATCCGGCGCTGATGCTGCTCCAGGGGGGCGCGCACCGCCTGGCGCAACTGGTCCGCCTCGAAATACCAGGCGCGCACCGACCGCAAGATGGGCTCGCCCCGCCCGCAATCGAGCTCGCGCACCGCTCGCGCCAGCGTCGAAAGCGGCTTGGCGATGCCATACCCCATCAGCGCGATGAGCACAATGCACACCAGCGCCGCCGGGATGGAATAGAGAAATATGGTCCACATCAGGCCGCGCAGCGGGCGCAGCGTCACGGACAGCGGCCGCTGCACCACGATGCCCCAGCCGCCATGCCTCATGGGCGCGTAGGCGGCCAGCATGTCTTCGCCATCGGCCCGCACCACCCTGCCCTCGGCGCCCCCGCCTTCCTTGAGCGCGCGCACCACGGCATGGTTGCGCGCGCGCAGTTCGCCGCGCTCGCTCTCCTGCCGGTACAAAACCTGGCCCGAGGCGTCGATGACGTAGCTGTATGAGCCGTCGCGATGGAAATGCTGGCTCAGCAGCTTGTCCACCTCGGTATCGCGCTGCAGGAAGATCGCCCCCGCGACCAGACCCAGGTAGTTGCCCTGCGCGTCGCGCACGGGCTCGGTAACCGCCACCGTCAGGCGCCCCGCGCACAGATAGGGCGCGGTCACGTTGCCGCGCTCCTCGCGCGCGCGCAGATCCGCCCCGCTCAGATCCCAGCGCTCCTGCGGCAGCGAGGGGTCCGCGGCGGCCTGGGCCAGCACCTTGTTGTCGCGGTCCACGATGAGCACCCCTGCCAGGCCGTCGGACTGCTGCGCCACGCGCGCAGCCTCGTCCTGCAACGCCGCGGGCGAATCCATGATGGCGGGGATCCGGCGAGCGCTCACGGTCAACTGGCGCTCGATGGATTCCATATAGAGGTCCACGACCTCGGCCAGCTTTTCCGCATAGGCCAGGTTCGACTCCAGCGTGCTCGCGACCAGCAGCTCCTTCTGGGCCCGGTACGCCGCGAACAAGGCATTGGAAAACGCAATGCCGGCGCTCAGGACGGCCAGCGCCACGATGAGGTAGACCAGGGTGATGCGCGTGCCCTTCAATCCGCGAGTCCTCCGCCGCCCAATGCGCGCCGCGGCCGCCATGCGGCCGGATTGCGCATCCTACAGCGAGAATCGGCCCCCGCGCATGAAATTCGCGCCGGCGCCACACGCCGCACGCGTCATCCAGGCACTTGCCGCCGCTCCAGCTCGACCAGCCTTTCCCCGCCCGCGCGGCGGTAGATGCGGTCGGATTCCCGCGTCAGCCGCTCCCCGGAGGTCAGGCGAAACACATAGTCGGGCACGACGCCCTCCTGGGTGCGGCGTCCCACCCGGAACCGCTCGATGCGAAACAGCTCGCCCGTATCCGAACGGGCAAGCACATCGTCGAGCCTGCGTATTTCCATTGACATGGCGCTCCCCTCGGGTAACGGCGCGCTCCCCCGCCACCGCCCCTCCTGCGCAAAAACCAGGCCTTATTTGGAAACGCCAAAATACGCCGGCCAGATTCCTCAACAATAGGGAGTATCACTAACGGCGGCATCGCCGCCCCGCCGCCGTTTCCCGGCGCGGAAACAAACAAGCCCTCTTGCGAGGGCTTGTCTGCATGGGCTGCCGCATGGCGCGGCGGCCGGGTAAGCCGCCGATATTTACAGCGGCGTGATCTTGGTGGCTTGGGGGCCCTTGGCGCCCTGGCCGGCGATGTAGCTCACGCGCTGGTTTTCGCGCAGCTCTTTGTAGCCGTTGCCCTGGATTTCGGAGAAATGGGCGAAAAGATCTTTGCCGCCATCTTCAGGGGTAATGAAACCAAAACCCTTGTCAGCGTTGAACCACTTTACGATGCCTGTTTGCATGGATATTCCTTGATGAAAGACGGACACGTGTCCGGAACGAGACGATCAAGGAAGGATATGGACAATGATGGCGCACTCTGCAATTCGCACACAACCGAACGGAATCGCTACTCTTGAAGATCTGCGGGCACTATGAGGCCCGGGACCGGACGAGTCAAGCGATATTTGACTCCCCGCCCGGCGCGCTTGCGGAAAAACATGTAACCGGGCGGATTTCACGGCATTCGCGGCGGCGGCGCGCCGTTCCTGGGGACGCAGCGGCGGCGCGCCTCGCCCCTGCGCGGGGCCACGGTATCATGTGCCATCGTCCGCCACGGCAAGCCCGCCATGGCACCATAAGAACCACCGCCGGGCCGTCCGCGGGCCCGCGCCTCCATAACGATCTGCCGAAACCATGAAGTTAGCCACCTGGAACGTCAACTCCCTCAACGTACGCCTGCCCCAGGTGCTCGCCTGGCTCGACGCGAACCCGGTGGACGTGCTCTGCGTCCAGGAGCTCAAGCTTCCCGACGACAAGTTCCCCCAGGCGGCGTTCACCGAAGCCGGCTACCACGCCGTGTGGGCGGGCCAGAAAACCTATAACGGCGTGGCGATCCTGTCGCGCGAGCCGGGCCAGGCCATGGTGCGCAACATCCCCGGCTTCGAAGACCCGCAGCAGCGCGTGCTCGCCCTCACCCTGCCCAGCCCCGACGGCGACCTGCGCGTGGTCTGCGCCTACTGTCCCAACGGCCAAGCCATCGGCTCCGACAAGTACGCCTACAAGCTCGAATGGTTCCAGGCCATGCGCGACTGGCTCGCCAGCGAACTCGAACAGCACCCGCGCCTGGCCGTGCTGGGCGACTACAACGTCGCTCCCGCCGACGAAGACGTGCACAACCCCGAAAAATGGGAAGGCCAGGTGCTCGTCTCCGAGCCCGAGCGCCACGCCTTCCGCGCCCTGCTCGATCTCGGCCTGACCGACTCCTTCCGCCTCTTCGAGCAGCCCGAGAAATCCTTCAGCTGGTGGGACTACCGCCAATTCGCGTTCCGCCGCAACGCCGGCCTGCGCATCGACCACGTCCTGCTCTCCGAGCCCCTGGCCAAGCGCTGCATCGCCTGCGTCATCGACAAAGACCCCCGCCGCAACGAACAACCCTCCGACCACGCCCCCGTCGTCGCAACGCTGCAGTTCGCGTAGAAAAAAATTCGAGTCCAGTTGCACACGCATCCGGATTTCATGTATAGTTGCGGTCTTCTGATTTTGGGGCGGTAGCTCAGCTGGGAGAGCGTCGCGTTCGCAATGCGAAGGTCGGGAGTTCGATCCTCCTCCGCTCCACCAAGATTCCAGACGGAAAAGCCTTGGACACGTAGCGTGTTCCAGGGCTTTTTTGTTTCTACGGGCTTGATTTCATTGGCCCACGGGCGATTTGAAGGACCAAAGCCACGACTGGGGAAACGACAGGCATCGTGGGCGCGGTGACCACAGCGTGGCGCGCCTCGCCTCGTTTCCTGGCGCCCGCCCTGCCCGGGACGATTCCTCCCCCCTTGAAATCGACGACCGCCTCCTGCTTGCGCTTCATGTGCGTTCCTGCAAGTCGCGTTCGCCACGAATGACGGGGATTCCAGCGCGGCCGTGGATCGACCCGATCGAGCGGCTGCGGAACAGGCCGCGCGCAATGAGCGCCATGCCAAGGGCAGCAAGACCTGCCGGGTCGAACTTTGTTGCGCCAACGCTTGCGCGGTCATGGTGCTCGGCGCCAGGAAATACGACATGCGCTCCGCCCCATCCGTCGAAGAAGGCATAAAAGCCGGTATGGCGCAATGCAAGGCGGCGAACGGCAGTTGCGACCTGTACCGCTCGGCACGCAGCAGACAGCAGCCGGAGTTCATGCCCTACCGGAAGGCGCTTTTCCCCAGGGGACCGCTGGTCCAGCCACCATAGCGGGCGGCATTTGCCGAGGGCGCCAGACCGGCTTGTGGACATCTGGACAGATCGCCGGCCCAGGCATATAGTCAACTTACTTTACCAAATAATCGTAAGGAGACTGCGATGCCAGCCACGCCGCACATGACGCCGATCCAGGGGCCGGACACCTGGAAAGCCGCGAATTTCAAAGAGCCCCGCACGTGGGTCGAGCATTACACGGAACGCGAGCTCAAGGAGATCGAGCAGGCGGTTCAGCGGTTTACGGCTCGATTCGATGGATTCGAGGCGATCACCCGGGAAGACGTGCAGATGCCTTTTTTGCAGGCAAAACTGGAGCGTATCCGGAATGAGATCGAAGGAGGCAAAGGCTTTCAGGTGCTGCGCGGCCTCCCCGTGGCCCGCTACACCATCCGCCAGTGCGAACAGCTGTTCTGGGCGCTCTCCTTGCTCGTCGGCGAGCCGGAAGCCCAGGACAAGAGCGGCAGCCGCCTGCACAGCGTCTACAACAAAGGCAAAAAGCTGACCGACGACCATTCCGCTCGCGGCTACGAAACGGATAACGAACTCACGTTTCACAATGACGGAGGAGACGCTTTCATGCTGCTGTGCATCAAGACAGCAGTGTCCGGCGGGGTCAGCAAGCTGGTCAGCGTGAACCAGGTATTCAACCAGATCCTGAAGCGCGCGCCGCATCTGGCTGCGACGCTGCAGCAGCCCTATTACTTCGACGCGCGCGGCCAGTATCCCGCCGGGCATGAAGTCCAATGTGTTCCCGTCTTCAACTATTTCGAAGGAAAGCTCAGCGCGCTGTACAAGCGCGACTACCTCGACATGGCGCAGCGCTTTGACCATGTCCCGCGCCTGACCGGCGACCAGATCGCCGCGCTCGATCTCCTGGATGAAATTTGCAGCGAGCCGGACATGCAGCTCTCGTTCATGATGGAGCCCGGGGATATCCAGATCGGCAACAACTACTCGATATTTCACTCGCGGACCAAGTACGAAGACCACGAAAAACCGGAAGACAAGCGGCGGCTGCTTCGCACCTGGCTGACGCTGCCCAATGGCCGCGCGCTTCCTGCGGCCTTCGCGGACACTCGTGAGTTTTGCCATTCTTACCGGGCCCGGCATGCGGCGGCAACAGCCTGACCCAGCAAGGTTCGCTTTCAGAAGATCGGCCCATAACGAACCCGGAGAGACAATATGTTCAGGCTTCCCACGCTTCTCGCAGGCTGCGTTCTTCTTGCCATGACTGCCCCGGCATGGGCCGCCTGGCCCGACAGGCCGATCAAGCTCGTGGTCCCCTACGCACCTGGCGGGTCTTCCGATCTCATCGCCCGAAAGTATGGCAGCTACGTCCAGTCCGTTCTGGATCAGCCCGTGGTGATCGAAAACAAGCCGGGCGCGTCAACCAATATCGGCAGTGAGCAGGTCGTTCGCGCCAGCCCCGACGGCTATACCTTTCTGTGGGGCATCGACACGCTTGCCACCAACCCTTCCACCGGCCCCGTGCCGTCGTTCGATCCGCAGAAAGATCTCGAGCCCGTCGGATTGGTTACGAGGATTCCCGGCCTGGTGGCGTCCAACGTCGATCTTGACGCCGGATCGCTTGAAGAATTGCTGGCAAAGGCGAAAGCAAACCCAGGAAAGTACAGCATTTCGAGTGCGTCGCTGTTCTTGCAAGTTGCGCTGCTGCAGGCGCATTCGGGCATCAGCCTCACTCATGTTCCCTATAAGGGCGGCGCACAGGCCGCCATGGACGCTGTGGGAGGACAAGTGAATCTGGTCTTCGCAAATATCCCCGTGTTGAAACCCCTCGTCGCCAGCGGGAAACTGCATCCTGTTGCCGTGACATCCGCCGAGCGCAGCAAGAGCCTGCCCGACGTACCCACGCTGGCCGAAGGAGGGGTGCACGCGGAAATCGCGAACTGGTATGCGGTCTTTGCCCCCAAGGGCACTCCCGCGAAGATCATCGAGCGCCTCAACGAAATCACGGTCGGATTCGTGAGCGACCCCAAGATCCGGGACGAGCTGGAGCCGCTGGGTTATCTGCTGGAGTCTTCCAGCCCCGAACATCTGGGCGCCCTGCTTCGGAAAGATACGGCCGTCACGGCTGATTTCGTACGCAAGAACCCGAAGCTGGCCCGGCCCAACTAGACACGCCTCCGGCCGCTGCCGACCGTGGCCGATACGGGAAACTCGCAGGGAGGAATGCCGTGCGCCAGCGGAAAGTCATTATTGCCCGCGCGGGCGCATCCGTTTTGCATCCGCGCGCCCCGTGACCTGGCGGCCGGCTCGATTCGCGTCCGGCCGCCACTGGTACGCCATTATTTCCAGGGCGGCGCGCAGATTTTTCATCTGCGCCTTGCCCAGCTTGCTGGCCAGATCATGCTCAACACGGTCGATCGCGGCATGCATGCCGGTGAGATATTCAATGCCCTGATCGGTGAACGAGACTAGCGTCGCCCGCGCATCATGGGGATCGACCAGTTTCTGCACCAAACCGTGGCGCTCCATCAGTTGAATCAACTGTGTCACCGCCTGCTTGGTCATGCCGGCCCGTTGGGCGATTTCGGTACTGCGTGTTCCTTCGAGGTCGATGTGCGGCAACAGCATCATGCACGAGTCGGGCACGCTTGGATTGCCGGTTTCGCTGATCACATTGCCAATGGCCAGGACAAAGTTCCGGCGGGCCAGCAACAGCAGCCGGCTCAGGCCCTTGGAACGCCGAGACTGAAGTCCTTTGAGATCGGGGTTGTCTGTCATCGTCGGTATGGAAACAGGCTATGTCCAAATAGTCAAACATGCTCCGCATGCCCGCGCTTTGACGCCGGCGACGCGCGAGCGCATGTCGCCTGCCTGTGCCGTTCGCGCGAGAACGTCGGGGCGCAATGCCCGCCGCCGGGCGTCTGGGTCGGGCCGGAGGCAATCCGCGAGATCGCTGCGCGACATGGTGCCGGTCGGACACAGCCCGATGCCAAGCGAAAAGATGCGATCAGCACGGTACGGAAAACCGGGGCAGGCGGCGGCAGGTTTTACTTCATGACGCCGCTCCGGTCAAAAGGCATCGTGGCGGCGAATGCGCGCGGCGATCAGGGAATAGCAGAACGGCGCGCGCGGTTGGGCCCGTCGTCCAGCGGCAGCTCCTTGGACGACTGCGTCCAGACTCGTCGATTTGGCGGTTTCCGGCCCGAGGGCGGGAAACGGAAACTCATCGCCCAGGCTTGAGCGTATGCAGATCCAGCAACGTAAACCTTCCGCCGTCCTGCCATCCGCCGGTGTCGATGTAATAGACATTGCCGAGCTGGGTCGGTTCGCGCAGTGTCATGTGCCCGTGCACCACGGCGCGCACGTTTCGGATGGGCCGGGCATATTGCATCCGATAGCGGTCTATGGACCACAGGCAGGCGTCTTCGTCTTCCGGGCTGAAGGCAGCGCCATGGATGGCTTGCCAATCGTCGTACGGAAAGTCGGCATGGACCAGCCCGACGACGCCGTTCGCCGTTTCCACCTCGATCGCCAGCGGCAAGGCCCGCAGGCATGCTGCGATGCGTGCCCGGGTGGGGCCATCGCAGGCATCCAGCCATCTGCCGCCATGGGCAAGATGGTCGACGTCGGGAATCGGGTCGTTGAGGGCCCGCCGCCAGGTCATCAGGTCATGGTTGCCGCAGATGGCATGGAACCAGGGCCGCTCCAGCCACGCCAGGACGTCGGCGGATTCCGGCCCGCGATCCACGAGATCGCCCACGGCGAACAATCTGTCGCGCCCGGGCGAGAATCCGATGGCCGTCAGCGCGGCGTCGAGGCGGTTAAAATGGCCGTGGATGTCGCCTACGGCCAGGTCGCGGCCCCTGGCGTTCAAGCCAAAGCGCCGAACGCGGCAATTGCCGGACTCCGTTCCTGACTTCATGTATGTTTCTGGCGGCGCGTGTTCATGATCGCGCTCATGATACTTGGCTGGCCGGCCAGCATGAGGGCCGAGCCTGCCCGCCCTCCCCTCACCCGCCCGCCAGAAACCGCCTGAGCACGTTGTGCGTCACGCCCTGGGTGTAGGGGCAGTTGCGGGTCAGGCCCATGACCCATTCGCAGCTGCCGGCGGTGAACACCTCGCCCTTGCCGCGCCGGAACGATACGATCATGCCGGAACCGTACTGATGACGGGCGATGGATTCGGGGCTTGCGTCGCCGCTGAGGGCTTCGGCCTTGCGCGCCAGGCCGCCGTCTTTGAGGTAGTAGCGGAAGCCTTCGCCGTCGTGCATTTCCTCCCCGTACAGCGCCGGCGACATGGCGAGGATTTCGGTGCCTTCGGGCGCGCCGTCTTCGTGGGTCGGATACGGCAGGCCGTGGCGGAAGGTGTATTCGAGCCCGTCGACCTCATACGCGAAGATGCCGGCCTGGGCGCCCATGACGTCGCCGTAGTGCACGTCCAGCCCCGCGTAGGCCCAATGGCGGGGGCGGTAGATGGTGAAGCCGCGGCTGGCGCGGGGAGCGAATCCGCCCCATGAGGAATACACGCCCCGCATTCCGTTGACGCCGAAGGTGGCCGCGCCGGGCCAGTTGACGGCCAGTTCTTCCCAGGCGCCGGTCAGGCGGGCATGGTCGGGCCCGCCCGCCACGGGGTCTTCGTCCTTGGCGCGCGCCTTGTAGCAGACTTGCCGGGCGCCCTCGTCTTCGAGCCGGATCTGCCACATGAAATTGCCGGCAAAACGCGCGACGCGTCCTCCGTCCTCGACGAAACGGTCGATGGTTTCGCGCATTTCGCGGGTCCAGTATTCGTCGTGGCCGGCGATCACGACGGCGCCGTAGGCCTGCAGGATTTCGGGCCGGTAGTGCAGGTCGGTCTGGGTGAGGTAGTCGAAGGCATACCCTTCCCGCTCAGCCCAGAGCGCGAAGTGGCGCTCGAACTGGGCCCAGCCCGAGGAGGCATAGTATTGGGCGTATCCGTTGGTGTAGGCCCACTCTTTGGTGGGGTAGCGCGGGGCTTCCCAGGGTTCGCGCGGCACGGGGTCGCACAGGCGCGGCGCGCCCGGCGGCAGCCACACCAGTCCGCGGGTCCAGGGCCGGCGGGTGCTCAAGACGGGCGAGAAGTCCTTGCCCTGCGGGCCGTCGATGCCGTCGTAGCTGTTGGCGCCGCCCCAGTCGTTGTAGGCCGTCCAGGTCGAGGTGCAGAGCAGGAAAAGGAAACGGTCTGGCTGGCGGGGCTGGCCGGCCGGCGGGCGCACGACGAAACAGTGATGCTGCAGGAAGCGCGAGCCGTCGGGCCGCTGGCACCATGCGGCCACGCGGTAGAAGCCGCTGGGGGTTGCGGCCGGCACGGTCCAGCGGTCGATCTCGGGCCATTGGCAGCCGTCTCGATAGGCGTGGGCGGGCATGGGCGCGAAGGGCGCGGCGATGCCGTCCCGCGCATAGACGCATTCGGGCCGCAGCCCGTCGCGCCAGATTTCGAGGCTTATGCCGGGCGCGGTGCTGGATCCGTGGAAGATGACTTCGTCGCCCGGCGCATAGGACATGGCATCGGTGTACACATAGACTTCCGGCTGGGCCGGGTCTTCGCGCGGCGCCTCATACCAGTGCGAGAGATGCCAGCCCTGATCGGGATGCATGATGCCCGTGGGACGGGCGCGCTGGTTGAGGGAACCGAATTCGGGACGTGGGCGGGACATCGCGCGGCTTCCTTTCATGAAGACGAAGATCCGGGCTGCGCCGGACGGATGGATTCGTGGAAATGGCAGGCCACCTGCCAGCCCGGCTCCACTTCGCGCAGCCGGGGCTTCTCCGCGCGGCAGCGTTCGGCGGCGTGCGGGCAGCGCGGGCTGAGGCTGCAGCCCTGGGGCCGGTTGAGCACGCTCAGCAGCTCTCCCTTGATGGGCGGCGTGCGGACGCGGCCCACGACCGGGCGGGGCACGGCCTGCAACAGGGCCTGGGTGTAGGGATGGCGCGGCGCGGCGTACAGGCGGCGCTTGTCGCCGATTTCCACGACCTCGCCGGCATACAGCACCGCCACGCGGTGCGAGATGGCCTTGACGATGGCCAGGTCGTGGGCAATGAACAGGTAGCTCAGGCCCAGCCTGTCCTGCAGGTCCATCAGCAGGTTGACGATCTGCGCCTGCATGGAAACGTCCAGGGACGCGACGGCCTCGTCGCAGACCACGAAGTCGGGGTTCAGGGCCAGGGCCCGGGCGATGACGATGCGTTGCCGCTGCCCGCCGGAGAATTCGTGGGGAAAGCGCGTGGCGAAGGCGGGCGGCAAGCCCACCATCTCGAACAGCTGGGCGATGCGTTCCTGGCGCTCGCGCGGCGGGGTGCGGCCGGCGATGTCCATGGGCTCGGCCACGGCATCGCCCACGCGCATGCGCGGGTTGAGCGAGGAATACGGGTCCTGGAACACGAACTGCAGCCGGCGCCTCACGGCGGCCAGGTTGGCCCGGCCCTGGCCGCCGGTAATCGATTTTCCGAAAAGCCGGATGTCTCCCTGCGAGGGGGCAAGCAGGCCGATCATCATGCGGCCGATGGTGGATTTTCCGGACCCGGATTCGCCCACGAGTCCCAGGGTTTCGCCGCGCCCGATGTCGAAGTTGACGTCGTCCACCGCGCGCAGCACCGCGTGCCGGCCCGCGGCGCGGCCCAGCTTGAAATCGCGCGTCAGGCGGCTGACCTGCACAATGGGTTCGGCCGTCATGCGCGCGCCTCCGAGGCCGCGCGGCGCGGCGGACAGCGCAACAGGCGTCCGTCGCGCAGCGTTTCGAGGGGTACGGGCGCGGCCAGGCACTCGGGCCGCGCCAGCGCACAGCGCGGGCCGAACCGGCAGCCGCGCGGCCATGCGCCGCCGGCGGGAATGTTTCCCGGGATGGCCGCCAGCCGAGGCGCGTCGTCGTCCAGGTTGGGAATGGCGTGCAACAGTCCCTCCGTATAGGGATGCAAGGGCCGCTCGAACAGGTCGGCGGCGGCGGCCTCTTCCACGATGTGGCCGGCATACATGACGATCACGCGCTCGACGAATTCGGCCACCAGGCCCAGGTCGTGGGAAATGAGAATGACGGACATGCCGATCTCGGCCTGCAGCTCGCGCAGCAGCTGCATGATCTGCGCCTGGATGGTCACGTCCAGCGCGGTGGTGGGCTCGTCGGCGATGAGCAGCCTGGGCCGGCAGGCGATGGCCATGGCGATCATGACGCGCTGGCGCATCCCGCCCGAGAGGCGATGCGGATATTCATCCAGGCGCCGCGCGGCGTCGGGAATGCGCACCATGTCCAGCAGTTGCGCCGCCCGGCGGCGCGCGGCCGCCTTGTCCAGGCCCTGGTGGATCCGCAGGGTTTCGCCGATCTGGTCGGCGATGGTCAGCACGGGGTTGAGCGAGGTCATCGGATCCTGGAAAATCATGGCGATGTCCGCGCCGCGCAGCTGCCGCAGCTCGCGCTCCGGCATGGCCAGCACGTCCCTGCCGTCGAAGCGCACGCGCGAGCCGGGCATGCGCGAGGTGCGCTTGTGGTGCAGGCGCAGCAGCGACAGGGCGCATACGCTCTTGCCGCTGCCGGACTCGCCCACGATGCCCAGCGATGCATTTTCCTCGAGCGAGAAGCTCACGTCGCTGACGGCCCGCGTCCAGCCCGCGTCATCGCGGAAATCCACGCTCAGGTTGTCGACTTCCAGCAGGCTCATCAGTTGCCCTCCACTTTCAGGCGCGGGTCGAGCACATCGCGCAGGCCGTCGCCCAGCAGGTTGATCGCCAGCGCGGACAGGCTGATCGCCAGGCCCGGGAACAGCATGATCCACCAGGCTTCCACGGCATAGTCGCGGCCCTCCGAAATGATGTTGCCCCAGCTCGGCATGGGCGGCGGCGGCCCGATTCCCAGGAAGCTCAGCGTGGCCTCGGCCAGGATGGCGTAGGCGAAAATGAAGGTGAGCGACACCAGCAGGGGCGCCAGCGTGTTGGGCAGGATGTGCTTGATGATGATGCGCCACGCGCTCGCGCCGCTGATGCGCGCCGCATCGACGTAGTCGAGCCGGCGTATGACCAGCACCGAGGCCCGCACGATGCGCGCGGTGCGCGGAACGTAGGCGCTGGCCAGCGCGATGATGACGCTGTGTATCTGGGGCCCCAGCACGGCGTTGATGCCGATCGCCAGCAGGATCGCCGGAAAGGCCAGCAAGGCGTCCATGACGCGCATCAGCAGCGAATCCAGCCACGGAAAGTAGCCGGCCGCCATGCCTACGACGGCCCCGCCGATGGCCGCCAGGATGGACACGGTGAACCCGATCCACAGCGACAGTCGCGCGCCATAGAGCACGCGCGCGAATACGTCGCGCCCATACTGGTCCGCGCCGAAGGGGTATTCCCACGAGGGTGCGTGAAAGCGGTTGACGATGCGCATCGCCATCGGATCCGACGGATAGAGCCAGGGGCCGAGGATGGCGGCCGCGACGATGAGCACGAGGATGACGGCGCCGATGCGGAAGGAGCGGTGGCGCCACAGGCGCCGGACCACCCGCATGCCGGCTCCGGCCTGGGGCTGTTGCGCCGGATTGGCCTGGTCGATGGCAAGCTCAGTCATAGCGCACCCGCGGATCGATGAAGGTGTAGACGATGTCGATCAGCACATTGATCAACACAAAGGCGAACCCCAGCAAGAGCATGGTGCCCTGCACGGTGGGGTAGTCGCGCGCCAGGATGGCCTGCACGAGCAGGCGGCCGATGCCCGGCAGGGCGAAGACCTGCTCCACCACGACGGAGCCGCCGATCAGCAGGCTGAGGATGTAGCCGCCCACGGTCACGACCGAAACCAGGGTATTGCGAAACGCATGCTTGCCCACCGTGCGGAACTCCGACACCCCCTTGGCGCGCGCGGTGCGCACGAAATCCTGGTCGAGTATCTCCAGCATCTCCGAGCGCGTCATGCGCGCGAGAAAGCCGATCTGGAACAGCGCCAGCACGACGGCCGGCTGGATCAGGGCGGCCAGCCAGGCGCCGAAGCCGTCCGACATGGGCACATAGCCCGCCGACGGCAGCCAGCCCAGGTTGACGCTGAACAGGATCACCGACAGGGTCGCGATCCAGAAGCTGGGCACCGACACCCCGACCAGCGCGAACCCCATGACGGCCGAGTCCAGCCAGGAATTGCGCCAGTAGGCGGCGACGATGCCCAGCGCCACGCCCACGGGCACGGTAATGGCGAACGCCACCGCGGCCAGCGAGAGCGTGACGGGCAGGCGCTCGGCGACGGCCTGAAGCACGGGCTGGTTGAGGATCAGGGAATCGCCGAAGTTGCCCTGCGCCAGGTGCGTGAGCCAGCGCCAGAGCTGCTCCGGCACCGGGCGATCCAGGCCCAGGCTGTGGCGCACGGCGGCGATCGCCTCGGGGCCCGCCTGGTCGCCCGCGATGATGACGGCGGGATCGCCGGGCAGCATGTGCATCAGCAGGAACGTCAGGATCGCCACGATGAGCATGACGGGCAGGGCCTGCGCAATGCGCGCGGTCACGATACGGTACATGGCGCGCCGTCCTTATTTCAGCCAGACGTTCCAGAAGTGGTTCATGTAGTAAGGCTCGAAGCCCCCGACCTTGCGGGTGTTGATGATCTGCACATTGCCCCGGTCGGCGACCTTGATCATGTAGCCTTCGTCGAGCACGCGCTGTTCGATGGTGAGCCAGGATTTCTTGCGGCCTTCGAGATCCGGGGTCTTGTAGAAGGCGTCGTAGGCGTCATCGAGCACCTTGTCGTTCTTGACGTGCGGAAAGTTGTAGATCATGGTCTGCCACTGCTGGGGCCCGAGAATGGGGTTGGAGCAGAAGCTGGTGGTCGAGACGTTCCAGTTGCCCTTGCCGGTCTGCAGGTTGGAGGCGTTGGTGGTCCAGTCGGTGATGTCGATCTTCACGTTCATTCCGGCGTTCTTGAGCTGCTCGGACAGCACCAGAATGGAGTCGCGCATGTAGTCGTAGTTGTTGTTGGTCTGCAGCACGATGGGCGCGTTCTGGTAGCCCGCCTCCTTGAGCAGCGCCTTCGCCTTGCCAGGGTCGTTCTCGTTATAGCGGCCGTCGGTGGCCTCGCCGCCGTAGTAGGCGCCGTCCGGGTACACCATGGAGTGGTTCTTCCTCGACGCGCCGATGACTTTCATGATGTCGTCCACGTGCACCGCGGTGCGGATGGCCTGGCGCACCTGCGACTTGTCCGTGGGCGGCTGTTGCGAGTTCACGATGAAATACTGCTGGCAGTATGGGTAGACCGTCACTTCCTGCAGGTGCTTCTGCGACTTCAGGCGCGCGGCCAGCTCCGGCGGAATGGTCGAGGTGAACACGGCTTCGCCGGTCTGCATGGCGGCCACGCGCGCATTGGCTTCGGGCACGAAGTTGAAGCGCACCGTATCGACATAGGCGGTGCGCTTGCCGGCGAAGCCGTCGGGCCCGCTGGCGCTGTCGTCGGGCACATAGTCGTCGAAGCGCTGGATCGTCAGGTAGCTGTCCTTGACCCATTGCCCGAGCTTGAAGACGCCCGTGCCGATGACGTCGATGCCGCGCGCGGGCTTGTCCTTCTGTTCGGCGGGCAGGATGACGAACGGGTAGACGGGCGTCTTGAGCACGTCCAGGAACACGGCATTGGGATTCTTCAGCCGAATGACGAAGGTGTCGGGGTCGGGCGTGTCGTAGCCCGCCACATCGTCGAGCACGGATTTGTTCGGGCTTACGCGGGCATAGCGCTCGAACGTGGCCTTTACGTCGGCCGAGGTCATGACCTTGCCGTTGTGGAATTTCACGCCCTTGCGCAACAGGAAAGTGAAGGTCTTCTGGTCGTCGCTGATCTTGATCTCGCGGGCCAGCAAAGGCTTGGTGTTGTAGTGGGAGTCGATGGTCACCAGGCCCTCGAAGAGGTGGTGTATGACTTCCAGGTCGACCATGCTGGCCGCCACCTGCGGGTCCAGCGTGCCCGGGCCGGACAGGCTGGCATACACCAGCGTGCCGCCCTTCCTGGGGATCTCCTCGGCCGCCGCGGCCGTCCACGTCAGGCTCAGCGCCGAGCACAGTGCCGCGGCTGTCAGGATCCGATGGGTTTTCATGATGTTCCCCTTGTGTAGGCTTCCGCCGCGCGGAAGACCGGATGAACGAGGACGAGGACGCCGCGCGTCCCGGCTCAAGGAATTTCGGGCACGTCGAGCGTCTGGCGCGATACGGCGGCCGCATCGACGGCGGCGCGCGAAAACGGCGCCGGCGCCAGCTCGCATCTCGCCCAGAGCGGGTTCTGGTCGCTGTAGTGCGGCGCGCCGGGCTCGCCGGCGCTGCCGTGGAATACGATCCAGCGGCTGCGGTCCCAGTCGGACGTGTCGAACACATAGCGCGCCACGGGACCGTAGGTCGCGGGCAGCCCCGAAGTCGGATAGGCGCCATTGGCGTTGACGCAATCTCCGTCGCCGGCCACCGGGTGCGAAGCCGGCGCGGGCAGCGCGCCGGGAAACTGCCTGCCCAGGGGATGGGCGTAGACCGGCTTGTGCGCCTCCCCCCAAGGGCCGGGCCGCAGCCTGGCGGCGGTGCAAGCCAGCGCCTGCGCCATGATCTCGTCCCAGGAACCCCCGCCCAGCAGGCTCGCATCGTCGCGGCGCAGGAGCTCGGGCAGCGTCCACCAGAGCTGGTTGACCGGCGCCACGCCGGGCGCCGCGAGCGTCGCGAACATGTCCGTGGCCGCGCCGTCCAGCCCGGACCTGGCGGCCAGCAGACGGGTCATTTCCTGGCGCACCGCCATATAGACGGTGGGCGCGGCCGCGTCGGGCGTCATGCGGCCGTCCCACTGGCGCAGGGTTTCCTGCAAGGCCCGCGCGGCCTCGTCTTCCACCCGCACGGCAATCAGGCGGGCGACGATTTCCCGCGCCCGGGCGCTGTCCACGTCGCCCAGGATGGACACCATGTCTTCCACGCCGGCGCGCGCCAGCGGCGCCAGACGCTCGGCGATGCGGCGCGCCCGGGTGGAAGGATGGCAGTCGGTGCAGAGATAGTCGCCATGGCCATCGGCGGCGATTCGGTTGTTGGCCGTCACCAGCAGGCCGTCTTCGGGATCCACCTGCCTGGGCATGCGTTCCCAGGGGATGAACCCCCGCCATTCGTGGCGCCCGGTCCACCCGGGCACCGGCAGCCAGCCGTTGAGGCGGTCGCGCTCGGGCACGATGGCGCGCACGTTGACGCTGATGTGCCCCGCGGTATCGGCCGAAACCACGCTGTGGTCGATCACACCCCAGGGCCGGCAGGCCTCGTTGAAGGCATGGACGTCGCGCGCGAGCAGCATCGGCAGCAGGCAATCGAGCGAACGGTCTACCGGGTCGAGCTGCACCGAGCGCAGGGCCACGCCCGTATTGCCGTGCCGGGCGATCACCGGGCCGTGGCGCGTCGTCGTCACCTCGACCTCGACGTCGCTGCCGCCCCGGACGCGGATGCGTTCGACGCGGCGGGACGAAGGCTGCCAGCCCTGCTCCGTTTCGTGCCGGCCGGCGTCGTCGAAGCGTTCGATATACAGGTCGTGGATGTCCGCGAACGCATGCGTGACGCACCAGGCCACCGAATCGGTATGGCAGAAATGCGGAAACGCGGGAACGCCGGGCACCGAGAACCCCAGCGCGTCGAAGGCATCGCAGCTCAGATGGAGCTGCGCATACATGGCGGGGATCTCGAAAATCCGGTGGGGATCGCCGGCCAGCAGCGGCAGGCCGCTGGCCGTGCGCGAGCCCGCGACGGCCCAGTTGTTGGAGCCGGCGATCGTGGCGTCGGGCGGCGCCAGCGCCAGCAGGGCCTCGATGCAGGGTTCCAGATCCTGCAGGCTGGCGATCCAGCGCGGCTCGTCGGCCAGCGCCTGCGAGGCGACCAGCCGCTCCTGCCCGCCGTCATCGTAGCGCAGCCACCGGACGGCTTGCGGCCCGACGGTGCGCAGCGCCGCGGCACGCCAGAGCTTGAACCAGATGCTGCCCATGAGCAGGCCGCGCTGGCGCATCACGGCCACGCAGTGCCAGGGCTCCCAGGGTTCGGGGCGTTCTTCGAGCAGCCGGTACTCCCGGGGCAGGGGCAGTTGCGCCATCGCCGCGTTGACGCCTTGCGTGTAGCAATCGAGCATGCGGCGGGTCTGCCCGGAAAGATGTTCGTAGTCGCGCCGCGAGGCGGCTGCCACGCCCATGCGGCGGGCGAGCGCATCGGCCTCGACCGCCTCGGCCCCCGCCCACTCCGCGTAGCGGCCGACCGCGCGGCGGCGCGCCGCGTCCATCTGCCAGAGGCGGTCTTGCGCATGCACATAGCCATTGGCGTAGAACAGCTCGTCGACACCGCGGGCCCGCACGTGCGGAATTCCCCAACGGTCTCGCAACACTTCCAGGGATGCAGACATCCGGCCTCCTATGCGGCAGCGCCTCGATTCGCAATCACAATATATAATATATCGTGTTACTTCAACCGCCCCGATATCGGTAGTTCTACCTAGATTCCCTAAAATATCGGCCGACGCCACCCGCAAAGACAACATGGCCACCGCAAAACCCTCTGTCGTCCGTTCCAGCCTCACGCACCAGGTCTACCGCACCCTGCGCGACCGGCTGATGTCCGGGCGCTTCCAGCCCGGGCAGCGGCTGAAGATCGGCGAACTGGCCGCCGACCTCAACGTCAGCGAAACGCCGGTGCGCGAAGCCATCCTGCTGCTCACCAACGATGGCGCCATCGAAATGAAGGCGGGCTACTACTTCCTCACGCGCCGCCTGTCGCTGGCCGAGTACATGGAAATCCGCCGGCTGCGCCTGATGCTCGAGCCGGTGGCCGCGGTCGAGGCCCTGCCCCATGTCGACGAGGCTTTCATCGCCGAGCTCGAGCACATCCACGCCACGCTGATCCGCGCCGAGAAGGTGAAAGACTATCCGCAGGCGGTGCAATCCAACTTCGATTTCCATTTCGCCCTCTATCGCCGTTCGGGCATGAGCCAGCTCACCGACATTCTCGAGCGGCTGTGGATCCAGGCCGGCCCGCTCCTGAATTACCTTTATCCGCACGGGCATCCCACCTATCGCGGCGAGCACCAGCACCAGCGCATCATCACGGCCCTCAAGCAGGGCGACGCCAATGCGCTCGCGACGGCCGTCGAGCAGGACCTGATCGAGGGCGGCGAGAGGTTCGTCGCCTATCTCGAAACCATCGACGGCACCGAGCCCGAACCCATCAAGAAGTCCTCGACGAAATCGGTGCGCCGCAAGCCGCGCGGCTGAACGTTTTGCATCGCGCCCGCGGCAAAGGCTTTACCCTGCGTCAAAACATCATATATCATGTATCGTGTTCACGCCCGGCCCCTGCAACGCAACGACAGGAAAAAAAATGACCGCCACCTCCATGGTAGTAACTCCTGGCAGTAGCAGTGTTCTCGAAGACGCGCGGCTGCGCAGCCGCGCCGAAAAGGTGATTCCAGGCGGCATGTACGGCCACCTGAACGCCAGGCTGTTGCCGCCGGGGTATCCGCAATACTTCGCGCGGGCGCAGGGATGCCGGGTGTGGGATGTCGACGGCAGGGAGTTCGTCGATTTCATGTGCAGCTGGGGTCCCGTCATCGCGGGGCACCGGCATCCGGCCGTGGAAGAAGCGGCGCGCCGCCAGGCCCTGCAGGGCGACTGCATGAACGGGCCCACCGCCCGCCTGGTCGAGCTGTCCGAGCGCATGGTCGCGCTGCTGCCGCACGCGGACTGGGCGCTTTTCCAGAAGAACGGCACCGACGCCACCACCGCGGCGCTGACCATTGCGCGCGCCGGCACCGGCAAGCGCAAGATCCTGCTGGCCCGCGGCGCCTATCACGGCGCGGTGCCCTGGTGCAGCCCTTCCCTGGCCGGCGTCACCGCCGAAGACCGCGCCCACCTCATCTACTTCCGGTATAACGACGTCGAGAGCCTGGAGACGGCCGCGCGCGAAGCGGGCGACGACCTGGCCGCCATCCTGGTGTCGGCCTTCCGCCATGACCTCGGCCAGCCCCAGGAACTGCCGCGGGCCGCCTTCGCCCGGCGCGCGCGCGAGCTGTGCGACCGCGCCGGCGCGGCCCTGGTCATCGACGAGGTCCGCGCGGGTTTGCGGCTGTCGTTGCACGGCAGTTGGGAACCGCTGGGCGTGCGGCCGGACCTGTGCGCCTGGAGCAAAGCCATCGCCAATGGCTATGCGCTGGCGGCGGTGACGGGCAACGACGCCTTCCGCCAGGGCGCGCAGCAGGTCTACATCACCGGCTCGTTCTGGATGGGCGGCGTGGCCATGGCCGCGGCGCTGGCCACGCTGGACGTGCTGGAAAACGCGCAGGCCGTGCGGCATTTCGAGCAGATGGGGCAACGCCTGCGCGAGGGCCTGGCGCGCCAGGCGGCGCGGCATGGCGTGGGCATCAGCCAGACCGGGCCGGCGCAATTGCCGCTGGTGCTGTTCGACGACGATCCCGACTACGCCAAGGGCGCGCGCTTTGCGGCCGAGGCGCTCAAGGCAGGCATTTACCTGCACCACCGGCACAACATGTTCCTGAGCCTTGCCCACACGGCCCAGGACATCGACCTGGCGCTGCAGGTCACGGATCATGCCTTCTCGCGCCTGGCCGCGACCCTGTGAGGAACTTCCATGGAAGCACCGCTCTCTTTCGCCCCCACCCGCGACATCGCCGGACTCGGCCGCATCGCGCATACGCTGCGCAAGCAGGTCGTGCGCATGGTGGCCCGCACGGGCCAGGGCTATGTGCAGCAGGGCCTGGGGGCCGCCGATCTCTTCGCCGTGCTGTATTTCGCCGAGATGCGCGAGCAGCCGGACGCGCCCGGCTGGCCGCTGCGCGATCGCTTCATCCTGTCCACGGCGCACAACACCGCCATCTTCTACGCCACGCTGGCGGCGCGCGGCTATTTCCCGCCGGCGCAGCTCGACACGTACTGCGCCGACGGCTCGCCGCTGGAAATCAACGCATCCGAACGGCTCGGCCCCATGATCGAGGCCACCTGCGGCTCGCTGGGCCAGGGCCTGTCCGTCGGCGTGGGCATGGCCGCCGCCATGCAGCGTGCGGGGCGCGACAGCCCGGGGCGCGACAGCCGGGTCTACGTCATGCTGGGCGACGGCGAATTGCAGGAAGGCCAGGTCTGGGAAGCCGCGCTTGCGGCCGGCAACTGGAAGCTGGACCGGCTCTGCCTGATCATCGACGCGAACAACATGCAGGTGGAGGGCCACGTGGACCAGGTCCAGCCGCACGAACCGCTGGCCGACAAATGGCGCGCCTTCGGCTGGCACGTGCAGGACATCGACGGCAACGACATCGCCGCCATCCTGCAGGCCCTGGCGCAGGCGCGGGCCGTCCGCGGGCAGCCGCAGTGCATTATTGCGCGCACCCTGGTCGGCAAGGGCGCGCCTTCCCTGGAGGGCATACTCGGCCACAATCTGCGCCTGCCCGCGGAAGCGGCGCGGCTGGCGCTGGAGGAACTCGACGCGCTGGAGGCACAACAATGAGCAGCCCTATGCTGACCGTCAACGATTTCACCGACCGCTCCGGCAATGCCGCGACGCCCAAGCCCTACGGACAGGCCCTGCTGGAGGCGGCCCGGCGCGATCCCCGCATCGTTGCCCTGACGGCCGACCTGAGCGGCCCCACCGAGACCGATCTCATCCGCGACGCGCTGCCGGCGCAGTTCTTCCAGGCCGGCATCGCCGAGGCCAACATGGTCGGCATGGCCGGCGGCATGGCGCGCTGCGGCTGCATTCCTTTCGTCCACACCTTCAGCGTTTTCGCGACGCGGCGCGCGTATGACCAGGTGGCGATGCAGCTCGCCTACCCGAATCTCAACGCCAAGCTGGTCGGCTTCATTCCCGGCCTGGACACCCTGCTGGGCGTGAGCCACCAGGCCATCGACGACATTGCCCTCATGCGCGCCCTGCCGAACATGCGCATCATCGAGCCGGCGCCGGGCCAGACGGCCCAGGCGGTGGCCGAGGCGCTGGCGCACGAAGGGCCGGTCTATCTGCGGCTGGCCCGCGCGGGCGGCGGCGCCGGCAAGGCCGGCATTCCGGCGGCCAACGGCCTCGCCCGGCTGCGCGCCGGGCGCGACGGCCTGCTGCTGGCCTGCGGCCTGAGCGTGCCCGCCGCCCAGGCCGCCGCCGGGCAACTGCAAGAGCGCGGGCTGGACGTGGGCGTAATCGCCGTCACGCGGCTCAAGCCCCTGCCCGAGGAACTGCTGGCGCACGTGCTGGAAGCCGGCACGGTGCTCACCATCGAAAACCACTCCGTCATCGGCGGCCTGGGCGCGGCAGTCGCCGAGGCCATTGCGGAAAGCGGCCGGGCCGTGCGCTTCAAACGCATCGGCGTGCCCGACCGCTTCGCCTACGGCGCCAGCACGCCCTACCTCATGCGCGAGTTCGGCCTGGACGCGCCCGCGGTCGTGGAAGCCTTCCTCGCCCTGAAAGCGAGCTCGGCCGGCGGACGCGCTGACGCTTGAGCCGCGCGGCGCCCCGGCCGCCCTGGCGCCGCCCTCATTGCCCGGACGTGCCCTTGAATAGCGGCAAACGCAGCTCGATCCTGCGCAGCAGTTCGGCGGCGGCGGTGGACAAGGGCCGGCCCAGGCGCACCATCAGCTGCATTTCGGTCTGCCGCAACAGCGGGTGGTCGATGGGCACGTGCACCAGCGCCCCGCCGGCCGCCTCGGGAGGCTGGCCGATGTCGGCCATGAGCACGGCGCCGGCTCCGCTCAGGGCGTACTGGCGCAGCACGGCCAGCGAGTTGGTGGTCAGGGCCGGCGACAGGTGGATCTTTTCGCTGAATTCCAGCATGTCCACGATGCGGCGCAGGCCGTAGGGCAGCGTCATCAGCGCCAGGGGATACTTGACGAGCTCCTTCACCGCGATGGCCCGGCCCTTGCGCGCGAGCGGGTGGTCGGCGCGCACCAGGGCGCCGACCGGAATGATGTGCCGCGCGCGCACGCGCACTTCGGGATGCACGGGCGGATTGAAGGCCAGGCCGATGTGGGCGCGGTCGGTGCGCACGGCTTCGACCACCTCGTCCACCGAGGCGGTATTGATGGCCACGCGGATGTGGGGAAACTCCTTGCAGTAAGGGCCCAGCGCATGGGTCATCAGCGCCTCGATCATGCCCTCGCTCATGCTGATTTCCACGTAGCCGCGCCGCATGCCGCGCAGCTCCTGCAGGCGGGTTTCCAGGTGTTCGCGCTGGGCGCGGTAGCCGCGCAGGAATTCCTCCAGCATCTCGGCCGCATCGGTGGGCGCCAGGCCGCGCGGACGCCGCTCGAAGAGCGGCAGGCCGATTTCTTTTTCCAGCAACTGGATCTGGCGGCTGATGACCGAGGGCGACATGTCCAGTTTTTCGGCCGCGCCGCGTATCGAGCCGCAAACGATGACCTCGTGCATGTAGCGCAGCCGGGTCTGGTTGAGATCCTTCATGGCGGGGCCGCGCCGGGGTGCGCGTGCGTTGCTCAAAAGCGAACGATAAGTGATGAAAACGGTTGTTGTCTACAACACCATGGTCTGCGAGCATGGCGCCTGCTGCGTGCAATGCCATCAGGGCCACGGGCCCGACAATCACAAAGGGAAACTTGCATGAGTTTGAGCGCCACGTCCGCCCGCGCCTGCGGTGCGCCGGCATCCGCCGACCTCGATTCGGTCTATCGCAAGATCAGCTGGCGCCTGTTGCCGCTGCTGCTGCTCTGCTACACCTTCGCCTACCTGGACCGCGTCAATATCGGCTTTGCGAAGCTGCAGATGCAGGCCGACGTGGGGCTGTCCGATGCCGCCTATGGCCTGGGAGCCGGCATTTTCTTCCTGGGCTATGTGCTCTTCGAGATTCCCAGCAACCTGCTGCTGGTGCGCATCGGCGCGCGCAGGACGATCTGCCGCATCATGATCCTGTGGGGCCTGACCTCGGCCTGCATGCTGTTCGTGCGCGGCGAGTACAGCTTTTATGCGCTGCGTTTCCTGCTGGGCGTGTTCGAGGCCGGCTTCGCGCCGGGCATGATTTTCTACCTGACCTATTGGTACTCCGGCAAGCGCATGGCGACGGTGATGGCGGTGGTGATGTGCGCCGGCCCGATCGGCGGCATGCTGGGCGGCCCGCTGTCGGCGTGGATCATGACGCGGTTCAGCGGCGCGCACGGCATGGAAGGCTGGCAATGGATGTTCCTGGTGGAGGGTCTGCCCTGCGTGGCCCTGGGCGTGGCGGCGTTCCTGTGCCTGGCCGACAAGCCGGACGAGGCGCGCTGGCTCGCGCCGCGCGAGCGCGAGCTGCTTGCCGCGGACCTGCAGCCGCGCCATGCCGCCCAGGCCACGCACTCGTTTCGCGACGTGCTGCGCGACCCCGGCATCTACGCGCTCGCCATCCCTTATTTCTGCCTGATCAGCGGCATCTACGCGGTGAGCTTCTGGCTGCCCACGATGCTGCAGGCCGCGGGCGTGCGCGACACCATGGAAATCGGCATCTGGTCGGCCGCGCCGTATCTCGCCGCGATGGCGGCGATGTTTGCGCTGTCGCGCAGTTCCGACCGGCTGCGCGAGCGCCGCTGGCACGTGGTGGGCGCAGCCCTGGCTGCCGGCGCCGCGCTGGCGGGCGCGCTCGCCCTGCCCCAGCACTTTTCCGTTTCCATGACGCTGCTCGTTCTCGCCACGGCGCTGATGTGGGGCGCGTACACGGTATTCTGGGCCGTGCCCTCGCAACACCTGAAAGGCGCGGCCGCTGCCGGCGGCATCGCGCTCATCAACAGCATCGGGCTGCTGGGCGGCTTCGTCAGCCCGGCGCTGATCGGCTGGGCGAAGTCGGCCACGCACTCGCTCGACGCCGGCCTGTACGCCATCGCCGCCCTGCTCGCCGCCGGCGTGCTGCCCCTGCTTTTCACGCGGCATGCCCGCGTCCAAGGATGAATGCCATGAAGATACTGGTTGCCGGTTTCCAGCACGAAACCAACACGTTCGCGCCCACCCGGGCCGATTACGCAAATTTCGTCAACGGCGAGGGGTTCCCGGCCATGGCGCGCGGCGCCGACGTGCTGGCCTATGCCGACGTCAACATCCCGGCGGGAGGCTTCATCCGCACGGCGCGGGCAGACGGCCACCAGCTCGAGCCCGTGATCTGGGCGGCGGCCAGCCCTTCTGCGCATGTGACGCGCGAGGCGTTCGAGCGCATCGCGGGCGAGATCGTGGAAGCCGCCCGCACCCGCCGCTACGACGCCATCTACCTGGACCTGCACGGCGCCATGGTCACGGTGGACAGCGACGACGGCGAAGGCGAGCTGCTGACGCGTCTGCGCGCCGCCATCGGACGCGCCGTGCCCATCGTGGCGAGCCTGGACCTGCATGCCAACGTCACGGCCGCCATGCTGCGCGAAGCCACGGCGCTGGTGGCCTACCGCAGCTATCCGCACGTGGACATGGCGGAAACCGGCGAGCGCGCGTACCGCCTGCTGATCGATGCCGTGCGGGCCGGCGGCGCGCTGCGCACGCACGCGCTGCGCCTGCCCTTCCTGATTCCCATCAATGGCATGTGCACGATGCTGGAGCCGGCCAGGTCCGTCTACGAGGCGCTCGCGACGCTGGAGCGCGACGCGGGGCTGGCCTCGCTGTCGTACGCGCCGGGTTTTCCGGCCGCGGATTTTCCGGAATGCGGGCCGGTGGTGTGGGGCCATGGCGTGGACGTCGGCCGGCTGGAACGGGCAGTGGCCGAACTGTACGAACTGACGGTCAGGGCCGAGCCGCAGTGGGCCGTGCCGTTCCTCGCACCGGACGAGGCGGTGCGCCAGGCGCAGGAAATCGCGCGCGGGGCCGGCCGGCCCGTGGTCATCGCCGACACCCAGGACAACCCGGGCGCGGGCGGCGACTCCAACACCACCGGCATGCTGCGCGCCCTGATCGAGGCCGATGCGCAGGACGCGGCGCTGGGGCTGCTGTGGGACCCGGACGCAGTGCGCGAGGCAATGCGCGCCGGCGTGGGCAGCCGCGTCGCGCTGGCGCTGGGCGGCAGATCGGGCGTGCCGGGCGATGCGCCGCTGCGCGGGGAGTTCGTGGTGGAGCATCTGGGCGACGGCAAATGCCGCTTCGACGGCCCCATGATGCACGGCGTGCAGGCCAATGTGGGGCCCGTGGCCTGCCTGCGCACGGGCGGCGTGCGGGTGGTGGTGAGCTCGGGCAAGTCGCAGATGCTGGACCGCAACCTCTTTCGCACCGGCAACGTGCATCCTGAGCAGATGAAGATCGTGGTCGTGAAAAGCTCGGTGCATTTCCGCGCGGACTTCCAGCCCATCGCGGAAGAAGTGCTGGTGGCCAAGGCGCCCGGCCCCATGCAGGCCGACAGCGCCGACCTGCCCTGGACGCGGTTGCGGCCGGGCATCCGCACCCGGCCGATGGGCGAGCCGTTCGCGCCCGCCTGACGGCACCGGCCCGGGCCTTCCGGTTCCACCGGCCGCCGGCCCGGGCGTTCTCCCGGCTTCCCTCCGCGCGGGCCGGCGCTCAGAATGCCGGCTTGACCGTCTTCGAGGCTTCCACGAACCTGATGCGCGCGTAAGTCCAGGCGGGGTCGATGAGTTCCATCTTGACCTGGCTCAGGGTGAGCCGGGCCTGGTCGCTGTCGCAGCCCATGCCGGGGTTGGGGCTGGGCTTTTCGCACCATTGCATGGGGAGCTTGTTGGGCGCATTGGATTGCACGCCGTACTTGGCGAGCGCGGCCTCGGCCATGGCCTGGGAGTTCTGCTGCGACCAGGGCAACTCGTACCGGACCATGGACACGGCCAGCGGACGGCGCTTGTCCACGGGCACGCGGCCTTCGAAGTAGACCGCGAAGCGCATGCCGCCCTGCTCATAGGTGAAATAATCGGGCAGCTTGGTGTGCGTGACCGGGTTCTCGGATGGCAGGGGGTCCGGCTTGAACTGGCCGGGCGCGACCTTGAAGTGGCTCGCGGCGGCGGCCAGCGCCTCGTCGTAGGACATGCCGGTCCTGACCCCGGCGATATCCAGCGTGCGGGCGTCGACCGACCGGGGCTGGGCCGCCTGGACCGAGGCCGCCAGGGCCATGCCTGCGACGATGACGATGGAGGCCGCGCTTGCTCTGCTCATGATGTTCCTGCTGTGAGGGTTGGGACGGCCGAAATTCTAGTGTCCCGCGCCGGCCTGCGCCGGCGCATTTGTGACAGTACGTCAATCATCATGACGAAACCCGTCGACCGGCGGGAGCGCGGCCCGCCAGGGCGCTTGGGCTATCATGGCGCGAGGCACCGGCCCGTCCGTTGCATGCCCGTGTTGTTCATGGAAGCGCGCGCCGCGCTTTCTTCCCGGAGTCTTTTGTCTTGAGCGCCATTTTCCATTTCAGCCGCGGCACCGCGCCGCTCCTGATTTCCATTCCCCATCTCGGCAGCCAGATCCCCGACGACCTGCGTGCGCTCTATACGCCGCTGGCCCTGCAGTCGGGCGACACCGACTGGCACCTGGATACGCTGTACCGCTTCGCCGAATCGCTGGGCGCGTCGGTGCTGGGCGCGCGCTATTCGCGCTACGTCATCGACCTGAACCGCTCGCCGGAAGACGAAGACCTGTACCCGGGCCAGACCAAGACCGGGCTGTGCCCGCTGTACACCTTCCGCGGCGAGTCGCTGTACAACGACGCGGCCGCGCTCACCGACGCCGAACGCGCGCGCCGGCTGGAAACGTACTGGCGGCCCTACCACGCCCAGCTGCGCGCGGAGCTCGACCGCCTGCGCGCCGAACACGGCGCGGTGCTGCTGTGGGAGGCGCATTCCATCGCCAGCGTGCTGCCGCGTCTCTTCGAGGGCAAGCTGCCCGACCTGAATATCGGCACGTCCGCCGGGGCAAGCTGTGCGCCGCAGGTGCAGGACGCGATCCGCGCGCGGCTGCGGGCCTGCCCGGACTATACCTGGGCCATCGACGGCCGCTTCAAGGGCGGATACATCACCCGCCATTACGGCGCGCCGGCGGACGGCATTCACGCCGTGCAGCTGGAAATGTGCCAGTCCACCTATATGGACGAAACCTACCCCTACGCCTACCGGCCGGATCTGGCCGAGCGCGTCATTCCGGTGGTGCGGGATATGGTGGGCGGGGCGTTCGAGCAGGTCCGGGCGCTGGCGCGCCGCTGACGCGCGCCGTTGACGGCATGCGCCGCGGGACGGCCTGGACGGCCCGGCCGGGACGCGGCGCGCTCAGGCCGTTTCCGTCTCCACCTGCCAGGCGCCCGGGCTGCGCCCTTCTTCGGCCAGGAACTCCACCAGCGCCGGCAAGGCGGGGCGCATCGGACGGTCGGCGCGCACGCGCATGACGTAGCCCCATGAGCCCGGCATGCGCAGCCGCGGCGCCAGCGGCGTCAGCCGGCCGCTGGCGATTTCCTCGTCGATGAGCGGCGCGCGGCCCAGGGCAATGCCCACGCCGGCGGCGGCCGCGGCCACCACGGTGCTCAGGCCGCTGAAAACCAGCGGCTCCTGCCGCGCCTCGGGCGCCAGCCCCAGCCGCGCCGCCCAGGTGCGCCAGTCGGTTTCCGGGCTTTCGATGTGTTTTTCCTCCAGCCAGCGGTGGCGCAGGAAGACGCGCGGATCGTCGCGCTCGGCCGGCGCGACGAGCGCGGCGCTGCACACCGGCACCACGGTTTCGGTAAAGAGCGGAATATCGCCCGGCTCCGGGCCGCGCGGCCCGGAGCCGCGCACGTGCAGGAAGGCGAGGTCGATGTCTTGCGCCTTCCAGGCCGGATCCTGGCTGGCGTGCAGGTGGACCTGCACGTCGATGCCGGGATGCAATTCGATGAAGCGCCCGATGCGCGGGGCCAGCCACAGCGCGGCCAGCGACGGGTTGGCCGAGATGTTCAAGGTGTGGGTGCGGCGGTTGCGCGCGGCGTCGGCCCGCACGTTGCGGCAGGCGGTTTCGAGCAGCGCCAGCGCTTGCTGCACCGAGGACAGCAGGCGTTCGCCGGCCTCGGTGAGCTGCGCCCGGCGCAGCGTGCCGCCGCGGCGCAGCAGCGCCGCGCCCAGGTCGGCCTCGAGCGAGCGCAACTGGTGGCTGACGGCGCTCTTGGTCACGTTGAGCTCAACGGCGGCGCGGCTCAGGCTGCCCAGCCGGGCCACCGCCTCGAAGGCGCGCAGGGCCGCCAGGGGCGGCGTGCGTAAAGGGAGGTCGGGCATGGGTTGAGTTTATCTCAACGGCGGATTGAAAAAACATCGCTTTCGCAATACCGCCGCTTGGCCGAACATGCGGGCTTGGGAGCCGCGCGGGCGTGCGCGGCCCCGGGGAGAACCTCATGTATTTCGATTTCAGACTCTGGCGGCTGACGGCGGGCCTGCGCGGCGCCATGGCGGGCGGCATCGCGCTGGGCCTGCTGGCGCTGGGGGCCGGCATTGCGCGCTATGTGTTCCTGGGGCAGATGCTGGCCCGGGTGTTCGGCCATGCGCCCTGGCGGGAGTGGCTCGCCCCCGCGGCCGGCGTGGCGGCGATGGTGCTGCTGCGCGCGGCGCTGGACCACTGGCGCACCGTGGCCGCCAACCGTTGCGCGGCGCAGGTGCAGCAGACGCTGCGCGGCCGGCTGTACGACCGCATCGTCGCGCTCGGACCTGCCTGGTTCGCCCAGCGGCGCACCGGCGGCGTGATGCTGACGGTGGTGGACGGCGTGGAGCAGCTGCAGACCTTCTTCGGCCAGTACCTGCCCCAGCTCGCCATTTCTGCGGCCGCGCCGTTCGCCATTTTCGCGGTCATGGCCTGCTGGGACGTGCCGGTGGCGCTGGTGTTCCTGGCAGCCGCCCTCTTTGCCCTGGCCGGGCCCATGGCGGTGCACCGTCTCGACCGCAAGGCCAGCATGGCGCGCTCGCAGGCGCTGGACCGCTTCGGCGAGGAATTCCTGGACGCGGTGCAGGGCCTGCCCACGCTGAAGGCCTTCGGCCAGGGCAGGGCCTGGGGCCGCAAGCTCGCCGCCAAGGCGCGCGAACTGTCGCGCCACACGTTCTGGGTGCTGTCGGTGAGCCTGCTCACCCGCGGCATCAGCGACCTGGGCGTAGCCCTGGGCGCGGCCCTGGCGCTGGCGCTGGGCGCCTGGCGCGTCAGCGCGGGCGAGATGAGCCTGGAGGCGCTGCTCATCGTGCTGATGGCGGGCACGGAAATCTTCCGCCCGCTGCGCGACCTGCGCGCCGTGCTGCATCGGGGCATGTTGGGGCAATCGGCCGCGGCGAGCATCCACGCTCTGACGGACGCCGAGCCGGCCACGCCGGCGCCCGGCGGGCAAGAGCGCCCCGCGCGCCTGGAACCCTCCATCGAATTCGACGGCGTGGCGTTCTCCTATACGCCGGAGCGCCCGGCCCACCGGGATCTCACGCTGCGCATCGGCGCCGGCGAGCGGGTGGGCATCGTGGGCCCCAGCGGCGCGGGCAAGTCCACCATCGTGCGGCTGCTGCTGCGCGAGCGCATGCCGCAGCGCGGCGTCATCCGCATCGGCGGCCATGACATCGACACGCTGGCGCCCGATGCGCTGCTGTCGCAGATCGCGCTGGTGAACCAGGACGCGACGCTGTTTCACGGCACCATCGAAGACAATCTGCGCCTGGGCCGCCCCGATGCCAGCCGTGACGAACTGCGCGCCGCCGCCCGCGCCGCCAACATGGACGACTTCATCATGGCGCTGCCGGAGGGCTACGCCACACGGATCGGCGAGCGCGGCCTCAGCCTTTCGGGCGGGCAGCGGCAGCGCCTGGCCATTGCGCGAGCCCTGTTGCGCGACGCGCCCATCCTGATCCTGGACGAGGCGCTCTCGTCGGTAGACACCGAGAACGAGGCGCTGATCCAGCAGGCGCTGGACCGTCTCATGGCGGGACGCACCACGCTCATCCTGGCGCACCGCCTGGCCAGCGTGGTCGGCGCGGACCGCTGCCTGGTGCTCGACGGCGGGCGCGTGGTGGAATCGGGCTCCCACGCCGAGCTCATGCGCGCCCGCGGCCTGTACTACCGGCTCATGCACGAGCAGGAGCACGCCCAGGGCGCCGCGCCCGGCCTGCCCGACGCGGCGCCTGCTCCGGAAGAAGACAGCGCCGCCCGGCACGCGGACCGGCCGCCGCCCCGCGCGCTGAACGCCGACGCCGAACGGGTCGGCTGGCGCGGGGTGCTGGGCACGCTGCTGGCCGTGGTGCGCCCCTGGCGCGGCACGCTCATCGCCACCATCGCGCTGGGCGTGGGCCGGGTGGCGGCGTTCATCGGGGTGGGCGTGCTGAGCGCGCTGGTGGTGGCCGCCATGCGCGAGGGCGAAGACGCCTCGGGCCTGATCGCGGCGCTGCTGGCGGTGGCGCCGCTGGCGGCGCTCTTCCACTGGCTGGAATCCTGGCTGGCGCACGCCATGGCCTACCAGTTGCTGGCGGACATGCGCGTCAAGCTCTACGACAAGCTGGAGCGGCTCGCGCCGGCCTACCTGCTGCAGCGGCGCTCGGGCGATCTGGTGGCGCTGGCCACGCAGGACGTGGAAATGGTGGAGTACTTCTACGCCCACACCATCGCGCCGGCTATCGTGTCGGTGCTGGTGCCGGCCAGCGTGCTGGGTTTTCTCATCTATTACGACTGGCCGGTGGCGCTGGCGCTGCTGCCCTTCCTGGCCCACGCCCTGCTCTCGCCCGTGCGGGGCCGCCGCCGCATCGACGCGCTGGGCGCGCAGGCGCGCCAGGCGCTGGGCGAACTGAGCGCGCACGCCGCCGACACCATCCAGGGCCTGGCCGACCTGACCGCCTTCCAGGCCACGGGGCGACGGCGCGCCGAGTTCCTGCGCGTGGCGCAGGAATACCAGCGCCAGCGCCTGGACATCCTGCGCGACCTGTCGCGCCAGAACGCCTGGCTCGAAGCCGCGGCCGGTCTGGGCGGGCTGGCGGTGGCGGCAACGGGCGCGCTGCAGGTGAGCGCCGGCACCCTACCGGCGGGCATGCTGCCCCTGCTCGTGCTGGTCGCGCTGGCGACGTTCCTGCCGGTGTCGGAGATTTCGCAAGTCAGCCGCCAGCTCGCGGACACGGTCGCGGCCACGCGGCGGCTGCACGTGGTGAGCCACGAGCCCGAACCCGTGGGCGACGGCCCGCTGTCCGCGCCGCATGGGGCCCAGGGCCTGTCGCTGGCATTCGAGCGCGTGAGCTTCGCCTATCCCGGCGCGCATGGCGACACGCTGCGCGACCTGAGTTTCTCGGCGCCGGCCGGCGCCACCGTGGCGCTGGTGGGCGCATCGGGCGCGGGCAAGAGCACGGTGGCCAGCCTGTTGCTGCGGTTCTGGGATCCGCGCCGGGGCGCGGTGCGGCTGGCGGGCGCGGACCTGCGCGACCTGGCGCTGGACAGCCTGCGCGAACGGGTGGCGCTGGTGAGCCAGGACACCTATCTCTTCAACGACACGCTGGAGAACAACATCCGGCTCGCGCGCCCGGAGGCCAGCCCCGAAGCGCTGCGGCGGGCGATCGCGCAAGCCGCGCTGGAAGATGTCGTGCGCAGCCTGCCGCAGGGGCTGGCCACGCCGGTGGGCGAACGCGGCGTGCAGCTCTCGGGCGGCCAGCGCCAGCGCATCGCCATCGCGCGCGCTTTCCTCAAGAACGCGCCCGTGCTCATCCTGGACGAAGCCACCTCGCACCTGGACACGCTGTCCGAAATGCAGGTGCGCCAGGCCCTGGACACATTGATGCGGCATCGCACCACCCTGATCATCGCGCACCGCCTGTCCACCATCCGCGATGCCGACCTGATCCTGGTGCTGGACCAGGGACGGCTCGCCGAGGCGGGCACGCACGAGCAACTGCTGCGGCGCCGGGGCGTCTATGCCCGGCTGGCGAGCCGCCAGGCGGCGGCCCGCCCCGCCGCCGGCGTGCCGCCGTGAGGCGGGAGCCTCAATAGCGCAGATGCTCCTCGGTGCGCGTGTGGGCGCGCACCTCGGCATCGGTGAACCACACGCGCTTGCTGCCGAAGCCGGTATAGAGGTCGAACTGGTCGCGCGCATGCGGCGACGGCGCGCCGTCCGGCGCCACGAAGCCGCTCTGCCCCGGCGCCACCACATCCACCGCGCGCACCGACCGGCCATCGAAGACGGTCATGTTGTTTTCGGTGCCCCGGTTCTGGGTGGCATGAAAGCGCAGCACCGCGGCCGCATCGGCCTGCGGAACGCCGAGGAAGTTCTTGGGCGTGAACACCAGCGGCGCGGCCGGCGCCTTCCAGGCCGCCATGTCGGCGCCCAGCCGCTGCTTCAGGGCGGCCAGGGCATCGTCCAGCGCCGCCAGCGTCACCGCCTCCGGCCGCTCGCCATTGAAGAAATCGTAGCGTTGCGGCACGCCGGACGCCTGGCCCGCCAGCGCGTTGTACAGGATCTTGGCGCCGGCGGTCAGATTGAGCGAACCGCTGGCCGGGGCCTCGGGCGTGGGATAGCCGGTGGCGCTGTACCACTTGAAGAAATCGGCGGGCATTTCGTCGGCCAGCGTGCGCTCGAGCATGGCGCGCAGCCAGGCGTCCATCACCGCCGGCCCGGCGTTGTCGTAGTAGCCCGGCTCGCGCTCGCTGGTGTTCATGCCGTCCCAGGCCGCCAGCGCGGCCACCAGGCGCGCCCGCTCGTCGCCGGCGGGCAGGCCCGCCACCGCGCGCTGCAGGAACGGCAGGAAGTGGCGGCGGTTCACGTCGGCATAGCTGGTGGTGCGGATGAGATCCCACATCTGCTGCGGGCTCACTTTGCCGCCGTCGGCCGTCATGGCTTTCAGCCGGCTCTCGATTTCGGCATAGCGATCGGCCTGGCCCCACACGATGGCGAACAGATCGGTGGACGGATAGCCGCGCATGGGCTGGTTGTTCCAGTTGGCGATAAAGCCCTGGCGCGGGTTGTAGACCTGTGGATTGGTGGAGAAAGGCAGGATGCCGTCCCAGTCCATTTCACCCGTGCCGGGTACGGGCAGGCGCGGGTCGTGGCCGGGCTTGCGCCGCGGATAGAAGCCGGTGTGCGCGTAGCCGATGTTGCCGCGGTCGTCGGCGTAGTACCAGTTGATGGTGAGCGCGTGGCGCGCGGCTTGCCGCTTCCACTGCTCCCAGTTGCCCGACTGCGCCTTGCGCGTCCAGGCGATCAGCGATTGCAGTTCGTAGCCCTCCCAGGCGCGCGCCTTGGCGTAGGCCACGTGCCGGCTGTCGTCGAACTTCGCCACGATGCCGTGCGCCGTGCGGTACACGTCCATGAGCACCGGCTCGGCGCCCTTGACCGCGATGAGCTCGGTGCGCTTTTCCATGGTCTTCCACCGGCCGTTGTGCCAGTAGCGCGTGCGGTCGGCAGGGTCGAGCTTCTCGGCGTAGATGTCCACGTCGTCGCCGAAGCCGGCGGTGGAACCCCAGGTCACGTGCGCGTTGTGGCCGAACAGGATCGCGGGATAGGCGAAGGGCGTGTTGCCCGCCACGTCGAAGCCCGCGCCGTGCAGGCCGATGCCGTAGGTGTAGGCGGGATTCCACCAGCCGAACTGCGGGCCGTTGAGCAGGATGGAACGCGCGCCGCGCGCATGGTCGCGCCCCACGATCCACACATTGCTGGTGGTGGGAAAACCGGCGATGCCAGGCTGCCCCGATTGCGCGTATTGCGCCAGCACCAGCGCGCGCGCCTGGGCGGGCGGCGCGTCCACCACGCCGCGCGTGCGCGCGTCGCGCGCCACCCGTTCGAGCATGGGCGGCACGCCGTCGTAACGCGGCAGCGAATACGACAGCCGGCGCGGCGGCTCGGCCGCGCCGGGCCGGTAGACGCCCTCTTCCTCGGGCACGGTGGTCGGCGCGCGGCTGTCGGTCAGCCAGCGAAGCTGGTTGAAGATCCGCATGCCTTCGTCCTCGCCATGGCGGTCCCTGAGGGCGGTGAGCAGCGCCAGGTTGTCGATTTCGCTATTGGCGTCCGAGAAGCGGTTGGCCATGGTGCCCACGAAGACCATGGCCACGTCGTAGGCGGTCCAGTCGGCAGGCGCGAATTGCAGGTCGTTGAACTCCTTGGGCATCAACCGGCCGGGCTCGGCGCGCACGCGCGCGATCCAGGCGTTCATGCCGGCGGCGTAGCCGTCCAGGATCTGCCGGTCGGCCGGCGCCAGCGCGGCGAGCTGGCGCCGGATGCGCTCGGGCGAGAAATTGCCCCGAATGGACTTGTCGAAGGCCACCATCGAGGGGCCCAGCACTTCCGCGACCCGGCCCTGCGTGCTGCGGCGCGCCATCTCCATCTGGAACAGCCGGTCCTGGGCCACGGCGTAGCCATAGCCATAGAACAGTCCATACACGGTGCCGGCGTAGACGTGGGGCATGCCGTACTCGTCGCGGCGGATCGTGACCCGGCCCTGCGCCAGGCCGGCGGGCGCGCCCGCCGATGCCGCCGGACCGGCGTTTTCCCGGGCCTGGACGGCGCCGGGCGCGGCCGCCAGCGATACCGCCGCGCACAGCGCGGCGGACAACAACTGCTGCTTCATGTGTCTCTCTCCGTTTCTTCTGGTCCGCGCCGGGCGCGGCGGGCGGCGGGCACGTGCGCGCCGTCCGCTGGCCATGATACGAAGCGGCCTTCTATAATTCCAATGCATTTATTTCATGCTTTTCATGCACCCGGCACATGGATTTCCAAAAACTCAAGCATCTGCTCGCGGTGGTGGAGCACGGCACGTTCTCGCGCGCGGCCGAAGCGGTGAACCTGTCGCAGCCCGCGCTCAGCCGCAGCATCCAGGCGCTGGAAGCCGAGGCCGGGCTGCCGTTGCTGGATCGCGGTTCCGGCAGGCCGCGCCTCACGGCATACGGGGCTTGCGCGGTCGAGCGCGCCCGCCGCATGCGCTACGAGGAAACCGAGCTGCTGCGCGAACTGCGCAACCTGCAGGGCGGCGAGTCGGGCCGGCTCTCGGTGGGTTTCAGCCCGGCTCCGGCGTCGCTGCTGCTGGCGCCCTTTCTGGCGCACATGGCCGAACGCCATCCGCAGGTGCGGGTGGGGGTGGAACTGGGCGCCACGCAAGCCCTGCTGGAGCTGCTGCGCGCCGAGCGCATCGACGCCATGGTGTGCGATGCGCGCATGCTGTACGACGCCTCCGACCTGGAGACGCGCGCCCTGCCGCCGCTGCGCGCGGGCCTCGTGTGCCGGCCGGGCCACCCCATCCTGGCGCAGCGGCGGCCCGGCATCGAGCATGTCAGGCGCTATCCCGTGGCCTCGTCCACCCTCAGCCCCGAAGTCTCGCTGCGCCTGGCCGAGACCCTGGGCCCGGCCGGCGCGCCCGACCAGATGGTGACGCTGCGCTGCGAAAACCTCGATGCGCTCGTGGACGTGGCGCTGCGCACCGACACCCTGCTCCTGGGCGTGCTCTGCGTCACCCGCAGCCAGCAGGAAGCCGGCCTGCTGGCGCAGGTGCCGCTGGCGCGCGACCCGCAGCGCCAGGGACACTATGCGCTGGCGCGGCTCGCGGGCCGCACCCCCATGCCCGCGCAGGACGCGCTGTACGCGTTTGCCCAGGCCCGCTGGGCGGAATTCTCGGCGTTCCGGCCCGGCGGACGCGGCCGCTCTTCCCGTCAGCCACGCTAGGGCGCGTTGATCCTCGCCCCGCGCCACAGGCGATGGTTGGAAAAACCCTACAGCCGCATTGATTCGCCTACCCCATTTCTATAGAATCGGCAATTCGGGCCTTCGCCCATGTTCCCCAACATCCACAGCAAGGGAGGCGTCATGATGTATCCGTTTACCGCCGTCCCGCGCGTATCCCCGCAACGCCATTAAGTTGCCGTTGCCCGCGCGGACACGCCGCAGAAGCGTTTTCTAGCTTCCGCGCGCGGTCCGCCGCGCCCGATCCCGACCCCTTAAGCCGTCGCCCGCGCCTTGCGCCCGGGCCGTTTCCGTTTTTTCCCACAAGGAAGCCTGCGCGCCGCGCGCCGGGCTTAGGCCTATGGTTCACGACAAGAAAAACTCCCGAGGACAGACATTCAGGAATGTCCTGCTCTACACCTTCCGCCACTGGGGACGCCAGCCCGCGCGCGCCGGCCTCATCATCGGCCTGGCGCTGCTGGGCGCGCTGGCCGACGTGCTGACGCCGATGTTCGCCGGCCGGCTGATCGACGCCGTGGCCTCCGGCGCCGCCGACGATGGGCGGGCCTGGACCATGGCCATGCACGCCTTCTGGGCGCTGATCGCGCTGGGCGTGGGCGGCACCCTGCTGCGCCAGGCCATGTTCCAGAGCATCATCGGCTTCACGCTCAAGATGATGAACGGCATCGTTTCGCATGCGTTTCACCGCGTGCAGCGGTTCTCCACGGACTGGCACGCCAACAGCTTCGCCGGTTCGACCGTGCGCAAGATCACCCGCGGCATGTGGGCGGTCGACCTGCTGAACGACACGCTGCTCATCGCCCTGCTGCCCTCGGTCGCGATGCTGGTGGGCGCGACGGTCATGCTCGGCCTGCATTGGCCGGTAATGGGCCTGGTGGTGGGACTGGGCTCGGTGCTGTACATCGCCGTCACCACCACGCTGTCGCTCACCTATGTAGCGCCGGCGGCGCGCCTGGGCAATGCCTGGGACACCCGCATGGGCGGCGCGCTGGCCGACGCCGTGAGCTGCAATGCCGTGGTCAAGGCTTTCGGCGCGGAAACGCGCGAAGAAGCGCGGCTGGAGCGCGTGGTGCGCAAGTGGCGGCTGCGGACGCGGCGCACCTGGGTGCGCGGCACGGTCAACGGCGGCATCCAGGGCGCCATGCTGGCGGCCATGCAGGCCGCCATGGTGGGCGCCGCGCTGCTGCTGTGGTCGCGCCGACAGGCCAGCGTGGGCGACATCACCTTCGCGCTCACCATGTTCTTCATGCTGCAGGGCTACCTGCGCGACGTGGGCATGCACATCCGCAACCTGCAGCGTTCGGTCAACGACATGGAAGAGCTGGTGGACCTGGACGCGCAGAAGCTGGGCGTGGAAGACCGGCCCGGCGCGGGCGAGCTGCGCGTGCCCCGGGGCGAAATCCGCTTCGAGCACGTGGATTTCCGCTACGGCAACCATGAACAGCCGCTGTACCGCGATTTCTCGGTGCGCATCGCGCCAGGCGAACGCGTGGGGCTGGTGGGCCATTCCGGCTCGGGCAAGACCACGTTCATCAAGCTGATCCAGCGTCTGTATGACGTGAACGGCGGGCGCATCGCGATCGACGGGCAGGACATCGCCCAGGTGCGCCAGGCCTCGCTGCGCAGCCAGATCGCCATCGTGCAGCAAGAGCCGGTGCTGTTTCACCGCACGCTGGCCGAGAACATCGCCTACGGCAGGCCCGGCGCCACCCAGGCGGAAATCGAGCAGGCGGCGCGGCTCGCCAGCGCCCACGACTTCATCATGGCGCTGCCGCGCGGCTACGACACGCTGGTGGGCGAGCGCGGCGTGAAACTGTCGGGCGGCGAGCGCCAGCGCGTGGCCATCGCGCGCGCTTTCCTCGCGGACGCGCCCATCCTCATCCTGGACGAGGCCACCTCCAGCCTGGACAGCGAAAGCGAAGTGCTGATCCAACAGGCCATGGACAGGCTGATGGTGGGCCGCACCACGCTGGTGGTGGCGCACCGCCTGTCCACGGTGCGCGCGCTCGACCGGCTGCTGGTCATGGACCGCGGCCGTGTGGTCGAGGAAGGCAGCCACGAGCACCTCATCCGGCTGCGCGGCGGGCTGTACCGCCGGCTCTTCGAACGCCAGGCGCTGGAACTCACCAAGGGCCTGGACCGCGGCGAGTTCCTGGACGACGGGGCCGGCGATCCGGCGCGGGCCGCGCCTGAGCCGGCCGCGCCTGAGCCGGCCGCAACCTGATCAGGGCATGGCGGCGGTCGCCCGCTGCACGGCGGCCGCGCGCCGCGCATGGCGCTCGGCCGAACGGGCAAGGTACCGCTGCACGATGGCCGGCTCCGACGTGTGCGGCGTGCCGCCCGGAAACGGCGGTTTGGGGTCGTATTCGATCTGGAGCTGGATGAGCTGCGCCGTCTCCAGGCCGCACAGGTCGGCCACCACCTTGAGCGCCATGTCGATGCCCGAAGTGACGCCGCCCGCGGTATAGAAGTTGCCGTCCACGCACAGGCGCTCGTCGCTGGGCGTGGCGCCGAAGGCCGCCAGCAGCTCGCGCGCGCGCCAGTGCGTGGAAGCGCGGCGGCCCTTGAGCAGCCCGGCCGCCCCCAGCAACAGCGAGCCGGTGCAGATGCCGAAGACATGACGCGCCGCCAGCGCCTGCCTGCGCGTGAACGCCACCCAATCGGGATCGAGCAGCGCCGCGTCGGTGCCCGGCCCGCCCGGCACCACCAGCAGGTCACAGGGCGGCGCGTCGTCCAGCGTGCGGGTCGGCACGAAGGCCAGCCCACGGTCGGAACGCACGGGCTCGCGCGTCTTGGCCACCAGGTCCACGGTGAAGCCCGGCGCGGCGGCCAGCACTTCGTAGGGCCCTGTCATGTCGAGCTGGGTCAGCCCCTCGAACAGCACTATGTTCACCTGCATCGCAACCCTCCTTCAAGGCACAGGCTTGCAGCATAGCGCGACCCGCGCGGCTCAACCCGCCGAGCCCGCGGAAACGCCGCCGCAGACGTACAGAAGCTGGCCCGTGATGAAGCCCGCGTCGCGGTGCAGGAACATGGCCACCGCGTGCGCCACCTCCTCCGGCCGCCCCACCCTGCCCACGGGAATGGCCGCTTCCAGCGCCAGCGTGCGCGGATCGCCGGGCGGATTGGACTGGTTGAACAGCTCCGTGGCCACCGGGCCCGGCGCCACCGTGTTGACGGTGATGCCGTCGGCCGCCAGCTCCAGCGCCCAGGTGCGCGACATGCCGGCCAGCCCGGCCTTGGACGCGCCGTAGGCGGTGCGCCCCGGCTTGCCCAGGCCGGCGCGGCTGCCGATATTGACGATGCGTCCGAAGCGCGCGGCGCGCATGGCCGGCAGCAGCGCCTGCGCCAGCACCATGGGCGCGATCAGATTGAGCGCCAGCGTGTGCGCCATGTCGGCCGGGCTTGCGTCCGCCAGCGGCGCCACGCGGATCAGGCCGGCGTTGTTGACCAGGTGCAGCACCTGACGGCTGGCGGCCAGCTCCCGGGCCGCCGCCGCGGCGGCCTCGGTGTCGCTCAGGTCCACCGGGCGGAAGGTTTCGCCCGGCATCGGATCGGCGGGCGGCGTACGGCTGAAATTGACCACGTCGAAACCGTCGGCCAGGAGCCGCGCCGCGATGGCGCGGCCGATGCCGCGGCTTGCGCCCGTGACCAGAGCGGTAGGCTTGTTCATTGCGCGGTGATCCCCTTGTCTTTGATGAGCTGCCCCCACTTCTTGCGCTCCGCGCGCTCGAAGGCGGCCAGGTCGTCGCCGAACAGCGTGCCCGGCTTGGCGCCCATGGTGGCGAAGCTCGCCGCCAGCGCCGGATCGCGCAGGCCGCCGCGCGCCGCCTCGATGAGCTGCTTCACCACCGGCGCCGGCGTGCTGCGCGGTGCGTACAGCGCGAACCATGCAGTGACGTCGAACCCGGGCAGGCCCGATTCGGCCACCGTGGGCAGGTCGGGCACGGACGGGTCGCGCTGGGCGGACGTAACGGCCACGCCGCGCACCAGCTTGCCGTCCTTGATCTGCGCCAGCGACCCGGGCAGGTTGTCGAACAGCAGGTCCACCTGCCCGCCCGCCACCGCCGGCAACGACGCCGAGGTGCCCTTGAACGGCACGTGCAGCAGCGGAATGCCCGCCATGGCCTCGAAATACGCGCCCGTGAGATGCACCGAGGAGCCCACGCCCGGCGAGGCATAGGTGAGCTTTTTCTCCTTGGCGGCACGCGCGGCCTCGATGATGTCGGCCACCGTCTTGTAGGGCGACTTGGCGCTGACGGCGATCACGTTGGGCGTGGTGGACACCAGGGCGATCGGGACCAGGTCGTGCTCCGGGTCGAACGCCATGTTGCTGTAGAGGAACTGGTTGATGGTCTGGGTGCCGATGGTGCCCAGGCCCAGCGTGTAGCCGTCGGCCTTGGCGCGCGCCACGTAGGCCATGCCGACGTTGCCGCCCGCGCCGGGCTTGTTTTCCACCAGCACGGTCTGCTTCAGGCCGGGCTCCATGGCGTGCGCGATGGCCCGGCCGAAGATGTCGGCGCCGCCGCCCGGCGGATACGGCACCACCACGGTGACGGGATGCTCCGGATAGCCTGCCGCGTGCGCGCCGGACAGGGCCAGCAGGCCGAGCGTGGCGGCCAGGGCCGCCGCCAGCCGGCGGCGGCCGGCCAGCGGGTGCGGGAAATGCTTCATGGACTGTCTCCTTGTCGGATCCGCTGCGGCGGATTTATGCTGTTCTAAAAGTACGTAAATACGTACTATATTCATATGAACACGAAAACCCTCGAGGAGACAATCCGATGAAACGCTGGAAACACCGCCCCGAAGGCTCCACCTGGGGCGATTTCGGCCCCGACGACGAGATCGGCCGCCTCAACCTGCTCACGCCCGAGAAAGTGCTGCAGGGCGTGCGCGAGGTGCGCGCCGGACAGGCGTTCTGCCTGTCGCTGCCGCTGGACCTGCCGGGCGGCAACGTGCTCAACCCCCGCCGCCACGCGCCCATTCTCGCGCCCACCACGCGCGAGGGCACGCCTTATCTCAATTTCGCCATGTCGGCCGTGCAGCCGGGCGCGGTGGACGTGCTGTCGGACGACCAGGTCACCCTGTCGATGCAGTACTCCACCCAATGGGACGGCCTGTGCCACGTGGGCGCGCTGTTCGACATCCAGGGCGACGGCGAACCCCGCCGCGTGTATTACAACGGCTACGCGGCCGGGGTGGACGTGCTGGGCGGCGCAGATGCGGGCGGCGACGCGTGCTGCCCGCCTGGCCGCTCGTATGCCCGCCGGCTCGGCATCAACCGCTACGCCGAGAAGGGCATGCAGGGCCGCGGCGTGCTGGTGGACCTGGAGCGCGCGTTCGGCCCGGGCCGCACCGTGGTGGACCATGCCGGCCTGCAGACGGCCATGCGCGCCCAGGGCGCGGTGGTGGAGCCGGGCGACATGCTCGTGTTGCGCACCGGGTTCGCCGAGGCCGTGCTGGCGATGAACGGCGAGCCGGACGCGCACGCGCTGGAGCAGACCGGCGCGGTGCTCGACGGCTCCGACCCCGCCTTGCTGCAATGGATCACCGATTCGGGAGTGGCCGCCATCTGCGCCGACAACTACGCCGTGGAAGCCTATCCGGCCCGCGGCGCGGGCTCCTCGCATTCCGTGCTGCCGCTGCATCACCACTGCCTGTTCAAGCTGGGCGTGCCGTTGGCCGAGCTCTGGTACCTGAAAGAGCTGGCCGACTGGCTGCATGCCAACGGACGCTCCCGCTTCCTGCTCACCGCACCCCCGCTGCGCATGCCCGGCGCGGTGGGCTCGCCCGTCACGCCCATCGCCACGGTCTGATTTTTTCCTGTCTTTCCATGCCTTCCATGTCCGACTCCGATACGTTTTCCGAGCGCCTGGCCGCGCTGGCGGCCAGCCGCCCCGACGCCGTCGCCCTCATCGACCGCGACCGCCCCCTGAGCCGCGCCGCGCTGTTCGGCCGCAGCCGCGCGCTGGCCGCGGGGCTGGCCAGCCTGGGCGTCGGGTCCGGCCACCGCGTGGCGCTGTGGCTGCCCAACTGCGCGGCCTGGGTGGAATCCTTCCTGGCCTGCGCGCACCTGGGCGCGCTGGCGCTGGCCGTGAACACGCGGTTCCGCGCCCTCGAACTGGCGGACATTCTCGGCCGGGGCCGGGCCGACTGGCTGATCTATTGGCCGGGCTTCAAGGCCATTGATTTCACCGGCATTCTCAACGGCGTGCCGCCGGAACGCCTGGGCCGGCTGCGCGGACTGGTGGCGGTGGACGAACAGGGAGGCGCGCCCTTGCCGCAGGCGCACGGCCTGCCGGCCTATCGCTATGACGAGCTGCTGCGCGCCCCGCAGCAGCCGCCCGCGGCCGCGCCCAACGCCGGCGTGCTGTGCTTCACCACGTCCGGCACCACCTCCAAGCCCAAGTTCGTACTGCACGACCAGCGCACCCTGCTCGCGCACGGCGACGCCATCGCGCGGGCCTACGGCTACAGCGACGATGCCTGCGTGCTCGCCAGCGCGCCGTTCTGCGGCGCCTTCGGCTTCGCCACGCTGGCGGGCGGCCTGGCGGCCGGCGTGCCGGTCGCGTGCGAGCCGGTGTTCGACGCCGCCGGCGCGGCGCGGGCGGTCAAGCGCCATCGGGTCACGCACACCTACGCCAACAACGAGGCGCTGGTCGGCATGATGCAGGCCGCCGCCGGCCCGGACGATTTCTCCTCGGCCCGGCTGTTCGGATTCGCCAGCTTCACGCCGGCACTGGACAACCTGCTGGACCTGGCCCGCGACGCCCGCGTGCCGCTGACCGGGCTGTACGGGTCCAGCGAGCTGATCGCGCTGGTGGCCGCCCAGCCGCGCACGCCGGCCGAAGGCGACACCGCCGCCCGCTACCTGCCGGGCGGCACGCTCATCTACCCCGAGGCCCGCGTGCGCGCGCGCGATCCGGCCACCGGCCAGATCCTGCCGCACGGCGAATCGGGCGAAATCGAAATCCTCTCGCCCAGCCTGATGCTGGGCTATCTGGACAACCCCGAAGCCACGGCGGCCGCCTGCACCGAGGATGGCTATTTCAAGACGGGAGATCTGGGCTACACGCTCTCGCCGCGCCAGTTCGTGTTCCAGACCCGCATGGGCGATTCCCTGCGCCTGGCGGGCTTCCTGGTGAACCCGGTGGAGATCGAGCAGGTGGTGGAATCGCTGCCCGGCGTGCGCGCCTGCCAGGTGGTGGGCGCCATGAAGCAGGGCAAGACCGTGCCCTATGCTTTCGTGCTGCTGCACGACGGCGCCCAGCCCGATCCGGCCGGCTGGACGGCCGCCTGCAAGGCGGCCATGGCCGGCTTCAAGGTGCCCGCGGGCTTCTCGGCGCTGCAGGCGTTCCCTTCCGTGGAAAGCGCCAACTCGGTCAAGATCCAGAAACATAGACTGCGCGAGATGGCCGAGGCTATGCTGGCGGCCTCGCCCTGACCCCCGGCCTTTTCCATGTCCGCGCGCAAACTCTTCTCGCACAGCCCCCAGCCCCTGTATCTGCAGGCGGCCGCTTTGTTCCGCAGCCACATCCAGAACCGGACGTGGAAGCCGGGACAGCAGATTCCGCCGCTGGAGTCGCTGACGCAGACCTACGGCATTTCGCGCGCCACGGTGCGCCAGGCGCTGGGCATGCTGGAAGAAGACGGCCTGATCCGCCGCTCACGCGGCTCGGGCACTTTCGTCAACGCGGCGCTGCCCGAAACCCCCACGCTGCTCATTCCCAAGACCTGGGCCGAAACCGTGGAACTCAGCAACCAGCTCGGCACCGTGGCGCTGGTGGAATCGAGCGCGGACTCGCCGCTGCCCGACACGCTGGGCATGCCCTGCGCGGCGCGGCGCGACGGCCGCTTCCAGTACCTGCGCCGCGTCCACACCGCGCAGGCCGGCCCCTTCTGCTACAGCGAGGTGTTCATCGACAGCGGGCTCTTCCGCAAGCATCGCGCCCGCATGCAGAAAAGCACCGTGGCGCCGGTGCTCGACCAATACTACGGCGCGCGCATCAGCGAGGCCAGGCAGGTGCTCAACGTGATCGAGGCCGGCCAGGAGTCCGCCGAATCGCTGGGCATTCCGGTGTCCTCGCCGGTGGCCGAGATCCGCCGCTACGCCTGCATCGACGGCCGGGTGGTGTACTACGCCCGCCTCGAGTTCCCGTTCCGCAAGGTGCGCATGGAGTTCGACCTGCTGTCGGACCGCTGAACCCGCCCCTTTTCTTTTCCACTACCCAGGAGACCGCCGCCCGCCATCGTCATTTGCGACATGCCGCAGCAACCGCCGCTTCGAACCATAAATCCGCATAACGGGAGACAAGCCATGTTTCATCGAAAGAAGCCCCGGATTTCGCAGCCGTTACGCAGCACCCTCGCCGTCCTGTCCCTGGCCGCCCTGCCGGCCCTGCCCGCCCACGCACAGCCCGCGCCCGCGATTTCCGATGACGTGGTGCGGCTGGGCCTGATTCTGGACATGAGCGGCGTCTACGCCGACGTGACCGGCAAGGGCAGCGTCACGGCCGCCGAGATGGCCATCGCCGATTTCGGCGGCGCCGTGCTCGGCAAGAAGATCGAATTGCTTACCGTCGATCACCAGAACAAGGCCGACCTCGCCTCGGCCAAGGCGCGCGAGTGGTTCGACACGCAGCACCTGGACGCCATCATGGACGTGGCCGGTTCCGCGCCGGCCCTGGCCGTGCTGGAAGTGGCGCGCGAGAAGAAGAAAATCGTGATGTTCAGCGGGCCCGGCACCGAGCGCATCACCAACGACTTGTGCTCGCCGTATTCGGTCCACTACACCTACGACACCTGGTCGCTGGCCAACACCACGGCGCGCGCCAACGTGGAGCATGGCGGCAAGACCTGGTATTTCCTGACGGCCGACTATGCTTTCGGGCACACGCTGCAGGCTTCGGCCACCGAGGTCATCGAGCAGCACGGCGGCAAGGTGCTGGGCGCCTCGCGGCACCCCATGGGCGCCAGCGATTTCGCCTCGTACCTGCTGCAGGCCCAGGCGAGCAAGGCCCAGATCATCGGCCTGGCCAACGCCGGCGGCGACACCGTCAACGCCATCAAGGCCGCCAGCGAGTTCGGCCTCACCAAGGGCGGACAGAAAATGGCCGGCCTGCTGCTGTACATCAACGACATCCATGCCATCGGCCTGGAAGCCACCCAGGGCCTCACCCTGACCGAGGCGTTCTACTGGGACATGAACGACCAGACCCGGGCATGGTCGCAGCGCTACTATGACAAGCTCAAGAAAATGCCCAACATGAGCCAGGCCGGCACCTACTCCTCCGTCATGCATTACCTGAAAGCGGTGCAGGCGGCCGGCACGGACGAAACCGCCGCCGTCATGAAGCAAATGAAGGCCATGCCCATCCACGACTTCTTCGCCCCCAACGGCCGCATCCGCGAGGACGGCCGCATGGTGCACGACATGTACCTCTTCGAGGTGAAAAAGCCGTCGGAGTCCAGGCGGCCCTGGGACTACTACAAGCTGGTGGCGACGCTGCCGGGCGACCAGGCCTTCATGCCCCTGTCGCGCTCGAGCTGCCCGCTGGTCAAGCACTAGGACCGCGCCCCATGGAAGCCGCGCCGCTCTACCCCATTCCCGCCACCATTGCCGCCGTCGTGCGCAACGGGCAGGTGCTGCTGGTGCGGCGCGCGCATCCGCCGGACCAGGGAAAATGGGCCTTTCCGGGCGGCAAGATCCATTGGGGCGAAGACGTGCGCGCCGCCGCGCTGCGCGAGCTGGAGGAAGAAACCGGCGTGCGGGCCCGGGCCCTGGCCGTTTTCGACGCGATGGACGTGCGCGACCTCGACGACGCCGGCCGGCTGCGCCGGCACTACGTGCTGATCGCCGTCGCCTGCCGCTGGGTGTCGGGCGAGCCCAGGGCGGGCGACGACGCGCTGCAAGCCCGCTGGACGCCTCTGGCCGATCTCGACCGCCATGCCCTGGCCACGAGCCTGGGCGTGGCCGGCCTGGCGCGGCGCGCGGCCGCGCTGCTCGACGCCGCCTGAAGCCGCGCCGGCGCGCCCATTTCCGGAAACGAATGAAGTAAGGTGTAGCCCAGCCGACCTGGACCTCATTCTTTTCCGGAGCACCGAATGACTGGACTGTTTATCGTGGTGGCGGCGCTGGCCTTCCTGATGCTGGCGGCCTACCGGGGCTACAGCGTGATCCTGTGCGCCCCCATCGCGGCCATGGGCGCCGTGCTGCTCACCGATCCTTCCGCCGTGGCGCCGGTTTTCTCGGGCGTGTTCATGGAGCGCATGGCGGGCTTCGCCCAGCTCTACTTTCCGGTGTTCCTGCTGGGCGCGGTATTCGGCAAGCTGATCGAGATCTCCGGCTTCTCGCGCGCCATCGTGCAGGCCGTGCTGCGCCTGATCGGGGCCGAGCGCGCCATCGCGGCCATCGTGCTGGTGTGCGCGGTGCTCACCTATGGCGGCGTATCGCTCTTCGTGGTGGTGTTCGCGGTCTACCCCTTCGCCGCCGAGATGTTCCGGCAAGGCGGCATCCCCAAGCGGCTGATGCCGGGCGCCATCGCGCTGGGCGCCTTCACCTTCACCATGACGGCGCTGCCCGGCACGCCGCAGATCCAGAACATCATTCCCACCACGTTTTTTGACACCACGACGTGGTCGGCGCCCTGGCTCGGGCTGACCGGCGCGCTGTTCACGCTGGCCGCCGGCCTGGCCTACCTCGAATGGCGGCGCCGCCGCGCCGCCGCCGCGGGCGAATCCTACGGCGCGGAATTGCGCAACGAGCCGGTCACGCCCGAAGGCCAGCCCGCGCACCATCCGCTGGTCGCCCTGCTGCCGCTGGTGGTCGTGGGCGTGGCGAACTTCCTGCTCACCCGCTGGATACCCGCCTGGTATCCGGCCGACGCCGCGGTGGAACTGCCCGGCCTGCCCGCGCCGCTGCCGGCCAACGCCAGCGACCGCGTGGCGCTGTGGGCCGTCATGGGCGCGCTGATCGCGGGCATCGCGACCATTCTGCTGTTCTCGTTCAAAAGCGTCAGGGCGCATTTCGCCGAAGGCAGCAAGAGCGCGGTATCGGGCGCACTGCTGGCCTCCATGAACACCGCCGCGGAGTATGGCTTCGGCGGCGTCATCGCGGCGCTGCCGGGCTTTCTGCTGGTGGCCGATGGCCTGAAGGCCATTCCCGACCCGCTGGCGGGCGAAGCGGTGGCCGTCACCGCGCTGGCCGGCATCACGGGTTCGGCCTCGGGCGGCATGAGCATCGCGCTGGCCGCGATGGCGCAGACCTTTGCCGAGAACGCCCGGGCGGCCGGCATTCCCATGGACGTGCTGCACCGCGTGGCGGCCATGGCCAGCGGCGGCATGGACACGCTGCCCCACAACGGCGCGGTGATCACGCTGCTGGCCGTCACCGGCCTCACCCACCGCCAGTCGTACGGCGACATTTTTGCCATTACGCTGATATCCACGCTTTCCGTATTCCTGGTGATCGGCGTGTATTACCTGACCGGCCTGGTCTGAGCCGCGGCCGGGCAGCCCGTCGCGCAGCCGCCCCTTTCCCGGTTTTCCGCTCATGGAGCCCCCCCGAAATGACGACACCGACTTCTCCCCGCACCGCCCTGGTCACCGGCGCCTCCCGAGGCATCGGCGCGGCCATCGCGCGCCGCCTGGCCCGCGACGGCATGGCGGTCGCCATCAACTATGCCTCCAGCGCCGACCGCGCCGAAGCGCTGGCCGAGGAAATCCGCCAGGCCGGCGGACGCGCCCTGCCCCTGCGCGCCGACGTCGCCCGCCCCGACGAGGTGCGTAACTTGTTCGACGAGGTGGAACGCCAGCTAGGCAGGATCGACGTGCTGGTCAACAGCGCGGGCATGCTCAAGCTGGCGCCGCTGGCCGACACCAGCGATGCGCTGTACGACCAGGCCTTCGACCTCAACACGCGCGGCACGTTCAATACGCTGCGCCTGGCGGCCACGCGCCTTGCCGAGGGCGGCCGCATCATCAACGTGTCGAGCACCACGCTGGCGCTGAACCTGCCGGGCTACGGCGCCTACATCGCCAGCAAGGCGGCAGTGGAAGGCTTTACCCGCGTGCTGGCCAATGAGCTGCGCGGCCGCCGGATCACCGTGAACGCCGTGGCGCCGGGGCCGGTGGCCACGGAGCTTTTCCTCAAGGACAAGAGCGCGGAGCTCATCGAACGCTATGCGAAGATGCCGCCGCTGGAACGCCTGGGCCAGCCCGAGGACATCGCGGGCGTGGTGTCGTTCCTGGCCGGCCCCGACGGCGGCTGGATCAACGGCCAGATCCTGCGCGCCAATGGCGGGCTGGCCTGAACGCCGGCCGTTGTCCGTTCAGAAGCGGTACCTGGCGGTGGCCACCACGGTGCGCGGCTCGCCCGGCCGGATCTGGCCGGCGCTGGCGGCCGAGGCGTAGTAGGTCTTGTCGGCCAGGTTGCGCATGGCCAGGGTCCAGTCCCAGCGCGCCTGTCGGTAGCCCACCGCCGCGTCCCAGCGCGCGTAGCCCGGCAGCGTCACGGTATTGGCGCTGTCGGCATAGCGCTGGCCCATGAACGTGGCGCCGATTTCGCCATGCCAGCCCTCGGCGGGCCGGTAAGCCAGGTAGATGCCGCCGTTGCGCTGCGCCACATTGCCCACGCGCCGGCCGGCCATGCCGTTGCCGTCCTTCACGATGGAGGCATGCTGCAGGCCCAGCCCGCCGCGCAGGTACCAGTTCGCGGCCAGCCGGCCGGCGGCGGTGAGCTCCAGCCCGCGCGAACGCTGCAGGCCGGTGAGCCGGATGAAGGAGGGATCGTCCGGGTCGCGCGTGCGCCGGTTGTAGAGTTCGAGCTGATAGACCGCCAGCGTGGTGCTCAGGCCGCCGCCCAGCCAGTCGCTCTTGACGCCCGCCTCGTACTGGCGGGTGTGCTCCGGCGGAAGGCGGTTGGCGTTGCCCCGGGCGTTGGGCGCGATGCCGATCGTGCCGCCGCCGGTGGGCGAGAAGGTCTTGCTGTATGAGGCATAGAACGAATGCGCGGGCAGCGGGCTCCAGACCACGCCCAGGCGGGGACTCACGCCGCGGCTGCGGTGCGAAGCCGACATGCCGAGCACGCGGTTGGCGGATTCGATGCGGAAGCGGTCCAGGCGCACCCCGGCCAGCACGCTCCACGCCCCGCTGAAGCGGATCTGGTCCTGCAGATAGAAGCCGCGGCTTTCCGCCTGGTGGCGGGCGTCGCTGGCAAGCTCCATGGCGCCCTGGTGCTGCTGCGACAGATCGGGGCGGTACAGATCGAGCTGGGGCACCGGCCGCGCGCCCGGGCCCCGCGACGCCGCCCGATGCAGCGTGGGAGAACGTTGCTGGTCGCCGAACTCCAGCCCCGCAAGCACGCGATGCTCGATGCCCGCGGTATGGAACCGCCCTTCCGTTTCCAGGTTGTTGACGATGTTGCGGGTGTTGAGGTCCTGCTGCCAGCGTACGCGGCCTACCTTGCCGGTGGCCGCGCGATAGCCGGTGAGGTAGGTATTGTCGAACTCGCTGTGCAGCCGGAAGACGCCCAGCGTGTGGCGCACCTGCCAATCGGGCGAGAGGCGGTAGGCGAGCCGCGAGCGGAAGCCGCGCGCGCGGTCGTCGATGTAGTCGCGCCCGGGGTCGCCGTAGGTGGCGCGGCGGCCCACATCGGCCGGGCGGCCGTCCACGCCGGGCACGCCCCGGTCGGGCGTGCGCCGGTAGCGGCTGTATTCGTACTGGGCCACCCAGTCCAGGCCCGGCGCGACGCGCCAATGGACCGAAGGCGCGAAGAGCTGCCGCGTGCCCTCGATGCGGCGGCGGAAGCTGTCCTGCTCTTCCTGGCCCGCGTTCAGGCGGAGGCTGACCGAGTCGCCGGGATCGGCGCTCAGGTCCGCGTAGAAGCTGCGCAGGTTCCAACTGCCCGCCTGCGCTTCGAGACTGGATTCGCGGCCGGGCTGCGGCGCCTTGCTCACCCGGTTGACGATGCCGCCCTGGCTTCCGCGTCCATAGAGCACGGCCGCCGGCCCCTTGAGCACCTCCACCCGCTCGATATTGCGCAGGTCGCGCACGTACTGGCTGTCGTCGCGGATGCCGTCGAGATAGAAATCGCTGCCGGCAGCGAAGCCGCGGATGCGCAGCGCGTCAAAGCGCGTGTCCTGTGCGCTGGACACGTTCGGGATGCCGGCCAGCGCCTCGCCCAGCGTGGACGCGCCGTACTTGCGCAGTTCGTCGAGCTTGACCGCGTCGATGGCCTGCGGCACCTCGCGCGCCGGCGTGCGCGTGCGGGTCGCCGTGTCGACCTCGGACACGCGCGGATCGTCGGCGTCCGCGCCGTCGACGCGGATCGCGGGCAGGTGCGCCGTGGCCGCATGAGCCGGCGGCAAAGGCAGGGCAAGAATTAGCGTGCCCAGGCCCAGGGCGCGGGAGAGAGTGGAAACAGACATCGCGAGCCTCGTTGTGTGGTGATGCGAGTCGCGATGCTATAGATAATGATAATCATTAGTATATAGGAAGAATCTGGGCCGGCGGCGGGGAAGACCGGCCGGCGCACCCGATTTCCCGACTCCTCCCTATGCATGAACCGCGGGCTTGCCGGCCCCGTTCCGCGCGTGCGCGGCGCCATGCGGGTTCTCGGGCGGCGCCTCATCCTTTTTCTCCACCCGCCCTTCCGCCAACGGTGGGAGGGCGCCGCGGCGCGGCGGCGTTTCCCGGCGGTTTCACTCCCGACTTTGGCCTACGGACAAGTCTGGCCAACCGGCGGAGTTTTGCATGAGACGAAGGACGAGTTCTCTGGATTAGTCTGATTACGCAGTACTTCGACTCACCTTGACCGATTGGACGAAAGCAAATGAATCAATTCATTCATCAGGACTGCCACCCCTTTACCGCCGCCGGCAATCTGAAACAGATCTCCGCGTACTACGAGGAGGGACGACGCGTCATGTGGATGATGCTGCGAGCGCAGCCGCGGCCCTGCTTCAATCATGAACTGATCGACGAGATCATGACGCTGGCGCGCGCCGCCAAGGACTCCGGCCTGCCGATCGACTTCTGGGTCACGGGCTCGCTGGTGCCCCAGATCTACAACGTCGGCGGCGACCTGAACTTTTTCGCCGAAGCCATCCGCAACGGCAAGCGCGAAGCGCTGCGGGCCTATGCCCGCGCGTGCGTGGATTGCGTGCACGCAGCCACCCGCGGCTTCGACACGGGCGCCATCTCGCTGGCCATGATCGAAGGCACGGCGCTGGGCGGCGGCTTCGAGGCGGCGCTGGCGCACCACTTCGTGCTGTCCCAGAACAACGCGCGCCTGGGCTTTCCGGAAATCGCCTTCAATCTGTTCCCGGGCATGGGCGGCTACTCTTTGGTGGCGCGCCGCTCGGGCATGAAGCTGGCCGAAGAGCTGATCGGCACCGGCGAATCGCACACGGCCGAATGGTTCCATGCGCGCGGGCTGGTGGACGTGCTGTTCGAACCCGGCGAGGCCTACCGGGCCACGCGCACCTTCATCGACGTGATGCGGCCCAAGCTCAACGGCATGCGCGCCATGCTGCGCGCGCGCCAGCGCGTGCTGGCGCTGTCGCGCTCGGAACTGATGGACATCACCGAAGACTGGGTGGAAGCCGCCTTCTCCATCGACCCGAAAGACCGGGCCTATATGGAACGGCTGGTGATCGCCCAGAACCGCCGCAGCGCGGCCAGCGGTGAAACCGCCATGGAGGCGACCATGCACTGAGCGCGGCGCGGACCGGCCTGCGGAGCCGCCCCGGCGGCTCCGCGATCGCGAACACGCCGTTCAGGCAATGAGGTGCAGGCGGCTGCGCCGGTTGAGCCAGGCCGTGAACTCCGGCCCGGGCATGGGCTTGGCGTACAGGTAGCCCTGCTTGGCGTCCACGCCCAGCGTATCCAGGAACGCCGTTTCTTCGTGGGTTTCCACCCCTTCGGCGATCACCTTGAGCTCCAGGGTGCGGGCCACCGCCACGATGGCGCGCGCCAGGGCCTGCGAAACGGGGTTTTCGTTGACGCCGCGCACGAAGCTGGCGTCGAGCTTGATGGCGTCCAGCGGCAGGCGCGCCAGTTGCGACAGCGACGAATAGCCGGTGCCGAAGTCGTCCATGTGCACGCGCGCGCCGAGCTGGCGGAACTGCTTGATGAGCCCGATGGCCGCGTCTTCGTCTTCGACCAGGCAGCTCTCCGTAAGCTCGATGTCGAGCATGCACTCGCCGCCTGCGTCGCTGATGGCCCGCATGAAATCGCTGACCACGCCCTTGTCGTCGAGCTGCCGCGCCGACATGTTGATCGCGATGCGGATGTCCAGGCCCTGCCTGCGCCATTCGGCGGCCTGGCGCGCCGCCTCGCGCATGACCCACACGCCGAGCTGCGAGATAAGGCCCGATTCCTCGGCATAGGGAATGAACACGTCGGGGCCGATGAGGCCGCGCTCGGGCGAGCGCCACCGCACCAGGGCTTCCACGCCGTCGACTTCGCCCGTGCGGCTGGCCAGCTTGGGCTGGTAGTAGAGCATCAGGTGGTTTTCGGCCAGCGCCTTGCGCAGGTTGGTGTCCAGCCATACGTAGTCGGCGTTGCGGCGGTCCATATCGGGCTGGAAGACCCGGTAGGTGTGGCGGCCCGCTTCCTTCGCCACGTACATGGCGATGTCGGCGCTGCGCACGACGCTGTCCAGGTCGGCGCCATGGTCGGGATACATGGCGATGCCGATGGAGCAGCTCGTGTAGACCTCGATCAGGCCCTGCCGGAATGGCTCGCGCAGACGCTCGATGATGCGCTGCGCGGTGGCCTCCAGCTCCCAGACCTGGGCGTGTTCCTGCAGCACGATGAACTCGTCGCCGCCCAGGCGGGCCAGCGTCTGGCCTTCCGAGAGGCAGCTCGAAATGGCCACCGACACGGTTTTCAGCAGGTGGTCGCCGAAACCGTGGCCGTAGTGGTCGTTGACGCGCTTGAAGTTGTCCAGGTCGAGGAACAGCACCCCGCCGCGTCCGCCCCCGCCCGCGGAAAGCGCCCGCTTCAGCCGCTCCGTGATGGCATGGCGGTTGGGCAGGTCAGTGAGCATGTCGGTATTGGCCAGCACCCGCAGCCGCTCCTGCGCCTGGCGCTCTTCGGTGATGTCGGTGCCCGAGCAGATGAGGTAGACGCGCTTCTCGCCGCTGCCGCTGGTGACGAACTTGTTGCGGAACAGGAAGAGCCGCGGCCCCTTCACGGTGTTGATGAGGCGCTCGACCTCGTAGGAATGGCCGTGCCGGTAGAAGGCGGCGATGTTGCGGCGGGACGCGGCCGCTTCCTCGCGCGTCATGAACATCTCGAAGACGCTGCGGCCCACGATGTCCTGCTCGCGCTTGCCGGTGTATTCCTCGCTGAGCTTGTTAAAGCGCTGGACGCGGCCGTGCTGGTCGACGATGACGATGACGGAGTTGGCCTCGGACACCACCGTCTCGGCAAACGAAAGGCCCTCGACCAGGTCTTTTGCCACGGATTCGGTGTCGGCCAGGGCGGATGCGGTGCCGGCCCATTCGTTGGGGCCGATTTTCCGGCCGACGAGGTGCAGGCGGATCGGGTCGCCGTAAAGCGTGACGTCGATGCGCAGGCTGGAAGTGATGCCCGTGAGCGAACGGATGCTGTCGGCCTGTTCGGGGCGCAGCGCCATCGCGATGTTGGTGGCCCCCTTCACGGCGGCGAGCTCGATGGCATCGCTGTCGCCGGCTAGCCGCCAATATGGGCTGTGTGTACCGAAATGCGTATACAGGACCGCTTTGTCGTCCTGATGCTCAGTCATTGGTATCCCCCCGCCGTCCTTGGATGGCTCGCAAAGTACATTACGGCCTAGTCCTTCCGGGGTCAACCACAATGTGCATTGCGGCAAAGGCGCGGCGCCCAGGCACGGGCCGGCGCGCCATGCGGCGCTGCGTCAACGGGCCGGCCCCGCGCAAGCGGAGCCGGGGCCGCGACGGGCCGGGCCGGGCCGGTTTACTCCGGCTTGACCCCCGCCTCGTCGATGACCTTGGTCCAGCGCGCCACTTCCGCCGACACGCGGGCGCGGGCATCGGCCGGCGAGGTCCAGGTGGCGATGGCGCCCTGCTTGAGCAGCGACGCCTGCACGTCCGGCTTGGCCAGGATCTTCTTCAGGTCGCCGTTGAGCCGTCCGATCACGGGCGCCGGCGTGCCGGCCGGGGCCACGATGCCGAACATCGAGCTCACCTCGAAGCCGGGCAGGCCGGCCTGGCTGGCGGTGGGCACGTCCGGCAGCGCCTCGACGCGCTCGGCGGAAGCCACCGCCAGGGCGCGCAGCTTGCCCGCCTTGATGTTGGCCTGCGCGGCGGGCACGGTTTCGATCATGCTGAGCACCTGCCCGCCCATCAGGTCGGTCATGGCCGGGCCGCTGCCCTTATAGGGCACGTGCAGGATGTCCACCCCGGCCATGCGCTTGAACATCTCGCCCGCCAGGTGCTGGGGCGAGCCGTTGCCGGCCGAGGCCATGGTGACGTAGCCGGGCTTGGACTTGGCCAGCGCGACCAGCTCCTGCAGGCTCTTGGCCGGCACCGACGGGTTGACCACGAAGACCAGGGGCACCGTGCCCACGATGGACACCGGCGCGAAGCTCTTTTCCACGTCATAACTGACGCGGCCCTTGTAGAGGGCGGCATTGATCGAGTGGCTGGTCAGCGCGCCCATGAGCAGCGTGTAGCCGTCGGGCGCGGCCTTGGCGACCTGGTCCGCTCCGATGTTGCCGGCCGCGCCGGCGCGGTTTTCCACGATGACGGACTGGCCCAGCGAGCCGGTCAGTTCCTGCGCCAGCACGCGGCCGATGACGTCGGTGGCGCCGCCGGGCGGGTAAGGCACGATGAGGCGCACGGGCTTGTCGGGATAGCCGTCCGCGGCGGCCAGGGCCGGCGCGCACAGCCCGGCACAGGCGGCGAGCAGCGAGACGAGCAGGGTGCGGCGCGGCCGCGAGCGCAGTGGGAACATAGGGGTCTCCTGCCGGGGTGGTATAGGAATGAAAGCGACGCCCGGTTCGTCGACGGCCCCAAGTTTAGGGGCCGGAACTTGATAGATGAATCAGAATTTTTCTATCGACTGATCTTGTTCTGATATCAATAAATCGGCCAAGGAAAATTTCTTGCGCGCGCTTTCCCGGCGTGAGTATGATGGCCGGTCCAGATTATCAATAATATTATCAGGATGACAAATGACGGATGAGATCAAGCGCGGCCAGCCTGGAAACGGCCCTTTCGATAGCGCCGACGACGCGCGCGGCGTGGCCCGCGGCCTGACCAACTACGGCGACCGCGGCTTCTCGCTGTTTCTGCGCAAAGCCTTCATCAAGGGCGCGGGCTACACGGACGACGCGCTCTCGCGCCCCATCATCGGCATCGTCAATACCGGCAGCAGCTACAACCCCTGCCACGGCAACGCGCCCCAGCTCATCGAGGCGGTGAAGCGCGGCGTCATGCTGGCGGGCGGGCTGCCCATGGACTTCCCCACCATCTCGGTGCACGAAAGCTTCTCGCAGCCCACCAGCATGTACCTGCGCAACCTCATGTCCATGGACACCGAGGAAATGATCCGCGCCCAGCCCATGGATGCGGTGGTGCTGATCGGCGGCTGCGACAAGACCGTTCCGGCCCAGCTCATGGGCGCTTCCTCGGCCGGGGTGCCGGCGATCCAGCTCGTGACGGGCTCCATGCTCACCGGCTCGCATCGCGGCGAGCGCGTGGGCGCCTGCACGGACTGCCGCCGCTACTGGGGCCGCTACCGCGCCGAGGAAATCGACGCGCAGGAGATCGCCGACGTGAACAACCAGCTGGTGGCCAGCGTGGGCACCTGTTCCGTCATGGGCACGGCCAGCACCATGGCCTGCCTGACCGAGGCGCTGGGCATGATGGTGTCGGGCGGCGCCTCGGCGCCGGCCGTCACCGCCGACCGCATCCGGGCCGCCGAGCGCACCGGCGCCACCGCCGTGGCCATGGCCGCCTCGCGCCTCACGCCCGAGCGCATCATTACGGGCAAGTCCATCGAGAACGCGCTGCGCGTGCTGCTGGCCATCGGCGGCTCCACCAACGGCATCGTGCACCTGACCGCCATCGCCGGCCGCCTGGGCATCGACATCGACCTGGCCGGACTGGACCGCCTGAGCCGCGAAACCCCGGTGCTGGTCGACCTCAAGCCCTCCGGCCAGCACTACATGGAAGACTTCCACCATGCCGGCGGCATGCCCGCCCTGCTGCGCGAACTGCGCCCCCTGCTGCACCTGGACGCGCTGACGGTCTCGGGCCGCACGCTGGGCGAAGAGCTGGACGACGCCCCGCCCCCCTTCGCGCAAGACGTGATCCGCACGCCGGCCTCCCCCATCTATCCCGCTGGCGGCCTGGCCGTGCTGCGCGGCAATCTCGCCCCCGGCGGCGCCATCATCAAGCAGTCGGCCGCCAACCCGCAACTGATGGAGCACGAAGGCCGCGCGGTGGTGTTCGAAGACGCCGAAGACATGGCGCGCCGCATCGACGACGACACCCTCGACGTGAACGCCGACGACATCCTGGTGCTCAAGCGCATCGGGCCCACGGGCGCGCCCGGCATGCCCGAGGCCGGCTACATGCCCATTCCCAAGAAGCTGGCGCGCGCCGGCGTGAAGGACATGGTGCGCATTTCCGACGGCCGCATGAGCGGCACGGCGGCCGGCACCATCGTGCTGCACGTCACGCCCGAGGCCGCCATCGGCGGGCCGCTGGCCTATGTGCAGACGGGGGATCGCATCCGCCTGTCGGTGGCCCGGCGCGAAATCAGCCTGCTGGTCGACGATGCCGAGCTGGCGCGGCGCGCGGCGGCCGGGCCGGTAGAGCGCCCGTCGGCCGAGCGCGGCTACCGCAGGCTTTTCATGCAGGCGGTGACGCAAGCCGACCAGGGCGTGGACTTCGACTTCCTGCGCGCCGCCGTCACCCGCGACACGGTGCCCAAGCCCTGATCCCGCCCATGAACGCCATCGACCCGTCGGCCTCCCGGGCCGCCGCGCCCGCCGCCTCGCGGGACGCGCTGCAGGCCGCCATCGAGACCCTGGAAGAAGACATCGTCTTCGGCCGGCTGCATCCGCGCCAGCGGCTCACCGAAGACGAGCTCATGGCCCGCTTTGGCCTGAAGCGGCACGTAGTACGCCAGGCGCTGGCCGAGCTGGAGCAGCTGGGCGTGGTGGAGCGGCGGCGCAACGTGGGCGCGGTGGTGCGGGCCTACACGGCCCGCGAAGTGAGCGAGCTGTATGCCCTGCGCGAAGTGCTGGAAGTGCATGCGGCCGGCCTCATTGCGCTGCCCGTTCCGCCCGCCCGCCTGGCGGCCCTGATCGCGGTGCAGCGCGAACACGACGAGGCGGTGGCCGACGGCGACGCGCCGCGCGTGTTCCGCAGCAACCAGCGGTTCCACCGCGAGTTCTTCGCCCTCATGGACAACGCCGTGCTGGCCCAGGCCATCGAGGAGTACGCGCGCCGCACCCATCCCATCCGCTTCGGCACGCTGACCTCGCCAGCCTGGCGCGAGCGTTCGCGTCAGGAGCACTGGGCCATGATCCAGGCCCTGCGCGAAGGCAACCGCCAGGCGCTGGCGGCCGTGTGCCGCGAACACCTGCTGCCCTCGCGCGACGCCTATCTGGCGGCCGAAGCCGCCCGTCTCGGCTAGGGCCTGGCTCGGCCGCTCAGCGCGGTGCGTCCGCCAGCGATTCGCGCAGCATGCGCACCAGCGCGGCGGCAGCCGGCGCCAGGCTGCGGTTGCGCGCCGTGACCAGCCCGATGGACCGCTCGGCCACCGGCCCGACGAGCGGCCGCTGCACGATGCCGCGCTGGGCCACGGCCCCGGCCGCGATCTCCGGCAGCGCCGCCACCCCGAAGCCGCATTCCACCATGGCCACGATGGTGGTCAAGTGCTCGGCCTCGAAGGCCGGAACGAAGCGGATGCGGTTCTGCAGAAAGGCCCATTCGGTGTACTGCCGCACACTGCTGGGATGCACCATGGAGACGTGCGCCGCGCCCGCGGTGTCGGCCCAGCGCAGCGGCCCCTGCGCGCGGGCCAGCGCGTGCGCCTCGGGAATCAGGAGCAGAAAGCTGTCGGACATCAGCGGCACGTAATGCAGGTCGGCCTGCTGGGGGTCGGCCGCGGTCAGCGCGAAGTCCACCTCGCCCGCGCGCACCAGGTCGAACGCCGGGCCGGAAAGCGTGTCGCGCACCTTGAGCGCCACGTGCGGATGGGCCTGGCGGTATGCCATGAGCACGCGCGGCAGCAGCCGCGCCGCCAAGGAAGGCAGCGCCGCCACGGAAACCTCGCCGTGCTCGGCGCTGGCGATGGCGCCCACCGCCGCGATGGCGTCGCGAAACGCGGCCTGCAGGCTGGCGGCCTGCTGCATGAAGGCCTGCCCCGCCGCCGTCAGCCGCACGGTGCGGGTGGTGCGGTCGAACAGGCGCACGCCCAGCGCGTCCTCGATGCGCTGCACCTGCGTGGACAGCGCCGATTGCGACAGGTGCAACTGCGCCGCCGCCTGCCGGAAATTGAGCGTGCGCCCCAGCACCAGCGTGGTGTCGATGTCGCGCATCGACAGGTTGATCTGCATGAGTCCCCCGCCACATTAATCGTGAATTTCGATCATTCTATAAAAAAAATCTGATTCATCAATCAAATCGGCTTCTCTACACTCGTCGCCGGCGCAACCCAGAATTCCGAGCAAGGAGCCGAACATGCAGAGCAATACAACCCCGCTGCCCAACCCCGGCGCGGCGCACGCCGTGGTGGTGGGCGGCGGCACCATGGGCGCCGACGTGGCCGTGGTGCTGACCCGCGCGCAATGCCGCACCACCATCGTCGAACCCGATGCCGCCCGCGCCGCGGGCCTGCCGGCGCGCGTGGCGGAGAACCTGCGCGCCATCGGGCGCGAAGGCAACGCCGGCCGGCTGGCGGTGGCCGCCGGCCTGGACGACGTGGACTGGTCCGGCGTGGACCTCGTCATCGAGTGCATTCCCGAACGGCTGGACATCAAGCAGGCGCTCTTTGCCGAGCTGGAGCGCCGGGCCCGGCCCGACGCCATCCTGGCCAGCAACAGCTCCAGCTTTCCCATCAGCGCGATCGGCCGGGGCCTGGGCACCGGCGCCCGCATGCTGGGCCTGCATTTCTTCATGCCCGCCCACCTGGTGCCGCTGGTGGAGGTCGTCATGGGCGAGTCGTCCGACGAGAGCCGCGCCGATGCGCTCATCGCCTTCATGCGCCGCTGCGGCAGCGTGCCGGTGAAGGTGCGCCAGGACCTGCCGGGCTTTCTGGCCAACCGGCTGCAGCACGCGCTTTCGCGCGAGGCCTTCGACCTCATCGACCGCGGCATCGCCTCGCCCGAGGATGTGGACGCGGCGGTGCGTTTCGGCTTCGGCTTCCGCTTCCTGGCGGCCGGGCCCGTCATGCAGCGCGACCACGCCGGCATCGACGTGCATGCGGCCGCCGGCGCGACCATGTACCCCACCTTCTGCAATGCGGACCATCCCGCGCGCTGCCTGGCCGAGCGCGCCCGCGACGGCCGCCACGGCATGAAGGCGGGCGCGGGCTTCTATGAATGGACGCCCGAGACTATCGCCGCCGAGCGCGCCCGCTACGACAGGCTGCTGTGCGCGGGCCTGGACCTGATTGCCCCCGAACTGCCGGAGATCCAGCCTTGAACGCCGCCGCCACGACGCGCCAGCCCCTGGCGCAATCGCCCGTCATCATTACCGTCGCGCCCAACGGCGCGTACAAGAAAGCCGCCGACCATCCCGCCGTGCCGACGACCCCCGAGGCGCTGGCCCGCGAAGCGCGCGCCTGCCTTGAGGCGGGCGCGGCCATGATGCACATGCACGTGCGCAAGCCCGACGGCAGCCACCTGCTCGACGCCGGCGCCTACCGCGAGGCGCTGGCCGCCGTGCGCGAGGCCGTGGGCGACGAGATGCTGGTGCAGGTGACCAGCGAGGCGGCCGGCGTCTACCGCGCCGCCGAACAGATGGCGGTGGTGCGCGAGCTGGCGCCCGAGGCCGTGTCCATCGGGCTGCGCGAGATCGCGGTGCCCGAGATCGCGGAGGCCGAGCTCGCGGCGTTCCTGGCATGGCTGGCCGAACGCCGCATCATGACGCAGATCATTCTCTACGACGAAGGCGACGTGCGGCGCTGGCTCGCGCTGCGCGCCCGCGGCCTGGCGCCTCCCGGCGCATGGTCGGTGCTCTTCGTGCTGGGCCGCTACAGCGCGGGCCAGGTGTCGTCGGCCTACGACCTGCTGCCGTTCCTGCAGGCCTACGACCACTCCCTGCCCTGGGCGGTGTGCGCGTTCGGCCCCGAGGAAAACGCCTGCGTCGCCACGGCGGCGGCCTTCGGCGGCCACATGCGCGTGGGCTTCGAGAACAACCTCAGGCTGCGCGACGGGGCCATCGCGGCCGGCAACGCGGACCTGGTGCGCCAGGCGGCCGAAGGCGCCCGCGCCCTGGGCCGCCCGCTGGCCACCGCCGCCGACGCGCGCCTCATCTACGGCCAGGTGCGCTGACCGGAAACCGCGCGCCGGACGCGCTCGCCATATACCAAACCTCATTTCGCGCGCGCCCGACGGCGCGCTTTTTTTTCGCGGCGCGGCGTTGACGCGCCGTCCCCCGCGCTGCTACAAATTCACGAATCCGCACGTTGAACGCAATACCCCGACCTTTCCAGTGAGGTGGTGTGTGTCAAACGATTCCGATGCGCTGACCAAGTCCCAGGAACTGCGCAGCTTCGTGTTCCTGGCGGCGATCATTGCTCCCGTGCTGGCGGTCGTCATCGTCGCGGGCTACGGGTTCCTGGTCTGGTTCTATCAGATGCTCGCGGGCCCTCCGGGCTCCTGAAACGCCGTCATGGAGCCAGCCATGCACGCGCTTTCCTGTTCCCCCTGTCCTCCGCCCGCCGAGCTGCACATCGCCAGCATGGTGGTGCATGCGCTGGTGCGCAAGCTCGACACCGTGCGCGCCGGCATCCTCGCCGTCGAAGGCGCGGAGATCCATGCCGTTTCCGGCGCCGGCAAGATAGTCGTCACCCTGGAAGCCCCCTCCACCGAGCAAATGATGGCGCGCATCTCCGAGATACAGCGCCTCGACGGCGTGCTCGCGTCCGCGCTGGTGTACCAGCACGCCGAGACGCTGGACGCCATGAACGAGGAGATCGACGATGGCAATGCCCCGTAGGGAATTCATCAAGCAATCGGCCGCCGCGGCCGCCGCCACGGTGGCGGGCATTCCGATCGTCGGCTACGCGCAGAACATCGTGACCGAATCCGAGGCCGCCAAGCTGAAATGGTCCAAGGCGCCCTGTAGATTCTGCGGCACGGGTTGCGGCGTGAACGTGGCGGTCAAGGACAACCAGGTCGTGGCCACGCACGGCGATTTCAACGCCGAGGTCAACAAGGGCCTGAACTGCGTCAAGGGCTATTTCCTGTCCAAGATCATGTACGGCGCCGACCGCCTCACGCAGCCGCTGCTGCGCATGAAGAACGGGCGGTACGCCAAGGACGGAGAATTCGCGCCGGTGTCGTGGGACCAGGCGTTCGACGTCATGGCCGAGCAGTTCAAGCGCGTGCTGCGCGACAAAGGCCCCACCGCCGTGGGCATGTTCGGCTCGGGGCAATGGACGGTATGGGAAGGCTACGCCGCGCTCAAGCTCATGAAGGCGGGCTTCCGGTCCAACAACCTCGACCCCAACGCGCGCCATTGCATGGCCTCGGCCGCCGTGGGGTTCATGCGCACCTTCGGGGCCGACGAGCCCATGGGCTGCTACGACGACATCGAGAACGCCGACGCCTTCGTGCTGTGGGGCTCCAACATGGCGGAGATGCATCCCATTCTGTGGACCCGCGTGACCGACCGGCGCCTGTCCGCGCCCAAGACCCGGGTGGCGGTGCTGTCCACCTTCGAGCACCGTTCCTACGACCTGGCCGACCTGACGCTCACCTTCACGCCGCAGACCGACCTGGCGATCCTGAACTACATCGCGAACCACATCATCAAGACCAAGCGCGTGAACCGCGACTTCGTGGACAAGCACACGGTCTTCCACCAGGGCGTGACCGACATCGGCTACGGGCTGCGGCCCGATCATCCGCTGCAGAAGGCCGCCAAGAACGCCGCCAACCCCGGCGCGTCCAAGCCCATCGATTTCGAGGAGTACGCGCGCTTCGTCTCCAAGTACGACCTGGACTACACGGCCAAGCTGAGCGGCGTGCCCAAGAACCGGCTGGAAGAACTGGCCGAGATGTACGCCGACCCGAAGGTGCGCGTGACCTCGTTCTGGACCATGGGGTTCAACCAGCACACGCGCGGCGTGTGGGCCAACAATCTCGTCTACAACATCCACCTGCTGACGGGCAAGATCTCCACGCCGGGCAACAGCCCCTTCTCGCTCACGGGCCAGCCCTCGGCCTGCGGCACGGCGCGCGAAGTAGGCACGTTCTCGCACCGGCTGCCGGCCGACCTGGTGGTCACCAATCCCAAGCACCGCGCCCACGCGGAAGAACTCTGGCAGCTGCCCGAGGGCACCATTCCCGACAAGGTGGGCGCGCACGCCGTGCTGCAGAACCGCATGCTCAAGGACGGCTCCATCAACGCCTATTGGGTGATGGTCAACAACAACATGCAGGCGGCCGCCAACCTCATGAACGAAGGGCTGCCGGGCTACCGCAATCCCGACAACTTCATCGTGGTGTCGGACGCCTACCCCACGGTCACGACCATCTCGGCCGACCTGATCCTGCCGGCGGCCATGTGGGTGGAAAAGGAAGGAGCCTACGGCAACGCCGAGCGCCGCACGCAGTTCTGGCACCAGCTGGTCGATGCGCCGGGACAGGCCCGCTCCGACCTGTGGCAACTGATGGAGTTCTCCAAGCGATTCAAGGTGGAGGAAGTCTGGCCCGCCGACCTGCTCGCCAAGAAACCCGAGTACCGCGGCAAGACGCTGTACGACGTGCTGTTCGCCAACGGCCAGGTAAACCGGTATCCGAACTCCGAGCGCGATCCCGGTTACGCCAACCAGGAATCCGACGCCTTCGGCTTCTACGTGCAGAAGGGCCTGTTCGAGGAATACGCGGCCTTCGGGCGCGGCCACGGGCACGACCTCGCGCCTTTCGACACCTACCACCAGGTGCGCGGCCTGCGCTGGCCGGTGGTCGACGGCAAGGAAACCCTGTGGCGCTACCGCGAGGGCAGCGACCCATACGTGAAGGCCGGCAAGGGCTTCGAGTTCTACGGCAACCCCGACGGCCGCGCCATCATCTACGCGCTGCCCTACGAGCCGCCGCCCGAATCGCCCGACGAAGAGTATCCGTTCTGGCTGTCTACCGGCCGCGTGCTGGAGCACTGGCATTCCGGGTCCATGACGCGGCGCGTGCCCGAGCTTTACCGCGCCTTTCCCAACGCAGTCTGTTTCATGCACCCCGACGATGCGCAGAAGCTGGGCCTGCGGCGCGGCGACGAGGTGGAGATCGTGTCGCGGCGCGAGCGGATGCGCTCGCGGCTGGAGACGCGGGGCCGCGACAAGCCGCCGCGCGGCCTGGTCTTCGTGCCCTGGTTCGACGCCGGCCAGCTCATCAACAAGGTCACGCTGGACGCCACCGACCCCATCTCGTTCCAGACCGACTTCAAGAAGTGCGCGGTCAAGATCGTCAAGGCCTGAGATCGCCGGGAGACAGCCATGAAGATCCGAGCCCCCGCCATCGCGCTTGCCCTGCTGCTGGCCTGGCCGGCCCTGGCCGCGCCGCCCCAGGACGTGGAAGACCCCATGCGCGGGCCCACGCCGGTGGCCGACGAGACCGATCCGCCGCTCATCAGCCCGATCGAGAACAAGGACATCAAGCGGGTGCGCAGCTATTCCATGCAGCCGCCCACCATTCCGCACAAGATCGACGGCTACCAGGTCGACCGCAGCTTCAACCGCTGCCTGGCCTGCCACGCCCGGGTGAACACCGAGGCCACCCAGGCCCCGCCCCTGAGCGTGACGCACTACATGGACCGCGACAGCAACGTGCTGGCCGAAGTCTCGCCGCGGCGGTATTTCTGTACGCAGTGCCACGTGCCGCAGGCCGAGGCCAGGCCGCTGGTGTCCAACACCTACCAGGACATCGACGTGATCCTGAAGCGGCTGACCGCCCCGGCGCCCGCGCAGAAATAAGGCACGGAGCCCGCCATGCTCGATCTCATCAAGCGCTACTGGAAAGTCATCACCCGCCCCAGCGTGCACTTCAGCCTGGGCTTTCTGACGGTGGGCGGTTTCATCGGCGGCGTGCTGTTCTGGGGCGCGTTCAACACCGCCATGGAACTGACCAACACGGAGAAATTCTGCACCGGCTGCCACGAGATGCGCGACAACGTCTTCGCCGAGCTCAAGAGCACCATCCATTACACGAACCGTTCCGGCGTGCGGGCCATCTGCTCCGACTGCCACGTGCCGCACAACTGGACCGACAAGATCGCGCGCAAGATGCAGGCATCCAAGGAAGTGTGGGGCAAGATCTTCGGCACCATCGACACCCGCGAGAAGTTCGTGGAGAAGCGGCTGGAACTGGCGCAGCACGAGTGGGCCCGCCTCAAGGCCAACGATTCGCTGGAATGCCGCAACTGCCACAACTACGACTCCATGGACTTCACGCGGCAGAGCGTGCGGGCGCAGAACATGCACTCGACCTACCTGGCCGACAAAAGCAAGACCTGCATCGACTGCCACAAGGGCATCGCCCACACGCTGCCGCCCATACCGCCCGACCTGGCCTCCAAGCTGGGCATGGGCGCGGAGACGGGCAATGCGCCCCATTGAGGCCGGCCCGCCCCTGCTGGCGGCGCGCGGGCTGCGCTGCCGGCGCGGCTGCGGCCGCGCGCTGGACTTCGAGCTGCCCGGCGGCCAGCTGCTGCTGGTGCGCGGCCCCAACGGCAGCGGCAAGACCAGCCTGCTGCGCACCCTGGCCGGGCTGCTGCGGCCCGCGCAGGGCAGCCTGCGCTGGCGCGGCCTGGACACGGCCCGCGAAGCGGGCGCCTACCGCGCGCAGATGGCCTATCTGGCGCACGCCAACGGCCTCAGCCCCGAATTGAGCGCGCGCGAGAACCTCGCCTGCGCGCTGCACGTGGCCGGCGCGCCGCTGCCCGCCGCGCGGCTGGAGGCGGCGCTGGAACGCTGGCGGCTGGCGGCCTGCGCAGACCTGCCGGCCGGCAGGCTGTCGCAGGGACAGCGGCGCCGGCTGGCGCTGGCGGCCATCGCCGGCAGCGGCAAACCGCTGTGGCTGCTCGACGAACCCGACGCCGGCCTGGACGCCGACGGCCTGGCGCTGCTGGACGCGGCGCTGGCCGCGCACCGCGCCGAAGGCGGCGTGGCGGTGCTGGCCTCGCACAGGCTGGCCGCCGCCGGCGCGCAAACCCTGGACATGGACGAACCGGATGCTGGCCACGCTGTCGCAGCTCACGCTGCGTGAAATCCGACTGTCCTGGAGACGGCCCGCGGAAACGCTGGGGGCCGCGCTGTTCTTCGTGGTGGCCGCGAGCCTGTTTCCGCTGGCCGTGGGCCCCGACCCGCAACGCCTGGCCGCCATCGGCCCGGGCGTGCTCTGGGTCTGCGCGCTGCTGGGCATTCTGCTCACGCTGCAGCGGCCCTTCGCGCAGGACCACGACAGCGGCGCGCTGGAGCAATGGCTGCTCTCGCCCCTGCCCCTGCCGCTCCTGGTGGGCGTGAAGCTGGCGGCCAACTGGCTCAGCGCATGCCTGCCCCTGGTGCTCGCCAGCCCCGTGGTGGCCCTGCAGTTCGGCCTGCCGCCGTCCGCGCTGGCGGTGCTGGCCCTGTCCCTGCTGCTGGGCACGCCCACGCTCGCGCTCATCGGCGGCCTGGGCGCGGCGCTTACGCTCGGCCTGCGCGGCGGCGCGCTGCTGCCGCTGCTGGTGCTGCCCCTGTACGCGCCCGTGCTGATCTTCGGCAGCGGCGCCGTCTCGGCCACCAGCGCGGGCCTGGGCGCCGGGCCGCAGTTGTCCCTGCTGGGCGCGTTCCTGTGCCTGGCGATCCTGCTCTGCCCCTGGAGCGCGGCGGCCGCGCTGCGCGTGGCGCTGGACTGAGGCGCGCATGCAGAAACATCCCGCCCTGCCGCAATCCCGCGCTTCCGCCTCCGGCCGCTGGCTGCGCTATGCCTCCCCCGTCCACTTCTATCCGCTGGCCGGCCGGCTGGCGCGGCGGTTCGCCGCGGCAGCGGCCGTGCTGGCCGTGGCGGGCCTGTATCTGGGGCTGGCGGTGGCGCCGGTGGACAGCCAGCAGGGCGAGGTCTACCGCATTCTGTTCATCCACGTCCCGGCGGCCTGGATGTCGATGTTCCTCTACGTGCTGACGGCGCTGTACGGCGCGCTGGGCCTGGTGTTCCATACCCGGCTGTCGTTCGTGATGATGCGCGCGCTGGCGCCCACGGGCGCGCTCTTCACCTTTCTCACGCTCTGGACCGGCGCGCTCTGGGGCAAACCCACCTGGGGCACGTGGTGGGTGTGGGACGCGCGCCTGACTTCCGAACTGATCCTGCTGTTCCTGTACCTGGGCTTCATGGCCTTGCAGGCCGCGGCCGCGGACGACGAGGCGCGCGCCGACCGCGGCGGCGCCATTCTGGCGCTGGCCGGCGTCGTCAACATCCCCATCATCTATTTCTCGGTGCAGTGGTGGAGCACGCTGCACCAGGGCGCGTCCATCCGCCTGGACAGCGCCCCCAGCATGACGCGCATCATGCTCGCGGCCACGCTGCTGATGCTGGCCGCGTGCTGGCTGTACAGCGCCGCGGCGGCGCTGGCGCGGGCCAGAACCCTGATCGCCCGGCGCGACCCCCCGGCGGCGCGGGAGCGGCCATGAGCTGGGACGCGCTGTTCTCGCCGGGCGGCCACGGCCCTTACCTCCTGGGAGCCTATGGCGTCTTCCTGGCCCTGCTGGGGCTGGAGGCATGGATGCTGTGGCGCGCGGGCCGGCGCCGCCGGCGCGCCGGTTCCCGCCGGCGCGCGGGAGAACCATCATGAGCCTCGCCCGGCCGCCGGGGAACGCGCGGCGCGGCGAAGCTCCGATGAGCCCGCGCGCGCGGCGCGCGCTCGCGCTGGCGGGCGGACTGGGCCTGCTGGCCCTGGCTGTCGCCCTGGTGCTCAACGCGCTGCAATCGAACCTGGTCTTCTTCTTCAGCCCCAGCCAGGTGGCGGCGCGCGAAGCGCCCCAGAGCGGCAGCTACCGCCTGGGCGGCCTGGTGGAACGCGGCTCGCTGCGGCGCGAGGCCGACGGCGTCACGCTGCGCTTCGTGGTCACCGATACGGCGCACGCGGTGCCGGTGCGCTACCAGGGCCTGCTGCCGGACCTGTTCCGCGAGGGCAAGGGCGTGGTGGTGGCGGGCCGGCTGGAGCCCGACGGCGTGTTCCGCGCCACCGAGGTGCTGGCCAAGCACGACGAAAACTACATGCCGCCCCAGGCCGCCGACGCGGTACGGCGGGCCTCGGCGCCCGGCCCGCGGCCAGGAGAGGCCCGATGATTCCCGAGATCGGGCTTTTCAGCCTCATCCTGGCCCTGCTGGTGGCGCTGGCCCAGGGCGTGCTGCCGCTCGCGGGCGCGGCGGCGGGCTGGGCGCCCGGCATGAACGTCGCGCGGCCCGCCGCCGCCGGGCAGTTCCTGCTGGTGGCCCTGGCCTTCGGCTGCCTGGCCTGGAGCTTTCTGGACAACGACTATTCGGTGGTCTACGTGGCCGCGAATTCGCATGCCGACCTGCCCGCCGCGTACCGTTTTGCCGCGGTCTGGGGCGGACACGAGGGCTCGGTGCTGCTGTGGCTGTTGCTGCTGTCGGCCTGGACCCTCGCGGTAGCGTTGTGCAGCCGCGGCCTGCCGCCGGCCTTCGCCGCCCGTGTGCTGGCCGTGATGGGCTGGATCAGCGTGGGATTCCTGCTCTTCCTGCTCTTTCTTTCCAACCCGTTCGAGCGCCTGGTGCCGCCGGCCATGGCCGGGCGCGATCTGAACCCCCTGCTGCAGGATCCGGGCATGATCGTGCATCCGCCCATGCTGTACATGGGTTATGTGGGTTTTTCCGTGGCGTTTGCTTTCGCCATCGCCGCGCTGCTCTCGGGCGAGCTGGACGCACTCTGGGCGCGCTGGGTGCGTCCCTGGACGCTGGCGGCCTGGACCTTCCTGACGCTGGGCATCCTGCTGGGCAGCGCCTGGGCCTACTACGTGCTGGGCTGGGGCGGATGGTGGTTCTGGGATCCGGTGGAAAACGCCTCTTTCATGCCCTGGCTGGCCGGCACCGCGCTCATCCATTCGCTCATCGTCACCGAGCGGCGCGGCGCCTTCCGGAGCTGGACCGTGCTGCTGGCCATCTGCGCCTTTTCGTTGAGCCTGCTGGGCACCTTCCTGGTCCGCTCGGGCGTGCTGACCTCGGTGCACGCCTTCGCCGTGGATCCGGGACGCGGGCTGTACATCCTGGGCTTCATGACCGTGGCGGTGGGCGGCTCGCTGGCGCTGTACGCCTGGCGCGCGCCCACGGTCGGGCTGGGCGGCGGTTTTGCCGTGCTGTCGCGCGAATCGCTGCTGCTGGTCAACAACGTGGTGCTGACGGTGGCGGCCGCGTCGGTGCTGCTGGGCACCCTGTACCCGGTGGTGCTCGACGTGCTGGAGCTGGGCAAGATATCCATCGGGCCGCCCTATTTCGAGGCCGTGTTCGTGCCCCTCATGACGCCGGCCGTTTTCCTCATGGGCGTGGGGCCGGTGGCGCGCTGGAAGCAGGCGCACGTGCCCGAACTCGCGCAGCGCCTGCGCATCGCCTTCGCCGTCAGCCTGGCCACGGCCCTGCTGCTGCCTTTCGCGCTGCCGGGCCGCGCCTGGCACGCCTCGCTGCCCATCGTGCTGGGCCTGTGGCTGGCGGCGTGGTCCGTCGCCAGCGCCTGGACGCATGCCTGGCAACGGCTCACCGACGGCGACGGACGCTGGGCGCTGCGGCTGCGCCGCCAGCCGCGCGCCTGGTACGGCATGCTGCTGGCCCATGCGGGGGTGGGCGTGTTCATCGCCGGCGTCACGCTCGCCAACGGCTACGAGGACCGGCAGGAACTCAAGCTGGAAATCGGCGCAAGCGCGCAGGCCGGCGGCTACCGCTATCTCTTCGAAAGCGTGGGGCCGGCCGCCGGCCCCAACTACAGCGCCCAGCGCGCCGTGTTCCGCGTCACGCGCGACGGCCGGCCGGCGGTCACGCTCTACCCCGAGAAACGCCTCTACACGGTGCAGAACATGGCGCTCAGCCAGGCCGGCATCGACAGCGGCTTCACGCGCGACCTGTTCGTGGCGCTGGGCGAGCCGGTGGGCGCGCAAGCCTGGACCGTGCGCATCCAGGTCAAGCCTTTCATGGCCTGGATCTGGGGCGGCTGCCTGTTGATGGCCGCGGGCGGCGTGCTGGCCGCCGCCGACCGGCGCTACCGGCAGGCCCGCGCGGCCGACGCATCGCAGCGCCTGCGCCCGGCCTCGCTGCCGGCCTCGGCGCGGGAGGGCGGCTGATGCGCCGCACCCTGCTGCCCCTGGCCGTGTTCCTGGCCCTGGCGCTGCTGCTGGGCATGGGCCTGTCGCGCGATCCGCGCGCGGTGCCCTCCGCGCTCATCGACCACCCCGCCCCGCCCATCGGGCTGCCCTTGCTGCAGGCCCCGGAACAGCGGCTGGAGGTGCAGTCCCTGCGCGGACAGGTGTGGCTGCTCAATGTATGGGCCTCGTGGTGCGAACCCTGCCGCCAGGAACTGCCCGTGCTGCGCGACCTCGGCCAGCGCGCCGGCATTCCCATCTACGGCCTGAACTACAAGGACGACCCCCGGGCCGCGGCCGAATGGCTGCGGCGCAACGGCAACCCCTACCGCGCCTCGGCCAGCGACACCGACGGCCGGGTCGGCATCGAGTACGGCGTGTATGGCGTGCCGGAAACCTTTCTCATCGACGGCAACGGCCGCATCCGCTACAAGCAGCTCGGCGTCATCACGCCCGGCATCTGGGAAAAGCGCCTGCTGCCGATAATAGAGGCGCTGCGATGAAAACCTGGCCCGCCCTGCTGCTCTGCCTGGCGCTGTTCGGCCCCTCGCCCGCGCCCGCGGCCCCCGGCGCGCCGGCCGACGCCGCGCTGCGCGAACGGGCCGACCGGCTCGCGCACGGCCTGCGCTGCATGGTGTGCCAGAACCAGACCCTGGCCGAATCGAACGCGCCGCTGGCGCGCGACATGCGCCGGATCATCCGCGACCAGCTCGCGCAGGGCCGCAGCGATGAGGAGATCATGCGCTTCTTCCAGGCGCGCTACGGCGATTTCGTGCGCTACGACCCGCCGTTCAAGCCCCTGACCTGGCTCCTGTGGATCGGCCCCTTCGCCCTGCTGGCGCTGGGCCTGGCGGCGCTGTGGCGCGCCGTGGCGCGCCGGCCGGCCTCGCGCGCGCCGCTCACCGCCGACGAACGGGCGCGCGCCGCCCGCTACCTGGATTCCGGCCCATGAACGCGCTCTGGCTTGCCGTCGTGGCCCTGCTGCTGGGCAGCCTGTGCTGTCTCATCGTGCCGCTGTTGCGCCGCGGGCCGCCCGCGGGCCCCCGCTCCGCCGACAGCCTGCGGGCTTTTTATGCGGCCCAGCGCGAACAACTGCGGCGCGACCGGCAGCAAGGCGCGCTCAGCGCGGACGCGCACATGCGCGCCGAAGAAGAACTGCAGCGCGACCTGCTGCAGGACATGGCCCGGCGCGACGCCCCCGGCGGCGGCCCGGCCGGCCGCCGGGCCAGCCTGGCCGCCGCCTGCGCGCTGGCGCTGGGCCTGCCCCTGGCGGCCGCGCTGCTCTATGGCAAGCTGGGCAACCCGCGCGCGGCCGCCAGCGCCGCCGCGGCCCAGGGCGCGCCCGCCCACGCCGGCTCCGAAGACGACATGGACCTCGCCATCTTCGCGCTGGCGCGGCGCCTGCGCGCCGCGCCGGACGACGCCGACGGCTGGTACACGCTGGCCCGCTCGTACGAAACCCTGGGACGCTACGGCGACGCGGTGGCCGCCTACCGCGAAGTGCTGCGCCTGGTGCCGGGCCAGCCCGCGGTGCTGGCGGACCTGGCCGATGCCAGGCTGTCGCAACAGGGCGGCCAGCCCGACGCCGAGTCGGTGGCCGCGGTGGCGCAGGCGCTCGCCGCGCAGCCCGACCAGCCCAAGGCGCTCGCCCTGGCGGGCATGATGGCGCTGCGCCGCGGCGATCCGGTCGAGGCGCTGGCCTACTGGGAACGCCTGCGCCCCCAGCTGCCGCCCGGCTCCGAAGCCAGCCGCCAGATCGAGTCCAACATCGCCCGGGCCAGGGCCGCCGCCGGCCCGGACCCGATGGCGCGACCGCTGCCCGCGCGCGAAGCCGCTGCCAGGGCCGAAGGCCCGGCCGCCGCCAACGCCGGGACCGGCACCGGTTCCGCCTCCCCGGCCCGCCCGGGCGCCGCCGCCCGCATCGCGGGGCGCGCGAGCATCGCGCCCGCCGCCGCCGCGCGGGTCCGGCCGGACGATACGGTATTCATTCTCGCCCGCCCGGCCGGGGGATCCCGCATGCCGCTGGCCGTGCTGCGGCTGCGCGCGGCGGACCTGCCGCGCGACTTCGTGCTGGACGACAGCCTGGCGATGTCGCCGCAGGCGCGGCTGTCCGGCGCCCAGCGGGTCGACGTGGAGATCCGCGTGAGCCGCAGCGGCAACGCCATGGCGCAGCCGGGCGACCTGGCGGGCATCGTGGAAAACGTGCCGGTGCCCGCCGAGGGGCTGGAACTGAAGGCAGGCCCCGCCGAAGGCGCGGGCGCGCGCTAGGGCCGCCGGGAAACGCCCGCAGCCCTGCGCCGCGGCCTTGCCGGGTCCGTTTCCCGGGCCTGCCGAGGCCCGCCCGGGCCGGCTCAGACGCCGGTCAGCGCCTCGCGCCAGCGCCGGCGTTTTTCTTCGTAAGGCATGGCCGCATGCGCCGGACTGGTGGACGGCAGCGCCACGAATTCCAGGGCCTGCGCCCGCGGCGGCAGCGCGGGCCGCACATGCCGCGCGAAAAGCGCCGCCGCCTTGGCTCCGTTGAAGCAGATGCGCCGTATGCCGGCATGCGCCGCCAGAAACGCCGGAAAATCATTGGGCGCCAGGCCCTCGCGGCGGATGTCGGCGTCCAGGCTGCCGGGGCGCACGCAGCCGGCAAGCACGTCCCACAACGCCACGCCGGCCGCCCGCAGCGCCCGCAGCCGGGCGTCGTAATGCAGCGCGGCATCGAAGCCCAGCGCGTCCGCCGCGATGGGCCAGAACGCATTGCGCGGATGCGCGTAGTACTGCGCGCGCCGCAGCGACGCGACCCCGGGCATGGACCCCAGCACCAGGATCCGCGCATCCGGCGCGGCCACGGGAGCGAAGCCCTGGACCGCGCCGCGGGAGGGCGGCGCGTCCACCCCTACGCCGCCAGCCGGCTTTCGATGCGGGCTTTGGCTTCGGGCAGGTCTTCGGGCAGCCGCTGGGCGAGCTGGCCGAAGAGTTCTTCGTGCAGCGCCAGTTCGCGGCGCCAGGCGTCGGCGTCGACGGACATGATCTGCTCGAACTTGTCGGGGCTGAATTCCAGCCCGGTCCAGTCGATGTCGCCATAGCGCGGCGACACGCCAAAGACCTGGTCCACGCCCTGGGCCTCGCCGTCGATGCGGCCCAGCATCCAGCGCAGCACGCGCATGTTCTCGCCGAAGCCCGGCCATACGAACTTGCCGTCGGGCCCCTTGCGGAACCAGTTCACGCAGTAGATGCGGGGCAGCGTGGCGCCGGCGTCTTCGAGCTGGCGGCCCAGCTTGAGCCAATGCGCGAAGTAGTCGCTCATGTTGTAGCCGCAGAACGGCAGCATGGCGAACGGATCGCGCCGCACCACGCCCTGCTGCCCCGCGGCGGCGGCGGTGGTTTCGGAGCCCATGGTGGCGGCCATGTAGACGCCCTCGACCCAGTTGCGCGCCTCGGTGACGAGCGGAACCGTGGTGGAGCGCCGTCCGCCGAAGATGAAGGCGTCGATGACCACGCCTTCCGGGTTCTCCCATTCGGGGTCGATGGAGGGGCACTGCGAGGCCGGCGCCGTGAAGCGCGCATTGGGATGCGCGGCCTTGCGTCCGGTTTCGCGCGCGATGGCGGGCGTCCAGTCTTGGCCCTGCCAGTCGGTGAGATGGGCGGGCGGCGTGTCGGTCATGCCTTCCCACCAGACGTCGCCGTCGTCGGTGAGCGCCACGTTGGTGAAGATGACGTTGGCCTTGAGCGTGGCCATGGCGTTGAAGTTGGTCTGCTCGCTGGTGCCCGGGGCCACGCCGAAATAGCCGGCCTCGGGGTTGATGGCGCGCAGGCGGCCGTCGGCGCTGGGCTTGATCCAGGCGATGTCGTCGCCGATGGTGGTGACTTTCCAGCCGTCCATGCCCTGCGGCGGGATCAGCATGGCGAAGTTGGTCTTGCCGCAGGCGGACGGAAAGGCGGCGGCCACGTGGTACTTGCGGCCCTTGGGCGAGGTCACGCCCAGGATGAGCATGTGCTCGGCCAGCCAGCCCTGGTCGCGTCCCATGGTGGAGGCGATGCGCAGCGCGAAGCATTTCTTGCCCAGCAGCGCGTTGCCGCCATAGCCCGAGCCGTAGCTCCAGATTTCGCGGGTCTGGGGAAAATGCACGATGTACTTGGTGGGGTTGCAGGGCCAGGGCACGTCCACCTCGCCCGGTTCGAGCGGCCTGCCCACCGAATGCACGCAGGGCACGAACTCGCCGTCCGTGCCCAGCACTTCGTAGACCTGCTTGCCCATGCGCGTCATGATGCGCATATTGGCAACCACATAGGGGCTGTCGGACAGCTCCACGCCGATGTGGGCGATGTCCGAACCCAGCGGTCCCATGGAGAACGGCACCACGTACATGGTGCGGCCGCGCATGGCGCCGTCGAACAGCCCGTTGAGCGTGTCGCGCATTTCGGCCGGGTCGGACCAGTTGTTCGTGGGTCCGGCATCTTCGGGACGGTCGGAACAGATGAACGTACGGTCTTCGACGCGGGCCACGTCCGAGGGATCGGACCAGGCCAGATAGGAATTCGGCCGCTTGGCGGGGTTGAGCCTGCGCAGCGTGCCGGCCTCGACCATTTCCTGGCACAGCCGGTCGTACTCCTGCTGCGAACCGTCGCACCATACGACGCGATCGGGCTTGGCCAGGGCGGCGATGCGGGCAACCCAGTCGACCAGACCGCGGTGCCGCACCCAGGCGGGCACGTTCAAGGCTGCCAGTCCCCCATCCAAAGGCTTATTCATCGGACCTGTCTCCATACAAAGAATAGGGATGATGCGGCCCCCAACCGGAGGCGGCCGCATCGTGTGTGAGGCCATCATACCGGCAGCGCAGGGCTGCCCGTCAACCCATCCTTATGGGGGAGTTTGTCACGGGTTGAGACGGCCCCGCGGGGCGTGCGCGCCGTCAGCCCTGGCCGGCGCTGGCATCGCGCAGCGCCTTGCGGATGATCTTTCCGGTGGCCGTGGTGGGCAAACTGGTTACAAACCGGATGAGGCGCGGATACTCGTGCGCCGCCAGCCGGGTGCGCACGTGATCCTGCAGCGCGCGGGCCAGCTCGTCGCTGCCCTCGTAGCCGTCGTTGAGCACGACGAAGGCGGCCACGATCTCCGTGCGCTGCGCATCCGGCATGCCCACCACCGCGGCCATCCGCACCGCCGGATGCGAAATGAGGCAGTCTTCGATCGGCGCCGGGCCGATGCGGTAGCCCGCGCTGGTGATCACGTCGTCCTTGCGGCCCACGAAGCGGATGAACCCGTCGGCGTCGCGCACGCCCTGGTCGCCGGTCAGCAGGTACTCGCCCGCGAACTTTTCCCGGGTGGCCTCGGGGTTGTTCCAGTATCCGAGGAACATGACCGGATCGGGCCGCAGCACGCCGATGTTGCCCTCTTCGCCGTCGGGCAGGAGGCGGCCCGCGTCGTCCACGATGTCCACGCGGTGGCCGGGCACCGCGCGGCCGATGGAGCCGATGCGCGGCTCGAACAGCGACGAGCACGAAGACACCAGCATGTTGCACTCGGTCTGCCCGTAGAACTCGTTGATGGTCACGCCCAGCACGCGCCGCCCCCAGTCGATGAGTTCCGCGCCCAGCGACTCGCCGCCGCTGGCCACCGAGCGCAGGCCGAGGCTGCCGGCCGCCGGCGGCGCCGAAGCGCGCATCATCTTCAGGGCCGTGGGCGGCAGGAAGGTGTGGGTGACGCCATGGCGCGCCATCAGGTCGAAGGCGGACTCGCCGTCGAACTTCTCGAAGCGCCGCGCCAGCACCGGCACGCCGTGGTGCCAGGACGGCAGCAGCACGTCCAGCAAGCCGCCGATCCATGCCCAGTCGGCGGGCGTCCACATGAGGCGGGCGTGCTCGGGAAAGAACTCGTGCGACATCTCCACCCCCGGCAGGTGGCCGAGCAACACGCGGTGCGCGTGCAGCGCGCCCTTGGGCTTGCCCGTGGTGCCCGAGGTGTAGATGATGACGGCCGGGTCGTCGGCCGCGGTGTCGACGGCGGTGTAATCGCCGCTTTCGGCGGCCAGCGCGTCGTGGAACGACAGCGCCTGGCCGCCGGCAACCGGCCCGTCCACGCAGTACACCACCTTGAGGTCGGGCAGGCTGTCGCGGATCTGCGCCAGCCGGCGCACGCCCTCGGCGTCCGTCACCAGCGCGGCCGCGCCGCTGTTCTGCAGCCGGTACTGAATGGCGTCCACGCCGAACAGGGTGAAGAGCGGCACGGCCACCGCGCCCATCTTGTAGACGGCGATGTGCGTCACGGCGGTTTCGGGGGCCTGCGGCAGGTACACCGCCACCCGGTCGCCGCGCCGCACGCCATTGCGCTCCAGGCTGCGGGCCAGGCGATTGGACTGCTCGTGGATGTCGTCGAAACTGTAGCGCGCCTGGGAACCGTCGCTCTTCTCGTAGATGAGGGCCAGCCGTCCGCTGCCGTCGGCCCATTTGGCGCAGACGTCCACGCCGATGTTGTACCGTTGCGGAACCTCCCAACGGAATCCGGAAACCAGGGTTGTGTAGGATTGCGCTCTGGACAGCATGATCTTGTCTCGTATCGTCGTTATGAAAAATCAGCGGAAGGCCGGCTTGCCGCCATGGACGCCGCAGTCCAATAATAAGCCCCGCCTTTCCCGCACCAATGCATCCACGCATGGAAAAATCCGCCGCCCCGCCGCCCCGCACCCCGATGCGCCGCGCGCCCGCCAGCGCCAAGTCCGAGCAGCGCATCCGCGACATCCTGCGCACCGCCCGCCAGGTATTCGCCGAAGCCGGCTTCCAGGCCGGCACCACCACCGAGATCGCGCAGCGGCTGGGCGTGTCCGAAGCCACCATCTTCACGTACTTCGGCGGCAAGCGCGAACTCTGCGTGCGCGTCATCAGCGACTGGTACGACGAGATCATCGCCAAGGTCGAAGACGACCTGCCGCGTGTGCAGGGCACGCGCGCCCGGCTGCGCTACCTGGTGCACGCCCACTTGCGCCACCTGCTGGCGGAGGGGCCGGGCCTGTGCGCGTTCATCCTGTCGGAAGGCCGCGCGCGCGACGACGAATTCGCCGACATCTACGCCCAGCTGCAGCGGCGCTACACCGCCCCGCTCATGCGCATCCTGGCCCAGGGCCAGGCCGAAGGGCAGATCCGCCGCGACATGCCCCTGCGGCTGCTGCGCTCGTCGGTGTACGGCCCCATGGAGCACGTGCTCTGGGACGCGATCCTGCGCGAGCGGCGCGTGGACGTGGCGGCCACGGCCGACCAGCTCACCGATTTCCTCTGGCAGGCCCTGCAGCCGCCGCCGCGCGACACGCTCGCGCTGGCGCGCTTTCGCGCCGACGTCGAAGAAGCGCTGCACCGCTTTCATGCCTCCGAGAACAGCGACGGCGGCGCATACTGAGGAAACCCGTCGAAAGTCTCGCCGCGCTCGGCCGGGGCCAGCGTCCATGAATGGCGCGCGTTGGGCACGCCGCCGTCGACGCGCATCACCGTGCCGTTGATGAAGGCCGACGCGGGCGACAGCAGAAACACCACGGCCGCCGCCACCTCGGCTTCGGTGCCGAAGCGCGACAGCGGCACCTTGTCGCGCAGCCCGCGCAGCACGGCCCGGTAGTCCTCGTCGTAGCTGTCCATGCCGCTGGAGGCGATCCAGCCCGGCGCCACGGCGTTCACCCGCACGCCGGCGTGCGCCCATTCGCAGGCGGCCGTCTCGGTGAGATTCCAGACGCCCGCGCGCGCCGCCCCGGAATGCCCCATGCCCGGCATGCCGCCCCAGATGTCGGCCAGCATGTTCACGATGGCGCCGCCGTGCCCGCGCATGTATTGCGTGTACACCTCGCGCGACATCAGGAACGTGCCGTGCAGGTTGTTGCGCACCACCGCGTCGAAGCCGTTGTGGCTGATGCGCTCCAGGGGCGCGGGAAACTGCCCGCCGGCGCAGTTGAAAAGGCCGTGGAGCGCGCCGTGGCGTTGCAGCGCCGCGCCCACCGTGGCGCGCACGCCCGCCTCGTCGCGGATGTCGCAGGCATGCACGCTGAGGCGGCCGGCCGCCTCGGGATAGATGCCGGCGATCTCGTCGCGCACCGCCTGCAGCTTCTCGGGCTTGCGGCCCACCAGCGCCAGGCCGGCGCCCAGCGATGCCAGCTCGTGCGCCGTGCAGCGACCCAGGCCGCTGCCGCCGCCCGTCACGAGGACGGTGCGCCCCTCGAACAGCCCGGGCCGGAATACCGAGGCGTAGCGCGCGCCCGGGCGGCGCGCCGGATCCGCATCCCTGCTCATGTCTCGCTCCTTTGTTTTTTTGAGGATAACTCAATATTTGACCCGCAGACGCCTTTGAACGAACATCGGGTTTCCCCTTCCCCCTTATCATCCGGGAACGGAGAGTTGAGACAAATTCAAAACGGAGACCCGCGATGCGCCCCAACCCGCCCCTGATCGTCGTGCGCGAAGGCCCGGTGGCCCGGCTGACCCTGAACCGCCCCGACGTGCGCAACGCCTTCGACGAAACCCTCATCGCCGCGCTGACGCAGGCCGTGCGGCAAGCGGCCGACGACGAAGCCGTCCGCGTGCTGCTGCTGACCGGCGCGGGCAAGGCGTTCTGCGCCGGCGGCGACCTGAACTGGATGCGCCAGATGGGCTCGCTCACCCCCCAGCAGAACCGCGAAGACGCGGCGCGCCTGGCCGACATGCTGCACGCGGTGTGGTCCTGCCCCAAACCGGTCGTGGCCGCCGTCAACGGCGACGCCTATGCGGGCGGCATGGGGCTGGCGGCGGCCTGCGACATCGCCATCGCGGCCGACTCGGCCCACTTCTGCCTCTCCGAAGCCAGGCTGGGGCTGCTGCCGGCCACCATCAGCCCCTACGTGCTGCGCGCGATCGGCGAACGCGCGGCGTCGCGCTATTTCCTGACGGCCGAGCGCTTCGACGCCGGCACCGCGCTGCGCCTGGGGCTGGTCCACGAAACCTGTCCGGCCGAGGCCCTGGCCGAGCGCGCCGAGGCCGTGTGCCGCGCCCTGTGCGGCAACGGCCCGCAGGCGGTGCGCGCCAGCAAGCGGCTGCTGCGCGACGTGGCCGGCCGCGCGATCGACGGCGCCCTCATCGCCGATACCGTGGAGCGCATCGCGGCCATCCGCGAATCGGCCGAGGCGCGCGAAGGCGTGAGCGCCTTCCTGGAAAAGCGCCGGCCGGCCTGGACCGCCGCGCCCGGCGCGGCGCCGCGGTAGCGGAGCGGCCTGCCGCCGCATGCCATAATCGGCGGCGATTTTTCAGGAAGTGCCATGCCCCACGTTTTTCCCCCGCTGGACGCGGACCGCCTCTGGGCGCGCGTCGAAACCCTGTCCCGCTACACGCTGCCCGGGCAGCCCTGGACCCGCCGCGCCTTCACGCCGCTGTTCGACGAGGCGCGCCTGTGGCTGCGGCGCGAGTTCGAGGCCGCCGGCCTGCGGACGCGGCTGGACGCCGGCGGCAACCTGGTGGGCACGCTGCCCGGCCGGGACGGTCGCCGCAAGCCCATTAGCACCGGCTCGCACAGCGACACCGTAATGAGCGGCGGCCGCTACGACGGCATCATCGGCGTGCTGGCGGGCATCGAGGTGGCCCATGCGCTGCGCGATCACGGCGTGCAGCTCGCGCACGATTTCGAGGTCATCGATTTTCTCTCCGAGGAGCCCAGCGACTACGGCATTTCCTGTGTCGGCAGCCGCGCGCTCGCCGGCCAGCTCTCGGCCGACATGCTGCAGGCCCGCAACCCCGAGGGCGAGACGCTGGCCGCGGGCATCGCCCGCGTCGGCGGCGACCCCTCCGCCCTCTCCGCGCCGCTGCGCGGTCCGGACGGCACCGCGGCCTTCGTGGAACTGCACATCGAGCAGGGCCCCGTGCTGGAATCGCGCGACCTGCCCATCGGCGTCGTGACCAACATCGTGGGCATCCGCCGGGTGCAGATCACGGTGCGCGGGCAGCCCGACCACGCCGGCACCACGCCCATGGACATCCGCCGCGACGCCCTGGTGGGCGCGGCGCGTGTCATCGAGGCGGCGCACCGCCGCGCCAGCCTGGCCAGCGGCAATCCGCATTACGTGGTGGCCACCGTGGGCAGGCTGGCGCTCACGCCCAACGCCGCCAATGCCGTGCCTGGCCGGGTGGAAATGACGCTGGAAGTGCGCAGCGACAGCGACGCGCTGCTGGAGGCGTTTCCGGAAGCGGTCATGGCCGAGGTGGCGCAGGATCTGCGCGCCCTGCGGCTGGAGGCGGACATGGCGCCCCTGAGCCGCGCCCGGCCCACCGATTGCGCGCCCCTGGTCATGGATGCGGTGCAGGCCGCGGCCGACCGCCTGGGCTACGCGTCCATGCGGCTGCCCAGCGGCGCCGGCCACGACGCCGTCTACATGGCGAGCACCGGCCCCGTGGGCATGATCTTCATTCCCTGCCTGGACGGCCGCAGCCACTGCCCCGAAGAGGCGATCACGCCACAGCAATTGCTGGACGGGACCTGCGTGCTGTATGAAACCGTGCTGGAACTGGACCGCCGCCTGGCCGGCGCCTGACCCTGCGAGGCCGCATGGAAGAAATCGAACTCAACGACGGCAACGCCGACCGCTATCTGCTGGACGCGCCCGGCCTGTCGCTGCTGGTGTTTTACAGCCGCACCTGCGGCAACTGCCGCATCGCGCGCGAACAGCTGCCGCGCCTGGAGCTGCCGGTGCAGCGCCTGTGCTGGGTGGACGCCGGCGAAAACGGCGGCCTGGTCGAGCGCTACGAGGTCTTTCACCTGCCCGCCATGTACGCCGTGCGCGACGGCGCCTTCTACGGTCCGGTGCAGGCCGCGCTGGCCGAATGGGATTTGCGCCGGCAGATCGGCCTGGCGCTGGACAGCTATCCGGCGGAGCTGCCCTGATGGCCGCGCCCCTGGCCCGCCCGGCCCGCCTGCCCCTGGACGCGCTGGCCGCCAGCGCCATGCTGGCGCTGTGCGTCTGCTGGGGGTTCCAGCAGATCGCCATCAAGCTGGTGGCCGCCGATGTGTCGCCCATCATGCAGATCGGCCTGCGCTCGGCCTTCGCCGCGCTGGTGCTGGCGTGCGTGGTGTGGCGCGCCGAAGGCTGGCGCGCCCTGTCCGACGGCACGCTGGGCGCGGGCCTGGCGGTGGGCGCGCTGTTCGCGGCCGAATTCGTCTTCGTGGCGCTGGGGCTGAACCTCACCACCGCCTCGCACATGTCGGTGTTCCTCTATACCGCGCCCATCTTCGCCGCGCTGGGGCTGCACGCGCTCCTGCCCGAAGAACGCATGAAGCCCCTGCAGTGGGCGGGCGTGGCCGTGGCCTTCGGCGGCATCGCCATCGCGTTCCTGGGCAGGGGCGGCGACCCGGCCGCGTCGTCTGCCGACATGCTGCTGGGCGACGCCATGGGCCTGCTGGCCGGCCTGCTGTGGGGCTCGACCACCGTGGCCATCCGCCGCACCGCCCTGTCCGAGGCGGCGCCCGCCAAGACGCTCTTCTACCAGATGGCGCTGGCCGCGGTCGTGCTGATCGGCTACGCCGCCGCCACCGGCCAGGCGGGTTTTCGCCCGACCGCGCCGGCCGTGGCCAGCGTGGCCTTCCAGGCCGTGGCGGTCGCGTTGACCAGTTACCTGGCCTGGTTCTGGCTGCTGCGGCGGTACCTGGCTTCGCGCCTGTCGGTGCTGTCGTTCATGACGCCCATTTTCGGCGTAAGCTTCGGCGTGCTCATCCTGGACGAACCGCTGGACGCCGCCTTCGTGACCGGGGCCCTGCTGGTGCTGGCGGGCATCACGCTGGTAAGCGGCTCGGAGCTGCTGCGCGAGAAACTGCGCGCCCGCGCGCACTGATCCGCCGCGCGGCTGCCGGACGCGGCCGCAAGGCCCCGGGCGCCTTGCACGGCCCCTTTCAGCGTCAACACGCCCTAGCGCCGCGCCTTTTCTTCCTCGATCAGGCGGGCCAGGGTTGCGCGCTGGCCGCCCGCCGCGTCGAAATTGGCGGGATCCAGCCAGCGTTCGTACGCCGCGCGCAGCGCCGGCCACTCGCGGTCGATGATGGAAAACCAGGCCGTGTCGCGGCTGCGGCCCTTGTAGACCGTGGCCTGCCGGAAGACGCCTTCGTACTGGAACCCCAGCCGCGCCGCCGCCGAGCGCGACGGCGCGTTCAGCGCATCGCACTTCCATTCGTAGCGCCGGTAGCCCAGCTCGTCGAAGGCCCGCCGCATCAGCAAATACTGGGCCTCGGTGGCCGCGCGGGTGCGCTTGAGCGCCGGCGAATACGAGACGAAACCCACCTCGATGGAGCCGGCCGCCGGGTCTGCCCGCATCAGCGCCAGCGAGCCCAGGGCACGGCCGGTGGACAGTTCGATCACGGCATGGTGCAGCGGGTCGTCGTCGCGCTCGGCCTTTTCGGCGAAGGCGCGGTAGTCCCCTTCGCTGGCGAACGGCCCCACGCCCATGTAGGTCCAGTCGCGGCCGTCGGGCGCCTGGCTGAAGGCGCGGTATAGATCGGCCGCGTGGCGCGCGGCCGACAGCGGCTCCAGGCGGCAGTAGCGGCCCGCCGCCGGCTCGCGCGGGGGACGCGCGCGCGGCGTCCAGCCGGGCACATCCGGGCCGATGGGCTGCCGGTATTCGTTGAGGCGGACTGGGCTGACAGGAGAGTCTTTCATGTCGTTCTTCCGGTTGGCGCGCGCCTGGCGCATGCGGGCACGATAGCGAAACCGTGGCATCATAAAAAGTGCCACGACAATGATATTCGATGGAGCCATGATCTCTCCCGCCGCCCTGCTCGCCAGCCCGCTCGACCGCCGACCGGGCGCCCCGCCCCGCCAACGCCAGCTCATCCAGCGGCTGCGCTCGGCCATCCTGGCCGGGCAGTTTCCCGCGGGCGCCCGCCTGCCGTCGTCGCGCACGCTGTCCGAAGAGCTGGGCATTTCGCGCAACACCGTGCTCATCGCTTACGAACAGCTCACCGCCGAAGGCTATGTGGTGGCCGACCGCCAGGGCACCCGCGTGGCCGCGCTGTCGCGCGCGCCGGTCCGCAGTGCGCCCGGGCCGGCCGCTCCCGCGGCGGCCGCCGCCCGGCGCCTGGAACGCATCACCCAGGCCCGCCAGCCCCGCGCAGGCTCTCCGCCCTTCACCGCCGGCACGCCCGCGCTGGACCAGTTTCCGCTCGGCGCGTGGCGGCGCGCGCTGGAGCGGGCGCTGCGCGAATCGCCCGCGGCCACGCTGGACTACGGCGACCCGCTGGGCGAGCCCGCTCTGCGCGAAGCCATAGCCCAGCATTTGCGCGTATCGCGCGGCGTGCGCTGCGAAGCCGCCGGCGTCGTCATTACCGAAGGCGCGCAGGGCGCGCTGTCGCTCTGCGTGCAGCTGCTCACCAACCCCGGCGACGCGGCGTGGCTGGAAGACCCGGGCTATCGCGGCGCCAAGGCGGCTTTCTACGCCGGCGACCTGGACGTGACCGGCATGCGGGTGGACGCCGACGGCATCGTCATTCCGGAGTCGGCATGGACCCGGCCGCCGCGCCTTATCCAGACCACGCCCTCGCACCAGTACCCCACGGGCGCGGTGCTGTCGCTCGCCCGCCGCCTCGACCTGCTGGAGCGCGCCCGGCGGGCCGGCGCCTGGATCATCGAAGACGACTATGACAGCGAGTTCCGCCACCTGGGCGAACCCATCGCGGCCATGCAGGGCCTGTTGCCCGACGCGCCCGTGCTCTACGTGGGCACGTTCAGCAAGACCATGTTCCCTTCCCTGCGCCTGGGGTTCCTGGTGCTGCCGCAAGCCATCGCGGGCGCCACGCTGACGGCGGCCGCCGAGATGCTGCGCGGCGGCCGGCGGCTGGACCAGCTCTCCATGGCGGCCTTTATCGGCAATGGGCAGTTCGCGCGCCACCTGGGCCGCATGCGCCGGCTGTACCGCGAGCGCCAGGCGGCGCTGCGCGACGCGCTGGCCGCGCACCTGGGCGTGGACCACGAGGTGCTGGGCGGGCACGGCGGGCTGCATCTCACGTTGCGGCTGCCGCCGGAATTCCCCGACCGCGCGCTGGCGGCCCAGGCGCGCCAGGCGGGCATGAACCCGGGCGCGCTGTCATCGTTCGCGCTGGCGCCGCGCCCCGAAGACAACGGCCTGGTGCTGGGCTACGGCAACACGGACGCCAGCCGCTACCCCGCCCTGGTCAAGCGCCTGGCCCGGTTGCTCAGGCAGATGACGTAGCGGGCCCGCGCGGCCTCACGCCCCGATCAGCCCGCCCAGCAGCAGCACGGCCAGCACCAGCCAGAACAGGCAGGCCAGGAACGCGCTGCGCAGCAGCGCCTTGACCGCCGCCCACAGAAACGTCAGCCCCAGCGCCAGCAGCGCGAAATGAAAGAGGGAGGGGCTCATGCCCAGGGCGCTGGACAGGCCGGAAAAGAAGTCGCCGAGCGCCTCGCCCAGCCCGCCCAGCAGCCACTTCAGGCCGGCGACCACGCTGCGCAGCGCGCCGCCGATCATGCCGCCCAGCGATGCGAAAAACCCTTCTTCCGCCGGCATCAGGCCGCCTCGCGGTCGGGAAAGCTCGGGACGCGAGCGGACGGGTCCGGGCGAAAATGGCGATGGGGCATCGGAAACGGAACGGCATGCGCCTTAGGAAACACGGGGACACCCACCATAGCGCAAAAGCGTCCGCCGTGGCGCGGCGGGCCGCGTACCGCTTTTTTTCCTTTGTTACCCTTTGCCGCGCCGGCCGGCGATACAGTAGCCCGACGGCCGGCCCCGGATGGCCGGCCCCGGATGGCCGGCCCCCGGATGGCCGGCCCCCCACCAGGAAGGAGGCGCAACCCGTGACTTCCCGCAACCCCGCGCCGCGCGCCGGCGCCATCCGCGTCGGCATCGGCGGCTGGACCTACGAGCCCTGGCGCGGCACCTTCTACCCCGAGGGCCTGCCCCAGGCCCGCGAGCTGGAATACGCGAGCAGCCGGCTGACGGCCATCGAAGTCAACGGCACCTACTACGGCGCCCAAAAACCCGCCACCTACGCCAAATGGCGCGATGAGACGCCCGCGAGCTTCGTGTTCACCCTCAAGGCCTCGCGCTACGCCACCAACCGCCGCAAGCTCGCCGAGGCGGGCGAATCCATACGCCGCTTCGTGCACAGCGGCATCGCCGAGCTGGGCCCGAAGCTGGGCCCCATCGTATGGCAGTTCGCGCCGACCAAGGTGTTCGACGCCGGCGATTTCGGCGCCTTTCTCGACCAGCTTCCCGACGCCGTGGACGGAATCGCGCTGCGCCACGCGCTGGACGTGCGGCATCCCAGTTTTGCCTGCCCGGAATACCTGGCGCTGGCGCGGCAGCGCGGCGCCGCCACGGTATACACGGACAGCGACGACTACCCTTCCATCGCCGACCGCACGGGCAGCTTCGCCTACGTGCGGCTGATGCGCGCCAGCACCGCCTACAAGGCGGGCTATGCGCCGCACGCGCTGGCCGAATGGGAAAAGCGCCTGCGCGCCTGGGCGGCGGGCGAGCCGCCCGACCTGCCGCACGTGGAGGACGCGCCGCCCGCGCGGGCGGGCGGCCATGGCGAGGTCTACGCTTTTTTCATCAACGGCGCCAAGGAACGCGCCCCCGCGGGCGCGCTGGCCCTGCTCGACAGGCTGTAGGGCCGGCCGGCGCGCCGGGCCTGCCCTACTGCGCCACCGGCGTGCGCATGGTGACGAACTCTTCGGCTGCCGTGGGATGGATGCCGATGGTTTCGTCGAAGACGCACTTGGTGGCGCCCGCCTTGAGCGCCACCGCCAGGCCCTGCACGATCTCGCCGGCCTCCGGCCCCACCATGTGCACGCCCAGCACGCGGTCGGTGGCGGCGTCCACCACCAGCTTCATCAGGGTCTTTTCCTGCGAGTCCGTCAGCGTCAGTTTCATGGGGCGGAAACGGCTCTCGAAGATCTTCACCTCGTGGCCCGCCTCGCGCGCCTGCTCGGTGGTAAGCCCCACCGTGCCGATGTTCGGCAGGCTGAACACCGCGGTGGGAATGAGCCGGTAGTCCACCTTGCGGTATTCCTCGGGGCGGAACAGCCGGCGCGCCACGGCCATGCCCTCGGCCAGCGCCACCGGGGTGAGCGCCACGCGGCCGATCACATCGCCGATGGCCAGGATGGAGGGCTCGTCCGTGCGATACTCGTCATCCACGGCGATGAAGCCATGCGCGTTCAGCTTGACGGCCGTGTTCTCCAGGCCCAGGCCGTCCAGCATGGGGCGGCGGCCCGTGGCGTAGAACACGCAATCCGTCTCGATGACTTCGCCGTCTTTCAGGGTGGCGGCCAGCGAGCCGTCCGCGCGCTTGTCGATGCGCGCCACGTCGGTATTGAAGCGCAGCGCGATGCCCTTCTTGACGAGTTCGTCGCGCAGGTGCTCGCGCACGCCCTGGTCGAAGCCGCGCAGGAACAGGGGGCCGCGGTAGACCTGCGTGGTCTGCGCGCCCATGCCGTTGAAGATCGACGCGAACTCCACGGCGATGTAGCCGCCGCCCACCACCAGCACGCGGCGGGGCAGCGCCTCCAGGTGAAACGCCTCGTTGGAGGTAATGGCGTATTCCTTGCCGGGGATCTCAGGCACCTTGGGCCAGCCGCCCGTGGCCACCAGGATGTGCTCGGCGGTGCATGGCTTGCCGTCGACCTCCACCGTATGCGGATCGCGGATGCGGGCATGGCCTTCCAGCAGCGTGACGCCGCTATTGACCAGCAGGTTGCGGTAGATGCCGTTGAGGCGCGCGATTTCGCGGTTCTTGTTGGCGATCAGCGTGGGCCAGTCGAACCGCGGCTCGCCCGCCGTCCAGCCGAAGGCGCCGGCCTGCTCGAAGTCTTCGCCGTAGTGCGCGCCGTAGACCAGCAGTTTCTTGGGCACGCAGCCCACGTTCACGCAGGTGCCGCCCAGGTAGCGGCTCTCGGCCACGGCCACCCTGGCGCCGAAACCGGCCGCGAAACGCGCCGCGCGCACGCCGCCGGAACCGGCGCCCACCACAAACAGGTCAAAATCGAATGCCATGATGTACCTTGCATCCTCAATGCGGGAAAGCCTGTATTTAAACACCGGCGACGGGCGGCGGCATGGCAGTGCGCCCCTGCCCGGGCGCGACGGAACAAAGGAGACGCAATGACACGCCACATCGGCATCGTGGCCTGCTCCGCCGAAGGAGCAGCCCTCTGCTATCGCACCCTCTGCGCCGAGGGCGCCGCCCGGCTCGGTCCGCATGCCCACCCCGAAGTCTCGCTGCACTCGCATTCGCTGGCGGACTACGTGCGCTGCCTCGACGCCGGCGACATGCAGGGCGTGGCCGAGCTGATGCTGTCGTCGGCGCAGAAGCTGGCGCGCGCCGGGGCGGACTTCCTCGTCTGCCCCGACAACACCATCCACCAGGCGCTGCCGCTGGCGCTGCCCCGCTCGCCCCTGCCCTGGCTGCATATCGCCGAGGAAGTCGCCGCCCAGGCCTCCGGCCGGGGCCATCGCCGGCTCGGCCTGATGGGCACGCGCTGGCTGGTCGACAGCAGCGTCTATCCGCACGCGCTGCGCGCCCGCGGGCTGGACTTCCTCCGCCCCGACCAGGCCGACCGCGACCGGGTCGCGCGCATCATCATGGACGAACTCGTCTACGGCCGCTTCGAGCCCGACTCGGTACGGGCGCTGCAGGCGGTGGCCCGGCGGCTGGCCAACGCCGGCTGCGACGCCGTGGTGCTGGGCTGCACCGAGCTGCCGCTGGTGTTGGACGAGGCCGGCTGCGGGCTGCCCGTGCTGGATTCCACCCGCATCCTGGCCCGCGCGGCGCTGGCGCGGGCGGCCGGTCAGAGCTGATCCAGTCCGTGCCGGCGCAGCCGCTCCAGGTCCAGCACCCGGATCTGGTTGTAGGCCAGCGCCAGCATGCCCTGGTCGGCCAGCGACTGCAGGGCCTGGTTCACGCGCTGGCGCGACAGGCCGGTGAGATAGCCCAGCTCCTCCTGCGAAATGGGCAGGGCGAGGTCGGTGGACGGATAAAGATTGGGGTTGAACAACTGCGCCAGCGATTGCGCCACCCGCGCATCGGGGTCGAGCAGCCGGTGATTCTGGATAGAGGCGATGAACTCGCCCATGCGATTGTTGAGCTGGTCGATGACGAAGCGCGAGAACGGCAGGCTGGAGGCCAGCAGCTCGTGAAAAGTGTGCGCGGGCACCTGCATGACCAGCGAAGGCTGGATGGCCACCACATCGTACTTGCGCAGCTCGCGCTTGATGACGCTGCCCTCGCCGAACCAGCCGCCGGGCGGCACGCCCGAGAAGGTGCAGCTGCGGCCGGACTCGTTGTAGATCGCCAGCTTGAGCAGGCCGGTGTGCACGCCCAGCCAGAAATCCGCGGGCGCGTTGCGCCGGGCCACACAGGCGCCGTCGGGCACCCGCTCGGCGCGCGCCGCGCCCAGCACCAGCGCCTGGTGCGCCGGCGCCAGGGCCCGGAACCAGGCACAGGCGCGGAAAAGCGCCTCCCGTTCCGCCGGGGAAACGATGTTTGAAACGTCGGACATGCTGAGATCCGTGTAAAACTCGGGATTGCCGAAGCGTAAAAGCGTCTGTCATGCAGGCGACAGACTGCATTTTCGACGCCTGGTTAAGCTAGGGCAATCGGCCCGGATCAAACGATCTGCCCAGATCAAACAAGTCCGGCACAGCAATAAGGGGCGCCGCAGCGCCCCGCAGGAGACAACGCATGAGCGGCATGTTCGAACATGGCCTGGCGCGCCGCGAGGCCAACTACCAAGCTCTCACCCCGGTGGATTTCATCGCCCGCGCGGCCGAGGTCTACGGCCACCGGCTGGCCGTGGTCCATGGCCGGGTGCGCCGGACCTGGGGCCAGACCTACGAACGCGCGCAACGCCTGGCCAGCGCGCTGGAGCGCGCCGGCATCGGGCGCGGCGACACCGTCGCCGTCATGCTGCCCAACATTCCGGCCATGATCGAAGCCCATTTCGGCGTGCCCATGCTGGGTGCGGTGCTCAACACCCTCAACACCCGCCTGGACACGGCCAGCGTGCTCTTCATGCTGGGCCACGGCGAGGCCCGCGCCCTCATCATCGACACCGAATACGCCGAGATCGCCCAGCGCGCCCGCGCCGAGTTTCCCCAGATCAAGCTGATCTCGGTGCACGATCTGGACGGCGCGCCGGCCGCCCTGCCCGGCGCCGTCGATTACGAGGAATTCCTGGCCGCGGCCGATGCCCGCTACGACTGGCAGCCTCCGCCCGACGAATGGGACGCCATCGCCCTGAACTACACCTCCGGCACGACGGGCGATCCCAAAGGCGTGGTCTACCACTACCGGGGCGCCTATCTCAACGCGCTGTCCAACATCCTCGAATGGGACATGCCCAAGCACCCGGTGTATCTCTGGACCCTGCCGCTCTTTCACTGCAACGGCTGGTGTTTCGCCTGGACCGTCGCGGCGCGCGCCGGTGTCAACGTGTGCCTGCGCAAGTTCGACCCGCAGACCGTCTTCGACCTGATCCGCGCCGAGGGCGTCACCCATTACTGCGGCGCACCCATCGTGCAGAGCGCCCTGGCCAACGCGCCCGCCGCCCTGCGCGAGGGCATCGCGCATACGGTGCGCACCATGGTCGCCGGCGCCGCGCCCGCGCCGTCGGTCATCGCCAAGATGCGCGAAATCGGCTTCGAGCTGACGCACGTGTACGGCCTCACCGAAGTCTACGGGCCGGCCGCCGTCTGCGCGCGGCAGGAATCCTGGGACGCGCTGGACGACGAGCGCCGCGTCCTGCTTACCGCGCGCCAAGGCGTGCGCTATCACCTGCAGGCCGGCGTCTCGGTGCGCCACCCCGACACCATGGAGCCCGTGCCGGCCGACGAACAGACCGTGGGCGAGATCATGTTCCGCGGCAATATCTGCATGAAGGGCTATCTGAAGAACGAGCGCGCCACCGAGGAAGCCTTGCGCGGCGGGTGGTTCCACACCGGCGACCTGGGCGTCATGACCGCCGACGGCTACGTGCGCATCAAGGACCGCAGCAAGGACATCATCATTTCCGGCGGCGAGAACATCTCCAGCATCGAGGTCGAGGACGCGCTGTACCGGCACCCGGCCGTGGCCGCCGTGGCGGTGGTGGCCATGCCCGACCCCAAGTGGGGCGAAACGCCCTGCGCCTTCGTGGAACTCAAGCCCGGCTGCGCCGCCACGCAGGAGGAGATCATCGCCCACTGCAAGCTGCTGCTGCCTGGCTTCAAGGTGCCGCGCGCGGTACGCTTTGGCGAACTGCCCAAGACCTCCACCGGCAAGATCCAGAAGTTCGAGCTGCGCGCCGCGGTGGGCGCCACGCGGGCCATCGACCTGGCCGACCCCAAGCGGCCCGCCTGAGCCCCAACCCGTTTTTTCCAGGAGCCATTACGCCATGCCGTACCAAGCCCCCGTCAAGGACATGCTGTTTGTGCTGAACCACCTGGCGGGCCTGCCGCAGGTGGCCGCCCTGCCCGGCTTCGAGGACGCCACCGCCGACACCGTGCGGGCCGTGCTGGACGAGTCCGCGCATTTCGCCGCCGACGTGCTGGCGCCCCTGAACCAGACCGCCGACCGCGACCCCGGCGGCTGGCGCGACGGCGAGGTCAGCACCGCGGCCGGCTTCAAGCAGGCTTTCCGCCTGTACGCCGAATCCGGCTGGCAGGGCATGAACCATCCCGCCGAATACGGCGGCCAGGGCCTGCCGGGCCTGCTGGGCGCGGCCTGCGCCGAAATGCTCAATTCGGCCAACCTGTCCTTCGCGCTCTGCCCGCTGCTGACCAACGGCGCCATCGAAGCGCTGCTCACCGCGGGCTCGCCGGCATTGCGCCAGCGCTACATCGAGCCCATGATCTCCGGCCGCTGGACCGGCACCATGAACCTGACCGAGCCGCAGGCCGGGTCCGACCTGGCCCTGCTGCGCACCCGCGCCGAACCCGCCGGCGACGGCACCTACCGCATCAGCGGCACCAAGATCTTCATCACCTACGGGGAACACGACCTGGCCGAGAACATCATCCACCTCGTGCTGGCCCGCGTGCCCGGCGCGCCCGAAGGCGTGAAAGGCATCTCGCTCTTCCTGGTGCCGAAGTTCCTGGTCAACGAAGACGGCAGCCTGGGCGAGCGCAACGACGTGCGCTGTGTCTCCATCGAACATAAGCTGGGCATCAAGGCCAGCCCCACCTGCACGCTGCAGTACGGCGACGCGGGCGGCGCGGTGGGCTATATCGTGGGCGAAGAAAACCGCGGGCTGGACGCCATGTTCATCATGATGAACGCCGCCCGCTTCGCCGTGGGCATGCAGGGCGTGGCTGTGGCCGAGCGCGCCCACCAGCACGCGCTGGCCTATGCCGCCGAACGGGTGCAGAGCCGCCCGGTGGACGGCTCCTCGCGCGAGGCCGTGCCCATCATCCGCCACCCCGACGTGCGCCGCATGCTGGGCACCATGCGCGCCCTCACCGAAGCCGGGCGCGCCCTGGGCTACTACACGGCCGGCCACGCCGACCTGGCCCACGCCAGCCCAGATCCGGAGGCGCGCAAGCGCCACCGCGCGGTGCAGGAATTCCTGGTTCCCATCGTCAAGGGCTGGTGCACCGAGATGTCCGTCGAGGTCGCCAGCCTGGGCGTGCAGGTGCATGGCGGCATGGGCTACATCGAGGAAACCGGCGCGGCCCAGTACTACCGCGATGCGCGCATCCTGCCCATCTACGAAGGCACCACGGCCATCCAGGCCAACGACCTGGTGGGGCGCAAGACGCTGCGCGACGGCGGCGCGACGGCGCGCTGGCTGCTGGACGAAATCGCCAAGACCGAGCACGACCTGCAGGCCCGCGCCGAACCGCAGGCCAGGCGCATGCTGGCTCCGCTGCGCCAGGCGCGCGAGGCGCTGGCCAGCGCCGTCGGCTTCGTGCTGGAGCACGCCGCCTCCGCCCCCAATGCCGTGTTCGGCGCGGCCGTGCCCTATCTGCTGCTGGCCGGCACCACGCTGGCCGGCTGGCAGATGGCGCGGGCGCTGCTCGCCAGCCTCGACCTCAAGGCCGAAGATCCGGCATTCCACGAGGCCAAGATCGCCACGGCCCAGTGCTACGCCCTGCACAAGCTGAGCCAGGCGCCCGGCATGGCGGCGGCGGTGCTGGGCTCGGCCGATTACGAGGTCGAGCCCTGAGGCGGGCTCGCGGCGGACCCCGCTTCCGCCGCGAACTCGCGCTCCAGCCAATCCAGGAAGGCCCGCACGGGCGCGTGACGCTCCCGGCCCGGCGCGCACAAGGCCGTATACGCCGCGCCGGGCACGCTCACCTCGGGCCGGTACGGGGCCAGCGCGCCGCCCCGCACGCAGTCCGACACCATCACGGAGCTGGCCAGCACCAGCCCCTGCCCGGCCGTGGCGGCCTGCAGGGCGTAGTGCTCCTCGGCGTAAGGCAGCACCAGGGCCGGCTCGCGCCAGCCCGGCCGGTCCGCCGCCGCGCACCAGTCGCGCCAGCCCTCGTCGTACAGCGCCGAATCGCGCCACCGCACCGTCACCAGCGGCGGCGGGCCGGCGTCCAGCCTGGCCAGCAGCGCCGGCGCGCCATACACGCGGAACACCTCGGGCAGCCGCGCGGCTTCGCGCAGCGCAGGGTAGCGCCGCCGGCTGTAGCGCACGGCCACGTCCACGCTGGCGTCCTGCAGCAGGTCCACCGGCTCGCTGCGCGCGTCCAGGCGCAGGCGGTATTGCGGAAACGCCGCGTAGAAGCGCCCGAGACGAGGCACCAGCCACAGCGCGGCAAAGGAATGCGTAACGGAAACCGTCAGCGCGCCGGCGGCCGGCCTGGGCCGCAACGCGTCCATGGCGCGGGCCACGTCGAGCAGCGCGGCATGCACCGACTGGAACAGGCTCCCGCCTGCCGCGGTCAGTCTCACTCCGCGCGGCACCCGCTCGAACAGCGGCGCGCCCAGGTGTTCTTCCAGGGCGCGCACCTGATGCGACACGGCCGTGGGCGTGACGGCCAGCTCGGCCGCCGCCAGCTTGAAGCTGCGCAGGCGCGCGGCCGCCTCGAACGCGCGCAGGGCGGTGATGGGCATGGCGGCGAACATGGCATGCTCCCTGGGGCACAGCCCCGCTATGGATGAATTGAATTCATCCAGATATAGGAATCGTCGTTTGTGGCGGCCCTGCGGACGCCCTAGAGTTCTCCCTGATGGAAGGCAACCGCCTTTTGCTTCCGAGGAGAGAACCATGAATTCAGGTCATCATACCCAACGGCTGCTCGTGCTGGTGGGCAGTCCGCGGCGCGACGGCAACAGCGCCGCGCTCGCGGTCGCCGCGCTGGAGGGCGCCCGCCAGGCCGGCACGAGCGCCGAACTGCTGTTCCTGGACGACTACCTGAACGGCTTCCTGACGGATCTGCGCCACCGGCCGGCGCCCGACGACCGATATGCCGAGCTGTTCCTGGAGCACTTCCTGCCCGCCGACGGCGTGCTCTTCGCCACGCCCATCTATTGGTATGGCATGTCGGCCCAGACCAAGGCGTTTTTCGACCGCTCGTTCGCCCACTACGCGGGCGATTCCGACGAGGCCGCGCGGGTGCGCCGGCGCATGGCAGGCAAGCGGCTGGGACTGGCGCTGGCTTCCGAGGAAACCTATCCGGGCGCGGCGCTGGGCATCGTGCACCAGTTGCAGGAGTACGCGCGGTACTCGCACTCCGCATTCGTGGGCTACGTGCATGGCGCCGGCAACCTGCGTGGCGAGATTGCCGGCGATCCGCGCCAGCCGCTGCGCGCGGCGCACACCCTGGGCGTCGAATTCTTCGCCCGCAAATATTCCGACTACGCCATCGACACCCCGCGCAGCCACGCCGTGTGGGCGCCGGCCTGAAGGCGCGCCTTCACCTTCAGTCAGGGCCGGAACGGCGCCGGGTCGAGCGGCAGTTCGACCCCGCCGATCTGGGCGCTCAGCAGCGCCGCGCTGCCGCAGGCCAGCGTGAAGCCCAGCGCGCCCTGTCCGATGTTGAGCCAGAGATTGCTCGCCGCGCGGCTGCGCCCGATGAGGGGCTTGCCGGTCGGCGTGGCCGGCCGCAGGCCCGCCCAGGGTATGGCCTGGCGCAAGTCCAGCGCGGGAAAAGCCTCGCTCACCTGGCGCTTGAGCAGCGCCACGCGGGCCGGGTCGATCTCGGCATCGCGGCTGCCGATGTCCACCATGGCGGCGATGCGCAGCACGTTGCCCACGCGCGCATACACGATGCGGCGCTCGTAGTCGGTCACGCTGATGGAAGGCGCGACACGGTCGCCGGCCGCCAGCGGCACGCTCAGGCTGTAGCCCTTGAGCGGATAGAGCGGCACGTCTTCGCCCAGGGGCTCGAGCAGCGCGCGGGTGCCGATGCCGGTGGCCAGCACCACGGCGTCGGCCGCGATGTCGCCCTGGCGCGTGTCGACGGCGACGATGCGCCCGCCCTCGCGGCGCAGACCCGACACCGGATTGGACATGACGCATTCGGCGTTGCCCAGCGTGCCGAGGCGTTCGAACAGCGCCTCGGTGAACTGGCGGCAATCGCCCGCCTCTTCGCTGGGCGTATAGATGGCGCCGGCCAGGCTGCCGCCCATGCCGGCCAGGGCGGGCTCCAGCGCCAGGGTCTCGTCGGCGTCCAGCACGCGCTGCTCGGCGCCGTGCTCGGCCTGGTAGGCCACCAGCGCGCGCGCCTTCTCCAGCAGCGGGGGGCTGCGATAGGCGATCAGCTTGCCGTTCGTGAGATGGCCGAAATCCAGGTCTTCCTGCTCGAGCAGGCGATGCATGACGTCGCGGCTCAGATAGGAAAGCGTCAGCATCTCGGCGGTGGAGGCGCGGGCCACCGAAGCGCGGCAGGCCAGCGCGAACTGCAGGCACCAGCGCCATTGATGAGGATCGAGCCGGGGACGGAAACGCAGCGGGGAATCGTCGCGCAGCAGCCAGCCGGGCACGCTGGAGAGCACGCCGGGGCCGGCCAGGGGCGCCACGTAGCTGTAGCTTAGCTGGCCGCCGTTGGCGTAGCTGGAGACTTCGGCGGGCCGCGCCTGGCTGTCCACCAGGATCACGTCGTGGCCCTGGCGCGCCAGGAAATAAGCCGAGGTGACGCCCACCACGCCCGCGCCGATCACGCAAACCCGCATACCGCTCCCGAGAAAAAGCTGAATGTCCCGCCGATTCTGAACCGGGCCGTCCCCCGCGGCAAATAGCAAACTCGCGGGGAGCCATAACAAAACATCATGGGGCGGAGCCCGCCCGCGCCGCACGGCGCGGGCGGAAAAAAGCGGGCATGCCGACGGCGGACTCAGGCCGCGCGGTGCAGCGTGATGATGGCGGCGGCGGTGGGTTCGCGCACCAGGTCGGCCAGGGTGTGGGCGTCCAGGGCCGCGTAGAAAGCCTGCAGCGACCGCGCCAGCGCGCCCGCCAGCAGGCAGGAACCGTCCAGCGCGCAGGGCGGCTGGCGACAGTCGACCAGCGGCCCCTGCCCTTCGAGCTCGCGCACGATCTCGCCCAGCCGGTATTCGCCGGCCGGACGCGCCAGCGCCAGCCCGCCGCCCTTGCCCCGCGCGGTGCGCACCCAACCCCGCCGCGCCATGAAATGCACCACCTTGACCAGGTGGTTGCGCGACACGCCGAACCGCTCCGAAATCTCCGGAATCGTCACCGGCGCGGGGCGGTCGCGGCATTGCGTGAGATACATCAACACGCGCAGGCCGAAGTCGGTAAAGCGGGTCAGTTGCATGGCAGTGTCACGATGCGAAACGGCGGGGCGCCAGCATACACCGCTCAGGCCGGCACGCCGCCCGTGCCGAAGGCCTCGGCATGGATGCGCGAGGCGGGCACGCCCAGTTCCAGCAAGGCTTCGCGCTGGGCGCGCATGAAGCCGGCCGGACCGCACAGATAATAATCCGCGTCCGGCAGGATGGCTTCGTCGCGGATGGCGCGCAGGTCGACGCGGCCCTGGTGGTCGTAGTCGCGGCCGCGCTGGTCGCCGTGGCCCACTTCTTCGTAGAACACCGTCTTGCGCACGTTGGCGCGCGACGCGGCCACTTCGTTGACGTGCTCCTTCATGGCGTGCACCGAAGCATTGCGACAGCCGTGCACGAAGCGGATCTGGCGGTCGTCGTCGTTGCGCACGAGGTGGTTCAGGATGGACAGCATGGGGGTCACGCCCACGCCGCCGCTCAGCAGCACCACCGGACGCTTGTCGTCTTCGCGCAGGTAGAAATCGCCCTGCGGCGGCGCCACGTCCAGCACGCTGCCCTCCTCGAAACGGTCATGCAGGGTGTTGGAAACCATGCCGGCCGGCGTGGCATCCGTGGCGGCCTCGCGCTTGACGGAAATGCGCAGGCGCCCCTGGCCCGGCGCGTCCGACAGCGTGTACTGCCGAGGCTGCATCAGGCCCAGCTCGGGCACGTAGACGCGCACCGAGACGTACTGGCCGGGACGGTATTCCGGCACCGGGCCGCCGTCGGCGGGCGCCAGATAGAAAGACGTGATCTCGGCGCTTTCGCGCTGCTTGCCCGCCACGCGGAAAGCCCGCCAGCCGGTCCAGCCGCCCGGGCGGGCGGCCGCTTCGGCATACAGCTCCGATTCCATTTTCACCAGCACGTCGGCGAGCTGGCCGTAGGCGGCCGCCCAGGCGCCGATGAGCTCGTCCGTGGCCGCTTCCGCGCCCAGCACTTCGCGGATGGACGCCAGCAGGTGCTTGCCCACGATGGCGTAGTGTTCGGCCCGGATGCCCAGGCTCACGTGCTTGTGGGCGATGCGTTCCAGCACCGGCAGCAGCACGGAGGGATCGTCGATGTGCTCGGCATACGCCGTCACGGCGCCGGCCAGCGCGTGCTGCTGCTGGCCGCCGGCCTGGTGGCCCTGGTTGAAGATCTGGCGCAGTTCCGGGTTGTGGCGGAACATGCGGGCATAGAAATGGCGGGTGAGATCGACGCCGTGGGTTTTCAGGACGGGCGCGGTGGCCTTCACCAGCGCACGGACTTCAGGGCTCAACATCTACGACTCCTGGCTTGCCGCGGCAATGCGGCGTTAAAAGATGTGCGAATAATACATGTTTAAAAAGCGGCGCGCAAAACGGCCGGGCGCCGCGGTTTAAACTTGGCGTTCCGCCGCAACATCTCATCAGAAAGGTTCACCCATGAGCACCGCTACGCTCAAGACGCGTCTGTCCGACTCCGTAAAGGACGCGATGCGCGCCAAGGCCTCCGAGCGCCTGGCCACGCTGCGCTTCCTGCTGGCCGCGGTCAAGCAGAAGGAGGTCGACGAGCGCCGCGACCTGACCGACGCCGAGATCACCGCCATCATCGAAAAACAGGTCAAGCAGCGGCGCGAATCCATCGCCGCCTTCGAGCAGGCGGGCCGCGCCGAAACCGCCGCGCAGGAAAAGGCCGAGCTGGCCGTGCTGCAGGAGTTCCTGCCGCAGGCCGCGACCCCGGAAGAAGTGGATGCCGCCATCGACGCCGCCCTGGCCGCAGTGGCCGCGCAAGGCGTCACCGGCGCGCCCGCCATGGGCAAGGTGATGGCCATCCTGAAGCAGTCGCTGGCCGGCCGCGCCGACATGAGCGCCCTGTCGCAGCAGGTGAAGTCGAGGCTGTAGCCGGGGCTGGCAGGCCGCATGCGAGGCCGGCCTAGAACGCCCCGCCGAAAAGATCGTACTGGCGCGACTGCTCGGCGGAATCGGAAAAATTGCTCATCCCGACGCCGGCCAGCCGATACAGGGTGTGGGGCGGCAAGTCCACCCGCTCGCACAGCATGCGGGCCACCGCCGCCAGCTCTTCGGACGAGGCCGGCGGCCGCGCGCTGGTCTGGCTGCGGGTCAGAATGCGGAAGCGGTCGGTCTTGAGCTTGAGCACCACCGTGCGGCCCAGTGCTCCTTTCCGGCGCGCCTGGGCCCAGACCTTTTCCGCCATGCGGTCGATGGCCTCGCCCAGCGCGTCCAGCCGCAGGTCTTCCGAGAACGTCGTTTCGGCCGATACCTGCTGCAGCGGCTGGTCGGCCTGCACCTCGCGCTCGTCGATGCCGCGCGCCAGCTCATACAGCCGCAGGCCGTGGCGGCCGAAATAATGCTCCAGCTCGGCCGCGCCCAGCATGGCCAGATCGCCCACCGTACGCACGCCCAGCTCCTGCAGCCGCGCCTGCGTCACCTTGCCCACGCCCGGCACCTTGCGCACCGGCAGCGGCTGCAGGAACTCCCGCACCCGCGTGGGCCGGATGACGAACAGCCCGTCAGGCTTGTTCCAGTCGGAGGCGATCTTGGCCAGGAACTTGTTGGGCGCCACGCCCGCCGAGGCGGTCAGCCCGGTTTCTTCGCGGATCTGGCGGCGGATGGCCTGGGCCACTTCCGTGGCCGACGGCAGTCCGCCCTTGTTCTCGGTGACGTCCAGGTAGGCCTCATCCAGCGACAGGGGCTCGATCAGGTCGGTATGGCGCGAGAAGATCTCGCGCACCTGGCGCGACACCTCGCGGTAGCGGTTGAAATCGGGCGGCACGTAGATGGCGTGCGGACAGAGGCGCTGCGCGCGGGCCGCCGCCATGGCCGAATGCACGCCGTAGCGCCGCGCCTCGTACGAGGCGGCGCACACCACGGAGCGCGGGCCGGTCCATGCCACCACCACGGGCTTGCCGCGCAGCTCGGGATTGTCGCGCTGCTCCACCGACGCGTAGAACGCGTCCATGTCGATGTGCACGATCTTGCGCTGGAATTGCATGGGATGAAAAAAGCGGAATGGCCGGGCCGGCGAGGGTGCGCAAAAGCGATATTATGACCGGCCGCCGCGCGCGCCGCGCGCCGGCCCCGTGTCCAACCCTGCTCCCGACGTTTCCATGACCGCTAGCGCCCCGCAAGACTATTTCGGCCTGACCATTCCCTTCATGAGCTACATCGGCCTGGTGCCGGAAAGCATTGCCCCGGGCCACGCCCGCGCCTTCCTGCCCTGGCGCCAGGAACTCACCAACAGCCGAGGCGACGTGCACGGCGGCACGCTCATGAGCGTGCTGGACTTCGTGCTCAGCGCGGCCGCCCGCGGCTCGGCCGACGCCGCCGAGGGCATGGCCACCATCGACATGAACACCACCTTCCTGTCGCCCGGCACGGGCGACCTTACCGTCGAGGCGCGCTGCCTGCGCCGGGGCGCCTCCATCGCCTTCTGCGAAGGCGACATACGCCGCGCCGACGGCGAACTGGTGGCGCGCGCCACGGCCACGTTCAAGATCATCAAGCGCCGCCCGGGCGGCGACTGAGCGCGGCCCGCCCTATCTGGGCAGGTCCCTCGATGGCTTGACCGGCTTGGGGTCCAGCGGCATGTACGAGGAGCACGAGGTCAGGCCGTAGACGATGGCGTCGCTCATGGCCCGCACCGCCGCGGCGTCCCAGGTGCCCTTGCCCCACATCACGATGCGCACGGCCGTTTTCCCCGGCCCGGCGCCCTTCACATCCACCAGCGCCATTTCGTTGTCGCTGTACGGGGCCAGCACGCGCACGGTGCCCGCCTGCGAGGCAGTGTCGAGCCGGCCCGACACGCGGTAGGCGTTGTCGGTGCTGCGCAGGCAGGCGTTGGCCTGCCGCACGGCGGTGTCATACGCGTCTTTGTAATCCACCGGCGCGGTGAATTCGGCGCGCGGCGAATGGCTGTCTTGCGAAATGCCGATGGAGCAGCCCGCCAGCCCCAGGGCCAGCGCCGAGGCCGCGACCAGATTTCTATACATGAGGAATCTCCAGATTGCCAGGCGGAATTATCACGCATAACCGTCTTCGCGCACGCGCGGCCCGCCCCGCAGGGCCCCGGGCGGCCGGTTCGACACCGCGTCGGCGGGTGTGGCATCATCGCCAGGGCATACGCCGCGCCGGCGGCGCCGTTCACGCAGCAAACCGGAGGCTCCCCTTGTTCTCTTTCATGAAACGCACCGTGCTGGCCGCCAGCATCCTGGGCATCTCGCTCGGCGCGGACGCAGCCCAGCCGCCGCAGGTCTACCCCCTCAAAGACTTCTTCCGCAATCCCGAACGCGGGTTCTTCCGCCTGGCCGACGACGGCAAGACGCTGGGGTTCATGCAGCCCGCCAGCGTGGATGGCCAGCCCGCCCGCATGAACATCTACGTCCAGCCGCTCGAAGGCAGCAAGCCGGTGGGCGAACCGCGCCGCCTTACCGCCGAAACCGCGCGCGACATCAGCAATTTCTTCTGGAAAGGCTCCGACGTGGTGCTCTACCAGAAGGATTTCGGCGGCGACGAGAATTTCCACGTGCTGGCCGTCAATGCCAAGACCGGCCAGATCACCGACCTCACGCCCTATGACGGCGTGCGCGCCGGCATCGAAGACGACCTGGAAGACGATCCCGACCACGTCCTCATCAGCCACAACCGCCGCGACCCCCAGGTCTTCGACGTCTACCGCGTCAATGTGCACACCGGACAGTCGGTGCTGGTGGCGCAGAACCCGGGCAACGTCGTGGGCTGGCAGACCGACCACGCCGGCAAGGTGCGCGCCGCCATCACCAGCGACGGCCTGAACACCACCCTGCTCTACCGGGACGACGAAAACGCCGAGTTCCGGCCACTCATCACCACCGACTACCGCAGCAGCGTCAGCCCCACGTTCTTCACATTCGACAACCGCAAGTTCTACGCGCTGAGCAACCGCGGACGCGACAAGCTCGCGCTGGTGGTGATCGACCCGGCGCTGCCGGACATCGAGGAAGAAATCTACAAGACCGACGAAGTGGACCTGGACGGCGCGGCGTTCTCTCGCAAGCGCCAGGTGCTCACCCTGGCCGCCTACCAGACCGACAAGCCGCAGTACAAGTTCTTCGACGCGCAGACCGAGCAGCTCTTTGCGCGGCTCCGGCAGAAGCTGCCCGGCTACGATCTCGCCATTCAGGGCTCCAACCGCAACGAAGACAAGTTCATCGTGGCGGCCTACAACGACCGCACGCCCGGCTCGCGCTATATCTACGACAGCGGCGCCGACACGCTGGGCAAGCTGGCCGACATCAATCCCGCGATTCCCGAGTCGGCCATGTCGGAAGTGCGCCCCATCAGTTACCGTAGCCGCGACGGCCTCACCATCCATGGCTACCTGACCCTGCCCGCCGGCCGTGAGCCGCGCAACCTGGCCTGCGTGGTCAATCCGCACGGCGGCCCGTGGGCGCGCGACGGCTGGGGCTACAACCCCGAGGTGCAGTTCCTCGCCAACCGCGGCTTCTGCGTGCTGCAGATGAACTTCCGCGGCTCCACCGGCTACGGCCGCCAGTTCTGGGAAGCGGGCTTCGGCCAGTGGGGCCTGAAAATGCAGGACGACATCACCGACGGCGTGAAATGGCTGGTCGAGCAGGGCATCGCCGACCCCAAGCGCATCGGCATCTACGGCGGCAGCTACGGCGGCTACGCCACGCTGGCGGGCGTGACCTTCACGCCCGACCTGTACGCAGCGGCGGTGGACTACGTGGGCGTGTCGAACCTGTTCACGTTCATGAACACCATTCCGCCTTACTGGAAGCCCCTGCTTGCCAAGATGCACGACATGGTGGGCGATCCCGAACGCGACAAGGCGCGGCTGGCGGCCACCTCTCCGGCGCTGCACGCCGACCGCATCGAGACGCCGCTTTTCATCGCCCAGGGCGCCAAGGATCCGCGCGTCAACAAAGACGAAAGCGACCAGGTGGTCAAGGCGCTGCGCGCGCGCGGGGTGGAGGTGGAATACATGGTCAAGGACAACGAAGGCCACGGCTTCCACAACGACGAGAACAAGTTCGAGTTCTACGAGGCCATGGAAAAGTTCCTGACCACCCACCTCAAGCCGTAGTCCCCGAAGGGCTCTCGGCCGCCAGCGCGGCGGCCAGCGGCGCGTGGGCGGCCGGCGCGATCTCCCCCTCGAACCGCGCCAGTCCGGCGCCGCAGCCCTTCCACGCCATTTCCACGCGATCGCGGCCCAGGCGCTTGGCCTGGTAGAGGGCCGCGTCGGCGTTGGCCAGGATGACGTCGGCCGTATCGCCCGGCTGGTACGAGGCCAGGCCGCCGCTGGCGGTCATGGGCACCTCGATGCCCTGCAGGTAGAACGGCGCGTCGCGCAGCGCATCGCACACGCGCTGTGCGTGCACCAGGGCCCGCGCCGGCTCGCAGTCGTACATCAGCAGCACGAACTCTTCGCCGCCGAGCCGGCCGAAACGATCGCTCGCGCGCACCGCCCGCTGCACCACCCGCGCGAAATGGCGCAGGGCCGCGTCCCCGGCCGCGTGTCCGTAGCGGTCGTTGATGGATTTGAAGTGATCGATGTCGAGCACCAGCACGGCCAGCTTGCCCTCGCCCCGGGCGCAGCGCCGCAGCTCGCGCCCCAGCTCGTCCAGTATGCTGCCCCGCGTATACGCCTGCGTCAGCGTGTCGAAGGTCAGCGCCGCCTGCATGCGCTCCGACATCCGCGTCTGCAGGAGCAGCAGCAGCGCCAGGAACAGGGCCGGCACGGTCACCGACCCGCACACGATGAAAAACAGCCCCCAGGGCGTTGGCTGCTCCAGCGGCCCCGGCGCCTGCAAGCCGCTGCCGTAGACCACCACGCGCAGGAAATGCAGCGCGGCCAGGCCGAATACGGAAATGAGCAGATAAGGCACCACGCCGCGCGTCTGGATCTGGTGGCGCTGCAGCCGTATCAGCGCGCCCGTGGCCGTCATCGCCGCACAGGTGTACGAGGAATACAGCACGATGCGCCCGGCCAGGTGCCCCGCCTCCATGCCCAGCAGGCCGATGCCGGCCAGGCAGCCGCCCGCCAGGGCGAAAATGCGGACGAACCACGGGCGCAGGCCGAAGAACTGCCGCAGCCCCGCGTGCACCAGCCCCATGGAGAACAGCCAGCTCGCGTCGGCCACCGCCATACAGGCCGCCTGCGCGCCGACCCCGGCGCAGGCGCTGGCCAGCAGCGACAGCACCGCCAGCACGTTGGCGGCGGCGAAGGCGCGCGCGCCGGCCAGGCCGCGCACGCAGAACGGCAGCAGCAACGGCACGGCCAGTGCGGTGGCCAGGGCCCACACCAGGAAGAATAAAGAAGTCGTCATGTCATCACGGCAGGCATCTTGGCGGGCGCCTGGCCGCTCGGAACTGCTGTTGCACCGGGTTCATGGGACGCCTGCGCGGCAGGGCAGCCCGCGCAGGCGTCATGCCGGCCTGGCCGGCATGACTCGCGTTACAGGCACGCACGCTTGACTCTTTTTGTTACTTGCGCGACGGACCGTGGAACGCGTTTCTCCTGCCCCGCCGCGGCCCTCGCCGGCACAATGGCGCGAGCACGGCACGAAGAATACGACAAGCCATGGCCCGCCGGAATCCTCTTTGCAGTAATTGACAGTCGATTTGCGAGAAAACCCCTACAGTTTGCCGCCTGCCGGCATGCGGCGGCGGTCCTGGCGGGCCGCCGCCGGCGCCTCCCGCCCGATTCCGACGCCCTGCCCCTCCATGCTCAACCTGCCCATACGCCTGCTGCTCGCGGCCCTCCTGCTCGCCGCCTTCCTGGCGCTGACCGCCTGAGACGCTCAGGCGCGCCGGCGCTCCACATCCGGCAGCAGCGCGGCCACGATGCCCAGCAGCGGCAGATAGGCGCAGACCTGGTAGACATAGGCGATGCTGGTGGCGTCGGCCAGCTTGCCCAGCGCAGCGGCTCCCACCCCGCCCATGCCGAACGCAAAGCCGAAGAACAGGCCGGCGATCATTCCCACCTTGCCCGGCACCAGCTCCTGCGCGTACACCACGATGGCGGAGAAGGCCGAGGCCAGCACCACCCCGATGATCACCGCCAGCACGCCGGTCCAGAACAGGTCGGCGTGGGGCAGCAGCAGTGTGAACGGCGCCACGCCCAGAATCGACACCCAGATCACGATCTTGCGGCCCACGCGGTCGCCCACCGGGCCGCCCACCACCGTGCCCACGGCCACCGCCGCCAGGAAAATGAACAGGTAGATCTGCGCCTGCTGCACGGTCAGCCCGAAACGGCCGATGAGGTAGAACGTGAAATAGCTGTTCAGGCTCGCCAGGTAGAAGTACTTGGAGAAAACCAGCACTCCGAGCACCGCCAGCGCGCCCAGCACCTGCCCGCGCGACAGGCCATGTCCGGCGGCCGCGCCGGCGCGCCGCGCCCGGGGTTTGAGCCGCTCGCGGTTGCGGCCGTACCAGCGCCCGATGCCCACCAGCACCACCATGCCGAACAGGGCCGCCAGGGAGAACCAGGCCACGCTGCCCTGCCCGTGCGGAATGATGAACAACGCCGCCAGCAGCGGCCCCAGGGCCGAGCCCACGTTCCCGCCGACCTGAAAGAGCGATTGCGCCAGGCCGTGGCGGCCGCCCGAAGCCATGCGCGCCACCCGCGAGGACTCGGGGTGGAACACCGACGAGCCCGTGCCCACCAGCACCGCCGCCAGCAACAGCCAGCCGAAGGACGGCGCCAGGGAAAGCGTCAGCAGGCCCACCAGCGTGAAGCCCATGCCCACCGGCAGCGAATAGGGCTTGGGGTTGCGGTCGGTATAGAACCCGATGAACGGCTGCAGCAGCGAGGCGGCGAGCTGGTAAACCAGCGTGATCAGGCCGATCTGCGCGAACGACAGCCCGAACGATCCCTTGAGCATCGGATAGATGGCCAGCAGGATGGACTGGATCATGTCGTTCATCATGTGCGCCACGCTGATCGCTCCCAGCACCTTGAAGGCGGTGGAAGAGTCGGCGTCCGGAGCCGGCGCGGTCGCCGGGGCGCGGCCATCGGGGGCCAGGGCGGGATTCTGGGCGGAATTCATGACGGGGGAACGGAGGAGTCCTGATAAGAGAAAACCTGCCTCACAGTGTAGGAAGATGCCCCTGGGCCGATCTGACATATTTCGTCGGGAAAGTGACAGACATGCCCAATAGCGCCTATGCTGCGGGCTCAGGCCATCCTACGGAAGTGACACTGTG
>NZ_CALSFU010000011.1 GCF_943737005.1 Achromobacter sp. Marseille-Q4962 | reverse complement strand
ATGATAGTGGACGCACGTCTGTGAAAGTAGGTCATCGTCAGGCTTTTATCCCTCAAAACCCCGCAGCCCAACCGCTGCGGGGTTTTGTTTTTGCGCGCGCCGCCACCCCACACCCGGCCACCGACCCCATCGGCACGCCCTCCCCAGGGCCCGCGCCAGTACGAAATCCGGCCGGCACCGGCGCCTACGCCGCGCCGCGGGCAAGGCGCGGCGGGCATGAAAATGGCCTCGCAACCCGCGTCAATACTGGTTGTGCCCAAATAACAACGACGGCGGGAGGGTCCGCTTTGTGCGGTAAGATTGGCTCAATCAATTCGATGGAGCGTTATCGTGAGTGATACTCAGACCCCCGTAACCGGCGCCACGCCGGACCTGCGCACGCTGACCCACGTGGCTTACGGCCTGTATGCCCTGGGCTTCATCACCAGTGGTTTCCTGGGTATCGCGACGCTGGCTTCCGTGGTGCTGATGTACCTGAAGCGGTCGGATGCCGCCGGCACTGTCTATGCCTCGCATTTCGACTGGCTGCTGCGCACGTTCTGGTGGGCGCTGCTGTGGCTGGCCATCAGCTTCATTGCCACGCTGATCTTCATCGGATGGGTGGGCGTGGTGGCCACGGTGGTGTGGGTGTTGTACCGGCTCATCCGCGGCTGGTTGGCGCTGCTCGAAGGCAACGCTCCCACTTCCTACGCCTGACCGGCGTTCTTCACCGATCCAGACAGGCCGGCGCCTTGGCGCCGGCTTTTTTTCGTCCCGCGGCCCCATCCTGGTCCGATGATCCGAAACCGGGCGTTGGAGGCTGGTGCGGGTAAATCGCGCATAAGCGTGAAATACGCGCGAATCAGTAAGCAGGGCAACCGGCCAAGATCTTGATTTCAAGGGGGTTTGGCTGGGACGGGCACATGGCATGGCTTTTGCATGAATGAGGAGGCCACGCGCCGCGTGGCATTCCCCGCGTGGCATTTCTTTTACCTGAGCCAGACATATGCCTTCTTTGAAAATCATTTGTCCCAATGGGCACCTCGGCTTTGCGCCGCTGCGTGTCGAGAGCTTCCGCGCCGGCGTTCAGGCCGGGCCGGATTACATCGCGGCCGATTCCGGCAGCGACGACGTGGGCCCCGTGCCGCTGGGGTCGGATACCTCCACCAGCCCCGAAGCCTGGCAGCGGCATGACCTGGAGCAGATGCTGCTGGCCGCGCGCGAGCTGGGCGTGCCCATGATCATCGGCTCGGCCGGCGACACGGGTTCGAACAGCCGGGTCGACCTGTATGTGAGCATCATCAAGGAGCTGGCGCGCAAGCACGGGCTGGCGCCGTTCAAGATCGGCTACTTCTATTCGGAAGTGGACCCGGCTTTCGTGCGGCGCAAGCTGCGCGAAGGCCAGACCGTGACGGGCCTGGATGGCTATGCCGACCTGAGCGAGGCCGAGCTGGATGCCACCGACCGCATCGTGGCCGTGGCGGGCGTGCAGCCGTACCTGAAACTGCTGGAGGCCGGCGCGGACGTGATCATCGGCGGACGCAGTTCCGATGCAGCGGTGTTCGCCGCGCCGGCGCTGCATCACGGCTATGCCGCCGACCAGGCGTACTACCTCGGCAAGGTGCTGGAATGCGCCTCTTTCTGCGCCGAGCCGTACGGGGGCAAGGAGACAGTCATGGGGGAAATCAGCCACGACGACGTGTGCGTAACCGCCATGCATCCCGAGCAGCGTTGCACCGTGGCGTCGGTGGCGGGGCACGCCATGTACGAGCGCTCCAACCCCTACGAGGAGTTTTTCGCCGGCGGCCGGCTGGACATGCGCGAATGCCGCTATGAGCAGATCAGCGAGAAGACGACGCGCATCACGGGCTCGCGTTTCGTCCCCTCGGAAAAGATTACGGTGAAGCTAGAGGGATCGGGCAAGGTGGGCGAGCGCTATATCGGGCTTTGCGGCATCCGCGATCCCTACACCATCGCCAATATCGACCGCGTGATCGCTTGGGCGCGGGACAAGGTGCGGGAGCGCTTCGGCGATGTCGGCTACGAACTGCACTACAAAGTCTACGGCCGCGATGGCGTAATGGGAGATCTCGAGCCCTTGCGCAATCAGCCGGGCCACGAGCTTTGCGTGCTGGTGCAGGGCGTGGCCCCGACCGCAGAGATGGCCGAGGAGCTGACCCTGACCGGGCTGCGGCAGATGTTCTACGCGCGGCTGCCCGACGTGAAGGGCACGGCCGGTTCCGTATCGTTTCCGCTGGACGAGGTGGTGCGCGCCAGCGCCGCCTACCGCTGGACACTGAACCACACGATTGCCGTCGACGATGTTTTCGACCTGTTCCAGGTCCACCTTACCGAAGCCTGAGGAATCCGCCATGGCCACGACAAAGCTGAGCGAACTCGCCAAGACCATACGCAGCAAGAACGCGGGGGTGAACAAGATCACCTTCGACATCATTTTCCGCGACCGCGATACCTATGAGGCCGTGAAGCGCTCGGGCGCGGTCACGCGCGAGAGCGTGGCAGCGCTCTATGGAATCGGTCAGGAGCGGATTTCGGATTTCGTGGAATACGATCCGGGCCTGGCGATCAAGTTCACGTTCTACCGGCTGGCTCCGAGCGGGTCGGCGGGCGACGGCGACATTTTCGGCGCGCAGCAGTACGCGCCTTTGCTGGACGTGCCCGTGACGCTCTGAACGACGGCGCGGCGACGACTGTTCGCATACAAGGGGAAAACGCATGAAATGCATGATGATAAGAGTCCTGGCGCTTGCCGCCTGCGCCCTGGCCGCGCAGGCCGGCGCGCAGACGGCGGTGCCCAAGCAGATCAAGATCGTGGTGCCGTTTTCGGCGGGAGCCAGCAATGACGCCATTGCCCGCGCCATCGCCCCGCAGCTGGCCGAGGAGTTCAAGACCGTCGTCATCGTCGAGAACCGCGTGGGCGCGGCGGGGGTGATCGGGTCGGAGTACGTGGCGAAATCGCCCAAGGACGGAGCGACGCTGCTGCTGACGTCTTCCACGTTTCTCACGTCCGCCGCCACGCAGCCCCGCATGCCGTACGACCCGGTGAAGAGCTTCGCGCCGGTGGCCATGGTGGGGCAGGGGCCGCTGGTGCTGGCGGTGTCCGGCGCCAAGCCCTATGGCGATCTGCGCGCGGTGCTCGATGCCGCGCGGGCCCGGCCGGACGCGTTGAACTACGGCACGGCCGGCATCGGCTCGCTGGCGCATCTGGCCACGGTGATGATGAACGACGCGGCCAGGGTGTCCATGACGCACGTGCCTTACAAGGGCGCGGCCAATGCGGCTTCGGACCTGGCGGGCGGCCAGATCGACATCATGCTGGCCAACTACAGTTCGCTGGCGCCGCTGGTGCAGGGCGGCAAGGTCAAGCTGGTGGCGACGACCGCGCGCGGGCCTCATGCGGCGTTTCCCAACCTGCCGCCGGCCGCCAGCGTGCTGCCCGGCTATGCCGTGGATATCTGGGTGGGAGTGTTCGCGCCCGCGGGCACGCCGCAAGATCTGGTCGACCGCTACAACGCGGCCATCAACCGCATCGCGCGCTCGCCGGAGACGACCTCGCTGCTGGACATGGACGGCACAGTGCCCGCCAGCATGACGAGCGGGGAATTCGGCAAGCGGGTCGCCAGCGATCTGGAACAATGGCGGGCGGTGGCGCAGAGCCACCACATCAGCGTCGAATAGGCCGGGCGCGGCGGGCAAGGCGTCAGCCGCATCGAGGCCGGCCGCACCCGGACGGGTTCCTCCCGCGCAGGCCGCACCCGGGCCCACCGCTCCAGGAGGCGCGGCCGGCCCAGGCGCGGCCGGCTCAGGCGCGGCCGGCTCAGGCGCGGCCGGCTCAGGCGCGGCCGGCTCAGGCGCGGCCGGCTCAGGCGCGGCCGGCTCAGGCGCGGCTGGCGCCCTTGTCCATGCCCAGCTTGGCCATCTGGTGCCTGAGCGCATGGCGCGACAGGCCGAGGACGCGGGCGGTTTCTCCGAGATTGCCGCGCTGGGCCGCCAGGGCGGCCTCGATCATGCCGCGCTGGAAGGCGGCGGTGCGTTCGGCGTAGCTGCCGGCCGCCGCCGGGGCGGCCGGCGACGGGCTGCGCAGGATGCGGGCGGGCAGGTGCTCCACCCCTACGGTGTCGCCGTTTTCGAGTATGCAGATGCGCTCCAGCAGATTGCTCAGTTCGCGCACATTGCCCGGCCACGCATAGCGCCGGAACGCTGCTTCCACGGCGGCGTCGATGTGCTTGAAGCGGCTTGCGTGCAGGCGGTTGTAGCGTGCCAGGAAGCGCTCGGCCAGCACGAACACATCGTCGCCGCGTTCCCGCAGCGGCGGCAGATTGATGGCCACGACCTGCAGACGGTAGTAGAGATCGTCGCGGAACTTGCCGGCATGGACTTCGCCCAGCAGGATCTTGTTGGTGGCGGCGATGAAGCGCACGTCCGTGGTCAGTTCGTGCACGGCGCCGATGCGGCGAAAGCGCCGGCTGTCGAGCAGCGTGAGTATCTTGGCCTGCATCATGGGCTCGAGCTCGCGCACCTCGTCCAGGAACACGCTGCCGCCGTTGGCGGTTTCCAGCAGGCCGATCTTGCGCGCCACGGCGCCCGTGAAAGCCCCGCGCTCATGGCCGAAAAGCTCCGATTCCAGCAGGTTGCCGGGGATGGCGGCGCAATTGATCTCGGTGAAAGGCTTGTCCGCCCGGCTCGAGTGGTCGTGCAGGGCGCGCGCCACCAGGCCCTTGCCGGTTCCGGTTTCGCCATAGATGAGGACCGTGCTGGCGCGGCTGCGGGCCACGCGCAGGACCAGGTCGCGCAGGGCGACGATGGCAGGATGATCGCCGACGATCGTTTCGGCAAGCGGGGCTGCGGGGGTCATGGACGCCGGATGGAAAGAACGGACACGGCGGCATTATCCCGGCAATGCGGCCGAAAGCGACATTCCGGCATACCCGGGGTCGGCCGGCAAGGCGAGAGGGGTCAGGCCATGTCTGCGCGTCGGGCGGCTGGCGGAGAGGGAAGGCTTGGGGGATTGCGGCGGAGGACGGCGCCGCGGAGACAACTTGCCGGGCCGCGCATGCCTCGCTCAGGGGCGGAGGGACTGGGGCCGGGCCGGCTGCAGGAGGCAGGGACGTACCGCGTACGCCCTTTGCCTGCTTACTTCAGATGCGCGTTGACCAGTTTGGTCAGTTCGAACATCGTGACCTGATCTTTGCCGAAGATCGGGCGCAGCTTGGCATCGGCGTTGATGTTGCGCTTGTTGCTGGCGTCTTGCAGGTTGTGCTTCTTGATGTATTCCCAGATTTTCTTGGTGACCTCGGTGCGCGGCACGGCCTCCGAGCCAATGACAGCGGCCAACTCGGGGCTGGGGGTCAGGGGCTTCATGAATGCGGCGTTCGGCTTGCGCGCGGTCGCGGGTTTGGAGGTTGTGGCCATAATGCGGCGCTCCTTCTCTGGCTGTTGGAAAAATTGTCCTGCGGCCGGAGCATAACGTGTCTCTCAGGTAAAGACAAAGGCATTTATCCTCTGTAGCAACTAAAATATCAAAACCGTCCCCCATAGCCCGGCATTCTGTAACGTCCTATGTACGCACGATCTCCGTTGGAATCGATTCGGCTTTTTCATGACGAATTGACCGCATTGCGGCGCGATTTGCACGCCCATCCCGAACTGGGTTTCGAGGAGGTCCGCACCTCCGGTATCGTGGCAGGCGCGCTGGAGGCGCTGGGCATCGAGGTGCATCGCGGCATCGGCAAGACCGGCGTGGTGGGGGTGATACGCGGCAAGCGCTGCGACAGCGGCCGCATGATCGGGCTGCGCGCCGACATGGACGCCCTGCCCATGACGGAAGACAACGACTTTGCCCACAAGTCCACCAAGCCGGGCCTGATGCACGGCTGCGGCCACGACGGGCATACGGCCGTGCTCATCGGCGCGGCCAAGTACCTGGCGCAGACGCGCAACTTCGACGGCACAGCGGTGCTCATTTTCCAGCCGGCCGAAGAAGGGCGCGGCGGCGCAAAGGCCATGCTGGAAGACGGGTTGTTCGACACCTTTCCGTGCGACGCCATCTATGCCCTGCACAACTGGCCGGGGCTGCGCCCGGGCACCATCGGCGTCAATCCCGGGCCGATGATGGCGGCGGCCGACCGCTTCGAAATCCTCATTACCGGACGGGGCGGCCATGGCGCGCATCCGTACCAGACCATCGATCCCGTGACGATCGCGGGGCAGGTGATCACTGCGCTGCAGACCATAGTCTCGCGCAACGTGAACCCGCTGGATTCGGCCGTGGTGTCCATCGGCTCGATGCAGGCGGGCCATCCGGGCGCCATGAGCGTGATTCCGCGCGAGGCCCGGCTGGTGGGCACGGTGCGCACCTTTCGCCGCTCGGTGCAGGAAATGGTGGAGGCGCGCATGCGCGAGCTGGTCACGGCGATCGCCGGAGCCTTCGGCGGAACCGCGGAGGTCACCTATGAACGCATCTACCCCGCCACGCTCAACACCCCGCAGCACGCCAACCTGGTGGCGGACATCGCCACCGAGATGATCGGCAAGGAAAACGTGGTGCGCGACCTGACGCCTTCGATGGGCTCGGAGGACTTTTCTTTCATGCTGCAGAGCAAGCCGGGCGCTTATTTCCGCCTGGGCCAGGGCGGCGCCGAGTCCGGCTGCGTGCTGCACAATTCCCATTTCGATTTCAACGATGCCGTCATTCCCCTGGGCAGCGCCATGTTCTGCGCGCTGGCCGAACGGGGCATGCCGCTGGCAGATTAAGAAGCTTTCCATGTCCACTCAAACGACCACGCAGCTCACCATCACCCGCCCCGACGACTGGCACTTGCATCTGCGCGACGGCGCGGCGCTGCGGGCCGTGGTTGCGGATACGGCGCGCCAGTTCGCGCGCGCCATCATCATGCCCAATCTCAAGCCGCCGGTGACCACCACCGAGCAGGCGCTGGCCTATCGCGGCCGCATTCTCGAAGCGCTGTCGGCGGCCGGCGTGGCGCCCGGCGCGTTCGATCCGCTCATGACACTCTACCTGACCGACAACACCTCGGCCGAGGAAATCGCGCGCGCGCACGCTTCGGGCCAGGTTTACGCGGTGAAGCTGTATCCGGCGGGCGCCACCACCAATTCGGACGCGGGCGTGACGGACCTGCTGGGCAAATGCGCGAAGGCGCTCGAGGCGCTCGAGAATTGCGGCATGCCGCTGCTCGTGCACGGCGAAGTGACCGATCAGGCCATCGACGTGTTCGACCGCGAAGCGGTGTTCGTCGAGCGGGTCATGGTGCCGCTGCGCCGCGCGTTCCCGGCGCTCAAGGTGGTGTTCGAGCACATCACCACCAAGGAAGGCGCGCATTACGTGCGCGACGCGGAAGGCCCGGTGGCGGCCACCATCACCCCCCAGCACCTGCTGTACAACCGCAATGCGATTTTCCTGGGCGGGGTGCGTCCGCATTGGTACTGCCTGCCCATCCTGAAGCGCGAGACGCACCGGCAGGCCCTGGTGGAAGCCGCGACCAGCGGCAACCCGCGCTTCTTCCTCGGCACCGACAGCGCGCCGCACGCGCGCGGCCTGAAAGAACACGCCTGTGGCTGCGCGGGCTGCTACACCGCGCTGCACGCCATGGAGCTCTACGCCACGGCCTTCGAGGCCGCGGGGCGTCTCGACAAGCTCGAGGCCTTCGCCAGCTTCCACGGGCCCGACTTCTATGGGCTGCCGCGCAACACCGGCACGCTGACGCTGGCGCGAGAAGCCTATCAGGTGCCGGCGGAAGTGCCGTTCGGCGACACCACGCTGGTGCCGCTGGCGGCGGGCGAATCGCTGGCCTGGCGCGCGCACTGAAAGCGCGCCGGGCGCGCATTCAGAGCGTGCCGTCGCGGCGCGCTTCCAGCTGTTCCCAGCGCGCGAATTTGTCCTCCAGCTCGCTTTCCAGGCGCGCCAGTTCGCTGTTGATGCGCTCCACTTCGGCGGGCGCGTCGCGGTAGAGGCTGCCGTCGGCCAGCTTTTCGGCCAGCTCCGCCTGTTGCGCTTCCAGCGCGGCGATGGCGTCGGGCAGTCCTTCCAGTTCGCGCAGCTCCCAGGAATTCATCTTGCCGGGCTTGGGGCCGGGCCGGGGCTTGGCGGCCTTGGCGCGGCTGGCCGCCTCGTCGGCGCGGGGCGCTTTCTCGGCCGGCGCGGGCGCGGCCGGGGCCGGGCGCTGCGCGAACCATTCGTCATAACCGCCCACGTAATCGCGCCAGCGGCCTTCGCCTTCCCAGGCGATGGTCTGCGTGACCACATTGTTCAGGAAGGCGCGGTCGTGGCTGACCAGCAGCACGGTGCCGGCGTATTCCTGCAGCAGCTCTTCGAGCAGTTCCAGGGTTTCGATGTCGAGGTCGTTGGTGGGTTCGTCCAGCACCAGCACGTTCGCGGGGCGGGCGAAGAGCCGGGCCAGCAGCAGGCGGGCGCGCTCGCCGCCCGACAGGCTGCGCACCGGCGAGCCGGCGCGCGCGGGCGAGAACAGAAAGTCGCCCAGGTAGCTCATGACGTGCTTGCGCGCGCCGCCGATCTCCACCCATTCGCTGCCGGGGTTGATGATGTCCACCAGCGCGGCGTCTTCGTCGAGCTGGGCGCGCATCTGGTCGAAATAGGCCACCGAGACATTGGTGCCGAGGCGGGTGGCGCCGCTGTCGGGCTGCAGCTCGCCCAGGATCAGCTTGAGCAGCGTGGTTTTGCCCGCGCCGTTGGGGCCGATGATGCCGATGCGGTCGCCGCGCAGGATGGTGGTGGAGTAGTCGTTCACTACGATCTTGTCGCCGAAGCGCTTGCTGACGTGGTCCAGCTCGGCCACCAGCTTGCCGGAACGCTGGCCTTCGGCCAGCGCCAGCGAGACGTTGCCCACGCGTTCGCGGCGCTCGGCGCGCTCCACGCGCAGCCGCTCCAGCCGGCGCACCCGTCCTTCGTTGCGGGTACGGCGCGCTTCCACGCCCTTGCGTATCCAGACTTCTTCCTGGGCCAGCAGCTTGTCGAACCGCGCCTGCTCCAGGCGTTCGGATTCCAGCCACTGGGCTTTGCGTTCCTGCCATTGCGTGAAATTGCCAGGAAAGCTGAGCAGTCGCCCGCGGTCGAGCTCGACGATGCGGGTGGCGATGGCGTCCAGGAACCGGCGGTCGTGCGTAATGATGACGGCCGCGCCGCGCCAGGCGCGCAGCATGTCCTCGAGCCAGGCGATGCCTTCGAAATCCAGGTGGTTGGTAGGTTCGTCCAGCAGCAGCAGGTCGGGCTCGTCCACCAGTGCGCGTGCCAGGGCCACGCGCTTGCGCGTGCCGCCCGACAGGCCGGCGATCTGCGCGTCGGCCGGCAGGCCGAGCTTTTCGAGCGTGGCGCGCACGCGGGAGGGGCGCTGCCAGTCTTCGTGTTCGGCGCCGGTGTTGCACACGACGTCGAAGACCGTGGCGTTTTCGTCCAGCTCGGGTTCCTGTTCGACCGTGGCCACGCGCAGGCCCGAGGCGCGCGAGATGTCGCCGTCGTCGGGCTGGGTGCGGCCGTCGAGCAGCTTGAGCAGCGAAGACTTGCCGGCGCCGTTGCGGCCGATGAGGCCGATGCGTTCGCCTTCCTGGATGGAGAAGTCGGCATGGTCCAGCAGGGGATGGTGCCCGTAGGCGAGCTGGACGTCGGTGAGGGTGATGAGGGTTGCGAGCGCCATGGGAATCGGAAATCTGCTTTTTTGCGTGTCAGCGTGTATTGTCGCAGGAAGGCACGGCTGTCCGGCCGGCGCGGGTCCATCGAGGGCCGCGCCGCGCGCGCAGGGGGAGGGATCTCATGGGGCCGCATCGGGCCGGATCGCATGCGGGGACGGGCCGGGATGCTGTACTACAATGGCAGCCGCAAGGCGGGTCGGGCAATCGCGGGGGAGAAATTCCCTCGAGGAAGGTCCGGACTCCACAGGGCAGGATAGCGGCTAACGGCCGTCCGGCGGCGCTTTCGGGCGTCGCCGAGGAACAGGGCCACAGAGACGAGTCTGCGGGGCGGGCGCGCATCGCGCGCACAGGTACGGCCATCTCCGTATCGCGCCGGCCGGCGACGGCGGGCGGCATCGCAGGGTGAAACGCGGCAACCTCTATCCGGAGCAACATCAAATAGGCATGCGCACGGCCTTCGGGCCGGAAAGGGCGGCTCGTCCGAGCATGCGGGTAGATGGCTACAGCGGCTCAGCAATGATCCGCGCAGAGGAATGATTGCCCGCCGGGGAAACCCGGCGTACAGAATCCGGCCTACAGACCCGTCTTGTCACCGTTTTTTGCCCGGACGGCATTTCCGGCCGGCGTGGATGGCGTCCGGATGCCATCCGCCGGTCCGCCAGCCGCAAACTCCCCATGCTGCCGGACTAAATCCTCGCGCCCAAGGCGAGACGAGTCCCGCATTAGCGCCTACTTCTGAAGAAGGACTTTTAGAGTGTGACGCAACCTCCTGATTTATTGGGAGGTTTTTCTTTTTTGCCTTTTACAAATTGCTCTAAGTCCTTGTTGTGATTGAAAAAATTGCAACCGCGCGCTTGACCGCCCCTGCCCCTTCCCGTAGAGTGGAAAAAAGTAGGAAATTGTGCAATTAAGTGGGGTAAAAGTGGTGTTTCAGGGAAGCAGCGCGCTCACGCTGGATGCCAAGGGTCGGATCTCCATTCCGACCCGGCATCGTGACGCGCTCATCGCGCAGGCCGAAGGCCGCCTGACCCTGACCCGCCACCCCGACGGCTGTCTGCTGGTCTACCCGCGGCCGGAATGGGAAAAGAAGCGCGAGCAGATCGCCGCGTTTCCCATGTCGGCGCGCGCGCTGCAGCGGCTGTTGCTCGGCAATGCTCAGGACGTGGAACTGGACAGTTCCGGCCGTGTGCTGATCGCTCCTGAACTGCGCAACGCTTCCGGTATGACGCGCGACGTGATGCTGCTCGGCATGGGCTCTCACTTCGAGCTGTGGGATGCCGCTACCCTGGCCAGCCGCGAGGCCGAGGACCTGGCCAAGGGGATGCCGGACGTGTTGAACCAGTTTTCGTTCTGAAACAGCTTATGGAATTCGAACACCGGCCCGTCCTGCTGGAGCCGACGGTGGACGCCTTGTTGCTGCCGGAGTTCGGCGGCAAGGGCGCGAGCCGCGCGCAGCCCCGGCAGGCGAGCGATGCCGCACGGCGCGCCGAGGAAGGCGTGTTCGTGGACGGCACGTTCGGGCGGGGCGGGCACAGCCGCGAGCTGCTGGGCCGGCTCGGGCCGCGCGCCCGGCTGGTGGTGTTCGACAAGGATCCCCAGGCGATCGCCGCGGCCCGCGAACTGGCCGCCCGGGATGCCAGGGTGACGGTGGTGCATGGCGGATTTGCCACCATGGCCGAAGAGTTGGCGCAGCGCGGCATCGAGCGGATCGATGGCGTGATGCTGGATCTGGGGGTGTCGTCGCCTCAGATCGACGATGCCGGGCGGGGCTTTTCCTTCATGAAGGACGGCCCCCTCGACATGAGGATGGACACCACTCGTGGACCCACGGTGGCGGAATGGCTGGCGCAAGCCAGCGTGGATGAGATGCGGGAGGTCATAGCAGATTATGGCGAAGAACGGTTTGCTTTTCAGGTTGCAAAGGCGATTGCTGCTCGCCGCGCAACAAGGCCGCTGCGCTCCACGCTCGAGCTTGCCGAGTGCGTCGCCGGCGCCGTCCGCACTCGCGAAAAGGGCCAGCATCCGGCAACACGCACCTTTCAGGCTCTACGGATTTACATCAATCGGGAACTCGAAGAGCTCGCGCGCACCCTCGCGTCAGCTCTAGACCTGCTCGCCCCGGGGGGAAGGTTGGCGGTGATCAGTTTTCATTCGCTTGAAGACCGCATGGTCAAGCAGTGCATCGCGGCGGCGGCCAGGCCGGCTGCCGCGCATGCGCGCCTGCCCCTGCGCGAAAGCGAAATGCCCCAGCCCGTGCTGCGCTCCCTCGGGCGCGTGGTGGCCGACGACGCAGAAGTCGCCGGCAATGCGCGCGCGCGTTCGGCGGTCTTGCGCGCGGCCGAACGCACCGACGCCCCGCTGCCGCCGGAAGGCGGCGCCGCGTTCGTGAAAACCGGCGCGCTGCCCGGCAGCGATGCTTCCGCCCCGCGCCGGGGCAAGGGAGGGCGCCGCTGATGGGTCGTCTCAACCTGATCGTGGCCGCCCTGCTGATGCTGTCGGCCATTTCCCTGGTGACCAGCCGCTACCAGTCGCGCCAGCTCTTCATCGAGTTGGGCCGCGACCAGGCCCAGGCGCGCGACCTCGAAGTCAACTGGCGCCGCCTCCAGCTCGAGCGCGCCGAATATGCGCGCAACGCCCGCGTGGACGCCATCGCCCGCGACGGCCTGAAGATGATTTCCATCGTTCCGGACCGCACGCTCTATATCAATCAGGCGCAGGCGAGCCAGCCGGCGGCGCCCGCTCCGGCCGGAGGCGCGCAATGAAGCGCGTGCCTTTCTTCGACAATCCCGTGCTGCGCGGGCAGCTTCCCGCCTGGCGCGCGCGCCTGGTGCTGATCCTGCTGTTCTGCGGATTCGTCGTGCTGGCCGGCCGGGCGCTGTTCCTCCAGGGGCTGTCCACCGAGTTCCTGCAGCAGCAGGGCGAGCGCCGCTACGAACGCACTCTGACCCTGGCCGCCACGCGCGGCAAGATCCTGGACCGTAACGGCGTGGTGCTCGCCTCCAGCGTGCCGGCGCGCGCCATCTGGGCCATTCCCGAGGATGCCAAGCAGGCCACGCCCGCCCAGCTCGACGCGCTTGCCAAGCTGCTGGAAATGCCGGCGGCCGACCTGCGCCATCGCCTGGTGGACGAGGACAAGAACTTCGTCTACCTGAAGCGCCAGGTGGCCATGGACGTGGCCGACAAGATCAAGCAGATGAACCTGCCCGGCATACACCAGCTTGCCGAAACCCGCCGCTACTATCCTGACGGCGACGTGATGGCCCACGTGATCGGGTTCAACAGCATCGAGGACCAGGGCCAGGAAGGCGTCGAGCTGGCGTTCAACCAGCAACTGTCGGGCCGCCCCGGCAGCCGCCGCGTCATCAAGGACCGGCTCGGCCGGGTCATCGAGGACGTGCGCGCCGTCACGCCGCCCGTGGACGGGCGCGACCTGCGCCTGTCCATCGACACGCGCCTGCAGTATCTCGTGTTCAAGGAGCTGAAGGACGCGATGGAAAAGCACCAGGCCAAGGGCGCGACCGCCGTGGTGCTGGACGTGCACACGGGCGAGATCCTGGCGCTGGCCAACGTGCCCACCTTCGACCCGAACAACCGCGACACTTTCCACGGCGTCAACCTGCGCAACCAGGCCATCACGGACACGTTCGAGCCGGGCTCCATCATGAAGCCCTTTACCGCGGCGTTGGCGCTGGACCTGGGCCGCATCACCACGAATACGCTGTTCGAAACCGGCAACGGCCGCTTCGTCTACCAGGGCAGCACCATCAGCGATGTGAGCCGCAACGGCACGCTGGACGTGGCGGGCGTGCTGCGCAAGTCCAGCAACATCGGCATGACCATGATTTCCGAAAAGCTGGAGTCCCGCGAGATGTGGGACCGCTTCACGGAGCTGGGCCTGGGCCAGGCGCCCCAGATCGGCTTTCCCGGCGCGGCGCCCGGCCGCCTGCGGCCCTGGGACCGCTGGCGCCTGATCGAAAAGGCCACCATGGCCTACGGCTACGGCCTGTCCGTCTCGCTGCTGCAGGTGGCTCGCGCCTACACGGTGTTCGCGCGCAACGGCGACATGGTGTCGCTTACGCTGGTCAAGCGCGACAGCGATCCCACCAGCGTGAAGGTCTATTCGCCCAAGACGGCGGCAATGGTGCGCGGCATGCTCGAGGCGGCCGCCGGCCCCGAGGGCACGAAGGCCGCGATGGTGCAGGGCTACCGCGTGGCGGGCAAGAGCGGCACCGCGCGCAAGATCGTGGACGGCAAGTACAGCACCCATCGGTATCGCAGTTCCTATGTCGGTTTTGCGCCGGTGTCCGATCCCCGCATCGTGGTGGCCGTGTCGGTCGACGAACCCACGGTGGGCGGCTATTACGGCGGCGCGATCGCGGCGCCGGTGTTCTCCCGCATCGTCGGGGGCAGTCTCAGATTGATGGGGGTGCGTCCCGACGCGCCCTTCGAATCCACTATCGTTGCCGGAATCAAGGAGCCAGGCAGATGAGCGCCCGGGGCTTGCGCTTTCCCCCCGCCGCCACGGCCGCCGAGGTCGTGGCGTGGTTGCATGGACGGGTCGCGCTTACCGCCGACCTGCGGCTGGACTCGCGCGACATCGCGCCGGGAGACGTCTTCGTGGCCTGCCCGGGCCTGTCCAGCGATGGGCGCCTCTATATAGACCAGGCCCTGGCCCAGGGGGCCGCCGCCGTGCTGGTCGAGGCCGGAGATAGCGAATCCGTGCCGTTGCCCGAGGCTGCGGCGCCGGTCGCCCTGCCCGTGCGCGGGCTGCGCGGACTGCTGGGCGAACTGGGCGACGCCTGGTACGGGCGGCCGTCGTCCGGGCTGGCCGTGGTCGCCGTCACCGGCACCAACGGCAAGACTTCGTGCGTGCAGTGGATCGCCCATGCGCTGAGCCGCAATGGCAAGCCCTGCGGCACCATCGGCACGCTGGGCGCCGTGCTGCCCGACGGTACGGCGCTGGGCGGCAACTTGACCACGCCCGACGTGCTGACCGTGCACCGCCTGTTGGCCGCGATGCGCGATGCCGGAGCGAAGGCGGTGGCCATGGAGGCTTCGTCCATCGGCATCGAACAGGGCCGCATGGACGGCGTGCGCGTGGCGCTCGCGGCCTTCACCAACCTGACGCGCGACCATCTCGACTATCACGGCACGATGGAGCGCTACGAGGCGGCCAAGGCCCGGCTGTTCCGCTGGCCCGGGCTGGGCGCCACCGTGATCAACGCGGACGACGAGGCCGGCCGCCGGCTGCTGGCCGCGCTGCCGGCCGAGTTGGCCATGGGCTACAGCCTGGACGAAGCCCCCGGCGTGCCCGCGGCCATGCGCGCGCGCGGCCTGCAGGCCACGGCGCAGGGGCAGGTGTTCACCCTGGTGTCCCCGCATGGCGAGGCGCAGATCGTCACGCGCCTGCTGGGGCCGCACAACGTGTCCAATCTGCTGCTCGTGGCCGGCGTGCTGTACGAGCTGGGACTGCCCTTCGCGCAGATCGCCCGCGAGCTGGCCGCCACCGATCCGGTGGACGGGCGGCTGCAGGCCGTCGAGCCGCTGCTGCCGCCGGGCTCGGGCCCCTGCCCGCTCGTGGTGGTGGACTATTCGCATACGCCCGATTCGCTGTCGCGCGCGCTGGCCGCGCTGCGCCCGGTGGCGCAGACGCGCGGCGGCCGCCTGGTCTGCCTCTTCGGCTGCGGCGGCGAGCGCGATCCGGGCAAGCGTCCGGTCATGGGGCGCATCGCGGCCGAGCTGGCCGACCGTGTCATCGTGACCAGCGACAACCCGCGCAGCGAGTCCCCGGACGCCATCATCGCGCAGATCATGGCGGGGCTGCCCGCTTCGGCCCAGGCCGAGGTCCAGCCGGACCGCGCCCTGGCCATCGCGGGAGCCGTGTGGCGCAGCGCGCCGGAAGACGTGGTGCTGCTGGCCGGCAAGGGACACGAAACCTACCAGGACATCGGCGGACGCAAGCTGCCTTTCGACGACCGCGAATGGGCGCGCCTGGCGCTGGTGCTGCCGCATGCCGCGGGCGTGTCCACCGACACGCGCAGCCTGTCGCAGGGCCAGCTGTTCGTCGCGTTGGCGGGCGAGAACTTCGACGCGCACGACTATCTGGACCAGGCGGCGGCGCGCGGCGCCTGCGCGGCCGTGGTCGCGCGCCGCATGCCGGACGTGCCGCTGCCGCAGATTCTGCTGGGCGACACGCGTGCCGCGCTGATGCGCATGGGGGCGGCCTGGCGCGCCCGCTACCGGCTGCCCGTGGTGGCCGTGACGGGCAGCAACGGCAAGACCACCACCAAGGAAATGATCGCGGCCATGCTGGCGGCCTGGCAGGGGCCGGAGGCCAGCCTGGCGACCGCGGGCAACCTGAACAACGATATCGGCGTGCCGCTGACGCTGCTGCGCCTCGATGCCCGCCACCGCGCCGCCGTATTCGAGCTGGGCATGAACCATCCCGGCGAGATCGCGCAACTTGCAGCCATCGCGGCGCCCACGGTGGCGCTGGTCACCAATGCGCAGCGCGAGCACCAGGAATTCATGCATAGCGTGGAGGCGGTGGCGCGCGAGAATGGCGCCTGCATCGCGGCGCTGCCGGACGACGGCGTGGCGGTCTATCCGGGCGACGAGCCGTATTCGCCGATCTGGGCCGCGCTGGCCGAGCCGCGCCGGGCGCTGCGCTTTGGCCTGCAGCCCGGGCTGGACGTGTATGCCGAGCAGATCGAGGCCGGCGTCGAGGGCACCCGCTGTCGCGTCGTCACGCCGCTGGGCATGGCCGATCTGTCCCTGCCGGTGCCGGGCCTGCACAACCTGCGCAACGCGCTGGCCGCCATCGCCAGCGCCATTGCCGCCGGCGCGCCGCTGGAGACGGCGGTGCGCGCACTGGCCGCTTTCGCCCCGGTTTCGGGCCGGATGCAGCGCAAGACAATGCGTGACGGAACATTACTTATCGATGACACCTACAATGCGAACCCTGACTCCGTTCGCGCGGCCATCGATGTCCTGGCCCGCATGCCTGGCACCCGCGTGCTGGTGCTGGGCGACATGGGCGAAGTCGGAGACAACGGCCCCGCCATGCACGAGGAGGTGGGGCGCTATGCGCGCGAGCAGGGGCTCGACGCGCTGTTCACGCTGGGCGAGGCCAGCCGGGCGGCGGCCGCCGCCTACGGCGCAGGCGCGCGCGCCTGCGCATCGGTTGACGAAGTAGTTGCCGCAATGCGCGGCATGCGCCCGTCCTGCGTATTGGTAAAGGGTTCGCGCTTTATGCGCATGGAGCGGGTAGTGAAGGTTTTTGCTTCTTTTGACGACGCGGCGCCCCAGGGGGAAGGAGAGCAGCATGCTGCTTGAGATCGCCCGGCTGCTTTCCGACGATGTGCGCGCCCTGGGCGTGTTCGAATACATCACGCTGCGCGCCGTGCTGGCGTGCGCCACGGCGCTGCTGATCGGCCTGATGGCCGGCCCGCGCGTGATCCGCAAGCTGACCGAGATGAAGATCGGCCAGGCGGTGCGCGCCTACGGTCCCGAATCGCACCTGGTCAAGACGGGCACGCCCACCATGGGCGGCGCGCTGATCCTGATTTCCATCGCCATCAGCACGCTGTTCTGGGCCGACTGGACCAACCGTTTCGTGTGGGTCGTGCTGCTCGTCACCTTCGGCTTCGGCTGGATCGGCTGGATGGACGATTACCGCAAGGTGGTCTATCGCGACCCCGAGGGCATGCCCGCGCGCCAGAAGTTCTTCTGGCAGGCCACCATCGGGCTGGTGGCCGCGGTGTACCTGGCGTTCGCGGTTTCCGCGCCGGCCAATGCCGAGCTGTGGCCGCTCTTCAAGAGCTGGGTGGCCAGCGGCTTCACCATGCCGCTGCCCACGCGCGCCGACCTGATCGTGCCGTTCTTCAAGTCGGTGAGCTATCCGCTGGGCGTGCTGGGATTCGTGGCGCTGACCTGGGCCGTGATCGTGGGCACCAGCAACGCCGTCAACCTCACGGACGGGCTGGACGGCCTGGCCATCATGCCCACCGTCATGGTGGGCAGCGCCCTGGGCATCTTCGCCTACGTGGTGGGCCGGGTCGACTATTCCAAATACCTGCTCTTTCCGTACATTCCCGGCGCGTCGGAACTCATGGTGCTGTGCGCGGCCATCGGCGGCGCGGGGCTGGCCTTTCTCTGGTTCAACGCCTACCCGGCGCAGGTGTTCATGGGCGACGTGGGCGCGCTGGCCCTGGGCGGTGCGCTGGGCACGATCGCGGTCATCGTGCGCCAGGAAATCGTGCTCTTCATCATGGGCGGCGTGTTCGTGGTCGAGACCCTGTCCGTGATGATGCAGGTGACGTGGTTCAAGTACACCAAGCGCCGCTACGGAACCGGCAGGCGCATTTTCCGCATGGCCCCGCTGCATCACCATTTCGAAGTGGGCGGCTGGAAGGAGACCCAGGTGGTGGTGCGGTTCTGGATCATCACCATGATGCTGGTGCTGATCGGTCTTTCTACCCTGAAGTTGCGATGAATACGATGGAAACCTCCCGCGCCGATGCGCCGCTCGTCCTGATCCTCGGATTGGGAGAGACGGGCGTGGCCGCCGCGCGCTGGCTCGCCCGCGAGGGCGCCCGGCTGCGCGTGGCGGACACCCGTGCCGAGCCGGGCGGTCTGGAGGCCCTGCGCGCCGCGCTGGCCGATGCGGACGTGGAATTCCGTCTGGGCTGCGACCAGTTCTTCGAACTGGCGCTGCTGGACGATGTGGACCAGGTGGTGGCAAGCCCGGGCCTGGCGCCGCGCCAGGCGCCGGCCGGTCCGCTGCTGGCCGAGGCGCGCGCGCGCGGCATCGAAATCGTGGGCGAAATCGAGCTGTTCGCGCGTGCGCTGGCCCAGCTGGCCGAGCAGCGCGAATACCGGCCCCGCCTGCTCGCCGTCACGGGCACTAACGGCAAGACCACGGTCACCGCCCTGACGCGCGCGCTGGTCGAGGCCAGCGGCCTGTCCGCGCTGGCCGCCGGCAACATCGGTCCGGCCGCGCTCACCGCGCTGATGCGCGCCCTGGACGAAGACGCGCTGCCGCAGGTGTGGGTGCTGGAACTGTCGAGCTTCCAGCTGGAAACCACGCGCAGCCTGATGGCCGACGCCGCCGTGGTGCTGAACGTCACGCAGGATCACCTCGATTGGCACGGCGGCATGGAAGCCTACGCCGAGGCCAAGGCCCGGCTGCTGGGCATGGCGCGCATCGCCATCGTCAACCGCGACGACCCGCTCACGACCCGCATGGTGAAGTCGCTCAACGCGCTCAACGTGCGCAGCTTCGGCCGCGACCTGCCCGCGCTGGTGGGCGACGTGGGCCTGGAGCCGGGACAGGGCATGGCCTGGCTGGTGGCTTGCGAGCCGCTGGATTTCTACGAGCCGGCGCCGCCGGCGCGCCGCAAGAAAGACGCGCCCGAGCCGGCTCGGGCGGCCGGCCGCCCGAGCCGGCTGATGCCCGCCGACGCGCTGCGCATCCGGGGCATTCACAATGCCCTGAACGCGCTGGCCGCGCTGCAGCTGGGCCGCTGCCTGGACCTGGGCTGGGCCGCCATGCTGCGCGCGCTGCGCGAATACGCCGGAGAACCGCACCGCGCCGCTTTTGTGCGCACGGTCGGCGGCGTGGACTACATCAACGACAGCAAGGGCACCAACGTGGGGGCCACCGTCGCCGCGCTGGAAGGGCTGGGCCAGAAGGCGGTGCTGATCGCCGGAGGCCAGGGCAAGGGCCAGGATTTCTCGCCGCTGGTGCCGGTGGTGGCGCAGCATGCGCGCGCCGTGGTGCTGATCGGCCAGGACGGGCCGGAGATCGGCCGCACGCTGGAAACCACGGGCGTGCCCTGCGTGTCCGCCCACGACATGCGCGAAGCCGTGCGCCGCGCCGCCGAGCTGGCCCGGGAGGGCGATGCCGTGCTGCTGTCGCCCGCCTGCGCCAGCCTCGACATGTATCGCAACTATCCGCATCGCGGGCAGGTGTTCGTGGAAGAGGTCGAGGATCTGGCCCGCGACCGGGGAGAGGTGGCATGAGCCTGTTCGCCGAACTCACTGCCAGCGTCAACGCCGTGCGGCCCGGCCGCACCCGCATGCGCAACTACGACCTGCCGCTGGTGCTGGCCGCGTCCACGCTGCTGCTGCTCGGCCTGCTGATGGTGTATTCGGCGTCTATCGCCCTGGCCGACGGCCCGCGCTACGCCTCCTACGGGCGCTATTACTTCGTGCTGCGCCACGGCCTGTTCATCTGCGCCGGCCTGGTGGGCGGCGCGGTGGTGCTCACCATTCCCATCCGCTTCTGGCAGCGCATGGCCTTCCCCCTGTTCGCCGTGTCGCTGGTCCTGCTGGCGGCGGTGCTCATTCCGGGCATCGGCCGCGAAGTCAACGGCGCGCACCGCTGGATTCCGCTGGGGCCGCTGAACTTCCAGCCGTCCGAGCTGATGAAGGTCGCCGCCTTGCTCTACGCCGCCGACTACACGGTGCGCAAGCAGGAGCACATGCAGTCCTTCCTGCGCGGCTTCGTGCCCATGGCCTGCGCCCTCGGCGCGGTGGGCCTGCTGCTGCTGCTCGAGCCCGACCTGGGCGCGTTCATGGTGATCGTGGCGATTGCCATCGGCATTCTTTTCCTGGGCGGCATCAACGGCAAGTTCTTCAGCAGCCTGCTGGGCGTGCTGATGGGCACCTTCCTGCTGCTGATCTGGTTGTCGCCTTGGCGCCGGGCCCGCCTGTTCGCCTACCTGGATCCCTGGAACGAGGACAACGCCTACGGCAGCGCCTACCAGCTCTCGCATTCGCTGATCGCGCTGGGCCGCGGCGAATGGCTGGGCGTGGGACTGGGCGCCAGCGTCGAGAAGCTGCACTACCTGCCGGAGGCCCATACCGACTTCCTCATGGCCGTGGTGGGCGAGGAACTGGGCTTTGCCGGCGTGATGCTGGTGATCTGCCTGTTCGCCCTCATCGTGCAGCGCGGTTTCGACATCGGCCGGCAGGCCATCGCCATGGAGCGCACCTTCGCCGGCATGGTCGCGCAGGGCGTGGCGATATGGTTCGGCGTGCAGGCCTTCATCAACATGGGCGTGTGCCTGGGACTGCTGCCCACCAAGGGGCTGACCCTGCCGCTGATGAGCTACGGCGGCTCGGGCGTGGTCATGAACGTGTGCGCGCTGGCCATGCTGATCCGCGTGGACGTGGAAAACCGCATCATGATGCGCGGGGGGCGGGTATGAGCGCGGGCACCATCCTCATCATGGCGGGCGGCACGGGCGGACACATCATGCCCGGCCTGGCCGTGGCCGAGGTGCTGCGCGCGCGCGGCTGGCGGGTGCTGTGGCTGGGCAATCCGGAAAAGATGGAAGGCCGCCTGGTGCCGCCGCGCGGCATCGAGCTGGTGCCGCTGCGCTTCGCGGGCGTGCGCGGCAAGGGATTCTCCACCTTGCTCAAGCTGCCGTTCATGCTGCTGCGCGCCTTCGCGCAGGCATGGTCCAGGCTCTCGTATGCGCGCCCCGACGTGGTGCTGGGCATGGGCGGCTACGTGGCATTCCCCGGGGGCGTGATCGCGGCCCTGCGCGGCCTGCCGCTGGTCGTGCACGAACAGAACGCGGTGGCGGGCACCGCCAACCGCTGGCTCGCGCGCATGGCGCGCCGCGTCCTGAGCGGGTTTCCGGAGGTGCTGCCCAAGGGCGAGGCCCTGGGCAACCCCGTGCGGGCCGATTTTTGCGCGCTGCCCGGGCCGGCGCGCCGCTACGGCGAGCGCACCGGCCCGTTGCGTCTGCTGGTGGTGGGCGGCAGCCTGGGCGCGCACGCCCTGAATACCGTGCTGCCGCCGGCGCTGGCCGCCATGGCTCCCGAGCGCCGGCCGGAGGTCGTGCACCAGGCCGGCGAGCAGCACCTGCCGGCGCTGCTGCAGGCCTACGCCGGGGCGGGCGTGCAGGCCGACTGCCGCGCCTTCATCGACGACATGGCGGGCGAGCTGGGCGCGGCCGACCTGCTGATCTGCCGCGCCGGCGCCATGACGGTGTCCGAAGTGGCGGCGGCGGGCGTGGCCGCGCTTTTCGTGCCGTTTCCGCACGCCATCGACGATCACCAGACCGCCAATGCGCGCTTCCTCAGCGACGCGCAGGCCGCCTGGCTGCAGCCGCAATCCGCCCTCACGCCCCAGTGGCTGGCGGACTGGCTGGGCCAGCGCACCCGGGAAGAACTCCAGGCCGTGGCCGAACGGGCGCGCGCGCATGCGCGCCCCGAGGCCGCGGCCCATATCGCCGACGTTTGCGAACAGGCAGCGGGGCGTCAATCATGAAACACAGAATTCAACACATCCATTTCGTCGGCGTGGGCGGTTCCGGCATGAGCGGCATCGCCGAGGTCCTGCTCAACCTGGGCTACGCCATCAGCGGCTCCGACCTGCACGAATCGGCGGTGACCCGCCGCCTGGCCGGCCTGGGCATGAAGATCTCCATCGGCCACGTGGCCAGCAACGTGACGGGCGCCGACGCCATCGTGACCTCCACGGCGGTGGCGGGCGACAACCCGGAAGTCATCGCGGCGCGCGCCGCGCGGATTCCGGTGGTGCCGCGCGCCATCATGCTGGCCGAGCTGATGCGCCTGAAGCGCGGCATCGCCGTGGCCGGCACGCACGGCAAGACCACCACCACCAGCCTGGTGGCCAGCGTACTGGCCGCGGGTGGCCTGGATCCCACCTTCGTCATCGGCGGCCGCCTCAATTCGGCGGGCGCCAACGCGCGGCTGGGGCAGGGCGACTACATCGTGGTGGAAGCGGATGAATCCGACGCCTCCTTCCTCAACCTGCTGCCCGTGATGGCCATCGTCACCAACATCGACGCCGACCACATGGACACCTACGGGCACGACGTGGCGCGCCTGAAGAGCGCGTTCATCGAGTTCACCCAGCGCCTGCCCTTCTACGGCAGCGCGGTGCTGTGCGCGGACGACGCCAACGTGCGCGAGATCATGCCGTTCGTCTCGCGGCCGATCACCACATACGGCCTGGGCGAAGACGCGCAGGTGCGGGCCTACGAAGTGCAGCCCGAGGGCACGCGCATGCGCTTCAACGTGCAGCGCAGCCATCGCGACACGCTGCTGCCGCCGCTGCGCGTGGAGCTGAACCTGCCGGGCCTGCACAACGTGCGCAACGCGCTGGCGGCCATCGCGGTGGCGACCGAGCTGGGCGTGGAAGACGACGCGATCTGCGAGGCGCTGGCCTCTTTCCATGGAGTGGGACGCCGCTTCACGCAGGTCGGCGATTTCCCGGTGCCGGCCGCGCACGGCGGCGGCACCTTCACGGTGATCGACGACTACGGCCACCACCCCGTCGAAATGGCGGCCACGCTGGCCGCCGCGCGCGGCGCCTGGCCAGACCGCCGCATCGTGCTGGCGTTCCAGCCGCACCGCTACACGCGCACCCGCGATTGCTTCGAGGACTTCGTGCGCGTGCTGGGCACGGCCGACGCGGTGCTGCTGACCGAGGTCTATGCCGCCGGCGAGGCGCCGCTGGTTGCGGCCGACGGCCGTGCGCTGTCGCGCGCGCTGCGGGTGGCGGGCAAGGTGGAGCCGGTGTTCGTCGAGGACGTGGCCGAGCTGCCGCAGGCCGTGCTGGACTTCGTGCGCGACGGCGATGTGGTGATCGTGATGGGCGCGGGATCGATCAGCAAGGTCCCGGCCCAGGTGGGAGAGCTGGCATGAAAGCGGAATTCGGCAAAGTCGGCGTGCTGTACGGCGGACGCTCCGCCGAGCGGGAAGTGTCCCTGATGTCGGGCGCGGGCGTGCATCAGGCGCTGTTGAGCGCCGGGGTGGACGCGCACCTGTTCGACACGGGCGAGCGCAGCCTGGCGGAACTGGCCGCCGAGGGCTTCGAGCGCGTGTTCATCGCGCTGCACGGCCGCTACGGCGAAGACGGCACGCTGCAGGGCGCGCTGGAACTGCTGGGCATCCCCTATACGGGCAGCGGCCCGCTGGCCTCGGCCCTGGCCATGGACAAGACCATGACCAAGCGCATCTGGCTGCAGCACGGCCTGCCCACGCCGGCCTTCGAGGTGCTGGACGCCGACACCGAGCTGCGCACCGTGCCCGACCGCCTGAGCCTGCCGCTCATCATCAAGCCGCCGCACGAGGGCTCGACCGTGGGCATCACCAAGGTCGTGGGCTATTCCGACATGAAGCGGGCCTACGCCGAGGCGGCCCGGTTCGACGAAGTGGTGCTGGCCGAGCAGTTCATCAGCGGGCGCGAGCTGACCGTGGCCGTGCTGGGTTCGGGCAGGCAGGCCCGCGCGCTGCCGGTGATCGAGATCGCGGCGCCCGGCGGCAACTACGACTACGAGCACAAGTATTTTTCGGACGACACCCAGTACTTCTGCCCCGCCGACCTGCCGCCCGACGTGGCGCGGGAAGTGGCCGACATCGCCGTGCGGGCCTACCAGGCCCTGGGCTGCGAGGGCTGGGGGCGCGCCGATTTCATCCTCGACCGCGAAAACCGGCCGTGGCTGCTTGAAATGAACACTTCGCCCGGCATGACCAGCCATTCGCTGGTGCCCATGGCCGCCAAGGCCGTCGGCATCAGCTATGCGGAACTGTGCGTGGCGATCCTGTCCGAGGCTGCGTGCAAAGTGCGCAGCCCCGGCCGCAACGCCTGACCTGGACGCCCTGTGTGGAACGACGCCCGAACGACCAACCTGATCGCCAACACGCTGGCCGTGCTGGCGGTGTGCGCCTTGCTGCTCGCGGGCGTGGCCTGGGTTGCGCAGCGTCCGTACTTCACGCTGTCGGCCATCGAGCTGGAGCCCATGCCGGACGGCGAGCTGCACTACGTGTCGCCGGGAGCGGTGCGGGCGGCCATCGCGGGCCGGTTCAAGGGGAACTTCTTCACCGTGGACCTGGACGAAGCGCGCGAGCTCTTCGAGTCGGTGCCCTGGGTGCGGCATGCCAGCGTGCGGCGCATCTGGCCGAACGTGCTGCGCGTGCGCATCGAAGAGCAGCAGCCCCTGGCGCTGTGGAACGAGAACCAGATGATCAACACCTGGGGCGAGGCGTTCACGGCGAATACCGGCGAGGTGGACGACGAGACGGTGCTGCCGCAGTTCTCCGGCCCGGAAGGCACGGAATCGCTGGTGGTTCAGCGCTACGCGGAACTGGCCCGCTGGTTCGCGCCGCTGGACCTGCACGTCGCCAAGCTCGAGCTCAGTCCGCGCTATGCCTGGCGGGCGGTGCTGTCCAACGGCCTGCTGCTGGACCTGGGCCGCGATCCGGGCGCCGACGCGCCGGATCCGCACGGGCTGCCCGGCGCCTTGCCCTTCGCCGCCCGCATCCAACGATTCGTGCAGGCCTGGCCCACGGTGACGGCGCGCCTGGAAGGGCGCACCGTCACGCAGGCGGACCTGCGCTACCCCAATGGTTTCGCCCTGGCGCTGGCCCCGTTGCCCGCGTCGGAAACCCAATCCAAATCCACACCCAAACCCAAGAAACGCTAACGCCATGACCCGTGACATCAAGGACCTTATCGTCGCCCTCGATATCGGCACCAGCAAGGTGGTGGCTGTGGTGGCTGAAATCCTGCCTGAAGGCCGATTCGAAGTGCTGGGCCTGGGCCAGCACGAGTCGCGCGGAATGCGCAAGGGCGTGGTCGTCAATATCGAGACCACGGTGAATTCCATCCAGCGCGCGCTCGAAGAAGCCGAGCTGATGGCGGATTGCAAGATCCGCGACGTTTACACCGGCATTGCCGGCAGCCACATCCGCAGCTTCAACTCCAGCGGCATGGTGGCCGTGAAAGACAAGGAAGTCACCGCCACCGACGTCGCCCGCGTGATCGAGACCGCCAAGGCGGTGAACATTCCCACCGACCAGCAGGTGCTGCACGTGCTGACGCAGGAATTCATCGTCGATGGCCAGGAAGACATCCGCGAGCCCATCGGCATGAGCGGGCTGCGCCTGGAAGTGCGCGTGCACATCGTGACCGGCGCGGTCAGCGCGGCCCAGAACATCGTGAAGTGCGTGCGCCGCTGCGGCCTGGAAGTGCAGGACCTGATCCTGCAGCCGCTGGCCTCCAGCCTGGCGGTGCTCACGGCCGACGAGAAGGAGCTGGGCGTGGTGCTGGTCGACATCGGCGGCGGCACTACCGACGTGGCGATCTTCACCGGCGGCGCCATCCGGCACACCGCCGTGCTGCCGATCGCCGGCGACCAGATCACCAACGACATCGCGGCCATGCTGCGCACGCCCACGCCGGACGCCGAGGAAATCAAGCTGCGCTACGGCGTGGCCAAGCAGGTGCTGGCCAGCCCGGACGAGTCGGTCGAAGTGCCCGGCCTGGGCGACCGTGGTCCGCGCCAGGTCAAGCGCCAGGCGCTGGGCGCCGTGATCGAGCCGCGCGTCGAGGAGCTGTTCACCCTGGTGCAGCAGGTCGTGCGCGATTCGGGCTACGAAGACCTGCTGGCGTCGGGCGTGGTGCTCACCGGCGGCTCGGCGCAGCTGCCCGGCATGGTGGAGCTGGCCGAGGACGTGTTCCTCAAGCCGGTGCGGGTGGCGGTGCCCGACTACGAAGGCAGCCTGGCCGACGTGATGCGCAATCCGCGCTTCTCGACCGTGATGGGGCTGCTGCAGGAAGCGCGCATGCAGCGCGTGCGGGGCCGCAAGGTGGCCGCGCAGACGGGCAACTTCAAGAGCCTGCTCGCGCGCATGAAGGAGTGGTTCATGAATTGAGTGGGGAGGCGGGTTGGGGCCCGCTTCCTGGCCCGCACGGCGGCGGTATCGCCGGACGGGCCGCAAGGGGAGGCGTCTCACACGTGTTGCGGGCCAGGCCGGCAACGTGTTTGAGGCGATTCACAAAAAATAGGTTGTTGGGGAATTTTGTGATTTGCAAATCGGACTTGTGAGGGAGTCATCATGATGAACTTTGAGATGCTTGAGAACACCACCAAAGGGACCGTTATCAAGGTCGTTGGTGTCGGGGGCGCGGGCGGCAACGCCGTCGCGCACATGATCCGCAGCGGCGTGAGCGGCGTGGACTTCATCTGCGCCAATACGGACGCGCAGGCGCTGGCGGCGACCAATGCGCCGGTGCAGATCCGCCTGGGCCGCACCGGCCTGGGCGCGGGCGCCAAGCCCGAGCAAGGCCGCGCCTCGGCCGAAACGGCGCGCGAGGAAATCCGCGCGGCGCTCAACGGCGCGCACATGGTGTTCATTACCGCCGGCATGGGCGGCGGCACCGGCACGGGCGCCGGCCCCGTCGTGGCCGAAGTGGCCAAGGAGCTGGGCATCCTGACCGTCGGCGTGGTCACCAAGCCTTTTTCCTTCGAAGGCACGAAGCGCCTGAAGATGGCCGAGGACGGCATCGCCGAACTGGGCAAGCACGTGCACTCGCTCATCGTGGTGCTCAACGAGAACCTCTATGAGCTGATGGACGAGGACGCGACCCAGGAAGACTGCTTCCGCGCCGCGGACGATATCCTGCACAACGCCTGCGCCGGCATTGCCGAGATCATCAACGTCGAAGGCAATGTGAACGTCGACTTCGAAGACGTGAAGACCATCATGGGCGAGCAGGGCCAGGCCATGATGGGCACCGCCACGGCTTCGGGCGCCGACCGCGCCCGCGTGGCCGCCGAACATGCCATCGCGTGCCCGCTGCTCGAAGGCGTGGATCTCAACGGCGCCCGCGGCGTGCTGGTCAACATCACCGCCAGCCGCTCGCTGAAGATGCGCGAAACGCGCGAAATCATGGAAACGATCCGCAGCTACGCTTCGGACGACGCCACCGTGATCTTCGGCACCGCCTACGACGAGTCCATGGGCGAGAACCTGCGCGTGACCGTCGTCGCCACCGGCCTGGGCCGCGCCCAGTCGCGTCCGCAACTCGTGCAGAACACCGCCGAGGCGCTGCGCACCGGCACCGACAACCTGGCCATGGACATGATGCCGTCCACGCAAGGCGACTACCGCAACCTGGACATGCCCTCGGTGATGCGCAACCCGCGCAGCCAGGCATCGGCCCAGGTGCGCGCGCTGGAAAGCTCGGGCATGGACCACTTCGACATTCCGGCTTTCCTGCGCAAGCAGGCGGATTGAACCTGGAGCCCGATCCGGGCTCTAACCTTGCTCCCTCATCTCCGGTCCGCCTGTCCCCGCGGGCGGACCGGAGGCGGAGAGGTCTGTTTTCTTCGTGCAAGAAAACAGGGACGGTTTTTTCGGCCAAATCCGCCGCCTCGATGGCGCCCGGATGCGGACAGCGTTACAATAGTTCGGTTATGGCGGCAATTTTCCAGCCATTTTGCCGGCTTCTGACTCAAATTCCAGATCATGGTCCGACAGCGCAGCATACAGAATCTCGTCCGCACGACAGGCGTCGGCGTCCATTCCGGACGGCGGGTCGAGCTGACGCTGCGTCCGGCACAACCCAATACCGGCATCGTTTTCCACCGCGTCGACCTGCCTGAAGTGGTCGACCTGCCCGCACAGGCCGAAGGCGTGGGCGATACGCGCATGGCCTCGGTGCTGCAGAAGGGCAACGTACGCGTTTCCACGGTCGAGCACCTCATGTCGGCGCTGGCCGGCCTGGGCATCGACAACCTGCACGTCGACCTGACGGCCGAAGAAGTGCCCATCATGGACGGCAGCGCCGCCACGTTCGTCTACCTGCTGCGCTCGGCGGGCATCGTGGAGCAGAACGCGCCCAAGCGCTTCATCCGGGTGCTCAAGCCCGTCGAGGTGCGCGAAGGCGAGGGCCGCAACGAGAAATGGGCGCGCCTGGAGCCGCACGAAGGCTTCGCGCTGGCCTTTTCCATCGACTTCCGCCATCCGGCCATCGATTCCACGGCCAATTTCGCCGAGATCGACTTCGCCACTCATTCGTACGTGCGCGAGATCGCCCGCGCCCGCACCTTCGGCTTCGTGAACGAGGTCGAGGCGCTGCGTTCCATGGGCCTGGCGCGCGGCGGCAGTCTGGACAACGCCATCGTCATGGACGAATACCGCGTCCTCAACAGCGACGGGCTGCGCTACGACGACGAATTCGTGAAGCACAAGATCCTGGACGCCATCGGCGACCTGTACCTGCTGGGCAAACCTCTGGTTGCCCGGTATGTGGCCTGCAAATCGGGCCACGGCCTGAACAACCAGCTCGCGCGCGCCCTGCTGGCGCAACGCGACGCCTGGGAACTCGTCACCTACGACTCGCAGGCCGAGGCGCCGCAGGCGTTCCGCCACGAGTGGAAGCTCGCCTGACCCGCTGATCTGAGGTCCGGCCGGGCCTTCCCAGCCGCGGCTCCCGCTGGTTTCGGGCTTCAGGGGTTTCAGCCTGCCTGCCGAACGCCCGGCCTCCAATGGCCGAGGGCCGTGGCGGCGGACGGCATCCGCACGATACGCGGACGCATCCCGCCAGGCGCCGGATACCGGCCGGCGCTCCGCCATTCGGCTCTTGCTGGTTTCGCTTCGTTTCCCCGGGTGCCGGACGGCGCGCAATGACGTTATAGTCAGCCAGACCTGTGATGCCTGAGCAGGCGCGCGACGGCGTCGGCCAGCGGGCCGGGCCGCAGCCGCTCCTGCAGTTCCTCGAAGGCGTGGAGCGCGGTTTCGTCCAGGGGCTGCGCCTCTTTGGGCGGCGGCGGCTGGCGCATGCCGGGCTTGGGCAGGCCGGCTTGTACCTTCACGGCGATTTCGCTAAGGTTCCAGCCTCGGTCGGTGAGCGCCTGCGCGATGCGCGGGGCGAGCTGCCGCAGCTTGGCCGCGTGCGCCGCCGTGGGCACCACGAGCTGCAGGCGCTGGTTTTCCAGCCTGGCCACCTGGCACACGGAACCCAGCGGCGCGGGCAGCACGGCCGCCACCGCGTATTGAATCTGTAGATGCTTGCGGGCGGTCGCCAGCACGCCGGCGCCCCGCGAGTCATGACCCAGCCATCCCAGGGCGGTATCTTCGCCGCGCCGGCTGGCATTGGAACGTTGACGGTATGAAGCGGGTCTATTCATGCCGGCTGCAAGACATAGGATGTGAACCTTGAAAATAGTCATTATGCACGCCCGGGACGGGCGGGCCGGGAGTTTCACTCTCGGCGGGGCCAGGCTGGCCCTTTTCATGGGGGCCGCACTCGTTACCGCAGCCATCGCCGGCGCCGCCGTCCAGCGCTATCTGAGTCCCATGCTGCCGCAGGTGCACGCCGTGGGCTGGCCGCTGGCGCAGCAGCCCGCCCGCGATGCCGACTTCCTGCGCGAGAGCATGAACCTGCTGGCCGCCAAGGTGGGCGCCTTGCAGGCCAGGCTGGTCAGCATCGACGGGCTGGGGCAGCGCGTCGCCCGCGCGGCGGGCGTGGCCTATACCGACCCGGAACTGGCCACCCAGATCGCGACGGGGCCCCAGGCCGCCATTGCGGCCGGCCAGCCCGAGGCCACTCAGGTCATGGACGACCTCTTTACCGACCATCCGCCTCCCAGCGCCGCCTCGGCCGAGGCGCTGGGCCGCCAGCTCGACGAGATCCAGGCGCGCCTGGCCCAGCAGGCCGACAATCTCAAGCTGCTGGACGCGGCGCTCACCCGGCGGTCGGCCGACCAGGCGCGCATGCCCACCGCGATGCCGATTACCGACTATCCCTACCTCAGTTCGTCCTACGGCTGGCGGCGCAATCCGGTGACGGGCCGCACCGCCATGCACGAGGGCCTGGATTTCGCCGCGCCGCCCGGCACGCCCATCCTGGCCGCCTCGGGCGGCGTGGTGCTGGAAGCGAAATTCCACCCCGGCTACGGCAACCTGGTCGAGATCGACCATGGCGACGGGCTCATCACGCGCTATGCCCATGCCTCCACGCTGCTGGTCCGGCAGGGCGAGCTGGTCGAGCGGGGCCAGCCCGTGGCGCGGGTCGGCAGCTCGGGCCGCTCCACCGGCCCGCACCTGCATTTCGAGGTCCGGCTGGCCGGCCAGCCGCTGGACCCGCGCCTTTTCCTGGGGCCGCAGCAGCAGCCCGCCCCGACGGCCGTGACGCGCCAGGCCGCTGCCCCCTGAACCCCGGCGCGACGGGCTTGTCATAGGTTCAGGCTATTGCGGTCCAGGTAAGTTAAACTGGTTCGTTTTCCAGCGGTCTCCGCTCAACCCAATAACAAAGTCACGGGCTTGCCCGGGCCCTTGCGGGCCGGGGCATGTTGTCCGTGTGGCCGACATACGCATGGTTTCTCTGCTCAAAAAACTCATAGGCAGCCGCAACGACCGGCTGCTTAAGCAGTATCGCAAGCTGGTTACCCAGATCAACGGGCTCGAACCCAAGATTTCCGCGCTTTCCGACGCGGAGCTTTCGGCCAAGACCGACGAATTCCGCAGCCGCCATGCCCAGGGCGAGTCCCTGGACGATCTGCTGCCCGAAGCGTTCGCGGTGGTGCGCGAGGCAGGCAAGCGGGTGTTCGGCATGCGCCATTTCGACGTGCAGCTGCTGGGCGGCATCGCCCTGCACAACGGCAAGATCGCCGAGATGCGCACGGGCGAGGGCAAGACGCTCATGGCCACGCTGCCGGTCTACCTGAACGCCATTTCCGGCAAGGGCGTGCACGTGGTCACGGTGAACGACTACCTGGCCCGCCGCGACGCCGAGTGGATGGGGCGCCTGTACCGCTTCCTGGGCATGACCACCGGCGTGGTGGTGCCCCAGCAGCCCAACGAGGAAAAGAAGGCCGCCTACGCTGCCGACATCACTTACGGCACCAATAACGAGTTCGGCTTCGACTACCTGCGCGACAACATGGAGTACCGCGTCGAGGACCGCCGCCAGCGCGGGCTGTCCTACGCCATCGTCGACGAAGTGGACTCCATCCTGATCGACGAGGCCCGCACGCCGCTCATCATTTCCGGCCAGGCCGAGGATCACACCGAGCTCTACATCCGCATGAACGCGGTGCCGCCGCTGCTCAAGCGCATGGCGTCCGAGCCCAAGCCGCAGGAGCCGGAACCCGAAGGCGATTTCTGGGTGGACGAAAAGAGCCAGCAGGTGTACTTGTCCGAGGCCGGGCACGAGAACGCCGAGGCCATCCTGGCGCGCCTGGGCATCCTGCCCGAGGGCGAATCGCTGTACGACCCGCGCCACATCGCCCTGATGCACCACCTCATGGTGGCGCTGCGCGCCCACACGCTGTTCTTCCGCGACCAGCAATACGTGGTGCAGGACGGCGAAGTCATCATCGTGGACGAATTCACCGGCCGCCTGATGGCGGGCCGCCGCTGGTCCGACGGCCTGCACCAGGCCGTGGAGGCCAAGGAAGGCGTGAAGATCCAGCACGAGAACCAGACGCTGGCGTCCATTACGTTCCAGAACTACTTCCGCATGTACGACAAGCTGTCGGGCATGACCGGCACCGCCGACACGGAAGCCTACGAATTCCAGGAGATCTACGGGCTGGAAACGGTCATCATCCCGACCAACAAGCCCATGATCCGCAAGGACCAGAACGACCAGGTCTTCAAGACCGACCGCGAGAAGTACGACGCCATCCTGGCCGACATCCGCGACTGCCACGAACGCGGCCAGCCGGTGCTCGTGGGCACGACCAGCATCGAGAACTCCGAACTGCTCTCGGGCCTGCTCAAGCAGGCCAAGCTGCCCCACGAGGTGCTCAACGCCAAGCAGCACGCGCGCGAAGCCGAGATCGTCGCCGAGGCCGGCAAGCCGGGCCGCATCACCATCGCCACCAACATGGCGGGCCGCGGCACCGACATCGTGCTGGGCGGCAGCGTGGACAAACAGGTGGATCTCATCCAGACGGACGAATCGCTGCCCGCGGCCGAAAAGGCCGCGCGCATCGAGCGCGTCCGCGACGAATGGAAGCCGCTCAACGAGCAGGTGAAGGCCGCCGGCGGCCTGCGCATCATCGGCACCGAGCGGCACGAGTCGCGCCGCATCGACAACCAGCTCCGCGGCCGCGCCGGCCGCCAGGGCGATCCGGGCTCCTCGCGCTTCTACCTCTCGCTCGAAGACCCGCTGATGCGCATCTTCGCCGGCGACCGCGTGCGCGCCATCATGGAGCGGCTCAAGCTGCCCGAGGGCGAGCCCATCGAGGCGGGCATGGTGACCCGCTCCATCGAAACTGCGCAGCGCAAGGTGGAAGGCCGCAACTTCGACATCCGCAAGCAATTGCTGGAATACGATGACGTGGCCAACGACCAGCGCAAGGTGCTCTACGCCCAGCGCAACGAGGTGCTGGAGGCATCCAGCGTGGGCGCCGTGGTGGAAAACCTGCGCGACGCCGCCGTGGTCGAGCTGTTCAATACCTACGTGCCGCCCGAGTCGGTCGAAGAGCAATGGGACGTCCCCGGCCTGCAGAAGGCGCTGGAAGGCGACTGGCACCTGCAGCTGCCGCTGGTCGAAATGCTCGAGAAAGAACCCAACCTCACCGACGACGATCTGCGCGAGCGCGTGGTGGCCGCGGCGCGCGACGTCTACGCCGGCAAGGTGGCCATGGTCGGGGCGGAAGCCTGGTCGCAGTTCGAGCGTTCGATCATGCTGCAGGCCATCGATACGCATTGGCGCGAGCATCTTTCGGCGCTGGACTACCTGCGCCAGGGCATTCACCTGCGCGGCTATGCGCAGAAGAATCCCAAGCAGGAATACAAGCGCGAAGCCTTCGAGCTGTTTTCCGGCATGCTGGACCGCATCCGCGACGACGTGGTGCGCGTGCTGATGACGGTGCGCGTGCAGTCCGCCGAACAAGTGGAGCAGGCCGAGGCGGATGCCGCGCAGTCACACGTGCAGAACGTGCAGTACCACCACTCCGACTACGACGAGGCGCTGGCGCAGGGCGCCGGCGAAACGGGGCAGCAGCCCGTGCGCAACGTGGTGCCGAAGGTGGGGCGCAACGATCCGTGCCCGTGCGGCAGCGGCAAGAAATACAAGCAGTGTCACGGCAAGCTGGTCTGATCCGGGAGCGCGCGCCATGCTGCATGCCGTAGGACGCACCGAGTTCGACCATGCCGTGATCATGGTGCGCGACCGGCTCGACGAACTGGCGCCGCACTTCGAGCGCCAGGGGTTCCACCTGAGCGAAAAGGCGGTGCACAACCTCGGTTCCTGCAACCGGCTCATCGTGCTGGAAAGCGCTTACATCGAGCTGCTGGGCTGGCCGCAGGGCGCGCCGCCGGCCCGCAAGGAAATCGCCGACTCGCCCTTCGGGCTGGAAGCCCTGGTGTTTCGCACGCACGATGCCCAGGCTACCTACGAACGCCTGCGCGCGGCGGGCTTTGCGGTCAATCCGGTGCAGGAACTCACCCGCCCGGCCCTGGTCGACGGACGCGAGATGCAGGCCCGTTTTCACACGGTGCGCTTTGCCGAGCAGCCGCTGCCGGGCATACGCATGTACTTCTGCCGCCACCTGACGCCGGAGTGCGTGTGGTCGCCCGGGCTCATGGTTCATCCCAACGGCGCCACCCGCATCCTGCGCATCGACGCGCGGGCCGCGGACCCGCGCGCGGCGGCCGAGCGGCTGGCGCTGGTGGCCGACGCGGCCGCCGAACCCGGCGCGGGCGGCTGGGACGTGCCGCTGGCCAACCTGCGGTTGCGCGTGCGCGAAGACGCATCCGCGGCCACGCCCGCCCTCGAGTCCCTTACCCTGGAGAACCGGGGCGGCTCGCACTACACGCTCGATACCGGCCTGTAGCGGGAGAGGCCGGCTCCCTATCCGAATACCTACCAGCAGACAGGGGAATCAGCATGACCATGACATTTTTCAAGCGCGCGCTGGCTGCGGCCTGCATGCTGGCCGCGGCGGGCGGCGCATTGGGCACGCCCACGGCGGCGATGGCCGCCGACCAGCGGCCCCTGGTGCTGGTGGTGCCGTATCCGCCGGGCGGCAGCACCGACATCCTGGCCCGCATCCTGCAGCCGCGCCTGTCCAAGGAACTGGGCGGCCGGCCGGTGGTGGTGGAGAACCGCCCCGGCGCCGCCAGCCAGATCGCCACGGCCTTCGTGGCCCGCGCCGAGCCCGACGGCAACACGCTGCTGGTGAGTTTCGACAATCACGGCATCAATCCGGCCGTCAAACCCAACCTGCCCTACGACACCTTCAAGGATTTCGTGGCGATCACGCAGACCGTGCGCTTTCCGCTGGTGATCGGCGCCAATCCTTCGGTGCCCGGCAAGACGCTCAAGGAATTCCTGGCTGCAGCGGCCAAGCAGCCGCCCAACAAGTTCAACTATGCCTCCACCGGCGTGGGCTCGCTGAACCATCTGGCTCCGGAAGAACTGAAACGCCTGTCCAAGGTGGATCTGCTGCACGTGCCGTATGGCGGCGGCGGACCGGCCATCCAGGCCGTGGTGGGCGGGCAGGCCGACATGACCTGGCTGAGCTTCGCCGCGCTGCGCGGGCAGATCCAGGCCGGCAAGATCAAGCCGCTGGCGGTGGCCGGCGAAAAGCGCCTGGCCGACCTGCCCGACGTGCCCACCGTGGCGGAGTCCGGCTTCCCGGGCTTCGTGGCGTATTCGTGGAGCGGCATGTTCGCGCCCAAGGGCACGCCGGCCGCGACGATCCAGAAGCTGACCAAGTCCTTCCAGACCGTGCTGGCTGATCCCGATGTGCGCCGCAAGCTGGCCGAGGCCGGGTTCGAGATCGTGGCCTCGGATGGGCCCGCGCTGGACGCCTACGTGAAGTCCGAATACCAGCGCTGGAGCACCTTCATCAAGAAGAACCACATCAATCTGGAGAACTGATCCGCAGGGGCCGCAAGGCCCCTTTTTCATGGGCGGGCGGAATCGGTTCGGCCCTCCGCCTGCACGAGGTGGTTCACGCCCGTGCAGATATCGGACTCGGCCACGCCGTAGATATGCAGGGACACCGCCACCTGCTCCGAGGCATTGCCCAGGCGGTGGATCTGGCGCAGCCCCTGGACGGCGGTGACCACGTCGCCGGGGCGGCGCACGACCCGGCCATGGGGGATGGCGGTCCGGGTGGACGGATCCCAGCGGTAGTGGGTTTCGCTCAGCTCGCCTTGCAGGACCTGGTAGGTGCACCAGGTCTTGTGGCCGTGCACCGGGCTGAACTGCCCCGGGCGCCAGATGAGATAGGCAATGGTGAATGCGCCGTGCGGATCGGCGTAGGCAATGTGCCGGGTATAGGATTCGGCGCGGCCGGCGCGCAATTCGGCGGGCAGGCCGGCCAGCATGTCGCCCGCGTCGGCCACGCGGCTGGCGAGCTCGCGCAGCAGCGTGCGCGCCGCGTTCATCTGGGCGGCTTCGACCGAGGCGCCCAGCGAGCGCAGGTCGGGTGAAGCGTGGGCAAGGATGGACATGGAAAAGTCTCGGCGCGAATCAGGGAAACCGGGGTGGAACCGTTTTCATCTTAGGGACTCTCGCGGGAATGCCTTTGCCAAATTCGGCGCGCCGCCGGCTTCGATTAGAAAAATATTCCATTTCCCGGGGCGGCGGCCCCACCTATACTGGTCGCTCGCGGGAAAGCGCGCCGTGGGGGCGCGCTGCGCGCCTAGGGAGTCAGGCATGGATCTGGGCATCGCCGGCAAGACGGCGCTGGTGTTCGGGGGGAGCCGCGGCATGGGCAAGGCATGCGCCTTGCAGCTCGCGCGCGAAGGCGTGCGCGTGACCATTGCGGCCCGCAATCCGCAAACGCTGGAAGCGGCGGCAAAAGAGATTTCGGAGGCGACCGGCATCGGCGTGGGCTGGGTTTCGGCCGACCTCACGCGCGAGGCCGGGCGCGAAGCCGCGGTGGCCGCCTGTCCGCATCCGGACATCCTCATCAACAACGCCGACGGCCCGCTGCCGGGAGATTTCCGCGACTGGACGCGGGAAGACTGGATCGCCGCGCTGGATGCGATGATGCTGGGGCCCATCGACATGATCCGGCGCGTGGTGGACGGCATGGTGCAGCGGCGCTTCGGGCGCATCGTCAACATCGTGTCGCGCAGCGTGAAGGCCCCGCACGCCGAGCTGGGGCTGTCCAACGGCGCGCGCTCGGGGCTCATCGGTTTCGTCGGCGGGCTGGCGCGGCAGACCGTCAGGCACAACGTCACCATCAACAATCTCCTGCCCGGCGCATTCGCCACGGACGCCCAGGTGCGGCACATCCAGGGCATGCTGGCCGACCACAAAGACAAGACCTTCGAGCAGTTGTGGGACGAACGCGGGCGCGCCAGCCCGGCCGGCCGCTATGGCCAGCCCGAGGAGCTGGGGGCGCTGTGCGCATACGTGTGCTCGGCCCAGGCCGGCTACATGACGGCGCAGAACATCCTGCTCGACGGCGGCGGATATCCGGGCACGTACTGAAGGAGAGGGGCGGGCCCCGCCGGCCGCGCCTCGCCGGCCGCGCCTGGCCGGCCGCGCCTGGGCCGGCCGCGCCTGGGCCGGCCGCGTCTTTACGCGGCGCGGCGGAACGGGCAAGATTGGGCCCTTATCGCGGCAGGACGGCGGCGTGCGCCGGGTTGCCGTCCCGAGGAAAGCCCATGGACCAGACCGACATCAAGATCTTGGCCTTGCTGCAGAAAGACGCTACCTGCTCGGTCGCGGAAATCGCCGAGCAGGTGAACCTTTCCGTCACGCCCTGCTGGCGTCGCATCCAGAAGCTCAAGGACGACGGCGTCATCGCGCGCAATGCCATCCTGCTCGATCCGCGGGCGCTGGGGCTGAACCTGACGGTGTTCGTGTCCATCAAGACCAGCCAGCACAATGCCAAGTGGACGCAGAGCCTCATCGGCGCGGTAATGGCCCTGCCGAACGTGGTGGAGTTCCACCGCATGGCGGGCGACATCGATTACCTGCTCAAGGTGGTGGTCGAGGACATGGCGGCCTACGACCGCTTTTACCGGCGGCTGATCGACGCGGTGGACCTGCTGGACGTGAGCGCCAGCTTTTCCATGGAAGTCATCAAGAGCACTACCGAGCTGCCGCTGGACGCCGTGTGAGGCGGGCAGCCCGCCGCGCGCCGGTTCGCGCGGCGCGCAAATTTATTTCCCCGGAAGGCCGCGCGGCGGATGCAATTTGCCGGCGGACGGCTGTCGCCCCCCTCATCGCGCAATGATTTTGCGTGGTCCGCGGCGTAGGATATCGCCCATTCCCGCATGGGAGCGTATTTCCGGGCTATCAGAGGAAGCTATGTCGTTGGCAGTGCCCGCCGGCTGCGGCGGATCGGACAAGACGCGCGGCGCGGCGTCGGTGGAGGAATTGCTCGCCGGCTGGAACGGCGTGGACGATCTCTGGGTGTTCGCCTATGGCTCGCTGATCTGGCGGCCCGGCTTTGCCTGGCGCGAGCGCCGCCTGGCCACGGTGCGCGGCTACCACCGCTCGCTCTGTCTCTGGTCGCACGATCATCGCGGGTCGCCCGACAATCCCGGTCTGGTGTTCGGGCTCGACCGGGGCGGCTGCTGCCGCGGGGTGGCGTTCCGGGTCGCTGCAAACGAGGTGCCGGACGTGTTCCAGATGCTGTGGCGGCGCGAAATGGTGTCGGGCGCCTACACGCCGCGCTGGCTGGCCTGCCATACCGATCCACAGCCGGTCAGGGGATTGGTATTCCTGCTGAACCGCGCATGCCGGCACTATGCCGCCGGCCTGAGCGAAGACCGGCTGCTGGCCTCGGTGCGCAATGCGGTGGGCCAGTCGGGTCCCTGCCTGGACTACGTGGTCGAAACGGAGCGGGCGCTGCGCGCGCACGGCATCGAGGACTGGCGCCTGGGCGAACTGGTGCGCAGGCTGGGCGGCGGCATGATGGGACGTCCTCTCGAAGAAGCCGGCGCGGGCGGCTAGAGCGCTTGCTTCAGAAGGCCCAGCGTCCGAACACGAAGAGCACGTTGCCCGCGCCCTGGCCGCCCGGGATGTAGGTGGCGTAGAGCATGGCGTTCCTGTATCCCGCGCCCACTAGCGGCAGCACGCCGGGAAAGGGCACGTAATGCATGATGTCGCGCCTGGCGGTGAGAAACACGGTGTAGCCCGCGCCGAGCCGGAAGTTCTCGCTCACCTGGCCGATTTTCAGGAAACCGTAGCCCGCGATGGGTTCGACCTTGCTGTGCGAATCCAGGAAGGCCATGGCGTACAGGCCCTGCCAGTCGCCGTCTTCGTCGTAAATGCTGCGCCCGTATCCGCCGCCGATGGCGAACTCGCGGAAGCTCCGGATCTTGTCCGCGCTGTACGCGCCGCGGTTGTGCCAGGCATAGCCGGTCAGATAGAGATCGTCGCCGCCCTGGCTCCATATCTGGTCCAGGCGGCCGCAGGCGGACCGGGCCCACGCGGGCACGCTGTCGCATGCGCGGGCGGCGTGGGGAAAGACGGAAAGGGAAAACAGGAAGCAGGCGAGGGCGATGCGGACTCTGGCGTACATGCGGCGGCAAACCGGGGCGGCCGTGGGCCGCGCGGCGGGAGAGAAAGACAACGCCCTCTACTGTAAAGGCGCTGTCACGGGTTTCCCTGTCGGTCGGCTTTCAGCCCGGCGCGCGCCGCCCGCCGGCGGCAAGATTCGTAGGTTTACGTTGTGCCGGCCCTACAAAAGAAAGAGCGTGGCCAGTCCCAGGAAAATGAAAAACCCCAGCGAGTCGGTGGCGAAGGTGAGCAGCACCGAAGAACCCATGGCCGGATCCTTGCCAAAGCGCGCGCGCACCATGGGCACGAGCACGCCGACGCTGGCGCCCACCAGCATGTTGCAGACCATGGCGGCCATCATGACGAGCGCGATGGAGATCGAATCGGAAATGGCCCAGGCGAAAAGCGCCGCGCCCACGCTGCCGCACAGGCCCACCATGAGGGTCACGAACAGCTCCCGCTTGATGAGCTGCCAGATGTTGCGCCCCGTGATGCGGCCCATGGCCAGGGCGCGGATGATGAGCGTCATGGTCTGGTTGCCCGAATTGCCGCCGATGCCCGCCACGATGGACATGAGGAAGGCGAGGATCACGATGTGGCTCACCGTGCTCTCGAACTGGGACGCCACGAAGGAGGCCGTGGCGGCCGTACAGAGGTTGAACAGCAGCCACGGCGCGCGGTTGCGCAACGCGGTGGTCACCGGCGCGAAGATGTCTTCTTCCTGCAGGCCGGCGCGCGAAAGCGCCTGCTCCTGGGAATCTTCGCGCATCACGTCCACCACGTCGGCGATGGTGACGCGGCCGATGAGGCGGCCCTGGTCGTCGATGACCGGCGCGGACACCAGGTCGTAGCGTTCGAAGGCGCCGGCCGCGTCGGCGTCGGAGTCGAGCGGGTTGAGCGTGAGGAAATCGGAGTTCATCACGGCCCGCACCTCGGTCTCGGGCTCGCTGACGAGCAGGCGCGAGAGCGGCAGGATGCCCTGGAGCTTGTCCTGGCGGTCCACGACGAAGATCTGGTCGGTGTGGTCGGGCAGTTCGTGCAGCCGCCGCAGGTAGCGCAGCACGACTTCCAGGGTCACGTCCTCGCGCACCCGCACCATCTCGAAGTCCATGATGGCGCCCACGCTGTCTTCCGGATAGCCCATGGCTTCCAGCAGTTGCGCGCGCTCTTCTTCGGTCAGGCCCTTCTGGACCTCGGCCACCACGTCGGGCGGCAGGTCCGGCGCCAGGTCAGCCAGCTCGTCGGCGTCCATGTTGCCGGTAGCGGCCACCAGGTCCTGGCGGTCCATCGCCTCGATGAGCGATTCGCGCACCCAGTCTTCGACCTCGAGCAGCACGTCGGCGTCGTGTTCGGGGCTGACCAGCTTCCAGATGGCCTGGCGCTCGTCCTTGGGCAGCGACTCCAGGATGAAGGCGATGTCGGCCGGATGCAGGCCGTCGAGCAGCTGCTTCAGCTCGGCCTCGTGCTGGCGCTGCACCAGGTCTTCGACCAGGGATGCCTTGTCGTCGCCTTCTTCCTGGCGGTGCACCAGGTCGGAAACCAGTTGCTGGCGGCGCAATCGCTCCTGGACTTCGGCCAGGGCGTGCTGGGCGTCTTCGGGGTCGAGGCGGCGGGGCGTCGCGGGCGGTTTCTGCGCGGCGGCGGACTGCGTCATGCGTTACGGCTCAAAGTTTGGGTAGGGGACGGCTGCGGCGCGCTTCGTCGGTGGCGACGTAGGTGAGGGTGGCTTCGGTGACCTTGACCACCTCGGCGTCGAGCCGCTGGCGTTCGGCATAGACTTCCACCGCGACCGTGATGGACGTGGTGCCGGTCTTGACGATGGCGGCGTAGAAACTGAGCAGATCGCCGACGAAGACGGGCTGCTTGAACTGGAACGCGTTGACGGCCACGGTGGCCACCCGGCCCGCGGCCCGCCGGGCGGCGGGAATGGAGCCGGCGATGTCCACCTGCGACATGATCCAGCCGCCGAACACGTCGCCATGGATGTTGGCGTCGGCCGGCATGGGCATGACGCGCAGCACGGGTTCGCGGTCGGTGGGAAGCGTAGTGAAGGGGACGGGGGTGCTGGAGGTCATGCGGCCGGCTCCATGGCGGGAAACCAGCCGATTATGCAGGAAAAATCAGACCCGGGTATGCCGCTTTGCGCCCGCCCGCCGCCGGCGGGCGGCGTCAGGCGGCGAGTTTGACGATGCCGTAGCCTCCAACCAACAGCCAGGCGTATAGGATGAGGCCCAGCGCCATTACGCGGGGGCCGGCCTTGCGGATCTGCGCGAAGCGGGTTTCGATGCCCAGGGCCGTCATGGCCATGGTGAGCGCGAAGACGTCGAGCCGGCGGATGGCGGCCACCGCGTCGGCCGGCAGGACGTGCAGCGAATTGATGATGGCCAGCGCGAGAAAGCCCACCGCGAACCAGGGAATGGGCAGCTTGGCGCCCTTGCCGTGGCCGCCGGCATGGCTGGCGGCGCTGCGCAGGTACATGCCCAGCACCAGCAGCACCGGCACCAGCAGGGCCACGCGCGTCATCTTGACGATGGTGGCGACTTCGGTGGTGGCCGGATCGATGTTGCTGGCCGCGCCCACCACCTGGGCCACCTCATGTATGGTGCCGCCGATGTAGATGCCCAGCGCCTGGGTGTCCAGGCCCAGCCAGCCCGCGTGGTAGAGCACGGGGTACAGGAACATGGACAGCGTGCCGAACAGCACCACCGTGGCGACCGCCACCGCGCTCTTGTGCGGGGCCGCGCGCAGCGTGGGCTCGAAGGCCAGGACGGCGGCGGCGCCGCAGATGGCGCTGCCCGCCGAGGTGAGCATGGCGGTGTCGCGGTCCAGGCCCAGCAGGCGCTGCCCCACCACGGTGCCGATGACCAGGGTGCCCACCACGACCGAGACCGACACCGCCAGGCCCGGCAGCCCGACCGCCATGATCTGCTGGATGCTGATGTTCAGCCCGTAGAACGCCACCGCGATGCGCAGCAGGCGGCGCGCGGTGAAGTTCACGCCCGCGCCCCATTCCGCCGGCATGGTGCCGCGCAGGAAGTTGCCGTACAGCATGCCGCAAACGATGCCCACCACCAGCGGCGAGAACCCGAGCTGCCGGATGAAGGGCAGGTCGGCGAGCTGCATGACGGCCGCGGCCATCAGGCCGACGAACAGCACGCCGTTGAGGCGGTCGCGCCATGGCGTGGCGGGCGCCGCGTGGGCGGGGCTCGCGGCGGGTGCGGAAAGCGGGGCGGCGGTGGAGGAGGAGCTCATGGCGGGCCTTTCTGGGCATAACTTAATAACTTCCCGAAATATTAATGAGGCCGCTATTATTTGAAAAATTTTTATTTTCTATAATTACTATCCAAATTACCGATATCGAGCCATGACGCCCGACCAGCTCCTCACCTTTGCCTGCGTGGCCGATGCCGGCAACATCAGCCGGGCCGCGCAGATTCTGCATCTGTCCCAGCCGGCGGTCTCGGGCCAGTTGCGAGCGCTGCAGGAGTGGTTCGGCGAGCCGCTGTACCGGCGCAGCGGCCATGGCGTGGCGCTCACGGACGCCGGCGAGCGGCTGGCCGAACAGGCCCGCCAGCTGCGGCAGGCCTACCGCCAGGCGCACGCGGTGCGCGATGCCTGGCGCGGCCTGGAAACGGGCGTGCTGCGCCTGGGCGCCAGCACCACGCCGGCCAGCTACCTGTTGCCGCGCCTGGTGGCGGATTTCCGCCAGTCGCATCCGGCCGTGAGCCTGCACCTGTCGGACGGCAACACGCGCGAAATCGTCGAGCGGCTGCCGGCGCTGGACCTGGCTTTCATCGAGGGCGACGTGCCGGCGGGCCTGCCGGCGGACACGGCCGTGCACGCCTGGCGGCAGGACGAAGTCGTGGCCGTCGTGCGGGCCGATCATGCCCTGGCCGGCAAAGGCGCCGCCACGCTGCGCGACCTGGCGGCGTCGCCGCTCGTCATGCGGGAGCCCGGTTCGGGGGTGCGGCGGCTGGTGGAGCGGGCTTTCGAGGATGCGGGCCTGGCACCCGCCGTGGGGCTGGAACTGGCGGGCGTGGAGGGGGTGAAGCAGGCGGTGCGGGCCGGGCTGGGCGTGGGGTTCGTCTCGGTGATGTCGATGCGTCACGAAGACGGCGCGCTGGCCGCGCTGCGGCTGCTGCCGCGGCCGCTCACGCGCACGCTCAGCATTCTGGTGCCGCATGCCGATGCGGCCGCCCGGTCTGCCGGGCGCTTTCTCGCGCTGTGCCTGGCCGCCCGTCCGGGCCAGGAAGCCTGATCAGGGGCGGGCCAGCCACTGCAGCGCAAGCTGCACCCAGTATGTGCCGCCCAGCGGCAGGAGCTCGTCGTTGAAGTCGTAGCTGCCGTTGTGCAGCATGCAGGGGCCCAGGCCATGCCCGCTGTCGCGGTGCTCGCCGGCGCCGTTGCCGATCCAGACGTAGCAGCCGGGTTTTTCCTGCAGCATGAACGCGAAATCCTCGGCGCCCATGGTGGGTTGCACGTGGTCGTTCACGTTTTCCGCTCCCACGATGCCGCGCAGCACCTCGGCACAGAATGCGGCTTCGTCGGCGTGGTTGATGGTGGGCGGGTAGTTGCGGTGGAACTCGAAAGTCATTTCGCAGCCCAGCGCGGCGCAGGTGTGGCGCGAGATTTCTTGCATCCGGCGCTCGATGAGGTCGAGCACTTCCAGGGTGAAGGTGCGTACCGTGCCGCGCAGTTCGGCGTGGTTGGGCACCACGTTGTCGGCGCTGCCGGCATGGATCTGGGTGATGCTCAGCACGGCGGCGTCGAGCGGATTGCGGTTGCGCGTAATGATGGTCTGCAGCGACTGGGCGAGCTGCACCGCGGCCATGACGGGGTCTATGCCCAGGTTGGGCATGCCCGCGTGCGAGCCCTTGCCCTTGATGACAATGGAGAACTCGTTGCTGGAGGCCATGATGGGGCCGGCGGTGAGGCCGAACGCGCCCACCGGCAGGCCCGGCCAGTTGTGCATGCCGAACACCGCTTCCATGGGAAAGCGCGTGAAAAGGCCGTCGTCGATCATGCGCTTGGCGCCGCCGCCACCTTCTTCGGCCGGCTGGAAGATCAGGTAGACGGTGCCGGCGAAGTCGCGGTGCTGCGACAGGTAGCGGGCCGCCGCCAGCAGCATGGCCGTGTGGCCATCGTGGCCGCAGGCGTGCATCTTGCCCTCGTGCCTGCTGGCGTGGGCGAAGGTGTTGGCTTCCTGCATGGGCAGGGCGTCCATGTCGGCGCGCAGGCCGACCGCGCGTTCGCCCGGCCGGTTGCCGCGCACGATGCCCACCACGCCGGTGCCGCCCAGGCCCCGGTCGGTTTCGATGCCCCATTCCTGCAGCTTGGCGGCCACCACGTCGGCGGTGCGGAATTCTTCAAAGGCAAGTTCGGGATGGGCGTGGATGTCGCGGCGGATGGCGGCGATGTCCTGGCGCCAGGCGACGATGGGTTCGAGCAGTTTCATAGGAATCGGCGCAAGAGAGGGAACGAAGGAAGGGTATCATCAATCCAAAAATCGATTAAGGGAGACAAATACGATGGACCGTCCCTGGCTCGCGCACTATCCCGAAGGGGTTCCGGCGGAGATTTCCACCGATGGCTACGGCTCGCTGGTCGACCTGCTCGACCGCGCGTGCCAGCGATATGCGTCGCGCATCGCCTGCACCGCCATGGGCAGCGACATCACCTATGCCCAGCTGGACGCCCACGCCCGCGCCTTCGCGGGCTGGCTGCAGGGCCTGGACCTGGCGCGGGGGGCGCGGGTGGCGCTCATGATGCCGAACGTGCCGGCCTACCTGGCGGGCATGCTGGGCACGCTGCGCGCCGGACACGTGGTGGTGAACGTGAATCCGCTCTATACGGCCGAGGAGCTGCAGCGCCAGCTGCTCGACAGCGGCGCCTCGGTCATTCTCATCCTGGAGAATTTCGCGCACACGCTTGAGCAGGTGCGCGACCGCGGCTCGCTGAAGCACGTGGTGGTGACGGGGCCCGGCGACCTGCTGGGCGGCCTGAAGGCGCCGCTGGTCAACCTGGCGGCGCGCTACGTGAAGAAGATCATCCCGGCGTGGCGCATCGACGGCGCCCGCAAGCTGGTCGACGTGCTTGGCGAGGGCGCGCGCCGCAGCTTCACTCCGCCCAGGCTGGCCATGGGCGACCTGGCGGTGCTGCAGTACACGGGCGGCACCACGGGCGTGCCCAAGGGAGCCATGCTGTCGCACGGCAACCTGGTCGCCAACGTGCTGCAGACCGAGGCGGTGGCGCAGCCCGTGGTGCACGACCTGGCCGGCCAGCAGCTCACCATTCTCAGCGCCCTGCCGCTCTACCACGTGTTCGCCATGACGGTCTGCGGTCTGTACGGGCTGCACGCGGGCATGCGCAACGTGCTCATCATCAATCCGCGCGACCAGGCCTCGCTCATCGCGGCGTGGCGCAAGACGCCCATCAACGTGTTTCCGGGGGTCAATACGCTGTTCAACGCGCTGGCCCACAATCCGGCGTTCGCCAGGCTGGATTTCTCGGGGCTGCGGCTCACCCTGGGCGGCGGCATGGCGGTGCAGCGCCAGGTGGCCGAACGCTGGCTGCAGATCACCGGCAGGCCGCTGGTGGAGGGTTACGGGCTGTCCGAAACCTCTCCCGTGGCCACGGTGAACCCCACCAACGCCACCGCGTATTCCGGCTCCATCGGATTGCCGCTGCCCTCGACCGACGTGGCCATCCTGGACGACGAGGGACGTGAAGTCCCGCGGGGCGAGCGCGGCGAGGTGGGCATACGCGGGCCGCAGGTCATGCTGGGCTACTGGCAGAAGCCCGAGGAAACGCGCCACGCCATGACGGCCGACGGTTTTTTCCGCACGGGCGACATCGGCATCATGGACGAGCAGGGCTACACCCGCATCGTGGACCGCAAGAAAGACATGATCGCGGTCTCGGGCTTCAAGGTCTATCCCAACGAGGTGGAGGCTGCCGTGGCCGCGCACCCGGGCGTGCTGGAATGCGCCGCCGTGGGCGTGCCCGACGAGCATTCGGGCGAAGCCGTGAAGGTGTTCGTGGTGAAGAAAGACGCCTCGCTGACCGAGGCGCAGATCCAGGACTGGTGCAAGGACAAGCTCACCGGCTACAAGCGGCCGCGCTACGTGGAGTTCCGCGACGAACTGCCCAAGAGCAACGTCGGCAAGATCCTGCGGCGCGAGCTGCGCGACGAGGCCGTGTCCGCCATGTCGGGCCATTGAAGCGGGCGTTGCGCTTCGGCCCCCCGCCTATTTCCGCAGGTGCGGGGCCACCATGTCGTAGAGGGCCTGGCCCACCCGCGGATTGCCGGCCACGAGCCGACCGCCGATGGGCCAGGGATCTTGCCGGTGCATGTCCCAGCACACGCCGCCCGCTTCGCGCACGATGACAGCGCCCGCGGCCACGTCCCAGGGCGCCAGCCCCATTTCCCAATAGCCGTCGTACCGGCCGCAGGCCGTCCAGGCCAGGTCCAGCGCCGCCGCGCCCATGCGGCGCACGCCGCGCGAGCGGTTGATGGCGTCGTGGAGCATGGGCATGTACTGGCCGGCGAAAGAGAAATCGCGGAACGGAAAGCCGGTGGCGAGCACCGCGTCGTCGATGGACGGGGTGCGGGAGACGGCGATGCGCCGGCCATTGAGCCAGGCGCCCAGGCCGTGGGCGGCGGTGAAGAGCTCTTCGCGGTTGGGGTCGTAGATCACGCCCACTACCGGGGTGTCCTCGGCCAGCGCCTGCTGCGCCGATACCTGGGCGCCGGCGCGCGCGACCAGGGCGATCGACACGGCGTAGTGGGGAATGTCGTGCAGGAAGTTGGTGGTGCCGTCCAGCGGATCGATGTACCAGGTGGCGGCGCCGTCGGCCTGCCCTCCGGTTTCCTCGGCCACGATGGCGAAGCCCGGCGCCCGCGCGCGCAGTTCCTCGATGATGACGGCCTCGGCCTCGCGGTCGGCCTGGGACACGAGATCGTTGCGGGCCTTGCGGTCGATGACCAGGTCGGCCCGGTGATGGGCATAGGATTGCAGCACGGCGGCCCCGGCGTGGGCCGCGTTGACAGCGGCGTCGATGGCTGCGCAGAGGTCGATCGGCAGCGCCTTGGGGCGGGGCGGGTCGTAGGTGTCCATGGGCCCAGTGTAAGCCCGAGCCTGCGCCTAAGGTCGCAATCCGCCGCCCGGGCTGTGGCGCGCATCCAACGCGGCGCGGGATAATGGCGTCCGTTTCATGTCACCCGCCCGTCCCTGCCGCGCCATGTCCGATTCCTACGAGCCCCTCATTCCCGCCGAGGCGGAAATCGACGAACAGGGGCGTCTCTATTGCCCCGCGTATGGCGACGTGTACCACTCCAGCGCGGGGGCGCTGGGCCAGGCCCGGCACGTGTTCCTGAACGGCAACGGCCTGCCCGCGCGCTGGCGCGGGCGCGATGTTTTCACGGTGTGCGAGACGGGTTTCGGGCTCGGGCTGAACTTCCTGGCGTTGTGGCAGGCCTGGCGCGAGGATCCGGCGCGCCCGGCCCGTCTGCACGTGCTGTCGATCGAGGGGCATCCGTTCCGGCGCGATGCGCTGGCCGCGCTGCTGGCCCGCTATGCGCACGGATCCCAGGCGGATCTGGCGGCGCAGCTGGCCGCGCAATGGCCCTTGCCTCTGCCGGGCCTGCACCGCCTGGAGTTCGAGGGCGGCGCGGTCACGCTCACCCTGGCCTTCGGCCGGGCCGAGGCGGTGGCGCCCTGGCTGGATGCGCGGGTGGACGCCTATTTCCTGGACGGCTTCGCGCCGGACCGCAACCCCGGCATGTGGTCCCCGGCGCTGATGCAGGCGCTGGCGCGGCTGGCCGCGCCGCAGGCCACGGTGGCCACGTGGTCGAGTTCGGGGGCCTTGCGGCGGGCGCTGGACGAGGCGGGGTTCGAGGTGCGCCGCGCGCCCGGTTTCGGGCCCAAGTGGCATATGACCCAGGGTGTCATCCGGGCGGCCCGGCCGCGGCCCGCGCCGTGGCCGGGCGGCGAGCGCCATGCGCTGGTGGTGGGGGCCGGCCTGGCCGGCGCCGGGGTGTCGCGCGCGCTGGCGCGGCGCGGGTGGCGGGTGACCGTGGTGGACGCGGGGCGGGCCGGCGGGGCGCCGGTCCACGCGGGCCATGCCGCGGCGGCCCTGACGCCGGTGATCGCGCGCGACGACAATGCGCGCGCCCGTCTGTCCCGGGCGGGCAGCCTGTGCGCGCAAGCCCGCTGGAGCGGCCTGCCGCCCTCGGCCGCGCCCCGGGTGTGCGGCACGATCCAGCTGGAACGCGATGCGGGCCGCGCCTCGGCCATGGCCGACACGCTGGCCGCGCTGCGTTTTCCCGAGCAATGGGTGCGCCAGGTGGACCGCGAGGAGGCCAGCGCGCTGGCGGGCCTGCCGGTGGCGCGCGGCGGGGTGTTCTTTCCGCACGGCATGCTGATCCGGCCCGGCGCCCTCATCGATGCGCTGCTCGCGGCCGACGGCATCGGCGTTCTGGGCGGCGAGGTGGCGCGCATCGCGCGCGAGGGCGGCGGCTGGCGCGCACTGGACGGCGCGGGGCGCGAACTGGCCCGCGCCCCGGCCGTGGTGCTGGCCAACGCGGCCGGCTCGCGCGCCGTGCTCCAGGCCAGCGGGCTGCTCGATCCGCTGCCCCGGATGGCGCAGATGCACGCCCTGGCGGGCGAGGTGACCCTCGTGCCTCCCGGGGCCCTGGACGGCGGGCCGCGCTGCATCATCGGCGGCGAGGGCTATCTGCTGCCCGACTCGGGCGACGGCTGCGTGGCGGGCAGTACCTATGTGCACGGCGCCCGGGCGGCGGCGGTGAGCGCCGAGGGCCAGCGGGTCACGCTGGGCAAGGCCGCCGGGCTTCTGGGGCGGCGGTTTCCCGGCCTGGAGGCGCTGAAGCCGGGCGCTTTGCCGGGCTGGGCGGGCTGGCGCGCCGTGCTGCCCGGCCGCCTGCCGGCGGTGGGCGAGCTGCCGCACGCCCCCGGCGTCTGGCTGGCGGCCGGTTATGCGTCGCGCGGATTGTCGTGGTCGGCGCTCATGGGCGAAGTGATCGGGGCGGCGCTGGCCGGCGAGCCCATGCCGCTGGAGTCGGATCTGCTGCGCCTGATCGGGCCGCGCTGACCCTTGGGGGCGGGGGGCGTAGCCCGGCGGTTATGGACAGTTGGGCGAGCTTGCGCGAATGTGGCGCCACAATGCCGCGAAAACCCCGCCGGCGGGCCGCGTCCGAAGGACGGAAGGCGCGCCGTTTTGCGGCCCTTTTTTTGGATGAGGATACCGCCCAGAAGAGGGACCGAGTTTATTTCAAAGCCCAAATCCGTCAAAATAGCGTCTTTTGATGGTTTTTGGCTTAAGCCGGGGGATGCTCTGTGCCGCCCAAGTTCGACTTTGCCCATACTACCCAGCTCGACAATGTCGACCTGCTGACGTCCCGTCCCAGTCGTATCGATTTCGACGCGGGCGATGGGTTGCACCTGGTAGTCGAGGCGCATGCGCCCGGCGTATTCCGCCTGCGCTGCGGCGCGGCCAACCTTCTTGCCGACGATATCAAGCCCGGCTCCCGGGCGCGCGTGGTGGCCGAGATGCTGCTCGCGCGCCAGGAGGCCGTGGGAGAAGCCACGGTTTCGCCCCGCGACGATGGCGAGGGCTGGCGCATCGCGCAGGGCGACGTGGCGCTCGAGGTGCTCACCAATCCCGTGCGCGTGGCGCTGGTGCGCAATGAAGAACGCGTGCTCGAATCCGACGTGTCGGCCCACGCGCCGGCCTTCGGCCACGATGGGCTCGCCGAGCCGGCGGATGCGGTCTGGACGGCCGCGTTCGCGCTGCACGGCGACGAGCGCGTCTACGGCCTGGGCGAAACTCCCGGAGACCTCAACCGCCGCGAGGAAACCGTGGTTTCCGACGACCCCGAGCATCGCGCCCTGCCGCTGGCATGGAGCCCGCGCGGCTGGGGCGTGTACGTGAACACCGTCAGCCGCGTCGAGCACGCGGTGGGTGCGGAGCCGGCGGAGTCGGCCTACGTGCTCACGGTGGAAGACAGCGTCCTCGACCTTTTCTTCTTTGCGGGCGAGCCCGCCGAGATCCTCAACCAATATTCGGCGCTCACCGGCCGCGCGGGCCAGCCCGTGCTGTGGGCCATGGGCGCCTGGCTGCAGCAGGCCGCCGGCGAGATGCCCACGCAGACCGCCGCCCTGGTGGCCCGCATGCGCGAAAACCAGATTCCCATCGACGCGGTGAAGCTGGCCCAGCCCGCCGCCTGGGGCTTCTCGCCCGACAAGGCCGTCTTCGAGTGGGACGCGCAGCGTTTTCCCGACGCGCGCCAGATGCTGGCGCTTTTCCACAAGCACAACGTGCACGTTGCGGCGTCCGGTTTCCCGGGCGTGCTCAAGAACAGCCCCTTGTTCGAAGAGCTCGAAGACCGGGGCTGGCTGCTCACCCGCGACGACGGCTCGGCCCAGGTGTTCGACGGCAACGCGGCCACCTCGGGCCAGCCCTACGGCCTGCTCGACCTCACCTACCGCGACATCTACAACCTCTGGGTGGAGCGTCACCGCCAGCTCATCGAAGACGGCCTGGACGCGCCCGCCTGCGACGCCCAGATCGCGATTCCCGACGGCGTGTCCGCGCGCGGCGGCGAAACCGGCGCCACGCTGCGCACGATCTACCCGCTGCTCGCGCGCCGCGCCCTGTTCGACGCCGTGGCCGGCCTGAAGGTGCCGCCGGAAGGCGTGGTGCCCAGCGGCGACCTGTTCCCCGCCGCCCAGCGTCTGCCGTGGCAGGCCGGCCCCGAGGTGGACAATACCTGGGAGGGCCTGCGGCACACGTTGCGCACGGCGCTGTCCATCGGCGCCAGCGCCGTGCCGGTGCAGGTGCACGGCATCGGCTCGGCCGCCCGCGACCGCGCCGGCATGACGCCCGAGCTGTACCTGCGCTGGCTCACCGCCGGCATCTTCTCGGCGAACTTCGCGTTCCAGGGCGCGGACGGCCTGATGCCCTGGGACTTCGGCGAGGAAACCCTGGCCCATGCCCGCACCTGGATGCAGTGGCGCTACCGCCTGGTGCCCTACGTGCTGGGCGCCATCGAGGATTCCGCCCGCACCGGCCTGCCGGTGCAGCGTTCCATGGCCATGTCGTTCCCGCACGACGCGCACGCGCACGACTGGGACCTGCAATACCTGCTGGGCCCCGCGCTGCTGGTGGCGCCCATCACCGAGCCGGGCACCCAGGCGCGCGTCTATCTGCCCAAGGGCGAAGCCTGGTGGGACCTCAACACCGGCCACCGCTACGAAGGCGGCACCACCTGGACGGTCGAGTGCGACCTGGGCCAGTACCCGGTGTTCGGCCGCGAAGGCCACATGCTCTGTCTCGGACCCGCCGCCCAGCACACCGGCGAGTTCAACTCCGCGCGCATCCTCGACGAGGTCTGGATGTTCGGCATGCCCATGCATAACCCCGTGGTCATGCGCAACAAGATCCGCGTCATGCAGATGCAGGGATCCAGCTACATCAAGGGCCTCGAAGGGCTGCGCATCTCGCCCTCCGAGGGGCTGGAAGTCAAGCGCCGCGGCGCCGAAGTCCGCATTTCACGGGCGCGCTAGCGCCGGCGCCGGCCGGCGGCATGCCGGGGCGCAGGACAAGGCGAAGGGCAGTCGGGAGGCCATGCCTCGCGGCTGCCCTTTCCGCGTTTTTGGCGGGCCCTCATTCCTGCCGCGAAGCGCGCTTGCACTGGACTTTATATAACCAATAGTTATTAAAAGTGGAACAAACTGTCGTTCTCTTAAGAAGAGAAAAGATACAAAATCGCTTGCCATGATTCACATCGAGAACCTATCCAAGACCTACGCGACGCCGCACGGCCAGTTCCAGGCGCTGCGCGGCATCAACCTGCGCATCGAGCAGGGCGAGGTCTTCGGCATCATCGGCCCCAGCGGCGCCGGCAAAAGCACGCTGGTCCAGTGCATCAACCTGCTGGAGCGGCCGAACGAGGGCAGCATTTCCATCGGCGGCACCCAGCTCACCGGCCTGACCGAAGCCCAGCTACGCAGCCAGCGCCGCCGCATCGGCATGGTGTTCCAGGGCTTCAATCTGCTGTCGCGCCGCACGGTGTACGGCAACGTCGCCTTGCCGCTGGAGATCGCCGGCGTGGCCAAGAGCGAGATTCCCGCCCGCGTGGAGCGGTTGCTCGCGCTGGTGGGGCTGGAGCACCTGCGCGACCGCTATCCCAGCCAGATCAGCGGCGGCCAGAAACAGCGCGTGGGCATTGCGCGCGCCCTGGCCAACGACCCCGACGTGCTGCTCAGCGACGAGGCCACCTCGGCGCTCGACCCGGAAACCACCCATAACATCCTGGCCCTGCTGCGCGACATCAACCGCAAGACCGGCGTGACCGTGGTGATGATTACTCACCAGATGGAAGTCGTGCGCGAAGTGTGCGACCGCGTGGCCGTGCTGTCGCAGGGCCAGGTGGTGGAACTGGGCAGCACCCGCGAAGTGTTCGCCCAGCCGCGCCACGAAGTGACCCGCGCCATGGTGTCGGCCGCCACCGCGTCCGATCTCACCGACGCCACTCTGGCGGCCGTCAAGGAGCGCATCGCCGCGCAGGCGCAGGCCCGTCCCGGCCACGCCGTGCGCCTGCTGCGCCTGTCGCTCAAGGGCAATGACGCCTCCGGCTCCTTCCTGTCCGACCTGGCCCGCCAGCACGGGCTGGACCTGGGCCTGGTGCAGGCGCGCGTAGAAGACATCCAGGGCGTGGCCGTCGGCACGATCTTCGTGCTGGCCCAAGGCGCGTCCGCCGCGGTCCGCGACGCCATCGCCGCCCTGGCCGCCCGTGACATTACCGTTGAAGAAATCGCTCATGAACCCGCAACTGATCGACCTGCTCATCACCTCGCTGCTTGACACCCTGCTCATGGTGGGCGTGGCCAGCGCCATCGCGGTGGCGATCGGCATTCCGCTGGGCGTGACGCTCACCGTGACCTCGCGCGGCGCCATGCTGGAGAACCAGCCCGTCAACCACGTGCTGGGGGCCGTCATCAACGCCACGCGCTCGGTGCCGTTCGTGATACTCATGGTGGCCATCATCCCGTTCACGCGCCTGGTGGCGCAGACCTCCATCGGCACCACGGCGGCCATCGTGCCGCTGTCCGTGGCGGCCATTCCGTTCATGGCGCGCATCGCCGAGAACGCCATGCGCGAAGTCGATCCGGGCCTGGTCACCGCGGCGCGCGCCATGGGCGCCTCGCCCATGCAGATCATCGTGAAGGTGCTGCTGCCCGAGGCGCTGCCCGGCCTGGTGGCCGCCACCGTCGTTACCGTCGTCAGCCTCATCGGCTACTCGGCCATGGCCGGCGCCATCGGCGGCGGCGGGCTGGGCGACCTGGCCATCCGCTATGGCTACCAGCGTTTCCAGTCCGACGTGATGGCCGCGGTGGTGATCGTGCTGATCGTGCTGGTGCAGGCCATCCAGAGCCTGGGCGACCGCTTCGTGCGGCGCATGTCGCACCGCTGACCCGGCAGGTTTTCTTCCTTTTCCTTTCCGTCTACCTGGAAATCCGCAACATGAGCATCAAGCTTCTGAAGTCGCTGGCCGCGTTCGCCCTGGGCGCCGCCGTATTCGCCCAGCCCGCGCTGGCGCAGGACAAGCCGCTGAAAATCGGCGTTACCGCCGGCCCGCACGCGCAGATCATGGAAGTGGTCAAGCAGGAGGCTGCCAAGCAGGGCCTGAAGATCGACATCATTGAGTTCTCCGACTACGTGCAGCCCAACGTGGCCCTGGCCTCGGGCGACCTGGACGTGAACAGCTACCAGCACCAGCCGTACCTGGACAACGCCAACGCCGACCGCGGCTACAACCTGGTCAGCATCGCCAAGACCGTCATCTTCCCGATCGGCATCTACAGCAAGAAGATCAAGTCGCTCTCCGAACTGAAGGAGGGCGCCCGTTTCGCGCTGCCCAACGACCCCACCAACGGCGGCCGCGCGCTGCTCCTGCTGCAGGCCAACGGCCTCATCAAGCTGCGCCCGGAGGCGGGCCTGAAGGCCACGCCCATCGACGTGATCGAAAATCCCCGGAAGCTGCGCTTCATCGAGCTGGACGCCGCCCAGCTGCCGCGCTCGCTGGACGACACCGACGCGTCGGCCGTGAACACCAACTTCGCGCTCGAGGCCGGCCTGAACCCCGCCAAGGACGCCATCGCCCAGGAATCGCCCGATTCCCCGTACGCCAACGTGCTCGCCGTGCGAGCCAAGGACAAGGATCGCCCCGAATTCGCCAGGCTGGTGTCCGTCTACCACAGCCAGCCGGTGAAGGACTTCATCCAGAGCAAGTTCAAGGGCGCGGTGGTGGCGGCCTGGTAAGCGCCAGCCCGCCGTGTTTTGACAGCAAGCGCGAAATCCGCCATAATTTCGCGCTTCGGTCGGGTGGTTAGCTCAGTCGGTAGAGCAGCGGACTTTTAATCCGTTGGTCGCGAGTTCGAGTCTCGCACCACCCACCACTTCCTCATTCCTGCCTCATTCGAGGCGAAGACGTTTCTGGCGTCGTTCAGTAGTATGTGGCCTGTGCGTACTACTTACTGTGTCCGATTCTGTGACCCCTTCCCTTTGAACACGACCCATAGAGTCGTCACCCTCTGTCGATTCATCGAATGGAGGCGATCCAGGGCATCCGCCGCGTCGGCTCCAGTCGCTTCAGGCGACAAGTGCGCGTACTTCTGAGTCATTACGACGGTTGCGCGCCACAGGAGCTTCGACACCTTCAGCAGCGATCCGCCCTTCGCCTGAACAAGCCGCGCCGCGTAGGCGTCGCGGACTGCGTGGGGCGTTACCCCGTCCGCGTCCGGGGGCCAGGTTACGTTCACACTTCTCAATGTGATTCTGGATCGCGCCGGTCGCACGGCCTCGCAGTAAGTCTTCGCGCGCCCATCGACGCCCCTTGAGCTTGGGGGAAACATGACGGCAGCGAAAGCCCTTCACGGATTCGCGGCGTTCCCGCAGCATCGCCCGCGTGCGACTCGGGAGCGTCAAGATGCCTTCGTTGTCCATCTTGGATCGCTCTGGATGAGCGACATCTCGCGGTTGCCCTGGCATCGGATATCCCATCGTTCCGCCGCGCCGCGCTTGCCGGACCGCGAGGGCGCGTTCCAGTTTGCGGGTGCCGCAAAACAGGAACCTGGCATAGAATCGCGGGGACCACGAGGTTTTATGCAACTGCGCCCGATTCCTTCCTGTTGATGCGTTTTCGCTGACATGCTCCGTCCCGCTCGCCGGGCGGACAGGTTGGACATCGTTGATTTCCGGAGTTGCACTATGTTCCTCGCATTGAGATCGTTGCGCCGCCGCGCGCGCCTGCCTGTCCTGCGCGCCGCAGGCTGGGCGGCCGGAGCCGTCCTGGCCCTGGCTTTCCTGCCCGCCCACGGGGCGGAGAAATTCAAGGTTGTCACCACCTTTACCGTCATTGCCGACATGGCGCGAAATGTGGCGGGAGACGCCGCGGAGGTGGTTTCCATTACCCGTCCGGGCGCGGAAATCCACGAGTACCAGCCCACGCCGGGCGACCTGGCGCGCGCGCAGGGAGCGCAACTGGTGCTGTGGAACGGTCTGAATCTGGAGTTGTGGTTCGAGCGCTTTTTCCAGCGGCTCAAGGGGATTCCCGGCGCCGTGGTGACCCAGGGCATCGAGCCGATGAGCATCGACGCCGGCCCCTACCGCGGCAAGCCCAATCCGCACGCCTGGATGTCGCCGGACAATGCGCTGGTCTACGTCGACAATATCCGCGACGCGCTCGCCAGGCATGACCCGGCCCATGCGGACACGTACCGCGCGAACGCGGAGGCGTACAAGGCGCGCATCAGGGAATCGATCGAGCCGATACGCGCGCGGCTGCAGGCCATCGCCCCCGAGCGGCGGTGGCTGGCCACCAGCGAGGGCGCGTTCAGCTACCTGGCGCGCGACTTTGGGTTGAAGGAACTCTACCTGTGGCCCATCAATGCCGATCAGCAGGGCACGCCGCAGCAGGTGCGCCGCGTCATCGACACGGTGATCGCGAACCACGTGCCCGCCATCTTCAGCGAAAGCACGGTGTCGGCCGATCCGGCGCGGCAGGTGGCGCGCGAGACGGGCGCCCGCTATGGCGGCGTGCTGTACGTGGATTCCCTCAGCGATCCGGCCGGACCCGTGCCCACGTATCTGGACCTGCTGCGGGTGACCACCGAAACGATCGCCCGGGGGCTGGAGCCTTGAGCGGGCCGGCCCCCGACGAGGCGTCGCCCGGCCTGCAGGTGTGCGGCGCGACGGTTACCTACCGCAATGGCCACACCGCGTTGCTGGACGCGCGGTTCGAGACGCCGGCCGGCACCATCACGGCATTGGTGGGCGTGAACGGCAGCGGCAAGTCCACGCTGTTCAAGGCCATCATGGGCTTCGTGCGGCTGGCCCGGGGGCGCGTCGCCGTGCTCGGGTTGCCGGCCCGGGAAGCCCTGCGCCGCAAGCTGATCGCCTACGTGCCGCAAAGCGAGGACGTGGACTGGAATTTCCCCGTGCTGGTGGAAGACGTGGTCATGATGGGCCGCTACGGGCACATGGGCTGGCTGCGCCGGCCCGGGCCGGCGGACCGGCAGATGGTCGAGGCGGCGCTGGCGCGCGTGGGCATGGAGGCGATGCGCCGGCGGCAGATCGGCGAGTTGTCGGGAGGACAGAAGAAACGGGTCTTCCTGGCGCGGGCGCTGGCGCAGGACGCCCGCGTCATCCTGCTCGACGAACCCTTCACCGGAGTGGATGTGACCACCGAGGACGCCATCATCGCGTTGCTCGGCCAGTTGCGCCGCGAGGGCCGCGTGATGCTGGTGTCCACCCACAACCTGGGCAGCGTGCCGGAGTTCTGCGACCGCGCGGTGCTGCTCAACCGCAAGGTGCTGGCCTACGGGCCGACCGCCGAGGTGTTCACGCGCGCCAACCTGCAGGCGGCGTTCGGGGGCGTGCTGCGGCACTTCATGCTGAACGAAACCGACGAGCGGCGGCGGCAGAGTGTGGGCATTTTCTCCGACGACGAGCGCCCTCTGGTGTTCTACGGCGACACCGCGACGGCGCGCGATCCCCAGGACAGGCCGGGAGGCGGGCCATGATCGGTCTGCTGGCCGAGCCGTTCGGCTACGGCTACATGGTCAACGCCATGTGGGTGTCCGCGCTGGTCGGAGGCGTGTGCGCGTTTCTCTCGGCATATCTCATGCTCAAGGGCTGGTCGCTGATCGGCGATGCGTTGTCGCACGCCATCGTGCCGGGCGTCGCGGGAGCCTACATGCTGGGGCTGTCGTTCTCGGCCGGCGCGTTTCTGTCGGGCATGCTGGCGGCCGGGGCCATGCTGTTTCTGAACCACCGCACGCGGCTCAAGGAAGACGTGGTCATCGGGCTGGTTTTCTCCGCGTTCTTCGGGCTGGGCCTGTTCATGGCCTCGCTGTCTCCGGTGTCGGTCAACATCCAGACCATTATCCTGGGCAACATTCTGGCCATCACGCCGGAAGACACGCTGCAGCTCGCCATCATCGGGAGCGTGTCGCTGGCCGTCCTGCTCTGCAAATGGAAGGCATTGCTGATCGCATTCTTCGACGAGCATCATGCGCGCTCGGTGGGCATAAACCCGGTGCTCATGAAAGGAGTCTTCTTCGTCCTGCTCTCGGCCTGCACGGTGGCGGCCATGCAGACGGTCGGCGCGTTCCTGGTGGTGGCCATGGTAGTGACGCCGGGCGCCACGGGATACCTGTTGACCGACCGCTTTCCCCGGCTGTTGGCCATCAGCGTGGCGATCGGCGCGTCGACGAGCCTGGCGGGCGCCTATGCGAGCTATTTTCTGGACGGCGCCACCGGCGGCATCATCGTGACGCTGCAGACGCTGTGCTTCCTGGCCGCTTTCGTCTTCGCGCCCAGGCATGGCCTGCTGGCGGCGCGCCGCCGCGCGGCCTCGGGAGCGGCCGCGCCATGAAGATTCTCGACGTTCTCATGGCGCCGCTGCAGTTCGATTTCATGTTGCAGGCGCTGCTGATTTCCGTGCTGGCCGCGGTGCCCACGGCGCTGCTGTCGTGCCTGATGGTGCTGCGCGGCTGGGCGCTGATGGGCGACGCGGTGTCGCACGCCGTGTTTCCGGGCGTGGTGCTGGCCTACATCCTGGGAATTCCGCTGGAGGCGGGGGCGGTCGTGGCTGGCCTGGCGTGCGCGCTGGGCACCGGCTACATCCAGGCCAACAGCCGGCTCAAGCAGGACACGGTAATGGGCGTGGTGTTTTCCGGCATGTTTGGCCTGGGCGTGGTGCTCCACGCCGGCATCCGGGCCGACGTGCACCTGGACCACATACTCTTCGGCGACATGCTGGGCGCCGGCATGCGCGACCTGTTGGAAAGCGGCGCCGTGGCGTTGCTGACGACCGGCGTGATTGCGCTGAAGTGGCGCGATTTCCTGCTGCATGCCTTCGATCCGGTGCAGGCCCGCACAGTGGGACTGCGCGTGCGGCTGCTCCATTACGGGCTGCTGATACTGCTTTCGCTGACGATCGTGGGAGCGCTCAAGGCCGTCGGCGTCATTCTGGTCATCGCGCTGCTCATCGCGCCCGGCGCCATCGCCTTTCTGCTCACCCGCAGCTTCGGCGCCATGCTGGCGGCGGCTTGCGCGATCTCGGTGGCGGCATGCCTGTCCGGCGTGTACCTGAGTTTTTTCCTGGACAGCGCGCCGGCGCCGACCATCGTGGTCGTGCTGTCCGTTCTGTTCGTCGCTGTCTTCGGACGCGCGTCGTGGCGGGCGCGGCGCGCCACGACGAGGCGCGCCGCGCCGCGATGAGTTTCACGGGCGCGTTCGCGCCATCGCCGCCCGGCGGGAGCGGCGATGGCCGAGGGCGCGGCGGATTTACAGCCCGGCCTTGAAGTCCTTGTTCCAGAACTCCAGGATGTCGGCCTTGGCCTCGGTCAGGCCCTTCAGGTCGTAGCCGTGCAGCAGCTTGACCTCGGCATCGGTGAAGCCGACGCGTTTGAGGTCGTCCGGCAGGGTGGCGTTGGCGACGGTGGGCGCGTAGCCCATCTTGCGCGCGAAGCCGACCTGGCCCTCGGGCTCCAGCATGGCATTGAGGTAGGCCCAAGAGGCATCCTTGTTGCGGCTGTTCTTGGCCACGGCAGCCTCGAACGAGACGGGCACGGAACCTTCCTTGGGAATGGCGAAGCCCAGCGGCAGGCCGCTGTCTTTCCATTGCAGCGCGCGCGCCTTCCACATGCACGCGATGGAAATCTCGCCCGACTTGAACGCCGCCGCCACCGCTTCGTTGGACGGATAGATGCGCGGCGCGTTGGCCTTGAGCTTGCTCAGGAAGCGCTTGCCGCCCTCGAAATCCTTGGTCGTGCCGTTGGCGCCCAGCCCGACGAAGACGGCGTTGTACAGGTAAAGAATGTCGGAGAAACCGACCTGGCCCTTCCATTTGGGATCGAGCAGCACTTGCAGCGAATCGGGCGGGGCGGCGAATTTCTCGGTGTTGTAGACCAGCGTCATCGCGCTGAAGATGTGCGGAATGGAGTAGGGCGTCTTCAGCGCCTCGATGGCGTGCGCCAGGTTGGGCACCTTCTTGGCGTCTACGCGCTCCAGCGTGCCCGAGCGTTCGGCGTCGTACATGTCGACCTCGCCCAGCAGCGCCACGTCCATGCTGCCGCGCCGCGAATTCTTTTCGGCGCGCAGCTTGGTGACGCGGCCCACGGCGTTGCCGGTGTCGTAGACCACGTTGACGCCGGCCTTGGCCACCAGCGGATTGATGATCTGCTGCAGCAGGTTCTGGTAATCGCCGCCCCAGGTGCCCACCACGATCTGCTTGTCGGCGGCCAGCGCCATTGCCGGCAGCCAGCCCATGGCGGGAGCCAGGGCCAGGCCGGATGCCGTCTTGATGAATCCACGGCGAGTCAGGTTTTTATCTTGCATAACACGACCTCATATCGAAGAGGGACTGACGACTTGCAAAGGAACGGCGTCCGGCGCGGAGTGCTGCCGGGCTTCCGCTGCGGCTTCGGCGCCGCCCGCGCCCGCGGCTGCGGGCATGGACGGGGCCAATGGAAAACATCAGGCGAGCACCTCCACCGGCGCGTCCGGCACGGCCGCGCGCAGCGCCTGGGCGTCCACGTCGCGGGCGATGACGATGATGGATTCGGGCGCGTCGGGCTGGCGCGTCAGCCGCTGCGGCGCGCTGAACGTGGTGCCCACGGACTGGATCAGGATGGGTTCGACGCTGTCGCTCACGCGCACCACGGCCTTGAGCCGCAGCAGCCGCCCCCCGCAGAAGCCGGCGACGTTGTCCAGCCATTCGGAGAATGCGGCCCAGTCCAGCCCGGCGCGCGCGCGGGCGGCGATGACGCGGATGCGCGGATGCGCTCCCGCCGCGGCGCGCGGCGCGGCCAGCGCGCGCGCCGCCTGGGCGGCCAGGTCCGCCCCGCCCTCGAAGGGCGCGAAGGCTTCGGCCACGGCGCGGCGCCGGTCCGGACGGGCGATGACGTCGGCCAGCGGATTCCAGCGCGCGGCCTGTCCGGCTCGCACGCGCAGCGCGGCTTCGTCGAGCAGGTCGGTCTTGGTCAGGACGATGCGCTGCGCCGCGCCGAACTGGGCCATGGCTTCGTCGGTTTCCTGCAGCGCGGCAGGATCGCGCGCGCAGTCGTCGGTGCACACCACCACCAGGCGCAGCCCCCGGCCCACCAGGGCGGGATCGGCCAGCGAGGCGATGATGGGGCCCGGCCGCGACAGGCCGCTGCATTCGAGCACCACGCGCCGCAGCGGGTCCGAGCCGGACGGGCGCGGCGCGTCGAGCAGGGCGGCGAGCGTGTGCACCAGGTCGCTGCGCAGCGAGCAGCAGACGCAGCCGTTGGACAGCAGGGCCATGGGCACGCCGTCGCTTTCGTTGGCCACAATGGCGCCGTCCACGCCGATCTCGCCCGCTTCGTTGACGATCACGCCCGTGTCGGCCGCGGCCGGGTCGCGCAGGAAATCCACCAGCAGCGTGGTCTTGCCGCTGCCCAGGAAGCCGCAGAGCAGGAACAGGTCAATGGCCATCTTGCGGCGGGCTCCCGGCCCCGGGCGGCGTTTCGCCGTCCCAGCTCTGGCTGACCATGGCGCGCACGTCGGCCAGCAGCTGGGCCGTGTCGTACACCACGCCCTGCTTGATGGTCGTCCGCAGGCAGCGCTGCCATTCGACCTGCGCCGTGTCGTCATTCAGGCGCATGGCGCCGGTGCCGTACAGCAGCTTGAAGTCGGCCAGCGGGTTCTGGTCGTGGATGAGCAGGTCGGCGTCCTTGCCCACGTCGATGGAGCCGGTCTGTTCGCCGATGCCGAGCAGGTCCGCGCTTTGCGAGGTGGCGGCGCGCAGCACCTCGAGGGGATGGAAGCCCGCTTCCTGCAGCAGCTCCAGTTCGCGGATGAAGCCGAAGCCGTAGATCTGGAAGATGAAGCCCGAATCCGAGCCCGCGCATACGCGACCGCCCAGGTTCTTGTATTCGTTGACGAACTGCATCCAGAGCCGGTAGTTCTGTTTCCATTCGATTTCGTTGGACGTGCTCCACCGGTACCAATACGCGCCGTGGCCGCCGCGCTGCGGCTGGAAGTATTTCCAGACGGCCTTCCAGGTGTAGGCGTCGTGCCAGTCGGCGCGGCGCGCGCGCATCAGGTCGCGGTTGGCGTCGTAGATGTTGAAGGTGGGCACGAAGGTGTGGCCCAGCTCCAGGAACGCGTCCATGACCTCACGCCATTTGGCCGAGCCGGGCTGCGCGGCCTGCAGAAAGGTCTGTCCGGCGACCGCGAAGCGGTAGTACTCGTCGCTGTAGTTGTAGTCGGTGGGAAACGACTGCACCACGCGGTCTTCGAAGAGCGCCTCGGGCAGGCCGTAGTAGTGCTCGGAGCTGGTCAGCCCCCAGCGCGCCGACTTCAGCGCGTTCACCCGCGTGACGGCCATCTGGGCATGGTGGCAGCCCGAGCGCAGGCCGACCTTGGCGGCCTCGTCCAGCGCGGCCTGCATGATGGCCGGCGGCGCGCCGAAGAACTTGATGCCGTCCGCGCCGCGCGCCTTCAGCCGCCGCACCCATTCACGGCCCTGCTCGGGGGTGTGGATGGTCTTGACGCGGTCGTTGACGGCCGGGAACACTGAATGCACGACCATGCGCGGCGCGGCGATTTCGTTGGCCGCGGACATCTCGCGCTGGCGCAGCGTCCAGCCCAGGCCGCCGATGGCGCCCATTTCGCGCACCGTGGTCACGCCGTGGGCCAGCCACAGCTTGTAGATGTAGTCGGCCGGCGGCACGATGCCGCTCATGGCGTGGTAGGGCGTGCCGATGTGGGCGTGGGCGTCCACGAAGCCCGGCGTGACGAATCTGTCGTGGCAGTCGATCTCGTGCTCGCCCGGCGCGGGCCGGCGCCGGGGGTCGATGGGCTTGTGCGGCGTGCCCACGTTGACCAGCGCGGCGATGCGCCCATTCTCGACCACGATGTCCACCGGCCCCCAGGGGGGGGCGCCGGTGCCGTCGATGATGGTCGCGCCGCGCAGCACCAGCCGCCCGAACGGGCCCTGGCCGCGGTCGCGCGGGGCGGGATCGGAGGGCGGGTGCCAGCCCTTGGCCGCGTTGACGTCGCGCGATTCCTCGCCGACCTCGCTATCCTGGAAATTGTCGCTCATGGTGTCGGTTCTCCGTGGCGCTGCCGCGCCCCCGTTCAGAGGCCCAGCGCGTTGTGTTCGATGACGCCCGCCTTCATGACGAGAGGAATATGCTCGCCCTGGCCCAGCAGGCACGACAGGTCGCGGTACGGGTTGCCGTCCACCAGCAGGATGTCGGCCTCGGCGCCGGCCTGCACGCGTCCGAGCTGCCCGGTCTGGTTCAGCACTTCGGCCGCGGTGGTGGTGGCGCTCTGGATGATTTCCTGCGCGCTCAGCACTTCGGCCCGGATGCGGAATTCGTCGCTCTGCAGGCGCTGCGACGGGCCGAGCAGATCGGAGCCGAAGCCCATCTTGACGCCGGCCTTCTTGTAGATCTCCAGCGAGTGCAGCCCCGCGGTGCGCACGGTGGCGATCTTGGCCACCGAGTCCGGCGGCAGTCCGTACTCGGCGCCCTCGTTGGCCAGGGCTTCGTAAGTGACCAGGGTGGGGACGACGTAGGCGCCTTTTTCGGCCATGAAGCGCGCCACGCGCTCGTCGACCAGGTTGCCGTGCTCGATGGTGCGCACGCCGTTGCGCACCGCGCGCTCGATGGCGTCGGCGGTGTAGGAGTGAGCCATGACGTAGGTCTGGCGGCCCGCCGCCTCTTGCACGATGACGCGGATCTCGTCTTCCGAGTAGCCGAAGGAGGCGATAGGGTCGGTGGGCGAGGCCACGCCGCCGGAAGCCATCATCTTGATCTGGTCGGCGCCCATCTGCAGTTCCTGGCGCACCGCCTTGCGCACGTCGTCGATGCCGTCGGCCACGCGGCCGATGTCGCCCGCGCGGAAGCAGCAGCCGCAGAAGCTCATGGGGCGCAGGTGGTCGGAGCGGGGGCGCGGATCGCCGTGGCCGCCCGTCTGGCTGATGGCGCGGCCGGAGATGAAAAGGCGCGGCCCCTTGACCGTGCCTTCGTTCACGGCGCATTTCAGGCCCCAGCCCGCGCCGCCGGCGTCGCGGATGGTGGTGAAGCCCCGCCGCAGCATGGCGGCCATGATGGGCACGGCGCGCATCATCACCAGGGCGTCGGGCAGCACGCCCTGGGTGCTGAGGTTGAGCTGCGTGGCCATGACGTGCGCATGCAGGTCGATCAGCCCGGGCATGAGCGTGCGCCCGCCCGCGTCGATCACCCGCGCGCTCGAGGACGAGAGGGGCTTGTCGGAGACTTCCTTGATCTTGCCGTCTTCGACCAGCACGTGATGGCCTTCCAGCAGGTCGGCCTGCAGCGGGTCGAGCAGGTTGGCGTTCTTGAAGAGCACAGCGGACATGGGAATTCCTCGTAGAAGCGCCGGCGTCAGGACGCCATGGTCTTGACGTAGCGGCGGTGGATCAGCCAGTTCGAAATCAGGGCAATGACGAGCGTGCCGCACACCAGCACCACGGCCAGCGCCGCGCCGAAGGGCCAGTTGGACGCCTTGGTGATCTGGTCGTAGAGCGCCGGCGCCATCATGGTGAGCCCGGAACCGCCCAGGAGCACGGGCGTGGCGTAGGCGTTCATGCACAGGATGAACACCAGCATGGTGCCGGCGGCCACGCCGGGCGCGGCGATGGGCAGCACGATGCGGCGGAAGGTGGTGAAGAAGCTGGCGCCCACGTTGCGCGCGGCTTCCTCCACCGACAGGTCCATGCCTTCGAGCACGCTCTGCAGGGTGAGGATCAGGTAGGGCATGACCACGGCCGTGGTGCCGATGACCACCGCCGCCGGCGTGTACATAAGGGCGACGGGCTTGTCGATCAGGCCCAGGCCCTGGAGCACCGCGTTGACCACGCCCGCATTGCCCAGCGCCACCATCCAGCCGGCCGCCCGCACCACGTTGCCCACCATCAGCGGGAAGACCAGCAGGATCACGAACAGGCTCTTGTAGCGGCTCTGCGTGCGCGCCAGGAAATACGCTACCGGGAATCCCAGCACCAGCGCCAGCACCGTGCACAGCGCCGCGATCCACAGCGTGGTCAGGAAGATGTCGCGGTAGTACGGGTCGCCGAAGAACTTGGCGTAGTTCTCGAAGGTAAAGGCCGTCTGCATCAGCTCGGCCGGGTCGAAGTGGTTGAAGCTGTAGCGGGCCAGCTGCAGGATGGGAACCATGATGATGATGAGCACCACCAGCGATGCGGGAAACGCCAGTCCCGCTCCCAGCCAGCGGGAGCCGCGGCCGTTTTGGCTCGAGGTTTGCATGCCCGGCTCCTATTGCGTGAAGGCCACGCAATCCGCCGGCTCGAAGCAGGCGTAGACGCGCTCGCCGGGCGCGGGCGCCGCCGAGCGCTCGCCGCCGTTGACGATCTGGCTGACGAGGCGGTCGCCGCCGTCGAGCCGCACCCGCACTTCCAGCACGGACCCGAGATAGAGCGACGATTCCACCACGCCGGCCAGGGCGTTCGCGCCGGCCGGCTGCGCCTGCAGCCTGACGCGCTCGGGCCGCACGCCCAGGTGCGTGGCCTGCGCGCCGTCCGCCGCGGCGATGCGCTGCCCGGCGGCGGTTTCGAACACGCTGTGCGCGTTGCCGCGTCCCTTGAATACGTTCATCTTGCCCAGAAAGTCGGCCACGAACAGGTTGGCGGGGCGTTCGTACAGCGTGTCCGGCGAGCCCACCTGCTGCACGATGCCGTCGTTCATGATGGCCATGCGGTCGGCGATGGCCAGCGCCTCTTCCTGGTCGTGGGTGACGAAGATAGTGGTCAGGCCGAGCCGCTGCTGCAGCGCGCGGATTTCCTCGCGCACTTCGACGCGCAGCTTGGCGTCCAGGTTGGACAGCGGCTCGTCCAGCAGGAATACCTTGGGCTCGATGGCCAGGGCGCGCGCGATGGCCACGCGCTGCTGCTGGCCGCCCGAAAGCTGGCGCGGGTAGCGGTCGCGCAGCTCGGTCATGCGCACCATGTCGAGCACGCGGCGGATCTTGCCGTCGCGTTCCGCCCTGGGCACCTTGTGCATCTCCAGGCCGAACGCCACGTTCTCGGCCACGGTCATGTGCGGGAACAGGGCATAGCGCTGGAACACCATGCCGGTGTCGCGCTTGTGCACGGGCAGGCGGGTGACGTCGGTGTCGCCGATGAGGATGCGCCCGGAAGTGGGTGCGATGAACCCGGCGATCATGCGCAGCGTGGTGGTCTTGCCGCAGCCGCTGGGACCGAGGAAGGTGACCAGCTCGCCTTCGGCGATGTCCAGCGTGAAGTCGGACACGGCGACCGACGCGCCGAATTGCTTGCGGAGGTTTTCGATGCAGACTTTGGCCATGACTTCCTATACCACCTGACTCAGTTTTACGTAGCGGTCGGTCACCAGCATGATGAGACCCAGCAGCAGGATCTGGACCGACGCCACCGAGGCGATGGTCGGGTCGAGATTGAATTCCAGGTACTGCATGATGGCGATGGGCAGCGTGGTGCGGCCCGGCCCGGCGAGCGAGAGCGACAGCTCCAGGTTCTCGAAAGACACGACGAAGCTGAAGAGCGCGGCGGCCACGATGGAGGGGCGCAGCATGGGCAGGGTGACGCGCATGAACGCCACCGGCGCGCTGGCGCCCAGGTTGCGGGCGGCCTCTTCGATCGAGCCGTCCAGCCCTTCCATGCCGGCCATGACCAGCCGCACGGTCCAGGGAATGGTGAGGCAGATGTGCGCGATGACCAGTCCGCCGAACGTGCCCACGATGTCCTGGTCGAGCGCGTTCTCGGCGCGCAGGTAGAACAGGTAGATGCCCACGCCCGCCACGATGCCGGGAATCAGCAGCGGCGAGAGCAGCAGCGTGTTCACGCCCTTGCTGCCCAGGAAGCGGTAGCGGGCAATGCCGACGGCGGCCAGCACGCCCATGGCCACGCCGACGACGGCGGCCAGCAGCGCCACCTGCAGGCTGAAGACGAAGCCGTTGGCGAAGGCGGGGTTGTCCCAAGCCCTCACGTACCAGGACAGGGTGTATCCCGATGGCGGGAAATACAGGATGGCGTCCTTGAAGAAGCTCAGCCACACCACGAGGATGATCGGGCAGAGCATGAAGCCGTACATGAGAACCACGAAGACGCGATGCAGCCAGGTGGCCCATGGAATCCGGGGCGCGCGGCGCGCGTGTCCGGCCATGGCGGACGAATCGATCGGGGACGTGTTATCCAAGACGTGGATTCCTTGAGTGCGAGTGCCGGCTCGGGGTTCGGGCTCCTCCGGTTACGACTCTGCGGTCTTTGCGGTTAACCAGAGAATATTGACGGGTTGCGCCTTCGAGGAACTAGGGATAACCCAAGACGGCGGGGTGTCAGCGGGTAATCCCCGAGCCGGGGCATCCCTCGGTGAACCTGCCCGTAACCAGGGCCGCACGGAGGTTGCACCCTGGAAGAGATCGAGGTGTCGCCCGCAGCCGCGCGGAAGCGGACGCGGGGGTGGGAATGAAAGCCGTGCTCATTCCCATGCGGCGGGAAACCGTCGCGCGCAGGCGGCATTCAGGACAGCGGACGGCGCGGAACCGCGGTCAGCGTCTCCAGGTTCAGGCCGCAGGCGCGGGCGCGCTCGGCCAGGGTCTCGCTGTGTTTCAGGGCGCGCTGGCTTTCGCAGAGCAGCACGTCCAACTGCTCTTCGGCGGTGCAGGCCATATGCCAGGCATGTTCGGAGAACTGCGCGGCAAAGGATTCGCAGCAGGGCCGGCACAGGGCCGCGTTGTTCTTTTCGAGCGGCAGCGCGCCCTGCGCGAGCGTGGCGTGGCAAAAAATACAGGCGAGGGCGTGGTTCATGCCTGGCGGATGGGTGGAAGAATGGGCCCGGCGCGGGCCGGGAGCGTGCCTGGAGAACGGCGCGCGCGCCGGCACTCTTAAGCCATCCGCCAGCAGGAACCGCCCGGGCGCGGCGATCCGGGTGACGATTCAGGTGACATTGAAGCCGCCCGGGCCCGACTGGCCCAGCAGCTCGCGCGCGCACTGCACGGCTTCCTCGGCCGTCGCCACCACCAGGAACGGCATGCCGAAGGCGCGCGACATTTTCTCGCCCCGCTGCCGGGTCTTTTCCCGCGCCTGCGGATTGCGCTCGACGCCCACGAAGGCGCGGCAGCGCGCCCGCAGCCGGGGCATGTTCTCCGTCTGCCATGCCACCATGGCCTTGCGGTCTTCCTGGGCCATGTCCTGCTGCAGGTTGGGCACCACGAGTACGAAGGAGCAGGGGTTGTCCACCAGCATTTCCATTTCCCGTATCCAGCCCTGCGCGTAGCCCCCGGGCCGCCCGCCGCGGGCGGTGACAATGGGAAACCGGGACAGGTCGTGGAAAACGAAGTCTTCGGGGTTCATTCGAACTCTCCTCGCATGGGCGGGTCGGCCTGGCGCCTGCGGCAACCGCAGTCGCCGTAGAGCACCAGGCTGTAGGATTGAAGGGCGAAACCGCTGCGCCGCGCGATGCGGCGCAGCAATGCATCCAGACCGGGGGCGCTGGCTTCCAGGATCCGGCCGCAATGGGTGCAGACCAGATGGTCGTGGCGCTCGCCGTCGTTCAGTTCGTACACGGTGGTGTGCACGTCCAGCGCGGTGCGGCGCAGAAGGCCCGCTTCCTCGAGCTGGGCCAGCACGCGGTAGACGGTGGCCAGTCCGATGTTGCTGCGGTCGGCCACGAGGGTGCGGTACACGTCGGCCGCGCTCATGTGCCTGTCCGGATGCTGGTGAAAGACATCCAGGATTTTCAGGCGGGGCAGGGTGGCCTTGACGCCGGCCTCGCGCAAGCGGCTGTAGTCCATGGGGTTCTCCGGCCGGGCGGCATGACGGTGCCCGGCTGATGAGAATGATGTACATTTTCAAAAGCCGTCGCTTGCGAAAACCCGACAACCAATAGCTCAAACCTGCCAACCATGCTCGATGTGGCCATTGCGCCCGCCGGCCAGGGGGAATTGCTCACTCCCTTCAGCGTCCGCGGCCGCCGCGAAACCAAAGGCATAGACGTGCCCTCCCATGCGCACGAGGACGGCATGCTCGTGCTCGTGCACGAGGGTCTGGTCATGGTGCAGGCCGAGGGCGAAGTCTGGACGGCGGTGCCCCGCAGCCTCGGCTGGGTGCCGCCCCGCCTGCAGCATGGCGCGCGCTGGTTCGGCCAGGCCCGCGGCTCGTTTCTGTACGTGCGTCCCGACGTCTGCGGCCGGCTGCCGGCACAGTGCTGCTCCTGGTCCTCGACGCCGCTCATCGACGCGCTGATGCAGCGCTTCACGCAGAGCGCGCCGGGCGAGCTGTCGCCGGCCTATCTGGCGCAACTGTTCGAGGTGCTGCTCGAGGAAATCCGCCAGCGCGAACACGCCCCGCTGCGGCTGCCCATGCCGGACGACGGGCGCCTGCGCGACCTGGCCCACACCATCATGGGCGCGCCGGACGATCCGGCCGGCATCGACGAGTGGGCCCAGCGGCTGAACATGTCTTCGCGCACGCTGATGCGGCGCTTCCGCCAGGAAACCGGCATGACGTTCGGGCGATGGCGTCAGCAGGCCCGCCTGCTGCGGGCGCTGGAGATGCTGTGCCGGGGCGGTTCCGTCACCGAGGCCGCGCTGTCGGTGGGCTACGAGAGCACCAGCGCCTTCATCGGCAGCTTCCGCGCCGCGTTCGGCGTCACGCCGACGCGCTACCTGGCCGGCCGCGGCTGACCGTCTTCAGGCGGCCGCGGGCTGGTCGGGGTGCAGCGGCCCTTCGGGATCGTTCTCCGCATCCGGGCGGGGCGGCACGGGCGCCAGGCCGAGACGGGCGCGCAGGCGCTGGCAGTCCGGATTCGGCGAGCCGTCCGGCTGCCAGATCTCGAATTCCCGGCAGGGCGACGGACGGTCTTCGTAGATGGCGCAGTGAATGCCCGGGCGGCCCAGTTCGCCGCGCAGGGCCACGCAGCGGCCGCCGCCCTGCTCGGTGCCTTTCATGCACGCGCGCAGCGGGCTCATCTGGGTGACCAGCTCCACGGGCACGCGCCCGCCGTTTTCTCCCGCCAGTTCGCCGCAATAGAACGACACGCGGAAGTGCGCGCAACAGGCGCCACAGTTCAGGCAGGGGTTGGCGGCGGGGTCGTCGCCGGCCAGGGTGGCGGGCGACACGAGGGTCAGGGCAACGGTCTCTAGGGACATGGCGGGAAATCCGGGCCGGCGAAGGACGCAAAACGGGCTTGCCGCGCGGCAAGCCCGTGTGGCCGGGAATCTGCCCGGCGTAACGCTAATTTAAAGGAATTCCGCGCCGGCGCTCCAGGGTTTTTTCCGGCGCGCGGCCGGCCTTTGGCGGGCATGCAACACGGCGGAGGGAACGCGGCGCCGGGCTGCGGTAGCATCGGACTCCGCCTCTTTCACTGCAGGAGTTACCGATGCCCGCCGCCATCGCCCACGCCGACGGACTGCGCCGCTGCCACTGGGTGGACGCGTCGCCCGAATATATGGCCTACCACGATGCCGAATGGGGTGTGCCTCGTGGCGACGACCAGGGGCTGTTCGAGCAGCTCTGCCTGGAAGGATTCCAGTCGGGCCTGAGCTGGCGCACCATACTCATGAAGCGCGAGGCTTTCCGGCGCGCATTCTCCGGCTTCGATCCGGCGCGCGTGGCGCGCTACGGCGAGCGGGAAGTGCAGGCGCTGCTGGCCGATGCCGGCATCGTGCGCCACCGCGGCAAGATCGAGGCGGTGGTCAACAATGCCAGGCGGGCGCTGGAAATGCAGGAGCGCGAAGGATCGCTGGGAGCGTTCTTCTGGGGCCACGAGGCGCCGGCCGGCTCGCCTTCCACCTACGGCGCCTCGACCTCGCCGCAATCGGAGGCGCTTTCCCGGGCGCTGAAAAAACTGGGCTGGAAGTTCGTGGGCCCCACGACCGTGTATGCCTTTATGCAGTCGGTCGGCATGGTGAACGACCACAGCCCCGATTGCCACTGCCATGCGCGCTGCGAGCGCGCCCGGCGAGCATTCGCCCGCCCGCGCTGACCGGCCGGAGTGACGCGCCCTAGGCGGACGGCGCCCGCCCGGGCAGGCAGTAGCGGCCTTCCCGGTACGCCCAGCTCGGCCAGAGCGCGTGCGCCAGCGCCTCGCGGGCCAGTTCGCGGTCGAGTTCGGCGGCGTCGTAGGTTTCGGGCGCGCAATAGCGGAATTGCACGGCCGGCCGGTTGGGCGCGAGCACCAGCAGGTCCGATCCCTTGAGATACCCGTAGGTGCTGTCGTACTGCATGATGGCGCGGTCGGGCGTGCTGCGGGTGAGATCGTGGCCGATCATGGGGTGCTCGGTGTCCACGCCGATGAGCGACAGCAGCGTGGGCGGCAGGTCGATCTGGCTGACGAGGCGGTCGTCGGCGCGCGGCTCGATGCCTCCGCCCAGCACCACGGCCGGAATGTGGAAGTGCCGCACCGGCACCAGGCTGGCGCCGAAGACCCGCGAGTCGTGGTCGGCCGCGATCAGGAATACCGTGTTTTCCCAGTAAGGCGAGGCCTTGGCCTGCTCGAAGAAGCGTCCCAGCGCCCAATCGGCGTAGCGCACGGTGTTTTCCACCGTGGCGGGATTGCCTTCGGTCTGGATGCGCCCGGCCGGATACTCCCAGGGCGTATGGTTGGACACGCTGAAGGCCAGTGTGAAGGTGGGCTGCTCGCCGTCGGCGCTCAGGCGGCGGTGCAGCTCGTTGAACATGTCTTCGTCGCTGGCGCCCCAGGTGCCGACGAATACGGGGTTGTCGAAATCGGCGCGCTCGATGATCTGGTTGAAGCCGTTGCCGAGGAAGAAGCCCTTCATGTTGTCGAAATGCGCCTCGCCGCCGTAGATGAAGCGCGAATGGTAGCCGTGGCGCCCGAGCAGGTCGGCCAGCGAGAAAAAGCCCCGCTGCGAGCGCGGCAGCTTCAGCACGGCTTGCGCGGGGGTGGGCAGGAACCCGGTGGTGACGGCCTCCAGGCCGCGCACCGAGCGGGTGCCCGTGGCGTAGCAGCGCGTCAGGGACCAGGCCCCGCGCGCCAGCGCGTCCAGTTCGGGCGTCAGGCCCATACCGCCCAGCGCGGCGCTGTACTGCGCGCCCAGGCTCTCTTCGAGAATGATGACCAGGTTGAGCGGGCGGCGGGTGCGGCGCGTAGCCGGCTGCGCGTGCAGGCTGGGGTAGTCGGGATGGGCCGGCGGACGGGGCAGCCCGGCCTGCGCCAGGACGCGCTCGTGCATTTCGGGTTCGTCCATGCCGCCGTACACATCGGAGGCCGATTTCTCGTTCTTCATGCTGTAGATGGCATAGCTCACGCTGTACAGCGAATTGAGCGCCAGCGTGTTCAGCATGCCGTCACCGCAGTAGGCCACGGAAGACGGGTTGATGGGGCGGTGGCCCAGCGTGCCGCGGATGGACAGGATGACCACGGCCAGGATGGCGAGGCTGGCCAGCGGCATCTGCCACCAGGACAGCGGCGCGTCGGGCCGCGGCGGCCAGAAAATCGCGTAGCCGGCCCAGGCGAGGAGCGCGACCGCCGCCAGTCCGCCCAGCAGCGCCGTCTTGTAGCCGCGCCACAGCATGGTGGACACTTCGCGCGGATGTTTCAGATACTCCACGAACAGCCGGTTGGGCCGGGTGTCGTATTCGAGGATGAACGCCGGCGAGGCGATCTCCAGGAAGGCCAGCAGGACGAAGGCGAACAGATACCAGCCGCTGGCGATGGCGGCGGCCAGGGGATAGTGGCCGAGCCAGGGCGAGAGCACGGCGGGCGCGGCGGCCAGCACGGCGATCTGGTGGGCGTCGATGCGCAGCCCGCCCAGCATGAGCGGAACCAGGCCGCCGGCATTGCGCATGCGCTCGCGCTGCCAGAGCGCAAGCGCCAGGCGGCTCAAGGTCAGCAAGACGAAACTCGCCGCCACGAAAATCAGGGTTGAATGCCGCATCGGGCCTCCGGTTGGTGCTGCCTGGCGTTCTCGCGAACGCGTCCGTCTTGGGTGTCGCCGGGAAGGCGCAGCGTTTTCGGTTTGTAACGCCGGGGCGCTGCGCGGCCGCCCCGCCAGCCGCGCCCGCGCCTGGGGAGCGCGGGGCGGCGGCCCGGCACGGGGCTCCGGGAGGTGGAAAGATCCACACACATTATCCGGCCGGCAAGCTTAACCCGGCGCGCGGCCCGCGCTACCCTAGGGGGACGGAGCGCCGGGGACAATCGGCGCGAAAGAACCGCGTAGGATAACAAGCATGACGCGTACAAAAAAAGCAGCAATAGGAATCGTCAGTGTCCTCGTCGTGGTTTTGGCGGCGCTGGTCGTCGTGATCGCCACGTTCGACTGGAACCGGCTCAAGCCGACCATCAACGAGCGCGTCAGCGCCGCCATCGGGCGGCCCTTTGCCATCAACGGCGACCTTTCCGTCCAATGGACGCGCGAGCCCGACGAAGGCGGCTGGCGGGCGTGGGTGCCATGGCCGCACATTGCCGCCAACGATATCGTGGTGGGCAACGCGCCGTGGGCCAAGGCGCCCGCCTTCGCCTCGCTCGAGCGCGCGGAGTTCAGCGTGGCGCCCCTGCCGCTGCTGCGCCAGCGTCTGGCGATCCGCCGCATCCAGCTCACCGGGCCCGCCGCCGACCTGCAGCGGCTGGCCGACGGCCGCGCGAACTGGGTGTTCACCCTGCCCGAAACCGGCGAGCCTTCGCCGTGGGTGCTGGACATTAACGAGATCGGCTTCGACAAGGGCCGGGTGGCGCTGGTGGACGAGACGCTCAAGGCGGACCTGACCGTGCTGGTCGACCCGCTGGGCAAGCCCGTGCCTTTCGGCGACGTGGCCGGACAGGCTTTTGCCAGGGACGGGGAAAAGACGGAGGGCGCGAAGCAGGAGGAGCCGAAGCCGGAGGACGGGCAGGAGGATGACGGGAAGCCGAAGAACGCGAAGTCCGGGCCTGCGCCCGCGCCGCGCGATTACGTCTTCGGCTGGAAGGCGGAGGGCAAGTACAAGGGGATGCCCGTCAAGGGCGAAGGCAAGGTGGGCGGCATGCTGGCCCTGCAGGACGCCAGCCAGCCTTTTCCGGTGCAGGCCGATGTGACCGTGGGCGGAACCCGCGCCGCGGTGGTGGGCACGCTGACCGACCCGGTCAACCTCGGCGCCCTCGACCTGCGCCTGAAGCTCTCGGGCGCGTCCATGGCCCAGCTCTATCCGCTGACAGGCGTGACTCTGCCCGACACGCCGCCTTATTCCACCGACGGCCACCTGGTGGCGCGCTTGCGCGACCGGGGCGGCGCCGTGTTCGAATACCGCGGCTTTAACGGCCAGGTGGGCAACAGCGACCTGCACGGCGACGTGCGCTTCGCCCTGGGCCTGCCCCGGCCCAAGCTCAGCGGCACGTTCTCTTCGCGGCAATTGCGCATGGCCGATCTCGGCCCGCTCATCGGCGTGCCGTCGGGCAGGCAGACGGCCGCGCAGGAGAAGGACGCGCCCCGGCGTCCGCCGGGCGGCAAGGTGCTGCCCAACCAGGAATTCCGCACCGACCGCTGGCGCGACATGGACGCGGACGTGTCGCTGGAGGCCGGGCGCATCGTGCATGGCGGCAAACTGCCGCTGTCCGGCCTGTCGGCGCACCTGGTGCTGGACGACGGCAAGCTGGCGCTGGACCCCGTCGGCTTCGGCATGGCGGGCGGCGCCATCAACGGCACCGTGCGGCTGGACGGTTCGGGCAAGACCATGACCGGCCGCATGGATGTCCGGGCCCGCCGCCTGCGGCTCAAGCAGCTGTTTCCCGTCACTGAGTCCATGCAGAAGACCCTGGGCGAGATGAACGGCGACCTTGCGGTGAGCGGTGCGGGCAACTCGGTGGCGGCGCTGCTGGGCACGGCGAGCGGCGACGTGAAAATGCTCATCAATGACGGCGTCATCAGCCGCAGCCTGATGGAAATCGCCGGGCTGAACGTGGGCAACTACGTCGTGTCCAAGCTCTTCGGCGACGACGAGGTTCCCATCAATTGCGGCGCGGCCGACCTGCAGATGAAGAACGGCGTCATGACGCCCCGGGTATTCGTCTTCGACACGGAAAACGCGCTCATCAGCATCACCGGCAGCGCGGATTTCAAGAACGAGAAACTGGACCTGGACATCACGCCGGACAGCAAGGGCTTTCGCATCTTCTCGCTGCGTTCGCCGCTTTACGTGCGCGGCACCTTCGGCTCGCCGGATGTCGGCGTGCACGTGGGGCCGCTGGCGGCCCGGGGCGCGGGCATGGTGGCCCTGGGCGTGCTGCTCACGCCGGCGGCCGGCCTGCTGGCGCTCATCGCGCCCAGCGCCAACGAGGAAAACGCCTGCGGCCCGCTGCTCAAGCAGATGCAGCAGCCGCCCAAGGCGCCGCCCGCGCGCGCCAGGTAGGCGGCCAGGCGGACGCGGGTCAGGCCATCTTCCGCACGCGGCCCTCTGACTGGTCGTCCGCCACGCACACGGCGTCCCGGCCATGGCGCTTGGCGTAGTAGAGCGCCTGGTCCGCGCGGTCCAGGGTTTCGGCGAGCGTGGCGCCGTGCGTGGGGTAGTGGGCCACGCCCACCGACACGGTGAATGCCACCGGGATGTCCTGCGGCGCCGCCAGGCCGGCCAGCCGCTCGCGCAGCCGCTCGGCAATGGCCGCCGCCGCCGTGAGGCTGGCGCCGGGCAGCAGCATGGCGAACTCCTCGCCGCCGGTACGCGCCAGCGTGTCGCCGATGCGCGACCCCTCGGCCATGAGGGCCGCCAGACGCTGCAGCGCCCGGTCGCCCGCGGAGTGGCCGTAGTGGTCGTTGATGCGCTTGAAATGATCCACGTCGAGGATGACGATGGACACGGGCGACTCTTCCGCCTGCAGCAGCGCCATGGCTTCGTCCAGGCCGCGCCGGTTGAGCACGCCCGTGAGCTTGTCCGTGGTGCTTTCGCGGCGCAGGTCGCGCAGCTTGTGGTGCATGGCCGCCAGGCCCACCAGCAGGCCGCGCCGCAGCTGCGCCGCCTCCACGTACCACGATCGCACGCCGCGTATGCGCTGTTCGGCGTCCGGGTCCTGCATGTGGCGGGCGATGTCCGCCAGTTGGCCCAGCGGGCGCACGATCCAGCGCGACAGCAGCCAGATCAGCGCGAGCGACACCACCAGCAGGGGCAGGGTGTAGCGCGCGGTGGCCAGCAGCAGGTCGGACAGCGGCTGCAGCGTGCCTCGCACCGGCCGCTGCGAGATCACCGTCCAGCCCGTGCTGGCCACGCGCGCATAGCCGGCCAGCATGTCCCGGCCTTCGCTGTTCACGTAGCGCAGGTCGCCGTCTTCGTGCGCCCGGGCCGCGGCGCTCAGCGGGTCTTCCTGCGCGGGCTTGCCCAGCAGGGTGGGATCGGGGTGGTAGAGCAGCGTGCCGTGACGGTCGATGACGTACAGATATGAGTCGTCGCGGTAGAAGTGGCGGCCCAGCAGCCGTTCCAGCGCATTGTCCTCGTGCAGATAGAGCGTGCCCGCGATATAGCCGAGATAGCGGTAATCGCGCGAGAAAATCGGGTGGGTGTAGAGAATGAGCCAGCGCCCGCTCGCGGCCAGGTAGGGCTCGCTGATCGTGGGCTCGCGGCTTTGCAGCGCGCGGCGGTTGGCTTCGCTCGTCAGGTGCTGGCCGAGCATCTGCGGCGTGGCGCTGGAAACCGCCAGCACCTTGCCCCCGGCAGACACCACGAAACTCGAATTGAAATGCGCCAGTTGCTCCTGCAGGCGGCGCGTCTCGGCCGCCATCCGCTCGGGATGCGATTCCATGTCGGCAAGCTGGTCGGCGCTGTAGCCCAGGTAGCGGCGCAAGTCGTTCAGGAAGGTTTCTGTCGTGGCGGCGAGCTTGGCGGCGTAGACGCGATTGACCTCCAGCGCATTGTGCAGCAGCAGATCGCGCTGCACGAGGTAGCTGGCATGCAGGCTGCCGGCCAGGGCCAGGATCACGGACAGCAGGCAGATGCCCAGGACCAGCCGCCTCAGGTCGAGGCGGATCATGGGGCGGCCAGCCCGTCGCCCGCGGTCCGGCCAGCCCCGGTAAGCGCGTCCCAGGCCTGCATGGCCTGCCGGGCGATGGATTGCAAGGTCTTGCGGTTGGCGCCGTCGCGCGCCTGGATCGACATGCCGTGCAGCACCGTGGCGTAGAACGCCGCCAGCTGCCGCAGATCCAGCCCGGCTGCGAGCTCGCCCTCCTTGGCGGCCCGCTGCAGCCGCGCCAGGATGCAGGACTGCATGTCGCGCCGGTTGTCCGCCAGAAAGGCGCTCGCGCCTTCGCCCGCCCGCGCGCCGGCCAGTGCGCCCAGCACCACCAGGCATCCCGGCGGCAGGCCGGGCGTGGCGAAGCGTTCGGCCGCCGCGGCCAGCATGCCCTCGACGGCCTGCCGCGCAGTCGGCGCATCGAGCAGGGCGCGCCGCGACGCGCCGCCTTCCGTCTCGCGGTAAAGCGCCACGGCCTCGCGGAAGAGCTCTTCCTTGGATCCGAACGCGCCATACAGACTGGGCGCGTTGATGCCCATCGCGGCCGTCAGATCGGTCAGCGATGCGCCGTCATATCCTTGGGACCAGAAGACCTCCATGGCCTTGCGCAAGGCCTGGGTCCGGTCGAAATTGCGGGGGCGCCCACGTTCTGCCATGGGGCGATTGTACCCAGGCTCGCCCGGCATTTTTATCGATCGCTAAAAAACGACTTGACGTTCCGGCGCGCCTCGCGCCATCAAATTTGTATTCATTGATACAAATTTGGGGCGCACATGCCCGCCCTCGAAGGAAAAACCGCATTCGTCACCGGCGGCATCCGCGCCGCCATGGTGGCCGTGCTGTCCCTGCCGCACTACGGCGAACCCCGCGACATTGCCGGCATGGCGGCCTTCCTCGCCGGTCCCGAGGGACGCCAGTCACGGGCGCCAGCCTGTCCGTGGACGGCGGCTACGCGGCGTGAGGGCGTTTTCTGCGGATTGCGCGCACGCTGCTTGCACAAACAAAAAAAGCTCCCTATAATCTCGCTTCTTCGCACTACGCGGTGATTGTTTGGCAGCAGCAATACTTGCTGCGTCCATGCCGGCAAACGCGGAAAAGCGCAGGGCTGTTAGCTCAGTTGGTAGAGCAGCGGACTCTTAATCCGTAGGTCGAGTGTTCGAGCCACTCACAGCCCACCAGAATTCAAGGCCGTTGGCGATCGTCGCCAGCGGCCTTTTGTTTTTTCCGGGCGCCGTGTTTCCCGAGCATCATGTGGGCTGCGCGTCGGCCATTCAGTGCCGCCGCGCTTCGTGCCGGGAAGGCCAGGGAGGAATGACGCCATGCATATCTGGGTCGACGCAGATGCCTGCCCCGTCGTGATCAAGGAAATCCTGTACCGGGCAGCGCAGAGATGGCGGATGCCGCTGACCCTGGTCGCCAACCAGATGCTGCGCACGCCGCCTTCGTCCCTGATTCGCGCCGTACAGGTGCCGCGCGGCTTCGACGTCGCCGACGGCTACATCGTCGAACACGTTCACGCCCGCGATCTGGTGATTACCGGCGACATTCCCCTGGCCGCCCTGGCGCTCGAAAAGAACGCATGGGCGCTCAGCCCGCGCGGCGAGCGCTATACCGCCGACACCATACGCGAGCGCCTGTCGTTGCGCGACATGATGGAAGAACTGCGCAGCGCGGGCATCGATACGGGCGGCCCCTCGGCTTTCAGCCAGGCCGACCGGCGCGCATTCGCCAATGCGCTGGATCGCTTGATGGTCCAGGCGCGGCGGGGTTGAACGGCGATACGGGGCCAGGCCGCGCTGCGCGGCGCGCGCGATTCTGCTATGCCGATGGTTCGGGCGCGGGATAGGCGCCGCCCAGCGCTTCGGTCAATGCGCGCGCGGCCAGTTTGACCGGCGCCTGATACGCCGCATCGAAGCGCTCTGCCGGCATGGTCAGGGTAATGGAGCCGACGAATTCGCCGCCGGCGCCGAAGGCCGGCGCCGCGATGCCGGCCAGTTCGGGCAGGCGGTCTCCCACCAGCACGACCACCTGTTCTCGGCGGATGCGGGCATGGATGTCTTCCGTGCCGCCCGCATAAGCGCTGAGGATGCGCCCGCCCGCGCCGCGGTTCAGCGGCAGCAGGTCGCCCACGCGAGTGTGGTCGCGCACCGGCCGCGGGGAATCGACCCGCTGCAGGCACAGGCGCTGGTCGCCCTGGCGCACGTGCAAGGCGGCGCTTTCCTGCGTAGCCGCGGCCAGTTGGCGCAGGATGGGCATCACCACGGAGGCCAGCGAGAACGAAGACGCATAGACCTGATGCAGGCGCGCGATGCCGGGCCCGAGGGCATAGCGCCCATCCGCCTGGCGCTGCACCAGGTGCGCGTGTTCGAGCGAGGCCATCAGGCGCAGCACGGTGCTCTTGTGCAGCCGGGTGTGCTGGGCGAGCTCGGTCAGATCGGGCTGGGGCAGGGACGCCGAAAACGCATTCAGCAAGGACAGCGCGCGGTCGACGGCTCCGACGCCGCCAACGGCGGCATTTTCATCGGCGAGCGAAAGAACGGCGGATTTCCTGGGCATGGCAAAGGGCCGCTTGACATGGGTGTGCGGCGGCAGTCATTATAGATAGAATGTCATTCTATCTAATGAAATTGACTGGCGCAATGCCGGGTTCTCAATAAATCCACCGGGTTTCCCGCCCCGGCACATCAAGAACATTCCAGGAGACAACATGGACCACCAACGCCGCGTTCTGCTCGCCGGCATGGCCGCCGCCGCGACAGGCTTCGCCCTGCCGGACCTGGCGCGTGCCGACTCGCCGTATCCATCCGGCCCCATCACCATGATCGTGCCGTTTCCGCCGGGCGGCGGCACTGACGCCGCCTCGCGGCTGATCGCGCAGTTCATGGGCCAGTCCACGGGCTGGAATATCGTGGTGGAAAACCGTTCGGGCGCCGGCGGCAATATCGGGCTGGGCCTGCTGTCGCGCGCCAGGCCGGACGGCCTGACGATAGGCATGGGGCAAACCTCCAACCTGGCCATCAATCCGGCGCTGTATCCCAAGATGCCTTACGACCCGCTCGAGGATTTCGCTCCCATTGTGCTGGTCGCCGGCCAGCCGGTGGTGCTGGTGGTAAGCGCAGCCAGCCGGTACCGGTCGCTGGCCGACGTGGTGACGGCAGCCCAGGCCAAGCCGGAAGCGGTCACCATGGCCTCGGCAGGCATCGGCACCGTCGGCCACCTGGCCGGCGCCATGTTCATGCAGGCCGCGGGCCTTCAGTTCCTGCACGTGCCTCATAACGGCGCATCGACCGCCGTGGCCAATCTGATCGGCGGCCAGGTGGACATTTATTTCGCGACGCCGGCCTCCGTATTGCCGTTGATTTCCAGCGGCAAGCTGCGCCCGTTGGCCGTGACATCCAAGACCCGCCTGCGGGCCCTGCCCGACACGCCCGCAATCGCCGAGCAGGGTTATGCCGATTTCGATGCGCGCGACTGGAAGGGGCTGGTGGCGCCGGCCGGCACGCCGGGCGAGGTGATCCGGCGGGTCAACGCGGCGGTCAACGACGTCCTGAAGAAGCCGCTGACCGCCGGGCGCTTCGCCGCCGAGGGCAGCACGCCGATCGGCGGCTCGCCGCAAGACTTCGCCGCCTTCCTGGAGTCGGAATACCGGCGCTGGGGCGACGCGGTGCGGGCGTCGGGCGCCAGGATGGAATAAACAACCCACGCGCGCGAGCCGCGGCGGCCGCGCACTTCGAGAGGAAATCATTCATGTCCAAGCCGTTGCGCGGCATCCGCGTACTCGATCTCACCAACGTGCTGGCCGGGCCGTTCTGCTGCCATCAATTGGCGCACCTGGGCGCCGACGTGATCAAGGTGGAAACGCCCGGGACCGGCGATCTGGCGCGCCAACTGGGCGCGGACGCCGGCCTGAACCGCGGGCTGATGGGCGTTTCCTTCCTGGCGCAGAATGCCGGCAAGCGGTCGATCACGGTGAACCTCAAGCATGCGCGCGGCAAGGAGGTTTTTCTGCGACTTGTGGCTCGCGCGGATGTGTTGGTCGAGAACTTCCGGCCGGGCGTGATGGACCGCCTCGGCTTGGGGTTCGAGGTGCTGCGCCGGCACCAGCCGCGTCTGGTGTATTGCGCTATTTCGGGTTTCGGCCAGCAAGGGCCGTTGCGCGACTATCCGGCCTATGACCAGATCGTGCAGGGCATGGCGGGCGTGATGAGCATCACCGGCGCGCCCGACACCGCGCCGTACCGCGTCGGCTATCCCATCGCCGACACCATCGGCGGCATGACGGCGGCTTTTGCGGTGGCGGCGGCGCTGGCGGAGCGCGAACGCGACGGCGCGCGCTTCATCGATGTTTCGATGTTGGAGGCCACGATGGCCACCATGGGCTGGGCCGTGTCGAATTACCTGGTGGCGGGGCGTTCGCCGTCGCCCATGGGCAACGAGAACGTCACCGCCAGCCCGTCCGGCACCTTCCGCACCGGCGATGGGCTGCTGAACATCGCGGCCAATAAGCAGGAGCAGTTCGAGGCCCTGTGCCGCGTGGTGGGGCGCGAGGACCTGTCCGGCCATCCCGATTACGCCGAGCGCCAGGCGCGCCTGCGCCATCGCGAGGCCTTGAAGGCCGAGCTGGAGCTGGCCCTGGCCGCGCGATCCGCGCAGCAATGGTGGCCGTTGCTCACCCGGGCCGGCGTGCCGAGCGGGCCGGTCTACAGCGTCGAGCAGGCGCTGGCCCATCCGCAGGTCGCGGAGCGCGGCATGGTGGCTACCTTTCCGGACGTGCCGGGCGTGGGCCGGGACGTGCGCGTGGTGCGCACGGGATTCAAGCTGGACGGCGCGACGCCGTCGGTGGATGCGCCGCCTCCGCAACTGGGGCAGCACAACGAGGAATTGCTGCGCGAGCTGGGCTACGACGCCGGGCAGATCCGCAGCCTGAAAGAGGAGCGAGCGATATGAGAAGCCGCGAAGCGGACGGCGGCGCGGTGCCGCCCGAGGACGGGCTGGCCAGCCGGCAGTGGTGGCATACGTCGATCATCGACATGCGGCCGGGCGTGATCCGCTACCACGGCTATGCGATCCAGGATCTGATCGGCAACATCGGCTTTGCCCAGATGGCGTGGCTGATGCTGCGCGGCGAGCTGCCGTCCGCGCGGCAGGGCCGGCTGCTGGAGGCGGCGCTGATGGCCGCGGTGGACCATGGACCGCAGGCGCCCAGCATTGCCATCGCGCGCATGGCGGCCACGTGCGGCGTGGGGCTGAACAATGCGATGGCCTCGGCCGTCAATGTGCTGGGAGACGTGCATGGCGGCGCCGGCGAGCAGGCGGTCGAGCTGTACCAGGACGTGGCCGCCCGCGTCGACGCAGGGGCCAGCCAGGAAGCCGCGGTGCGGGCGGGACTGGACGCGTTCATCGAACTGCATGGCAAGTTCGTCCCGGGCTTCGGCCACCGCTTCCATCCTCTGGACCCGCGCGCGCCGCGTTTGCTGCAATTGGTGGACGAGGCGGCCGCGGCCGGCGCGGTGCCGGGGCGTTACGCGGCCATTGCACGGGGCATCGAAGCGGAGCTGGAGGCCCGCAAGGGCAAGCCCATTCCCATGAACATCGACGGCGCGACGGCGGTGATCTATGCCGAACTGGGGTTTCCCGCCCCGCTGGCGCGCGGCCTGTTCTGTCTCTCGCGCTCGGTGGGCATTCTGGCCCACGCATGGGAGCAGAGCCGCCAGGGCGGGCGCAACAAGGGGCCGATTCCCCGGCAGTACATTCCGTTGTACGACGGGCCTCCTCCCCGGGAGGTGCCGGAGCGCTGAAGCGGTTTTCTCCCGAATGGCTGGTACAAAATGTTTCCGGCCCGCCTCCCCCCGCTTGCTAGCATGATCCAGCCGGAATCGTCCGGCGTTACCGATCGATCGTGGAGGTTGCCATGAAATCAAGAACAATCCTCAACCGCTTCGCCGTGGTCGCGGCATCCGGGGTCTTGCTGGCGGGGTGCGCCACGCAGCAGCAGACCAATACGGCCGTGGGCGCGGGCGCGGGGGCCGCGGTGGGCGCGGGCCTGGGCGCGCTGATCGGGCATGGCAAGGGCGCCGCCATCGGCGCGGGCATCGGCGCGGTGGCCGGCGGCCTGGTCGGGTACAACTGGAAGGTGGTGAAGGAGGACGTGCAGAACTCGGGCGCGTCGTCGCTCGGCATCGATGTGGTGGAGATGCCCGATGGCAGCCTGAAGGTGAACATCCCCAGCAACGTTTCGTTCGATACCGACAAGACGCAGCTCAAGCCGGCGTTGCTGCCGGTGCTCGACAGCGTGGCGCGCGCGCTCAACCAGCATCCGGAATTGCGCGCCAAGGTGGTGGGGCATACGGACAACACGGGCCCGCTGGCGCACAACCAGACGCTGTCGGTGAACCGGGCCCGCAGCGTGACGGACTACCTGTCCAAGCAGGGCGTGGCGCCGGCGCGTCTTGCCATCGAGGGGCGCGGGCCGAACGATCCGGTGGGCGACAACGCCACGGCGGAGGGCCGCGCGGCCAACCGGCGCGTGGAAATCTACCTGTACGCGGTCAAGCAGTAGAAAAAGACGGGTTCGCGTCTTGCGCGCGCCCAGGAGCACATCATGAGCAGCATGTTTCCTCCCGCGCGCATCGGCGCGGACACCGCGCTGGCGGCACTGCCCGGGTGGCAGGCCGCGGCCGCGCGGGACGCTATCGAAAAGCGGTTCCGCTTCGCCAATTTCAACGCGGCCTTCGGCTTCATGGCGCGCGTGGCGATGTTTGCCGAAAAGCTGAATCACCATCCCGAATGGAGCAACGTGTACAACCGCGTGGACGTGGCGCTGACGACGCATGACGCGGGCGGCGTGACGGAGCTGGACGTGCGCATGGCGCAGTTCATGGACGAGGCCGCGGCGCAGCTGGGCGGGTCGGCAGCCAAGATCGGCGACGCAAGCTAGCCCGCTTTGCGCGGCCGGCAGGCGCCGGGCGGCGACGGCCGCGCGCGCCCGGGCGCGTTCTTTGGGCCTCAGTCGTCGTCGCGGCCGGGCGCTGCGCGCAGGTGGTCGATGAGGCGGTCGAGCATGTCGCCGAATTGCCGTTGCTCTTCGGCGCTGAGGCAGCCGAAGATTTCCGCGTTGCGGCGGGAGATGAGCGCGATGATGCGCTCGTATTGCGCCTGGCCGGAGGGCGTGGGCGCCAGCACCACGCCGCGCCCGTCGGTGTCGGAGTTCTTTTTCTCGACCAGTCCGCGCTCGACCAGGGCTTGGGCCGAACGGCTGGCCTGGCCCTTGTTGAGATTCGCGGCGCGCGCCAGTTCGTTGACGGACAGCGGCGCATAGCGGCCGATGGCCGCCAGGCAGCGGGCTTCGCCCAGCGGGATGCCGCAGTCCGCCAGATAGGCGCGGGCGGTGTCGCGGTCGCTGATTTTGTTGACGGCGTGCAGCCGGTACGTGAGGAAGCGTTCGAGGTCGGGCTGGGTCACGGCGCGCGTTCTGGCGGTGATGGCGAGGGGTCTTAGTTTGCCACACCCTCCGCGGCCGCCGGCCGCGCCGCGGATTCGCCGGCGCGGGTGGCCGCTTCGGCCTGGGCCAGCAGCGCCAGGGCCTCGGCCGTGTCGGTCTGGCGGGCCAGCAGCGAGAGGCTGAGGATGGACAGGAACAGCGGGGCGCGGGTTTCGCCCACGCGCGTCAGCGTCCGGGCGAGCTGGGTGTAGACCTGGTCCAGATCGTGGGCGTTCATGCTTGGTTCTCCTGGGCTTGGCGGGCGTCGATGGCGGGGTAATAGGGGGCGAGGGCGTTGCGCAGCGCGGCGTCGCCGGGCTGGCGCCAGCGGCCGAGCACGTAGCCGTCGGGGCGCAGCAGGTAGATCAGTCCGGGGCCGGCGCCGTAGCGCTCGCGCAGTTGGCCGTCGGGATCGGTCCACGCGCCGGGCGCGGGCCGCGCCGCCACCGTGATGACGCGCAGCGGACGGTCCGACTGCGCGGTGGCCTGGGCGAGGGCTTGCAGCGCCTCGGCCTGCGCGGCATCGGGCTCGATGGCCAGCGCGACGAAGCCGGCGCCGAACGCCGTGGTCAGATGGCGCGCCTGCCCGCCGTCGTGCAGGCGGGCTTCGGGCGCGGGCTGGCCGGGCGCGCTGGCAGGACCGGCTTCGGGCGCGCCGTCGGCCAGATTCAGGGGCGAGCCGTCGTAAGAGATGGGCGCGGACTGGCGCGGGTTGATGAGGGAGCGCACCCGCTCGTCGCTCAGCGCCAGGCGCAGGGCCGCTTCGCGCATGAGCGTGAAGCCGAAGTCGGGCGGCGCCATGAACTCGGTGCTTTTCGCGCCGTAGGCCAGGTTCTGGCGGGTGGCGTGCACGCGTTCCACGCTGTAGCTGTCCAGCAGGCTGTCGGCGGCCAGGCCCTTGATGACCCAGGCCAGTTTCCACGCCAGGTTGCCGGCGTCGTCCAGGCCGGAATTCAGTCCGCGCACGCCGAAGATGGGCACCAGGTGGCCGGCGTCGCCGGCGAACATTACGCGGCCGTGCCGGTAGCTGTCCAGCGTGAGGCACTTGGCGTTGTAGATGGAAATCCAGAGCGGCTTCCAGGGCGCGGTTTCGCCGATCATGTCGAGGTGGCTCTGCACGCGCGGCAGGACATTCTCCGGCTTGACGGCTTCGTCGGGGTCTTCGTCGTCGCGGATCTGGTAGTCCACGCGCCAGACGTTGCCGGGCTGGCGGTGCATGAGCAGCGTGGAGCCGGGGTTGGAGGGGGGATCGAACCAGGCCAGGCGTTCCACGGGCCGCTGCGATTCCTGCTCGATGTCGACGATGACGTAGCGGCCCTCGTATTGCATGCCCTCCAGCTTCAGGCCCAGTTCGTCGCGCACCGTGCTGCGGCCGCCGTCGCAGGCCACCAGCCAGTCGGCGCGCACGGTCTGGCGCGCGCCTTCGGCCTGGATTTCCACCGTGACGCCGTCGGCGTCCTGGCGCACCGATTCCACCCGGGCCGACCATTGCAGCGCGGCCAGGCCGGGGTGTTTCTGCATGGCCTGGTGCGCGTATTCCTCGACGTAGTACTGCTGGATGTTGACCATGGGGGCGTAGCGCTGCAGCGGCTCGTGCGGCATCTCGAAATGCAGCACCTCCTGGTCGCGGAAATAGCTGCGGCCGCCCGTCCAGGCAAGCCCGGTCCGGTTCAGCGGCGCGTCTGCGCCGATCCAGCCCAGGATTTCCTGCGAACGCCGCGACATGCAGATGGCGCGGCTGCCGGCGCAATAGCCGTCGTCCGCTTCCACCGTGAGCGAGGCGATGCCGTACTCGGCCAGCAAGGCGGCCAGGGTGAGGCCGACCGGGCCGCCGCCGGCAATGAGAACGGGGACATGGGAGGGCAAGGGCATGAAAGTCTCCTGAATGATTATGCGGAGCACTATATGCCGATAAAGTTGCGTGCGCAACTATAAAGACGTAAAAAAACCCGCTGAGGCAGCGGGTTCGGTGAAGGCGGGAGGTCAGTTGCGGACGTGGTAGATGCGCATGGCCTGCTGTTTCTGCGCGCCGTCCAGCACGCGCAGCACGACCACGCGGGGCGTGAATCCGTCGGGCAGGGTGAGCTGGCCCGTGGCGAAGTCATAGCGGTCCACGTTGAGCTGGGGCCCCTCGGGCGTGACGGTGCCGGACCGGCCGTTGGGGTAGGTGCCGTCGATGGCGAAGGTGAGAGAGCCCTTGAAGGGCGCGGCGCCCTGGCGGTCTTCCCGCATGACCAGCACGCGGTAGTCGAGCTGGCCGGGCTGGCGCTTGAAGCTGGCCGAGCGGATGCCCAGGTTGCCGCCGCGCGGGTCGGGAGGCATGGCGTCCTGGAATAGGACCAGTTCCTGGGTCAGCGACTCGATTTTCTGGTTGGCCGCGGCCAGATCGGCGGTGAGTTTCTCGTGCGTGGCCTTGTTGGCGTCGCGCTGCTGCGTGGCTTCCTCGAGCAGGCTCTGCAGGCGCTGGCGGTCGAGGTTGGCGGCGCTCAGTTCGCTGTGGAGCTGTTCGGACTGCTCCACGGTGAGACGCTGCGGGCCGTAGTTGGTCTGGAGAAAGAGCACGCCGCCCGCGCCCAGGCCGATGCCCACCAGCAGCAGCACCAGCCAGCGCGGCATGCGCCGGCTGCGTTGGCCGGGTTGGTAAACAGAGGGCTTGAACACGGCCCGTTGCGATCTTCCGAACATCCCCATTTCCTACGAGAATCCTGTGCGTTGCCTGGCGCGCGGGCGCGGGACCGCGCGCCAAAACCTTGGAGAATACCGCGTCGGCCCTTGGCGGAGGAGGCCCGGACAAGCCTGGTTGCGCACCTTGATATTGTGAAATATGTGGCAACCGGCCGGTTCAGCGCCGCGCGTCGCGCAGATGGGCGTCCAGCGTGGCCAGGCGCCCGGGCGTGCCGACGTCGGTCCAGCGGCCGGCGTGGCGCGAGCCGCGCACGGCCCCGCGCGCCATGGCCTGCCGCAAGAGCGGCGCCAGCGGTGCTGCCGTGCCGGGCTCGATGCCGGCAAACAGCGTGGGATGGTAGACGCCGATGCCGGCAAAGGTCAAACGCGGTTCGCCGTCGGCATGGACCGCGCCGCCCGCGTCCAGCCGGAAGTCGCCGGCGGGGTGGTGGGCGGGGTTGTCCACCAGCGCCAGCCAGGCCTGGCCGGGCTGCAGCGCCTGGCCGATGGCGGGCGCTGCGGCCGGATCCCAGTCGCACCAGATGTCGCCGTTGATGGCCAGAAAAGGCTCCGGGCCCAGCAGGGGCAGCGCCTGGACGATGCCGCCCGCGGTTTCCAGCGCCCGGGCTTCCGGCGAGTAGCGGATGCGTACGCCATGGCGGCTGCCGTCGCCCAGCGCGGCTTCGATTTCGTGGCCCAGCCAGGCATGGTTGATGACGATGTCGGTAAGGCCGGCGGCGGCCAGCCGGCGCAGGTGCCACACGATGAGCGGCTGCCCGCCCACCGGCAGCAGGGGCTTGGGCAGGCGGTCGGTCAGCGGGCGCATGCGCTCGCCGCGGCCGGCGGCAAGAATCATGGCGCGCATCAGAAGGTGTATTCGCGTTTGACTTCGACCTGGTCCAGGCGGTCCAGCAGGCGCAGCAGGGGGGCGAAGACGCCATAGCGCCGCGCCACCTGCCGCACGTAGCCGTTGACGCGGGGCATGTGCGCCAGATAGTGCGCCTTGCCGTCGCGATGGTTCAGGCGCGCGAACACGCCCAGGATGCGCAGGTTGCGCTGCAGGCTCATCCATTCGTAGGCGCGGTGGAATTCGGCGAAGTCGCTGTCCACCGGCAACCCGGCGGCGCGCGCCATTTCCCAGTAGCGGATGGCCCAGTCGAGCTGCTGCGGCTCTTCCCAGGTGGTGCGGGCATCGGTGACCAGCGAGGCCAGGTCGTAGGTGATGGGGCCGGCCAGCGCGTCCTGGAAATCGATCACGCCGGGATTGGGGCCGTAGCGCCCGCCGTCGCAGACCATGAGGTTGGGCGAGTGGTAGTCGCGGTGCACCAGCACCAGGGGCTGGCCGGCGCCGCTGCCGGACAGCAGGGCGAAGACGCGCTCCAGCGCCGCCGCCGTCTTGTCGTCCAGCGCGACGCCGTGATGGCGGCCGACATACCATTCGGGGAAGACCTTGAGCTCTTCGGCCAGCCGCGCCGCGTCGAAGGCGGCCAGGCCGGTGGTGCGGGCCTGCTGGAGCCTGACCAGCGCGGCCAGCGCCTCGCGGTACAGCGTCTGGAGCTCGGCATCCGGCAGGCCGGCCTGGATGCGCTGGTAGTAGGTCTGCTCGCCCAGGTCGGAGAGCAGCAGCAGGCCCCGGGCCAGATCCTGCGCGAGCACCGCCGGCACGTTCAGGCCGGCGTCGCGCAGCAGCCCGCCGACGTGCAGGAAAGGCCGGCAATCCTCGTGCTCGGGCGGGGCGTCCATGACGATGACGGTGCCTGGCCCGGCGTCGAGGCGGAAGTAGCGGCGAAAGCTCGCGTCGGACGAGGCCGGGCGCAGGGTGTCGAGCGCCAGCTCCAGGCTGGCGGGCAGGCTGCGCAGCCAGTCGCGGATCTGTTCCAGGCGGGGATCGGAGGCGGTTTTCAAGAAAAATCCGTGTCAGATAGGCAATATTGCGGAAATTTGCCGCAGGCCCATTCATGGCTGGGCCTGCGGCGCGGCTTCTCTATAATACCGGGTCATTTCCGTTCGCAGCGGCCGCTCACGCGGGCGCCGGCTGCCTGGTCCCATCGTAGAAATAAGGGCTGTTTTCACTCGTGCGCAAGGTTCGGTGGTTGATCCTATCTGCTGTCAGCGTCGCCGGGGCCGTGCAGGCTCAAGGCAGCCAGGGCTCGGCGCCGTCGGCGGCCTCTCCGGCGGGCGCGCCGGCTTCCGCAACGACCTCCGCCCCGGTGCTGCGCACGTCGCCGGGCCTGCGGGTGCACCGGCTCCCCGATGAACAGATCCCGGCCTTCCTCGAGGCGGATCAGATCGACGGCAACCCCGATTCCGATCTCACCCTGACCGGCAGCGCCCAGGTGCGCCGCATCGACAGCGTCATCAAGGGCGACCGCATCCACTACGACAAGCGCACGGGCGACGTCGACGTGCAGGGCAGTGCGCGCATGATGCGCGATGGCACGCTGGTTACCGGGCCCAGCGCCCGGTTCAACGTGGACAAGACCTCGGGCGAGATCGAGCAGCCCAACTTCTGGCTGGGCGCCACCGGCGGCTTCGCCGTCGCCGAGAAGGCGGACATCTTCAGCAAGTCGCAGATGCGCCTGCATACCGTTACGTACAGCGGCTGCGCCTGCGAAACGCCGTCCTGGTACATCAAGGCCAATTCCGTCGACCTGGACTTCGACGAGAACGAAGGCGTGGCCCGCAACGGGGTGCTGTATTTCAAGGACGTACCCATCCTGGCCTCGCCCTACATGACCTTTCCGGTCAAGAAGGAACGCAAGTCGGGCTTTCTGATCCCGACCTACGGCACGACCAGCAAGGGCGGCATCGACATTTCGCTGCCGTATTACTTCAATCTGGCGCCGAATTATGATCTGACGCTGATACCGCGTTACTTCTCCAAGCGCGGGATGCAGCTGGGGGGCGAGTTCCGGTATCTCGGGTACAGCTACGGTGGCTTCATGGATGGCGCCTATCTGCCCAACGACACCGAGAAGGATAGGGACCGCTGGATGTACCGATGGGTGCACCAACAGCTGTTGCCTTACGGTTTCTATGCGGATTGGGATATTGCCAAGGTATCCGACAACGATTACTACCGCGACATTTCCCAGCTCGGGTTGAACCAGGCATCCACCACCTACCTGCCGCAGCGTGGTCGCTTGGGGTGGACCTCGCCGTCGGGTTATTGGTCCTCATCGGTGGAAGTGTACAAGTACCAGACGCTGCAGGATCCGGATGCGTTGATTACACCGCCCTATGACAAGGAGCCGGAATTCACCGTCCGCGGCGCCCGCTACGATTGGGGGGGCCTGGACGTCGAGTGGACCAACACCGCAACGCGCTTTCGAAAGCCCTTGCTCGAAGGCGCGCGTTCTGGTCAGGAAGGGGATCGTTTCCAGAGCTATCTGACGGCGGCCTATCCCATTGTTCGCCCGGGCTGGTTCATCGTGCCCAAGGCCGGGATGCACTTCACGCAATATCAGACCAGCTGGTTTGGCCGGGATTGGCTTGGCCTGAACAGTGGCACTCCACAGGCGGGAACCTCCTACGGCTATCCGGGCTCCTCGTCGCGCGCGTTGCCCATCATGTCGCTGGACGCGGGCATGATCTTCGAGCGCGACACCACGCTGTTCGGCAAGGCCTCCACGCAGACCCTGGAGCCGCGCCTGTACTACCTGCGCGTGCCTTATCGCGACCAGTCCAAGCTGCCGGTCTATGACACCGCGTTGTCGGATTTCAGCTTCTCGCAGGCGTTCGAGGAAAACATCTATTCGGGCGGCTGGGACCGCATCGCCAACGCCAACCAGCTCACCGCGGCGCTGACCACGCGCTGGCTGGACGCGAGCACCGGGCTGGAGCGGTTGTCGCTGTCGGCCGCGCAGCGCATCTATTTCCAAGACCAGGAAGTCACCCTGCCGTACGAGACGCCGCGCAAGAACGTGCGGTCCGACTTCCTGGTGGGGGCTTCCGCGGCGCTGACCGACACGCTGACCACGGAGCTCGCTGCGCAGTACAACCCCTATGACGACAAGTGGTCGCGCGCCCTGGTCAGCGCGCGCTGGTCGCCCCAGCGCTTGACCACGGTGGCGCTGGCCTATCGCTACCAGCGCGAGCCGCTGGCTGGTGTCAATTACCAGCCGCAGGGCCAGAACCAGCTCAGCTTGGCGGTGCAGTGGCCGTTCTCCAAGCGCTGGTATGGCGTAGGCCGGATCGATTATTCGATGCGTACCGGCAATGTCATCGGCAGCGACGGTTTGCCGACCGAGGAATCCCCCCGCGTCACCCAGGCCATCGCCGGTCTGGAGTACAAGGGCGATTGCTGCTGGGTGGGCCGCATCGTCTACCAGCGCTATGCCGTGGCGGCCAACGATGCCAATACGGCCTTGTTCCTGCAGCTCGAGCTGACGGGCCTGGGTTCGCTGGGCACCGATCCGATGAACCTGCTGAACAGAAGTATCCCCGGCTATACGAGCATTACGCCGCCAGTGCCGTCCGGGACCACATTTGAAAGGTATGAATGATGCGTAGGTTGCACTCTTTCCGCCGGTCGGGCGGCGCGCTGCTGCTGGCCCTTTGCGTGGGGCTGCCCGCGGCCCATGCGGCCAATCCGGGCAAGGGCGCGAACGCCAAGCCCGCCGCGGCGCCGGCCGGCCAGGCCGATGCGCCGCCTCCCGAGCAGTTCGTCGACGGCATCGCGGCCGTCGTGGACAAGGACGTGATCACGCTGCGCGAGCTGCGCGACGCGTCGCAGCGCATGGCGGCCGAGCTCAAGGCCCGCAATATCCAGGTGCCCGACGACAATACGCTGCGTCACCAGGTGCTGCAGCGCCTCATCATGGACCGGGTGCAGCGCCATGAGGCCGACCGCCTGGGCATCCGGGTGGACGACGCCCAGGTCGACGCCGCCGTGCAGTCCATCGCCGCGCGCAACAAGATCTCGGTGGACCAGCTGCGCAAAGAGATCGAGAAGTCGGGGTCCACCTGGGACGGCTATCGCAAATCGCTGCGCGAGGAAATCCGCATGGACCGCCTGCGCCAGCGCGCGGTGGACTCGACCATCGTGATTTCCGACGCGGAAGTGGACGCCTTCCTGAAAGACCAGCGCCGCAACCCCGCTTTCGGCGCCGCGCCGCAGCAGGCCCAGCCCGCGCAGCAGCCCGCGCCTCAGCCCGAACCGGCCGCCGCGCCCGCGGGCCCCATGCTGTACGCGCTGGCGCAGATCCTGGTGCGCGTGCCCGAAGGCTCGTCGCCCGACCAGGTCGCCATGCTGCGCAAGAAGGCCGAGGGACTGCTGGCCCGCGCCAAGCGCGGCGACGACTTCGCCAGCCTGGCCGCCGCGTCGTCCGACGGTCCCGAGGCGCTGCAAGGGGGCATGATGGGCGTGCGCCCGGCCGAAGGCTGGCCCGATCTTTTCGTCAAGGCGATCCAGGGCCTGGGCAAGGGCCAGGTCAGCTCGCTCATCCAGAGCGGCAACGGTTTTCACATCCTGAAGGTCGTGGACATGGGCACCGCGCAGCCGGCGCCGGCCCGCACCGCGCGCGCGCCCGAGCCGATGCCCGCGCCGCAGCCGTCCGCCCAGCCCGCCCAGCAGGGGCCGGTGCAAGTCACGCAGACGCGCGCGCGCCACATCCTCATCAAGACCTCCACGGTGATGAGCGACGCGCAGGCGCGCGAGCGGCTGGCGCAGATCCGCCAGCGCCTGGTGGCGGGCGACGCCAGGTTCGAGGACATGGCGCGCCAATACTCGCAGGACGCCACCGCGCCGCAGGGCGGCGAGCTGGGCTGGCTCAATCCGGGCGAGACGGTGCCGCCGTTCGAGGCCGCCATGAACGCGCTGCAGGTGGGCGAGATCAGCCAGCCGGTGCAGTCGCCCTTCGGCTGGCACCTGATCCAGGTCGAAGAACGCCGCCAGCATGACGCCAGCGACGACCTGGCGCGCATGAAGGCGCGCCAGATCCTGTTCGAGCGCCGCGCCCAGCCCGCTTTCGAAGACTGGCTCGAGCAGCTGCGAGCGCAGGCCTACATCGACAACCGTCTCGAAAAGCAGGAAAAACTCGAGCAGAACAACCGCTAGGCGCCGGGCCCGATATGTCTCAACACCAGGCGCGCAAGCGTTTCGGCCAGAACTTCCTGACCGACGAAAGCGTGGTCGAGTCCATCGTGCGGGCCGTGGCGCCCGCGCGCGGCGACACGGTCGTCGAAATCGGCCCGGGCCTGTCGGCGCTCACGCGCCCGCTGCTGGAGCGGCTCGACCATCTCACGGCGGTCGAGATCGACCGCGACCTCGCCGCGCGACTGCGCAAGCAGTTCGACGCGGCGCGGCTCACCGTGGTGGAAGCGGACGCGCTGACGGTGGATTTCTCGCAGTTCGGACCCGGGCTGCGCGTGGTGGGCAACCTGCCCTACAACATCTCCAGTCCGCTGCTGTTTCATCTCATGGCCTGGGCCGATCACGTGCGCGACCAGCATTTCATGCTCCAGCGCGAAGTGATCGACCGCATGGTGGCGCAGCCCGGCGGAGGCGACTACAGCCGGCTGTCGGTCATGCTGCAGTCCCGCTACCGCATGGAGAAGTTGTTCGACGTGCCGCCCGAGGCCTTCGATCCGCCGCCCAAGGTCGTGTCGGCCGTGGTGCGCATGCAGCCCCTGCCCGCGGAACGGCCCCGTCCGCTGAGCGAAACCGCTTTCGCCGCCGTGGTGGCGCGCGCGTTCTCGCAGCGGCGCAAGATGCTGCGCCGCGTGCTGGGCGACTGGACGCCGCACATCGCCTGGGACGAGCTGGGCATCGCCCCGACCGCCCGCGCCGAAGAGGTGCCGGTGGCCGCCTTCATGCGCCTGACCGACGCGCTGGTGCGCGCCGGCGCCGTGCCGGCGAACTGAGCCGCCGCAACAGCCGCGCCTTGCATCGCGGGCGCCGCCGTTGCGCCGAGCGACGCGGTCCGTCCGGCAAGGCGCGGGCCGCGCCTGCCGTCATCAGAGCATTCTTTTCTGCGCCGCCAGCCACAGCAGCATGACATCGCGGGCGCGGTCGTGCAGCAGGCGCGCGGCGTCGGCGCAGGCCTGCTGCAGCGTGATGGGACCGGGCGCGATGCTGAACGCGGCGTTGATGCCGCAGGCATGCAGGGCCTCGTAGCCTTCGCCCAGCGAGCCGGCCAGCGCCACCACCGGCACGCCGGCCGCCTGCGCGATGCGGGCCACGCCGGCCGGCGTCTTGCCGCGCAGCGTCTGCGCGTCCATCCGGCCTTCGCCCGTGAAGACCAGGGCCGCGCCCTGCACGGCATCGGCCAGCCCGCCCAGTTCGGCCACCACGTCCACGCCGGGGCGGAACGACGCATTCAGGAAGGCGCGCGCCGCAAAACCCAGGCCGCCCGCCGCGCCCGCGCCGGGATGGTGGCGGTGGTCCACGCCCAGTTCGCGGGCGCAGACGTCGGCGCAGCGGGCAAGCGCCGCGTCCAGCGCCGCGACCTGTTCCGGGGCGGCGCCTTTCTGCGGACCGAACACGTGCGAGGCGCCCTGCGGCCCGCACAGTGGGTTGTCGACGTCGGAGGCCACGATGATTTCCGTCTGCGCCAGCCGCGCGTCCAGGCCGTGCGCGTCCACGCGGTCCAGCGCGGCAAGGGCTGCGCCGCCGGGCGGGAGGCTGCGGCCCTGGGCATCGAGCAGGCGCGCGCCCAGGGCGGTGAGCATGCCGGCGCCGGCATCGTTGGTGGCCGAGCCGCCCAGGCCCAGGATGATGCGCCGGGCGCCCGCGTCCAGCGCGGCGAGCATGAGTTCGCCCACGCCGTGGCTGCTGGCCCGCATGGGGTCGCGGCGCGCCGGCGCGATCAGTTCCAGCCCCGCCGCCGCCGCCATCTCGATCACGGCCGTGCCGTCGTCCAGCAGCCCCCATTCGGCATCCACCTTGTGCCCCAGCGCATCGTTCACCGTCCTGGTGCGCGCCTGGCCGGACGCGGCCGCCAGCACGGCTTCGACGGTGCCCTCGCCGCCGTCGGCCATGGGCACGCACACGGCATGGGCGCCGGGATGCGCGGCTTTCACGCCGCGCGCGATGGCCGCTGCGGCCTCGGGCGCGGAGACGCTTTCTTTGAACGAATCGGGAGCGATGACGATTTTCACGGTGGCCGGAATGCGGGTTGTCGGAAAAAACGGCGGGGCCTGCCGCAGGCCCCGACCATGATACCTGCGCGCGGGATGCGTGGCGTACCATAGCGCTTTCGGTCTACCTGCGAGAGTGAAAAGCCATGCCCGTATTGCGCCGCACCAAAATCGTCGCCACCCTGGGGCCCGCCACCTCCACGCCCGAGCGGCTGGAGGCCCTGATCCGCGCCGGCCTGGATGTGGCGCGCCTGAACTTCTCGCATGGCAGCGCCGACGACCATCGCGAGCGCGCGCGCCTGGTGCGCGAGCTGGCGGCGCGGCAGGGGCGTTTCGTGGCCCTCATGGGCGACCTGCAGGGGCCGAAGATCCGCATCGCGCGCTTTGCCGGCAAGCAGGTCATGCTCAAGGCCGGCCAGCCCTTCACGCTGTCGCGCGTGCATCCCGCGGAAGAGGGCAACGAGCGCATCGTCGGCATCGATTATCCCGAGCTGGTGCAGGATTGCCGCGTGGGCGACGAGCTGCTGCTGGACGATGGCCGCGTCGTGCTGATGGTGGACAAGGTCGAGGGCGATGAAGTCCACACCATCGTCACCGTGGGCGGGCCGCTGTCCAACAACAAGGGCATCAACCGCCGCGGCGGCGGGCTGTCCGCGCCCAGCCTCACCGACAAGGACCGCGCCGACATCAAGCTGGCGGCCGAACTGGAGCTGGACTACGTGGCCGTGTCGTTCCCGCGCCACGGCAGCGACATCGAAGAGGCGCGCGCGCTGGTGCGCGCCGCCGGCAGCGAAGCCTGGATCATCGCCAAGATCGAGCGCGCCGAGGCGGTGGCCGACGACGAGGCGCTGGACGCGCTCATCCGCGCCAGCGACGGCGTGATGGTGGCGCGCGGCGACCTGGGCGTGGAGGTGGGCGACGCCGAGCTGGTGGGCATCCAGAAGCGCATCATCCAGCACGCGCGCACGCTGAACAAGGTGGTCATCACCGCGACCCAGATGATGGAATCCATGATTTCCAGCCCCATGCCCACCCGCGCCGAGGTGTCGGACGTGGCCAACGCGGTGCTCGACTACACCGACGCGGTCATGCTGTCGGCCGAAAGCGCGTCGGGCCAGTACCCCGTGGAGGCGCTGCAGGCCATGGCCCGCATCTGCCTGGGCGCGGAAAAGCACCCCACCACCACGCACTCGCACCACCGGCTGGGCGAGACCTTCACGCGCTGCGACGAAACCATTGCGCTCGCCGCCATGTACGCCGCCAACCATTTTCCGGGCGTGAAGGCCATCATCTCGCTCACCGAAAGCGGCCACACGCCGCTCATCATGTCGCGCATCCGCTCGGGCGTGCCCATCTATTGCTACAGCCCGCACGCCGTCACGCAGAACCGGGTGGCGCTGTTCCGGGGCGTGTACACGGTGCCGTTCGCGCCGCTGGACTACGACCCCGCCGAACTGAGCAACGCCGCCATCGACGAGCTGCGCAAGCGCGGGCTGGTGCAGTCGGGCGACTGGGTCATCCTGACCAAGGGCGATTTCTACCGCGACAGCGGCGGCACCAACGGCATGAAGATCCTGCTGGTGGATTGAGGCGGCCGCCTCAGCCGAAAAACCAGTAGCACACGGCGATGGAGGCCAGCACGCCGGCCAGGTCGGCGACCAGGGCGCAGCCGACGGCGTGGCGCGCGCGCAGGATGCCGACCGAGCCGAAGTACACCGCCAGCACGTAGAAGGTGGTTTCGGTGCTGCCCTGCATGACCGCCGCCAGCAGCGCCGGGAAACTGTCCACGCCGTAGTGCGTCATGGTTTCGAGCATCATGGCGCGCGCCGCGCTGCCCGAGAAGGGCTTGACCAGCGCGGTGGGCAGCGCGTCCACGAAGCGCGTGTCCCAGCCCGCGGCGTGGGCGGCCCAGCGTATGCCGTCCAGCACGACGTCCAGCGCGCCCGAGGCGCGCAGCACGCCCACCGCGCACAGCATGGCCACCAGGTAGGGCAGCAGGCCGCGCGCAATGTCGAAGCCCTCTCTGGCGCCCTCGATGAAAGCCTCGTAGACCGGCACTTTCTTCCAGGCGCCCACCACCAGAAAGGCCAGCAGGATGCCGAACAGCGCCAGATTGCCGAGCAGCGAGGACAGGTGGGCGATGGCGGCGGCCGACATGCCCGCCAGCAGCGCCATGAAGCCGCCCAGCGCCGCCGCGCCGCCGCCCAGCCAGAGCAGGATGACCGGGTCGTACAGCTTCAACCGCTGGCAGGCCGCCACCGCCAGGAAGCCGGCCAGCGTGGAGGCGCTGGTGGCCAGCAGAATGGGCAGGAAGATCAGCGTGGGGTCGGGCGCGCCCTGCTGCGCGCGGAACATGAACAGCGTGACGGGCAGCAGCGTGAGGGACGACGCATTCAGCACCAGAAAGAGAATCTGCGCATTGCTGGCCGTCTCGGGCGTGGGGTTGAGCGATTGCAGTTCGCGCATGGCGCGCAGGCCGATGGGCGTGGCGGCGTTGTCCAGCCCCAGGCCGTTGGCGGCGAAATTCAGCGTAATGAGGCCGATGGCCGGGTGGTTGCGCGGCACGTCCGGCATCAGCCGCGAAAAGAGCGGCGACAGCAGCGCGGCCAGCCGCTCCACCAGCCCCGCGCGCTCGGCGATGCGCAGAAAACCCAGCCAGAGCGTGAGCGTGCCGAAGAGCAGCACCATGACCTCGACCGATACGCGGGCCATGTCGAACAGGCTGGCGACCATGTGGCGGAACACCTCGGCGTCGCCGATGGCGAGCCAGCGGTAGAGCGCGGCCGCCGCGGCGGCGAGGAAGAAGCCCAGCCAGAGTTTGTTCAGCATGCGTCGTCGGTCGGTTGCGTCGGCGCGCCAGCGGCGCGCGGCCTCCATTGTCGCAGAGTCGTCCCGCTGCGCGTGGCCGGTGCGGCGCAATTCTGGTACTTTGGCCCCGTATGCTCCATGAGCGCAACACAAGAGGGAGCCGATGGACTTCAACGCCTGGCGCCGGCGCCGCATCTCCGAACCTGCCTACCGCTGGGCGCGTCATGCCCTGCCGCCGCTCTCCGCCACCGAGCGCGAGGCCATCGAGGCCGGAGACACCTGGTGGGAGGCCGATCTTTTCACCGGCAATCCCGATTGGCGCAAGCTGCAGGCCGTGCCCGCGGCCGTGCTCACGCCCGACGAGCAGGCGTTCATCGCCGGCCCGGTCGCCCGGCTGTGCGCCATGCTCGACGAATGGGACATCTCCTGGAACCGGCGCGACCTGCCGCCCGAGGTGTGGGAGTTCATCAAACGGGAGCGCTTCTTCGGCATGATCATCCCGCGCCGCTACGGCGGCCTGGGCTTCTCGCCCTATGCGCATTCCGAGGTGGTGCGGCGCGTATCGGCGTATTCCATCACCGCCGGCGTGACCATCATGGTGCCGAACTCGCTGGGGCCGGGCGAGCTGCTGCTGCAGTTCGGCACCCAGGCGCAGCGCGACTACTGGTTGCCGCGCCTGGCCGACGGCAGCGAGGTGCCGTGCTTCGGGCTGACCAGCCCCGAAGCGGGTTCGGACGCGGCCTCCATGGTGGACACCGGCATGGTGTGCCGGCGGGTCGTCGACGGCCGCGAAATCATCGGCATCCGGCTCAATTGGCACAAGCGCTACATCACGCTGGGGCCCGTGGCCACGGTGCTGGGGCTGGCCTTCAAGCTGTACGACCCCGAGCGCATCCTGGGCGGCGAGCAAGACATCGGCATCTCCGTGGCGCTGGTGCCCACCGAGGCGCCCGGTGTGGAGATCGGGCGCCGCCACGTTCCCGCCATGCAGTTCTTCCAGAACGGCCCCAACCGCGGCTGCGACGTCTTCGTGCCGCTGGACGCCCTCATCGGCGGCCAGGAGCGCGCCGGCCACGGCTGGCAGATGCTCATGAGCGCGCTGGCCGCGGGCCGGGGGATTTCGCTGCCCTCGCTATCGGCCGCCGCGGCGGTCATGAGCGCCCACGCCACCGGCATGTACGCGCGGGTGCGCGAGCAGTTCGGCATCCCGGTCGGCCGGTTCGAGGGCGTGCAGGAAAAGCTGGCGACCCTGGCGGGCAATGCGTACATGGTGGAGGCCGCCCGGCGGCTGACCTGCGCGGCCCTGAACGAGGGCGTCAAGCCGGCGGTGGTGTCGGGCATCATGAAATACCACGCCACCGAGCGCATGCGCGAATCGGTCAACGACGCCATGGACGTGCACGCGGGTCGCGCCGTCATCGACGGCCCGCGCACAATTACCTGGGCGCGCTTTACCGCGCCCTGCCCATCGCCATCACGGTGGAGGGGGCCAACATCCTCACGCGCAACCTCATCGTCTTCGGCCAGGGCGCCATCCGCGCCCATCCCTGCCTCATGCCCGAAATGCTGGCGCTGGCCGACCCCGACGAGGACCGGGGCCTGGAAGCGTTCCACGAGGTGTTCTGGAAGCACCTGCGCCACACGGGCTGGAACGCGCTGCGCGCCATCGGCCGCGCCTGGACCGGCGGCATGCTGGCGCCCGCTCCGGGGTCCGGCCCCACGGCCGGCCACTACCGCAGGCTGGGCCGCTACGCCGCCGGCTTCGCGCTGCTGGCCGACGCGGCGCTGGGCCTGCTGGGCGGCGGGCTCAAGCGCAGCGAGCTGATCTCCGCGCGCCTGGGCGACGTCCTGTCGGAGCTCTACCTGCTCTCCGCCGTGCTCAAGCGCTGGGAAGACGAAGGCCGCCGGCACGACGACCTGCCGCTGGTGCACTGGTGCATGGAACGGGGCTGCGCCACCATCGAGGCCCGGTTCGACCAGGTGCTGGCCAACCTGCCCTCGCGGCCCGCCGCCTGGGCGTTGCGGGCCGCCGTCCTGCCCTGGCGCCGCGCCCGGGGCCCGCGCGACGCGCTCACCCGCGAGTGCGCCGGCCTGCTGCTCAAGCCTTCGCCCACTCACGACCGGCTGGCGGCCGACCTGCAGCGCGAGCCGGGCGACGACCCGCTGGGAAGGCTGACGCGCGCCTTCGCGCTGGTGGACGCGGTGCAGCCGCTGCGCGACCGCCTGCGCCAGGGCGGGGTGCGGGATTGGCGCGAAGCCCATCGCCGGGGCGCGCTCACGGACGACCAGGCCGCGCAATTGCAGGCGGCCGAAGACACGGTGGCGGAAGTGCTGCAGGTGGACGATTTCGCGCCAGAGGAGCTGTCGCCCGCCCGGTGCGGAGCGGCTGCCGGGCAGGCAGGCGGGTAGGGCGCGCCCGCCCGCGCCGGCTTCAGTCGTCCCGGCTGGGGTCGAGGCCGGGAAACAGCACCTCGGTGTAGCCGAACTTCGAGAAATCGCGGATGCGCGACGGGTACAGCCGCCCGATCAGGTGATCGCACTCGTGCTGCACCACCCGGGCATGGAAACCCTCGGCCTCGCGCTCGATGGGCTGGCCGTAGGGATCCTTGCCGGTGTAGCGGATGCGGCGGTAGCGCGGCACCAGGCCGCGCAGGCCGGGCACCGACAGGCAGCCTTCCCAGCCGTCTTCCATGTCGTCCGACAGCGGCGTGATGACCGGATTGCACAGTATGGTCTGCGGCACGGCCGGCGCGTCGGGATAGCGCTCGTTGCGCTCGAATCCGAAGATGACCAGCTGCAGGTCGGCGCCGATCTGCGGCGCGGCCAGGCCCACGCCCTTGGCCGCCTCCATGGTCTCGAACATGTCGTCGATCAGGGCGTGCAGCTCGGGCGTGTCGAAACGCTCCACGGGCGCGGCCACGCGCAGCAGCCGTGGGTCGCCCATTTTCAGGATGGTGTGGATCATGGGATTGCGCCTGTCGGAGGAAGCGGGAAGGCCGCGGCTCAGTCTTCGCGGCCCTTCTTCTGGATGAACTCGATCTTGTAGCCGTCGGGATCTTCCACGAAGGCGATGACGGTGGTGCCGTGCTTCATGGGGCCGGCCTCGCGCGTGACCTTGCCGCCGCGCGCCTTCACCTTTTCACAGGCTTCGTAGGCGTCGTCCACTTCCAGGGCGATGTGGCCGTAGCCGTTGCCCAGGTCGTACTTGTCGGTGTCCCAGTTGTGCGTGAGTTCGATAACGGCGCCTTCGGCTTCGTCCTGGTAGCCCACGAACGCCAGGGTGAACTTGCCGTCGGGGTAGTCCTTGCGGCGCAGCACCCGCATGCCGAGCACGTTGGTGTAGAAATCGATGGATTTGTCCAGGTTGCCGACTCGCAGCATGGTATGGAGCAAGCGCATGGTGTGTTTCCTTGTCCGGGTTGGGGAAGCGGCGCGCTTCCCGGAATGGCATGGGCCGCGCAGGCGGCCATGCCGGAAGTGTAACGGCCCGGGGGGCCGCCTGCCCTAGAACTGCGGCAGGCTGGCGGGGTCGTGGCGCCGCAGCAGGTTCTTGGCGTCTTCGAAGCCGGGCAGGATCTGTCCGACTTCGCGCCAGAAATCCTGGCTGTGGTTCATTTCGCGCAGATGGGCCAGTTCGTGCGCGATCACGTAGTCGATGATGGGCGGGGCGAAATGGATCAGCCGCCAGTTGAGCATGATGTTGCCGTCGCTGGTGCACGAGCCCCAGCGGGTGGCGGCCGACGACAGCCTCCAGCGCCGGATCTTCAGGCCGCTGGTCTGCTGGAAATGCGCCAGGCGGGCGCCGAACCAGGTGCTGGCGCGCTGCTGCAGCCAGGCCTGTGCCGCGTCGCGGATGCGGCCGGAATCGGCATGCGCGGGCAGCGCCAGCCAGAGGGTGTCGCCGTCCCGGGGGGCATCGGCGTCGCCCGACAGCCGGGCCTGGCGGCTGTCGCCGCCCACGCCGATCACGATGCGCCTGCCCAGGTAGGGCAGTCCGCCGCCGGCCTGCCAGCGCGTGTGCGCCATGGCGAGCTGCTGACGGCGGGTGTTCCAGTCGCGCAGCTTGGCGAGAATCCAGCGCGATTTTTCGCGCACGGCGTCGTCGATCTGCGCCAGGGTCACCCAGTTCGGCGCGGTGACGCGCAGCCCGTCGTCGGCGATGACGAAGCCGATGGTGCGCCGGCGCGACCGCGCCAGCACGAAGCCGATGGGCTGGCTCTCGGTTTCCACCACGCGCCAGCGGCAGCCCTCGGGCAGCGAGGCGGGGCAGGGCGTGGGCACGCGGGCGGGCGCGCTGGGCGCCAGCATGAGCGCGCCGGGGTCGGAAGCGCCGGGGTCGGAAGCGCCGGGCGCGGAGGCGTCGGCGGGCTCGGCCCTGGCCGGCGGCTGCGCGGGCGCGGCGTCGGAAAACAGCGCGGGTTGTAGCGGCGCCCGCGGGCCGGTCAGCGGCGCGGCGGCAGGGCTGCTGTCGCGCGCGTCGAACAGGAGTTCGAGCTGCTCAGGATTCGACATACCTTTCAGGGTTCAGGCGCCGCATTTCGCCTTCGATCCAGTCCTGGACCTTCCGGTTCAATTCCTCGGCGGTGATGCCCTGGGATTCTATCGCAGGCCCGATGGACACCGTGACCAGCCCCGGCCGCTTCACGAAGGCGTTGCGGCGCCAGCATTCGCCCGCGTTGTGCGCCACGGGAATCACCACCGCGCCGGTGCGCGACGCCAGCAGCGCGCCGCCCATCTTGAAGCGGCCCGTCTTGCCGGGCGCCACGCGCGTGCCCTCGGGAAACAGCAGCGGCCAGCGGCCTTCGTTGAGCCGGGTCTGGCCCTGGCGGACCACCTGTTCGAAGGCGTCGCGCCCCTTGGAGCGGTCGATCGGAATCATGCGCAGCAACGCCAGGCCCCAGCCGAAGAACGGCACCAGGTGCAGCTCGCGCTTGTAGACGAAGCACACCTCGCGCGGCATATGGGCGGGGAAGAACAGCGTTTCCCAGGCCGATTGGTGCTTGGACAGCAGGACGGCCGGCCCGTCGGGCAGGTTCTCCCAGCCCTTCACCTGCCAGCGGATGCCGCAGAACGCGCGCGCTCCCCAGATCGCCAGCCGCGGCCAGCCCACGGTGAGCCGGTAGCGCAGGTGCAGCGGCAGGGGCGCCCACAGGATGCAGGCGATGGCATACGGGATGACCGTGACGGCCAGGAACAGGAAATACAGCAGCGAACGCAGCCAGGCCATAGGGGGTCAGATCTCTTGCAGCAGGGCGTCGGCCACGGCCGACAGGTCGTCGCTGATGCGGGTGCCTTGGGGCAGGCCGCCTTTCTGCAGCGTCTTGCGCCCGTTGCCGGTCATCACCAGCCACGGGGAGCACCCCGCCGCGGAAGAGGCCTGGAGGTCGCGCAGCGAGTCGCCCACGGCGGGCACGCCCGTCAGGTCCGCGTCGTAGCGGTGTCCGATCTGCTCGAACAGGCCGGGCCGGGGCTTGCGGCAGGAGCAGTCGTCGTCCGGGCCGTGCGGGCACATGAAGACGGCGTCCACGCTGCCGCCCACGGCGGCCAGCTCGCGCCGCATCTTGGCGTGGATGGCGGTAAGCGTGTCCATGTCGAACAGCCCGCGCGCCAGGCCCGACTGGTTGGTGGCGACCACCACCTTCCAGCCGGCCTGGGAAAGGCGGGCGATGGCCTGCAGGCTGCCGGGCAGGGCCACCCACTCGTCGGGCGTCTTGACGAAGGCGTCGCTGTCCTGGTTGATGACGCCGTCGCGGTCTAGGATGATGAGCTTCACTGTGCCAGCCTGGAAATGTCGGCGACCTGGTTCATCAGGCCATGGAGCTGCGCCAGCAGGGCGAGCCGGTTGGCGCGCACGGCCGGATCTTCGGCCATGACCATGACGTCGGCAAAGAAGGCGTCCACCGGCTCGCGCACCTGCGCCAGCGTGGTGAGGCTGCCGGCGAAATCGCCGGCGGCGAGCTGGGCCTCGGCCTGCGGCCGCAGGCGGGCCACGGCGGCGGCCAGCGCCTGTTCGGCCGGCTCGGCCAGGGCGGCGGCATCGACCTGGCCGATGCCGCTCTCGGCCTTCTTGAGCAGGTTGCCGATGCGCTTGTTGGCGGCGGCCAGGCTCGCGGCCTCGGGCAACTGGGCGAAAGCCGCCACCGCCCGCACGCGCGCGGCCACCTGGTGCAAGGGCGGCGCCAGCGCGATCACGGCTTCCACCGCGCTGCGGTCGGCATCGGCGATGAGCTGGTTGCGGTAGCGTTCGTAGACGAACGCCTGCACCTCGGCCAGCGTGCCGGCCGGGATCTTGCCGGCCGGGAAGGTGCCGGCGGCCAGCGCCAGCAGGCCGGACAGCGACAGCGGGCCGTCTTGGTCGATCTTGAGCCAGCCGCCGGCGGCCAGCTGCTCGAAGGCGCTGATCAGGCCCAGCGCGGCGCGGCGCAGGCCGTAGGGGTCGCGCTCGCCGGTGGGGGCCAGGCCGATGGCCCAGATGCCCACCAGGGTTTCGGCGCGTTCGGCGACGAACAGCGCGGCGGCGGTCAGGTCCGCGGCCGTGACGGGGGCGTCGCAGCGGTTGCGGTACTGGGTGCGCAGCGCCTGCACCACGCCTTCCGGCTCGCCGTCGTGGGCGGCGTAGTAGGCGCCCATGATGCCCTGCAGCTCGGGGAATTCGCCCACCATGTTCGAGCCCAGGTCGGCCTTGGCCAGCAGGGCGGCGCGGTCGGCCTCGGCCTCGCTGGCGCCCAGCAGGCCCGCCACGCCGCGCGCGATGGCGCGCACGCGCTCCACGCGCTCGAGCTGCGTGCCGAGCTGGTTGTGGTACACGATGGAGCCCAGTTGCGCCACGCGCGCGGCCAGCGGCACCTTGCGGTCGGTTTCGTAGAAGAACTGCGCATCGGCCAGGCGGGGGCGCACCACGCGCTGGTTGCCTTCGATGATGTTCACCGGGTTGTCCGTCTGCATGTTGCTGACGATCAGGAAGCGGTGCGTCAGGCGGCCGGTGGCCGGGTCGAACAGCGGGAAGTACTTCTGGTTCAGCCGCATGGTGAGGATCAGACACTCCTGCGGCACCTGCAGGAACTGCTCCTCGAATTCGCCCACGTAGACGGTGGGGTGCTCGACCAGCGCGGTGACTTCGTCCAGCAGCGCGGCCACTTCGGGGCCGTCGCCCAGGCTGGCGGACAGGCGCGCGGCATGTTCCTGGAGCTGGCGCTGGATCTCGGCGCGGCGCGCCTCGAAGGACGCCACGACGCGGCCCTTTTCGGCCAGGGTGGCGGCGTAGGCGTCGGCATCGGCAATGGCGATGGGGCCGCGGCTCATGAAGCGGTGGCCCAGGGTTTCGCGGCCGGCCGACAGGCCCAGGGCGGCGACGGGCAGCACCTCGGCGCCGTGGAGCGCCACCAGGCCGTGCGCGGGGCGCACGAACTTCACGGTGGTCACGCCGTCGGCGAGCTGGTAGCGCATGACCTTGGGAATGGGCAGCCCGTCGATGGCGGCGGCGATGCCATCCTGCAGCGCGTCGGCCAGGCGCGCGCCCGGCGCGGTGCCGCGGGCGACCAGGTATTCCTGCTTGCCGTCGGATTCACGGGCCAGCGTGGCCGGATCCAGGCCGGACAGGCCCTTGGCGGCCAGCTTCTTCTGCAGGGCCGGCGTGGGCGTGCCGTCTTCGGCCAGGCCGATCTTCACGGGCATCAGCTTTTCGGCATAGGCCTGGTCGGGCGCCTGCTCCCGCACGGCGGACAGGCGCACCGCCAGGCGGCGCGGCGTGGCGTAGGCCTGGACGGCGCAGCCGTCGGCCAGCAGACCGTGGCGCGCCAGCGTGGCGCGCACGCCTTCGGCAAAGGACTGGCCCAGCTTCTGCAGGGCCTTGGGCGGGAGTTCTTCGGTCAGCAGTTCGACCAGCAGCGGGCGGATGTTCGTGGTCATTTAGGCAGCCTCCCCCTTGGCCTCTTGGCGCAGCATGGGAAAGCCCAGTCGTTCGCGGGAATCGTAGTAGGCCTGCGCGACGGCGCGCGACAGGTTGCGGATGCGGCCGATGTAGGCGGCGCGTTCGGTCACGCTGATCGCGCCGCGCGCGTCCAGCAGGTTGAACGTGTGGGCGGCCTTCAGCGCGGCCTCGTAGGCCGGCAGCGCCAGCGGCACTTCCATGAGGCGCTTGGCCTCGGCCTCGTAGTCGTTGAAGTGCGAGAACAGCATGTCGGCCGAGGAATGCTCGAAGTTGTAGGTGGACTGCTCCACTTCGTTCTGGTGGAACACGTCGCGGTACAGCACGCGCCGGCCGTTGGCGCCTTCGGTCCAGACCAGGTCGTACACGCTCTGCACGTCCTGCAGGTACATGGCCAGGCGCTCCAGGCCGTAGGTGATTTCGCCGGTGGTGGGCGTGCAGTCCAGGCCGCCCACCTGCTGGAAATAGGTGAACTGCGTGACTTCCATGCCGTTGAGCCAGACTTCCCAGCCCAGGCCCCAGGCGCCCAGCGTGGGGTTTTCCCAGTCGTCCTCGACGAAACGGATGTCGTGCTGCGTCGGGTCGATGCCCAGCGCCTCGAGCGAGCCGATATAGAGATCCAGGATTTCCGGGGGCGCGGGCTTGAGCACCACCTGGTATTGGTAATAGTGCTGCAGGCGGTTGGGGTTCTCGCCGTAGCGGCCGTCCTTGGGGCGGCGCGAGGGCTGCACGTAGGCCGCCCGCCAGGGCTCGGGGCCGATGGCGCGCAGGAAGGTCGCGGTGTGCGAGGTGCCGGCGCCGACTTCCATGTCGTAGGGCTGCAGCAGGGCGCAACCCTGCTTGTCCCAGTATTCCTGGAGCGTGAGGATGATTTGCTGAAAGGTGAGCATAGGATTCTTGGAATTCGGTGCGCCGGGCCGGACAGCCGCGGGCGCGGGCAACCAGACGCGGGAAACCCGGCATTTTAACTGGCCCGGGCGGGCTGCGGGCCGGGGCCCGCCCGCGGGCGGTTACATCCGCGCACGGGCGTGCTCCTGGCGGACACCGGCCGGGCGCGCGCCTGCGGCGGGCAGGCAATGGTCGTATCATTGCCGTTTGGTCCAAGTCTTATATAAAACCCCGCAGAAACAGCGATACGGAAGGAGCACAACCCATGTCTGACCTGATCAAGGTGGAAATCGCCGACGGCATCCAGATCATCACGATCAACCGGCCCGAAGCCAAGAACGCCATCAACCTGGAAACGGCCCAGGCCATGGCCGCGGCGCTGGATCAGCTCGACGGCCGCGACGACGTGCGCATCGGCATCCTGACCGGCGCGGGCGGCACGTTTTCCTCGGGCATGGACCTGAAGGCCTTCGCCAAGTCGGGCCAGCGCCCCTATGTGGAAGGCCGCGGCTTCGCCGGCCTGAACGAGCGTCCGCCCAAGAAGCCGCTGATCGCGGCCGTGGAAGGCTACGCGCTGGCCGGCGGCTGCGAAATGGCCCTGGCCTCCGACCTCATCGTGGCCGCCAGCAACGCCAAGTTCGGCCTGCCCGAGGTCAAGCGCGGCCTGGTGGCGGGCGCCGGCGGCATGCTGCGCCTGCCGCGCCGCCTGCCGTACCACATCGCCATGGAGGTCATTCTCACGGGTGAGATGCTCGGCGCCGAGCGCGCCCATGCCTATGGCCTGGTCAACCGTCTCACCGAGCCCGGCAAGGCGCTCGAAGGCGCGCTGGCGCTGGCCCGCGCCATTGTCGAGAACGGCCCGCTGGCCGTGCAGACCGCCAAGAGCATCGTTTCGCAGTCGGGCGACTGGCCCCAGGAAGGCATGTTCGACCGCCAGCGTCCGCTCATCGCCCACATTTTCACCTCGGCCGACGCCAAGGAAGGCGCCACGGCCTTCGCCGAGAAGCGCAAGCCCGTGTGGCAGGGCAAATAAAATAGACCTGATCGCGCGCGGCCGCCCGCTGCGGCCGCGTTTTTCCGTTTATCCCTCCTGAACCGCAAATCTCCATGTCCGTCATCATCAAAGAAGAAGACTTCATCCAGTCTATCGCCGATGGCATCCAGTTCATCAGCTACTACCATCCCGTGGACTACATCCGCCACCTGGCCCGCGCCTACGAGCGCGAGGAAAGCCCGGCCGCGCGCGACGCCATGGCGCAGATCCTGACCAACTCGCGCATGTGCGCCGAGGGCAAGCGGCCGCTGTGCCAGGACACGGGCATCGTCAACGTCTTCCTGAAGATCGGCATGGACGTGCGTTTCGACACGCGCCGCAGCCTGCAGGAACTCTGCGACGAGGGCGTGCGCCGCGGCTACACCAACCCCGACAATCCGCTGCGCGCCTCGGTGCTGGACGATCCGCTCTTCACCCGCAAGAACACCCGCGACAACACGCCCTGTATCCTGCACGTCGACCTGGTCCCCGGAGACAAGGTCGACGTGCAGATCGCCTCGAAGGGCGGCGGCTCCGAGAACAAATCCAAGTTCGTCATGCTCAATCCCAGCGACTCGCTGGTGGACTGGGTGCTCAAGACCGTTCCCACCATGGGCGCGGGCTGGTGCCCGCCGGGCATGCTCGGCATCGGCGTGGGCGGCACGGCCGAGAAGGCCATGCTGATGGCCAAGCAGTCGCTCATGGAAGACATCGACATGTACGAGCTGCTGGCGCGCGGCCCGCAGAACAAGCTGGAAGAGCTGCGCATCGAGCTGTACGAGAAGGTCAACGCGCTGGGCATCGGCGCCCAGGGCCTGGGCGGCCTGACCACGGTGCTGGACATCAAGATCAAGACCTTCCCCACGCACGCGGCCTCCAAGCCCGTCGCCATGATCCCCAACTGCGCGGCCACGCGCCACGCGCACTTCGAGCTGGACGGTTCCGGCCCGGCGCGCCTGGAGCCGCCGTCGTTGTCCGAGTGGCCCGAAGTGCACTGGGCGCCCGACTACAACAAGTCCAGGCAGGTGGACCTGAACACGCTCACCAAGGAAGAAGTGGCGAGCTGGAAGCCGGGCCAGACCCTGCTGCTCTCGGGCAAGATGCTCACCGGCCGCGATGCCGCCCACAAGCGCATCCAGGACATGCTGGCCAAGGGCGAGAAGCTGCCGGTGGACTTCACCAACCGCGTGATCTACTACGTGGGCCCGGTCGATCCGGTGCGCGACGAGGTGGTCGGACCCGCCGGCCCCACCACCGCCACCCGCATGGACAAGTTCACCGACATGATGCTCGAGAAGACCGGCCTGATCTCCATGATCGGCAAGTCCGAGCGCGGCCCCGTCGCCATCGAGGCCATCAAGAAGCACGGCTCGGCCTACCTCATGGCCGTGGGCGGCGCGGCCTACCTGGTTTCCAAGGCCATCCGCGACGCCAAGGTGCTGGCCTTCGAAGACCTGGGCATGGAAGCCATCTACGAGTTCGACGTGAAGGACATGCCCGTCACGGTGGCGGTGGATGCGCAAGGCACCTCGGTGCACACCACCGGCCCGAAGGAATGGCAGGCCCGCATCGGCAAGATTCCGGTTGCGGTGGAGGGGTAAGGAAGGACGCGCCTTTCCTACTGTTTGGCGACGCTCTCCCGCAGGCGGGCGGCGTAGGCGGCGATGGCTTCGGGCGGCTTGCCCAGCACGTCGCGCAGCACTTCCTCGGTGTGCTGGCCGAGCAGCGGCGGGGCCAGGCGGTACTGCACCGGGCTTGCGGAAAAGCGCAGCGGGCTGGCGGTGACGGCGGCCTGGCCGCCCAGCGGGTGGGGCAGGTCGCGCCGCAGCTGGCGGGCCTGCGCCTGCGGATGCGCGAAGGCCTGGGCGATGTCGTTGATGGGGCCGCAGGGCACGCCCACGGCCTCCAGTTTCTCGATCCAGTCGTCGCGCCGGCCCCGGCGCATGATGTCGGACAGCAGTCCGATGAGCGTCTCGCGGTTGGCGACGCGCAGCCGGTTGGTGGCAAAGCGCGGGTCGTCGCCGAGCTCCGGCGCGCCGATGGCGCGGCAATAGGCGCGGTACTGGGATTCGTTGCCCGTGGCCACGATGAGATGGCCGTCGCTGGCGGCGAACACCTGGTAGGGCACCACGTTCTGGTGCGCATTGCCCGCGCGCCGCGGCGCAACCCCGGTGTTGAAGTAGTTGGAGTTCTGGTTGGCGAGCAGGGCCACGTGGCTGTCCAGCAGCGCGATGTCCAGGTGCTGGCCCAGCCCGCTGTTGTGCCGCTCCTGCAGCGCCGCCAGGATGGCCACGGTGGCGTACATGCCGGTCACGATGTCGGTGACGGCCACCCCGGCCTTCTGCGGCCCGCCGCCGGGCAGGTCGTCGCGCTCGCCCGTGATGCTCATCAGCCCGCCCAGGCCCTGGATCATGAAGTCGTAGCCGGGCCGCTGCGCGCAAGGGCCGTCCTGGCCGAAGCCCGTCACCGAGCAATAGATGAGGCGCGGGTTGACCTCGCGCAGGCTCTCATAGTCGAGTCCGTATTTCGCCAGCCCGCCCACCTTGAAGTTCTCCACCAGCACGTCGCTGGCGGCGGCCAGTTCGCGGATGAGCGCCGCGCCCTCGGGGCTGGCCATGTCGGCTTCCACCGAACGCTTGTTGCGGTTGGCGCTGAGATAGTAGGCGGACTCGGCGGTGTCGTTGCCCGCGCCGTCCTTGAGATACGGCGGGCCCCAGGCCCGCGTGTCGTCGCCCACTCCGGGGCGTTCGATCTTGATGACGTCGGCGCCCAGGTCGGCCAGGTTCTGCGTGCACCAGGGGCCGGCCAGGATGCGCGAGAGGTCGAGCACGCGGATGCCTTGCAATGGCGGCGGACGGGTCATGCGCTCACCCTGGCGCTGCCGTGGCTCATGACCACGATGCCGCGTTCGCGCACGCGGGCCTGGAAGCGCAGCTCGCCCCCGGGCCGGCGCCAGATGTCGCAGACCAGCGTTTCGCCCGGGTAGACGGGCGCGGAGAAGCGGGCGTCCAGGCTCAGCAGGCGGCGCGCGTCGTAGTCGCAGCAGCTCTTCACGATGGCGTGGGCCGCCACGCCGTAGGTGCAGAGCCCGTGCAGAATGGGGCGCGGGTAGCCCGCCTGGCGCGCCACTTCGGGGTCGGCATGCAGCGGGTTGCGGTCGGCGTTCAGGCGGTAGAGCAGCGCGGCGCGCGGCGAGATGGGCAGTTCGCAGCGGAGGTCGGGCTCGCCCTCGGGCGCCGGCGGCAGCGCGGGCGGCGCCTCGTCGCCCTGGCCGAAGCCGCCGTCGCCCCGGCAGAACGTGCTCTGGCGCACCGTGGCCAGCAGGTTGCCGCCTTCGTCGTGCAGCGTGCGTTCGTTGACGATGATGGCGCCGCGGTCGGCGCCCTTGTCGATGACGTGGGTATTGCGGCTCCTGCCCACCACCAGGCCGGCCGGCGGGAGCGGGGCGTGCAAGGTGAGCCGTTGCTCGCCATGCACGACCTTCACCCAATCGATGCCCGCGCGCGGGTCGCGCACCCAGAAGCCCGGGTAGCCCAGCACCACGGCCATGGTGGGGAATGCGAGCAGGTCTTTCTCGTACACGTAGCGCAGCTGCGCCGTGTCCATGGGGTCTTGCCCCAGGCCGATGCCCAGGGCGTAGAGCATGGCGTCTTTTTCGTCGTAGCGCTGGCGCACCTCGTCGAAGCGCCAGTTCTTGATGGTGTCGTAGTTCAGCGGCATGGCGGCCTCGCTCAGATGGGATCCCAGTCGATGACGTCGGGCGATCGCTCCAGCGCGTAGAAGTGCTTGCGCATGGCCGGGATGGCGAGCTCGCCGATGAGCTCGGGCGTCCAGCCGCCGTCGTGGTGCACCGTGCGCAGCGGGCGGGGCTGGCTCATGAGCATGATCTCGTTGGCGCGCACCGCGAAGATCTGCGCTGTGATGGCGCTGGCCGCGTCGCTGGACAGGTAGACCGCCATGGGCGCCACTTTTCCCGCTTCCATTTTCTTGAGCTTTTCCACGCGCGCCTTTTCTTCCTCGGTCTCGGCGGGAATGGAGCTCGTCATGCGGCTCCAGGCGAACGGCGCGATGCAGTTGGAACGCACGTTGTAGCGCGCCATGTCCAGCGCGATGGACTTGGACAGCGCCACGATGCCCAGCTTGGCCGCGGCGTAGTTGGCCTGGCCGAAGTTGCCGATCAGGCCTGAGGTGGAGGTCATGTGCACGAACGCGCCCGACTCCTGTTCGCGGAAATAGGGCGCGGCCGCGCGGCTGACGAAGAACGAGCCGTTCAGGTGCACGTCGATCACCTGGCGCCATTCTTCTTCGCTCATCTTGTGAAAGACCCGGTCGCGCAGGTTGCCCGCGTTGTTGACCACGGCGTCGATGCGGCCGAAGGCGTCGATCGCGGTCTGCACGATGCGGGCCGCGCTGTCGTAGGCGGCCACGCTGTCGGTGTTGGCCACGGCCTGTCCTCCGGCCTCGATGATCTCCTTGACGACGGCGTGCGCCGGTCCGTCCCCGCCGCCTTCGCCCGTGAGCGACACGCCGATGTCGTTGACCACCACCCTGGCGCCCGCCTGCGCCATGGCCAGGGCGATGGACCGCCCGATGCCGCCGCCTGCGCCGGTGACGACCACAACCTTTCCAGAAACAATACCGCTCATTGCGCTGACTCCCTGCACGCGGGCTGTCCGCGTGGAAAAAAGTTCTCCATCGGTCCGTATGGTTTACGGGCTTTCACCATGGTAGATTTCTGCAGGCATTCGCAGAATTCAAAATTAGAAATGCCCCCCTTCCGCGTGGTGGAACATGAGACATGACCTGACTGACCTGCGTTTGTTCGTGAACGTGGGCGAGACGCTTAACCTCACCCGCGCCGCCGAGCGAACCTTTCTGTCGCTGCCCGCGGCGAGCGCGCGCGTGAAGAACATGGAAGAGGCCTTCAAGGCCAGGCTGCTGGTGCGCATGGCGACCGGCGTGCAGCTCACGCCCGCGGGCGAGGTGCTGCTCAAGCACGCCAATGCGGTGTTCCGCCAGCTCGAATGCCTGAACGCCGACCTGCAGCCCTACGCCAGCGGCCTGAAAGGCCGGTTGCGGCTGCTGGCCAACACCACCGCCACCAATTCCTTCCTGGCCGATGCGCTGTCCACCTTCCTGGCGGAAAACCCGGACGTGGACGTGGAACTGGAAGAAAAAGTCTCCGGCGACATCGTCATCGCGATCCGCGCCGGCGCGGGCGACCTGGGCATCGTGGCCGGCAACATCGACGTGGAGGGGCTGGACGTGACCCCGCTTTTCCGCGATGAGCTCACCGTGGTGACCTCGCTGGACCATCCGCTCGCCGAGCGGGCTTCGGTGCGGTTTGCCGACCTGCTCGACCAGTACCAGTTCGTGGGCATCCACCCCGACAGCGCCATCCAGACCTTTCTCGAGGACATCGCCAGCGGCATGGGCAAGCGCATCTGCCAGCGCGTGCACGTGGGCAGTTTCGAGGCCGTCTGCCGCATGGTGGAGGCCGGCGCGGGCATCGCGGTGGTGCCGCGCGCCTGCGCGGCGCGCTACAGCCGCGCCGACGCGCTGCACGTGCTGCGGCTGGAAGACCGTTGGGCGCTGCGCGACCGCCTGCTGTGCCGCCAGCGCGGCCGCGACCTGCCCAGCTTCGCCGAGTCTTTCATCGAGCACCTGCAGCGGGCGGCCAAGAGCCAATAGCCAGGGGCCGATAGCCGTCTTCGACACCTGAAGGCGTCTGATTCTGCCGGCGCGCTCCCGCGGTGCGGCGGACGGGCCGGCGCACGCCGACGGGCCCTTAAGGGGGGCTTCCGCAAATCCGTAGCGGCAAGGCCGGGCAATGGGCGAATAATAAAAAACGCCGCAGCGCCGGCAGTACGCGGTCTGCGCACAGAAAAACGATACCCAGGAGACTGCTTTGATCAACCTCGAACGCCGCCGCGCGGCGGCGGGGCTCGCTGCGCTGTGCGCCGCGGCCGCGCTGCCGCTTCGCGCCCGGGCCGCGGCCTGGCCCGCCCACGCCGTCAATTTCATCGTGCCGTTCCCGCCGGGCGGTCCGGTGGACACCACCGCCCGCTTCGCCACCCAGCCGCTGGGGCGCCTGTGGTCCGTCCCCACCGTCGTGGACAACCGCTCCGGCGCGGGCGGCATCGTGGGCGCCCAGTTCGCCGCCAAGGCCGAGCCCGACGGCTACAGCTTCTTCTTCGCGTCCATCCATCACGCGGTGCTGCCCAGCCTGCGCGGCAACCTGAGCTACGACATCGTCAAGGACTTCGATCCGGTCGGCATGGCCGCGGTATTCCCCATCGTGCTCGTGGTGCATCCCTCGCTGCCGGTGAAATCGGTCGCCGAGCTCATCGCCTACGCCAAGGCGAATCCGGGCAAGCTCTCGTTCGGCTCGTCGGGAACGGGGGGCGGAACCCACCTGGCGGGCGAGCTGTTCAATGCCATGGCCGGGGTGAAGATCCAGCACGTACCGTACCGGGGCAGCGCGCCCGCCATGCAAGACCTGCTGGGCGGGCAGGTGCAGGTGATGTTCGCCGACGGCCCTTCGGCCGTGCCGCACCTGAAGGCCGGCAAGGTGCGCGCCCTGGGCGTGGGCAACCCCGAGCGTTCGGCCATGCTGCCCGACCTGCCCACCATCGCGCAGTCCGGCCTGCCCGGCTATGAGGCGTACTCGTGGAGCGGCATGGTGGCCCCCAGGGGCGTGCCGTCCGACATCATCGCGCGCGTGAATGCCGACCTGGTGCAGGTATTGTCCGACCCCGTCACCGCGCAGAGCATGCTGGCGGCGGGGGCCGAACCCAAGCCGGGCACCCCGGACCAGTTCGGCGTCTTCCTGAAGAACGAGATCGCCAAGTGGCGCGATCTCATCAAGAAGGCCGATATCCGTGTGGATTGACGCCCCGCGGCCAGCCGCGGGGCGGCGGGCCGCGGCTCAGAAGGCCCGGGCCGCCTCCAGCAGTTGTCCGCGCGCGTGGAGGTATTCGTCTTCGAGCTGGTCCACCAGCATGCGCACGGGCAGGATCTCCTGCGCCGCGCCCACGCCCTGGCCCGCGCTCCACACGTCTTTCCAGGCTTTGGGGCGGGTGTTCTTGTCCAGGTTGGGCGGCGGCGCCTGCCGGCTCTGCGCCAGCTCCTGCGGATCCAGCCCGGCGTTGCGGATGCTCTCGGCCAGGTAGTTGGCCGGCACGCCCGAGAAGTAAGGGGTGTAGACGATGTCCGCGCTTTGCGCCCGCAGCACCATGTCGCGGTAGGCGTCGCCCGCCAGCGACTCCTGCGTGGCGATGAAGCGCGTACCCATGTAGGCGAACTCGCAGCCCAGCACCTGCGCGGCCAGCACGTCCTTGCCGTGGCTGATGCAGCCCGACAGCGCCAGCGGCCCATCGTAGAAGGCGCGGATTTCGTTCACCAGCGCGATGGGGTTGATCTGGCCCGCGTGGCCGCCCGCGCCGGCCGCCACGAGGATCAGTCCGTCCACGCCGGCCTCCAGCGCGCGCTTGGCGTGGCGCACGTTGGTGACGTCGTGGAACACCAGGCCGCCGTAGGCGTGCGCCTTGCGCACGACTTCGTCCGGCGCGTGCAGCGAGGTGATGATGAGCGGCGCCCGGTGTTCCGCGCAGATGTCCAGGTCGCCCCGCCAGCGCGCGTTGCTGGGGTGCACGATGAGATTGATGCCGTAGGGCGCCACGCTGCCGCGCGGCTGCGCGTCGCGCGCCGCGCCCAGCCCCCGCTCGATGCGCTCCAGCCATTCGTGCAGTTGCTCCTGCGGACGCGCGTTCAGCGAGGGAAACGTGCCGATCACGCCCGCCGCGCACTGCGCAATCACCAGTTCCGGTCCGGAAACCAGGAACATGGGGGCGCAGATCACGGGAAGGCGGGTCTGGGCGGCGAGAGCGGTCGGGGCGGGCATGGCGGCCTCCGTGGTCAGTTGGCCTGGATGTTGGCGGTCTTGATAACGTCGGCCCACATGGCGTATTCCTTGTCGATATGGGCCTGCAGGGCGCGCGAATCGCCGGTGTTGATGGTGTAGCCGCCTTCTTTCATGGCTTTCTCGAAGGCGGGGTCGCGCGAAACCTCGGACAGCGCCTTGCCCAGGCGGGCGGTGACGCCGGCCGGCAGGCCGCGCGGGCCGACCAGCGCATACCAGCCCACCACTTCGTAGTCCTTCAGCCCGGCCTCGATCATGGTGGGCACGTCGGGCAGCTCCGGGTTGCGGGTCTTGGAGGTAACGGCCAGGGCGCGCGCCTTGCCGCTCTTGATGAACGGGATGGCCGTGCTGGTGATGTCGAACATGAACGTCACCTTGCCGCTCACCACGTCCATCATGGCGGGCGAGTTGCCGCGATAGGGCACGTGCAGCATGGGCGCGTCGGCTTGTTTCTTGAGCAGTTCGGCCGACAGGTGGTTGGATGCGCCGATGCCGGCCGACCCGAACGACACGGCGTCCGGATGGGCGCGCGCGTAGCTGACGAGTTCCTTCACGCTCTTGGCCGGGATTTGCGGGCCGATGAGCAGCACGTTGGCGTAGTCCACCACCATGCCGATCAGCGAGAAGTCCTTGCGCGGATCGAACAGGTTGCTGCGCTGGACCAGCGGCGACATGGTCAGCGTGGGGCTGGCCGCGAAGCCCAGCACATAGCCGTCGGGCGCCGCCTTGGCGGTGGCGTCGGAGGCGATCATGCCGCTCGCGCCGGCGCGGTTCTCCACCACCACGGCCTGGCCGAGCTTTTCGCCCAGGTATTTGGCGAAGACGCGCGCGGTGGTGTCCACCGGGCCGCCGGGCGCGTAGCCCACCAGCAGGCGGATGGGGCGGTCGGGGTAGGCGCCCTGGGCGCCGGCGCTGGACGCGCCGGCCAGCGCCGCCACGGCGGCCGCCGCGGCGAAGAGGGTCTTGAGTTTCACAGTGGTTTCTCCTTTGCGTGGATGGACCGGTCGCGGGCGCGCCATGCGCCTACGCCAGCCTTTCTTTCAGCGGCTGCTTGAGGATCTTGCCGCTGACTGTGGTGGGAATCGTGTCGATGGGAATGATCTGCGCCGGGCGCTTGTAGGGCGCGAGCTGCGCGCGCAGATGCGTGGCCAGCAGGGAGACGTCGAGCGAGACGCCGGGCAGGGGCTCCACGAAGGCAATGACTTCCTCGTTGCGGTCTTCGGTGGGGCGGCCCACCACGGCCGACAGGCGCACGCCCGGAAACGCATTGATGACGGCCTCCACTTCGATGGGATAGACGTTGAAGCCCGAGCGGATGATGAGATCCTTGGAGCGGCCGGCGATGAACAGCGCGCCCGTGCCGTCCACGTAGCCGATGTCGCCGGTGTGGAGCCAGCCGCCGGGCAGCAGCGCCTGGGCGGTCTGCGCCGGGTCGCGGTAATAGCCCAGCATCACGCCCGGGCCGCGGATGAGAATGTCGCCGCGCTCGCCGGGCCGCGCCTCGCTGCGCTCGGGCGAGCCGATGCGCAGTTCCACGCCCTCCACGGCATGGCCCGCGGAGCAATCGTCGCGCGGGTGGTCGATGTCGGTGATGAACATGGAGCCGGCATATTCGGTGATGCCGTAGCCATGATGCATGGGCAGGCCGAAATAGCGCTCCACGTCGCGCTTGAGGGTAGGGTCGAGCGCCGCGCCGCCCGTGTACAGGTACCGCAGCCGCGGCGCGCGCAGCGCGGCCCGCGGGGGCGCGGACGCCAGCAGGCGGGTGAACATCGTGGGCACGCCTTGCAGGATGCTGATGCCAGGATGCGCGAGCGCCTTGAAGACGTCTTCGGCCTCGAACCGGCTGCGCACCACCAGGCTGGCGCCGGCATGCACCGTCGCCATCAGCACCGTGGCGATGCCGAAGATGTGGGAGAGCGGCAGGGCCGCGTAGCCGATGTCCTGCGGCGTCAGCCGGCGCGAGGCGGCCGACACGCGCGCGAAGTGCAGCAGGCCGCGGTGCGGCACCATCACGCCCTTGGGCGCGCCGGTGGTGCCCGAAGTGTAGATGACGGTGGCCACCTCGCCGGCCCGGTCCGCCCGCTCCGGCTCGGTGGGAGCGGCGGCCGGCGCATACATCACGCCCGGCCCCCAAGCCTCGGGATCGGCCTCGCGGGCCCCGGCCTCGCGCGCATGGCCCTGCGCGGCGGCCGAGACCCCCGTGGTGTAGAGCGAGATCTGGGGCTGGGCATGCTCGCGGATATTGCCCACTTCACGCCCGGACAGCCGGGCGTTCACGCCCACGGGCCAGGCGCCCGCCAGGCTGCAGGCGAACAGCGCCACCACCATGGCGGCGCAGTTCTCGCCGGCCATCAGCACGCGATGGCCGGGCCGCACGCCTTGCCGCGACAGCCAGTCCGCCGCCCGGCGCACGCGTTCCCAGGCCTCGGCATAGCGCAGCACGGCGCCTCCTTCTTCGTGCAGGAAAACGGCGTCGGGCCGTTCCCGGGCCTGCTGCATCAGCAGCTGGTGGATGCGGGTGTGAGCGGGAGACTGCGACATGATGGATGGCCTGGCGTGGGGTTCGGGGATCAAAGCGCGGCCTGGGTGCCCAGCACCGCGGTGGACTGGCTCGAGAGCGTGCCGCCGTTGCCGTGCACCAACGCCAGCTCCGCGCCGGCCACCTGGCGCGCGCCGCACTCGCCGCGGAGCTGCCGCACGGCCTCGATCATGATGAACACGCCGTACATGCCGGGATGCACGCAGCACAGCCCGCCGCCGTTGGTGTTGACGGGCAGGCGGCCGCCGGGGGCGATGGCGCCGTCGGCGATGAAGTCCTTGGCCTCGCCCTTGGCGCAGAAGCCCAGATCTTCCAGGAAGAGCAGCGTGTTGATGGTGAAGGCGTCGTACAGCTCCACCACGTCGATGTCGGCGGGCCTGACGCCGGCCATCTCGAAGGCGCGCCGGCCCGATTCGGTGGCGGCCGTGACGGTCAGGTCTTCCATCGACGAGATCTGGCGGTTCCAGACGGCGGTGGCGTTGCCCAGCACGTAGACCGGGGGTTTGGGCAGGTCGCGCGCGCGGTCGGCGCGCACCAGCACGTAGGCGCCCGCGCCGTCGGTCACCAGGCAGCAGTCGCGCACGGTGAGCGGGTCGGACACCATGCGCGACGACAGGATCTGGTCCAGCGTGGCGGGTTCGCGCAGTTGCGCCTCGGGGTTGAGCTGGGCCCATTTGTTGGCGGCCAGGGCCACCTGGGCCAGGTCTTCGCGGCGCGTTCCGTACTGGTGCATGTGGCGCGCGGCGGCCAGCGCATAGGACGAGAGCGGGCTGAGCGGATCGTAGGGCGTCTCGTAGGGCTGCGGATCGAAGCTCTTGCGCACGCGGCCGATCTCGGCGCGGCTGAGCGTGGACGTGCGCTGGGTGCTGCCGTAGCAGACCAGCACGGCGCTGCACTGGCCGCTGGCCAGCGCGTGCAGGGCCGGGAGCAGGTGGGCCACGAAGCTGGAGCCGCCCAGCATGGTGCTGTCGATGAAAGTCGGACGGATGCCCAGGTGCTCGACCACCGGCATGGCCCACATGGGCGCGGCCACGCTGGCCGTGCAGATGCCGTCGATGTCGCGCATGGTCAGGCCGGCATCGGCCACGGCGCGCTGCGCCGCCTGCACCAGGATTTCCATTTCGGTAAAGCCGTGCGCCTGTCCCAGGCCGGCATGGCCCACGCCGGCCACGGCCACCGCGCCGCGCAGATCGTTCAGTTTCATTGCGTCTCGTCCTCTGCCGTGAACACCACCAGACCGTGGCCGTCTTGCTGGATTACCCGCGCCCGCACCGGCATGCCGATGCGCACGTCCCGGGGCGCCACGCCTTCCACGCGGCTCATCAGCCGCACGCCTTCGGCCAGATCCACGAGCGCGACGTTGTAGTCGCCGCCCGCTTCCGGCTTGCGCCGCACGGTGGTGGTCGAGTAGACCGTGCCGCGTCCCGAGGGGCTGGTCCACGCCAGTTCGCCGCCGCCGCAATGCGGACAGATCATGCGCGGGTAGAACACCGCCCGCGCGCAGCCGGCGCATTTCTGGATGAGGAAGCGCCCGTCGTCCAGCGCCTGCTGGTACTGGGCCTGGGCGCCTTTGTCGCTTTGCGTCATATGCCTGATTCCGGATGTTTGTCCCGGAATCAGTGTCCGCAAAGCGGCGCGGTTCTGCCATTCTTCATTGCTGAAGCAGGGGTTTTGGCAGCCCGTAGAGGGGAGCGGGAGGGGCAAGGCTACGTCCGCGCCAAACCCCGTCTTCGGCAACCGCAGATTGCCCGGGGCGGGCGGCTCGTGGCTAGATACGTGCAATGAAACGGAGGTAGACCATGAACCTGACCTGGACGCCGCAAGAGCGCCGGTTCCGCGAGGAAGTGCGCGCGTTCGCCGAGGCGGGCGTGCCGCCGGAGCTGCGCGCCAAGGTGCTCGCCCATCAGCGCCTGGAGCGCGACGACTACGTGCGCTGGCACAACATCCTGGCCGATCGAGGCTGGGGCGCGCCCAGCTGGCCGAAGGAATACGGCGGCACGGGCTGGAACGCCCTGCAGCGGCTGATCTTCGAGGTGGAGTGCTTCAAGGCGGGCGCGCCGCGCCTGCTGCCTTTCGGCCTTTCCATGATCGGCCCCGTGCTCATGAAATACGGCAGCCCGGCCCAGCGCGAGCGCTTCCTGCCGCGCATCATCCGCGTGGAAGACTGGTGGTGCCAGGGCTATTCCGAGCCCGGCTCCGGCTCCGACCTGGCCTCGCTCAAGACGCGCGCTGAGCGCGACGGCGATCATTACGTGGTCAATGGCCAGAAAACCTGGACCACGCTGGCGCAATACGCCGACTGGATGTTCTGCCTGGTGCGCACCGACACCGAGGCGCGCCCGCAGCGCGGCATTTCCATGCTGTTGCTCGATATGCGCTCGCCGGGCGTCACGGTGCGCCCCATCCGCACGCTGGACGGCGGCCACGACGTGAACGAAGTCTGGCTGGAGAACGTGCGCGTGCCGGTCGAGAACCTGGTGGGCGAGGAGAACCAGGGCTGGACCTACGCCAAGTACCTGCTGGGGCACGAGCGCACCGGCATCGCCGGCCTGGGCCACTGCCACCGCGAGCTGGGCGTGCTCAAGCGCATGGCTGCGCAGGCGCAGTCCGGCGGCAGGCCGCTGCTGTCCGATCCCCGCATGCGCGACCGTATCTCGCGCATCGAGGTGGACATCATGGCGCTGGAGATGCTGCTGCTGCGCGTGGCGGCGAACAACGGCGGCACGCCCGGGCCCGAGGCCTCGGTGCTGAAGATACGCGGCTCCGAGATCCAGCAGGATCTCGCCATGCTGCAGATGGAGGTGGCCGGCCCCGACGCCTGGCCCTACGACCCCGAATGGATGTTCGCCGAGGCGGACGACCACGGCCCCGGCCCCGAGATGGCGGCCGCTGCCGGCGCGGGCTATGCCGACATGCGCAAGACCACCATCTACGGCGGCACGACCGAAGTGCAGAAGGGCATCATCGCCCGCCTCATGCTGGGTCTCTAGGACGAGCCCGGCGCGCTGGGCTCTCGAAGGAACGCGACAATGGATTTCATCTACACCGAAGAACAGCGCATGCTGGCCGACAGCCTGCGCCGCCTGGTCGACCAGGAATGGGCGTTCGCGCGCCGGCGCGCGCGGCAGGCCGCAACCGCGCTGGACCCCCAGGCCTGGGCATCGCTGGCCGAGCTCGGCGTGCTGGGGCTGAACATCGGCCAGGACTACGGCGGGTTCGGCGAAGTGCCGGCCAGCCTGCTGCCCGTGCACGTGGAACTGGGGCGCGGGCTGGTTTCCGAGCCCGTGATCCCCAGCGCGGTCATGAGCGCGGCCCTCGTCGACGCCGCGGGCGGCCCGGCCCGCGAACGCTGGCTGCCCCGCATCGCCAGCGGCGAGGCCATCCTGTCGGTGGCCTACCAGGAGCCGGGGCGCCGCTACGACGCGCGGCCGCAGGACTGCCGCGCCGCACCGCAGGGCGGCGGCTGGCGGCTGGACGGCGCCAAGCACCTGGTCTGGCACGGGGGCGCGGCCACGGCGTGGCTGGTGAGCGCGCGCGCCGAAGACGGCGAGACCCTGTTGCTGGCCGTGCCTTCGGACACGGCGGGCGTGCGCATTACCGATACGCCCACGCTGGACCGCGCGCGCTGCGCCCGCCTCGACTTCGACGGCGCGGCGCTGCCCGCCGACGCGCTCTTGGCGCGCGGCGAGGCCGCCGGCCAGGCCCTGGCGCAGGCGCTGCAATGGGGCACGGCCGCCCTGTGCGCCCACGCGGCCGGCGCCATGGAGCGGCTGCTCGAGATCACGGCGGACTATCTCCGCACCCGCAAGCAGTTCGGCCAGCCGCTGGCTTCCTTCCAGGCCCTGCAGCACAAGCTGGCCGAGATGCTGGTCGCCAAGGAACTGGCGATGTCCATGGCCTATGTGGCCGTGGCCGCGCTGACCGAGCCCGATCCCGTCCAGCGCCGCCGCATGCTGGCCTCCGCCAAGCTGGAAGCCGCGCGCGCCGGCCGCCAGGTGGCGCAGATGGCCGTGCAGCTGCACGGCGGCATGGGCATGACCGACGAGCTGGAAGTCGGCGATTTCTTCAAGCGGCTGACCGTGGCGGACCTGCTCCTGGGCGATTCGGCCGAGCAGCTCGCCACGCTCGCCGAAGAGGAGGCCCGGGCATGAGGCATCCCGTATCCGCTGTCCATGGCGATCTGGCGGTGTCGGGCGGCGCGAGGGCAATGCAATGAAAGCGGCGCCCTACACGCAGATCCTGTACACGCTGGAAAACGGCGTGGGTCGCATCACGCTCAACCGCCCGGAGCGCCTGAACAGCTTCACCGCCGTCATGCACGAGGAGCTGGCGCGCGCCCTGGACGAGCTGGAGGCTTGCGCCGGGCTGCGCGGCCTCATCATTACCGGCGCGGGCAGGGGCTTTTGCGCCGGCCAGGACCTGTCCGAGCGCAGGCCCGCCGGGAACGGCGAGCGGCGCGACCTGAGCCTGATGCTGGAAAAGCACTACCGCCCGCTCATCATGCGGCTGCGCGCGCTGCCGGCGCCCGTGGTGTGCCTGATGAACGGCGTGGCGGCCGGCGCGGGCGCCAGCCTGGTGCTGGCCTGCGACGTGGTGGTGGCGGCGGAATCGGCCCGCTTCGTGCAGGCCTTCAGCAAGATCGGACTGCTGCCCGACGCGGGCGGCACGTGGTTCCTGCCCCGGCTGGTGGGGTCGGCGCGCGCCATGGGCGCGGCCCTGTTCGGAGAGCCGGTCAGCGCCCGCGAAGCGCTGGATTGGGGGTTGGTGTGGCGCGTGGTGCCCGACGCGGAGCTGGCGGCCGCCGCGGAAGAAATGGCCCAGCGCCTGGCGGCGGGGCCGACCCGCTCGTATGCGGCCATCAAGCAGGCGCTGCATGCATCCAGCGACAATACGCTGGCCGGGCAGTTCGACCTGGAAACGCGTCTGCAGCGCGAACTGGGCTATACGGACGATTACCTGGAAGGCATGCGCGCCTTCGCGGAGAAGCGCGCGCCCGTCTTCAAGGGGACGTAGCGTCGGGCGCCTGGAACTGCTCGATGAGCTGCCGGGCACAGCCCGGCAGCGCGTCGATGTCGCGCACCAGCAGCTTGCGCTCGCGCACCACCCACGGCTCGTCCAGCTCGATGACCCGCAGTTTCATGGCCGGCCCGTAGCGCCGCGCCGCCGAGTCGGGAATCACGCCCACTCCCACGCCGGCCTGCACCATGCGGCAGATGGAATCGAAGCTGTAGAGCTGGATGCGCTGCGGCAGGCGCTGGCCGGCGCGCTCCAGTTGCTCGCGCAGGAAGGCCACCAGCGTGGAGCCTTCGTGCATGGTCACGAAGGGGTAGCGCACGGCGTCGGTAAGCTTGACCGAGGACTGTTCGCCCAGGGGATGGCCTTCCGGCGCCACCAGCACCAGGCGGTCGGTGCTGAAGTGGATGGTCTGCAGGTCGGGCGCGTCCACCGGCCCGGCCACGACGCCCAGGTCGGTGGTGCCGTCCAGCACGCCGCGCACGATGTCGCGCGTGAGGCGCTCCTGCAGATCCACGGTCACGCCCGGATGCTCGGCCAGGAAGCGCGCCAGGATGTTGGGCATGAATTCCGTGACCGCCGTGGTGTTGGCGAAAATGCGGATGTGGCCGGCCTCGCCGTCGGACTGCTCCTGGAAGTCCAGCTTGAGGTGGTCCACCTGGCGCATGATGACGCGCGCGTGCTGCAGCAGCCGCTGCCCGGCGGGCGTGATTTCCACCCCCCGGCTGTCGCGGTAGAGCAGCCGCGTGTTGAGCTGGTTCTCGAGCGCCTTGATGCGCACGCTGACCGCCGCCAGCGACAGGTGCGCGCGCTTGGCGGCCTGCGTCAGGCTGGGCGATTCGGCAATGTGGATGAAGAGGCGTAGGTCGGCGAGGTCGAAGTGCATGGGCCATATATTAGGACGTATCGCTTCCGGGGCGCCCGCGCGCGCGCAAGGGCGGGTGCACGGGCGGGCGCGATTCAGGCGCCGCAAACCCCGCCTTGAGCAAAAACGAATTCACAAGCGCGGCGGCTTGCGGGCATGCTTGCCGCTGGACAAACAGCCCTGGAAAGGAATACGGATGAGTCAGACAGACCCCTCGGCCTGGATCGGCAGCAGCGAGCGCCAGGCCGATGCCCTGGACGCCGGCCACGCCGCCCGTGTCGCCGCCACGCTGGGCGGCCCCGCGCCGGGCAACGGCGACGCGCTGCCGCCCCTGTGGCAATGGGCGTTCTTCATCAAGCCGGTCGGCCTGGACGGCCTGGGGACGGACGGGCATCCGGCGCGCGGCGGCTTCCTGCCGCCCGCGCAAGACCGCAACCGCATGTGGGCGGGCGGGCGCGTGGAGTTCCGCCGCCCGCTGCGCGTGGGCGAGCCGGCCGAGCGCGTGTCCACCGTGGCCCAGGTGCAGGAAAAAACGGGACGTACCGGCTCGCTGCTTTTCGTGACCGTGCGCCACGAATACCTGCAGGCGGGCGAGGCGGCCATCGTCGAGGAGCAGGACATCGTCTACCGCCAGCCCGCCCCGCCCAAGCTCTCGGGGACGGAGCCCGCGCCCGAGGCGCAGTGGCGCGAAACGGTGGAGCCCACGCCGGTGCTGCTGTTGCGCTACTCCGCCGTCACCTTCAACGGGCACCGCATCCATTACGACCATCCCTACGTCACGCAGACCGAGGGCTACCCGGGGCTGGTGGTGCACGGCCCCATGATCGCCACGCGCATGCTGGCTGCCTTCCTGAACGCGCGTCCGGCCGCGCGTCCCGTCCATTTCTCGTACCGGGGCCTGCGCCCGCTGATCGCGCCCGCGCCGTTCGAGGTGGCCGGCCGGATCGAAGCGCCCGGCCATGCGCGCCTCTGGGCCCAGCAGGACGGCACCCTGGCCCACCAAGCCGAAGTGAGGTTCGCCGAATGAGCAACGCCGCTCCCCGTCCCCTGGACGGCATTACCGTGGTCAGCCTGGAACACGCCATCGCCGCGCCGTTCTGCACCCGCCAGCTCGCCGACATGGGCGCGCGCGTCATCAAGATCGAACGCCCGGGCTCCGGCGATTTCGCGCGCGGTTACGACGAGCGCGTGCGCGGCCTGTCCTCGCACTTCGTCTGGACCAACCGCTCCAAGGAAAGCCTCACGCTCGACCTCAAGCGCGACGCGGCCCGGGGCATCATGCAGCGCCTGCTCGAACAAGCCGACGTGCTGGTGCAGAACCTGGCGCCCGGCGCCGCGGCCCGGCTCGGCCTGTCGTTCGAGGCGCTGCACGAGAAACACCCGCGCCTGATCGTCTGCGACATTTCCGGCTACGGCGTGGGCGGCCCCTACCAGGACAAGAAAGCCTACGACCTGCTCATCCAGAGCGAGAGCGGCTTCCTGTCAGTCACGGGCACGGCCGAGGAACCTGTCAAGGCGGGCTGTTCCATTGCCGACATTTCCGCCGGCATGTACGCCTATTCCGCCATCCTGAACGCGCTGCTGCTGCGCCAGAAGACCGGCGCCGGCAGCCGCATCGACGTCTCCATGCTGGAAAGCATGGTCGAGTGGATGGGGTTTCCCATGTACTACGCCTTCGAGGGCGCCGCGCCGCCCGTGCGCGCCGGCGCGGCGCACGCCTCCATCTACCCCTACGGCCCGTTTCCGGTGGGCGACGGCGGCACCATCATGCTGGGCCTGCAGAACGAGCGCGAATGGCGGGTGTTCTGCGCCCAGGTGCTGCGCCAGGCCGAGCTGGCCGAAGACCCGCGCTTTCTCGGCAACTCGCTGCGCACCGCCAACCGCGAGGCGCTGCGGGCGCTCATCGTGGAGGCTTTTTCCGGCCTGACCGTGCAGCAGGTGACCGACCGCCTCGAAGACGCGCAGATCGCCAATGCCCGCGTCAACGACATGGCGGGCGTGTGGGCGCATCCGCAGCTGCGCGCGCGCGAGCGCTGGAGCGAAGTCGGCAGCCCGGCCGGCGTCATCCCCGCGCTGCTGCCGCCGGCCAGCAGCAATGCCTTCGCGCCCCGCATGGATCCGGTGCCGGCGGTAGGCCAGAACACCGATCAGGTGCTAGCATCACTGGGATACGCGCCCGAAGAGGTGGCGCAGTTCCACGCACAGGAGGTCGTGTAATGCACGCTGTCGTCCGCACCGCCCTGTTCGTGCCGGCTTCCCGGCCCGAGCGCATTCCCAAGGCGCTGGCCAGCGGCGCGGACGCGGTCATCGTCGATCTCGAAGACGCGGTGGAGCATCTGGCCAAGGACAGCGCGCGCGAAGCGCTCTGCGATTTCCTGGGCACGCATCCCCAGGCCCGCGTCTGGGTGCGCATCAACGATGCCTCCACCCCCTGGCACGACGCCGATCTCAAGGCGTGCCGGGGCAAGCCGGCGGTGGCGGGGCTGCTGCTGCCCAAGGCCGAAAGCCTGGCCCAGGTCCGCCATGCGGCGCAGTCCGGGCTGCCCATCATTCCCATCCTGGAAACCGCGCGCGGCGTGCTGAATGCGGCCGAGGTAGCCGCCACGCCCGGCGTGGAGCGGCTGGCCTTCGGCAGCCTGGACTATGGGCTGGATCTCGGGCTGACGCCCGACACGCCCGGCGCCGACACCGTCCTGGACCATGCCCGCGTGCAGGTGCTGCTGCACGGCAGCGCCGCGGGCCTCGCGCCGGCGCTGGACGGCGTGTTCCCCGGCGTCCAGGACACCGCCGGGCTGGCCCGGGCCGCGGCCCGGGCAAAGCAGATGGGCTTCGGCGGCATGCTTTGCATCCATCCTTCGCAGGTGCCGGTCATCCACGGGGCCTTCGCGCCCGACGAGGCCGAGCTGGGCTGGGCGCGCCGCGTGGTGGCCGCGCACCGCGACAGCGGCGCGGGCACCTTCATGCTCGACGGGAAAATGGTCGACGCCCCGGTCATCGCGCGGGCGCGCACCGTGCTGGCGCGCGCCGGCGAAGACGCCCACCCGGGTTCCTGACCGTCCGCGGCTCCGCCTATGCGCGACGCGCTCTTCATCGGCCACACTTACATCGACGTCACCGTGCTGGCCGACGCGTGGCCCGCGGGCGACGAGAAAAGCGTGGCGCGCGACTATGCCGTGTCTTTCGGCGGCAACGCCGTCACGGCGGCCTTCGCCTGCGCGCGGCTGGGTTCGCCGCCCGATCTCATCTGCTCGCAGGCGCCCGACTGGCTCGGCCATATGTTCGCCGACATGGCGGCCGCCCACGGCGTGGCCCTGCACGCGCGGCCGGTGGGCCGCTCCTCGCTGTCCGTCATCATGCCGCGCGAAGGCAGGCGCGCCATCGTGCGTGCGCGCGACACCGGTTACCTGGGCGATTTTCCGCGCCTGGACATACGCGGATACCGCGCGCTGCACCTGGACGGCCACCAGCCCGACGCGGCCCTGCACTATGCCCGCGCCTGCCGCGAGGCCGGCATCCTCACCTCGCTCGATGGCGGCAGCCTGCGCGAGAACACCGACGAGCTGCTGGGCCACGTCGATGTGGCGGTCTGCGCCGAGCGCATGGCCGAGCAGATGGGGTTGACGCCCGAAGGGCTGCTGGCCCTGTTGAAGGCGCGCGGCTGCCGCGTGGGAGCCGTCACGCGAGGCGAGCGCGGCATGCTCTGGTATGCCGACGGCGGCGAGCCGCGCACGCTGCCCGCGCTGGACGTGCCCGCGGACCGGGTGGTGGATACGTCCGGAGCGGGCGACGTATTCCACGGCGCTTATGTCTGGTCTTTCCTGAACCGCCCCGAGCTCGGCTGGGACGAGCATTTCGGTTTCGCGCGGGCGGCCGCGGCGCACAAGATCCAGCACCTGGGCAACGAAGCCGGCCTGCCGGACACGCAGGACGTGGAGCGCGCCATGATGGCGTTCGCCCCGCGCGCCGTTGCGGCCTGAGCCGGCGGCCCGGCTGCGTCAGCCGGGCAGGCGCTCGATGGCCTGGCCGCGGATCTGCGCCAGCCAGTGATCCAGGCTCTCGCCGCGCACCCGCAACCCGGGCGCGAGGTCGCGCAGCGGCAGCAGCACGAAGGCGCGCAGGTGCAGGCGGGGGTGGGGCAGGGTCAGGCGCCCGCCGTCGCATTGCGACTCGCCGTGGATCAGCAGGTCCAGGTCCAGCGTGCGGGGCGCGTTGCGGTACGGCCGCTGGCGGCCGTGGCGCAGTTCCAGCGCCTGCAGCGCGTCGAGCAGGTCCAATGGCGCCAGCGTGGTGTCGACGCCGGCCACGGCGTTGGTGAAATCCGGGCCGCCCGCGTCCACGGGCGCGCTGCGGTAGAAGGGTGAAGCCTGCAGGTTTTGCAGGCCGGGCGTGGCGCGCAGTTCGTCGAGCACGGCGCGCAGCGTGGCCGCGCCGTCGCCGAGATTGGCGCCCAGGCCGATATACGCGCGCACGGGCCCTGCGGTCATGGCGTCATTGCGGCGCCGACGAACTGCGCGGCGCGCGGCGCGGGCGGCGGCGTTTGCGGGGCGCGCTGTCGCCGCCTTCGCGGGGCTGGCGCGCTACTTCTTCGATCATGGCGGCGCGGGTGACGTCGTCGGCATTGGCCAGGTCCATCCACCATTGCGCCAGCACGCTGTCGAATTCGCCGGCCGCCGCGCGCAGTTGCAGGAAGTCGCAGGCGGCGCGGAAGCGCGGCTGCTCGATCATGCGGTAGATGCCCTTGCCCATGCGGCGTTCGAAGCGCGGCTGCATGAACCAGATTTCGCGCATGTCGGACGAAAAACGGCGCTGAATGGCCAGTTTCTCGGTTTGCTCGTCGAGCACCGAGTCGGCGGCCTGCGACAGCGCCGGGATGGTGTGCTCGCCCTGCGCGCGCAACTGCTTCCAGCGCGCTTCCACCTGCTGCCAGAGCAGGGCCGCGAACAGGAAGCTGGGGCTGATGGTCTTGCCGGCGCGCACGCGGGCGTCGGTGCGCTCCAGGGCCAGCTCCACGAAATGCTCGCCGCCGGGCTGCTCCAGCACCACATCCAGCAGCGGCAGCAGGCCCTTGTGCAGGCCGTCGGCGCGCAGCTGGCGCAGACAGTCCATGGCGTGCCCGCAAGTCAGCAGCTTGAGCATCTCGTCGAACAGGCGCGAGGCGGGCACGTTCTCGATGAGGTCGGCCATGGTGCCGATGGGCTGGCGCGTAGCCGGATCGATGGTGCCGTTGAGCTTGGCGGCAAAGCGCACGGCGCGCAGCATGCGCACCGGATCTTCGCGATAGCGCTTGGCCGGGTCGCCGATGATGCGGATTTGGCGCTTCTTGAGATCGGCCACGCCGTGGTGGTAGTCGATGACTTCTTCGGTGTGCGGATCGTAGTACAGCGCGTTCATGGTGAAGTCGCGCCGGGCGGCGTCCTCGGCCTGGCTGCCGAACACGTTGTCGCGCAGGATGCGGCCGTGTTCGTCGGTTTCCTGGTCTTCCGAGGCCGGGGCGCGGAACGTGGAGGTTTCGATGATCTCCTGGCCGAACACCACGTGCACGAGCTGGAATCGGCGGCCGATGATGCGTGCGCGCCGGAAGAGCGGCCGGATCTGCTCGGGCGTGGCGTTGGTGGCCACGTCGAAATCCTTGGGCTCCAGCCCCACGATCAGGTCGCGCACCGCGCCGCCCACGATATAAGCCTCGTAGCCGTGCTGGCGCAGCACCTCGCACACCTTGATCGCGTGGCGCGATACGTTGCGGCGGTCGATGCCGTGCTTTTCACGAGGGATGCGCTGAGGGCCCCGGGCGGCGGGAGAGAACAGGCGGCCGACGAATTTTTTTATGGTTTCGGTAATCATCAGGACTTCGCATCTTCCATGTGGTCGAACAGGTCGATCACCTGCCAGCCGCGGCCGCGCGCGATTTCGCGCAGCGCGGGGCTGGGGTTGGCCGCGATCGGCTGGCTCACTTTCTCGAGCAGGGGCACGTCGTTCACGGAATCGCTATAGAAAAACGATTCGGAAAAATCCGCAAGGGTCAGGCCCATGGCGGCCAGCCAGTCGTTGACGCGGATGACCTTGCCTTCCTTGAAGCTGGGGGTGCCCTGGATGCGGCCGGTGAAACGGCCGTTCAGGTACTGCGGGTCGGTGGCCACCAGGTGCGGCACGCCGAAAGCGCGCGCGATGGGCGCGGTGACGAAACTGTTGGTCGCCGTGACCACCGCGCACAGATCGCCCGCCTCGAGGTGGGACTGCACCAGCTCGCGCGCGGCCGGCGTGATGGAGGGGCGCACGACCTCGGCCATGAACTCCTCGTGCCAGGCGGCCAGGTCGAACGGCGTGTGCGCGGCCAGCAGGCCCAGCATGAACTCGGCGGCCTGCTCGGCCGTCAGCTCGCCGCGGTTGTACCGCTCCATGAGGTCGTCGTTGCGGCGCCGGGCCTCGTCGGGATCGCCCGCGCGGCCGGTGCGCGCCAGATAGTCGGCCCATTGATAGTCGCTGTCCAGCGGCAACAGGGTGTGATCCAGGTCGAACAGGGCGAGTCGTCGGAAGGTCATGTGCGTTGCGAATCAGGATCTGCGAGCATGGCGCGCAGCAGGGGCAGGGTGATGGGGCGGCCGGTGGCCAGCGAATAGCGGTCCAGCGCGTCGACGAGCGCGGCCAGTTTGCGGATGTCGCGCTCGTGGTGCGTGAGCATCCAGTTGATGATCTCGGGGGCGAGCTGCATGCCGCGTTCGGCGGCCTGCGCGCTCAGCGCGGCGAGCTTGTCGGCGTCGGACAGCGGATCCAGGCGGAACACCAGGTCCCAGCCGAGCCGGGTGCGCAGGTCTTCGCGCAGCGGCATCGACAGCGGCGCGCGGTCGCCGGCCACGGCCAGCGCAAAGGCGCGTCCGGTGGCGGCGGATTCGCGCCAGCGGTTGTACAGGGCGAACAGGCCGGCCTGCCGGCGTTCGTCCATGCGGTGCACGTCGTCCACCGCCACGAACTTGGGCATGGGCGCGGCGGAATCGGCCTCGGCCAGCTCGCGCAGCATGCGCGCGCCGCGCGCCTCGTCGATGTAGACCGCGTCGGGGCGGGCCGTGAGCGCGCGCAGCAGATGGCTGCGCCCGCAGCCCGCCGGGCCCCAGATGTAGAGCGCGCGGCCCGGCGCGAGCGCGCGCACGGCGGCCAGCGCTTCCCCGTTGGGGCCGGCGATGTAATTGTTCAGCGAGGGCGCTGGCGCGGGAAGAACGTCGAGCAGCAGCTGGCGGTTCATGAGAGGTTATCGATCAGGCAGTCCGGGTTTTCCGCCCGGGCCCGCGTCCCGAGGGAAGCGGCAAGGCCGGGCAGCGCTGCCGGTGCGCCGGAAAGCCAAAAAACACGGTCTGGCGGGCTGGGTCCGTCCTGCCAAAAGAGGACAAATCCAAGGTCGGCCAACCCTACACTTTAAACTACCTGGGCCGCCGGTGTCGCGCCCGGGGCGTTGCGGGGCGCGGCTTTGCGCCTCTTTGCGGCCTCGCGGCCGCCCCCGGCGGGCGGCCGGCGTCCGCCAAAAGGCCGCGGCATCGTAAAATGCAGGGCGTTCCACCTCAAATCCCCGCAATTGTTACATATCCCACGGCTTTTCTCATGACGAATCAACCCTCCGCCCCCTTGACCTACCGCGACGCCGGTGTCGATATCGACGCGGGCGATGCCCTGGTCGACCGCATCAAACCCCTCGCCGCGCGCACCATGCGCGCCGGGGTGCTGGCCGGTATCGGCGGCTTCGGCGCCTTGTTCGAAGTGCCGAAGAAATATCGCGAGCCGGTGCTGGTGTCGGGCACGGACGGCGTGGGCACCAAGCTGCGCCTGGCGTTCGAGTGGAACCGCCACGACACCGTGGGCATCGACCTCGTGGCCATGAGCGTGAACGACATCCTCGTGCAGGGCGCCGAGCCGCTGTTCTTCCTGGACTATTTCGCCTGCGGCAAGCTGGCGGTGGATACGGCGGCCTCGGTGGTGGGCGGCATCGCCAGGGGCTGCGAACTCGCCGGCTGCGCGCTCATCGGCGGCGAAACCGCCGAAATGCCCGGCATGTATCCGGACGGCGAGTACGACCTGGCCGGCTTTGCCGTGGGCGCGGTGGAAAAATCCGCCATCATCGACGGCAAGTCCATCCGGCCGGGCGACGCCGTGCTGGGCCTGGCCTCCAGCGGCGCGCATTCCAACGGTTATTCGCTGGTGCGCAAGATCCTCGAGCGCGCCCAGGCCCGCCCCGACCAGGACTTCCACGGCCAGCCGCTGGTGGACGCCGTCATGGCTCCCACGCGCATCTACGTCAAGCAGGTGCTGGCCGCGCTGGCCGCGCACGGCGCCGCCATCAAGGGGCTGGCCCACATCACCGGCGGCGGCCTGGTCGACAACGTGCCCCGCATCCTGCAGCCCGGCCTGACGGCGCGCCTGGATCGCAGCGGCTGGGAAATGCCGCGCCTGTTCCAGTGGCTGCAGCAGCAGGGCGGCGTCGAGGACGCCGAGATGCACCGGGTCTTCAACTGCGGCATCGGCATGGTGCTGGTGGTGGACGCCGCCCAGGCCGATGCCGTGGCCGCCACGCTGCGCGAGCAGGGCGAAACGGTCAGCCGCATCGGCGAGATCGTGGAGCAGAAGGACGGCATGGCGCAGACCATCGTGGTCTGACGCCGCACAAGTCGGCCGCCGGCCGGTTTTTCCGGCGCGGCGGCCGCGCACGCTAGCGGTTCGCGCTTTTCCCCGCGGCCAGCACGGCCGCCGCCGCGTCGATGGCGCGCGACACCGCATCCGGCGCCAGGCAGTCCACGACGATGCGCGACGGCTGCGCGCGCAGCCAGGTGATCTGCCGTTTGGCGAGCTGGCGCGTGGCGGCGATGGCCTGTTCGCGGGCCTCGGCCAGCGTGGCCTCGCCGTCCAGGTGGGCCCACATCTGCCGGTATCCCACGCAGCGCACCGAAGGCAGGCCGGGGTGAAGGTCGGGGCGCGCGTGCAGCGCGCGCACTTCTTCCAGCAGGCCCGCCTGCAGCATGGCGTCGAAGCGCTGCGCGATGCGCGCATGCAGGGCCGCGCGTTCGGAGGGCTCCAGACTGATGGTCACGTAGCGCCCGGCGTCCTCGGCAGGCCGGCGCTGCGCGCGCGTGAGGAGCGCCGACATGGGCTGTCCGCTCAGCATGCAGATCTCGAGCGCGCGCTGGATGCGCTGGCTGTCGTTGGGCGCGAGTCGGGCGGCCGTGGCCGGGTCCAGCGCCGCCAGCTCGGCGTGCAGGGCCGGCCAGCCCAGGCGCGCCGCGCGCGCCTCCAGCTCCGCGCGCAGCGCGGGGTCGGCCTGGGGCAGATCGTCCAGCCCTTCGCGCAGGGCCTTGTAATACATCATGGTGCCGCCGGCCAGCAGCGGAATGCGGCCGCGCGCGCGGATCTCGCCGATCAGCCGCAGCGCGTCCGAGCGGAACTCGGCCGCGCTGTACGACTGCGCGGGGTCCAGGATGTCCAGCAGGTGCTGCGGCACGCGAGCCCGCTCGGCGGCGGTGGGCTTGGCCGTGCCGATGTCCATGCCGCGATAGATCGTGGCCGAATCCACATTGACGATCTCCAGCGGCCAGCGCTCGGCCAGCGCCAGCGTGGATGCGCTCTTGCCGGCGGCCGTGGGGCCGGCCAGGCAGATCACCGGCAAAGCCGGGGCGGGAGAGGCAGGCATGGGGCTTACTGTCCGCGCAGAAAGAGCTTGTCGAGTTCGGACACGGTCCACTGCACCCAGGTCGGACGGCCGTGGTTGCACTGGTCGGCGCGCTCGGTCGCTTCCATCTGGCGCAGCAGACCGTTCATTTCCTCGATCGTGAGCTTGCGGTTGGCGCGCACCGAACCGTGGCAGGCCATGGTGGCGAGCAGCTCGTTGCGCTGCTCGGTGAGCAGGCGCGAGACGCCCACCGCGGCCAGGTCGCGCAGCACGGCGCGCGCCAGCGTTTCGATGTCGCCGCGCGCGAGAATCGCGGGCACCGAGCGCACCGCGATGGAGGCCGGCCCGGCCGGGCGCATTTCGAAGCCCAGTTCGCCGAGCTGTTCGGCATATTCCTCGACCAGGGCCACGTCTTTTTCCTGGGCATGGAACACCACCGGCACCAGCAGGTCCTGGCGCGGCAGGCTGCGCGCGTCCAGCGCGCGCTTGAGCTGTTCGTACACCACGCGCTCGTGCGCGGCGTGCATATCCACCAGCACCATGCCGCGCCAGTTCTGCGCCAGGATGTAGATGCCGTGCAACTGGGCCAGCGCCATGCCCAGCGGATGTTCTTCGTCGGGGGGCAGCGCGGCGGGCGCGGGGTCGCGCAGCGGCGCGGGCCGGGCCGGTTCCTGCGCGGGCAGCGGCTTGTACAGCGATTGCCAGTCGGCGGCCGGAATGCCGGCCGGCTCATGCAGGCGGAACGGCACCTGCGTATGCGGCCGCGCCGGCGACGGCGCAGGCGTGGGCCGCAGGCCGTAGGGCGCGCCATGCGCGGCGGGCGCGGACGGATGCGCCGCGCCGCCCGCGCCGTTCATGCCAATGGCGGACGGTGCCTGCACGGCGGGCGGCCGGGCTGCCGCTTCGGGCCGCGGCGCCGCGCCGTCCGCCGGAACCGCCGCCGCGCCGCCCGTCTGGGCAAGCGTCTGGCCGACGGCCTGGGAAACGAAGCGGTGCACCGCGCCGCTGTCGCGAAAGCGCACCTCGTGCTTGGCGGGGTGCACGTTGACGTCCACCGCGCCCGGGTCGATGTCCAGGAAAAGCACGTAGGCGGGCTGCCGGTCGCCATGCAGCACGTCGGCATAGGCGGCGCGCAGCGCGTGGCTCACGGTGCGGTCGCGCACGAAGCGGCCGTTCACGTACAGATACTGGCGGTCGGCGCGCGCCCGCGCGGCCGTGGGACGGGTGATCATGCCCGCCAGGCTTACCGCGCCCATGGCATGAGTCAGCGGCAGGCCGTGCTCGGTGAACTCGGCGCCCAGCACGTCGCGGATGCGCTGGAGCGGGTCGGCCGGCAGCCACTGGCGCTGCGCGCGGTCGTGGTGAAAGAGCCGGAAGGCGATGTTCGGGTGGGCCAGCGCGATGCGCTCCATGGCGTCCAGGCAGTGCCCGAACTCGGTGGCTTCGGAACGCAGGAACTTGCGCCGGGCCGGCACCGCGTCGAACAGTTGGCGCACGTCGACCGTGGTGCCGGGCGGTCCGGAGGCGGGACTTACCTGCAGGCTCGCGCCGTCGATCTGCCAGGCATGCTCGCCATCGCGCGTGCGGGAAATGAGGGTCACCTGCGCCACGGACGCGATGGAGGCCAGCGCCTCGCCGCGAAACCCCATGGAGGCTACGGATTCGAGCTCGGCCAGCGAACGGATCTTGCTGGTGGCGTGCCGCGCCAGCGCCAGCGGCAGTTCGCCGGGCGGAATGCCGAAGCCGTCGTCGGTCACGGCGATGCGCCGGATGCCGCCGCCTTCCAGCCGCACCTCGATGGCGCGCGCGCCCGCGTCGATGGCGTTCTCGAGGATTTCCTTGAGCACGGAAGCGGGCCGCTCGATGACTTCGCCGGCGGCGATCTGGCTGATCAGCAGGTCGGGGAGCGCGAGAATGGAGCGGCGTTCGGTCATGAGGCGGACAGGCGGAAGGACTATGTGGACGATTTTAGCCTCCCGCCATGGTGGGCTATAGTCGCGGACGAATGTCCCCTATTCACAGGTTGCGCGAATGCTCGAATTCTTCAATATGGTGCTCCACATCGACCAGACGCTGGGCGTGTGGGTCCAGCAGTACGGCGTGTGGGTGTACCTGGTGCTGTTCCTGATCGTGTTCGCGGAAACCGGGCTGGTGGTGCTGCCGTTCCTGCCGGGCGATTCGCTGCTCTTCATCGCAGGCGCGTTCGGCGCCTCCGGCAGCCTGGACCCCGTCCTGCTGAGCGTGCTGCTCATCGTGGCCGCGGTTACCGGCAATTCGGTGAACTACGCCATCGGCCGGTACATCGGGCCGCGGGTGTTCTCCATGAACCTGCGTTTCCTCGACCGCAAGGCGCTCATGCGCACGCATGCCTTCTATGAAAAGCACGGCGGCAAGACCATCGTCATGTCGCGCTTCATTCCGGTGGTGCGCACCTTCGCGCCGTTCGTGGCCGGCGTGGCCGAAATGCCGCTGGGGCGGTTCCAGCTTTTCAATATCGGCGGCGCGGTGCTGTGGGTGGCGGGCCTGGTGGCGGCCGGCTATTTCTTCGGCAACATCCCGCTGGTGCGCGAGCACCTGAACACCATCGTGCTCATCGGCCTGGCCGCGGCCATCGTGCCGGTGGCGCTGGCGGGGATGGTCAAGCTGCTGCGCGGCGCCCGGCGCGCCTGACCGGCCAGGCGCGCCGGGCCGCGGGCTCAACCCGCGGCGTCGGCGATCCGCGCCAGCGGCGGATTGGCGGTGAAGTACCGCTGGATGCCCGTCATCATGGCCTGGGCCAGCTTCTCCTGGTGAGAGGTGCTGCGCAGCAGCGCCTCTTCCTGCGGATTGCTGATGAAGGCGGTTTCCACCAGGATGGAAGGAATGTCCGGCGCCTTGAGCACCGCGAAACCGGCCTGCTCCACGCTGTTCTTGTGCAGGCGGTTGATCTTCTTGATTTCGTCCAGGAAGGCGCTGCCCACCTTGAGCGAATCGTTGATCTGCGCGGTGGTGGAGAGGTCCAGCAGCACCTTGGCGACCTGGCGGTCGTGGCTGCCGAGGTTCACGCCGCCGATCAGGTCGGCCGCGTTTTCCTTGTCGGCCATCCAGCGCGCCTGCGCGCTGGAGGCGCCCCGCTGCGACAGCGCGAACACCGACGAGCCGTTGGCCGAGGGCTTGATCCACGCGTCCGCGTGGATGGAAATGAAAAGATCCGCCCGCACGCGCCTGGCCTTCTGCACGCGCACGTGCAGCGGCACGAAGTAGTCGTCGTCGCGCGTCAGATAGGCCCGCATGTCGGGCTGGCTGTCGATGAGGCTTTTCAGCCGCCGCGCGATGCGCAGCACCACGTCTTTCTCGCGCAGGCCGCTGTTGCCGATGGCGCCCGGGTCTTCGCCGCCGTGGCCGGGATCGAGCGCGATGGTCAGCATGCGGCGCTTGCGGCCCGCCGTGGACGGGGCCGAGGGCTTGGGCGGCGTGGGCAGCGCCGGCGCGGGCTGCTGGCCCCGCGCCAGCGGCGGCTCGGGCGCGTCCTGCCGGGTGACCGGATTGCGCTGGATGTCTTCGAGGATGCGCGCCAGCGGATCGTCCACGTCGGGGCCGCTCTGCTTGTTGAGGATGGCCACCAGCGGGTCTTGCGCGATCTTGGGATAGAGATCCAGCACCAGGCGGTACTGGTAGTCGGCCACCGGCTTCAGGGTGAACACCTGCGGCGCCACCGCCTGCTTCAGGTCGAACACCATGCGCACGACGTTGGGCCGGTTCTGCGCCACGCGCAGGCTCTGGATGTAGGGATCGTCGGGGCGGACCTTGGAAACCAGGTCGTTGAGCGCGGGGCTGAGGGTCAGTCCCTCGATGTCCACCACCAGCCGGTGGGGGTTTTCGAGCGTGAAGTGCTCGGCCTTGAGCTCGCTGTCCAGTTCGAGCGTGACCCGGGTGTACTCGTCGGCCGGCCAGGTGCGCACGGCCAGGATGGTGGCGGCCTGGGCCAGCCGGGGGATGACGGGGAGGACGAGCAGCGTGGCGGCGACGCTGATCAGGCGGCGCCGGGTGGCGCCTTCCGAGGGGAGGGCGCCGCCAGGGGCGGGGGGACAATCGCGTTCAACCATGTTTGTCCTCGGGGAGTGTAGGCGCTGAGGGTGGCGTCGCGTCCCTGGCCCGCATAGGCCAGGGAAATCAGCAGGTCGGGAGGGGGCAAGAGGCCCTCGGCCCGTTCCGGCCATTCGATCAAAACGACTGCGTCGTCACGCAGCAAATCCCGGAATCCTGCGTCCAGCCATTCGCGCGAATCACTAAATCTATAAAAATCAAAGTGATAGAAGTATAAGTTAGAAACTTTATAGGATTCAAGCAGCGCGTAGCTCGGACTCTTGATCCGGCCCGCAATGCCGCAAGCACGCAACAACGCCCGGGTAAAGGCGGTTTTTCCCGCGCCGAGGTCGCCCCGGAGGTGGATGTGTCCCCCGGCGGGGCCGTGCTGGCCGCTGACCAGGGGGGCAAGCCGCCGGGCGAGATCCTCGGTGGCGGTTTCATCGGGCAGGTGCAGGGTGGCGCTGCGTAAGGGAGCGGACATGGCGCGGGGCGAGTGGTAAAAGAGAAAGCGAGACAGGCACGAGGCCCGGCCGGACGCGATCGGCGTACGCCATTATAGGAATGCGGGTTTCTGCTAATCTATGATTGATTGTTATTCTCAATAAGCTGCCGCACCGGGCGCGCTGCGCATCCGGCCGGCCGCCGTTACGGAGCCGCACGCGCATGAAGACCCGCATCGAAAAAGATACTTTCGGCCCCATCGAGGTCCCGCAGGATCACCTGTGGGGCGCCCAGACCCAGCGTTCGCTGCACTTTTTCGCCATTTCCACCGAGAAGATGCCGGCTCCGCTGGTGGAGGCGATGGCGCGGCTCAAGCGCGCCGCCGCCAAGGTGAATGCCGAACTGGGCGAGCTCGACCCCAAGATCGCCGACGCCATCGTGAAGGCGGCCGACGAGGTCATCGCCGGCAAGTGGCCGGACGAGTTTCCGCTGTCGGTCTGGCAGACCGGGTCGGGCACGCAGAGCAACATGAACATGAACGAGGTGCTGGCCAACCGCGCCTCGGAACTGCTGGGTGGCGAGCGCGGCGAGGCCCGCAAGGTCCATCCGAACGACCACGTCAACCGCGGGCAGTCTTCCAACGATACCTTCCCCACCGCCATGCACGTGGCCGCCGCCGTGCAGGTCGAGCACCACCTGCTGCCGGCCCTGAAGGCGCTGCGCGCCACGCTGGCGGCCAAGAGCGCCGAATTCTACGACATCGTCAAGATCGGCCGCACGCACCTGCAGGACGCCACGCCGCTGACGCTGGGCCAGGAGATCTCCGGCTACGTGGCGCAGCTCGACCTGGCCGAGCAGCAGATCCGCGCCACCCTGCCGGGCCTGCACCAGCTCGCCATCGGCGGCACCGCCGTAGGCACGGGTCTGAACGCCCATCCGCAGTTCAGCGCCAAGGTGGCGGCCGAACTCGCGCACAGCACCGAGACTGCCTTCGTCTCGGCGCCCAACAAGTTCCAGGCGCTGGCTTCGCACGAGGGCCTGCTGTTCGCGCACGGCGCGCTCAAGTCGCTGGCCGCCGGACTCATGAAAATCGCCAATGACGTGCGCTGGCTCGCCAGCGGCCCGCGCTCGGGCCTGGGCGAGATCAGCATTCCCGAGAACGAGCCGGGCAGCTCCATCATGCCGGGCAAGGTCAATCCCACGCAGTGCGAGGCCATCACCATGCTGGCCGCGCAGGTCATGGGCAACGACGTGGCCATCAACATCGGCGGCGCCAGCGGCAACTTCGAGCTCAACGTCTACAAGCCGCTCATCATCCACAACTTCCTGCAATCGGCGCGCCTGCTGACCGACGGCATGGCCAGCTTCAACCAACACTGCGCGGCCGGCATCCAGCCCAACCGCGAGCGCATCGCCGAGCTGGTGGACCGCTCGCTCATGCTCGTGACGGCGCTCAACCCGCACATCGGCTACGACAAGGCCGCGCAGATCGCCAAGAAGGCGCACAAGGAAGGCCTGTCGCTCAAGGAGTCGGCGCTGGCGCTGGGCTTCCTGACCGAGGCGGAATTCGCGCAGTGGGTCGTGCCGGCCGACATGACCAACGCCCGCAAGCCGGGCTGAGGGCGTTCCGGGCGGCGGGGGCGTTCAGGCGCCCGCCGCCAGCAGCCAGAGCGGAATGGTCAGCGCCGAGAACAGGGTTCCCAGCGAGATCAGCACCGCCACCATCCGGCCGTCGCCGCCCATGCGCATCGCCAGCACGTAGGCGGCCGAGGCGGTGGGCAGGGCGGCGAAGAGCAGCAGCATGCGCGACTCCAGGGACGCCAGCCCCAGCAGGCGCGCCACGGCCAGCGCCACGAGCGGCAGCGCCAGCAGCTTCACGGCCAGCATCCAGGCGATCAGCCTGCCATGGCCCTTTCCTCCTTCCCACGACAGGCTCGCGCCCACGCAGATGATGCCCAGCGCGATGGCGGCCGCGCCCAGCCGGCCCAGCACGGTGTCGATGGGCGCGGGCAGGTGCAGCCCGGCCAGGTTGCAGGCCAGGCCGGCCAGGGTGGAAACCAGGAGCGGATTGCGCGCCAGCTCGCGCAGCAGGCTGCCGCCGTTGTGGCGGGCCAGCCCGTAGACCGCGGCCAGGTTCGCCATGGGCACGGCAAAGCCCACGATCAGCGCCATCACGGTCTGGCCCTGCGTGCCGCCGAGGCTGGCCGCCAGCGCCAGGCCGATGTACGTGTTGAAGCGGTAGCCGCATTGCGCCGACGAGGCCAGGCCGATCGGCGCGGGGCGCAGCACCGGCCCCGCCAGCCAGGCCAGCGCCACGCCCGACCAGATGACCGCCGCCGTGGCCTGCAGCAGCAGGGCGGCGTTGCCGGCCGAGATCGGCGTGCGCAGGATGGACTGAAAGAGCAGCGCGGGAAACAGCACGAAATACACCAGCCGTTCCATGCCGGCGAAGAATTCCCGCGAGAATCCGAGTTTGTGGCGCAGCGACCAGCCCAGGGCGACGAGCAGAAAATCAGGGAAAACCAGGAGTGCGACCGACATGGATCCGTTGTCTTGGCGAGGGGCGCGCGGCCGGCTGGCGGCCTATGCGAGTGTAAGCATTTGCTGCTATTCTCCGTCATTCTGGCGGGCGCGTCTGCCACAAGCAACTCGAAAACAGCCTGGCGGTCCCTGCCATGCGCAAAAGCGCCCGCGCCGTTATCTGCATATCCGTCCACAGGCGGATGCAACACACGACGGTCCCGTCCCGCACGGGTTCGCAACTAGGAGGAAGCACACCAATGATCAAAATCCGCTCCCTGGCCGCGGCTATCGCGCTGGCCACCGGCGCCGCCAGCCTGCTGGGCGCCACGGCCGCTCACGCCGCCGACAAGTACCCGAGCAAGCCCATCCGCGTCATCGTGCCGTTCGCGCCGGGCGGCTCCACCGACATCATCGCGCGCCTGGTCACGCAGCGCATGAGCCAGGAGCTGGGCCAGCCCATGGTCGTGGAGAACAAGGGCGGCGCGGGCGGCGCCATCGGCGCTGCCGAAGCCGCGCGCGCCGACGCCGACGGCTATACGCTGTCTATCGCCACGGTGTCCACCATGGCCGTGAACCCGGCCTGCCGCCCCAACGACCTGCCCTACGATCCCATCAAGGACTTCCAGCCGGTCACCAACTTCGCGAACACCGCCAACGTGGTGGCCGTGAATCCCAAGTTCCCCGCCAAGGACTTCAAGGGCTTCCTCGAAGAGCTCAAGAAGAACCCGGGCAAGTACTCGTACGGCAGCTCGGGCACCTGCGGCGTGCTGCACCTGATGGGCGAATCGTTCAAGATGGCCACCGGCACCGACATCGTGCACGTGCCCTATAAGGGTTCGGGCCCGGCCGTGGCCGACGCCGTGGGCGGCCAGATCGAAATCCTGTTCGACAACCTGCCCTCGTCGATGCCGCAGATCCAGGCCGGCAAGCTGCGCGCCATGGCCATCGCCTGGCCCCAGCGCATCGATTCCATCAAGGACGTGCCCACCTTCAAGGAAGCCGGCTATCCGGTGCTGAACCAGCCGGTGTGGTATGGCCTGCTGGCCCCCAAGGGCACGCCCATGGAAGTCGTGAACAAGCTGCGCGACGCCGCCGTGGTCGCCCTGAAGGACCCCAAGGTCATCAAGGCGCTCGACGAGCAGGGCTCGGCGCCCTCGGGCAACACGCCGGAAGAGTTCGCCAAGGAAATCAAGGAACAGTACGACTGGGCCAAGGACGTGGTGAAGAAGCAGAACATCAAGCTCGATTGATGACGCTTCCCGCCTGACGGCTCCGGACCCGCCCGCGTGGCGGGTCTTTTTTCGGGGGCGCCTATGCGCCCATCACCTCGGCCAACCGCGCCTCGCAGGCCGAGCGCAGGCGTTCGATGAGCTCGCGGTGCAGGCCGGACAGGGGATCCTGGTTGCGCACCATGATGCTGATGGGCACGCGCAGCGCCGGATCCAGGCGGCGCAGGCCCATGCCGGGCCGCAGCATGGCCTGGGCGGTGATGGCGTCCACGATGGCGTCGCCGCAGCCCGCGTCCACCAGCGCGCAGGCCACGTAATGCGTCTGCACCCGGATGGCGGCCTGCGGGTCCAGGCCCTGGGCGTCGAGCGCCATCTGCAGCAGCGCGCCGGAGGCGTCGCGCGCGTCCAGCAGGATCAGCGTGGCCGAGTGCGGCAAGTCCTGCAGGCGCAGCGGGCCCGCGTCCGTCTGGCGGCTCAGGTGCACGAGCTCGGTGTGGCCCAGCCCGATGCGGGTCAGGCCGGCGTAGTCGTTGCTGTCGAACGTGATGGCGAGGTCGAGCTCGCGCGTGAGCAGCCCCTGCACCAGCTCCGCGCTGTGATGGGTGTGGATGTCGAAGGTGATGCCTGGCTGCGCGTCGCGGCTGGCGCGCACTACCTCCGGCAGCAGCCCCAGGCCGAGCGCCGGCGCGCAGCCCAGGCGCAGGTGGCCGTTGGGGCTGTCGCGCAGGCTGGCGGCCAGCCTGCGCACGCTGCTCAGGTCCTGGTGCAGCCGGGCCACTTCGGGCGACAGGATTTCCGCCTCGCGCGTGGCCACCAGGCGCCCCTTCACGCGCTCGAACAGCTTGAATCCGAGCTGGGCCTCGGCATGGGCCAGCAGCTTGCTGGCGGCGGGCTGCGAAATGTGCAGGGCGGCGGCCGCCTCGGTCAGCGAGCCGGTGCGGCGGATCGCTTCGAAGATCTCGATGTGGCGCAGGCGCATGGGCTGGACTCGGTACGGAAGTGAAACGGCGATTTTAGGATCAATGTCAGGCGGGGGCGGGCGCTCTTGACTATGATGGCCGCTTGCCGCAATGCCCGAGGGAGACTGTCATGCGTGTCCGCCAAGCCGCCGCCGCGGCCCTGCTTTGCCTGTCCATGCTGCCCGCGGCGCAGGCCCGCGGCCCGGTCGCCGCCGAAGACCGCAATCCCGAGGCGGCCACCGGGCTGGCCGAGCGCCCGCTCGTGCGCGCGCCGCATTTCATGATGGTGTCCGCCAATCCCCATGCCTCGGCCGCGGGCCGGGAGATGCTGCGCAAGGGCGGCAGCGCGGTGGACGCCGCCATCGCCGCGCAGCTGGTGCTGAACCTGGTGGAGCCGCAGTCTTCCGGCATAGGCGGCGGCGCGTTCCTGGTGACGTACTCCGCGCGCGACGGCCGCATCGAAACCTACGACGCGCGCGAAACGGCGCCCGCCGCCGCGCGGCCCGACCGTTTCCTGAAAGACGGCAAGCCCATGCCTTTTTCCCAAGCGGTCAATAACGGCATGGCGGTGGCCGTGCCGGGCTTGCTGCGCGGCCTGGAACTGGCCCACCGCGAGCACGGCCGGCTGCCGTGGCGCGAACTGTTCCAGCCCGCCATCCGTCTGGCCGAACGGGGCTTTGCGGTATCGCCGCGCTTGCATGCGCTGCTGGCGGGCAACAAGGCCCTGCGCCGGCAGGAGGCCGCGGCCGCCTACTTCTATGCGCCGGACGGCGCGCCCTGGCCGGTGGGGCATGTGCTGAAGAACCCGGATTTCGCGCGCACGCTGCGCGCAATCGCGGCGCATGGCGCGGACGCGTTCTACACGGGAGACATCGCGCGCGACGTCGTGGCCGCCGTGCATGCGCACCCCAGCCCGGGCGACCTCAGCCTGCAGGATCTGGCCGGCTACCGCGCGCTCAAGCGCGAGCCGGTCTGCGGCGGCTACCGCGGCTACACGCTGTGCGGCATGGGGCCGCCCAGCAGCGGTCCGCTGGCGGTGTTGCAGATCCTGGGCGAACTTGAGCAGTACCCCATGGGCAGCTACCCGCCGGAAAGCCTGGAGGCCGTGCATTACTTCTCGGAGGCGGGCCGGCTGGCGTTCGCCGACCGCGATTTCTACGTGGGCGATCCGGATTTCGTGCGCGTGCCGGTGCGCGCCTTGCTCGATCCCGCCTATCTGCGCGCGCGCGGCGCGCTCATCCGGCCCGACCGCAGCATGAAGGTGGCGCTGCCCGGCGACCCGGAGGGCACGCTGCTGTCGCTGGGCCGGGACGACGCCATCGAGATGCCGTCCACCAGCCATCTGGCCGTGGTGGACGCGCAGGGCAACGCGCTCAGCATGACGACCACCATCGAGAACGAGTTCGGCAGCAAGATCTTCGTGCGCGGATTCCTGCTCAACAACGAGATGACGGATTTCTCCTCGTCGTTCCAAGATCCCGAAGGCCGCCTGGTGGCCAACCGCATCGAGCCCGGCAAGCGGCCGCGCAGCGCCATGTCGCCCATGATCGTACTGCGCGATGGCAAGCCCTACATGGTGGTGGGGTCGCCCGGGGGCAGCGCCATCATCAATTACGTGGCCAAAACGCTGGTCGGCGTGCTCGACTGGGGGCTGGACATCCAGCAGGCCATCTCGCTGCCCAACATGGGCAGCCGCAACAAGGAAACCGAACTCGAAAAAGGCACCCCGCTGGAGGCGCTGGCGCCCGCGCTCGAGCGCATGGGGCATCCGGTGCGCCTCATGGATTTTCCCAGCGGCCTGCACGGCATCGTCATCGACGGCGGGCTGCAGGGCGGCGCCGATCCGCGCCGCGAAGGCCAGGCGCTGGGCGGCTAGGGCGTGTTCACCCTGGCGCCCGGCCCCGCGGTCTTTACTCGAGGTCGGCGGGGTCCAGCTCCATCGAGGCTTCGCGGCGGCGCGCCAGCCAGGTCACGCCCCACATCGCCACGCCCAGCAGCAGCAGCCAGCCGGCCACCTGGTACTGGATGACGTCGCGCCCGGTCAGCGGCGTGACCAGGAACAGGCAGGCCGCCGCGCCCAGCCAGGGCGTGACGCTGTTGATGCGGAAGTGCTCGTGCGGCACCCGCTCGCGGCGCAGCACCAGGACGGCCACGTTGACGAAGGCGAACACGCCCAGCAGTAGCAGCGCGGTGGTGCCGCCCAGGGCGCGGATGGCCTCGGAGTCCGACAGCGACACCAGGACGATCATGCCGAAGGCCAGCGCCGTGGTGAAGAGAATGGCGCTCCAGGGCGTGTGGTTGCGGCGGTGCACGTGGGCCAGGAAGGCGGGCAGCACGCCCTGGCGCGACATGCCATACAGCAGCCGGCTGGCCATCATCATGTTGATGAGGGCGGAGTTGGCCACCGCGAACATGGAGATGATGGGCATGATGTATTCCACCGGCAGGCCGGGCGCGGCGCGCTTGACCACGAGCACCAGCGGCGTGGCGCTCTGCGCCAGCTCGCCCACGGGCACCAGCGCCACGGCGCAGACCGACACCAGCACGTAGATGAGCGCCGTCAGCCCGAGCCCGGTCAGCATGACCTTGGGGAAGATGCGGTGCGGGTCGTGCGTTTCCTCGGCCATGTTGACCGAGTCCTCGAAACCCACCATGGCGAAAAAGGCCAGCGCGGTCGCCGAGGTGACCGCCAGGAACACGCTCTTGTCCTCGGGCGTGTCGAAGGCCACCACGCGCGAGAAATCGGCCTGGCCGCCCGCGATGGCGTAGAAGCCCAGCAGGATGACCATCAGCAGGCCGGAAAGCTCGATGAGGGTGAGCACCACATTGGCGCGCACGCTTTCCGAGGCGCCGCGCAGGTTCACCAGCATGACGAGCAGCATGAAGCCCAGCGCGCCCGCCGTGATCCACCCCTTCTCGGCCTCGATGCCCATGGCCGCGAACAGGTTGGCGGCGAAGGCCTGCGAGGCCGTGGCCGCCGAGGTCAGCCCCGAACACATCACCGTGAAGCACACAATGAAGGTCAGGAAATGCAGGCCGAAGGCCTTGTGCACGTACAGCGCCGCGCCCGCGGCCTTGGGATACTTGGTGACCAGCTCGAGGTAGGACAGCGCGGTCAGCAGCGCCACCGCGAACGCCACCAGAAAGGGCAGCCAGGCGGCGCCGCCGACTTCCTTGGCCACCTGGCCCGTCAGCGCATAGACGCCGGTGCCCAGTATGTCGCCCACGATAAAGAGCAGCAGGAGCTTGGGGCCCATGACCCGCTTGAGCGGCGCGTCGTGCGTTGCCGGGTTCCGGGGGGATGTCTCAGCCATCGTCTCTCCTCTTTCCGCTTGATTGCTGGAACTCGCGCTCGCGTGGCGCATGCGGAAAAGTCTAAGGCGGCCGGCGTGCCGGCGCTGCAAGGCGGTGCAACCAAATGTTGTGCCCCGCGACGGGGGGCGTGTGGTCCGGACTCCGCCCGTGGCTGCCGCGGCACCGGACAACGGGCAAAGAATCTATGGTCAGCCCGATTTTTGCAAGCAAGTTCGTGTTGGCGTAAATTGGGCTTGCTCAAATCTATTCGGAGTCGGTTGGGGACAGGTCCCCCGCTCCATGATGAGAGTGGCGCCCGGCAAACCTCAAAAAAGCCCTCAGCATCTAGGTGCTGGATTCTTTGCCAGGTTTTTTGCCAGGCCGTTGAGCCGTTTATGTCTTCACGTACTCGCGTCGCAAAACCAGGAAGTGACAGCGTAAAACGGTGATGAAGCTCAGGCTGCTGCTACAGCCTGCTGACTTCGGTAGTTCGTTCCGTTGGCGAGGATGGCCCAGGCTATCCTCGCCAATTTATTGGCCAGCGCACAGGCCACCAGGTTCGAGTGGCGCCTTGCCAGCAGCTCGCGCACCCAGATGCCCAGCCGGTCCGTGCGCTGCTCGACGCGTTGCATGATCGCTCGTGCACCCTGCACCAGCAGCCGCTGGCTGCGTTCATCCTCGCGCAGTTGCTGGCACAACTCGCGCTCGATCTGGGCGATTTGCTCGTCCAGATACTTGAAATGGGTTTGCAGCCGTTCAAGCAGTGCCACCAACCGGGGCGGCAGCTCATGCTCGGCCAGCACCGCCGGCAGGCGCCGGATGATTGCCTGGCCACGGGGTAGGCTGATGCCGAACTCCAGCAAAAAGGCGTGAAGCTGGTTGATCACGCCCGTGCGCTCGCGTACCAGCGACTCCCGTACACGGTGCAGCGCCGAGACGGTCTGCTGGGCCTCGTTGCGAACGCTCACGAACCGCATGCTTGGACGCGAGGCGGCTTCGCAGATCGCCTGCGCATCGGCGAAGTCGTTCTTGTTGCCCTGCACAAAGGGGCGCACAAACTGGGGCGAGATCAGCTTGGCCTGGTGACCCAACGTCTCGATGCGGCGCGCCATCCAGTGTGCGCCCGCACAGGCCTCCATCACCACCGTGCTGCGCGGCGTGTTACCGAGCAGCGTGAACAACTGCTGGCGCGAGCACTTCTTGCGAAACACCATCCTGCCGTCCTCATCCTGCCCGTGCAGATGGAAGCTATGCTTGCCCAGATCGATACCAATCAGCGTGACGGTGTTCATGAGAGGTCTCCCAGAAAGAACAATCCCCACTCAGCGTACCGCTTCGTGGGGATCGGGCTGACCATCTCATTAAGCCCGGCGGTTGCCGGGCGGCAGGGCGGCGTCGCGGAACGCGCGTTCAGGTTTCGGCGGGCGGGGCGAGCTCGGGCGGCAGCTTGCGCAGCGTGGCCGGCGTGCGCGAGAGCTTGATGGGCGAGCCCACGCCGCGGTATTCGCCTTGCTCGAGCACCATGCCGCGATGGCGCGTATGCGGGTGGGCGAGCGCCTGGTCCACCGTCTGCACGGCGGCGGCCGGCACGCCGTGGCGCAGCAGCCTGTCGGCCAGCGCGGCGGCCTCGTGCCGCGCAAGCAGCGCGGACAGCTCCGCGCGCAGCGCATCGCGGTTGCGCAGCCGGTCGGCGTTGAAGGCGAAGCGCGGATCGGCCGCCAGCGCCGGCGCCTCCAGCGCCTGCGCCAGCAGCGCGAACTGGCGGTTGTTGCCGACGGCCAGGAAGATCGGGCCGGAGGCGGTGGGCAGGGTTTCGTAAGGCGCGATGTTGGGATGCGCGTTGCCGGTGCGCGCCGGCGTCTTGCCGCTGTAGAAGTAGTTGGCGGCGTGCGGATGCAATAGCGACAGCGCGCAGTCGTAGAGCGTGATGTCCAGGAACTGGCCCAGCCCGCTGCGGTGGCGCTCGTTGAGCGCCAGCAGTACGGCCACGGCGGCGTTCAGCCCGGTGACCATGTCCACCACGGGCAGCCCCACGCGCGTGGCTTCGCCGCCGGCCTCGCCGTTCACGCTCATCAGGCCGCACATGGCCTGCGCGCACGCATCGTAGCCGGGCAGGCCGCCGAGCGGGCCGTCGGCGCCGAAGCCGCTCACGCGGCAATGGACGAGGCGGGGAAACGCCTGGCTCAGCGTGTCGTAGCCCAGGCCCCACTTCTCCAGCGTGCCCGGCTTGAAGTTCTCGACCAGCACGTCGGCCCCGGCCAGCAGCCGGCGCAGCGTTTCCTGCCCTTCGGGGCGGGACAGGTCCAGCGTCATGCCGTCCTTGTTGCGGTTCACGCCGATGAAGTAAGAGGCTGTCTCGCCCAGGAAGGGCGGGCCCCAGCCGCGCGTCTCGTCGCCGCCGGGCGGTTCTATCTTGAGCACATCGGCGCCGTGGTCGGCCAGGATCTGCGTGCAGTACGGCCCGCCCAGCACGCGGGAAAGGTCGATCACTTTGCAGCCGGCCAGCGCGCCGGCATTGGGAAGCTTGGGGGACATGGCGGACGTCCGGTCAGTCGATGGATACGTGGGCGCTCTGAATCACTTCGCGCCACTTGGGAACCTCGGCCTCGATGAAGCGCGCCAGGCCTTGGGGCGTGTGGTCTTCGGCTTCGACGATGCCCTGGCTGTGCAGGGTCTCGCGGATGGCGGGATCGGCCAGCGCGGCGTCGAACGCCTGGTTGAGTTTGGCCACGACATCGGGCGGCGTGTTCTTGGGCGCGACGATGCCGAAGAACACGCTCACGTCGTAGCCCTTGAGGCCCTGCTCCGAAATCGTGGGCAGGTCGGGCAGCGCTTCCGAGCGCTGCGCGCCGGCCAGGCCGATCGCGCGCAGCTTGCCGGCCTTCACATAGGGCAGGGCGGTGAGTATGTCGGTGAACGACATGGACACCTGGCCGCCCAGCAGGTCGTTCAGGGCGGGGCCGGTGCCCTTGTAGGGAATGTGCATGATCTGGGTGCCCGCCATCTGGTTGAACAGAATGCCCGCCAGGTGCGAGGACGCGCCGTTGCCCGAGGAGGCGTAGCTCAGCTTGTCGGGGTTCTGCTTGGCGTAGGCGATGAGTTCCTGCACGTTGCGGGCCGGCACGGAGGGGTGCACCACCAGGATGTTGGGCAGGTGGCCGATGCGGATCACGGGCGCGAAGCTGGTGCGCGGATCGTAGTTCTGGTTCTTGTACAGGCTGACGTTGATGGCCAGCGGGCCGGAGGTGCCGAAGAGAATGGTGTAGCCGTCGGGCTTGGCCGCGGCTACGTATTCGGAGCCGATATTGCCGCCCGCGCCGCTGCGGTTTTCCACCACCACGGTCTGGCCCAGCGGCTGCTTGAGTTTTTCGGCCAGCCGGCGGGCCAGCGCGTCGGTGGGACCGCCGGGCGGGAAGGGAACGACCAGCGAAATGGGCCGCGAGGGGTAGGCGTCGGCGGCGTGGGCGGGGCCGCCCGCGCCCAGCGCGGCGGCGGCCAGCATCAGGGGGGCCAGATAGCGTTTCATGTCTCTCTCCAGTGGAAGACGCGCCGGCTTGTGCCGCCGGCGTCGGGGTTGCCGGCCGCCGAGCCTTCGCCGGCGGCCAGGAAGCTCAGAGGGCGTGGCGCAGGATGTCCCGGCACACGGCGGTTTCGTCGGGAGCCGCGGCGTAGGGATCGCGCGGGGCCAGGCGGTGCAGCAGCACCTGGTCTGCCAGCAGCGCGCGCGTTTCCAGCCCGGAGCTGGCGGCCTCCCAGCGCAGCGCCGCCAGCGAGACGGCGTGGTAGAGCAGCGAGGCCGCCTGCCGGGCGAGCTCGGCGCGGTCGTCCGCGGCCGCGCGGGCGGCGAAGGCGAAGCTCTGCTCCAGCGCCTGGGCCTGGGCGGCGGCCAGCCCGGGCGGGCAGGGCGCGCCCTCGGCCAGCAGCGTGTCGACCAGGCCGCGCAGCGCGGGCAGCGAATTCTCCCGGTTGATGGCGCGCAGCACGTCCAGCGCCACGATGTTGCTGGTGCCTTCCCAGATGGAGCCCAGGTGCGCGTCGCGCACCAGGCGCGGCTCGGTCCATTCCTCGATGTAGCCGCAGCCGCCGCGCACTTCCATCGCGTCGCCCGTGACCTTGCGCGCGTCGCGGCAGGCGCGGAACTTGATGAGCGGGGTGAGGATGCGGGCCAGGCTGGGCGGCGCCTCGCCCTGTTCGGCGGCCGCCAGCGCGCGGGCCGTCTGGAACATGACGCTGCGGGCCTGTTCGGTCCAGACGGTCATCTTGACGAGCTGGCGCTGCATCAGGGGCATGTCGATCAGGCGCTTGCCGAAGGCGCGGCGGTGCTGCGACACGTAGATGGCTTCGGTCAGGGCGCGGCGCATCAGGCCGGCCGCGCGCATGCCGTTGGACAGGCGCGAGTTGTTGATCATGTCGGCCATCTGCTTGAAGCCGCGGCCGCGTTCGCCCACCAGCCAGGCGGTGGCGCCTTCGAGGCGGATCTCGCCGCTGGCCATGGAGCGGGTGCCGAGCTTGTCTTTCAGGCGCAGGATGCGGTAGGCGTTGTGGCTGCCGTCGGCCAGGTCGCGCGGGAGCAGGAAGAGCGACACGCCCTTCAGGCCCGGCTCGGGCTCGCTGCGCGCGAGCACCATGGCGAAGCCGGCGTCGGGGTTGGAGCAGAACCATTTGTCGCCGTACAGCCGCCAGGTGCCGTCGGGCTGGGCCTCGGCGCGCACTTCGGTGGCGCTGACGTCGGAGCCGGCGCCCTGCTCGGTCATGAACATGGCGCCCTGGCGCAGGGTGTCGAAGTCCTGGGACGTGACCTGGGGCAGCACCCGCTCGACCAGGGCCGGATCGCCGTACTTGCGCAGGGTGCGGGCCAGGGAGTCGGTCATGCTGACGGGGCAGCACAGGCCGAACTCGGCCTGCACGAACAGGTGGCTCAGCGCATACTTGGCCGCGGCGGGCATGGGCTCGGGCCAGCCCAGCACGCCGCCGCGGTGCGACAGCGCGGCCAGGCCGAATTCGCCATAGGCCAGCTTTTCCAGCTCGACGTAGGCGGGGTGTTTTTCGATGCGGGACTCGTCGGCCCCGGCGCGGCTGCGCACGGACAGGGTGGGCGGGTTCTTGTCGGCCGTGGCGGCCAGCTCGTCCATCAGGCCGCCCGCCAGCGCGCCCAGGCGGTCCAGGTGCGGCAGCAGGTGCGCGTACAGGTCGGCCGGCAGGTAGCGGCGCGCCAGGGGCCCGGCATACGGGTCGGCGCGGAACAGGTTCAGGCCGCGCGAGTCGGGAATGGGCGTGGCGGCGGCGACTTGGGGGCTGACGAAGGGTTCCATGAGGGGCATCCTGCGCGGGGAGTCGGGAAAGATGCCTTGATGTTGCTCGGGTGTATTGATCTATGCAAATACCGTTTTTGTGTAGAACAATACATAAAAAGTATGAATGGAGTCCGCCATGGACCTGGACCCCCGGCTGCTGCGCTACTTCGTCGCGGTGGCGGAAGAGCGCCATTTCAGCCGCGCCGCCGAACGCCTGCACATTTCGCAGCCGCCGCTCAGCTACGCCATCCGCCAGCTCGAGGAAAACATGGGGGTGCGGCTGCTGGCGCGCACCAGCCGCCACGTGGAGCTGACCGACGCCGGCCAGGTGCTGTATCGCGAGGCGCTGACCCTGCTGCGCCAGGCGGATGAGGTGCGCACGCTGGTGCAGCGGGTGGACGCCGGGCTGCGGGGACGCCTGCGCATCGGGTTCGTGGGCTCCATGCTGTACCGCGGCCTGCCCGCGCTGCTGGCCGACATGCGCGCCGAGCTGCCGGACGTGGAGCACGTGCTCGCGGAGCTGAACTCGCACGACCAGATCCAGGCCGTGCGCCGGGGCGAGCAGGACCTGGGATTCATCCACGCCAATCCGGTGCCGGAGGGGGTGATGGCGCGCGACCTGATTGCCGAGCCTTTCAAGGTCTGCCTGCCGGCCAGCCATCCGCTGGCGGGCCGGCGCCGCCTGCGGCTGGCCGAACTGGCGCACGAGGACTTCATTTTCTTCGCCCGCGCGGCGTCGCCCAGCTATTACGAAACCGTGCTGTCGCTTTGCGTGGGAGCCGGTTTCATGCCCGAAGTGCGCCATGAGGTGCGCCACTGGCTGAGCGTGGCCTCGCTGGTGTCGCAGGGCCTGGGCGTGTCCATCGTGCCGGCCTGCCTGTCGCGCAGCGGGCTGGCCGGCACGAGTTTCATCGACTTCGAACACACCGCGCGTTCCGTGAGCCAGGTCATCTGGCCCGGCGCGGGCGCTTCGCCGCTGCAGGAAAAGGCCATGGCGCTGGTCGCCCGGCATTTCGGCCTGGAGGGCGGCGCGCCGCCCGGCGGGGACCGGGCCTAGCGGAACACCACAGTCTTGTTGCGGTTGAGCAGGATGCGGTGCTCGATGTGGCTGCGCACGGCGCGCGCCAGCACCAGGGATTCCACGTCGCTGCCGACCTGGGTCAGGTCCTGCACCGTCATGTGGTGATCCACGCGCTCGATGTCCTGTTCGATGATGGGGCCCTCGTCGAGGTCGGACGTGACGTAGTGGGCCGTGGCGCCGATGATCTTCACGCCGCGCGCGTGCGCCTGGTGATACGGGCGCGCGCCTTTGAAGCTGGGCAGGAAGCTGTGGTGGATATTGATGGCGCGGCCGGTCAGGGCGCGGCACATCTCCGGCGACAGGATCTGCATGTAGCGCGCCAGCACCACCAGGTCGATGCCCTGCTTTTCCACCAGGTCCAGCACCTGGCGCTCCTGCTCGGCCTTGGTGTCGGGCGTGACGGGCAGGTGGTGGAAGGGAATGTTGTAGGACGCCGCCAGGCTGGCGTAGTCGTTGTGGTTGGAGACGATGGCGGCCACTTCGGCGCGCAGTTGGCCGCTGTGCACGCGGAACAGCAGGTCGTTCAGGCAGTGCCCCTGCCTGCTCACCATGATGAGCAGGCGCGCCTTGCGGCGCGCGTCGTGCAGTTGCAGCGTCATGCCGTATTCGGCGGCCAGGGTGTTCAGCCGCGCGCTCAGGTCGCTGGGCGCCACGGTGACAGGCAGGTCGAAGTGCACGCGCAGGAAGAAACGGCCCGTTTCTTCGTCGCCGAACTGCTGCGAATCCAGGATGTTGCACCCCAATTCGAACAACAGGCCGCTGACGCGGTAGACGATGCCCGTGCGGTCGGGGCAGGACAGGGTCAGGATGTAGTCGTTGTGCTGCATGAGGTTCGGAAAGAGATGGGACAGGAAAAAGGTCAGGCCGCGAGGCGGGCCACGGTTTCTTCGGCCAGCGCCAGGCTGGAGGTGAGCCCCGGCGATTCGATGCCGTAGAGGTTGGCCAGGCCGGGCACGCCGTGGTCGGCCGGGCCCGAAATGACGAAATCGGCGGCCGGTTCGTCCGGGCCGGAAATTTTGGGACGGATGCCGGTATAACCGGGCGCCAGCGCGTGGTCGGGCAGCGCCGGCCAGTAGCTGCGCACGGCGTCGTAGAACACGTCGGCGCGCGACGGGTCCAGCGTGTAGTCCTCGGTTTCGATCCATTCGGTGTCGGGGCCGAACTTGGCCTGGCCGCCCAGGTCGAGCGTGAGGTGCACGCCCAGCCCGGCATGCTGCGGCACCGGGTAGATCAGGCGCGAGAACGGCGCGCGCCCGGACAGCGTGAAGTAGCTGCCCTTGCACAGGTACTCGCGCGGAATGGTTCCGGCCGGCAGGCCCTCGATGCGGCGCGCCAGCGACGGCGCATGCAGGCCCGCCGAATTGATGAGCACGTTGCAGCTCAGCGTCATGGCGTCCGCGCCGCCGAATTGGAGCTGGAATCCGCCCTCCGGCAGCACCCGCGCCGACTCGAGCGGCGTGTGGAACACGCATTGCGCGCCGCCATTCTCGGCGTCGCCCTGGTAGGCCAGCATGAGGGCGTGGCTGTCCACGATGCCGGTGGACGGCGAAACCAGCGCCGCGGTGCAGAAGAGCGCCGGCTCCATGGCCATGGCCTCTTCGCCCGAGATCAGGCGCAGGTCGTCCACGCCGTTGGCGCGGGCGCGCTGGGCAATGCCTTCGAGCTGCGCCGCTTGTTCGGGGCTGGTGGCGACGATGAGCTTGCCCAGCCGTTTGCAGGGCACGCCGCGCTCGGCGCAATAGGCGTACAGCAGGTGCTTGCCGCGCACGCACAGGCGCGCCTTCAGGCTGCCGGCGGGGTAGTAGATGCCGGCGTGGATGACTTCGGAGTTGCGCGAGCTGGTGCCGGTGCCGATGGCCTCGGCGGCCTCGGCGACCAGCACCTCGCGGCCCGACAGGGCGAGCGCGCGCGCAATGGCCAGTCCGACCACGCCCGCGCCGATGACGACGCAATCGATGTCCGCGTTCATGATGATTTCCTTTCGGCCCGCGTGCCGGCCGGCGTCAGGTCGAAGCCGCCCGCGTGGAACACCAGGGGGGGTTCGCCGCTGTGCCCGCAACGCTCGACTTCCCCGACCATGATGAGGTGGTCCCCCTCTTCGTACCGGCTGCGGTTGTGGCATTCGAACCAGGCGGCGCAGTGGGGGTCGAGCATGGGGGTGCCGCCGGGCGCATAGTGTACGGGAAGGCCGGCATAGCGTTCGGGCGTCTTGCCGGTGGCGAAGCGGCGCGCCAGGGCGATCTGCTCGGCGCTCAGCACGTTCACCACGTAGCGCTCGCACTGCTGGAAGGCCGCCAGCGACGAGGAGCCGCGCGACAGGCTCCACAGGATGAGCGGCGGATTCAGCGATACCGAGTTGAACGAGCTGACGGTCAGGCCGATGGGCCGGCCTTCGAGGTCGGCCGTGGTCACGACAGTGACGCCGGTGGCGTAGCGCCCCAGGGCGGTGCGGAAAAAGGCGGAGTCAAAATCGGGGGTCGAGGCTGGCATGCAATATGGATTCCGGCGGGCGCGGCGGGCGCCCGGGGTGGGGGACGCCCGCCGCGGGCGTCCGGCTCAGGGCGACAGGCGTTCGATCTTCCAGCCCTGGCCGTCGGCGGTGTAGCGCAGGCGGTCGTGCAGGCGGGAGGGGCGGCCTTGCCAGAACTCCATGGTGCTCGGCGTGAGGCGGTAGCCGCCCCAATGCGGGGGGCGCGGCGGGTTGTCGCCGAACTGCTCGCGGAATTCCCGCTCGCGGGCTTCGAGTTCTTCGCGGGTAATGGGCTGGCTCTGGCGCGAGGCCCAGGCGCCGATGCGGGAGCCGAGCGGGCGGCTGGCGAAATAGGCGTCCGATTCCTCGGCGGGCACTTTCTCGACCCTGCCCTCGATGCGCACCTGGCGCTCCAGGGGCTGCCAGAAAAACAGCAGGCAGGCGCGCGGCTCGGCCAGCAGGTCCAGCCCCTTGCGCGATTCGTAATTGGTGAAGAAGGTGAAGCCGCGCTCGTCGTAGCCCTTGACCAGCACGATGCGGGCGGTGGGCTGGCCGCTGGCGTCCACCGTGGCCAGGGTCATGGCGTTGGGCTCGGGCACCTTGGCGGCGAGGGCTTCGTCGAACCAGCGCGCAAACTGCGCCATCGGCGAGGCGGCCGCCTCGCTCTCGAGGAGCACGTATTTTTCGTAGCTTTGGCGCAGATCGGATACGGACATGGTTGAGGCTCTGTGCGTTGATGACACAGAGTTTATACCGCTGGCGGCGGGGGCCTCGCATTGACCCCACGCAGCTTCGGCGCGGGCGCCCGGCCGCTCAGGGGTTTTCGGGCAGTTCGTGGCCGTCGGCCTCCAGCCGGCGCGCGATGGCGTCCAGGCGGGCATCGTGGATGCCCGCCGCGCGCAGCGCCTGCGCCGTCTGCACCACGTAGTCGGTGCAGGGGCCGTACCGGCCGCTGGCCCGCCGGACGATGGCCAGCAGTTCGGCCTCGGGCAGCGCGCGGATGTAGGCGGGGTTCTGGCGGTTCATGACGAACACCAGCGCCCGCACCAGGCCGTGGTCGGTGGCGCAGTTGATCCAGCGCGGCAGGTAGGCGCCCGTGGACATCTCGCGCTCCCAGAGCGCGGGAAAATACGCCGGCACCTGCGCGCCCGCCAGGCGGTAGACCACGCCGCGGCAGGAGCCGCCCCGGTCCAGCCCGAACACCAGGCCCGGGCATTCCGGGGTGCCGCGGTTCACGCGCGACCACAGGCAGAGCGCCCGGTGATGCCCGCGCAGCGTGGCCAGCCGGCGCTCCTCGAAGTCGAAATCGGGACGCCAGATCAGCGATCCGTACCCATATACCCAGACGTCCTCGCCTTCCTGCCAGTGCCGCAGCGCGTCTTCCAGCGAGGCTTGTCGTTCTTCGGGGGTCCAGAGGCGGAAGGGCAGGCTGGCGCCCGAGGCGCCGGAGGGCGGAGGGGACTGCGTGTTCACGACGATTTAGGCTTGGTTTCGGTCGGGGGATTGCGGTTGACCCAGCCGCCCGCCATCAGGGCGAGCGAATAGGCCCAGAACAAGGGGGCAACGCCAATTACCGCACCCAGCGCGCCGAAGGTCAATGGCAGGGACACCTGGGAGCCGTTGATGAGCGCCATGCGCAGGCCCACGGCTTCGGCGGCCCGGCCGGGCGGCGAATGCTGGTGCAGCAGCGAGAGCATGCCCGGCTGCGAACACCCCAGCGCCAGCCCGAGCACGAAAGACAGCGCGATCAGGACGGCAACTTCGCTGAAAAGCGGATAAGCCAGGAAATCCACCGCCGCCGTGCCCATGGCCACGCGCACCAGCGTCCAGGACCGCACGCGCCGCTGGATGAAGGGCAATGCCAGCCGGATGACGAAAGTTGCCGCCGCGAAGGAGGCCAGTATCACCCCGATGGTGGTGGCCGACAGGCCGATGGCCACGCCGTAGATCGGCACCACGAAGAGGTGCGTGTCCCAGGCGCCGGAAAGTATGGTGTTGACCATCAGGATGCGGCGCAGCGGCGGCAGGGCCAGCAGTTCGGTGACCCGGCGCCGCTCGGCGGCGCGGGCGCCCGCCAGGTGGGCGTTCACGGCCCGCAGCGGGCCGCGCAGCAGGTACAGCCCGCCGATGGACAGCAGCGGACTGAGCGCGAGCAGGCCGAAAGCCAGCCGCGAGCCCAGGTGGTCGATGGCCAGCCCCGCGATGAGCGGTCCCGAAAAACCCGAAGCCGCCAGCGCCAGCGACATGAAGGAAAAATTGCGCAGCCGCCGCTGCGGCTCGGCGTGACCCAGCAGATCCTGCGTGGCTACCTGGTGCAGCATGAAGCCGATGCCGATGCAGCAGGAGGCCACCAGCAACGCGGCCTGGGTCTGCAGGATGAAGGGCAGCAGCGTGCCGAAGACGACCAATCCCGTCCCGATGGCGAGCGGGCGCACCACGCCCACCCGGTCCACCCAGCGCCCGGCCTTTACCGAGAACAGCATGGGCAACACGGCGAACACGGCCACCAGCGTGCCCACCTTGAACGTGGACAGCCCCATCTGCAGGGCCGTGAGCGACACGGTGATGCGTCCCCCGGTGAGCGCCACGTGGTTCATCATGGCGAGCGCACAGAGCATTGCCGCCCCGGAAAATTCCGGGGCGGCCGATGAGGAAGAGGGAGATGAATGAGAGTCGGACACGGCTTCTGTGGTCATTCTGGGCCGAACGTCGCGCAATGTCGAGGCGGCCCGCGGCACACGGCGGCGCGGCGCGGCGGAATCGGCCGCGGCGAGATAGGCGCGTACTGCGGCAAAGTGACGCAGGGATGAAAGGCGTTGCCGGCACGTTCGCGGCAAGTCATATAGAAGAGTTGCGGGGCGCGGTGGCGTGGCTCCGCAAGCGCCTGTGTCTTTCTTGCAACGGGCGGCTGGCGCGGCCGGCTGCCCTAAAATACGCGCCATGACTCCGCCGCCCGCTTCCGCCGCCTGCATACTGCCGCAGGCCGACATCGACCGCCGCTTCGGGGCGCTGGCCCGCCTGTACGGCCCCGACGCGCCGCGCCGCCTCCAGGCGGCCCATGTGGCGGTGGCCGGGCTGGGCGGCGTGGGCTCCTGGACGGCCGAGGCGCTGGCGCGCTGCGGCGTGGGCGCGCTGACGCTGATCGACCTGGACCACATCGCCGAATCCAACGTCAACCGCCAGATCCACGCGCTCAGCGGCACCCTGGGCCAGTCCAAGGTGGACGCCATGGCCGAGCGCATCCTGGCCATCAATCCGGCCTGCCGGCTGACCCGCGTGGACGACTTCGTGTCGCCCGGCAACGTCGCCGAGGTCCTGCCGGGCCCCTACACCGCCATCGTGGACTGCACCGACCAGGCGGCCGCCAAGATCGCCATGGTGCTGCGCGCGCGCGCGCTGGGCGCGCCCCTGCTGCTTTGCGGGGGCGCCGGCGGCAAGACCGATCCGCTCGCCCTGCGGGCCGGCGACCTGTCGGCCGCCGCCAACGACGCGCTGCTGGCCAAGCTGCGCAACAAGCTGCGGCGCGAGCATGGCTATCCGCGGGCCTCCGACCGGCATGGCAAGGCGCTCAAGCGCGTGCCGCGCATGGGCATCCGCGCGCTGTGGTTCGACCAGCCCGCCATCCTGCCCGACGCCTGGACCCGGCCGTTCGAGGGCGAGGACGACCTCGGCGCGGCGGACCGGCCGGTCGCGCCGCAGGGGCTGTCCTGCGCCGGCTACGGATCGGTGGTGATGGTGACGGCCGCCATGGGCATGGCCGCCGCGAACGAGGCCGTGCGTCTGGCCGTGGGGTGAGGCCGGGCGTGCCGCGCCCGCGCTTCAGTCGTCGCGCAGGGTGACGGGAAACCAGCCGCGCAGCGCATTGGACAGCCGGATCTCGCTGGCTTCGCGCAGGTCGTCGAGGGTCAGCACGCGCTCGGTGGCCTGGCCCCGTTCCAGCAGTTCCTCGCGCTGCACGCCAGGCAGGCAGCCGCTGGCCACGGGCGGCGTGTACCAGTCGCCTCCCAGCAGCAGATAGACGTTGCTGCGGCTGCCTTCGCAGAGCTCGCCGCGTTCGTTCAGGTAGAGCAGGTCGAAAACCCGCGGATGGGCGGGCAGCCATTCGATGGTCTTGGTGTACCAGGGGCGGTAGGTGGTCTTGTACCGCAGCAGGGGTTCGGCCGAATCCAGGGCCTCGGGCGCGAGCATGACTTCCTGCCCGGGCGGCAGGGGCGGCAGCGGGGCCGTCTGGATGTGCCGCGAGCCGTCGCGCGCCACCAGCAGGCGCAGGCGGTGCGGGCCGGGCGTGGTGAGCGACAGCGCCGCCACCATGATGTCCTGCCCGACCTCGGGCCCGCCCCAGTCGTAGTCCAGCGCCTTGCACGAGCGCTCCAGCCGGGCCAGGTGGCGGGCGAGCAGGGGAATGCCGAGATCGGCGTCGACCAGGATGGTTTCGATCAGTTCGGGCTGCATGGCGGTTCCGCGTTTCCAGGCGTATGCCGGTCTATGCTACCCCGTTTGCCGCGGCAGGGCCGGGGGTGCCGGGATCCCGCGAGAGGATGCGCGCCTTCCAGCGGCATTCCTGCCACTCCTGCGCCGGGTCCGAATCCAGCACGATGCCGCCGCCCACGCCGTAGACGCCGTGCCCGCCCGCTTCCAGCACCAGGGTGCGGATGGCCACGTTGAGCGAGAAGTCGCCGTCCGGCGCGAGCCAGCCGATGCTGCCGCAGTACAGGCCGCGCGGCGCGATTTCGAGCTGGCGGATGCGGCGCATGGCGGCCACCTTGGGCGCGCCGGTGATCGAGCCGCAGGGAAACAGTGCGCGCAGCACCTGTTCCAGGGTGGCGCGCGGGGCCTCTGCCGACACGGTGGAGGTCATGGTCCAGACCGTGGGGTAGCGCTCCAGCGTGAACAGCGCGTCCACCCGCACCGATCCCGGCTCGGCCAGCCGGCCCAGGTCATTGCGCAGCAGGTCCACGATCATCAGGTTCTCGGCGCGGTTCTTGGAGCTGGCCAGCAGCTCGCGGCCCAGCCGCTCGTCTTCGGCCGGATCGGCATGGCGCGGCGCGGTGCCTTTCATGGGACGGGTGACGAGCCGGCTGCCCTGGCGCGCCACGAACAGTTCGGGCGAGAACGACAGAATGGCGCGCGCGCCGTCTTCGATATAGGCGGCGTGGGCCACCGGATGGCGGCTGGCGATGCGGCGGTACAGCGCCGCGGGCGATCCGTCGGCGCGCACGTCCAGCGGCTGGGTGTAGTTGAGCTGGTACAGCTCGCCTGCCTCGATCAGCCGGCGCACGGTGTCGATGCGCGCGGCATAGCCGGCCTCGTCCATGCGCGGGCGCGGCGGCTGCGCCGCGGCGGCTTCGTCGCCCGGCTGGGGCGCCCACGGCGCGACGCTTTCCGCGCGCTCGAAGGCGTATGCCCGCAGCCGCGCCCGGCCGTCGTCGCGGGGCGGCGTCCAGGGGCCGTCCGGGGCGGGGCGGACGGTTTCGGGCAGCAGCCATTCGCCCAGTTCGTAGTCCAGGAGCAGGGCGATCCAGCGTCCGCGGCGGCGCTGCGCGTCGATGGCCTCCAGCGCCGGCCCGACTTCGGCGGCCGAGCGCGCCTCGATGGCGGCGCACAGGCCGGCCAGGCGGCGGGCCCGCCCGGCCAGGCGGTCTTCAAAACGGCATTCCATGGCGGCTACTGTTTCAGGAACTCCGCCAGCACGCGCCCGGTGTGCGAGCGCTCGCGCAGGCTCATGACGTGTTCCGGCGAGCCCTCGGCCACGAGCCGGCCGCCGCCCGTGCCGCCTTCCGGGCCCAGGTCCAGCAACCAGTCGGCTTCGGCGATCACGTCCAGGTTGTGTTCGATGACCACCACGGTGTTGCCCGCCTCGACCAAACGGTGCAGCACGTGGATGAGTTTTTCCACGTCGGCCATGGACAGGCCCACCGTGGGCTCGTCGAGCACGTAAAGGGTGTGCGGCACGCGCGAGGCCCGGCCGGTCTTGAGCAGGCCGTCGGTCAGCCGCGCCTTGGACAGCTCGGTCACGAGTTTGATGCGCTGCGCCTCGCCGCCGGACAGCGTGGGCGAAGGCTGGCCCAGCGTGAGATAGCCCAGGCCCACGTCCTGCATCAATTGCAGGGGGCGATGGATCTTGGGATGGGCCGCGAAATACGCCAGCGCGTCGTCCACTTCCAGGGCCAGCACTTCGCCCGCGTTCTTGCCGCGCATCTGCACCGACAGCGTATCGCTGTTGAAGCGCGCGCCGCTGCAGGCGTCGCAGGGCACCTTCACGTCGGGCAGGAAGTTCATCTCGATGGTGCGCATGCCCTGCCCTTCGCAAATGGGGCAGCGCCCGTCGCCGGTATTGAACGAGAAGCGGGCCGCCGTCCAGCCGCGCATGCGGGCCTCGCGGGTGTCGGCGAACTGCTTGCGCACGTCGTCCCAGAAGCCGACGTAGGTGGCGGGGCAGGAGCGCGGGGTCTTGCCGATGGGCGTCTGGTCCACTTCGAGCACGCGGTCGATGGCTTCCCAGCCGGTGATGCGCTCGCAGCCCGCCCAGGCCGGCGCCTTGCCCTGCGAGACGGCCTGCAGCAGGTTGTCGAGCAGCACTTCGCGCGCCAGCGTGGACTTGCCCGAGCCGGACACGCCCGTCACCACGCTGAGGCGGCCCACCGGAATGCGGGCGTCCACCTGGCGCAGGTTGTGCAGGCGGGCGCCCTCGATGCGGATCATGGGCGTGTCGGGCGCCACGGGGCGCCGGCCCTGCAGCGGGTGGCGCAGCGGATGCGCCAGGTAGCGGCCGGTGACGGATTCGGGCGTGGCGATCAGATCTTCGGCGCTGCCCTGCGCCACCACGCGGCCGCCGCGGATGCCCGCGCCGGGGCCGATGTCGATGATGTGCGAAGCGCGGCGGATGGTGTCGTCGTCGTGCTCCACCACCACCAGGGTATTGCCGTTGCCTTCCAGGCGCGCCAGCGCGTCGAGCAGGATGCGGTTGTCGCGCGGATGCAGACCGATGGTGGGCTCGTCCAGCACGTAGCACACCCCTTGCAGATTGGAGCCCAGCTGCGCGGCCAGCCGGATGCGCTGCGCTTCGCCGCCCGACAGCGTGGGCGCGGCGCGGTCCAGCGCCAGGTAGTCCAGCCCCACTTCCTGCATGAAATTGAGGCGGCCGCGGATCTCGGCCAGGATGTCGCGCGCGATCTCGCCCTCGCGACCGCGCGCCACCAGGCCGGTGAAGAAGGTATGCGCGTCGGAAACCGGCAGCGCCGCCAGTTCGGCGATGGAGCGGTCGCGCCAGCGCACGGCGCGGGCCACGCGGTTCAGGCGCTGGCCGTTGCAGTCGGGGCAGGTGCGCGCCTCGCCCTCGTACCAGGCGTTCCAGGCGGTTTCCTCGCCCGTCTGTTCTTCGTCGAAGCCTTGCAGCTGCAGGCCGGTGCCGAAGCACGAGGGGCACCAGCCGTGCTTGGAGTTGTACGAGAACAGGCGCGGATCCGGCTCGGGGAAGCTCGCGCCGCAGCAGGGGCAGGCGCGCTTGACCGAGAAATGCTGCTGCTGCAGGTCGCTGTCCAGCGCCTCGTGCAGCTTGTCCACGGGCCACACCGCCGACATCACGCCCTGGCCGTTTTCCAGCGCCCGCCGGACGGCGTCGCGCAGCGCGGCCTCGTTGGCGGGCTCGATCACCACGTCGGCCACCGGCAGCTCGATGGTGTGTTCTTTGTAGCGGTCCAGGCGGGGCCAGGGCGAGACGGGAATGAACCGGCCGTCCACCCGCAGGTGCGTGTGGCCCTTGCCGGCCGCCCACTTGGCCAGGTCGGTGTAATAGCCTTTGCGGGCGGTGACCAGCGGGGCCAGCAGGCCGATGTGCTCGCCCTTGCGCTCGCGCATCAGCCGCGCCACGATCTGGTCGGCGTTCTGCGGCTCCACCGGCACGTTGCAGTCGGGGCAGTACTGCGTGCCCAGCTTCACATACAGCAAGCGCAGGAAATGGTGGATTTCCGTCATTGTGGCCACGGTGGACTTGCGGCCGCCTCGGCTGGTGCGCTGCTCGATCGCCACCGTCGGCGGGATGCCGAAGATGGCGTCCACGTCCGGCTTGCCGGCCGGCTGCACAATGGCGCGCGCATAGGCGTTGAGCGACTCCAGGTAGCGCCGCTGGCCTTCGTTGAACAGGATGTCGAAGGCCAGCGTGGACTTGCCCGAGCCCGACACGCCGGTAATCACCGTGAACTTGTCGCGCGGGATTTCCACGCTGATGTTCTTCAGGTTGTGTTCGCGCGCATTGCGGATCTCGATGGCCCGCGCGTCCTGGCGGCGGCGCCGCATGAGCGATTGCAGCGGCGTGCCGGCCTGCGCCGCGTAGTCCGCGCGCGGCTCCTCGATGACCGCGGCCAGGCCGGCCTGCTCGGCTTCCTGGGCGTCGGCGTCGGTGCTCGCGACGATGCCGGCGGGCAGGATGCTGACTTCATAGTCGCGCAGCGCCGCGCCCGTGTGCGAGGCCGGGTTGTCCATCAGGTCGCGCGGGGTGCCCACGCCCACGACCTCGCCGCCCGCGTCGCCGCCCTCGGGCCCCAGGTCGATCAGCCAGTCGGCCGCGCGGATCACGTCCAGGTTGTGCTCGATGACGAGCAGCGTATGGCCGGCGGCCAGCAGCTTGCGGAAGGCGCGCATGAGCCGCGCCACGTCGTCGAAGTGCAGGCCCGTGGTGGGTTCGTCGAACAGGAACAGGCTGCCCTTCTTGGCGACCTTGGCCGTGGAGATGCCGCTGCGCGCGGCCTCGGCCAGGTGGCCGGCGAGCTTGAGCCGCTGCGCCTCGCCGCCCGAAAGCGTGGGCACGGGCTGGCCCAGCCGCACGTATTCCAGCCCCACGTCCGCCAGCGGCGCGAGCCCGGTCTGCACGTCGCGCAGACCCTTGAAGAAGTCCAGCGCCTCGCTCACCGTCATTTCGAGCACTTCGTCGATGGAGGCGCTCTTGCCCAGGTGCTCCACGCGCACCTCCAGCACCTCGGGCCGGAAGCGCTTGCCGTCGCAATCGGGGCAGCGCAGGTACACGTCGGAAAGAAACTGCATTTCCACGTGCTCGAAGCCGGTGCCGCCGCAGGTGGGGCAGCGGCCGTCGCCGCCGTTGAAGCTGAACGTGCCCGCCGTGTAGCCGCGCTCGCGCGCCAGCGGCGCCTGGGCGAACAGTTTGCGGATGGCGTCGAAGGCGCCCACGTAGCTGGCCGGGTTGGACCGCGTGGTCTTGCCGATGGGCGTCTGGTCCACCATGACCACGTCGGCGATCTGCTCGGCGCCCAGCAGGCGCTCGAACGGCCCGGGCGCTTCGGACGGCTTGCCCTTCTGCTTGAGCAGGGCGGGATACAGCACGTCCTGCACCAGCGTGGACTTGCCGGAACCGGACACGCCGGTCACGCAGACCAGCCGGCCCAGGGGCAGTTCGATGGAAACGTTCTTGAGGTTGTGGGCGCTCACGCCTTCCAGCACCAGGCGCGGGGTATTGCCGGCCACGGGCATGGGACGCGGCGCCTCCACGCGCTGCCGCCCGCCCAGGTAGTCGCCGGTGAGCGTGGCGGCGTTGCGCAGTTGCGCGGGCGTGCCGTCGAAGACAATGCGGCCGCCGCGCTCGCCGGGGCCCGGGCCGATGTCGATGATGCGGTCGGCCGCCACCATGACCTGCGGATCGTGTTCCACCACCACCAGCGTGTTGCCGGCGTTGCGCAGCCGGTGCATGACTTCCACCACGCGGTGCATGTCGCGCGGGTGCAGGCCGATGGAAGGCTCGTCGAGCACGAAAAGGGTGTTCACCAGCGAGGTGCCCAGCGCCGTGGTCAGGTTGATGCGCTGCACCTCGCCGCCGGACAGCGTGCGGCTCTGGCGGTCCAGCGTGAGATAGCCCAGGCCCACGTCGCAGAGGAACTTCAGCCGCGCGCGCACCTCGGTCATGAGGAGATCGGTGGCCGCGTCCAGCGCGCCGGTGAAGCGCAGCCGGTCGAAGAAGGCGCGCACCCGTTCGATGGGCAGCAGCATGACGTCGTGGATGGACAGGCCGTCCAGGTTGTCGAGCTGTTCGCGGCTCCATGCGGCGTGCACCGGCATGAAGCGCTTGTAGCGCCCGTCGTCCGGCGGCAGCACGGCGTCGGCTTCCGCCTTGTCGCCCAGCCGCCAGAGCAGGGCGTCGGGCTTGAGGCGGGCGCCGTTGCAGGCGGGGCAGGGCGTGTAGCTGCGGTATTTGGACAGCAGCACCCGCACGTGCATCTTGTACGCCTTGGTTTCGAGCCAGTCGAAGAAGCGCTGCACGCCGTACCACTGGTGTTTCCAGGCGTCGCTTCCGCCCTTCCAGTCGGGCGTGCCGTACAGCACCCAGCGCTTCTGCTCGTCGGTGAGGTGCTTCCAGGGCACGCCGAGCGGAATGCCGGCGCGCGGCGCGTACTTCTGCAGCTCGTCCTGGCATTCCTTGTAAGAGGGCGTCTGCCAGGGCTTGATGGCGCCCTCGAGCAGGGTCTTGTTCTCGTCCGGGATTACCAGGCCGAAGTCGATGCCGATCACGCGGCCGAAGCCGCGGCACGATTCACAGGCGCCCAGCGGCGAGTTGAAGGAGAAGCTGCTGGGCAGCGGGTCGGTGTATTCGATGTCGCAATCGGCGCAGTGCAGCCGGTCGCTGAAACGCCAGACCTGAGCGTCGCCGCCGTCCTCGCCCATGACGCGCACGGCCAGGTGGCCCGCGCCCATGCGCAGCGCGGTGTCCAGCGCCTCCATGACGCGTTCGCGCTCGGCGCCGGCGAAACGGAAGCGGTCCTGCACCACGTGCAGGATGCGGCGCTCCTCGCCGCCGCCCGACGCGCCCCTGGCCTTGCTCTTCTTGCCCGGCTTGCCGGCGGCGGGGCCGGGCGCGGCGGTTTCCTCGGCATGCACGCGCGTGTAGCCCTGCTGCTCCAGGAAGCCGCGCACTTCGTCTTCGGTGAAGTTGGCGGGCACCGCGATGGGGAAGGTGATGACCAGGCGCGGATCGCCCACGGCGGCGGCGCGCCCGGCCAGCGCGTGGAAAATGGAATCCGGCGTGTCGCGGCGCACCAGCCGGCCGCAGCCCCGGCAATAGAGCCGGGCGCCGCGCGCAAACAGCAGCTTGAGGTGGTCGTTCAGCTCGGTCATGGTGCCGACCGTGCTGCGCGAACTGCGCACCGGATTGGTCTGGTCGATGGCGATGGCCGGCAGGATGCCTTCGATGCGGTCGACCTGGGGCTTGTCCATGCGGTCCAGGAACTGGCGCGCATAGGGCGAGAAGGTTTCCACGTAGCGGCGCTGGCCTTCGGCGTACAGGGTGTCGAAGGCCAGCGAACTCTTGCCGGATCCCGACACGCCGGTTACCACCACGAGTTCACCGGTGGCGAGGGTAAGGTCCAGGTTCTTGAGATTGTTCTGGCGGGCGCCAACGATGCGGATTTCGGAGCTCATGGACGGTATCGTAGCCTGAGGATGGGACATGCCCCGCGCCAGGGCGGGCCCCTGGCGGCGTAGAGCGGCCTTGTGGAATAATCGCCTATATCGTGGGCAACTGTCCGTATTGTGGACAATTTCCATTGAGTAAGCTGTACAAATAAACAGTATCGCAGATTCGTCCGAAAAGCGGGTCAATTCCCTGGCGTCAATGCGGAATCCCGCGCTTCAAATAAACGGAGACACATCCTGGTCCGAAACCCCGCAGGCGGACATGGCGGCACGGCGTCACGCGGTGGACAATCTGGTGTGAACCGGCCGCCGCCGGAACGCTTGCGAGGATTTCCATGACTGCTGCCCCTTCCCCCCTGGCCTCCCGGATGTCCGCCCTGCTGGCGGCGCGGGTGGTGCCGGTGCTGCGCTATACCGACGCCGCCGCCGCGGCCTATGCCGCCGAAGTCGCCGTGACGGCGGGCTGCCCGGCGCTGGAACTCACCTGGACCATCCCCGGCGTGACGGATCTGCTGCGCGCTTTGCGCGACAAGCACGGTCCGCAATTGCTGCTGGGCGTGGGCACGGTGCTCGACGAGGCGCAGGCCCGCGAGGCGCTGGTGGCCGGCGCCGACTTCGTGGTGTCGCCGGCCGTGGCCGGCGAACTCGTGGAAATGGCGCACGCGGTCGACGCGCTCTGCATGCTGGGCGCGTTCACGCCCACCGAGGTGCTGGCCGCGCGCCGGGCGGGCGCCGATGTGGTGAAGCTATTCCCGGCCGAGTCCGCCGGCCCCTCGCACCTGGCCGCGCTGCGGTCGGTGTATCCGGACACGGTGTTCTGCCCCACGGGCGGGGTCACGGCCGCCAACATGGCGGGGTATTTCGCCGCCGGCGCGGGCCTGGTGGGCATCGGCGGCAACCTGTACGACAAGGCCGCCTTCGCCGCGCGCGACACGGCCGCGCTGGTGGCGCAGATCGTCCGCATCCGCGAGGCCGCCCATGCCTGACTTCGACATCATCGGACTCGGCGAGCCGCTCGTCGAACTCAACCAGGCGCGGCAGGAGCCGGGGCGTTATCTCCAGGGCTTCGGCGGCGACACCTCCAACACCGTCATCGCGGCGGCGCGCCAGGGCGCCCGCTGCGCCTACCTGACCCGGGTGGGCGACGACGCCTTCGGGGCGCAGTTCCGCGAACTCTGGCGGTCCGAAGGCGTGGACACCGCCGGCGTGCAGGTCGACGCGGACGCGCATACCGGCGTCTACTTCGTGCAGCATGGGCCCGAAGGCCATGCCTTCAGCTACCTGCGGCGCGGTTCGGCCGCCAGCCTCATGACCCCCGCGCTGCTGGAAAGCGGCCTGGTCGAACGCGCCCGCTACCTGCACGTCTCGGGCATCAGCCTGGCCATCAGCACCAGCGCCTGCGACACGGTGTTCGCCGCCATGGCGCGCGCCCGGGCGGCAGGCACGGCCGTCAGCCTGGATTCCAATCTCCGCCTGCGCCTGTGGCCGCTGGACCGGGCGCGCGCCATTCTGCGCGAGGCGCTGACCCGCGCCGACGTTTTCCTGCCCAGCATGGACGACATGCGCCACCTGACCGGCCACGAAGACCCCGAACGCACGCTGGACTGGATCCGCGAGGCCGGCGCCCCGGGCGTGGTGGTGCTGAAGCTGGGCCGCCATGGCGCGCTGCTCGACGAAGGCGGCGCGCGCGCCGCCGTTTCCGCGTTCAGGGTGGAAGCGGTGGACGCCACCGGGGCGGGCGACTGCTTCGCCGGCAATCTGCTGGCCCGGCGCTGCCGGGGCGACGCCTGGCCGGCCGCCGTGCGCTACGCCAATGCCGCGGCCGCCTTGTCCACGCTGGGCTACGGCGCGGTGGATCCCTTGCCCGGTCCGGCGGACGTGGCGCGCCTGCTGGCGGCGGGGACGGATGGCGGGTAGGGCCCGATTGGCGTTGCGGGCTGATTTCTGGCTACAATGCCAAGTTATCCAAATTTTCCGCCATGCGGTCAACGACGGGTCGGCACGGAAACTCGGCCAGGAAACTGCCGGACTTCCCGATGCGATCACGGTTGCGGTCGTGGGGAGCCCGTCAACACATTCAATACCGGATTCAATAGGAGAATCACATGGCTGAACGCAAACGCGTGCGTCGCAACACCCTGGAACGCCGTTGCCTGAGCAAGTCCTTCAAGCGCCTTTTCGTGACGGCGCCCAAGGGCGTGTTCAAGATGCTGGAAAAGATCAAGCGCGTCTGATTCTCGCGCCGATCCGAAGAAAACCGCGGGGCTTGCGCCTTCCGCGGTTTTTTTTACCCTGCCTTTTCATGTGCTTTCAGCCCTGGCCGCTGGCCGGGCCCAGCATGGGGCCGATGAAATCCATGAAGGCCCGCGTCTTGGCGGGCTGGATGCGCGACGGGTAGATCACGTAGATGGAAATGGGGTCCACCGACCAGCCAGGCAGCACGCGGCGCAGCGAGTTGCGCTGGATGATGGGGTCCAGCGCCTGGCAGTGCGGCATGCGCGTGATGGCCTGGTCCATGCCGGCCAGCGTGCCCGCGATGCTCATGTTGTTGGCGGCCAGGTGCCCGCTGACGGGCACCCGCTCCGTGACGGCGCCCTTTTTCAGGGTCCAGTACGAGTGTTCCTCGTCGATGGTGGTGCGCAGGCATTCGTGCCGGCTGAGATCCGAAGGCTGCTGCGGCTCGCCATGGCGCGCCAGGTAGCGGTCGGACGCATACAGGTAGTTTTCCAGCGTGACCAGCTTCTGCACCACCGCGCCGGGTGACGGGTTGAAGTCGTCATCGCGGCCGAACCGCAGCACTACGTCGAAGGGCGTGCCCTGCGCGTCGGAAGCGGTCAGCATGCTGAGGTCGAACTCGCACGCCACCTCGGGATAGCGTTCGGTGAAGTCGTTGAGGGTTTCGGGCAGCAGCCACATCGCGAGGCTGTAGGGCATGGACACCCGCAGCGTGCCCGACGGCCCGCCCGACAGCGCCAGCAGCTGCTCGTGTGCGAGCCGGGCCTCGTCGATCAGGCCCTGGCAGCGTTCCATGTAGGCCGCGCCGGCCTCGGTGAGATCCAGGCGCCGCGTATTGCGGTTGATGAGGCGCAGCCCGATGGCGCGCTCCAGTTCGCTGATGCGGCGCGACAAGGTGGAAGTGGGCATGTTCAGCGCGCGCGCGGCCCGGCTGAAGCTCTTGCGCTTGGCAACCTCTACGAACAAGGCGATGTCATTGAGCTGGACGGTCGAGGCTTCCATAGGCATCTCGGTTGGGGCCGCACGAGTTTACGCCACTTGGGCGCGTCGCCCAATGCGGCTGCCCGATGCGGCCGTGCCGGCCGGGCCCGCATCGGCCGGCGCGCCTTGTCAGATTTGATTGCAAATTCGGATTCCTTCTCATGGGTTCGCACAGGCATATACCCTACACTGCAGGCGAAAAACACCAAGAACCAAGACCACAGCGGTTCCGCGGAATCGCAAGGGGCACGGCAGGCATGACTGATTCAGCAATTTTCTTCACCGTTCTCACGCCGACCTATAACCGGGCGGCCACCTTGCTCCGGGTGTATGAATCGCTGTCGCGCCAGACCTGCCGGGCCTTCGAATGGGTGGTGGTCGACGACGGCTCCACCGACAACACCCATGCCGCCGTGCTCGCCTGGCAGGCGCAGGCGGACTTCCCCATCCGCTACGTGTGGCAGAACAACCAGCACAAGAAAACGGCGTTCAACCGCGGCGTGCGCGAAGCGCGCGGCCAGCTGATCGTGGGGCTGGACAGCGACGACGAAATGCCGCCCGACGCGCTGGAGATCTTCAGGAAAGCCTGGGAGTCCATTCCCGCCGGCCGCCGCGACGCCTACGTGGCCGTCACCGGCCTGTGCGCGCGCCCCGACGGCTCCATCGTGGGCGACCGCTACCCGCAGGACGTGCTCGACAGCACCGCCGTGGACGTGTATTTCCGTTATCGCGTCAAGGGCGAGAAATTCGGCTGCATGCGCACCGACGTGCTGCGCCGCTTTCCGTTTCCCGAGGACGTGGCCGGCTTCGTGCCCGAAAGCCTGGTCTGGTGGGCCATCGCGCGCGCCGGCTACCTGAGCCGCTTCATCAACCAGGTGGTGCGCGTCTATCACGACACCCCGGGCGGCCTGAGCCGCAGCGCGGTGTCGGTGGGCAACAACGCGCAGGGCCTGTATCTGCTGGCCTGGGACATGCTCCAGCACCATCTGGCGTTCTTCCGCTACCGGCCGCGCGAGTTCCTCATGGCCGCCGCGCGCTATACGCGGTTCCGCCTGCATCTCAAGAATTCGGGCCTGCCCACCACCGCGCTCAAGGCCTACCGCCTCACCAACAAGGTGGGCAGGCTGATGGTGGCCCTGATGTGGCCGCTGGGCTACGCCCTGTACCGCCGCGACCGCCGCCGCGGCGTGGTCTGAACGGCCCGCTCCGGCAGGCGGGTCAGGCCCTTTGTTCCGCTTGCGCGCCGGCGTGCCCGAGGCCCAGGTAGATTTCCACCACGCGCGGATCGCGCGCGACCTCGCGGGCCGGGCCTTCCAGCGTGACGGCTCCCATCTCCAGCACGTAGGCGTGGTCCGCCACCTGCAGGGCGGCGCGCGCGTTCTGCTCGATGAGCAGAATGGACACGCCCATTTCGCGCAGCCGCGCCACGATGCGGAACACTTCCCGCACGATGCGCGGCGCCAGTCCCAGGCTGGGCTCGTCCAGCATGAGCAGGCGGGGCTTGGCCATCAGGGCGCGGCCCACCGCCAGCATCTGGCGCTCGCCGCCCGACAGCGTGCCCGAAAGCTGGGCGCGCCGCTCCCGCAGGCGCGGAAACAGCGCATACACCTCGTCCAGGGTGCGGTCCTGGTCGCGCAGGCCGCGCCGGTAGCGGTCGAAGGCGCCCAGCAGCAGGTTGTCCTCCACCGTCATTTCGGCGAACAGTTCGCGCTTTTCGGGCACCAGGTTCATGCCGGCGGCCACCATCTCCTCGATCTCGGCATGCTCGTGGCGCCTGCCGCCGAAGACGATCGCGCCGGTGGACGGCAGCACACCCATGATGGCCGACAGCAGCGTGGTCTTGCCGGCGCCGTTGGGGCCGATCACCGTCACGATCTGCCCCTCGCCCACCGCGAGGCTCACGCCCGAAACCGCCTCGACCTTGTCGTAGGCCACGCGCAGGTCGCGCACTTCCAGCAATGTCGCCGTCATTCCTCGTCCACTCCGCCCAGATAGGCTTCCAGTACCGCCGGGTTGTTCTGGATTTCCGACGGCGAGCCTTCGGCGATCTTCTCGCCGAAATCCATGACCGCCACGCGGTCGGCCATGCCCATCACGAAATCCATGTCGTGCTCCACCAGCAGAATGGCCATGCCTTCGGCGCGCAGCTTGCGCAGCAGCTCGCCCAGCTCGCGCTTTTCCTGATAGCGCAGTCCCGCGGCCGGCTCGTCCAGCAGCAGGATGCAGGGGTCCGAGGCCAGGGCCCGCGCGATTTCCAGGATGCGCTGCTGTCCCAGCGCCAGCGATCCCGCTTCGTCGTGCAGGTGCCCGCCCAGGCCCACGCGCTCGATCTGGCGCGCCGCCTCGGCCAGCAGGCGCGCTTCCTCGGCGCGGTCCAGCCGCCACGACGCCGCCATGACGCCGCGATGGCCGCGCAAGTGCGCGCCGATGGCCACGTTCTCGAGCACGCTCATGCGGCCCAGCAGCCGCACGTGCTGGAAGGTGCGCGACAGCCCCAGCCGCGCGCAGCGCCGCGCGCCGGCGCCCGCCACCTCGTGGCCCAGCAGGGCGACCCGGCCCGAGGTGGGCGTGTCCACGCCCGAGATCTGGTTGAACATGGTGCTCTTGCCCGCGCCGTTAGGGCCGATGAGCGCCAGGATCTCGCCCGCCCGGATTTCCAGGTTCATGGCGTTGTTGGCCACCAGGCCGCCGAAGCGGCGCGTGACGTCCACGGCCTTGAGCACCACCTCGCCGCGCGGCGGCATGGTCCGGCGCGGCAGCGGCTCGGCCTGCATGTCCACCTGGCGTGGCTTGCGGCGCACCGGCGCCAGGCGAGCCAGCACCGGCCACAGCCCGCGCCGCGCGCGGTGCAGCAGCAGCACCATGCCGAAGCCGAACACGATGATCTCGAAGTTGCCGCTCTGGCCGAGCAGGCCGGGCAGCAGGTCTTGCAGCCACTGCTTGAGGACGGTGAACACGCCCGCGCCCACCAGCGCGCCCCAGACCTGCGCCGCGCCGCCGATGACGGTCATGAACAGGTACTCGATGCCCATCTGCAGGCCGAACGGGTGGGGATTCACGAAGCGCTGCATGTGGGCGTACAGCCAGCCCGAGGCGCAGGCCTGCAGCGCCGCCAGGACGAAGATCACCATGCGCGAGCGCGCCGTGTCCACGCCCATGGATTCCGCCATGACCCGTCCGCCCTTGAGTGCCCGGATGGCCCGGCCCTCGCGGGAGTCCAGCAGGTTCTGCGTGCACCAGACCGCCACCAGCAGGAAGGCCCAGATCAGATAGTAGATGTGATCGCCCTGCGTGAGCGGCGTCCCGAACACGCGGATGGGCGGAATGTCGGGGATGCCGGTGTGCCCGCCCAGCCCCTCCACCGAGCCGAAGGCGTAGTAGAGCGACAGGCCCCAGGCAATGGTGCCCAGCGGCAGGAAATGGCCGGACAGCCGCAGCGTGATGGCGCCCAGCAGATAGGCCAGCGCCAGCGTCAGCGCCAGGCCGGCCAGCAGGGCCAGCCAGGGAGAGGCGCCCAGCCAGCCCAGCCAGGCGGGCAGCGCGTCGGCGCGCGTGGTGAGCACGGCCGTGGTGTAGGCGCCCACGCCCACGAAGGCGGCCTGGCCGAAGCTCGTCAGGCCGCCCACGCCCGTCAGCATCACCAGCCCCAGCGCCACCAGGGCGTACAGGCCGATGTAGTTGAGCAGCGTTACATAGAACGGCGGCAGCGCCAGCGGCGCGACGGCCAGCAGGGCCAGGAAAACGACGAGGATGTGGCGGGGGCTCATTCGTCTTCTTCCTCGACGTGATGGCTTTTCAGGGAGCGCCAGAGCAGCACCGGAATGATCAGCGTGAAGACGATGATTTCCTTGTAGGTGCTGGCCCAGAAAGAGGAGAACGATTCGATCAGGCCCACCAGCACCGCGCCGCCGGCCGCCAGCGGATAGCTGACCAGCCCGCCGATGATGGCGCCCACGAAGCCCTTGAGGCTGACCAGGAAGCCCGAGTCGAAATACACGGTGGTGATGGGGGCGATGAGTATGCCCGACACGGTGCCGATCAGGGCGGCCAGGAAAAAGGTGGCCTTGCCCGCGAATACCGGCGAGATGCCCATGAGACGCGCGCCGAGCCGGTTGTACGCGGCGGCGCGCAGCGCCTTGCCGTACATCGAACGTTCGAAGAACACGTACAGCACCAGGATGAGCAGCGCCGACACGGCCACCACCCATAGCGCCTGGCTGTTGAGGTTGACCGGCGCCAGCGCGAAGCTGGCCTCGCTGAAGGGCGCGGTGCGCGCGCCCTCGGCGCCGAAGAAATACAGGCCCAGGCCCACCAGCGCCAGGTGCACGGCGATGGACACGATGAGCAGCACCAGCGTGGAGGCGCCGGCGATGGGCTGGTAGAACAGGCGGTAGAGCTGCGGGCCCATGGGCACGACCAGCAGCAGCGTGAGCAGCGCCTGCGCCGCCATCGGGAGCCGGGCCAGCGGAAGGCGGTACATCAGCGCGGCCAGCGCCAGCGGGTAGGCGATCCTGGCGGCCATGCGCCACGCGCCGCGCGCGCGTCCGGGGCGCTTGCGGCGCGCCGCCAGGTCGGCCGCCACCTCGGCCACGGCGAAGGCGAGCAGCAGCCACACCAGGGCCACGGGCTTGCCGGCCTGGATGGCCGCCATGCCCAGCGCGCCATAGGCGACGAACTCGCCCTGCGGGATGAACAGGACGCGGGTAACGGTGAAGACGAGCAGGATGGACAGGGCCAGCAGCGCGTAGATGGCGCCGTTGGTGATGCCGTCCTGTCCGAGTATCAGGGCGATCTGAGCATTCATGCGGCATTCCGGGTAGAACGGACGGGGGCATCAGGCGGCCGGCCCCCGCATGCACGAGGCGCCCCGCCAGCGGGATGCCGCGGAGCCGGCTCTGCCGGTCCGCAGGCATGCCCCGAGGAGGGGGAAGCGCGCGGCGCTGCGGGGGCGGACCTCACTGCGCCAGCGTCCAGTTGCCGTTCTTCACGGTGATGAGTTCGCGGCCGCGCTCGTCGAAGCCGCTGTGGTCGGCCGGCGTCATGTTGTAGACGCCCTGCGTGCCCACCAACTCCCTGGTCTGTTCCAGCGCGTCGCGCAGCGCGCTGCGGAACTCCTTGGTGCCCGGCTTGCCGGCCTTCTCGGCCTTGGGCACGGCCTGCTCCAGGAGCAGGCCGGCGTCGTAGACGTTGGCGCCGAAGGTGGCGGGCTTGGAGCCGTTGAGCTTCTCGTAGGCCGCGATGTAGTTGCTGGCCACTTTCTTGGAGGGGTTGCTGTCGGGCACTTCGGGCAGCACCAGCATCAGGCTGGCCGCCAGGATGGTGCCCTCGACCTTCTTGCCGCCCAGCTTGAGGAAATCGGGCAGCGCGGCGCCATGGGTCTGGTAGAACTTGCCCTTGTAGCCCTGGTCGTACAGCGTGGCCTGCGGCAGCACGCTGGCCGCGCCGGGCGCCGCCACCAGCACCGCGTCGGGCCTGGCCGCGAGGATCTTCAGCGCCTGGCCCGTTACCGAGCTGTCGTAGCGCAGGTAGCGCTCGTTGGCCGTGATCTTGATGCCTTTCTCGGCCGCCATGCCCGAGAACACCTTGTACCAGTTTTCGCCGTAGGGATCGTTCAGGCCGATGAAGCCCACGGTCTTGATGCCCGTCTTGGCCATGTGGTCGACCAGCGCGCGGGCGATGATGTCGTCGTTCTGCGTGGTCTTGAAGACCCACTTCTTCTGGTCGTTCATGGGCAGCACCACGGCCGCCGTGCCCACGGGGGCCAGCATGGGCACGCCGGCCTCGGCGGCGAACTGGATGACGCCCATGGCGTTGGGCGAGCCCGAGGGGCCGATCAGCGCGTCCACGTTCTGCTCGCTGATGAGCTTCTTGAAGGCTGTGACCGAGTTGGTCGAGTCGCTGGCGTCGTCCAGCGAGATGTATTCCACGGTGATGTCGCCGATTTTCCTGGGCAGCAGCGGCACCGAGTTTTTCTGCGGAATGCCCACCAGGGCCGTGGGGCCGGTGGACGAGGTGACGACGCCCACCTTCATCTGCGCCAGGGCGGGCATGGCGCAGAGGGCGGCGACCGCGGCGGCGGCGAGGGAGAGCTTCTTCGACAGCATGGCAAATCCTCCGAACAGGGAGCTGGGTGGATACGGCTGGACTACGGAGAAAACAGACTGCGGGGGGCGGCGGCACAGCACTGTAGACGCGCGCCGCGCGCTTACCTATCCGTCAAAACCCGCAATCGGGTCTTTCAGATGGTGATGGAGCCGACGCTGGCGCCGCCGCAGACGAACAGCGTCTGGCCGGTCACGAAGCTGTTGGCCGGATCGGCGAAGAACATCACGGCGCGGGCCACGTCGTCGGCGCGGCCCAGGCGTTTGACGGGAATGCCGTCGGCCAGTTTCCGCTCGCGCTCGCTGCCGGGCTCGATGACCTCGTAGAACATGTCGGTCTGGATGGGGCCGGGCGCGACCACGTTCACGGTGATGCCGTCCGCCGCCAGTTCCAGCGCCCAGGTGCGCGCCATGCCCAGCATGCCCGCCTTGGTGGCCGAATATGCGGTGCGCGTGGGCAGGCCCAGCGCGCCGCGCGAGGACATGAGCACGATGCGGCCGAACTTGCGCTCGCGCATGCCGGGCAGCGCGGCCTGCACCAGGCTGATGGCCGCGCCCAGGTGCAACTGCGTGAGTCCGTGCAGATCTTCCTGCGTGACCTCGGGCAGCAGCTTGGGCCAGATCACGCCGGCGTTATGGATGATGTGGCTGACCGGATGCCGCCGCGCCGCCTCTGCCGCCGCCTGCGCGGTGGCCTGCGCGTCCAGCAGGTCAACCTGCATGGACGACAGCCGCGGATGGCTGAATTCAGGCGCGCGACGCGCCAGCGACACCACTTCGTACCCCGCCTCCAGCAAGCTGCGGCAAATCTCCGCGCCGATGCCCGCGCTGCCGCCGGTAACGATCGCCGTCTGCAATTTCCCCATGGCGTTTCCCTTGTCTGTCATTGTCAATCTTTTCCTATATGTCGAAGCGGGGCCCTACCCCGAGGGGGCGGCGCATAACGCTTCGGGGGAGTCACACCGTCAGCGCCAGCACGCGCAGCGGGCTGCCCGAGCCCTTGCGGATCTTCAGCGGCGCGGAGAACACCACCGCGCCGGTGGGCGGAAGCTGGTCCAGGTTGGTCAGGCATTGCAGGCCGTAGCGGTTGTTGCCGTGCATGTAGTAATGGCAGGGGTAGGGCGGGTCCAGGTGCTGGGCCTGCCCGGCGTCGGTGCCCACCGATTCGGTGCCGAAGCCGTGCACGTCGCGTTCGCGGATGAGCCAGGGCACGACCTCGGCGTCGGGGCCCGGGGAATGGGCGCCGTCCTCGCGCATGTTGAGATACTCGGCGGGCTTGGCGCGCTTGGACCAGTCGGTGCGCATCAGCACCCACGAGCGCGGCGGGATGCGCCCGTGGCGCTCCTCCCATTCGCGCACATAGTCGATGGTGAGCAGGAAGTCGGGGTTGTCGCGCGCCGGCTCCGAGCAGTCGATGACGCAGGCGCCGGCGATGAAGGCTTCGACCGGGATGGTGTCCACGGTATTGTCGGGCTGGTCCTTGCCGGTGATCCAGTGCGCGGGCGCGTCGAAGTGCGTGCCAGTGTGTTCGGAGCAGGAGAAGTTGTTCCAGTACCAGCCCGGGCCTCGCTCGTCGTAGCGCGAGATCTCCTCGATGCGGAAGGGCCAGGCCTGGCCGAACTCCGGCGGCAGCACGATGGTGGGGAACTCCGGCGTCAGGGTTTCCGTCAGGTCCACCAGGCGGATGCTTCCGGATGCCAGCTCGGCCAGGAATTGGGTCAGGATGTTCGGGCTCATGCGTGGATCTCCTCGGGGTTGCGGGCAGGCGGCGCGGCGCGCCTTCACTGCCCCAGTTCGCGTTCCAGTCCTTTGGGGTTTTCGGCCAGGCGGGCGCGGAACTCCTGCGCCACGTCGCCCACGTACACGTCTTCCAGGCCGTCGCGCAGCGCGCGCACGATGGCGCCGGCCAGGGCGGCGGGCGCCACGCGCGGCGGCGGCGTGCGCTGTTCCCACTTATGGTCCAGCGGACCGGGAAACACGTTCACCACGCGCACGCCCGCGGCGCGCATTTCGGCGCGCAGGCATTGCGCCAGCGACAGCGCGGCGGCCTTGGAGGCCGACCACATGCCGCGCGCGGGCAGGTTCACGTGCGCGTAGATCGAAAGCACGTTCACCCAGGCCGCCGCGTTGTTCACGCCGTCGGCGGCGCGGGCGCACAGGGCCGGGCCGAAGGCCTGGGCCAGCCGCGCCAGGCCCAGCACGTTCACGTCCAGCGCGTCGCGCGCGGTATTGACGTCTTTGCGGTGGAGCAGGCCGCCCTCGCGCTCGAAGTCGGCGGTGTTGACCAGGATCTCCACCTTGCCGCCGATGGACGCCGCCACACGCTCCACCGAGTCGGTGTCGGTTACGTCCAGGGCCACGGCCTGGACGCGGGCCTCGGCCGCCAGCGCGTCGAACGCCGCGTCGCGCCGCCAGGGTTGCGGATCGCCCAGGAACACGGCGGGGCTGCCCGCGTCCAGCAGGGCGCGCGCCACGGCCTGGCCGACCGCCGACTTCCCGTCGGTGACCAGGGCGCGGCGGAACTTGGGATCGCACGAAGTCTCGCGCAGGGTCTTGTCGTCTTCCATATGGGGCGTGCTCCGTTCGGGCAGGGCGATCATCACGGCCTGGCCGCTGCGGTCCAGTTTCAGCGCCAGGCGCACGCGCGCGCCGTCGGCGCAATCCTGGTGCACGTGGGCCACGACCGAAGGGCCGGCGTCCATGCGCACCGTGCCCACGCGCCAGGGCAGGCGTTCGCGGAAATACAGGTCGTTGCTGTGATGCAGGGTGGTGCTGGCCAGCAATACGCCCAGGGGCGACACCGGCTTCCACGACAGCCGTTCTGACAGGCAGCGGCCGCACACCTCGCGCGGCGGGTACTGCACGGCGGCGCACTCGGCGCACACCTGCAGCGCGAAGCGGCCCTCGGCGGCGGCGGCCGTCAGGCCCAGCGCGCGCCGGCTGCGCGAGCCGGGCGGCAGCGTGGGCTGCCGCGTGCGGGCCACGGGGTTCTTGCGCGGCGGGGGAGACAAAGGTCGGGTCATGCGTCGCTCCGCGCCAGCACGGCCGCGGCCGTGCACAGGCCCCGGTCGTAGTTGATCATGCCGAATCCGCTCACCATGCCGAGGCGGGCGTCCGGCACCTGTGTGCCGCCCGCCGTGCCGGAAAGCTGCCTCAGCGCCTCCACCAGTCCCAGATAGCCGCCGGCGGCGCCGGCCTGGCCCACCGAGAGCTGGCCGCCGTTGGTGTTGAACGGAAAACTGCCGCCAATCGTGAAATCGTGGCCGCGCACGAAGGCAGGCGCCTCGCCCTTGCGGCAGAAGCCCAGGTCTTCCATCTGCATCAGGTTGATGACGGGGTAGTCGTCGTAAGCCTGCAGGAAGTCCATGTCCGCGGGCTGCGTGCCGGACTGCCCGTACAGCTCGTCCACGTCCATGGTCCAGCCGCCGCGGGTCTGGATGGGGTCGTCGATCCAGGCGTTGTGCCGTTCGATGGTGGAGAGGATGCGCACATGCGGCAGGCCCAGCGCCCGCGCGCGCGCCGCTTCCATGACCAGGAAGCCGTCCGCGCCGGCGCAGGGCATCACGCAGTCGAACAGGTGGATGGGGTCGGCGATGACGCGCGCGTCCAGGTATTGCCGCAGCGTCAGCGGCTTCTTCATGAGCGCGTGGGGATAGCGCAGGGCGTTCTCGCGCTGCGCCACGCACACTTTGCCGAAATCCTCGCGGGCGGCGCCGGTGGCGCGCATGTAGTTGGCCGTCAGCAGCGCGAAGCTGGCGTTCGGCCCGCCCGCGCCATACGGATACACCGCGTCCTGCGCAAAGCGCGAGAACTGGCTGACCGTGTTGCGGAACGAGTCGACGTGGTTGGTGTCTCCCGCGATGCAGGCGACGACCGCGGCGTCGCCGGCCTGCACGGCCCGCGCGGCGCGCCGCAGCGCGACCACGCCGCTGGCCCCGCCCATCGGAATGTGGTCCAGCCAGCGCGGCGTCATGCCCAGGTGCTGCGCCAGGCCCACCGCGGTGTCGGGGGCGAGCGTGAAGCTGGATACGCACATGCCGTCGACTTCTTCCTTGCGCAGGCCGGCGCCGCGCACCAGCGCGCCCAGCGCGCGCCCCAGCCACCAGTGCGCCGCGTGCGTGCTGTAGCGCTGATAGGGAACCGAGACGGGCAGCGCCGCCACGATCCCGTCATAGCCCCGCCGGCCCATCAGGCGTTCCTCCGTTTCATGGCGCAGGTGTCCACGCAGTGCGGCGTGCCGGGCAGCGTGGGCGCGAGCGCCTTCATCTCGCCGCGCTGGATCTTGTTGGTGGTGGTGAGCGGCAGGGCATCCACGAACGCCACATAGCCGGGCGCCTTGTAATAGGCGAGCTGGGCCAGGCTCCACTGCACGATGCCGCGCGCCGCCTCTTCGCGCGCGGCGGGGTCGGGCAGCGGCCGTTCAGGCACCACGCAGGCCAGCACCTCGTCGCCGCGCACCGCGTCGGGCACGGCGGCCACGGCCACGGCCTTCACCATGGGGTGCTGCATGAGCACGCTTTCCACCTCCACGGCCGAGATGTTCTCGCCGCTGCGGCGTATCACGTTCTTCTTGCGGTCCACGAAGCGCAGCGCGCCGTCGGTCTCGCGCCGCACGATGTCGCCGGTATGGAACCAGCCGCCTTCCCAGGCCTCGTCGGTGGCGGCCGGGTCCTTGAGGTAGCCGGCGAAGAAGCCGTAGCGCGGATCGTCGCCCGCGTGGCGCACCAGCAGCTCGCCTTGTTCGCCCACGGGCGCGTCGGCGCCCTCGTCGGTCACGATGCGCACCTGCACGTCGTTTTCCTCGCGGCCGAAGCAGCTGCTGCCAATGTGGCGCGGTTCGCGGTTGGCGATGATGACCGCGCCCGCGCCCGTCTCCGTCATGGCCCAGGCCTCCAGCAGCGGAAAGCCGAAGCGCTCCTCGAAGGGACGGTGCAGCTTGCGGTCCACGCCCGCGCCGAAGCCGAAGCGGATGGCGGGCTGCCGGTCGTCCGGCGCGGGCTCGGCCTTCATGAGGATGGCGGGCATGACGCCCAGGTAATGCAGCACGGTGGCGCGCGAGGCGCGCACGCTGTCCCACCAGGTTTTGGGATGGAAACGGTCGAGCGGAATCAGGCAGCCGCCGGTCAGCACCATGGCCATGGCGGAGTAGGCCATGGCGTTCATGTGCACCAGCGGCAGGGGCGTGATCATGCGCTCCTGCCCGGGCCGCAGCTCGGCCAGGCCGCCGATGCGCGCATACCAGCCGCCCGCGTGCAGGAAATAGCGGTTGGGCAGGATGCAGCCCTTGGGGCGGCCGGTGGTGCCGGAGGTGTAGAGCAGCGCGCACTCGGTCAGCTCGCCCGGCGCGGACCCCGCCAGCGGCGCGGCGAAGGGGGCGGGCGGGGGCGCGTCGTCCGGCCCCATGACGGCCAGCGGCCGGCCGGCGCGCGCGGCCGCGTCGCGCAGCTCGCCGTGGCGCGCGGGCAGGGCCACGGCCAGCGCGATCTCGGAATGGCCCGCCAGGTATTCCAGCTCGGCGGCGCGCAGGTCGGGGTTGATGGGCACCACCGACACGCCCAGCGCATTGAGCGCGAACCAGTGCAGGAAGAAGGCCGGGCGGTTCTCCAGCAGCAGTCCGGCGCGGTGGCCGTGGCCGTAGCCGGCGCGGGCATAGGCGAGCTTCAGCGTTTCGATGGCCGCCGCCGCCCCGGCGTAGCCGATCTCGCCCGCGGCGACGCCGTAGGCGCCGGCGGTCTCGGGCAGAATGCAGAGAAACGGGTTCTGTCCGCAGCGGGCCGCGGTGTCGAGGAATGCCTGATAAACCGTCGCGCTCACGAGCCGCTCCTACATGAACAATTGGATGTTGCCGAACGCGGCGTCGCAGTTGACCAGGTCCACGCGCTTGAGGCGGATGCGCAGCCGGCCGTCCTGTTCCACCAGATGGTGCGTGGCCCAGCCCGCGTACAGCGTCTGGCTGTCGCCGCGCGTTTCCACGTAATGGAAGGCGGCGCGCACCACATGCCGCCCCTCGGCGGGCGCGGCCTCGGGATGGCCGGTTTCCACGGTGGGCGCCTGCAGCAGGTGGTGGCTGCGGCTGCGCGGCTGCTGCGAGAAGGTGCGCTGCCCCGCCAGCCGCTCCACGCGCACGCGCAGCAACAGCTTGTCTTCGTACATGAGCGAAGCGTGCAGGCGCGGGTCCGTCTGTCCATGCGCCAGCGGCATCCAGTAATAGCCGTCATCGGTAAAGAGGTCCAGCCATTCCTCGAAGCGCTGTTCGTCCAGCATGCGCGCTTCGGCATACACGAAATCGATCAGGTCGCGGTCGCTAGCGCTCATGCGGGGCTCCTTCGGACGTGGCGAGGCTGCCGGCGTCGGCGGCGGTCATGTAGCGGCCCCAGGCGCGGTACTGGTTGCGCATCTGCCATTCGTTGGTGCCGTTGGTGACGACGTTCTTGCGGTCCAGCTCGGCGGGGTCGTACAGCCGGCCCACGTTCACCCATTCGCGGGCGCGCGAATGCAGGCCGTCCTGCGCGCGCTCGTACATCTCGAGGTCGTCGTGCCCCACCACGGAGGTGGGCGCGTTGATGAGCCGGTTGTACATGAGGGTGCGTTCCAGCAGCAGGTCGGGCGCGCCCACCAGGCGAAAGGTCCACGATTCCACCAGCGTGCGGTCGGCGGCGAGCGGCTTGAAAACGCGCAGGGTCTGGATGGGACCCTTGACCATGATGTTGGGGAAGTACACCGTGTTGTGGCGCACGTCGCCCAGGATCTGCCCCGCGCGCGCTTCGCCGTAGGCGGCGACCATGGCCTCCCAGTAGCCCGGAATGCCGGAGTACGAGGCGTGGATGGAATCCGAGACGCCGGTGTGTCCGTGGCCGTTTTCCCAGACGCGTATGCCCATGTTCTCGAAGAACTCGTAGGGCGAGATGAAGGGCGCGAACAGCTCCACCGCCATGGGTTTGGGGGTGCCGGGCGGCGCCTGTTCCCAGACCTTGACCGCGGTGCCGGCGGAAGATTCGTGCGCCACCATGGGATGGCAGGTGTCGGTCTGGTTGTCCACCAGCATCTTCCAGTTGCAGCGGTGCATGTAGCGCAGCACGCCGCCGGCCACCTCCAGCCTGCCTTCCGGAGAGCGATCCACCATATTGTCCAGGGTGGAGAGCGATTCGCCGAAGAAGTCCTCGAACGACTGCCCCACCGGGTTCAGCCGGCAGAACACGAAACCGCGGTAGTTGCGCACGTCGGCCACGGCCGCCATGCCCCGGCTGGCCTCGCACTGCTCCAGCCCGGTGTTCTCGTAGCCCTTCTTGAGCGGAATGGACAGCAGGCTGCCGTCGGTCTTGAAGGTCCAGGCGTGGTAGGGGCAGCGGAAGAACTTGCCGGTGTTGCCGCAGGGGTCGCCGGCGACCATGGTGCCTTTGTGCGGACAGCGGTTGTGCAGCACGCGGACCGAGCGGTCGCCGTGGCGCACCATCACCACGGGCTGATTGCCCACGGTGGTGGTGATGTAATCGCCGGGGTTCGGCACCTGGCTGTCATGGCCCACGTACACCCAGGTATTGGCGTACAGGCGTTCCATCTCCAGCTCGAACAGCTCGGGGTCGATGAACAGGTCTTTGTGGACCTCGGTTTCGCGCAGCAGCGCGCGGATCGCGTCGGGGTTGTCGCGGTATCTGGCCATGGTCGCTTCCTTATCGGTACAGGCCCTACAGATCCAGCACCAGGCGCGCCGACTTGGCGCGCGAGATGCAGATCTGGATGAGTTTTCCGCTCGCCTTTTCGGTGTCGGAAAGGTAGTAGTCGCGGTGGTCGGGCTCGCCTTCCAGCACCGTGGCCTGGCAGACGCCGCATTCGCCGCGCTTGCAGTCGTACATCGGATCGCAGCCGGCTTCCTCCATGACTTCCAGGATGGTCTTGTCGGCGGGAACGACGAGCACGCGCCCGGCCTGGCGCAGCTCCACCTCGAACGGCCGGTCGCCGGCCCGCGGGGCGGCGGCGCTGAACAGTTCGAAATGCACGTGCGCGTCGGGCCAGTGGCGGGCCCTGGCGCCCTGGATGACGGCGTCGATCAGGCCCTTGGGGCCGCAGACGTAGAGGTGTTGGCGCGGCGAGGCGCCGTCCAGCAGCGCGCCCAGGTCGAAACAGGTGGCGGGGTCGTCGTCCGCGTGCACCGTCATGTCCGCGCCGGCCAGCGCCTGCAGTTCGGGCAGGAAGGCCAGCTGGCCGGCGCTGCGGCCGCAATAGTGCAGGTGGAAGGCGCGGCCCGCCGCCCTGAGCGCGGCGGCCATCGAAGCCACCGGCGTGATGCCGATGCCGCCCGCGATGAGGAGGACGGGTTCCTCGCCCGACGGGGCTTCGTGCAGGGGGAAGTCGTTGTGCGGGCCTTCCACGCTGATCGCGTCGCCGGCCGACAGCCCGTGCATGTGGCGCGAGCCGCCCGCGCTGGGGTCTTCCAGCCGCACGCCCAGCCGGTATTCCTGCGGGGCGGCGAAGCGCGCCGCATCGGGGGCGAGCTGCACCAGCGAATAGCAGCGCGGCTCGGCCAGGCCGGGCACGGCCACCTTGACGTGGGCGCCCGGGCCGAAGCCCGGCAGGGGGCCGCCGTCCTCGCGCGCCAGCCGCAGCGAGCGGATGAGGGGGGATTCCTGCCGCACTTCGCGGACGATGAGCTTGAGGGTATGCACGGCGTCGTCTCTTCCGGATGGGTTCTGTGTCGGCTCAGGCGGCCAGTTTCTCGGCGGCCAGCCGTTCCAGCGGGCCGCATTTCTCGTTCGCCAGGGCGGTTTCGCGGAGTTCGCGCAGCGTGGCCGCCGCATCGGGACGGCCCGCCAGCCTGGCGGCCGCATCGAGCAGCACGCGGAACTTGCCGCCGCCGCGCGCGTGCGTGTCGCTGTAGCCCTTGACCAGGCGGCGGCATTTCAGCGTTTCCACCGCCAGCGCGTAATCCTGCGGCGCGAGCCGCGCCACCAGGTCGAGCCACTGTTTCAGGCTGGCCATCTCCGCCTGGTGGCGCAGGGTGCGGCGGCGCAGGCGGCGCATGCCCGCCAGGGCGTACAGCATGAGGAACCCGCCCAGCGTGCCGCTTTGCAGCCGGCGGCCCTTGGCCAGCCGGCGCTGCACGAAGCCGCCGAAAGTCCGGGAACCTTCGAGCCAGCGTCCCAGGCCCGCCGGCAGCGTGCCGCAGATTTCCTCGAGGCGGGGATGCACGAATTCGGTGGTGTAGACGAGCTGGCCGGGCTGCGCGCCGACTTCGCCGCGCACGCGCTCGAAGCGCGAGCCGCGCGTTTTCAGGTCGGCCACCCGGATCACGTCGTCGTAGGCCATGGCCGTGGCCACATAGCGCGCCGCCGCCTCGGTGAGCGCCCATTGCCCGGCCTCGCCGCCATGCCGCTCGTCCAGGTCGCGCAGCGCCTTCACCCGGCGCAGGTACTCTTCGGCGTAGGCCGGATCCTGGAATTCGATCTGGCGCTGCACGCCGGCCACCAGCAGCGGCTGCGCACAGGACGGGAAATCGCGCCGGATGACGTCCAGCAGCGCCTGGGCGCGCGGGCTGGCCGCCCGTTCGGGCACCGCCGGCACGGGGCGCGACAGGTCG